>NZ_VCPE01000009.1 GCF_005938105.1 Brucella haematophila | reverse complement strand
CGTCGGTGCGATGAGCGCCGGGTTGGTTCGTCGGAAGCAGCGGCGAAATCACTGCCCACTGATGATCATCAAGCCAGAATTCACCTGCCATGGCCAAAAACTCCCGTTATCGCAGGCAGTGAATCAGTGAAAGGAAACATGATCAACAGTTTGATTGGGTTTCGAGCCTAAACCAGTTCCACGTCGACGACGCCCTGAATGGCCTTCATCGCGCTCGCAATCTGCGGACTGACGCGATAGCGATGCGGCAATTCGATTTCGACTTCGCGCTGACCATTATCCTTGATGACGATGAGGCTCACCTGTCCATCGCCGCGCGTGTTGAAATGCGGCGCGATATGGCGGACGGCTTCTGCAGAGCGCAGATAAAGCCGCATGGCCCTCTGCATACGACAGGCCTCGTCTTCCAGCGACTGCACAGTCTGGATGCGCAAACCAATGCCTTCCGGGCGATCTTCAGCTTGCACGGTGATCACCACCGATTTGCCGCTTTCCAGAAGATCGCGATATTGCGCAAGTCCTTCAGAGAACAGCACAGCTTCAAACTGGCCGCTGGCATCCGACAATTGCACAATGCCCATCTTGTTGCCGGTGCGGGTCTTCCGCTCCTGACGCGCCGTCACCGTGCCCGCCAGACGCCCGGCATTGGCCCCGCGCTTCACGGCAGCCGAAAAATCGGCCCAGCTTTGCACGCGCATGCGGTCGAGAACGGTGCGATATTCATCCAGCGGATGCGCCGACAGATAGAAGCCGACCGCCTGAAACTCGCGATGCAGCATTTCCGACGGCAGCCACGGCGCTGCCTGCGGCAGGATGAGCTGCTCCTTCGGCGCGCCGGACAAGCCGAAAATATCGGACTGACCGCTGGCGGCATTTTCCTGCGTGCGCTGGGCAAAGCCCATGATGCGGTCCATGCCCGCGCTCATTGCCGGGCGTTCACGCTTGAAGCAATCCATTGCGCCCGCATTGATCAGGCTTTCCAGCACACGGCGATTGACGATCCTCGGATCGACCCGCTCGCAGAAATCCTCAAGGCTTTCAAACGGCTTCTCGGCGCGCACATCCACAATATGATCGACAGCAGCTTCACCGACGCCCTTGATGGCGGCCAGCGAATAGAAAATCTGCTTTTCGCCGACTTCAAACGGGCGGAACGAGGTCACGACCGACGGCGGAACAACCTCAATCCCCAGACGATTCGCTTCACGGCGGAAATCGTTGAGCTTGTCGGTGTTCGACATATCGTAAGTCATTGACGCAGCGAGAAACTCGACCGGGTAATGCGCCTTCATATAGGCAGTCTGGTAGGAGACGATGGCGTAGGCCGCCGCGTGCGACTTGTTGAAGCCGTAGTCGGCAAACTTGGCGAGCAGATCGAAGATCATATTCGCCTGCGCCTTGTCGACACCGCCATCGATAGCGCCGGTGACGAAACGGACGCGCTGCTTGTCCATTTCCTCGCGAATCTTCTTACCCATGGCGCGGCGCAGAAGGTCAGCTTCACCGAGCGAATAGCCCGACAGCACCTGCGCGATCTGCATCACCTGTTCCTGATAAACGATAACGCCTTGCGTTTCCTTGATCAGGTGATCGATCTTCGGGTGAATGGAAGCGATTTCCTCTTCACCGTTCTTGCGCGCATTATAGGTCGGGATGTTCTCCATCGGACCCGGACGATAGAGCGCGACGAGCGCAATAATGTCTTCGATCCGGTCGGGCCGCATGCCGAGCAGCGCCTTACGCATGCCCGCACTTTCAACCTGGAACACGCCGACAGTTTCGCCGCGCGACAGCATTTCATAAGTCAGCGCATCGTCAAACGGCAACCGGGTCAGATCGATCTCGATCCCTTTGCGCGCGACGAGTTTGACCGCCGTTTCGAGAACCGTCAGCGTTTTCAGTCCGAGAAAGTCGAACTTGACCAGCCCGGCCTGTTCCACCCACTTCATATTGAACTGAGTAACCGGCATGTCGGAACGCGGATCGCGATACATCGGAACCAGTTCCGACAGCGGACGGTCGCCAATCACGATACCGGCGGCGTGGGTCGAAGCGTGGCGATAGAGGCCTTCAAGCTTGAGCGCCATATCGAGAAGCCGCCCGACGACTGGCTCTTTCTCACGCTCTTCCGTGATCTTCGGTTCGGTTTCGATGGCCTGCGCCAGAGACACCGGATTGGCCGGGTTCTGTGGCACGAGCTTGCAGAGCCGGTCCACCTGGCCGTAGGGCATTTCGAGCACGCGACCGACGTCACGCAGCACAGCGCGCGCCTGAAGCGTACCGAAGGTGATGATCTGGGCTACCTGATCGCGCCCGTATTTCTCCTGCACATAGCGGATCACCTCTTCACGACGATCCTGACAGAAGTCGATATCGAAGTCGGGCATCGAAACGCGGTCAGGATTGAGGAAGCGCTCGAACAGCAGCGAGAAGCGCAACGGATCGACGTCGGTGATTGTCAGCGCATAAGCGACGAGCGAACCTGCACCCGAACCACGGCCCGGCCCGACCGGAATGCCATGGGCCTTGGCCCATTTGATGAAGTCGGCAACGATCAGGAAGTAGCCGGGGAACTTCATGCGGGTGATGATGCCGATCTCATATTCGAGACGCTCGGCATATTGTTCCGCCGTATAGCCCTCCGCGAGACCTACGCTCTCAATGCGCATTTGCAAGCCCTCGCGGGCCTGTCGCGCCAGTTCACCCGCTTCCTCGGCTACAGCGGCTTCCGGATCGTCGGACTCACCGGTGAAGCGCGGCAGGATCGGAGCGCGGGTTTGCGTGTACCAGCTGCAACGCTCGGCAATCTCGACCGTATTGTCCAACGCCTCGGGCAAGTCGCCAAACAGCGCCGCCATCTCGGCACGGCTTTTCAGATAATGATCCGGCGTCAGGCGGCGGCGGTCGTCATTGGAGAGGATCTGCCCTTCCGCGATGGCCAGAAGCGCATCGTGGGCTTCGTAATCCTCCGCCTTGAGGAAGAATGCCTCATTGGTGGCAACCAGAGGCAATTCCATCTCATAGGCCAGTGCAACGGTCTTTGCTTCCAGAGCGCGATCATAGCCAGCATAACGCTGCAACTCGACATAAAGCCGATTGCCAAATGTCTCTTGCAGGAACGCCAGACGCGATTGCGCCCTGTCTGGCCGGTCTGCCGCAAAGGAGCGACCGATCGGCCCAAGCGGCCCACCCGTCAGAACAATGACGTCCTTGGCAAGTGCTGGCAGCCAGCTTGCATCAATGTGGACCGGATCGCCCGCAGGCGTGTCCAGAAACGAGCGGCTGACAAGCCGCACGATATTTGCATAGCCCTCTTCCGTCGATGCGAGCAGGACGAGAGGAGCCAGATCAAGCGCGAGCCTGCGATTGACGCTGCGCCCGTTGTCGTTGTGATCGCCGAAGGCAACATCGACCTGACAGCCGATGATCGGCTGCACACCATCCTTCGATGCCTTCTGCGCAAATTCCAGTGCACCAAACAGATTGTTGGTGTCAGTTACCGCGATGGCCGGCGCCTGGTCGGCAATCGCCTGTTTGATAACCTTGCCAAGCGGCAACGCGCCCTCAAGCAAGGAATAGGCTGAGTGAACGCGCAGATGCACAAAACGCGGCGTGGAAACGCTTCCACCGGCTGCATTGTCTGCTGCTGCATCACTCATTCTATTTACCCCGATCAAACTGAACCGTGCGGGTGGACATACACCCGTTTCATGGGACCGCCTACTGAAATGCGACTGGTCGCCAGCGACTCTGTCGCCTTGAGCTTTCAGTTTCAGGGAATGTCCCGGCGATGTCCAGAGAGACGGCCGCCGGTATCGAAGGGGTACACAAGAGAACCCTCAAAAGCGCATTCCATTCGACCCGTTTCTACGGCGAAATTCAGCGAACGCGCTCTAAGCTTTGTTGCGCATATCTGTGCCCACAACCGGTTTTCCGCTTTGGGAGATATGCTTTCAGTCACTTCAGATCGCGCTGACCCAGATGGCGAAGGTTGCAATAAACAGGCTGACGGAGACGAATGACAAAACGTCGTGGACGAGATCGGTCATGTGGAAAACTCCTCTGTGTTCACGTATGTTTATTTTTTGTTCTATTTTTGTTCCAAAGTCAACACCCTGTTCGAGTCGCCAGTTACTTTAGGGTTTACGAATACTAAACGCGCAACCGCAGGCGGTATCACGCGCCTGCAGTTTCAATAACTTAGCAATGGAGAAGATAACGGCGCCTTGGTCGGCGCCTTTTACAGATCGACGACCTTGCCGTCTTGCAAGGTCACACGGCGGTCCATGCGGCGGGCCAACTCGTGATTATGTGTGGCGATCAGCGCCGCCAGACCGGACTGACGCACAAGGGCTTCCAGCGCGCCAAACACATAGGACGAGGTTGTCGGGTCAAGATTGCCCGTCGGCTCGTCGGCCAGAAGCACAAGCGGTGCATTGGCAACGGCGCGTGCAATGGCGACACGCTGCTGTTCACCACCGGAAAGCTCGGCAGGACGGTGCGACGCACGCTTGCCGATCTTCATATATTCGAGCAATTGCTGCGCACGTTCTGCCGAGGACTTCTTGGTCAGGCCACGGATCATCTGCGGCATCATCACATTTTCCAGCGCGGAAAATTCTGGCAGCAGATGGTGGAACTGATAGACGAAACCGATATCGTTGCGGCGCACCGCCGTGCGGTCGTCGTCGGAGAGCGCGCTGCAAGAACGCCCGTCGAGAAAGACGTCGCCATGGTCAGGCCGCTCCAGAAGGCCCGCTGTATGCAACAGCGTGGACTTGCCTGCACCGGATGGCGCAACAAGTGCCACCATCTCGCCGCGACGCAGCGTGAAATCGGCATCCTTCAGGATGACCAGCTCGCGGTCGACTTCCTTATAGGCGCGACTGACCTTCTCCAGCCGCAGAATAATTTCAGCCGCCATTATTCGTACCTCAATGCTTCGACCGGATCGAGCTTGGCAGCGCGCCAGGCCGGGAAAATGGTGGCGATAAAGGAAAGCACCAGAGCCATGACGATGACGGAAATCGTCTCGCCCGGGTCCATCTTGGCTGGCAACTGGCTCAGGAAATAGAGTTCCGGATTGAACAGCGTCGTGCCCGAAAGCCACGAAAAGAACTCACGCAGCCGCTCGACATTCAGGCATACGACGACGCCGAGGACCACACCGGCGACCGTGCCAGTCACGCCGATAGCGGCACCCGTCATCAGGAATATGCGCATCACTGCGCCGCGTGTGGCACCCATGGTACGCAGAATGGCGATGTCGTGCCCCTTGTCCTTCACCAGCATGATGAGACCGGAGATGATATTAAGCGCAGCCACAAGCACGATCAGCGTCAGGATCATGAACATGACATTGCGCTCGACTTCCAGCGCCGAGAAGAAGGTCTGATTGCGCTGACGCCAGTCAACAAGTGTCAACTGACGACCTGCCGCCTCTTCCACGGGTGCGCGCATCGCATCCACCTTGTCGGGATTATCGACAAAGATTTCCAGAGACTGCACCTTGCCTTCCTGATTGAAGAAAAGCTGCGCCTCGGAAAGCGGCATCATCACGATGGAATTGTCATATTCCGACATGCCAATCTCAAAGATCGCGACAATCGGATAGGCTTTCACACGTGGATTGACGCCAAACGGCGTTACGTCGCCATCGGGCGAAATCACGCGGAGCGTATCCCCGATCGACAGACCAAGATTTTCGGCCATGCGCGTGCCGATGGCGACACCGCCACTTTGGTCGAAGCCTTGCAGCGTGCCCTGGCGAATATTGCCAGACACCAGCTTCAGCTTTTCAAGGTCTTCTTCGCGAAGGCCACGGACCAATGCGCCATTGCCCGCGCCGATAGTGCCCTGCACCAGAGCCTGCCCTTCCACAACGGGAATGGCGAATTTGATGCCGGAAATGCCGTCGATACGCTTGATCAGATCAGCATAATCATCCAGCGGGCGATCAATCGGCTGCATGATCAGATGGCCGTTAATGCCAAGAATACGCGACAGAAGCTCGGCACGAAAACCGTTCATCACCGCCATAACGATAATGAGTGTCGCCACGCCAAGCATGATGCCGGTGAAAGAAAACCCGGCAATAACCGAAATGAATGTCTCACGGCGGCGCGCACGCAGATATCGCCACGCGATCATCCGTTCGAAGGCCGAGAATGGGCCAGACTTCGGCGGCTTTACCGCTGCCTTGACCTGCCCTTCGGACTTTGCTGCCGCCGCGCCGCTCATGCTTCAGCCGTCAGCATGTTGATGGCGGCTTCCACCGTCAGGTTCTGGCGTTCGCCGGTCTTGCGATCCTTGACTTCGACCTCGCCAGCAGCAACGCCGCGCGGACCGACGATCACCTGCGTCGGCAGGCCGATCAGGTCCATGGTGGCGAACTTGGCGCCCGGACGGTCATCCGTATCGTCCAGAAGCGGATCGACACCGGCATTGGTCAGAGCTTCGTAGAGCTTTTCGCTCACGGCGTCGCAACCTTCGTCGCCCGGCTTCATGTTCACGATGCCTGCGCCGAACGGTGCAATGGCCTTCGGCCAGATGATGCCCGCATCGTCGTGGAATGCTTCGATAGCGGCAGCCACGAGGCGCGACGGACCGATGCCGTAGGAGCCCATCGACACCAGATGTTCCTTGCCGTCCGGGCCCTGCACTTTGGCGCCCATCGGCTCGGAATATTTCGTGCCGAAATGGAAGATGTGACCAACTTCGATGCCGCGTGCAGAAACCTGATCGTCAGCCTTGACCTTGGCCCAGTCGGCCTCGTCATGCATTTCGTCGGTTGCCGCATAAGGCGTCGTCCAGCGATTGACGATATCGATGAGCTGGGCATCGTTGCGGAAATCCGTATCCGCGCCCGGCACGGCCAGATCGAGATAAGCCTTGTCGCAATAGACCTGGCTTTCGCCGGTTTCAGCCAGAATGATGAATTCGTGAGACAGATCACCACCAATCGGGCCGGTATCGGCACGCATCGGGATCGCCTGCAGACCGACGCGCGCAAATGTGCGCAGGTAGGAGACGAACATGCGGTAATAAGCCATCTTCGCGCCCTCATAGTCGAGGTCGAACGAATAGGCGTCCTTCATCAGGAATTCGCGCGAGCGCATCACGCCGAAACGCGGACGGACTTCGTCGCGGAACTTCCACTGAATGTGATAAAGATTGAGCGGCAGATCCTTGTAGGAGCGCACATAGGAACGGAAAATATCCGTGACCATTTCTTCATTGGTCGGGCCGAAGAGCATTTCGCGCTCCTGACGGTCCTGAATGCGCAGCATTTCCTTGCCATAGGCGTCGTAACGCCCGCTTTCACGCCAAAGATCGGCGGACTGGATCGTCGGCATCAGGATTTCGTTGGCACCAGCGCGGTTCTGCTCCTCACGGATGATATCGCAGACCTTGTTCAGCACCTTCAGGCCTATCGGGAGCCACGAATAGATGCCGGCAGACTGCTGACGGATCATACCCGAACGCAGCATCAGCCTATGAGAGACGATTTCCGCCTCTTTAGGATTTTCCTTCAGAATGGGCAAAAAATACCGCGACAAACGCATCGTAACCACCGATCCAGAGAGAATGCCTGCTTGCTTCAAGAATCAGGCAAAAATTAAGCATATTTGCAGGTTTCTTATCGGGTTATGCTTGTGTTGAAAACCCGCTTGAAAAAGCTTTGCGCGGAGCGGTTTTCACCATCCACAGGCATAAGAGGCAGGTAAATGGCCCAAGGGTGCAAAACACCGCCTCCGAATTCACATTCAATTTCAATATATTACAGATATATCATCAGCATTTGGAAAATTTCACGAAAGAATTATGACGTTGAAGAAGATTTTTGGTGACAAAAGCTGTGCAGTTCGCTATTTTTTTCATCATAAGAGCAACAACGGAATAAAACCGTTGTTTTCACGCGGTCAAAGTCTTGGGAGGATGGATCCAGGCGCGAGCTACGCAGCCGCCAGTAACATGGAAACGGATCGAACGCGTATTTTATTAGCAAGGCGAAAGCCTTGCTTTTTTTTTGCATTTGCATGGACCTCAGCCCTCACCGCCACTTTCAAAAAAAGCCAGGCAATAACCTATTGAATTTGTGGGATTTATCGAGCTGCTTTTGCAGGCGACTATTTGCAATCTATTGTCAAAGTCAAAGTAGTTTTATTCTTGGCTCAGCCACAGCGGCGCAACGGGATGCGACCCGAGGAGCGAAACTCCATTAGCTTCATATAATTCAGTGGGTTACGATAAGATCATAAGTTTTTGATTCAGGCCGCGTCTCCACGCATCCCTCTTTCATCATAAAAGAAAGGCTGCCCATTTTATAGGCAGCCCTCAAATTCTCATCCGATTTCGCGAATGCGATTATGTCAGATCGGGGAAGAAATGCGGAATGTCATCCAGACCGAAACCGCTGACCTGCGTTACATAATAATAGACGGCGAAGATGAGCGTGGCGACGACCGTGGTGCGCAGAAATGCGCGACCGATGCGCGGCGTTGCCGGGGCGCTGGCCACAGTGCCTAGCGTGACATTGTTTTCCTCAGCCTGCGTCCGCAGACCGACAGGCAGCAGCGCGAAAAGCGCCGTCCACCAGATAATGAAATAGATCGCAATGCCGGACATGATAGACATGATTACACTTCCTCCAGCTCGATCAGCGTGCCGTTAAAGTCCTTTGGGTGCAAAAAAAGGACGGGCTTGCCATGCGCACCGGTCTTCGGCTCTCCATCACCAAGGATACGCGCGCCTTCAGCCTTGAGCCTGTCCCGCGCAGCGATGATGTCTTCCACCTCATAGCAAAGATGGTGCACGCCGCCCGAAGGGTTCTTTTCAAGGAAGGCCGCGATGGGCGATCCCTCGCCCAACGGCTCCAGCAGCTCAATTTTCGTATTGCCGACGTCGATGAAAACCACGGTCACACCGTGTTCCGGCAAGGCCTGCGGCGCGCCAACATTTGCAGCCAGTTTGCCACGATAAAGCGCGGACGCAGCCTCGATATCCGGAACGGCAATCGCGACATGGTTCAAACGTTCGAGCATCAGCACCTCCCTTGCTGTTATTCCTGTCGAGTGATGTCAGCGTATCCTATTCACGAATACGGTCACCACCGGCTTTTTGCCCCACGTCTGATTTGCCGCAGCACGCACGGCGCGACGTGCGGATTCACGCACCAGCTCGACGTCCTTGCGGCGGACACGCGGAATGCTCTCGACAGCCTCGACTGCTGCGTCGAGGAGAATGTCTTCCATCAATTCGCCCTGACCGTCTTCTTCCGGCAGGCCAAACGTTACCAGATCAGGCTCATCGAGCAGCTTGTGCTCGCGGTCCAGCAGGATCGAAACAGCGACGTGGCCGACATAAGCGAGCTTGCGACGCTCGACCATGCCGATCTCTTCTTCGTCACCGATCAGTTTGCCGTCCTTGTAGATACGACCAATCGGCGCTTCATCGACGATTTCGGCCTTGCCGGGAGCCAGACGCAGCACATCGCCATTGCGGATTTGGGCAACCTGACCGATCCCTTCCATCGCGCCAAGTGAGCCCTGCGCCACCAGATGCGCAGCTTCGCCATGCACCGGAACGAGTATCTGCGGGCGAACCCAGGAATACATGCGCTTCAATTCGCTGCGACGCGGATGGCCGGAGACATGCACCAGAGCATCGTCATCACCAATGATCTTGACGCCACGGTCGATCAAGCGGTTCTTGATATCGAGAATGGCCTTTTCATTGCCCGGAATGGCGCGCGACGAGTAAATGACCGTATCGCCGGGCGACAACGCCAGACTGCGCATTTCATCGCGGGCCAGCTTGGCAAGCGCTGCGCGCGGCTCGCCCTGGCTGCCGGTCAGGATCATCACCACGTTTTCACGCGGAATATATCCGTAATCCTCTTCGCTCAGATATTCCGGTAGGCCTTCCATATAGCCAAGCTCGGTTGCGACCGAAATGGCGCGCTTCATCGAGCGACCAACCACCAGAACCTGACGGCCCGCATCGCGCGCCGCTTCGGTAATGGAGCGAATGCGGCCCACATTGGAAGAAAAGGTGGTGATCGCAACACGGCCACGCGCATTTTCGATCAGCTCGCGCAGGCTTTCGCCGACCTGACGCTCCGAAGGAGATTCACCCTCGCGCATGGCATTGGTGGAATCGCAGATCAGCGCCAGAACACCGGCGTCGCCAATGGCGCGGAAGCGCGCTTCATCGATGACCGGACCGAGCGACGGTTCCGGATCCATCTTCCAGTCGCCCGTATGCACAACCGTGCCAAGCGGCGTGGTAATCGCAAGCGATACAGGTTCCGGGATGGAGTGCGTGACGGCAACCGCTTCAACCTTGAACGGACCGACCTCGAATTTTTCGCCAGCCTTGTAGATGGTGATCGGAATTTCCGGGGCACTGAACTCCGCCTGACGCTTGGCTTCAAGCAGACCGGCGGTGAACGGCGTCGCATAGACCGGCACCTTCAGGCGCGGCCACAGATCGAGCAGCGCACCGAAGTGGTCTTCATGCGCGTGGGTAATGATGATCCCGCGCACATTGTTCTTTTCCGCTTCGAGATAACGGATATCCGGCAAAATGAGGTCGGCGCCCGGCTGTTCCGGCCCGGCGAAGCTCACGCCCATATCGACGACCAGCCATTCGCGATTATCCGCAGGTCCAAAGCCGTACATAGCGAGATTCATGCCGATTTCGCCCACGCCGCCGAGCGGCAGGAAGACGAGTTCCGGAGTATTGGATCGGGCCATGAAATTTCCTTTGTAATTATACCTGCTTGCAAAGTGTATCTGGATCAGTTTGCGCTTGCAGCGTTCTTTGTGCGTCTTTCTGGAGGCACAAAGAACGCTGCAAGTCTTTGCATCTAGGCATCGTGCTTTCCAAAAATCGATTCCGATTTTCGGGCCGATGCGCTAAAACTTGATCCCACTTCAGGGAGACATGCTTTCGCCGCATCCACTGGACCTAAATGGCTCTAGTTGCAACCCCGGCAAGATAAAAGAAAGCTGTTATTTCCGCAGTGTTGCAGCAGTTCCGAAATAAACATCGCCTGCTGTAACCGTAACGCGCCCGCCATCATTGTCTCGGATCACGAAACGGCATGCTTCATCTATGGTCTCGAAGCGGCCTTCGATGATGTTGCCTTCAACCTGCATGGTGACATTTCCGCCCAAACCATGTGCCCGCTCCAGCCAGCGTTTGCGAATGGCATCAAGACCACGCCCCTCGTCCCATACACGATAATTGACCGACCATGCATCGGAAAGAGCGGCAAACAATGTCTCGGCATCGCACTTGCTGCCAAGCGCGTTCAGTGAGGTCGCGGCATAGGGCAGATCGTCGGGGAACGCCACGACGTTAGTGCCTATGCCGATGGCGACCGCGAAGCGATCCTTCGCGAGAATGGACGATTCCAGCAGAATGCCCGATAGCTTTGCGCCATCCAGCAGCACATCATTCGGCCATTTCAGGCCGATCTTCGGCGGTACGGCTGGTCCGGAAGCTGCAAAAGCCGCTTCCAGCGCATCAGCGAGCGACAGGCCTGCAACGAAACCGAGCGTCGCCGCCGTTTTCAACTCATAGGATTCAATCAGAAGAAGTGTGGAGGCCAGATTGCCTTCCGGTGTAGACCAGGCACGACCGCGTCTTCCACGTCCGCTTTCCTGTCTCTTCGAAACAAGCCAAAGCTTGCCCGGATCACCGCTAGCTGCTCGTTCCAGAGCCACTGCATTGGTAGAGCCTACCGTCTCGAAAACCTCGAGACGGTAGCCAGCATTTTCGGCGACAGGCGAAAGCGCAAAATGCATTCGACCACCTGCTGCCGTTTACTTAGAAGAACGTCTTTGCTGCGGCTTCGGCAAATCCACCGATCGGGCCAGCAAGGAAGACGTAGAAGAGCACGAAGGCACCCGTGACGCCGAGAACGAGACGCAGCTCGCCCGCGACCGGCACGAAACCGCCGACCGGCTCATCGAACCACATGATCTTGATCATGCGCAGATAGTAGAACGCACCCACGACCGACGCCACGATACCGATGATCGCCAGCGGATAAAGACCGGCCTGCACGGCAGCGAGGAAGGTGTACCACTTGCCGAAGAAGCCAGCGAGCGGCGGGATACCGGCGAGCGAGAACAGAAAGATCGTCATGATCGTTGCCAGCACCGGATTGGTGCGCGACAGACCGGCCAGATCGCCGATGTTCTCCACATTGCCGTCCTTGGTGCGCATGGCGAGGATGAAGGCAAAGGTGCCGAGCGTCATGGCAAGATAGATCGCCATGTAGATCGCCACGCCCTTCACGCCCACAGCCGTACCGGCAGCGAGACCGACAAGGGCATAGCCCATGTGGCTGATGGAGGAATAAGCCATCAGACGCTTGATGTTGCGCTGGCCGATAGCGGCGAAGGCGCCCAGAACCATCGAAGCGATTGCGATGAAGATCACAACCTGTTGCCAGTCATGGGTGACCGGAGCAAAGGCTTCCGAGACGACGCGGATGATGAGCGCCATGGCGGCCATCTTCGGAGCAGCGGCAAAGAAAGCCGTTACCGGAGTCGGCGCCCCTTCATAGACGTCCGGCGTCCACATATGGAACGGAACCGCGGAAATCTTGAATGCCAGACCGGCCAGAATGAAGACCAGACCGAACACCAGACCAAGCTCACGCTGGCCACCCGAAACAGCCTGCGCGATTTCGGTGAAGCCGATATGGCCGGTATAGCCGTAAACGAGCGAGATACCGTAAAGCAGCATACCCGAGGACAGCGAGCCGAGAACGAAATACTTCAGACCGGCTTCCGTCGAACGAACGCTGTCGCGGTTGAACGCTGCCAGCACGTAAAGCGCCAGCGACTGCAGTTCGAGACCGAGATAAAGCGACAGCATGTTGGATGCCGACACCATAAGCAGCATGCCCAGCGTCGAGATGACGATCAGGACCGGGAACTCGAACTTGTCGAACTTTTCCGCCTTGGCGAAACCGACCGACATGACGAGCGTGACGATGGAGCCGATCAGCGTCAGCACCTTCATGAAGCGGCCGAAGCCGTCATTGACGATGGCGCCGCCGAAAGCGGAACCGTTCGCCGGGAATAGAACAACCAGTGCCAGCGCTGCAATCAGCACTGCGACGGACAGTCCGTTGACGAGCGTGGTTGCACGCTCGCCAGAGAACACGCCAATCATAAGCAGTGCCAAGGCGCCTACAGCCAGGAGAACCTCCGGTGCTGCAAGGGTCAGATGAGCTATCAGATCAGTCTGCATGACCTTACGCCTTTATTTTCTTACTGTGCCAGCATTGCATTGGCGGCTCCGCCAACTGCAGCGTCGTAATGTTGAACCAGAGCGGTCACAGCACTTGCAGTCGCATTGAAGACCGGTGCCGGATACACGCCGAAGAAGATGGTGAGTACCACGAGCGGATAGAGAATGATCTTCTCACGCGGGCTCAGATCGAGGAGCGCCTTGAGGCTTTCCTTGTTGAGTGCGCCGAAGATCACCTGACGGTAGAGCCAGAGCGCATAGGCCGCCGAGAGAATGACACCCGTCGTTGCGAACAGCGCCACCCAGGTATTGACCCGGAACACACCGAACAGTGTCAGGAATTCACCGATGAAGCCCGAAGTACCCGGGAGGCCCACATTCGCCATCGTGAAGATGAGGAAGGCCACCGCATATTTCGGCATGTTGTTCACCAGACCGCCGAACGCCGCGATCTCACGGGTATGCATACGGTCATAGATCACGCCGACGCAAAGGAAGAGCGCGCCCGACACGATACCGTGCGACAGCATCTGGAAGATTGCACCCTGAATACCCTGCTCGTTGGCCGCGAAGATACCCATGGTCACATAGGCCATGTGTGCAACGGACGAGTAGGCGATCAGCTTCTTGATGTCTTCTTGAACCAGAGCCACCAGAGACGTGTAGATGATAGCGATCACCGACAGCGTGAAGACAAGCGGCGCGAAATCAGCGGAAGCCAGAGGGAACATCGGCAGCGAGAAGCGCAGGAAGCCGTAGCCACCGAGCTTCAGAAGGATACCGGCCAGAATGACCGAGCCTGCTGTCGGCGCTTCAACGTGCGCATCCGGAAGCCAGGTGTGGACTGGCCACATCGGCATCTTGACCGCAAACGACGCGAAGAAAGCGAGCCATAGCCATGTTTGCATGCCAGCCGGGAAGCTGAACTTCTGCAACTCGACGATGTTCATCGTGCCAGCCTGCCAGTACATGGCCATGATGGCGATGAGCATCAGCACCGAGCCGAGCAGCGTATAAAGGAAGAACTTCAAGCTTGCATAGACGCGACGCTTGCCGCCCCACACGCCGATGATGATGAACATCGGGATAAGGCTTGCTTCGAAGAACACGTAGAACAGGAACAGGTCGAGCGCGCAGAACACGCCGATCATGAGCGTTTCCAGAATAAGGAACGCGATCATGTATTCCTTGACGCGCTTTTCGACCGATACCCAGCTTGCAAGAATGCAGAACGGCATCAGGAAAGCAGACAGCACCACGAACAGGACGGAAATGCCGTCCACGCCCATGCGGTAGCTGATGCCACCACCCATCCAGCCAGCCTGCTCGACCATCTGGAAACCAGGGTTCGAATTATCGAACCCGGCCCAGACAACGAGCGACAGGATGAAGACGAACACCGTCGTCAGCAAAGCCACGTTGCGGATGTTGCGACGCGCAGCCTCGCTGTCGTCCTTGATCAGAAGGATCAGTAACGCGCCGACGAGCGGCAGAAACGTGACCGTTGAGAGAATTGGCCAGTCGGTCATCAGAAAGAGCTCCCGAGCATCATCCAGGTGACGAGCGCGGCGACGCCGATCAGCATCGCGAATGCGTAATGATAAAGATATCCGGACTGCATCTTGACGACGCGGTTGGTGACATCGAGCACACGGGCCGAGATACCATCCGGACCGAAGCCGTCAATGAGCCAGCCGTCACCGCCCTTCCAGAACAGACGACCGAGCCACTTGGCCGGACGAACGAAGAGGAAGTCGTAGAGTTCGTCGAAATACCACTTGTTCAGCAGGAACTGGTACAGACCGCGATGGCGTTCTGCCAGTGCCTTCGGCGTTTCCGGCGACCGGATGTAGAAGATCCAGGCGACGATGAAGCCGACGATCATAGCCGTGAAAGGCGACAACTTAACCCAGGTCGGAACGTGGTGGTAATGTTCCAGGACTTCGTTGGTCGGCAACGTGAACAGCGCACCCTTCCAGAACTCGGCATAGTCGTTCCCGAAGAAGAATTCCTTGAACACGACACCAGCAAGGATCGCGCCGACAGCGAGAATGAGCAGCGGAACCAGCATCACGGGCGGCGATTCATGGACGTGATGCATGACTTCCGCCGAAGCGCGTGGCTTGCCGAAGAAGGTCATGAAAATCAGACGCCAGGAATAGAAGCTCGTGAACAGAGCCGAGACGACGAGCAGCGTAAAGGCGTAGCCGGCTGCCGGGCTGTGCGAAGCGAACGTCGATTCAATGATCGCATCCTTCGAGAAGAAGCCCGCCGTACCAATGATCGTGCCCGGAATGCCGAGACCCGTAATAGCGACCGTACCGATAAGCATCATCCAGTAGGTAACCGGGATCAGCTTGCGCAGGCCGCCCATGCGACGCATGTCCTGTTCTTCCGACACGGAATGGATAACCGAACCGGCGCAAAGGAACAGGAGCGCCTTGAAGAAGGCGTGTGTGAACAGGTGGAACACGGCAGCGCCGTAAGCGCCAACGCCCAAAGCCACAAACATGTAGCCAAGCTGCGAACAGGTCGAATAAGCGATAACGCGCTTGATATCGTTCTGCACCAGGGCAACCGTTGCCGCGAAAAATGCGGTGGTTGCGCCGATGATGGTGACAACAAGAAGAGCCGTATGGGACAGTTCGAAGATCGGCGACATGCGTGCGACCATGAACACACCCGCGGTCACCATGGTTGCGGCGTGAATGAGAGCCGAAACAGGCGTCGGGCCTTCCATGGCGTCCGGAAGCCAGGTGTGCAGCAGGAACTGCGCCGACTTACCCATAGCGCCCATGAACAGGAGCAGGCAGACAACGGTCAGCGCCGTTTCCTTGTGCAACTCATAGCCGAGGAAGTTCAGCACGACCTGACCTGCATCCGCAGCGCCTTCTGCCGGCAGATAATTGGCCGCGGCAGCGAAGATCGTGTTGTAGTCGACCGACTGGAACAAAGCGAACAGGCCAAAGATGCCGAGCAGGAAGCCGAAGTCACCAACGCGGTTGACGACGAAGGCCTTCATGGCGGCGGCATTGGCCGAAGGCTTCTTGAACCAGAAACCGATCAGAAGATAGGATGCCAGACCCACGCCTTCCCAGCCGAAGAACATCTGGACGAGATTGTCCGACGTAACCAGCATGAGCATCGCGAAGGTGAACAGCGACAAATAGGCGAAGAAGCGCGGACGATGCGGATCGTGGTGCATATATCCAATCGAATAGATATGCACGAGAGCCGAAACCGAGTTCACGACAACGAGCATGACGCCAGTCAGCGTGTCAACACGCAGCGCCCAGTCGAAGGACAGCGCGCCCGAGGTGACCCAGTGCAGCACCGGAATGCGCACAGTTTCACCATCACCCATTGGAATCTGGAAGAACACGATCCACGAGCAGATCGCGACGATAACCATAAGGCCGGAAGTGATGTATTCACTCGCTTTTGCGCCGATCTTATTGCCGAACAAGCCAGCAATAAGAAAGCCGATAAGCGGAAGGAAGACGATCGCGTAGTAGAGCATTTGCCCGTCAACCTTTCATAACATTGACGTCTTCCACCGCGATGGAACCGCGATTACGGAAGAAAACAACGAGAATTGCCAGACCGATGGCCGCTTCAGCAGCCGCAACGGTCAGAACGAAAAGGGCGAAGACCTGCCCGACCATGTCGCCGAGCTGGCTGGAGAACGCCACGAAGTTGAGATTGACCGAAAGCAGGATCAATTCGATCGACATCAGGATAACGATGACATTCTTGCGGTTCAAAAAGATGCCGAAGACGCCAAGCGTGAACAGGATGGCCGAAACGGTCAGATAATGAGCGATACCGATTTCCATATGCTTATCCTTAGATGCCTTTGCCCGTTTCGACCTGCTTGATCTCGATCGCCGTTTCGGGCGTGCGAGCAACCTGGGCCGAGATGGACTGGCGCTTGACATTCGGCTTGTGCCGCAGCGTCAGAACGATGGCGCCGATCATCGCGACCAGAAGGACGAGACCTGCAACCTGGAAGTAGAAGACGAAGTCGGTGTAGAGAATGTCGCCCAGAGCAGCGGTATTGGACCGCTCGGCGATATTCGGGATCGGCACAGCGCCCTGCCCCAGCTTCGGTGCAAACATGTTGCTTGCGAATACGAAGATCAGTTCGCCCAGCAGGATCAACCCGACCAGAGCGCCGACCGGCGCATATTGCAGCGCACCGCGCTTCAGTTCCGAGAAATCCACATCCAACATCATGACAACGAAGAGGAAGAGAACCGCCACAGCGCCGACATAAACGACGAGCAGGATCATGGCGAGGAACTCAGCCCCTGTCAGCAGGAACAGAGCTGCCGCATTGAAGAATGTGAGGATCAGAAACAGCACCGAATGCACGGGGTTGCGTGCCGCAATCACCATGAACGCGCTTGCGATCATGATGAAAGCGAACAGATAGAAAAACGCTGCCGCAATACCTGTCAGCATGGGGATCCCCCAACACCTTTCCGTGAGCAAAGCCCTATTGCTTTGCCCGCTTTATTCATAAACTCTTGTTCGAGCATCGAACTGACCGAAAACCCGATCTGACGCTCGAACTGATCGGGAACCCGATCAGCGATAAGGCGCATCCATCGCGATATTGCGCGCGATTTCGCGTTCCCAACGGTCACCGTTGGCGAGGAGCTTGTCCTTGTCGTAGTACAGCTCTTCGCGCGTCTCGGTCGCGAACTCGAAGTTCGGACCTTCAACGATGGCATCCACCGGGCATGCTTCCTGGCAGAAGCCGCAATAGATGCACTTCACCATGTCGATGTCGTAACGCACCGTACGGCGGGTGCCGTCGTTGCGGCGCGGACCGGCCTCGATGGTGATAGCCTGCGCCGGGCAGATTGCTTCGCAAAGCTTGCAGGCGATGCAGCGTTCTTCACCGTTGGGATAACGGCGCAGCGCGTGTTCGCCACGGAAGCGCGGCGAAACCGGGCCCTTTTCATGCGGATAGTTCAACGTTGCCTTCGGCGCGAAGAACTGGCGCATGGAAAGAAAGAACGCGCCGACGAATTCCTTGAGAAGGAGCGATTTGGCTGCTTGAGCGATTGAAGCCATTGTTATTACTCCTTACGCCAGACCGAAGACTTTGAGGAAGGTCGCGGTTGCGACAACCATGAAGAGCGAGATCGGCAGGAAAACCTTCCAACCCAGACGCATCAGCTGGTCATAGCGGTAACGCGGTACGAAAGCCTTCACCATGGCGAACATGAAGAAGCAGAAGCAGAGCTTGAGCATGAACCAGATCACGCCCGGAACCCAGTTGAGGAACCATACGTCGACCGGAGGCAGCCAGCCGCCGAGGAAGAGCGTGGTCATCAGGGCGCACATCAGCGTGATCGCCACATACTCGCCGAGGAAGAACAGAAGGAACGGCGTGGACGAATATTCGATCATATGACCGGCCACGAGTTCGGATTCAGCTTCGACAAGATCGAAAGGCGGACGGTTCGTTTCAGCAAGCGCCGAAATGAAGAAGATCACGAACATCGGGAACAGGCAGAGCCAGTTCCAGTCGAGGAACGATGCAGGCAGGCCGAGCATGGTGCCGAGACCGGTATTCTGCGAAAGCACGATGTCGGTGAGGTTGAGCGAGCCAACCGTCAGCAGAACCGTAACAATCACGAAGCCGATGGAAACTTCGTAGGAAACCATCTGCGCCGCCGAACGAAGCGCGCCGAGGAACGGGTACTTCGAGTTGGAAGCCCAGCCGCCCATGATCACGCCGTAAACTTCAAGCGAAGAAATGGCGAAGATATAGAGAATGCCGACATTGATGTTGGCGATAGCCCAGCCTTCATTGACCGGAATTACCGCCCAGGTTGCCATTGCGAGAACGGCGGAAACGAAGGGCGCAAGGAGGAAGACACCCTTGTTTGCGCCCGACGGAATGATCGGTTCCTTGAAGACGAACTTCAACAAGTCGGCGAAAGCCTGGAACAAACCCCAGGGACCGACAACGTTAGGGCCGCGACGAAGCTGCACTGCTGCCCAGATCTTGCGATCCGCATAAAGCAGGTAAGCGACGACGATCAGCAATACGACGAGCAGAACGACCGACTTCAGCGCCATGATCAGCGCGGGTAAGACGTAAGCTGCAAAAATTCCTTCCATTGTTCCGTCTCTCTCTCGCTTACTCGGCAGCCTGCTGGAAGCCACCAGCCGCGAGCGCCGAGCATTCGGCCATGACGGCGGAAGCGCGCGCAATTGGGTTCGTCAGGTAGAAGTCCTTGACCGGGGAAACGAACGCAGCGCCGCCACCCAGGTTCGAGGCCTTAGCTGCCAGCGCGACGAGATCGTCGGCGGAAGCAGGCGTGATGGTGTCGATGGCCAGCATGTGCGGGTAATCCGCATAGAGCTTGGCGCGAAGCTGTGCGAGCGAGTCGAACGGCAGGCGCTTACCGAGCGTATCGGAAAGAGCACGCAGGATTGCCCAGTCTTCCTTCGCTTCGCCCGGTGCGAAACCGGCGCGGCTACCAAGCTGCACGCGACCTTCGGTGTTGAGCCAGGTGCCCGACTTTTCCGTATAGGCTGCGCCCGGCAGGATCACGTCGGCTGCATGCGCACCGGCATCGCCGTGCGTACCGATGTAAACCACGAAGCTCGAGCCCTTCCGGGTCATGTCGAGTTCGTCTGCACCAAGCAGGAACACAACATCCAGATTGCCCAGCATGTCGCCAGCTGCCTTGCCGCCCTCACCCGGCACAAAGCCGAGATCCAGAGCGCCAACGCGCGAAGCGGCAGTGTGCAGAACGGAGAAGCCGTTCCACTCATCCTTGATCGCGCCGACATCCTGAGCGAGCTTGGCGGCGGTCGACAGAACCGCAGCACCATTCTCGCCGGTGAGCGCGCCCTGACCGATGATGATCAGCGGACGTTCGGCCTTAGCCAGCACATCGCGGAAAGCGTGTCTGCCAGCGGCGAGCGAGCCAAGCGTATCTGCACCGGCGCCGAGATATTCGTATTCATAGCGCAGTTCAGCCTGTTCGCCGATCAGAGCGACCGGGAAATGACCCATGCGCTGACGCTTGCGGATACGAGCGTTCAGAACAGCAGCTTCAACGCGCGGATTGGAACCGATGATGAGCAGAGCATCAGCGTTTTCAATGCCTTCGATGGTCGCGTTGAAGAGATAGCTTGCACGACCCAAAGCCGGATCGAGCGCTGCGCCATCCTGACGGCTGTCGATGTTGGCGGAGCCGAGCGAACCCATCAGGTTCTTCAGCGCGTAAATTTCCTCAACCGAAGCCAGATCGCCTGCAACAGCGCCAATCTTGTCGGCAGAGGTTGCAGAAACCTTGGCAGCGATAGCGGAGAAGGCTTCCGGCCAGCTTGCGGCGACCAGACGGCCATCCTTGCGAACATAAGGGCGGTCGAGGCGCTGGGTGCGCAGGCCGTCCCAGATGAAGCGGGTCTTGTCCGAAATCCACTCTTCATTCACCGCTTCGTTGACGCGCGGCATGACGCGCATCACTTCACGGCCACGGGTATCAACGCGGATGTTGGAACCGACAGCATCCATCACATCGATGGTTTCAGTCTTGTTCAATTCCCACGGACGCGCCTGGAACGCATAAGGACGCGAGGTCAGAGCGCCAACCGGGCAAAGATCGATGACATTGCCCTGCAATTCCGACGTCATGGCGCGCTCGAGATAGGTGGTGATCTCGGCGTCTTCACCGCGGCCGATGAGGCCGAGTTCGGAAATGCCAGCAACTTCGGTCGTGAAGCGGACGCAGCGCGTGCAGTGAATGCAGCGCGTCATTACCGTCTTGACGAGCGGGCCGATATATTTGTTTTCGACAGCGCGCTTGTTCTCGCGATAGCGCGAACCGTCGGTGCCGAAAGCCATTGCCTGATCCTGCAGATCGCACTCGCCGCCCTGATCGCAGATCGGGCAATCCAGCGGGTGGTTGATGAGCAGGAATTCCATCACGCCTTCGCGGGCCTTCTTGACCATCGGCGTGTTGGTGAAGATTTCAGGTGCTTCGCCATTCGGGCCGGGACGCAGATCGCGCACGCCCATAGCGCAGGATGCTGCCGGCTTCGGCGGTCCACCCTTCACTTCAACCAGGCACATACGGCAATTTCCAGCGATGGAAAGCCGTTCGTGGAAACAAAAACGCGGCACTTCCGCGCCTGCGGCTTCGGCAGCCTGAAGGAGCGTATAGTGATCGGGTACTTCGATCTCTGTGCCGTCAACCTTGATCTTTGCCATCGCTTTTCCAAACCTGCGGCTCGTGCCGCAATCTAGACGTCAAACTTTTCCGCCTTCCCTACCCGGGCAGGCTCAACGCAACTCGTTTAAGCCTTATTCCGCTGCTTCCAGACGGATATTGCGGCTCTGCACGGCGTTGCGTGTGTAATCATCAATGCGCTTTTCAATTTCCGGACGGAAATTGCGGATCAGGCCCTGAATTGGCCATGCAGCCGCATCGCCAAGCGCACAAATCGTGTGACCTTCAATCTGCTTGGTCACGTCGAACAGCATATCGATTTCACGCTTCTGCGCGTTGCCCTTGACCATGCGTTCCATGACGCGCCACATCCAGCCGGTGCCTTCACGGCACGGCGTGCACTGGCCGCAGCTTTCATGCTTGAAGAACGCCGACAGACGGGCAATCGCCTTGATGATGTCCGTGGACTTGTCCATGACAATCAGGCCGCCGGTGCCGAACGACGATTTCTTGTCGCGCATGCCGTCGAAATCCATGATGGCGTCCATCATGTCTTCGCCCTTGATGACCGGGCACGATGCGCCGCCGGGAATAACCGCCAGCAGATTGTCCCAGCCGCCGCGAATACCGCCAGCGTGCTTTTCGATCAGTTCGCGGAATGGAATGCCGAGGCCTTCTTCCACCACGCAAGGCGTGTTCACATGGCCAGAAACCTGGAACAGCTTGGTGCCGACATTGTTCGGACGACCGATGGAGGAGAACCATGCACCGCCGCGACGCAGGATCGTCGGCGCAACCGCAATCGATTCCACGTTGTTCACGGTGGTCGGGCAGCCATACAGACCCATATTGGCCGGGAATGGCGGCTTCAGGCGCGGCTGGCCCTTCTTGCCTTCAAGGCTTTCGAGCAGCGCGGTTTCTTCGCCGCAAATATAAGCGCCAGCGCCGTGGGAGACGAAAATGTCCATGTCCCAGCCGCACTTGTTGTCCTTGCCAAGCAGACCGGCATCATAGCACTCGTCGATTGCTGCCTGCAGGGCTTCACGCTCACGCATGAACTCGCCGCGGATATAGATATAAGCGGTGTGTGCACCCATGGCGCAACCGGCGATCACGCAGCCTTCGATCAGCGTATGCGGATCGTGGCGCAGAATTTCGCGGTCCTTACAGGTACCTGGCTCGGATTCGTCGGCATTGACGACGAGGTAATGCGGGCGACCGTCGCTCTGCTTGGGCATGAACGACCATTTGAGACCCGTCGGGAAGCCAGCGCCGCCACGGCCACGCAGGCCCGACGCTTTCATCTCGTCGATGATCCAGTCACGGCCCTTTTCGATGAAGCCCTTGGTGTTGTCCCAATGGCCGCGAGCCATGGCACCCTTGAGGGAGCGATCCTTGAAGCCGTAAATATTGGTGAAGATGCGATCTTTATCAGCCAGCATGTCTCACCTGTTTCCGTTCGTGTTTGCGAATATCGAAGTCATCATACCGGCTTCTTTCCGAATACCTTGATGTATTCCTCGACGCCGCCCTTGGCCAAAGCCTTGGCTTGCTTCACCCATTCTTCCCGCTCGATGCGACCGTGGAAGCTGAGATAACCGTCAACCCATTCGCGCTCGGCCTTCTTCCAGGCTGCAACCTGCTTGAAGGTGAAGATGCCCAGCTCATGCAGGGTTTCTTCAATCTTCGGGCCAACGCCGGAGATCAGCTTCAGATCGTCAACGGCTTCCGGGCGCTCCATGGCAACCGGGCGATTGGTATCATCGAGCTTGAATGCCTGTTTCGTATCGACCGACGCGGCCTTCTCGGCAGCCTTCGACACCTTGACGTCCGAAGGCGTCTTCAGAGCCGGATCGGTTTCAGGTGCATTGGTGACCGGCTTTGCAGCGTTGGACGGCGCAGCGGCCTTTTCTTCAGCAGCCTTGGCTTCAGCTTCCGCCTTGGCCTTTGCTTCTGCTTCGGCCTTCGCCTTGGCGGTCGCGGCGTCCGATGCCTTGCGGGTTTCGAGACCGATCTTCTTGTAATCCAGATCTTCGGTCAGCGAGGTCAGGCCATTGATCGGCTCAGACGTCACGCGGTCTTCCTGCGGACCCGGCTTGACGGTATCGCCCTTGCCAGCTTCGAAAGCGTCGATGATTTCAGCCAGGCGTTCCGGCGTCAGATCTTCATAGGCGTCCTTGAAGATCATGACCATCGGCGCATTGGCGCAAGCGCCCTGGCATTCGACTTCTTCCCACGACAGCGTACCGTCGGCATTGGTCTCGAACGGGTCGTGGTTGATCTTGTGACGGCAGACGTCCATCAGCGCTTCCGAACCGCGCAGCATGCACGGGGTCGTACCACAAACCTGAATGTGAGCGCGCGTGCCAACCGGCTTCAGCTGGAACTGCGTATAGAAAGTCGCGACTTCCAGAACACGGATCAGCGGCATGTCAAGCATCGCTGCTACATGTTCAATGGCAGCTTTCGTGACCCAACCGTCCTGCTCCTGCGCACGCATGAGCAAAGGAATAACAGCCGACTGCTGACGGCTTTCTGGGAATTTTGCGATCGTCTTGTGCGCCCAGACCTGATTTTCCGCGTTGAACGCGAAAGCGGCTGGCTGGACGGCATCATCTGCGAGACGGCGAACGGACATCAGCGGTCAACCTCACCAAACACGATATCGAGCGAGCCAAGAATTGCCGACACGTCAGCCAGCATATGGCCGCGGCACAGGAAATCCATGGCTTGAAGATGGGCAAAGCCCGGAGCGCGCAGCTTGCAGCGATAAGGCTTGTTGGAGCCGTCCGAGACGAGGAAGACGCCAAATTCGCCCTTCGGGGCTTCAACTGCTGCGTAAACTTCACCGGCAGGCACATGGTAGCCTTCCGTGTAAAGCTTGAAGTGGTGGATGAGCGCTTCCATCGAACGCTTCATCTCGCCGCGCTTCGGCGGCACGATCTTGTTGTCGGTGTTGGAAACCGGACCGACACGTTCCTTGCCGAGAAGCAGGTCAACGCACTGGCGCATGATACGGGCCGACTGGCGCATTTCTTCCATGCGGATCAGATAGCGGTCGTAGCAGTCGCCGTTCTTGCCGATTGGAATATCGAATTCCATCTCGTTGTAGCACTCGTAAGGCTGCGACTTGCGCAGATCCCATGCAGCGCCAGATCCGCGAACCATAACGCCCGAGAAACCCCATGCCCACGCGTCTTCCAGCGAGACCACGCCGATATCGACGTTACGCTGCTTGAAAATGCGGTTCGGCGTGATGAGGTCATCAAGATTGTTGAGCGTCGTGAAGAACGGATCGATCCACTTGCCGATGTCTTCCACGAGCTGATCCGGCAGGTCCTGATGGACGCCGCCCGGACGGAAATAAGCAGCGTGCATACGCGCGCCACAGGCGCGTTCGTAGAACACCATCAGCTTTTCGCGCTCTTCGAAGCCCCAGAGCGGCGGCGTCAGCGCGCCAACGTCCATGGCCTGCGTGGTCACGTTCAGCAGGTGGTTCAGGATACGGCCGATTTCCGAATAGAGAACGCGGATCAGCTGACCGCGCTTCGGCACATCGATGCCCATAAGGCGTTCGACGGCGAGCGCATAGGCGTGCTCCTGATTCATCGGCGCCACGTAGTCGAGGCGGTCGAGATAAGGCACAGCCTGAAGATAGGTCTTGGCCTCCATCAGTTTCTCGGTGCCGCGATGCAGCAGACCGATATGCGGATCGACGCGATCGACGACTTCGCCGTCGAGCTCAAGCACCAGACGCAGCACACCGTGCGCGGCAGGATGCTGCGGACCAAAGTTGATATTGAAATTGCGGACCTGAGTCTCAGCCATGTTCAGCTTCCCGTCGCTCAGTTCGTCTTTGCCTTCTCATCGCCCGGCAGGACGTAATCCGTCCCTTCCCATGGCGAGAGAAAATCGAAATTGCGGAATTCCTGACGCAGTTCGACAGGTTCGTAGATGACGCGCTTCAGCTCGTCGCTGTAACGCACTTCCACAAAGCCGGTCAGCGGGAAATCCTTGCGCAGCGGATGGCCTTCGAAACCGTAGTCGGTCAGAAGGCGACGCAGATCCGGATGGCCGGAGAACAGCACGCCATACATGTCGTAGGCCTCGCGTTCGTACCATTCGGCACCCACGAAAACCGAAACCGCCGACGGAACCAGCGTATCTTCATCGGCCTGAACCTTGACGCGAATGCGCTGGTTCTGACGCGGAGACATCAGCTGATAGACCACATCGAAGCGATTGGCGCGCTGCGGATAGTCAACGCCGGAAATGTCCGTCAGATTGACGAACTGGCACTGCACATCGTCACGCAGGAAGGTCAGAACGCTGATAAGGCTCGTCACCGGCACGCAAAGCGTCAGCTCGCCATAGGCCAGCTTCGCCTCTTCGATTGCATCGCCGAGGCGTTCTTTGATGTAGCCGGAAAGTTCACCGAGAGCTTCTTCGCTCATTTCCCTAACTTCCTTATTTAGAACTCACACTGCACTTGCCTTGGGAGACTTTTGGGAGAAATCCCACGCGGCGGTGTCAGTCGAACCCTAACAAAACCTGTATGGCGCAAACCGGTCCAAGGACCGGATTAACGCTCGATCGTACCCGTGCGACGGATCTTCTTCTGGAGAAGAAGGATGCCGTAAAGCAGAGCTTCCGCGGTCGGCGGGCAGCCAGGCACATAGATATCGACCGGAACCACGCGATCGCAGCCACGAACCACCGAATAGGAATAGTGGTAGTAGCCGCCGCCATTGGCGCAGGAACCCATCGAGATCACATAGCGCGGCTCAGGCATCTGGTCGTAGACCTTGCGCAGAGCGGGCGCCATCTTGTTGGTCAGCGTGCCTGCAACGATCATCACGTCGGACTGACGCGGAGAAGCGCGCGGTGCGATACCGAAGCGTTCGGCGTCGTAGCGCGGCATGGAAATGTGCATCATTTCCACAGCGCAGCATGCGAGACCGAAGGTCATCCACATCAGTGAACCGGTACGCGCCCAGGTGATCAGAGCGTCAGCAGATGTGACGATGAAGCCCTTGTCGGACAGTTCGCTGTTCAGATCGTTGAAGAAAGCATCGTCGGAGCCGACGGGCTTGCCCGTACGTGGGTCAAGAATGCCCTTCGGCTGCGGAGCCACGAGTGTGGTGTTGGCTGTGGTCAATCCCATTCCAGCGCTCCCTTCTTCCATTCATAGATGAAGCCGATGGTGAGGACGCCAAGGAACAGCATCATCGATGCAAAGCCGAACCAACCGATGGAACCGAAGGACACAGCCCACGGAAACAGGAAGGCGACTTCCAGATCGAAGATGATGAAGAGAATCGACACGAGATAGAAACGAATGTCGAATTTCATACGGGCGTCATCGAAGGCATTGAAGCCGCACTCGTAAGCTGAAAGCTTTTCCGGGTCTGGCTGTCTATATGCGACGAGGAACGGCGCAACCAGAAGGGCTACACCGATTACCATTGCGATGCCGAGAAAGATGACAATCGGCAAATAGGAACTTAAAAGCTCGTTCATGATCCTTTATCCGGCTTGAATACGAGGCTGCGCCGCCTGTCATAAGCTTTTTGAAGCCCACGACCATGCGACACATTGCATCTGTTGCAACCTCGTCGCCCCAAGCAGCTTCAAAAGGCATGCCGTGCGAACTAAGCGCTTTCGCGGGGACGGTTAGCGCAGCCCGCGTTGAAGCGCAACCCCTCCAGCGCCTTCAGGTGGGCATAGTCGGGTCGAGATCCTTAATAAGGTGTCGCCTCAAGCCCGAATAACCCGGCTGAACCCGTTCAGCCCCCATGCTGGCGCAATAAGATCATAATTTTGTGAGGCAATGTCTCACGATGCATTCTCGCTGACAACAGCAAAGAGAATCATCGCCTATATTAATAAAGCGCGCCTACACGCCGTTCTCTGCGCCGCGGAACGAGAGATAAATATAAGCGTGCCGCGACAAAATGATCTCCCTCCCCCACCATCGCAAATCCAGCTTCCGAAAACGCCCCGCCGTGACACGCGCAAAATTTCTTTCGTGCAGGCAGCAATATGGAGAATGGAAATAGTCCGGCACGCTCGCAGTGCGCCAAGCCATGCCTTCAGATCGACAGGAAAGACTTTATCATAAGGACATTGTTTGGAATCAGAATCGAAGGGAGGTCACATATGCAGCATTTTCTGCTCACCGGCGGCGACCTTCTTGTGATCGGCGTGATCGTCCTTTCGGTCGCCTATCTCTCCTGGAAACAATTCTCCCGATAAAAGAGCGCTTGCTCAAGCACGCATCCGAACCAGCCGACGGGTCAAATCCGTCTGCGCGAGTTTGGGGGTCTCTTTTGGCTATCTCAGGGAAGAGTTTTACAAAATGGCGTGGAGCGCCACTTTCAGTTCAACAGTGCATTTGATTGTGTTGAAGGAAAGTGGCGCGAGTGACGGGGCTCGAACCCGCGACCTCCGGCGTGACAGGCCGGCACTCTAACCAACTGAGCTACACCCGCGCATTTTTTCAGCCCGTAGGCTTCAGTCACCACCGTCGTTTCCGGCGGTGTGAGCGGTCGTTTAAGGGGTTCGCGAACAAGTGTCAAGCGCATGTTTGGAGAAGAATTGTGATATTCTGTAATTCATACACAGGCTGTGCGAAACGCCTTGCAAACAGGGCCGTGAGAATAAGCCCGTGGCGCAATAGCGAGCAAAGGCTTGCACGATAAAAAGCTCGAAAAGGGAAAGGAATCAAGAGGCGTGGAGCGCCACTTTCAGTTCAACAGTGCATTTGATTGTGTTGAAGGAAAGTGGCGCGAGTGACGGGGCTCGAACCCGCGACCTCCGGCGTGACAGGCCGGCACTCTAACCAACTGAGCTACACCCGCGCATTTTTTTCAGCCCGTAGGCTTCAGTCACCACCGTCGTTTCCGGCGGTGTGAGCGGTCGTTTAAGGGGTTCGCACACAAGTGTCAAGCAAGTGCTGAAAAGAAAGCAAAAGAATTTTCGTCTTTCTTTCAAAAGACCGGTTTTCCCGGCCTTTTCAAAGACATCCTGTTATCCACATCGCTCCGTCCCGCCACCGAGAAGAGGCCGTCCAGCGTGGTGAATCACATGGTGCTTCGATATATCTGCCCGTTCACCGCATCTTGTGATTCATAATGCTAGCAAAAGCGCGGACTCAGGCGACAATTCCCTCCATTCCATGTATCCATGCTTCACTGATCCTTTTAGCCGCCCCTGCGTGCAGAAAAGGATCGGGATAATATGAAGATCGCGTCGCGATAGGCTGACTTGCTGCAATAGCAAGCGGAAAGGAATTGAGATGAGCTGGACACCCCATGGACAACACCTGATAGCTGGCGAGTGGGTTGCGGGGGAGACGACGTTCGCTTCGACACCGGCGACAGGTCCATCGCATGAGTTTGCAGTCGGTACGCCCGCTCTGGTAGCGCGCGCCTGCGAGGCAGCGGAAGACGCCTTCTGGACTTATGGTTATACAAGCCGTGAAGAACGCGCCCTCTTCCTTGAAGCCATTGCCGACGAAATCGAAGCGCGTGCTGCTGCCATCACAGAAATCGGCACGCAGGAAACCGGCCTTCCGACCGGACGTCTTGAAGGCGAGCGCGGACGCACCACCGGCCAGCTACGCCTTTTTGCCAATCATATCCGCAAGGCCGATTATCTCGACCGTCGCATCGATGAGGCCCTGCCCGACCGCAAGCCTGCCGCGCGTCCGGAAATCCGCCTGATGCAGCGTCCTATCGGCCCGGTTGCCGTTTTCGGCGCTTCCAATTTTCCGCTCGCCTTCTCGACAGCCGGTGGCGACACCGCTGCCGCCCTTGCCGCGGGCTGCCCGGTGGTTGTGAAGGGCCATTCCGCCCATCCTGGCACTGGCGAGATTGTCGCTGACGCTATTCAAGCCGCCATTGCCAAGACTGGCATGCCGAAGGGCGTGTTCAGTCTCATTCAGGGCGGTGACCGCAAGGTCGGCGAAGCACTCGTCACGCATCCCCTCATAAAGGCAGTCGGCTTTACCGGTTCGCTCGGCGGCGGTCGCGCTCTGTTCAATCTGTGCGCACAGCGCCCGGAACCGATTCCTTTCTTCGGCGAGCTTGGCTCGGTCAATCCGATGTTCCTGCTGCCGGAAGCCATGAAGGCACGCGCCTCGTCGCTCGGCGAAGGCTGGGCTGGATCGTTGACCATGGGTGCCGGTCAGTTCTGCACCAATCCGGGCATTGCTGTGGTTATCGATGGCTCGGAAGCCGACAGCTTTGTGCAGTCAACCCGCAGCGCTCTGGAAAAGGTTGCGCCGCAGGTCATGCTGACCGATGGCATTGCCAAGGCCTATCAGGACGGCAAGGCGCATTTCGACAGCCGCAACTCCGTCAAGCCGGTGCTGACCACCGAAAGCAAGGGGCGCGAAGCTTCGCCCAATCTCTATGAGACGACTGGCGAAGCTTTCCTTGGCGACCACACCATTGGTGAGGAAGTATTCGGTCCGCTGGGCGTTGTCGTTCGCGTCAAGTCGGTTGATGACATGGTGCATCTGGCCAAAGGCTTTGAAGGCCAGCTGACCGCGACCCTGCATATGGACAAGGACGACGCCGCAGACGCGCGCAAGCTTCTGCCGGTTCTGGAGCGCAAGGCCGGACGCGTTTTGGCCAACGGTTTCCCGACCGGCGTGGAAGTCGTCGATTCTATGGTTCATGGCGGCCCTTACCCGGCCAGCACGAATTTCGGCGCGACCAGCGTCGGAACCATGTCCATCCGCCGCTTCCTGCGCCCCGTCAGCTATCAGAACATCCCCGCGGATGTGCTGCCTGCTGACCTCGCTTAATAAGCTATGGATGCAGCCGTCGTTCCATTCGGGGGTAGACGGCTGCATCCCGATTATGATTGCCGGCAGTCGATGAGTTTCGACAGATCGGCCAGCTTCTGCTCATTCCAGAATCATCACCGCTGTAATAATTTGGCGTCTTCGATTGCGATAGATTCTGGGGGGCATCGCTATGAACAGCACACTCGACATTACGCTCAACGCAGCCATACAAGATCAAAGGACGGTCGACGACAATCGCCGCAGCATAGCGCCGTTGCTGGACGGTATGTCTATCCGTGAAAGCGTTCGTCACAACGACGACCGGGGAAGTGTCACAGAAATATATGATCCTCGTTGGAACTGGCATCCAGATCCGCTCGTATTCTCCTATGCATTCACGATACGTCCAGGTGCTGTCAAAGGATGGGGCCTCCATAAGCAACATGAAGACCGGTATTTCGTGATTAGTGGTGAACTGGAGCTGGTTCTGTTCGACCCACGTCCTGAATCCAGCACCTATAACAAGATTTGCAAGGTCTATCTGTCAGGCGCGCAGCCGAAACTGGTCAATGTTCCGAAATTCGTCTGGCACGCAGATCACAACATCGGAACTACCGAGCTCGTCGTCATTAATTTCCCGACAATCCAGTACGACCACAGCAAGCCTGACAAATACCGTCTACCGCTGGATACCGATTTGATTCCTTATGATTTCGGAACAGCAAAGGGATGGTAGACGCGCCACTATTCTCGATCTTGATGCCAACGCACAGCCGCCTCGACGTCATTCGATATGCCATTCAGTCCATACTAAATCAGTCAGTTAGCGATTTTGAACTGCTCGTCGTCGGAGACGGCTGCGCGCCGGGAACGGCAGATGTCGTTCACGCGTTCGATGACCCACGCATACGCTTCTTCGACCTCCCTAAAGCGCCGCATTTCGGTTACGCAAACCGCAATATCGCCCTGCGGCAATCACGTGGTCGATTCATCGCTTTCATGGCAGATGACGATCTGGTGCTGCCGGACCATCTGGCAATATTACGCGACGGTTTGGACAGTGGAAGCGCCCTCGCCTACACGCAAGCCGTTTGGGTTTCCACCGATGGCGTGGCCGCTCCGTTTCTCACAAATCTCGAGCTTCAGGACGAGCTTGAGATATTCATGAACCAATGGAACTCGATACCGGCCAGTTGCTTCGCTTATCGTGCGGACATATTGCCCAAGAGAGATGCTTGGCCGGAGGATGTGGCCTCAGCGGCAGACTGGCGGTTGTGGCACGCGATTATTAAAGCGGCTCCCGACAATCCTCTCGTCTATTGTCGTATCCCGACTGTTCTTCATTTCTCCGCAAAATGGAAACAGTCACGAAATTCACTGATGCCACAACTCGCCACGTTTCTAGACATTGCAGATAACGCCGCATGGTGGCCGAAGTCGCTGAAAGCACAGATACCGCCTGAGACGACCGAACAAACGATCTATGCCGCGCTTCTGGAAAATTCGTCGTGGACGGCAACATTCCGGCGGGATGCAACTGATCTTATTGGTAGAATCGCCTGGGACGATATTGGAAATCTGCGTCCGGAGCTGAACCGCAATAAGATACGGTCTGAACAACTGATGCAGTCGAATGCGCAGATTGTTAGTATGGACGAAGCTTATACCGCGCTGCAAATAGAACTCGATATGCGTTTGCAAGACCTTGAAGCCAAATCTGCACAGCTTGCCGATTTGGAACGAAAGCTGCAACAACATGCAATCGAGATTGCTCAATTGCGCAATTCCAAGTCGTGGAAATTAACGAAGCCTCTTCGGGACATTGTCAGTTTCATTCGCAGGTAGTTGTCCCTCAAATTGCACATGGAGAGACCACTCGTTACTCTTGCACAAACAATAGGCCATTCGAAAAGCGCCTAAATATGGTTCGACCTTCAAAAATCGAATTTGAATATCACCTTTGTTGGAGCAAAACTGCGTTTGCCATTTCATCAGCAGTAGGCTCATGCCTTTTTGGCGGTGAACATGATGCCGGGGCATACAAAAGAACAACGCAGCCCCCTTGAGCATCTCACACGGTTTCGGGTTCGCGGGGGGCAGGCCATGCTCAAAACCGACTTGCCCGACGATGCGGGCTCTTACAGGATTCACACACAGGCGGACTTTCAATACAGTGCATCGCTGGATTGGGCCTATCGATGCAGCATGGGTCTGCTCAAATATCCGCTCAATGAAGCCATATCCTATCAGCTTGTCTCGATGAGCAGTGCGTCACAAGCGGATCGGGCCGGGCCGATCGAATATCGGCCAGACGTGCTTTGCTTCCGCAATACGCATGAATGGTATCTCGGCCAGACTACAGCCTATATTTCGGAACTTCAGGAAGCGCCGACGCCCCTTATCGCGTGGCTGTGCAGATATATGGTCAAGGGCCATGCAGTCGCCGTGCATGAGGTCACCGACCTGCCTCGCACCGAGCTAGCAATTCAGGTCGAGTTTCTGCGTCAGAGCAATAAAAGTGTGCTTAGTGTGCCGGTGTTTCACGACGACAGGCTGTGCGGTATCATCGGCTTCGATACGACCGTCGCCAACAATATCTGGCCGACCTACGAAGTGAGTGCACTGCATGTCATCGACGTAGATCGCAGAAAGATCGATAAATGGCAGGTCAGGATGCGGTCGATTGACAGTTCATGGCCGGTATCACGATCCTATAGAAAACAGCTGCGTGAGCGCATGGGCATATGAAGGCGGAGAAGGCGTCTACACTGAAAGCTGTCTCAAAAGTCCAAGTCAGTCGGCATGAACCGTTTCCGCAAGCCGCGCACGTTCGCGCAAACGGAAGCTGCGGGGTGTCTCCCCGGTGGAATTCTGGAAAAAACGCGAGAAATAGGCCGGGTCGGAAAAGCCGAGCGAATAGGCGATGTGCTGCACCGAGGATGGCATTGCGATGAGGTCGCGTTTGGCCGTATCGATCAGCTTATGTGCAATCATATGTTGCGTCGTTTCTCCCGTCAGCTTTCGCACCAGCCGGTTGAGATGGGTCGGCGACAGGCCGAGCGTATCCGCATAAAAGGCCACCGGACGATGTTCCCGATAATGACGGTCGATCAGCTCCAGAAGTTTTTCAACGCGTGCGTCGCTATAAGCCGCGCGCCCGTCTTCAGCTTGTAGCTCGCTCAATGCCGGACGTGAGACGAGAACGATCATCGTCTTGAGCATGGATTCCAATATACTGTTTTTATATGGCTTTCTGGAATAGAACTCTGTCTGGATCCGGTTGACCGTCAGAGCAGCCAGCGCACAATCTTCCGCAGCAGCGTCCTCCATCGCGACAAGGCGTGGCCCATGCAGCCAGGCCGCAAAGGCGCTTCCCGGACGGTCGCTGACAAAGGGCATCTGTGGGCGCAGAACCGTAATAATATGGCCGGTAATATCGCGCGAGAATGAAAACCCGTGATTGAATCCGGGTGGAACCAGAATAGCGCATGGCGTGCGGAAACTATGAACCACGCCATTGAAACTGGCATTGCCCGCGCCGCTTTGAATGTACAGGAATTGAAAGAAATTCTCGTGCCGGTGCAGTTCGATTTCAAACTGATGCAAGCTGGATCGTGAGTAAAGCGTTTCGCAATGAAGCCAAAAATCCGGCTTTTTGTCGGTTCCTTCCCCGTAGAGTTCGTAGGTAGGAACCTCAATACGCATCATTCTTCTCCAGCAATAATGTTCGATTTGTACAATTTATTGCAGCAAGAATCCATTGCCAGTTTGAGGCTGTTTCAAAGAATAAAGGGCATTCGTTGCGTTGGGAGGAAATCATGCGCACCAAAGTGGCCATTATTGGTTCAGGTCCGTCGGGCCTGTTGCTCGGACAGCTTCTGACGCGCGCTGGTATCGACAATGTCATTCTCGACCGCGCCAGCGAAAGCTATATTCTTGGCCGCGTTCGCGCCGGTGTGCTGGAAGAAGGCACGGTGCGCTTGATGGAAGAAGCAGGCACTGCTGAACGCCTGCATCGCGAAGGCCTGCCGCATGATGGCTTCTCGCTCGCCTTCGACGGGCGCGATCACCGCATCAACCTTCATGCCCTGACCGGCAAACGCGTGACCGTTTATGGCCAGACGGAACTGACGCACGATCTGATGGATGAACGGCATAAATCCGGTACTGTCGGCATTTATGAAGCGTCGAACGTCACGCCGCATGATTTCGACGGCTCTTCGCCTTACGTCACCTATGAGAAGGATGGCATCACGCACCGCATCGACTGCGATTTCATCGCCGGTTGCGACGGTTATCACGGTGTCAGCCGCAAATCGGTGCCGGAAAAGGCGATTACCTCTTTCGAAAAAGTTTATCCGTTTGGATGGCTTGGCATTCTGGCAGATATCCCGCCGGTCGATCATGAACTGATCTATGCCAATCACGAACGCGGCTTTGCGCTGTGCTCTATGCGCTCGGAAACCCGCAGCCGCTATTATCTCCAGTGCTCGCTGGACGAAAAGATAGAGGACTGGAGCGACGACCGGTTCTACGACGAATTGCGTCGCCGCCTCCCCGAAAACCATGCCGAAGCCCTGGTGACGGGCCCCTCGTTTGAGAAGTCCATCGCCCCGCTCCGTTCTTTTGTTGCCGAACCGATGCGTTTCGGAAAACTGTTCCTTGTGGGCGATGCCGCCCATATCGTGCCGCCGACGGGTGCCAAGGGTCTCAATCTGGCGGCAAGCGATGTTCACTACCTGTTTGAAGGTCTGCGCGAGTTTTATCTCGACAAATCCGCGGCGGGCGTTGATGCCTATTCGGTCAAGGCGCTGGCGCGCATCTGGAAAGCGGAGCGCTTTTCATGGTCGATGACGAAGATGCTGCATCGCTTCCCCGACATGGAAGCCTTCGACCAGAAGGTGCAGGAAGCGGAGCTGGACTATATCAGCCATTCCCATACGGCATCGACCGCACTTGCTGAAAACTATGTAGGATTGCCGTTCTAAATATAAGCTCTCCAACATCCGGCGCGCTGTTCTGTTCTTAAGCGGCGCTCCTTCATGCTTAGCAATGCGCATCAGGCTTGAACGTGAGGATATATCCGACTTAAATCCTCCCAAGAAAGTCTGTGCGCAACGGTGTTGAATCATTTCTTATTTGGACATTCCCATAACCAATCGGTTATGATTTCGACCAACAATATCATTTTACATAAACAATCAGATCGACATTCTATTGCGCATCCCGAAAGGCGGAAAACGGTTTTCGGAAAAGATGCGCGTTAGAGCAAAAACTGAGACGCACCGAGCTGAGACCATCAGATCGGAACGCGCTCTGGAGAAAGGTCATTCCCTGTGGCGCTGCGACGGTCAGGCGCGGGAATGATGGGCAACTGGGAGGAGAATATGAAGAAATTAGCACTCACCGCATTGGCGGTTTTGTCGCTCACCGCATCGGCGGCTTATGCCGATGTGGTTAAGGTTGGCGTGATCGGTCCATTTTCGGGACCATTCGCTATTCAGGGCAAGAATTTCAAGGCCGGTATCGATGCCTATATGGCAGAGAACGGCAACAAGATCGGCGACGATACGGTGGAAGTCGTCTATCGCGACGTGCCGCAGGCTGATCCGGCGCAATCGAAGGCGCTGGCACAGGAACTCGTTGTCAAGGAAGGCGTCCAGTATCTGGCCGGTTTCTACTTCACGCCCGATGCCATGGCTGTCACGCCGATCCTCAAGCAAGGCAATGTGCCGATGGTGGTGATGAATGCCGCCACGTCTGCAATCGTGACCAAGAGCCCCTATGTGGTGCGCACGTCGTTCACGACCTGGCAGACCTCCACGCCTATTGCCAAAGTGGCACTCGACAAGGGCGTGAAGAAGGTCATCACTGTGGTGAGCGATTACGGTCCGGGTGTTGATGCAGAAAACGCTTTCAAGGCCGCATTCACCGATGCTGGCGGCGAAGTGGTCGAAGCCATTCGCATGCCGCTTGCCACCAATGATTTCAGCCCGATCATGCAGCGCATCAAGGATTCCGGTGCGCAGGGCGTTTTCGCCTTCCTACCGTCTGGTCCCACCACGCTCGGCTTCATGAAAGCCTATGTCGATAATGGCTTGAAAAATGGCGGCGTACAGCTTTTTGCGCCGGGCGACCTGACGCAGGAATCCGACCTTCCCGCTCTCGGCGAAACGGCGCTGGGCGTATTGACCACCTTCCACTATGCAATTTCGCACGATTCTCCTGAAAACAAGAAGTTCGTCGAAGAAGCCCGCAAGGCAATCGGCAATCCTGCCGAACTCTCGTTCCCGGCTGTCGGCGCTTATGACGGCATGCACGTCATCTACAAGATGATCGAGGCCACCGGCGGCAAGAAGGATGCGGAAAAGGCTGTGGAAGCTGTTAAAGGCATGGAATGGGTCAGCCCGCGCGGCCCGGTTTCCATCGATCCGGAAAGCCGTCACCTGACGCAGAATATCTATCTGCGTGAAGTCGCCAAGGCGGATGACGGCACCTACTACAACAAGGAAATCCAGACCTTCGAGAAGCAGGGCGATCCGGGCCTCAAGGCCAAGTAGTCTGTTTGCTTCATGGTTCAGCCCGCCTCTCATTCGATAGAATATGAGGCACTTGCGCTCCCGGACTATTTTCGGGAGCGACTTTCTCTTCGAGAGGTTCCTGATTTAACAGAATCGTTGGAACCGCTCTATCTCGTTGTTTTCGCGCATTATCCTACGCAAAACCGCTACGCACTTTTGCTGGAAATGCTCTGGGCCTCGGGCCAGAGAAACAGTCTAGAGCGGTTCCGGTTAAAACGGAATCGTGGAACCGCTCTATCTCGTTGTTTTACGCATTGTCCTACGCAAAACCGCTACGCACTTTTGCTGGAAATGCTCCAATAGGATTACTCAATGCAGACTGTGCTCAGCATTGCCATCGATGCCCTTGCCTATGGCATGGTGCTCTTCGTCATCTCTATCGGCCTTTCTGTCACCATGGGTCTGATGCGCGTTGTCAATCTGGCGCATGGCGCCTTTGCGATGATCGGCGGCTATTTCGCGTCTTATGCCGCGCAACAGCTTGGCCTCAATTACGGCTTTGCCATCATCATCGCCGTTATCGGCACGATGATCATCGCGGTACCCGTGGAACGGCTGCTCTATCGTCGCATTTATGGTGCGCCGGAGCTGACGCAGGTTCTGATGACCATCGGCATCACATTCTGCATCATCGGCCTGACCAACTATATTTTCGGCCCGACGCTGAAGACGATTCCGCTGCCGGAAATGCTGCGCGGCTCGATCGACCTTGGCTTTCGCTCTATCGCCAAGCACCGCGTTTTCGCCATTGGCTGCGGTCTCGCCGTTGCTGTTGGCCTCTGGTATATCGTCGAGCGCACCGCCTTCGGCGTGAAGCTGCGCGCTGCCGTCGATAATGCCAATATGGCCGCGGCTCTCGGTGTTCGAACCGAAATCGTCTACGCAGTCAGCTTTGCACTCGCCATCGGTCTTGCTGCATTTGGCGGTGTCGTCGGCGCAGAACTGCTGCCGGTCGAACCTTATTATGCGCTGCGCTATATGGTGACGTTCCTCGTGGTCGTTTCTGTCGGCGGTGCAGGTTCCATTCCGGGCGCTCTCATCGCCTGTCTCCTGCTTGGAGCCATCGACACAACAGGTCGCTATCTCGCGCCTGAATATGGCGAATTCTTCTTCTATCTGGCGGTGATCGTGATCGTTACCCTGTTCCCACGCGGCCTTGCCGGAAGGTTGGCCAAGAAATGACCGACATGTCGCAAACCCTCCCCCAAACCCGCAAGTCCTATGCAGGCCTGATCGGCGTCATCGCCATCATTGTGGCCAGTGTCATCGGCTGGTTCCTGTTTCCTGACAATCTGGCGCTGCTGACTCGCATCATCGCCATCGCGCTTCTTGTGCTCTCGCTCGATCTGGTCACCGGCTATTGCGGCATCGCAACGCTTGGCCATGCCGCATTGTTCGGCGCGGGCGCCTATGGCGCCGGCATTGCCGCAGCGCATTTCGGCGTGACCGATCCGCTGCTCATGACGCTGGTCGGCCTTGCCGCCGGCGCTGTCACCGGGTTGATTTCCGGCGTCGTCATTTTGCGCGCGCACGGATTGGCGCAGCTCGTTTTGTCGATTGCCGTGGTGCATCTTTTCCATGAAGCCGCCAATAAGGCATCTGAGTGGACAGGCGGCAGCGACGGCCTGAGCGGCATTTCGCCCGATCCGATTTTCGGTGTCTTCGAGTTCGATCTCTATGGGCAAACTGTCTATATTTACGGCATCATCCTGCTGCTCGTCTCCTTCATTTTCCTGCGCTATGTCGTGCGCTCGCCTTTCGGCATGTTGTGCCGCGGCGTGAAGGAAGACCCCATCCGCATTCATGCCATGGGCGCATCGGTTCATTCGGCGCAGCTTCGCATGTATGTCATCTCCGGCGCTATTGCTGGCATCGGCGGCGCACTGAACGCTATTTCCACGCAGGTTGTGGGTCTGGACAGCCTCAGCTTCACCATGTCGGCGGAAGCGCTGGTCATGCTGGTTCTGGGCGGCACGGGCACGCTGTTCGGCGGGCTGATTGGCACCGTCGTCTTCATGTGGTTTGAAGATCTGGTCTCTGCTGCCAACCCGTTTCACTGGCTTACCATGGTTGGCGCATTGCTGATCCTCGTGGTGCTGTTTGCCCCGCGCGGTCTCTACGGCACCGCCGTCCATTATTTCGAGAAGCGGAAGGCGCGCAATCCATGAGCACCGTGTTTGAAGTTTCAAAACTGCGCAAGAATTTCGGCGGTCTGGCGGTCACAAACGACGTTTCGCTCAGCATGGCCAAGGGCGACCGCGTCGCCCTGATCGGGCCAAACGGTGCAGGCAAGACCACCTTCGTCAATCTCGTGACCGGCAACCTTCCGGCAACCTCGGGCACGGTGACACTCGGCGGCGAAAATGTCTCGAAACTCAACGCCATGCAGCGCGTGCGGCGCGGTCTGGTGCGTTCGTTTCAGGTCACGCGCCTTTTCTTCGATATGACGCCAGAGGAGCATGTCGCGCTTGCGATTTTGCAGCGCGAAGGCAAGACGGGCCGCATTCTCGGTGACTATCATAAAATGCCGGGCGTGATGGATGAAGTGCGCGATATTCTCGACACACTCGGCCTGTTACCGCTCAGCCAGCTGCGTGTCAGCCAGATCGCTTATGGCCAGCAACGATTGCTGGAAATCGCGCTGGCATTGGCGCTGCGTCCAAAGGTGCTTTTGCTGGACGAACCTGCTGCTGGTGTGCCGCAAAGCGATACGGGCCGCATCGAAGAAGCGCTCGACCGCCTGCCCGCCGATCTCGCCGTTCTCATGATCGAGCACGACATGGATCTGGTTTTCCGCTTCGCAAAACGTGTGGTCGTTCTGGCCGCAGGAACAGTGATTTTCGACGGACTGCCGCAAGATGTCGTGCAGGATACGCGCGTCCGTGAAGCCTATCTGGGGAGCTATGCGCAATGAGTGCAGCCTCGCTTGAAATTCGCAACCTTTCTTCCGGCTACGGCCCGACGCGAGTTATCGAAGATGTGTCATTCAAGGCGGAACCCGGATCGAGACTGGCCATATTGGGGCGCAATGGCGTCGGCAAGACCAGTCTCTTCGCGACCATCGCAGGGCAGACCCGTCGCTATGGCGGCGAAATCCTGTTGGGTGGCCAGAATATCGCGACACTGCCGTCAGCTGCCCGTGCGCTTGCCGGTCTTGGCTATGTGCCCCAGACCCGCGACGTATTCCCTACACTTACCGTGGAAGAGAATCTGTTCGTCGGCTTGAAGAAGCGTCCCAAGGACGCGCTTGAGGAAGCCTATGCAATGTTCCCGCGCTTGAAGGAGCGCCGCCGCAATCTCGGCTCGCAGCTTTCGGGTGGCGAACAGCAGATGCTGTCGACGGCCCGCAGTATTCTCGGCAAGCCGACGGTACTGCTGCTGGACGAGCCACTCGAAGGCCTCGCACCGGTTATATGCGAAGAACTGATGGCAGCCTTCTCAGCTTTGGCGCAGAAAGGTGACATGACAATCCTGCTTGTCGAGCAACGCATCCAAAGCGCGCTCGATTTCGCAGATCATGTCATCATTCTGGAGCGTGGCCGCATTGCCTGGTCTGGAACATCGAAGGAACTGTCCGACGATCATCATGCTGTCGAGGAACATCTCGGCGTCGGCGGGCTTCACTAGAGCCAGCCCGGTTCAGCCCAGTCTGCGATCAAACACGCTTATGGCGCATCTTCCGCGCGTCATAAGCGTCGGCATTCTTGTACCAAGAATCGGTTCGTAACGCGCCGAAGGAACGAACGGCTCCACAGCGCCTCTCCTGCATCAACAGCTGGTATCGAGCTGCCAGAGTAAGCCTGCATCAGACGACACGCATGAGCGTTGAAGCGCTTAATATCTTGTGTTTTCAAGGAGATAAGTGGTGGGCGATGAGAGACTCGAACTCCCGACATCTTCGGTGTAAACGAAGCGCTCTACCAACTGAGCTAATCGCCCGACTGATTTGTCAGTCGCGTGAGAGCCGTTTAGGCAATTCGCACGCCAAGCGCAAGAGCAAATTTCGTCAATTCTCACAGTTTCGACCATTTTTCCAAAATGCCCGAATTTGACACGCCATCAGTCGCCCTAGTTTAGCCAGCTGAGCGAATGTCACCGACCCTTCAAGGAAACGAGGCTGGTTCTGATATCCGTCACCCAAACATAATGTATCTCGGCACAAGATCAGGAAAACAGATAACCTAAAGGGCAAATATGACGCGGATTTAAAAACCAGAAGAATTTAATTCTATTATATCACATTTCACTAATTAATCTTTCTTGAATTTTCTCGATTGGAAAAATCGCATTATCTCGTCATGCATTTGAATCATGGAGAGGAATTATAATGCGTAATATCGTTCGTGTTTCTTTGACCGGCCTGTTTCTCGGGGCAAATCTTACAGCTGCCTTTGCACAGGCAACGCCTGAACAGATGGAAATGGCCTATAATGCTGCCCGCAATCAGCTGGGCGTGCTGACCTATTGCAAGGACAAGGGCTATACCGATGGTGCAGCCATTGAAATCCAGAACAAGCTGCTTGGAATGATCCCCCCTCCGGCCGACACCTCCAAGGCTGAAGCTGCGGAAGAAACCGGCAAGCAGGGCAAGGTTTCCGCCATGGGTATGGAACAGGATATTGCCACCAGCGCGAAGGCGCAGAATGTTTCCGAAGAAAAGCTGTGCCAGACCATGGCTGACGCCGTGAAGCAGGCTGGCGCGCAGCTCCCCAAGTAAGCGCCGACCCTATCGAAAACGAACCCCGCCCAGTGCGGGGTTTTTGTTCATCTGGCCTTTCGCTGATGGCACAGCCCGCCCAAGTTTTAATGCAGTGGCGTCAATCTTGCTAATTCAGCAATTTATTAAGCATACAGGGCGCTTATCTTCTGTTTACCATGCAACTTAAGAGCGCAAAAAGAATTGCCCGTGTAATTTGCCCCCAGGTCAAGACGACCAGCTAATAAAAGCAGAGTCTCAGGAGCAACACATGTCCAAGCTTTTCTCGCGTTTTCGCAAAAATGAATCCGGTGCAACCGCTATTGAATACGGTCTGATCGCCGCTCTGATCGCAGTCGTCATCATCGGTGGCGCAACCACCCTCGGCTCGACCATCAGCGAAAAGTTCACCGAAATTGCCGGCAAAGTTGAAAGTGCAGGCAAGTAATTCTTAAAATCGGCTTTGAGACAATCAAGGCTCACACTAAACAGCCGCCCCCTGTGGGCGGCTGTTTATTTATTCCGGCCAGGAGTTATCGGAACATGTGGTTCCACTCAATGTTAATAAGTATCCTCAGCCGAGAGAGAACAGCAAAAAGAATATAGCTATCACTCTGCAATCTTTGTTGATTTTGCCGCTTGAAACGCTTTCGGCATACTACCAAGTGAATAGGGTTCGCTGAAAAATGGTGCGTTAATTGCTGCGCCGTTTTCGGCCTTTCAAGGAGCGACAGCCATGTCATTAAAATCACTTCTGATCGCCGTCGGCATTGGCATATCGGGACTAACGCTCACCGGGTGTGTGTCCGAAGGCTATTATGGCGGCGGTTATTACGACCCATATTATGTGCAGGGCAGCTATATCGGCACTGGTGTCGTTTATGACAGCGGCGGCTATTACCGCAACTACCCGCGCTATTATCGGGACTCGCGCTACCGCGATTACCGCTATCGTGACCGCGACCGTCGTCCGAATTACAACAGACCGGACAGACCACGCCCGCCGCAGGGTGAACGCCCTCGTCCCCCACAAGCCGAGCGTCCATCGCGACCACGCCCGGAAGTAAGGCCGCCTTCAGGCAACAGCGGGCCTCGCGCCTATATCCGGCCGAGAGGCGACGAGCCGCGGTAAATCCCAGAATCAAAAAGGCTGCGAGTTTCGCAGCCTTTTCTTTTGTCAGAGCTTGATCACATATTCCTTGCGGGTGGTTTCCAGTACATCCCAACTACCCTTGAAGCCCGGGCGGATGACAAAGCTGTCGCCCGCCTTGACTTCCTGGCTCGCTCCGCCCTCCTCGCTCACAATCGAGCGACCAGACAGAATGTGACAGAACTCCCATTCGTCATATTCGATCCGCCATTTTCCGGGCGTGCTTTCCCAGATGCCAGCAAAGAGCGTGCCTTCGGCATTTTCTTCCAGATTCCATGTACGGAATTTGGGATCACCGGAAAGAACGCGCTCCGGCAGCGGAGCGCCCTCTTCCGGTTCTATACCTGTCAGTTCGAAGTCGAGAAACCGGCTCATCCGATCAGACCTTGGCCAGAGCCTGTTCGATATCGGCGATGATATCGTCTGCATCTTCAATGCCGATCGACAGACGCACGACGTCCGGTCCAGCGCCAGCCGCCACCTTCTGCTCGTCGCTTAGCTGACGATGCGTGGTCGAAGCCGGATGGATAACCAGCGAGCGGGTGTCGCCAATATTGGCGAGCAAAGAGAACAGGTCGAGGCTGTCCACGAATTTCACGCCTGCATCGTAGCCACCCTTGAGACCAAAGGTGAAAACCGAACCAGCGCCCTTTGGCGAATATTTCTGCTGAAGCGCATGATATTTGTCATGCGGCAGTCCGGCATAATTCACCCAGGACACCTTCTCATGGCCATGCAGCCAGGTCGCAACCTTCTGCGCATTATCACTATGGCGCTGCATGCGAAGCGGCAGAGTTTCAACACCTGTCAGGATCTGGAACGCATTGAACGGAGAAATCGCCGGACCGAAGTCACGCAGTCCCAGCACGCGGGCCGCAATGGCAAAAGAGATATTGCCGAAGGTCTTGTGCAGTTCGAGACCGGCATAATCCGGGCGCGGTTCGGTCAGAAGCGGATAATTGCCCGATTTCGCCCAATCGAAGGTGCCACCATCGATGAGAATACCGCCCATGGAATTGCCATGACCGCCGATAAACTTGGTCAGCGAATGCACGACAATATCTGCACCATGTTCAATCGGGCGCACGAGATAGGGTGAAGCCAGCGTGTTGTCGACGATCAGCGGCAGACCATGCTTATGGGCGATTTCGGCAATCGCTTCGATATCCACGACAATGCCGCCCGGATTGGCGAAGCTTTCAATGAAGATTGCGCGCGTCTTGTCATCGATCTGCTTGGCAAAATCGGTCGGGTTGGTGGCATCCGCCCAGCGCACTTGCCAGCCGAAGGATTTAAAGGACTGGCCGAACTGGTTGATCGAACCGCCATAAAGCTGGCGCGCGGCGACAAAATTATCGCCCGGCTGCAACAGCGTATGAAAAACGAGCAGTTGCGCGGCATGCCCCGATGCCGTTGCGACGGCCGCTGTACCACCTTCCAGCGCGGCAATGCGCTCTTCCAGCACGGCCGTCGTCGGATTGGTGATGCGCGTATAGATGTTGCCGAATGCCTGAAGGCCGAACAGGGCAGCAGCGTGATCCGCATCTTCGAACACGAAAGACGTCGTCTGATATATCGGCGTTGCGCGCGCGCCCGTCGTCGGATCTGGCTTTGCGCCTGCATGAACGGCCAATGTTTCTATGCCGGGTGAGCGTTTGGACATTTATTCCTCCTGATAACGAATGCCACTCTTTGAGAGCGGACGTTAGGCTTTGCCCCAAAGAAAGCAAAGGAGGAATTTTTCGAGCCACAGCAAAGCGGGGAATTTTATTCCGGCTTCAAACAGTTACCCGATCAAACGCGGATATTCGATTGCCGGACAACGGTCCATGACGACTTTCAGCCCGGCATCTTCAGCGCGCTTACCTGCCTCTTCGTGAACAACGCCGAGCTGTGTCCACAGAACCGACGGGCGCTGCTTCATCGTCAGAATTTCATCAACAATACCGGGCAGCGAATAAGGCTCACGAAACACATCGACCATATCTACAGGCTCTTCAATATCGGCCAGACGTGCCACAACGCGCTGGCCATGGATTTCCTTGCCAACCTGCCCCGGATTGACGGGAATGACGTGGTAGCCCTTTGACAGCAGAAACTCCATCACGCCATTGCTCGGGCGTTCCGGCTTAGGTGAAGCGCCAAGAAGCGCGATTGTTTTGACGGATTGGAGAATGTCGCGAATCTGGTCGTTAGACGGATTGTTCATGTTGTCCTCACCGGCCTCAACTGCGTGACTGTGTTTAATCGTTCGCACGAGCGGATGCCGCTTGCAACACGATGGTTCACGCTTCTATTGCTATAAAGATTGGGAGGAATGGATGAATATCAATATGGCACAGCACACAAGCCCGACCCCGGTGATGGATATCGAAGACCTGCGCGCCTTCATGAAGCGCGAATTTCCGCAGCTTGGTGACAGTTTCGAGATTGTTGCAATAGACGAAGGCTCCGCCACGATGCGCCTTCACGCTGACGAACAACATTTGCGCCCCGGCGGCACGGTTTCCGGTCCTGCGCTTTTCGCGCTGGCCGATGTCGCAGCCTATGCGGCCATACTGGCGCATATCGGGCCGGTCGCGCTTGCGGTGACGACCAATCTCAACATCAACTTTCTGCGCAAGCCTTCGCCCGGCACGGTGGAAGCTGTTGCGCGGCTTCTCAAGCTTGGAAAGCGCCTTGCCGTCCTCGATATCAGCCTGACCGATGGCGTGACAGGGGAACTGGTGGCCCATGCAACAGCGACCTATTCAATCCCACCGCGTTAAAAGAGCCGCAAAAAGATGCGGTATTATAATACCAAATATGCAAGCCATTGATTTTATTACGCTTTTAAAATAAGCACGCAAAAGCGGGACTTGACGACAGGGCAGAGTTTGTGTATCGACCCGCCGGAAGCGCGCGAAACTTATCTTTTGCACGCCCGTTCGGGTTGGATAGCTCCAACACAAGCAACAAAAAAAGCCCTGATACAAGATCGGGGATTAGTCTAAGGAAGACTTCAATGGCAACTTTTTCTCAGAAGCCGGCTGAAGTGGTGAAGAAGTGGGTACTGATCGACGCCGAAGGTCTCGTCGTTGGTCGTCTCGCAACTATCGTCGCCAATCGCCTGCGTGGCAAGCACAAAGCAACCTTCACTCCGCATGTTGACGATGGCGACAATGTCATCATCATCAATGCCGACAAGGTTGTTCTGACCGGCAAGAAGTACACCGACAAGGTTTATTACTGGCACACCGGCCATCCGGGCGGCATCAAGGAGCGCACTGCTCGCCAGATTCTCGAAGGCCGTTTCCCGGAACGCGTTCTCGAGAAGGCTATTGAGCGTATGATCCCACGTGGTCCGCTCGGCCGTCGCCAGATGAAGAACCTGCGCGTTTATGCAGGTCCGAACCATCAGCATGAAGCTCAGCAGCCGGAAGTCCTCGACGTCGCAGCGCTGAACCGCAAGAACAAAGGGAATGCATAATCATGGCTGAGCAGCTCAACTCGCTCGAAGAACTCGGCACTGTTGCCAAGACCGAAGCTGCCGCTCCGGTTCACGTCCAGAAGCTGGACGCACAGGGCCGCGCTTATGCCACCGGCAAGCGTAAGGACGCCGTTGCACGCGTTTGGGTCAAGCCGGGTTCCGGCAAGATCACCGTCAACGACAAGGAATTCGAAAAGTATTTCGCACGTCCGGTCCTGCAGATGATCCTCCAGCAGCCGATCATCGCTTCGAACCGCGCTGGCCAGTTCGACATCATTGCTACCGTTGCTGGTGGCGGCCTGTCCGGTCAAGCTGGTGCCGTTCGTCACGGTATCTCGAAGGCCCTCACCTACTACGAACCAGGCCTGCGCACGGTTCTCAAGAAGGGTGGCTTCCTGACCCGCGATAGCCGCGTTGTCGAACGTAAGAAGTACGGTAAGGCCAAGGCTCGCCGTTCGTTCCAGTTCTCGAAGCGCTAATCCGCTTAGGGCCAGCTCTCGAAGCGCTGGCCCGTTTAAAAATCACCCAAGCGCTCCGGCGCTTGGGGTTATATTTCCAGACGATAATATTCTTGTCGTCTGGATATGCGAAAAGCGAGCCGCAAGGCTCGCTTTTTTGGTTTCTACGTCCCTCTCCTCCCTATTTAAAGGAGGTTCATTTACACTATTCTTTTTTCTTTTCAGATTTCACTTAAATTTTTAACTTACATTTTCATGGATGTGTATTTTGACATTTATTTCTAATGGGAAGGCCAATATTTTATTGGCTGCATGCACCTTGTCTCAAATTTTACTTTCTTCGACAGCTTATTCGCAAAGCATAACCGACAATGATGACAAGAGCTATTTCAACAGGGCTATCATCTTCGGCGACAGCCTGAGCGATAATGGTACGTTTGCTGATGATATCATAGCATTCACTGGACACGTTACGACCGATGGACGATTCAGCAATGGTCGCGTCTGGAACGAATATCTCTTCCGAAACCAAGAGCGAGGCACCGAATTCGTAGTATTTCGGATCCGTACCGATGATTTTGGTGACAACACCCCCAACCGCGACATCAACGTCAACTACGCCATCGGCGGCACGAAATATCAGAGTGCTGGCAGTGCGATATCATGGATAATCCCATCTATTGCAGACGAAGTGAACGAATTCATTGATGGGCGTAATACCATCTCCCCTCACAGCATCGTCTCCTTATGGGCCGGCGGCAATGATGCCATGGACGCGCTTGACCACGGTGCTTCAATACGGGATACGGCGGCGTTTGGCGGAAATGAATTATCGAAAGCGCTTGAGCGTCTTTATCAAGCAGGCGGGCGACAGTTCCTGGTACCTGACCTGCCCGACTTTTCGAAAGTTCCCCGCTATGCGAACAGGCCCGGCATCCCATCCAGAGAGGCAACGGACGAATTCAACAGCGCCATTGCCAACAGCATCGCCGCGTTCAAGAAAAAACACCCCGATGCTGTGGTCTATGCGCCCAAAATCGACGACATCCTCGATATGGTCGTGAAGCATCCCAATATCTTCGGCTTCTCAAATGCGACCGGCAATTGTGTAAACACACCCTCATGTTTGAATCAGCCGCGCGGTTCCTCGATACAGAACGAATATGTCTTCTGGGATGATATTCATCCGACAACCCGCACGCACAATTACATTGCCAACTATATGCGGGAATATTGGTCAAACCCGGATCTCGCAGGCTTCTACGTTCGATCTCCCGAAGGGCTCTTCAAGACCGAGCGGAACATTTTCTTTCCGACATCCGATAAAATCGTAGCAGGCTATCTGGACGGTGACCGTTCCCTCTACAAGATGCAGTCTGGAAAACTGACGCTGACCGGCGAAAACAAATATACCGGCAACAGCTTCGTGCTTGAGGGCGGGCTGGAGCTTGGCAATGGCGGCAAGACAGGCTCCATCATTGGCGATGTCGACTTGATGCAGAAGGATGCGTTTCTGTCATTCAACCGCAGCAATCTGCTCAGCTTCGACGGCAAAATTACCGGCGATGGCCGTGTGCGGCAGGTCGGACAAGGCACCACCGTGCTTGGCGGACAGAGTAGCTATAAGGGACAAACCGACATTTACGCGGGCGAATTGATGGTCAACGGTTCGATCACCTCGCCGGTTCTGGTCCATTCCGGCGGGACGCTAAGCGGCACCGGCTTTACCGGAGGTATAACAGCGGGAGATGGGGCTCATGTCGCTCCGGGTGATTTCCGCACATCCGACACGAAGACATTGAAAGTCAATGGTGACATAGACCTGAAAGACGGTAGCACTCTCGATATTGGCGTGGGCGCTGATGGCAGCACATCCCTGCTCTATGGCAGCGATCGGGCGCAGCTTGCGGGCGGTGTCGTGTTTGACGGAGACAAGAAACGCCTACCGCTGACTGTAGACGAGGTTATTGCTCGATTGGGCAAAAGCAGCGTCTTCCTGAAGGCAGATAATGGCATTACAGGGCGCTTCGACAAGGTTTCACCGACATATAATTTCATCGGTGAAGAACTTGACTATAGGCAGAACGAAGTCGGCGTCACCTTTGTAAAGCAGGATAAAAGGTTCGCAGTCTATGCGGCTAGCAATCAGCAAAGAAGGGTTGCCGACGCCGTACAAGCGCTCGGCTCTCAAAACGCGATCTACAAGAATGTGTTCACCTCACGGGTAGATGACAATCTGTCAGAAGCCTATACGCAGCTTTCCGGCGATATTTACGCGTCCACACTGACATCGCTTCTTTACGACAACCAATTACCACGCGAAGCTGTGACCCAGCGGATCAACAGCTTATCCGACAGCCGTTTCACGCATTCGGCGAATGTACCGAATGCGCCCCGCCAGAACGGCGTCTGGGGACAGGCCTATAATTCCAGGGCGCATTTCGAGAGTGATGGAGAAGCGCAAGGCATGAGCCGCAGCGCCACCGGTTTCATCACCGGTATCGACGGCCATGTCTCCGATAACTGGCTGCTGGGTCTCTTTACCGGCTATATGCAATCATCGCTCAATAGCGGTCTGTCGTCAGCCAGTATCGATAGCTACCAGATCGGCGCCTATGGCGGTTACGCATGGAACAACATCAACCTGACCTTTGGTGGCAACGCAAACCTGCATGATATCGATAGCAAGCGCACGATCCGCTTCAAGGAAGTCTCGAATGACAATCGCGCGAGTTACCGAGCCAGCAGTTTCCTGGGATTTGCTGAACTGGGTTACAAGATCGACACCAGGCTGGCATTGGTGGAACCCTTTGCCGGGATTTCCTACGCCTACGCGAAAACCAATGGCTTTATTGAAAACGAGGCGGTAACGGCCCTCTCCGGCTCCGGCGCAACGGGCAACCTGTTGAGCAACTATCTCGGTATTCGCTTCTCCAAAGATTACACAATTTCCGAAACCAGCAGCATAGGCACCAAGCTTGCAGTCGGCTGGCAGCACAATAGCTATGCACAACGAGAAACGATGCTAAGCTTTGGAAATGAAGCCGGGTTCACCTTGGCGGGGCTACCGCTCGACCGCGACATGTTCTACGCACAGGCTGGATTGGACTTCAATCTGACAAGGAATACTTCTCTCGGGTTGAACTACCGGGGACAGTTCGCAAACAAGGCGCAGGATCAGGCGATCAAAGTGAAACTCGCCGTCAATTTCTAGAGCATTTCCAGCAAAACTGCGTCGCGGTTTTGCGCAGGATAATGCGTAAAAACAAATAGATAGAGCGGTTCCACGGTTCCGTTTTAACCAGAACTGCTTCAGCGTGCCGCGAAAGGTCGGATATCGCGTTTTGCATACGGAAAGGCGGGCTTTCGGGCCCGCTTTTTGTTATGAATTTCAGGAATCAGCCAGCCAGGAGCCAGCACGATGTCGTCCGACCGCTTCGCCCCAACACCGCAACCACCTTATTACGTCGTCACCTTTGCTTCGCAGCGCATTGGTGACGACGATGGCTATGGCGATATGGCGGTGCGCATGGCCGAACTCGCGGCGCAACAACCCGGATATCTTGGCGTCGAAAGCGCCCGCGATGCGGAAGGCTTTGGCATCACAAACTCGTTCTGGGCGGATGAAGACAGTATTCGGGCATGGAAGCGCGAAGTGGACCATCTCGTGGCGCAGAAGCTTGGTCGCCAGCAATGGTATGAAACCTATCGCGTCCGCATTGGTCGTATCGAACGCGCCTACGGCTTTGATCGGGATTAAAACCTCTTCCCAATTTCTCAACTGACCGGTTATAGAAGTCTGAGCTTCATCGGGAAACGGCCATGCCATCCAAGACCATTGATCACGCATTTACCGCGCGCAGCCTGACAAGCGCTGCGACAGACCCGACCCATGCGGGCGTGCTGTCTTTCATGCGGCGCGTCTATAGCAAGTCGCTCAAAGGCGCGGAAGCTGTTGTCTGGGGCATTCCGTTCGATGCCGCTGTGTCCAACCGGCCCGGCGCGCGTTTCGGTCCGCAGGCCATCCGGCGCGCATCGGCCATTTTCGACAATGATCCGCAATATCCGTTCCAGCGTGATCTGTTCGAAAATCTCGCGGTCATCGACTATGGCGACTGTCTGCTCGACTACGGCAATCATTACAAGACCCCGGCCACGATTGAGCGCGAAGCGGCAAAGATCCTCAAATCCGACGCGTTTTTGTTAACGCTTGGTGGCGATCATTTCGTGACATGGCCGCTTCTGAAAGCCCATGCCGCGAAATACGGCCCGCTGGCACTGGTGCAGTTCGATGCGCATCAGGACACCTGGTTCGATGACGGCAAGCGGATCGACCATGGTTCCTTTGTTGCCCGCGCCGTGCGTGACGGCATCATCGACCCGGACCACTCCATTCAGGTCGGCATTCGCACCCATGCGCCGGACGATTGCGGCATCAAGATCATTTACGGCCACGAAGTCGAAGACATGACGGCGGCAGAGATTGCCGACGCCATTCTAAAGCGCACGGCTGGCAAGAAGAGCTATCTGACCTTCGATATCGATTGCCTCGATCCGGCCTTTGCGCCCGGCACGGGCACGCCGGTGGCTGGCGGCCCTTCATCCGCCAAGATGCTATCGATCCTGCGCAAGCTCACGCCGCTTGACTTCGTCGGTGCGGATGTGGTCGAGGTTGCACCAGCTTATGATCATGCCGATATTACGGCTATCGCTGGAGCCACAATCGCAATGTATTATCTGGGCCTGCTGGCAGAACAGAAAGAACGACGATGACGGCGCCGCTTTCGCGCGGTTAAGAAATTGATTCAAGCGGTTGAAAAACCGATTCCGGAATTTGTCGTAACTTTATGAAATCAAAAGGCAAAAGCATGAAACCGAAAATCTTCATCGATGGCGAACACGGCACCACCGGTCTGCAAATCCGCAGCCGTCTGGCCGAGCGCGGCGATCTTGAAGTGATTTCAATCCCGGAAGCCGAGCGGCGCAACAAGGATTTGCGCGCCGACTATCTGCGCTCTGCCGACATTGCTATTCTGTGCCTGCCTGACGATGCATCGAAGGAAGCCGTTTCCCTGCTTCGGGACCATAATTCGACCCGGATCATCGATACGTCGACCGCATTCCGCGTGCATCCGGAATGGGCCTATGGCTTTGCCGAACTGGCCAAAGGCCAGCGCGAGCGCATTGCCGAGGCCCGCCTTGTCGCCAATCCGGGCTGCTATCCGACTGGCGCAATTGCGCTCATTCGTCCGCTGCGTGACGCTGGGCTGTTGCCGCCTGACTATCCCGTTAGCGTCAATGCCGTTTCCGGTTATACGGGCGGCGGCAAGCAGTTGATCGCCCAGATGGAAGACACGAACAATCCGGACTATCTGGCCTCCAATAACTTCCTTTACGGCCTGCCGCTGCATCACAAGCACGTGCCGGAATTGCAGCTGCATGGACGTCTTGACCGTCGTCCGATCTTCAGCCCGAGCGTCGGACGTTTCCCGCAAGGGATGATCGTGCAGGTTCCGCTGTTCCTGAATGAGCTTGAAGGCCGGCCATCGCTTGCAAAGGTTCACGCTGCCTTGAGCGCGCATTATGCCGGTCAGGACATCGTCGAAGTCGTACCTCTGGAAGAAAGCGCCAAGCTGCCGCGTGTCGATGCGGAAGAACTGGCCGGCAAGGACGGCATGAAGCTTTTCGTCTTCGGCACCGAAGGCGACAATCAGGTCAATCTGGTCGCCCTGCTCGACAATCTCGGCAAGGGCGCTTCGGGCGCGGCTGTGCAGAACATGAACCTCATGCTCGGCAAAGCCTGATGACGATTGAACCGATGTTCCCTGACGAATGGAATATCGGTTCGTTCGAGCCATTGGCCGATACGCATTCAAGCCTCGTCTGGAAGGTCGAACGCATCGGTCATCCGGACGAGGTTTTTGTTATCAAGCAGTTGAAGCCAGTCGGGCTGGAGGAAATGCGCGGCGCACATTATCTGCGCTGGCAGGATGGGCACGGCGCGGCGCGGCTGTACGATCTGAAAGATACGTCGATGCTGCTCGAATATGCGGGCAGCTATCATCTCGATCAACACCTCAAAAGCGGCCACGATGCGGATTGTCTGGTGATCTTCGGGCAGGTTCTGGCCGCACTGCATACGCCCTCGCCCGCGCCTGCACCATCAGACCTGCAACCGCTCGACAGACACTTTTCCGGCCTTTTCGCAGTCGCGGATCAAACGCCGATCTATGCGGATGCTACAGCGCTTGCAAAGCAGCTCCTGGCGACACCGCATCAGCCTATTCCGCTTCATGGCGACATTCACCACGAAAACATCCTGCGAGGTCCGCGTGGCTGGCTTGCTATCGACCCGCATGGGCTGGTCGGCGATGCAGCTTTCGATGCCGCCAATATCTTCTACAATCCACTGGATCGCGACGATCTTTGCCTCGACCTTGACCGGGCAAGGCTCATGGCCGAACATTTCGCGCCGATCATAGACCGCGCGCCGTCCTATATACTTGATTATGCCTTTGCCTATGGCTGTCTTTCAGCCGCGTGGCACCGCGAGGACGGTAATGATGCCGACGAAGCGCGGGAGCTGAAGATCGCCACCGCGCTGAGATATTTGCGCCAGACGGCCTATCCTTCGTAAGCGCCCTTGGTGGCGCGCCAATGCGCAACCGCGAAAGCCAGTACAATCAGCGCAACAAACTGGTGCGTGAGGCCCATATGCAGCGGCACACTCATCAGCAACGTTCCAATACCGATCACAGCCTGCACCAGCACGAGGCCGAGCAACACAATCGTCCGCCGTGCGTGGGTTGTACCCGGCGCATCTTTCCAGACCTGAACGGCGTGGAGAACGGTGAGAACCAGAACCGTATAGGCAAACATGCGATGCACGAACTGCACGGTTTTCGGGTTTTCGAACAGATTGCGCCACCATGGTGACTGGATGAACAGATCGGATGGGATGATCGCGCCATCCATCAAAGGCCAGGTGTTGAAGGTGAGACCAGCATGCAGCCCGGCCACCAGACCGCCAAGATAGATCTGCACCAGAACGGCAAAGACGAGCCATCCGGCAAAGCGCTGCACTGACCGCTCAGCGGGGCGCTCTGTATAGGTCACAAGCCCTCTCGCAATGTAGAAGACCGCCGTAATGATCACGCAGGCTGTGGTGAGGTGGATCGCAAGCCGATACTGGCTGACGCTGGTAAGCTCGCTGAGGCCCGATGCGACCATCCACCAGCCAATGGCGCCCTGAAACCCGCCCAACGCCAGAAGACCCAGCATACGATATTTCAGCCCGCCTTTCAGGCGACCCGTCGCCCAGAAGAAGATCAGCGGCACGGCCACGAGGAAACCAACAAAGCGGGCCAGCAGACGATGCGCCCATTCCCACCAGAAAATATACTGGAACTCTTCAAGAGCCATGCCCTTGTTGATCTGCTGATATTGGGGAATTTGGCGGTATTTATCGAATTCTTCCACCCATTCCGCATGGTTGAGCGGAGGAATAACACCGTGGATCGGCTTCCATTCGGTAATCGACAGGCCGGAGCCGGTCATACGGGTGGCGCCGCCCACCATCACGATGGCGATCAGCACAACGAAAACCGCATAAAGCCAGTAACGCACAAGGCGCCGGTCGCGTTCGTCCTTCGACGTTCTTGAGCTTCGCTCTCCGCGCTGCGCCATCGATGCTGCCGTCATGCCGTTCTTCCTTCAAAACATCTGGAGGGATACATGCAGCATCGACCCGTGAGTTACAAGGCAAGCCCACGCGACATGCCGCCGCGTTTTTTGCCCTTTCGCAGACAGGGTACAGCGGTTAGTGATGGTTCGGGGAAAAGGAGAGACGCAATCATGCCCGTAAGGCTGAAGAAACTGATCGGCACATTTCTGCTGGTAACGCTGGTGATCGTCTATGCGATTCTGGCCACGATCATCGCCGTCGCGCATCTCGGCAATTCTCCGGCATGGGTGCATCTGCTCTATTTCATCGCGTCGGGCCTGCTTTGGGTTCTGCCTGCCATGGCTATCATCTGGTGGATGGCGCAGCCGCCGCGTAAAAAGCAGCTCTGACATTATTCCGAGGGGCGCATCGCAGCATGACTGAGCGGGGCAAAATAGCGGGATCAGCCACGCTTACGGAACGCATCATCAGCGATTTCTCCGAAATCGAGCGTCTCTGGGCTTCAGGGCCAGCCCTGCATGGTGCGCCGCAGTCTTATATCTGGATCGATTGCTGGCGCCGTTGCATCAACAGCGACTGTTTCGTCGCCGGAATTTTCGATGCTGATCGCCCCGTCTTTCTCCTGCCTCTGGAAGTTATCCGCCAGAACGGCATGAAAATCGCCCGCTATCCCGGTGGAAACCATGCCAATGGTAATTTCCCGTGGTTGAATGGAGCACAAGCAGCCGCAGTCAGCCGCAAGGCGCTGGAACGGCTTGTTGCCACTATCCGCAAGGAGCGACCGGATATCGACGCGCTGTCGCTGACGCGTCAACTTGAAGCCGTTGACGATATCGACAATCCGCTTTTTGCGCTGGGGCAGAAGAGAAACCCCAATCCGGTCCTGATGGTCTCGCTCGATGGTGGTTTTGACGCCGTGCTTGACCGCACCAACCGCCGCCGGAGATTGAAAAAGCACCGTCAGCACGAGCGCCGCTATGAAGAGGCAGGCGGCTGGCGAATTGAAAAGCCGCAGACACCGGAAGAATCCGACCGGGTTCTCGATCTTTTCTTCGTCATGAAAGCCGGGCGCTTCCGGCAGATGGGTATCAACGACCCTTTCGCCGACAAGGCCGTACAGACATTTTTCAAAGCGCTCTACGGACAGACTCTCACGGCGCAAGCGCCAGTCTGCGAACTACATTTTCTGGAAGTGAGCGGCGTCATCCGCTCTATCGTTGGCAAGAACCTGACACTCAGCGGACCGACAGCCGAATTTGCCGCCATTGCTGACGACGATATGGCCCATGCCAGCCCCGGCGAATTTCTGTTCTTCGAAGATATCAAGCGCTGTTGCGATGCCGGGTATTCGGTCTACAGTTTCGGCGTGGGCGATGAACCTTACAAGCGCGACTGGTGCGACATCGAGCTTGAAATCTTCGACACCGTTCTGCCGCTCTCGGCAAAAGGCAGGCTCTTTGTAGCGCTGCAATCCGCACGCAGCGCCGCCGCCGGCACAATCAAGCGCAATCCCCGGCTCTGGCGGCTCGCCAAACGCATCCGGGCAAAGCTTGCCCGGAAGTAGGTTGCGATTTTGATTCAGATTTTCGGTATAAGACGCTGTTTTTGAATCGAATTACGCACGTGGCTGTGGATTTTTGTCATCCATCAGAATGACCACATCCTCATAGCCGCCCTGATCGAGATCGAGTGCGGCAAGAGCAACGTCATTGTTTTCGGGGTCGACAATGCTCATCACAACCGTCGCATCGTCTTCGGCAACACGGCGGATTTGTGCGGCGGAAGACGGGCCGCATTCCACGATCACGAAGTCATAAACCGTCTCAAGCGCATCGAGGATCAGCGGCAGGCGATCAACGGAACGCATGGCTTCAACCGGGTCCGCCGCGCCCAGTGGCACGACATGCGCCTGCGAGAAACGGTCACTGTGTATCACTTCATTGAAGCGCTTCTCGCCGATCAGAAGTTCGGTAATGCCGGGCAGCTTATGCCCATCCAGCATTGCGCTTCCCACCGCACCCTGCGCGGTCATATCCACCAGAAGCGCACGCTTGCCACGGTCAGCAAGGTCGCGCAGCAGACGCACAGTTGTCGCCGACGCTTCATCACCTTCGGGCGAAACCACCACAATGCGCTTGTCGCGACCGTCGAGCAGGCGATTGGCAATCGCTTCCACGCCGTTCGGATTTTTCGGTGCAGACATGGTCGTCTCCTTCGCCGATGACGCAGGTGTCGTCCGTGCGTCAGATCCAGACGATCTCGTTATAAATGGCACTGTCCAGGAACGGCGCGGAGCAACGGTTCCTTCTCCCTGTTCGGAAGCTGTCGGCGGAACTGCGGCGGCTTCGGCAGCAGCCGTAATCACCGGCATTTCGATTTCCTCGACAGCCTCGACGCGTCTGCCGTCAGCCGTGACGAAGGCACGTCCGCTAAACAGTTCACGCAGCAATACGAAGATCGAGAGCAGCAGCAAGCCCGCCGCAAAGGTTGCGGCAACCGTTGGCAGAACCATTGGGAAATAAGGAAGCGCTGGCGTATCGCCCGACAGAATACGGGCATCGACAGGCACATAATTGCGGTCGATACGCGAAGCTGCTTCGCGATAACGGGTCAGATAGGTTTCGAGAAGCTCGCGCTGCGCTGCCGCCTCGCGCTCAAGCGCGCGAAGCTCGACTTCCTGATCGCCCGCCTGTGCGGCCTGCGACTGCACGCGATTGAGTTCGCGCGCCAGCTCGTCTTCCCGCAACTTCGCTGTGGTAACATCGTTTTCAAGGCTGGCAAGCAGCTTGCGACCTTCCGCCTTGGTCTGACGGTCAAGATCGGAGAGCTGCGAGCGCAACGCCTTGATGCGCGGATGGCCATCGAGAAGCGTCGTCGACAGATCCGCAATTTGGGCATTCAGCTCAATGCGACGCTCGGCAAGGCGCTGCATCATGCCGGAAGCGACGACTTCAGGCAGCGTATCGACCGGAGTTCCAGCAGCGAGCGCTTTGCGAACACTCGCCGCCCTCGCCTCAGCCGTGGCGCGGTCGGTGCGAACGCGGGTGAGTTCCGTCGAAACTTCGGAAAGCTGCTGCGATGCAATCGTATTGTTGCTTTGTCCGGTCAGCAATCCACGTGAGGCGCGGTAATCCGCAACTTTTTTCTCGGCATCACGTACATGCGTCCGCAGATCATCGATTTCCGGTGCCAGCCAATTGGTAGCATCGTCGTTGGATTGCAGCTTGGCCGCACTCTGCAGTGCAATATATTCTTCCGCAATCGTGTTGGCGATTTGTGCTGCCAATTGAGGATTGGCAGACGTGTACTGCACCGCGATAACACGTGAACCGGTGATATTATACACTTGCAAGTGCTTACGCAGTCGCAGCAAAACCCGCTCGTCCGGAGACAGTTTCTCCGGATCGGCTATCATGCCGAGTAGAATGAGAATCCGGCTGTAAGGCCTTACTTCGATTGACGTAAAAGCTTGATTGTTCGGCAGATCTAGCTTGCTTGAAACCCGCCTCAAAAGATCGTTAGACGTCAGAATTTCGATCTGGCTCTTCACGCCTTCCGGGTCCAGCAGCGGGCGCTCGGCAGGATTGTCACCGTTAGGCCGTGTAAAGACCGACTCGCGGGTTTCGATAATGATACGGGATTCGGCGCGGTAATCCGGCGTCAAAAGAAGACAAATGATCCATGCCAGCGCCGCTAACAGAAGAGCGCCGCCAACAATCAAAAGCCAGTTACGACGCAAACTTCCAAAAAGCGCGCCTATATCGATGTCTGCGTCTTTCAACGACGAATCGACTTCCGCCATTTCGTTACTCCGCAGGCGCCCGTCGATTACTGACAATCGTCATTCCCATCCAGGTCGCATACCCATTTCCGGCCGGAAAAGTAAACGCTTAAGGTAACCATAGGGTTAAGCACCGAGATTTCTTCACTATTCAAGCAGTCGCTTACATGAGCCTCCATGAGGCCATTCTCTATAGCTCTCGCGGCCTCCCAATACTTTCGTTGCATTGCCCTTCCCCGCTTCCGGAAAGTTTTTTGACCATCTCGGCACATCTTTACCAGCCATTAACCCTAATCAATCGATAACGCAGTGACAGGAATTCATCTGGCAGCGCTTCGGTGCTGATCAGTTTCCATAAATGCGGGCGATGCTTTTCGGGGATACCGAGGCGAGACATGATGGCGAAGAAAATTCACAACAAGCGTACAGGCCGTGCTTTGCTCACGGCACTCGGTCTTGCGGCGATCACTCTGTCGTCAGCTTGCACGAGCTATCGCCCGGCACCGCCAGCCTTTCATGAAGCGCTGAACCAGCCCTATATGCTGGATGCAGGCGACCGCGTGCGCATCACCGTCTTTGAACAGGCAAGCCTGACCAACACCTATAGCGTCGATCAGGCAGGCTATGTGGCTTTCCCACTCGTCGGCAGCATTCCAGCGCGCGGCAAAACAGCCAAACAGCTTGAAGGCCTGATCGCATCGAAACTGCGCGGCGGTTATCTGCGCGATCCCGATGTCAGCGTCGAAATCGACCGCTACCGTCCGATCTTCGTCATGGGTGAAGTCGGCGCAGCCGGGCAATATTCCTATGTGCCAGGCATGACTGTTCAGAAAGCGATTGCAGCCGCAGGCGGTTACAGCCCACGCGCCAATCAGGAAAATGCCGACATCACCCGCCAGTTCAATGGCAAGGTGCTGACGGGCCGGGTTCTGATCTCCGATCCGATCCTGCCTGGCGATACGATTTATGTCCGCGAACGTCTGTTCTGATGGCGATTGATGGCTGATGACGACACTGTTTCCCCTCTGCGTATCGTCCACTGCTTTCGCGAGCCCACTGGCGGACTGTTCCGCCATGTCCGCGATCTGGTCAGCGCACAGGCGGAAAAAGGTCACCTTGTCGGGGTCGTCTGCGACGCAACAACAGGCGGTCCAAGGGAGGATGCGCTTCTAGAAGAATTGCGGCCAAAGCTTGCGCTTGGCCTGCATAGAATTGCCATGCAACGCCATATTGGTATTGGCGATGCAGCGGCAGCACTCAAAGCATACCGCGTTGTCAAGAAATTGCGGCCGGACATTTTGCACGGACATGGCGCCAAAGGCGGCGTCTATGCCCGATTGTTCGGCTCTGTTCTACGGGTTTTTAGGTCTCGCGTAGCCCGTATCTATTCACCGCATGGCGGAAGCCTGCATTTTGACCGGAAGACGCGCCGTGGCGGCGCTGTCTTTCTGGTCGAGCGGTTTCTCGCCCCCATGACCGATGCGGTGATGTTCGTTTCCAATTTTGAGAAACGAACCTATGAGGAAAAGGTCGGACGGCCCCATGGTCTCCATGCGGTTGTCTATAACGGCCTTGCCGACGACGAATTCATCCCTGTACCCGATGCGCCCGATGCGAGCGACCTTCTGTTCGTTGGTACGATGCGTGATCTGAAAGGCCCCGATATTCTGATCCGCGCTCTGGCGCAGCTTCGCGAACAGGATGGCTTGTCGCTCAGCGCAACCATTGTCGGCGACGGTGCCGAAAAACCTGTCTTTACTGCACTTGCAGCCGAACTCGACCTTGACGAAAACGTCCATTTCTTGCCCGGCATGGCAGCGCGTGAGGCATTCGCGCTTGGCGGTTTAATGGTCATCCCTTCCCGTGCGGAGGCTTTCCCCTATATCGTACTCGAAGCAGTTGCCGCCGGGAAAACCGTTATCGCCAGCCGCGTTGGCGGCATTCCCGAAATATTCGGGCCCGGATCGCCAGCGTTGTTTGAACCGACAGTGGAAGCGCTTGTCGCTAAAATTCGGGAAACGAGGGGTGGAAAAGACAGTTTCAATGCGCTAATGCCCGATAATTCACGACTTCGTGAACGATTTGGCATTCAGTCCATGGCGCATTCTATAGAATTGATTTACCGTGAAACGCATTCGTGAGTACCAGGCAGGTCCGATACCTGCGTGCTCAGAGCCTGAATCAAAAAACGGCATGTGTGGGCGAAAATGGTGATTTTTGAGTACCGGAGCGGAGCGTACTCAAGGTACGTGAGCACCGGAATGAAGAAAATCGCCATTTGCAGCCACACAGGACGACTTTTGGAACAGGCTCTCAGAGATTTCTTAGGAATCTGACGGTACACATACTCCTGTAAACTGATAAGCGGGACATTATCGTGCGGGACAATGATGCTTTTTCTCCATTTGGACGCAAGGCTATCGAAGCCAGCGCCAAGCAGGATTCGAAGCCGCAAGAACCGGTGGAACTCAGCCCTCTGGCGCGCAGCATAGCTGCGCAATACAGGCGGGACACGTTTTCGCCACTCATGCTGAGCGGCGTCGTGCGGCTGGTCGAGTTCGGCCTCATCTTCCTGATGGGCATATTGAGCCTTGGCTATTATGTCGGGCTTCAGAGCAACTATCTGCTTTATTATCCGCTGATCATCATCGCTGGCGGCGTACTCTATGTCGCGTTGATGGAGATCAACGACGGTTATCAGGTCAATATTCTGAGAAGCCCCACCCACCATTTACGACGGCTGATCATCAGCTGGGCGGCCACGCTTGGCACGCTTGCAGTGCTCGGTTTTCTCTTCAAGGTTTCTGCGCACTTCTCGCGCGGCTGGTTTCTCATCTGGGCGGTCAGCGCCATTACCGTTATCCTGATTTCCCGCCTGATCATCGCTTGGAAAATCCGCCGCTGGGCCCGCAATGGCACCATGGAGCGCCGCGCCGTAATCGTCGGCGGCGGCCCCAATGCCGAAGCGTTGATCCGGTCGCTCGAACAACAGCCGGACAACGATATCCGCATCTGCGGTATTTTTGATGACCGTGACGACAAGCGCTCGCCGCCCGTCGTTGCCGGTTATCCGAAGCTCGGCAACATCAACGAACTGATCGAGTTTGCGCGTATCGCCCATATCGATCTGCTGATCGTTTCGCTGCCGATCAGTGCCGAGGCCCGTGTTCTGGCACTTCTCAAAAAGCTCTGGGTGCTGCCCGTCGACATTCGCCTGTCGGCGCTCAACAACCACCTGCGCTTCCGTCCGCGCTCCTATTCCTATGTCGGCTCGGTGCCGATGCTGGATATTTTCGACAAGCCGATCAACGACTGGGATTCCGTCGCCAAGCGCATTTTCGACATTGCCTTCAGTCTTGTCGGGATCGTGGTTCTGTCGCCGATCATGATTGGCGCTGCCATTGCTATCAAGCTCGACAGCAAGGGACCGGTTTTCTTCAAGCAAAAGCGCCATGGCTTCAACAATGAAGTCATCAATGTCTGGAAATTCCGCTCGATGTATACCGAGCAATGCGACCCGACGGCGCGCAATGCAGTGACAAAGAACGATCCGCGCGTCACCCGCGTCGGCCGTTTCATCCGCAAGACATCCATCGACGAGCTGCCGCAGTTCTTCAACGTTATCGCCGGATCGCTATCGCTGGTTGGCCCGCGGCCTCACGCGGTGGCCGCGCATTCCAACAATCTTCTCTATAACGAAGTCGTTGACGGCTATTTTGCACGCCATCGCGTCAAGCCGGGCGTGACCGGCTGGGCCCAGATCAATGGCTGGCGCGGCGAGATCGACAATGAAGAGAAGATCACGATGCGCACTGAGTACGATCTTTACTACATCGAAAACTGGTCGCTCTGGTTCGACCTAAAGATCCTCTTTTTGACGCCCATCCGGCTTCTCAATACGGAAAACGCCTATTGAGCCAGGCTGTGCCCATCGTTGCGCCGATGCATAATCCAGCTTCCCCCGCTGGTGTGACCGTGCATCAGCGACGGGCGTTGAACCGCCTGATCGTCAATTTTGCAGTGGGGTTTGGGGTTTTTCTGCTGGGCTTCGTGCTAAGCGAGCCTGCGCCCTATGAAGTCTATATGGCGGGGTTGATTGCCGTTGCGCTGCTGTTCGGGCTTCGCCTGAGCAGAACCAACCTCGTTCTTCTGGCTATCCTCGCGGCGTTCAACTTTGGCGGTGTCATCTCAACCTTGCAGATGGCCGACCTTAAAACAGCGCCGCTCTATATCGCTGTCTCGCTGTTTCTGGCTTTTACCTCGGTTTTCTTTGCCGCAATGATCGAGATGGATTACCGGCGGCTGCAAACAATCTTCAAAGCCTATCTTTTTGTGGGCCTTATAGCTGCGTTTCTCGGCATTGTTGGGTATCTCAACCTCTTCCCCGGAGCAGACCTCTTCACGCGCTACGGGCGCGCCAAGGGCGCATTTCAGGACCCGAATGTGTTCGGCCCGTTCCTCATCCTGCCGCTGAGCTGGAGCGTCTACCGCATTCTGACCGGACGCGCGCGCGATATGCTGGTCTATCTGCCTGCCGCCGCCATTCTGACGCTCGGAGTCCTGTTCTCGTTTTCACGCGCAGCCTGGGCCATGGTGCCCCTCGCCTGCTTGGTAATCCTGCTTACCCTGTGTCTGCAAGCCAGCAATAACCGCTTTCGCTTACGCCTGATCCTGATTGCATTATTGGCAGTTGCCGCTGTAGCGGTGGGATTGCTGATCCTTATTGAAATCCCCGGCATCGGTGATTTCTTTTTGCAGCGCGCGCAACTCGAACAAAGCTATGACGCCGACCGCATGGGGCGGTTTGCCCGTCACTGGTATGGCATGGTGCTTGCCACGCAGCATCCGCTCGGCATCGGACCGCTGGAATTCGGCCCGATGTTCGGAGAGGACACGCATAATAACTGGCTGAAAGCCGCACTCGATTATGGATGGATCGGCTTCACAGCCTTCGTCACGCTAACCTTCATGACGCTTGGCATCGGCTTTCGCCTGCTGTTCCGCAACAGGCCATGGCAGCCTTATCTGCTCTGCGCTTATGCCACCTATCTGGGGCATGTGCTGATCGGCAATGTCATCGATACCGACCATTGGCGGCATTTCTATCTGCTGTTCGGGATCATCTGGGGTTGCGCCGGACTTGAATATAAGTACCGGCGCCAGATGGCCATGTCCCGCGCTACCGCGCCAATCGCCCGCCAGCACGCACGCGCATAGGAGCCATCTTGCAGTCCATCATCTACGCTGCCGCTGCTATATGCGAAATCGCCGGTTGTTTTGCTTTCTGGGCCTGGCTGAAACTCGACAAATCACCGCTCTGGCTCATTCCCGGCATGGCGTCGCTGGCGCTCTTCGCCTATTTCCTGACGCTGATCGAGAGCGACACGGCAGGCCGCGCCTATGCGGCCTATGGCGGCATTTATATTGTCGCATCCATTGTGTGGATATGGGTGGCCGAAGGTGCAAAGCCAGATCGCTGGGATATCACCGGCGCATGCGTGGCTCTGGCGGGCACCTGCAGACTGTCCAGACTTTGCCGGGGCCTATCCCAATATGCCTTGTTCTCTACGCCCCCCACGGGACGGTGAGATAACGGGAACGAGTTTCATGAGTTCTCTTTCGGCAAAGAAAAATCCGCCTCAGTGGGCGGCTGTTTAGATTTGCACCATGTTTTATGTTGGCTTAACTTATAAAATCTAAGCCGCCATCGGCTGCACTAGCGGAGATATGGATGCAAGGTATCGGTGGAATGACGGACAGCTTACCATTTGATTTCGATCCTGATCTTTATTTGCGCCTCAACCCGGACGTAGCGCAAGCTGGCGTTGATCCTGTTACCCATTATCAATGCTTCGGGCGCCAAGAGGGGCGTCTCTATTTGGCGAACGCATCCACACGAAGCGGCATAGCGATGCTGGCCAGTGAAGCGGTAAGCGCCTTAGAGATTGGTCCATTTTGCAATCCGGTTCTTATAGGAGAAAACGTATCATACTTTGATGTGCTGACGCGGGCAGACCTGATCAAGCGTGCGAATGAAATCGGCTATGATATCAAACACGCGCCTCACATCGATTTCGTATCACCTAACGGCGACCTTTCCATTGTTGATCGCAAATTTGACGCGGTACTGAGTTCTCACTGCATTGAGCATCAACCGGACTTTATACGGCATCTGAACGATGTCGCTAATCTTCTTAATGAAGGCGGCGCGTACTTCCTCATCATTCCAGACAAGCGATACTGCTTCGATGCGGGGATTGAGGTTTCAAGTATCGCCGAAGTCGTTGCCGCTCACATCGAAGGCAGAAAAGTTCACTCATTGACGAGCGCCATCGAACACTTTGCCTTGACCACGCACAATGACCCTCCCCGTCATTGGGAAGGCAACAGCTTCGATGACACGTACGAAAATGCCGTTCTATCGCGTATCAAACTTGCCGTCCAAGCTTGGGAGGGAGGCAAGGGTGGATATATCGACGTGCACGCATGGCAGTTTACGCCCACAACTTTTCGAGAGATGATCACCCGTCTATGCAAATTGAACTATATTGGTCTGGTTGCCGAGGAAGTTCACGAGACCGCACTGGGCTCAAATGAATTCACCGCTATTTTGAGAAAACCCAAACAGCATTCCGTAATAACCGCCTAGCCGCGATTGATCCATTTTCTGGGTCATGCATCATAGGTGGAAGCACACAGCCTGCTATCAGGATGATCGTAATCCAGTAAATCAGCGTGTCGAGAATTGAGCCGCTTTCTATCCGACAGTTTCGCTATGTTAGGCTCTGTTTCCGTTTCGGTTGACACTGGCAAAGAAAAACCGCCTCAAGGGCGGCGTCTAGATGTTGATGGATTGTGGGCCTGAATTACAATGCTGATTTATTCTGACCAATAGTAATCAATAGGCTTTTTTTGGCGTCGCTGTCTTATTAAATCGGAGCTCCAGAATATCTCGGAATTTTACTTCCAACAAGTTGTGGCTAATTGCGGCCAGAATAGTGGTCGTTGCAAAGGCCAGCACAAATATGCCCCAGTTGTTTTTAAATATTGGAGAAAACTCGGCCAGTTGAGTACGCAATGATATAAGCGTGTAAATGGTCAGCGACTGAAATGCATAAAACGAATAGCTGATGCGCCCCATCCACACAATCGGTCGGAATATTGGTCCAGGGACCGAGCCAATACAGGCCGACGCAAAAATAGTAATAGCGATAGAAGGAACTGCTATATAGTGCGCGGTTATATAGCTAGTCCCTGTGAGTTGTGGAAAAGATAATGCCAAGGCGAGAACTATCAACGCGACAACCAGCACGAATTTAGGTGAACGTATCCTGACGTTATTAGCGAACATAAGCCCACTCGTCACCCCGACCAAAAATTCAGGCAACCTATATACTGGCGCTGAATAGAACACAATTAATGGAACAGTCGGAGGGAACGCAACATACGCCAATCCTACCACCGCAGATGCCAACACAGAGATTACAGTTATATGGAATAAACGTCGGTTACTTAAATCTACCGTTAGTAATATGACGAGTGGCAATACTGCGTAAAAGAAAAATTCAACTGAAATAGACCAACTAGCTCCGTTATTCCAAAAATGGAACGTAGACGGAAACCAAGCTTGTATCATCAGAATATTCGTTGTTATCAAGAGCGCACCTAGCAAGACGTTCGGTTTCTCAGAGCCGAACAGCCATGGAATAGTTGCGAGCGCGGCGAAGAAATACACCGGGTAAATACGAAATATTCTACTTTTGAAATAACTTCCGAAGCTTCTTGGTGACCTAGTTAGTGAGATTGCGAGAACAAACCCAGAGAGGATGAAAAACAAACTCATCCCAACCGCTCCTTGCGAGAGCAACCGGTCAAAAGTTTGCCCTGCTACTGCCAACGGCCATCGGATATGTATGTGAAAAATGAATACATAAAATGCCGCAAGAAACCTTAAGGCCGTGACTGCCATCAGCTCGTCAGAATTCCGCATCTAGCCCCCAATGCAATCATCAATGCGAATAGACCGATTTCTACTTGCTTTGCAAGCGAGTTGGCATCTATTCGCATCTGATGATCTGCAAAAACTCACAATGTTTGTACAGAAAGCAGTTCGTTTGCCCTCGCCTTACAAAACAAATCCGCCCCACCAGAACGAGCAGCGGCCAAAGCTCATGATCAGACCGGAACATGTTTACTGTCAGGAAAATCTGGCGCGTTCGAAAGAGCTGCGTAGCCATGATTGTCTCAACCTGACTGGCCTCTTCGACGGTCATTCGCTCCGATAGCGTGACAGCTGGTAGAATAGTGACCGGGACAATCTCAATGACTTCTGGTGGTGAATAGTTTTCACCATCAAAAAGCCAACCGCCCATCACCTCGGAAGAACAGGTCCTAAACTGTGATGCAATGGAAGCATGAAAGGCGTCTGCTGGTTTGATGCCGCTCGGTAATTCAACAACTTCGGCTACGACACCAGAATCAATTCGCGCATATCTGTTTACCATATCACCACGCCACAACCACTAAGCCGCCAGCGCCACCACTGATATTCATATCCCCACCCGAACCGCCATCTGGGGGTGAATTGCTAGGTTGAATGATGCTGATGACGGGAGAACAGAACGGGAAAATCCGTCGGGCTTTTGGTGCCGAACTGTTCCACGCCGTGCATCTGTGTGCATTTTGTTCCGTTTTGAAGTTTTTACAGCTTGCGAGGTAATCCTTTATATTCTAAGGCTTTCCCCGGCTCGGAGCGTAGCGCAGCCCGGTAGCGCACTTGACTGGGGGTCAAGGGGTCGTGGGTTCGAATCCCGCCGCTCCGACCATTTCCCTTCCCCTTTATTGTTTTCCTTTCACAATCTCCGCTTTGCGGGGAGCGTCAAAATGTTTTAACTCCACCGTGAAACATGCGGAGGAGTTCAAGCTTGAAAAACGTTCTGATTACCGGCGGCAGCCGTGGCATTGGCAAGGCAACGGCGTTGCGCTGTGCAGCAGACGGTTGGTCGATCGCCCTCAATTATGCAGGAAACGCTGCAGCCGCAGCGGAAACCACCGACAGCTTGAAACGTGCGGGCGCTGAGGCCATCGCCCTGCAAGGCGATATTTCACGCGAAGAGGACGTGCTTTCCATTTATAATCGCGCAGAGCAGGCGTTCGGCGCACTGCACGGCGTCGTGCTCAATGCAGGCATCGTCGCGCAGACCATGCCGCTTGCCGACATGAGCGCGGAACGCCTGCGCACCATGTTCGATGTCAATGTTTACGGCACTTATCTCTGCGCACGCGAAGCGGCGCGCCGCCTTCAGCCAGGCGGTTCCATCGTGATCGTTTCCTCGATGGCGGCAAAGCTCGGATCACCGTTCGAATATGTCGACTATGCGGGCGCCAAGGGCGCGCTCGACACTTTGACCATCGGCCTCTCTCGTGAGCTTGGCCCCAAGGGTATCCGGGTCAATGCGGTCCGCCCGGGTCTCATCGAAACGGAAATCCACGCCAGCGGCGGCAATCCCGACCGGGCAGTACAATTGGGGGCCGGAACCCCGATGGGGCGAGCCGGAAAAGCCGAAGAAGTCGCTGAAGCCATCTACTGGTTGCTCAACGACGCCCCCGGCTACACGACCGGCTCGTTTATCGATGTCGCGGGCGGACGCTGATCGCGATTACGTGTCCCTCAACTGGTAGGTTTCAGGCGTATAGCGATATGCCGCGCCATCCTTCTCCACATAAGCCACCGCCGGAAAAGGCAGGTGATATCCGATGAAAGGCAAACGCTCGGTCGCCAGCATGTCCAAGACGCGTTTGCGCGTCACGACGGCGGCCTCCTTGTCCACATCGAATGCCACGTGCCACTCGGGCCGCTGCATGGTGATGATAAAATGATTGGTGGTGTCGGAAATCAACATCAGCTGCTTGCCGCCGGATTCGATGCGGAATATCAAATGGCCCGGTGTATGCCCGAAAGCTGCAAGAGCATTGATGCCTGAAACAACTTCGCTGTTGTCTTCCAGAAAGGTTATTTTCTCGGCAAGCGGCTTCACATTCTTGCCGACAAGCTCGGCACCGCTCTTCATCGGGCTATCCAGCCGCGCAGGATCAGTCCAGAAATCAAACTCCTTCTGTCCGGCTGCATAACGAGCATTGGTGAAAGCAGGTTTGCCGTCTTCCATGAGACCGCCAATGTGATCGGCGTGGAAATGGCTCAGCACCACGAGCGAAACATCCGAGGCCTTGTAGCCCGAAGCCTCCAGTGAACTGATAAGCTTGCCCTGTCCACTCGCGCGCGCCCCGGCACCCATGCCAGTGTCGAAAAGCACGAGGTCCTTGCCGGTATTGATCAGCACAGGTGTAAAGCTGTTCACGAACCGGCCAGCAGGCAGCATGTTCTGTTCAAGCAGCGCTGCCACTTCCTTCGGATCCTGCTCAAACCCATAGATTTTCTCAATGTCCTCGCCTGCGCGGCGTCCATCGGACAGCGTGGTGATTTCAAATTCGCCGAGCTTAAAGCGGTGGAAACCCGGATTTTCGACTTGGGACGGTTTTTGCACGTTGGAACTGCCCGTTTCGGCTGCCGCTCTGGCGAGGTCCAGCGGCGAAAGCGCCAATCCCGCACCGGCAGCAGATGCTGCAACAATAAAATTACGTCTTGAGATAGTCATGGATCAATCTCCTGGCATAATCTGTGAGTAAGAATGGCAGGATAACCGAAAATAACCGCCAATCTACGACTGTGGCGATCAAGTTTATGTTGGCAGAAATATCCTTATGCACCCCTTGCCACAAGACAAACGAAAGCTTATCTAGTTGGCGCGCGGGACGACCCGCGCCAGTGTTCGCATAGGGGACGGCCCCATAGGAGTATCCTATGTCACGGCCAATCGAACAATTCGCCATCAAGCGCATCGTCAGGTCCAGACTTACTGGCGGCCACTCGGCCAGCATTGGCGATTTCGCGCGCTTCACGTTCTCGCAACCGGCAGAGCGAACCACATCTGACCTTTAGAAACTGATTCATCGAAACAGTCTAAGTCTTTGATTTTACCTATTTCCAAATATGGAGCACTCACAATGGCATGGGTCTATCTGGCTATCGCCGGCATCCTTGAGGTCGTCTGGGCTTTCTTCATGAAAAAGTCGGAAGGCTTCTCGCTTCTGACGCCCAGCATCATCACACTGGTCACAATGATCGGCAGTTTTCTACTGCTTTCAATCGCCATGCGCACGCTGCCTCTTGGCACGGCCTATGCGATCTGGACTGGTATCGGCGCAGTCGGCGCTTTCGTCGTCGGCATCTTTATTCTTGGGGAAGCCGCAAGTTTCTTCCGCGTTGCAAGCGTTATGCTCATCCTCGCGGGCATCATCGGACTGAAACTCTCGTCCAGTTGACGATAAAAAAAGGGAGGCTCCTGCCTCCCTTTTCACTTTCTGCTTGGCTCAGCGCACCTGATCCAGCAAGCGCTTGCATTCCAGAAGATCAAAAAGCGCTTCCTGCAAAAGCGAGCGATTGTCCTTGGAGGGGCGCTTGCCATCAGCACCAATGGGGCCGTCATCTTCGCCCTTCAACAAGCCGAACAGCTTGCGCGAGGGCTGCGGTGCCTTGATGCCGCTTGGCAGGGCCATTTCATTGTCGGCAGCTTCTTCCGCTGCACGCTTGTCAGCCGCAGCCTGTTTCTGGCGTGTGATGACTTCAATAGCCTGCACATCGCCGTTGCCAAGAGCAATGATGAACTGTGGATTGTTCTCGCGCAGCAGACGCTGCACTCCCTTGATCGTATAGCCTTGATCGTAGAGCAGATGGCGAATGCCCTTGAGCAGCTCGACATCGATTGGACGATAATAGCGGCGACCGCCGCCACGCTTCATAGGCTTGATCTGTGTAAAGCGCGTTTCCCAGAAACGCAGCACGTGCTGGGGAAGATCGAGATCCTCCGCAACTTCACTGATCGTCCTGAATGCATCAGGGCTCTTGTCCATCCACCTGCCCTTTCCAGCAGCAACGGCCCGCTCACCGAGCGACCCGTATAGGCTTTGAAATTCCACTTGCGGTCCGCACGATACGCAGACAGTGACAATAAGGCGGAATGCCACCAGTTTTTCAAAAACCGTGGCCTACTTATACTGTCCGAACGCCGATTGAAACCCGATGGCGTTTCACGCTGAAACTCTTTCCGAAAAGCCTATGCGCTTTCGGATTCGAATATTAGCGAAATGATTCGTTCCACTATATCCATTATATAATATCAGAGCTTTATACGCATCCCTTCACATGGGTGAGGCACAGTAGCTCGCCCTTAAATACGGCTCAGGCGAATTTAAAAATGCGAAGCTGCTCCACCTTGCAGCGAAGCAGGCCATCCATCACCGATGTAAAAGGAATGAAGACGGCAGCGTAAACCCGTCAATACGCGCCCTGCGCCAGAACGCGCAAGCCGCGGCTTTCAACACCTGAGCTGAAAAAACAAATGCCGCCCGAGGAAACTGGGGCGGCATCAATCCGTATTATTTGCTCTTGGTTTCGCGCTTCTGATGTTCCTGCAGAATGCGCTGCTTGAGAACATTCGAAGCCTTGAAGGTCATCACGCGTCGCGGAAGAATTGGCACTTCTTCACCGGTCTTCGGATTGCGACCGATACGCTCGTTCTTGTCGCGGACCTGAAAAGTGGCAAATGACGACAGCTTCACTGTTTCGCCATTGACGATTGCGTCACAGACCTCGTCGAGAATCATCTCGACCAAAGCCGCCGACTCCGTTCTGGAAAGACCGACCTTCCGGTAAACAGCCTCTGCCAGATCAGCCCGCGTGACCGTTTTACCTCCCATAACCGAACCCACCTGGTTAGCGTTTGAACAGATAATATCCTTACGTGACAGGACGTTACACAAATAAAAGCGGCTCGGTCAAGCCGCGAGTTCCCTCGCGGCGGATCAATTTTATTGCTTTTCTTTTCTGATCCGATTCCGAACGTGACAGAGCGCCCCTGTTTTGGGGCAATTGGCTTACCAGCGCAGCAAAACCGCACCCCACGTAAATCCGCCGCCCATGGCTTCGAGAAGCACGAGATCGCCCTTCTTGATCCGGCCATCCGCAACGGCTGTGGCCAGCGCCAACGGCACCGATGCAGCCGAGGTATTGCCGTGCCGGTCGACAGTGATGACGACCTTGCTCTCGGCGATATTCAGCTTCTTGGCCGAAGCGTCGATGATGCGCTTGTTCGCCTGATGCGGCACAAACCAGTCGATATCGTCTGCCGTGAGGCCCGTTTCAGCGAAGGAAGCTTCAATAACATCGGTGATCATGCCGACAGCGTGCTTGAAAACTTCGCGGCCTTCCATGCGCAGGTGGCCGACGGTCTGCGTCGTCGAAGGACCGCCATCCACATAGAGCTTTTCCTTGTGGTTGCCGTCCGAGCGCAGATTTGCAGCCAGAACGCCACGGTCCGAAGTCAGACCCTTGCCTTCGGCAGCTTCCAGAACCACGGCGCCTGCACCGTCGCCGAACAGAACGCAGGTCGTGCGGTCGGTCCAGTCGAGAATACGCGAGAAAGTTTCCGCGCCGATGACCAGAACGCGCTCGGCCATACCGCCGCGAATATAAAGATCGGCGGTCGTGATGGCATAGATGAAGCCGCTGCACACGGCCTGCATGTCGAAAGCAAAACCGGAGGTGATGCCAAGCTCACGCTGGATTTCCACAGCGCTGGCCGGGAATGTGTTGTTCGGCGTCGAGGTGGCGACCAGAACAAGATCGATATCCGATGGCTGCAAACCTGCATTTTCGATTGCCGCACGCGCGGCGGCTGCGCCCAGCGAAACCGTGGTTTCATCATCGCCCGCAATATGGCGTTCGCGAATGCCCGTGCGCTGCACGATCCATTCGTCCGAGGTCTCTATGACACCCTCAAAGTCGGTGTTTTTCATGACCCGCTTCGGCAATGCCGAACCGATACCCCGCACGACAGATCGTATCATTTTTTATTCCTGTCCTCATATACGAACGGAACGAGGCTGTTGCCCGCACCGTCGAAATCCGCGCCCACCAGAGGGGCAAATAATTATTTGGCCGCTTCGCCGCCTTCACTGGACGAAACATGCGGGTGACTGTGGTGAAAATGCGCCAGATCGGCTTCAATCTTCTCCAGAAGACGATTGCGCACCATGTCGTAGCCCACTTCAACCGCCGAGCAGAAGCCTTCAGCATTCGCGCCGCCATGGCTCTTGATGACGATGCCGCTCAAGCCAAGGAACACACCGCCATTGACCTTGTTCGGATCCATCTTTTCGCGCAGGCGATCAAAAGCGCCCTTGGCAAAAACATAGCCGATCTTGGCCAGCAAAGTGCGGGTCATAGCCTGGCGGAGCAATGTCGCCATCTGACGCGCCGTGCCTTCGGCAGCTTTAAGAGCGATATTGCCGGTGAAGCCTTCGGTCACCACAACATCGACGCTACCTTTGCCGATGTCGTTGCCTTCCACGAAGCCGGAATATGCCAGACCGTCCAGCGGTGTATCGCGCAGGATCTGACCGGCTTCCTTGATCTCGTCGAGACCCTTGACCTCTTCCGTGCCGACATTCAGCAGGCCGACCGTCGGCTTGCGCACTTCAAACAGCGCCCGCGCCATGCCAGCGCCCATCACAGCGTAATCGACCAACTGGCGTGCATCGGCGCCGATCGTCGCGCCGACATCCAACACAATGCTTTCACCGCGCAACGTCGGCCAGATGCCCGCAAGCGCTGGACGTTCAACATCCGACATCATCCGCAGGCAGAATTTCGACATGGCCATGAGTGCGCCCGTATTGCCCGCAGAAACGCAGGCATCGGCTTCGCCGGTCTTCACGGCCTCAATGGCCTTCCACATCGTGGACTTGCCGCGCCCATTGCGCAGAGCCTGGCTCGGCTTATCGTCCATACCAATGGCAACTTCACAGGCACGAAACTCGGATGCGGCCTGCAACTTCGGAAAGCGCGCCAACACCGGCTCAACCTGTCCGGCCAGACCGAAAAAAATAAAACGCATGTCGGGATGGCGCTCAAGCGCCCTTGCCGCGCCGGGGACGACCACTTCAGGACCGAAATCACCGCCCATCGCGTCAATCGATATTTTTACCACTCTTGATTATTCCTGTTCGATCCCTGCTCCCAGGCCGCGCTCAAGACGCGGCAGGGTTTTTGGCGAAAATAGTGGTTTTACGTTGCCGTACAACAATATTTTCTCAAACTCGTCGCAAATCACCGTTGATCACGGCTTCTTGTGCCATTCAGACAGCTTTGCGAAGGGCGACTCTGGCTTGTCATCCTCATCATCCGCATCCCCAAAAACCTGGGGTTCGGCATCGTCCGGCAGACCGGGCTTGCGCGGATAAGGATCGATTGCCAGTTCGAAAAACTCTTCCGCAACCGCGCCGACGTCGATCCGGTCACCGACAAAGGTTTCCGGACTATCGGCGCCATCGGCATCGAGCAGCATTTCGCCGCTCTCGTCGAGCTGAACGCGGGCCAGACGCGAATTTTCCGGAACGAAGATCGTGTCAACTTCTTCTGCAATCACATTGGTCAGCGGTTCCAGCGTGGTGACGCAGGCCTGCACGATCTCCGCATCGATGCGTCCGCGCACGCGGATGCCGTCCTTTTTCCACGGTGTCAGCAGAAATTCGGCCGAAAACGAATTCACCGCCTCAAGCGCATGGCTGGCGGCGAGCTGAGCGCGCTCTTTCTCATCGGTGCCAATTGTTACTGTCACGCCCTTCTGGGGCAGGTGCAGAACCGGAACGGGATAGCTCAGCGCCGGTTTGTCAGTCATTTTGTTTTGCCTCTTCGGTATTGTCATGCGTCAGCGCCAGATCGTCGGCATCCATAAAGGAAATCTCGCCAGCCACCAGTGTACTATCGTCGATTGCCCGCAATCGGTCGCGACAACGCAGAACATATTCGCCTAAATGGCGAGCTTGTGGCCAGAATTCCAGATCGGGCCGAATATTTCGCGTCAATGCAGCGGCAAGCGCTTCCGCATCGTCGGTATCGAGCGCCGCGCCATAAGTGGCCACACGGCCATAAAACATACGGGCAAGTTTTTTCATGCGTTTTGGAACGCCCTGGTCGCCGATTCCCAGTTCGCGCAGCGAGTGGTCGACATCCTTGAAAAACTCGTCGGCCACTTCCTGAGCAAGCGCCATCAGCGCGGAATTATCACCCCGCATACGATGCAGTGTCAGGAAAATATGCACCGACAACATCTCGTACCGGCCAAGTGGCGTATCCGGCACATGAAATTGTGCATAAAACCGTTTTTGCCGCGCCGCTGCCACGATCGCCTCGTACACGCGGAGCACGATAGCCTCATTGGCCTTCGATTTGCGGCGGAAAAGTTGGAGAATCATCCCTGTACGACCGTTCCAGTTGCATATAGAAGCAAGGTGGTTTACCGAAGTTCTCCCGACGGCGAAAGTGCCGCGCTGATAATAGAATTATGGAGAGGTCTTTGTTGCAGCGGATTTTCTCAACTGTGCGTTCCGGCGCATCATCAGGCGCACGCAAGCAGCGTGCCCTTCTGGCTGGTACGGCAATTCTGTTTTCGGCCGCCCTGGTCGGATGCAACACTGCATCCACGCTGAACCCGTCAGAAACGCTGACTGAGGGCTATGTGCTCGACCAGCAGGCGCTTGATTCGGTGCCGGTAGGCTCCAGCCGCGAGCAGGTCTTGCTTGCGCTCGGCACGCCATCGACCACCGCGACCTTCGACAATGAAGTGTTCTACTACATTTCGCAGAAGCGCCATCGCGCGGCTCAGTTCATGAAGCCGAAGCTGGTCGACCGTCAGATTCTTGCGATCTATTTCGACAAGGACGGTAAGGTTCAGAATATCGCCAATTACGGCATGAAGGACGGCAAGCTGTTCGATTTCGTATCGCGCACCACGCCAACCGGCGGCAAGGATCAGACCTTCCTCGGTCAGGTTATCCAGGGCGTTTCCAAGGCCCCGACCTCTGTGCCGGGCGCTGGCGCTGGCGGACCTGGCGGCAGCTAATCGCCGCAAGATCGAATTCAAAAGAAAACCCGCCTCTCGGCGGGTTTTCTTATTTTTGGACCTTTCAGAACCCGATCAAGCCATATGTGCCAGCACTGCAAGCAGCAGAAGTGCGACGATATTGGTGATCTTGATCGCCGGATTAACGGCAGGGCCAGCGGTATCCTTGTAGGGATCGCCAACCGTATCGCCCGTCACCGAGGCCTTGTGCGCTTCCGAACCCTTCAGGTGCTTCACACCATCGGCATCGGTAAAGCCATCTTCGAAGCTCTTCTTGGCATTGTCCCATGCGCCGCCGCCGGAGGTCATGGAAATGGCCACGAAAAGCCCGTTGACGATAACGCCGAGCAGCGATGCGCCGAGCGCTGCAAAAGCCGCAGCCTTGGAGCCCGAAATCAACAGCACACCGAAATAGACCACAAGCGGCGCCAGCACCGGCAGAAGCGACGGGATGATCATCTCGCGGATTGCTGCTTTCGTCAAAAGATCGACCGCGCGGGCATAATCCGGGCGTTCCTTACCGGTCATGATGCCCGGCTTTTCCTTGAACTGGCGACGAACTTCCTGCACCACCGCCCCGCCTGCGCGCCCCACAGCCGTCATGGCCATGCCGCCGAACAGATAGGGAATCAGGCCGCCGAAGATCAGACCTGCCACCACATAGGGATTGGACAGATCGAACGAAACCGGTCCCATATCCGCGAAATACGGATAGGTCTGGCCGTTGGCCGCGAAGTAAGCAAGGTCGTTGGAATAGGCTGCAAATAGCACCAGAGCGCCCAGACCTGCCGAACCGATGGCGTAACCCTTGGTCACAGCCTTGGTCGTGTTGCCCACGGCATCCAGCGCATCCGTGGATTTGCGCACTTCCGGATCGAGACCGGCCATTTCCGCAATACCACCGGCATTGTCTGTCACCGGCCCGAAAGCATCGAGCGCCACAATCATACCGGCAATGCCCAGCATGGCCGTGACCGCAATGGCCGTGCCGAAGAGACCGGCCAGCTGATAGGTGCTGATAATGCCGCCAACGATTACGATGGCAGGCAATGCGGTTGATTCCAGCGAAACGGCAAGGCCCTGAATGACATTCGTGCCATGCCCCGTCACGGAAGCCTGCGCGATGGAATTCACCGGGCGCTTGTTGGTGCCGGTATAATATTCGGTGATCACCACGATCAGGCCCGTCACGATGAGACCGATCAGACCGCAGATGAAGAGATTGGTGCCGGTGATGCTCTTGCCGGCCACGGTGCCGATTTCGCCCCAGCCAATCGTCAGCGTGTTGGCAACTCCAAGCCCGACTATGGACAAGAGACCCGTTACGATCAGGCCCTTATAGAGCGCGCCCATGATCGAGCCGTTGACGCCAAGCTTGACGAAGAACGTACCGGCAATCGACGTGATCACACAGGCTCCGCAGATCAGCAGCGGATAGAGCATGACGCTTGGCAGCACGTCCGAACCGTTGAAGAAGATCGCGCCCAGAACCATGGTCGCAACCACGGTAACGGCGTAAGTCTCGAACAGATCGGCCGCCATACCGGCGCAGTCGCCGACATTATCGCCCACATTGTCGGCGATGGTTGCCGGATTGCGCGGATCGTCCTCCGGAATACCCGCTTCAACCTTGCCGACCAGATCGCCGCCGACATCCGCACCCTTGGTGAAGATACCGCCGCCGAGACGGGCAAAGATCGAAATCAGCGATGCGCCAAAGCCGAGCGCCACCAGTGCATCGATAACCGTGCGATCGGCGGGCGCATAGCCCAGCCAGACGGTGAGAATGAAATAGTAGACGGATACGCCCAGCAGTGCGAGACCGGCCACCAGAAGGCCGGTAACGGCACCGGACTTGAAAGCCATTTCAAGCCCGCCTGCCAGACTCAAGGAAGCGGCCTGTGCTGTGCGCACATTGGCGCGCACCGAAACATGCATCCCGATAAAGCCTGTGACACCGGACAGAATTGCGCCGATCAGAAAGCCGATGGCGGCGCTCAGCGACAGCAAATACCATGCGGCGAGAAACACAACGACACCGACAATCGCAATCGTGGAATATTGTCGTGTGAGATAGGCCGACGCACCTTCGCGGATGGCGCCAGCGATTTCTTGCATACGCGGCGTTCCCTGATCAGCCGCCAGGATCGAACGGATCGACCAGAAGGCGAAAAGAACGGAAACCACGCCGCAGGCAATAACGAGAAGTAAAACTGCCACTCCCATTTGCATAAAGGCCAACTCCTATTGAGTTTGCGCCGGCTACCGTCAGATCGACCGCAGATAAACATCCGATACTGGGTAATTAACGGCAGGCATATGCGCATGAAGGCCCGAAAACCCCTCCCCGGGCCGATTAGAGCGGCATGGAAAGCGCTTGAAGCCACCACGTCGTACCGGGCTTCAACGGTATAGTTTCATCAGGAACTTATGCCTTTGAATCAATAAATTGGCGAAGTCCCCTTGCAGTCCAGCATTCTCAATGCCGCATGACCAACATGCGAAACGGTTGAACAAACGTCAAGACGTTCTTTGCCAGCATACAATGAAAGAAGGGCTGCGATTTCTCACAGCCCTTTCTATTCTTATCCTGATCTCTAAGCCGGTATTAAAGCGCATCCCGAAAAGTGTGAAACGCCTCCGCAGGGAAATCAGTCCACTGGACTGATTTCTGATCCTGCTTCGATCGGAAAAGATGCGCGTTAAAATAAAGGATTAGAGCGCCGATCTGATCCAATCAGATCGAAACACGCTCTAATGGCGCGGCTTGGCCCCACGGCTTTCGCCACGAATGACAAAGGCAAGACGGTCGAGCACCGCGTTGACCAGCTTCGGCTCATCTTCGGTGTAGAACGCCTTGGCGATATCGACATATTCCGAAACGATCACGGCGGTCGGCACATCGTTGCGCGACGTCAGTTCCCATGCACCGGCGCGCAGGATCGCGCGCAGCGTGGAATCAAGACGCGACAGCGGCCAGTCTTCGGTCAACGCCTGATGGATCATCGGATCGAGCTTGAGCTGACTGTCGACAACACCGGCGACGATAGCGCGGAACCATTGCGGATCAGCATCAAGATATTGCGTGCCGTCCACTTCCTTGCCGAGGCGGAAGGCTTCGTATTCTGCGACCACTTCCATCACGCCCGTACCGGCAACGTCCATTTGGTAGAGGGCCTGCACGGCTGCAAGACGGGCAACGCCACGCTTGTTCGCCGTACGCGGCAGGTTTGGTGTCGGGCGACCTTCTGCGGAAGAACTCATAATATTCAGGCTCCGAATTTCTTGCGCAGGTCAATCATGGTCAGTGCGGCGCGGGCAGCAAAACCGCCCTTGTCCTTGTCAGTACGGCGCGCACGCGCCCATGCCTGCTCGTCATTTTCAACGGTCAGAATGCCGTTGCCGATGGCAAGGCTTTCTTCAACCGCGAGATCGGTCAACGCACGGCAGGATTCATTTGCAACAATGTCGAAATGATAGGTTTCGCCACGGATAACCGTGCCAAGAGCGACATAGCCGTCATAGTCGGTGCCGCCATTATCTGCACCGTCGAGGGCGAAGGAAATGGTTGCCGGAATTTCCAGCGCGCCCGGTACGGTCACGACGTCATAGGTCGCGCCCGCATCGTCAAGGGCTGCCTTTGCGCCATCAAGAAGCGCATCAGCTAGATCGTCGTAGAAACGCGCTTCAACAATAAGCAAATGCGGCGCATGCGCCTCGTGATCGGACATGAGAAACTCCATGACAAATTTTGCGGACCGCAACACCTGCGGTCAACGCTCAAATCGGGATATGCTTTTACAGCCTGGAATTTTAGGCTGTAAGCCTATTTCCGATATTGCGCAAGCCTTGCCGCATAGCGTGCGAGCTGGTCGATCTCGATATTCACCTTGTCGCCCGCTTTTCGCTGTCCCCAGGTGGTCACTTCCAGCGAATGGCGGATGAGCAAAACGTCAAATTCATTGCCCTTCACACCGTTGACCGTCAGCGACGTGCCGTCCAGTGCGACCGAACCCTTCTGGGCGATGAATGGCGCCAGTTCTTCCGGCGCACGCAGGGTGAAGCGCACCGCGTCGCCCTCGTCCTTGCGTTCAACGATTTCAGCCTGTCCGTCGACATGACCGGAAACGAGATGTCCGCCCATTTCGTCGCCAAGCTTCAGCGAGCGCTCCAGATTGATATTGGTTCCATTCTCCCAGGTGGAGATTGTGGTCAGACGCAGGGCTTCTTCCCATGCCTCGACCTCGAACCAGCGGGCATTGGTGCCCTTTTCCGGCAGTGCAACGACAGTCAGGCAAACACCGGAACATGCAATCGAAGCGCCAAGCTCAATCGTTTCTGGGTCATAAACGGTTTCGATACGCAGCAGCACGCCTTCATTCAGCGGCTTGATCCGGTCAACCTTGCCGATATCGGTAATAATGCCTGTAAACATCAAGTCTCCTTAGTGTCCGATCCAAAAGTCGCCATATCTTGCTGCAAATGGCGTTTTTCTGCGCTTTCGGTGCTCATGTACTTAAGTACACTGCGCTCCGGTTCTCGAAAATCACCATTTTCGCCGCGATCTATCGCTTTTCGATTCAGACCCTCACATATTCCACAAAGGCATCGTCACCGTAACGCGCCTGTCTGAGAATTTTGAATTCTTCTGCGATATGGGTTTCAAGACCGGGCACGGCAACCCCATCGGCAGTACCAATTTCTATTGGTGAGCGAAAGGTGATCAGGCGGTCAACCAGCTTTTCATCCAAAAAGCTCTTGGCGACGCCCGCGCCGCCTTCCACAAGAACAGAACCAATGCCCTGTGCGGCAAGATCGTCCATCAACTCCGGCAAGGCGATGCGGCAGTCATGCGCCTCGGTTGCCAGAATGCGGCATCCCGCCGCCTTCAGTTCGTAGCGCCGTTCCGGCGATGCCTCTTCGCTGCAAGCGATCCAGAGCGGCTGCGCATCTGCCGATTGAACCAGCTTGGATGACAGGGGCAAACGAAGCCCGCCATCCAGCACAACCCTTATGGGTGAGCGTTGTTCCAGCCCCGGCAGGCGGCAATTCAAAACCGGATCGTCAGCAAGCGCTGTTTCGATACCAATCAGGATAACATCGGTTTGCGACCGTAAGATGTGGGACTGTGCACGCGACACCGGACCGGTAATCGGCACCTGCCCTTCGCCCTTTTTTCCGATCATGCCATCGGCGGAAAGTGCAAGTTTCAGAATCACTTCCGGGCGTTTCCTGGAAGATCGATTCAGGTAGCCTGCGAGATCATTGGCGGCCTTTTCGGAAAGGATCCCCGGCACCACTTCGATGCCCGCTTCGCGCAGGATGGCAAAGCCCTTGCCGCTGACCCGGTCGTCCGGATCGGTGGCCGCGACGACAACACGGGCTACACCGGCACGCACCAGCGCTTCGGCACAAGGCGGCGTGCGACCATGATGAGCGCAAGGCTCCAGCGTGACATAGGCTGTTGCGCCACGCGCCGCCTCGCCTGCATCGGCAAGCGCCTGCGGTTCGGCATGCGGCCTGCCGCCAAGTGCAGTGACGCCGCGCCCGATAATGACGCCATCCTTGACGATCAGCGTACCGACAGACGGATTTGTTCCCGTCAGTCCCTTGTGACGACGGGCATAACGGATCGTCGCTTCCATGAAGCGGATATCATCCGAGGTCACCTGCGAATGCGGTAGTTCCAATGCGGTCATGCCTATTTATCCAGATCGTCCTCGGAATCGGGGGCTGCCAGCTCATCGATCACGTTATGGAAATCGACGGCCTTGCTGAAATTGCGGTAGACCGATGCAAACCGGATATAGGCAATATCATCCACACCCTTGAGGGCATCCATTGCCAGACGGCCAATCTCGTCGGACGTCACCTCCGCCTCGCCCGAACTTTCGAGCTGGCGCACAATCCCGGAAATTGCGCGCTCGACGCGCTCGCTGTCGACATCGCGCTTGCGCAGCGCCACTTCGATAGAGCGGGTCAGCTTGTCACGGTCGAAAGGCACGCGGCGTCCGCTCTTTTTTACCACCATCAGGTCGCGAAGCTGAACGCGCTCGAATGTCGTAAAGCGCCCGCCGCAGACCGAACAGACACGACGCCTGCGAATAACGGCACCGTCCTCCGCAGGACGGGAATCCTTCACTTGCGTATCTTCAGATTGGCAATAGGGACAACGCATAGAACTCTTTCACTTAACTCTTCGAAGACTGATTCCTATAGATCATAGCTGATCTGCGCCAATCAACATACCGAATGCGACGCACCGGATATGAGGGGCAAAAAAGCCCCGCTCAACAAGGTTGAACGGGGCTTTTGATACTCTTCTTTCAGGGACTGATTATCCCTGATAGCCATACATCGGGAAACGGTCGGTCAGAGCGACAACCTTTTCCTTCACAGCCTGTTCGACAGCGGCATTGCCTTCGTCGGAATTGGCAACCTTCAGACCGTCGAGAACTTCAGCGATCAGCGAGCCGATTTCCTTGAATTCGGTTACGCCGAAGCCGCGCGTGGTGCCCGCTGGTGTGCCGAGACGAACGCCGGAGGTGACGAACGGCTTTTCAGGGTCGAACGGAATGCCGTTCTTGTTGCAGGTGATGTTGGCGCGGCCAAGAGCGGCTTCCGCACGCTTGCCCGTTGCGTTCTTCGGACGCAGATCAACCAGCATCAGATGGTTATCAGTGCCGCCGGAGACGATATCGAGGCCATGCGACTTCAGTTCTTCCGAGAGCGCGCGCGCATTATCGACGACGTTCTTGGCATAAAGCTTGAATTCAGGCTTCAGCGCTTCACCGAAGGCAACCGCCTTGGCGGCGATAACGTGCATCAGCGGACCGCCCTGAAGACCCGGGAACACAGCCGAATTGAACTTCTTCGCCAGATCGGCATCGTTGGTCAGGATCATGCCGCCACGCGGACCGCGCAGAGACTTGTGCGTCGTCGTCGTGCAGACATGTGCATGCGGGATCGGCGAAGGATGCTGACCACCAGCAACCAGACCGGCGATATGCGCCATATCGACCATGAGGTAAGCGCCGACTTCATCAGCGATTTCACGGAAGCGCTTCCAGTCCCAGACGCGCGAATAGGCGGTACCGCCAGCCAGAATCAGCTTTGGCTTGTTTTCGCGTGCGAGACGAGCCACTTCGTCCATATCCAGCAGATGGTCATCCTGACGGACGCCATAGGACACGACGTTGAACCACTTGCCAGACATGTTGACTGGCGAACCGTGCGTAAGATGGCCGCCCGAATTGAGGTCGAGACCCATGAAGGTGTCACCCGGCTGAAGCAGAGCCAGGAACACGGCCTGGTTCATCTGGCTGCCGGAATTCGGCTGAACATTGGCGAATTCGCAGCCGAAAAGCTTCTTGGCGCGTTCAATCGCCAGTTCTTCCACCACGTCCACATACTGGCAGCCGCCATAATAGCGCTTGCCCGGATAGCCTTCGGCATATTTGTTGGTGAGGATGGAACCCTGCGCTTCAAGAACAGCGCGCGAGACAATGTTTTCCGAGGCGATCAGCTCGATTTCATGGCGCTGACGACCGAGTTCGTTGCGAATTGCACCGAAAATTTCGGAATCGATGTCCTCGAGGCTTGCATTGAAGAAAGCGTCGGAAAACGCATTCTTGGCGGCGGCGTTGGCTTGAGACATTTTCACACCCTCCGGGTCAGCCGGTAAAAGCTATTGGATGAGGCGCATTATCACACTTGAATGCCCTAGGCCAATGGCCGCAAAGCGAAAAGCATGTTCCAAAATGCGGCAAACCGATTTGATATAGGTTTTAGAACTAAAAAAGCCGCCCCGAATGCTCGGAACGGCTTTTGCTCAGTAAGAAATACCGAAAAATCAGGTGTCGGTGCCAAGCGCCAGCGATGCTGCGCCGTCCATCTTGTAGATATCGTCGCGGAACTGCACAACGCCGTCGCCCGTCGACCAGGCAGAGATGTACACGAAGTGCAGCGGCACAGGGTCGGCAACCTGAATAGGCGTATTGTTGCCTGTCCGGATCGTTTCCTCGATGTTCTGACGATCCCAGCCAGCCGTGTTCTTCAAAAGCCATACGTCCAGATCGCGAACATTCTGCACGCGCACGCAGCCCGACGAGTCGAAACGCATGAGCTTGTTGAAATAGCTCTTCTGCGGCGTATCGTGCATGTAGACGGCATACTGATTATGGAAGTTGATCTTGGTCGAGGACATGGCGTTAATCTTGCCCGGGTCCTGACGGAACATCAGCTTCACAGCGTCATCCGTGTTCCAGTCGATGGTTTCCGGCGGCACTTCCTGACCGGCCTGATTGTAAAGACGAATCTTGTTCTTCGTCAGATATTGCGGATCCTTCCGCATCAACGGAATGATGTCCTTCTGGATGATCGACTTCGGCGCCGTCCAGTAAGGATTGAGAATGACTTCGTGAATTTTCGAATTGAGAAGCGGCGTCTGACGGTCGATCTTGCCAACAACGGCAGTATGACGCTGCATGACGCTGCCGTTTTCAACGGCTTCGATCCGTGCGGCAGGAATATTCACCATCACGAAGCGCTGTTCCTGCATACCGGCGCTGACCAGCGGCGACAGGCGCTGCAAATTGGTCTGGAGCTGACCGAGACGCGTATTGGCATCCACATTCATTGCGGCATAGGTGAACTGGCCCATCACGCCGTCTGCGGGCAGACCGTGACGCGCCTGGAAACGCTTCACTGCCGCATCGACATAGGTGTCAAAAGCATTGGAAAGACCAGCGCCCTGCGGCAGATCGCCGGAAACCATCAGGCGCTTGCGCAGATACTGGACCGACTGGTCGTTCGCGCCAAGCTGAAGCTTTGCATTGCCCGGAACTGTTGGCCAGCCGCCGCGACCGGCAATATCGGTATATTGTGCGATAGCGCCCTGGATATTGCCGATGGTCTGCTGGCTCAGAACCGGCTGGTTGGTCGCAACCTTCTGGCCGCCTGTCGCGCGCGCATCGAACTGGTCATCCCAGTTACCGCGCCGCGGCGACGCGAGCACATCGTTAAAAGCCTGCTGTGCAAAGGACGAGGTCGCAAAAGCCGAGGCTGCCACGGAAAGGCCGGCTGTTGCAGCACCGCGCAGGAAGCGGCGGCGGTCCACTTTGAAAGCTTCGGCATTCTTGTCAGTTTTGGTCATTTGCTTGGTCCCAAAAAGGCGCGCCGCTCACAGCTTAATGTCGGCGGCAGTCGTCCGAGAATATCAGCAACAGAGTGTCAAGGCGATAGGCGACCCGCAAACATGCGCGCCCGCTTATATCTCCCGACCTGTTGGAAGATGGCACATTCTTGCCCGTGCAGTCTTGAGAACTGCTTATGTCGGTTTTTATGGCTTAATCATGTCGCGCGGCCCAGTTTGCAAGCCACGCGCATCAAGATCGAAGCATAATTGCCCATCCGCTTCAGCAAATGCAGGTCTGTTGTGTCCGTTCTGCAACAAACTTCCCGGAACACCGGTCGATTTATCAGAGACGATAAGCGATGCTGTCGTTCCAGAAGCGGTCGAGGCGCTGCAGAGACTTGTTCATCGCCATGAATTCTTCAACCTGAATTCCGCCGACCTGTTCGATGGACAGGACGTGACGTTCATAAAGAGCAGCAACCTGATTGGCGATTTCATTGCCCTTGTCGGTCAGGCTGACACGCACCGAACGGCGATCAACACGCGAACGCTGATGATGAATGAAGCCCATTTCGACAAGCTTCTTGAGGTTGTAGGAAACATTCGAGCCGAGATAGTAACCGCGCGAGCGCAGTTCACCGGCGGTCAGTTCCGAATTGCCAATGTTGAAGAGCAGCAGCGCCTGCGTTGCGTTGATGTCGAGCTGACCGTTGCGGTCGAACTCATCCTTCACAACATCGAGCAGGCGGCGGTGCAGACGCTCTACCAGCTGAAGGGCTTCCAGATACAGGCTGCGGAGTGCGGCTTCCGGAGCATAGAGCGGAGCGTCGATCTTGCGCTGAGCATTCATCATTGTCTTTGCCTCTCTGTCGGAGCCGCATTCGGGAAATCCTCGATGCAGCTCTCTTCCTGTTTTATGCAGCGATGTTTCTCGCTGTCTTGAGAGGACTTTAGGGGAGATGCATAAAATTCGACTTAAAAGTCAGACTTAACAGTAGCTTACCGAGAGGAATGCAAATTCAGGCTTAATGTTTACTTACCTGCCCCCGCAATCAGGCGGAAATGCTGGCCTTTGCCTGCCGCCGCTTTTCCAGAACCAGCAGAACGCGGAACACGATATACATGACGATGCACAGCGCATTGAACGTAACCGTCAACGGTCTGCTTTCGAAGTTCCGCTCGAAAACCGAATAGATGCTGATCTCGCCGATTGCGGCAACGAACCAGAGCACCGGGCCCCAGGTTGCCCGCATCCAGAGACCCGTTGCAGCAACAGGCATTAACACAGCCAGCGCGACAACGGCGGTCTGCCACATCCATGGCATCAGATCGAACCGCCATAGCAATCCCGGATGAATACCGATGAGCCGCACCCAATAGAGAACGCCGCTCGCCAGTGCGGTAAGCGCCAGCAAGCGAATGAACCAGGTAAATGTCCATTCGAGGCCGGTCGGTTGCGCGTGCTGGCGCAGCTCATCCATATGCATCAGCAATTCCTCATGAGAACGTCAGTTCCTTTTCGCCAAGATTGACGAAATAGGCGTTTACCTGTTCCGGTTTCACATCCTCGATGGAAGCCGGTTGCCAGGACGGCGCGCCATCCTTGTCGATCAGCAACGCCCGCACGCCTTCATAGAAGTCGTGGGCTTCAAGCATCCGGCTGGCGATGCGATATTCCATCCGCATGCAATCATCGAGGTCGAGCGGACGCCCGTCGGCGATCTGCCGGAAGGTAACCGCCACGCTGGTTGGCGACCGCGTTGCGATCACATTCAAAATATCCGTCGCCGGTTTGCTGCCCGAAGCGGCGGCCTTGTCCAGCAAATTCATGCAATCGGCAAGCGTTGCACCGGAAAAGCTCTCATTGATCACATGCCGCGCTTCGGCGGATGTTTCGAAATCGGGATATTGGCTGCGCGTCAGCGCAGCATCGATATCCGCAGTCGCGATGAGATCATCGCGCAGGTCGTGCAGGTCACTTGCCGCAACCGCGTGGGTGGCAATCCCACTCTGGAGACAATCGCCCCAGCGAATGCGATTGCCCGTCAAGGCAAGATAATATCCGAAATTGTCGTGAAGATGCGGCAGGAACGCGCTTCCGCCGACATCGGGAAAGAAGCCGATTCCCGTTTCCGGCATGGCGAACATGGTGTTCTCGGTCACGATACGGTGCGAGCCATGCACCGAAATACCAGCGCCCCCGCCCATGATGATCCCGTTGATCAACGAGATATAGGGCTTGGGAAACCGGCCTATGCGGGCATTGAGCCGATATTCGTCACGGAAGAAATCATAAGCGGGCGTGCCCTCACGGCCAGCCTTGTAAGCCGCGACGACATCGCCGCCAGCGCAGAATGCCCGGCCCTCACCTTCGAGAATCACGCAGGCGACTTCGGGATCGTCTTCCCAAGCCTGCAATGCGCGGTCGAGCGCCAGAATCATCTTATGCGTCAGCGCGTTAAGCGCTGCGGTTCGCGTCAGCTTTACCAGACCGGCTTTTCCCTTGCGTTCAAAGCTGATTTCGCCGCCACCGCCAAAGTCAATCTGCATATCTTGTCTCCCGTTCCAACAAATGGGTAGAAAGTGAGACGCCCCGCGTCAATCCCACACAGGCGCGTACCGGCCAATCTTCTTGGTTTCACCACTTTTCCCGTGATAAACGGTGCGCATCCGAAGTCAGCCCTTGATTGCATATCAAAGCATAGGCATCGCGGCTTCCATTCTCGGGAATAATTCAATGAGCGACCGTCAATCCAAATATCTCCCCCCTCATATCGGCAGACATGTCGATGACGTGACCGGCAGCCGCCGTTTGCGCCGTATGCGCAAGGCCGACTGGTCGCGCAGGCTGGTGCAGGAAACGCAACTGACGGTGGACGATCTGATCCTGCCATTCTTCCTCACCTACGGAAACGGCGTTTCCGAACCTGTGGAAGCCATGCCGGGTGTCGAGCGCTATTCGGTCGATATGGCGGTGCGCATGGCCGAGAAAGCCGCCAAGCTTGGCATTCCTGCCATTGCCCCCTTCCCGCGCGAAAAGGCGGAAGTGAAAACGGATGACGGCGCCTTTGTCGCCAGCCCCGACAATCTGATCAACCGTGCCGTGCGCGCGATCAAGAAGGAAGTGCCGGAGATCGGCGTCATCACCGATGCCGCGCTCGATCCCTTTACCACGCATGGCCATGACGGCATTTTGCGCGATGGCGAGATCGTCAATGACGAATCCGTAGCCATGGTTGTGCGCGGCGCGCTTTCGCAGGCTGAAGCCGGTGCCGATATCATCGCGCCATCCGACATGATGGACGGCCGTATCGGCGCGATCCGTCAGGCGCTGGACGAGAACGGCTATCATCACATTCCGATCATGTCCTATGCGACGAAATTCGCATCGGCTTTCTATGGCCCCTATCGCGAGGCCATCGGCACGCAGGGACTGCTGAAAGGCGACAAGAAGACCTATTATCTCGACCCGGCCAATCCGGAAGAAGCAGTGCGCGAAGCCGAGCAGGATATTGCCGAGGGCGCGGACATGCTGATGGTCAAGCCTGGCATGCCCTATCTCGACATTATCCACCGGCTGAAAAGCGAATTCCGCCTGCCCACCTATGCCTATCAGGTGTCGGGTGAATACGCGATGATCAAGGCCGCCGGTATCAATGGCTGGATCGATGAAGAAAAGGTGATGATGGAAAGCCTTCTGGCTTTCAAGCGCGCCGGATGCGACGGCATCCTCACCTATTTCGCAATTGAGGTCGCCGAAAAGCTGAAACAGCGCGGCTAAGCTAGTGTCTGAATTAAAAAGCGACAGGCCGTGGCGAAAATGGTGATTTCGAGAACCGGAGCGCAGCGTACTTTTGGGTACGTGAGCACCGGAAGCACAGAAATTGCCATTTGCAGACCGGCATGGCGACTTTTGAATCAGACACGGACAGGTTGCCAGTGCTTTCTCTGGCCCCTTCCTTGAAACGGCCCACTTCATTTACCATGTTCGTAGCGTTCCGCCCGGAAGGCGGAGCGACGCCGGACGTTGTCTTGTCTCCGGTTGTCTTTTTAAACGACTGGAAGGAAAAATGTCCGACCATATCCTGCACGGCGAGATCATGGCTCCGCGTTACGACAGCCGGGCTTTCTTCGAAGGCGTGCGTACGCGCCGGATGATGGCTTTTCTCATCGATTATCTCATCGTCTTTCTGCTGTGTATCCCGGCCGCAATCATCATTGCGCTGTTCGGCATACTGACGCTTGGCATCGGCTGGATGCTCTACGGCATCATGTTCCCCATCGTCGCGCTGATCTATGTGTCGCGCACCATGGGCGGCCCGCAGCAGGCCACAAAGGGCATGCAGATGATGAACCTCAAGCTCGTCCGGCTTGAAGGCGGCATGGTAGACCCGATGCTCGCCATCGTTCACTCGGTGCTGTTCTGGGGCCTCAATGTCGTGCTGACGCCGCTGATCCTGCTTGCAACGCTGGTTCTCGACCGCAAGCGCACGGTGCACGATCTTCTGCTTGGTACGGCGGTCATCCGCTCGGATCGTTAAGATCGCGCTCAAAGACAGTTTCGTGTTTCCCGACACCAACCGATGTGGAGGGAAACACACCCATCTTAAATCATTTCTTTGACGCGCATCTTGTCCCGAAAATCGCTTCGCACTTTTCGACATGCGCTCTAAGATCAAAAAAATTCAGAGCCGGCTGCGCAAAATGCCACTTGACGTTTTGCGCCGTCGGTTCGATCCTTGTCAGATATCGTGATGGTTTCGGTATTGCCATTTCGTGGATATTGAATGACCCATCAACCGCAACAGTCTCCGCAGTTCTTTTTGACGGCCCCATCGCCTTGTCCGTATCTCGACGGGCAGATGGAGCGCAAAGTTTTTACGCATCTCGTGGGCGATAAAGCCAACGAGATCAACGATCTCCTGACTCAAGGCGGTTTCCGCCGCTCCCAGAACATCGCCTATCGTCCGGCCTGCGAGCTTTGCCGCGCCTGCGTTTCCGTGCGCATTCTGGCGGGAGAGTTCGAGATGACGCGCAATATGCGCCGCGTCTGGAACCAGAATCGTGATCTGGTTGGTCGCGTGCACAAGGCGCAGCCGAGCACCGAGCAATATGCGCTTTTTCGCGATTATCTCGACGCCCGCCACCGTTCAGGCGGCATGTCGGACATGACCGTGCTCGATTATGCGATGATGGTTGAAGATACCCACGTCAACACGCAGATCATCGAGTATCGCCGTCGCGGCCCCGACAGTTTTATCGATCCCAAGGGCGACGGTGAACTGATCGCCGTGGCGCTGACCGATGTGATGGCCGATGGCCTTTCCATGGTCTATTCGTTCTTCTCGCCGCATATGCACGACCGTTCGCTCGGCACCTATATGATTCTCGACCATATCGAACGGGCGCGCGCCGCAGGCTTGCCGCATGTCTATCTCGGCTATTGGGTCGAGGGTTCGCGCAAGATGCAGTATAAAATCCGCTTCACCCCGCAGGAACATCTCGGCCCTCGCGGGTGGCAACGGTTTGAAGGCTAGACATGAAAAAGGCGGCAGAAGCCGCCTTTTCTTATTGTTTTGATGGGCGCGTCAAAACTTGCCCGAACGCGGAAACCCCTTCGGGACAACGCGTCCGGCAGAAGCGCGAGCGCCAATCCACTCGACGAGTTCTTCCTTGTTGCGCGTAAAGGTCCGTTCTGCCGAATCCTGCCAGGACAGACCGTCGGCCATCGCGAATGTGCGAATGTCGGAAATGCCGCCATCCTTGTATTTTTGCAGACGAACGCCCTTGCCGCGTGTCATTTCCGGGATTTCAGCAAGCGGGAAGACAACCATCTTGCGATTTTCGCCAACGACCGCGATGTGATCGCCGGAAACGCGCGTGCAAATCTTCGCTTCGTCCGGTGCCTTCACATTCATCACCTGCTTGCCCTTGCGGGTATTGGCGACGGCTTCATTCTCCGGAACAATGAAACCATTGCCCTCATGTGAAACCAGCAGCAGCTTTGCCGATGGATCATGTACGAAAGCCGTCAGAATATCCTGATCGTTTTCCATATCGACCAGAATGCGGATCGGCTCGCCATGACCGCGACCACCCGGCAGCGTATTGGCGCCGATGGTGAAGAACTTGCCGCCAGTCGTGAAGAACAGAAGCTTGTCAGTGGTTTCCGCATGGAAAGCCAGCTTGAGCTTGTCGCCTTCCTTGAAGGAGAGCGTCGAGAAGTCGGCCATATGGCCCTTCATCGCACGCAACCAGCCTTTTTCCGACACGACAATCGTCACCGGCTCGCGCTCAATCATCGCATTGTGGATGTCTTCAAGATCGTGTGTCGGCGCTTCGGCGAAATTCGTGCGGCGCTTGCCGAGCTTGGTTGCGGGACCGAACTTCTCACGCACCGCCTTGATCTCGGCGCTGATCTTCTTCCACTGGCGTGTGCCGGAAACAAGCAGCCCTTCGATGTCGGCCTTTTCAACCGTCAGAGCATCAAACTCCTTGCGGATCTCGAATTCCTCGAGCTTGCGCAAAGAACGCAGGCGCATATTGAGGATCGACTCGGCCTGAACATCGTTCAGCTCGAATGTTCGCATCAATTCCTGCTTCGGCTCGTCTTCCTCGCGGATGATGCGAATGACTTCATCCAGATTGAGATAGGCGATCAGGAAGCCGCCGAGGATTTCCAGACGTCGTTCAATCTCGGCCAGACGATATTGCGAGCGACGAACCAGAACTTCCTTGCGGTGTTCCAGCCATTCGCGCAGCACGCCGCCCAGCGACAGCACATTCGGCACCTTGCCATGCGACAGCACATTCATGTTGAGCGAAACGCGGCTCTCAAGCTCGGTCAGCTTGAACAGCGATTCCATCAACAATTCCGGGTCGACGGTGCGGTTCTTCGGCTCCAGAACGATGCGGATATCTTCCGCAGATTCATCGCGAATATCGTCGAGCAGCGGCAGCTTCTTGGCCAGCAGCAATTCGGCAATCTTCTCGATCAGGCGCGACTTCTGCACCTGATACGGAATCTCAGTGACAACGATCACCCAGGTGCCGCGATTGCCCTCTTCCTTTTCCCAACGCGCACGGACACGGAACGCGCCGCGACCCGTGCGATAGGCTTCGACAATATTGCCATGGTCTTCAACCAGAACGCCGCCCGTCGGGAAATCCGGGCCGCGCACCTTGGCTTTCAGAAGTGCGGACGGATCGGTTTCCGCCTCACGCTTCAGCTCTTCCCATTGCTCCGGCGAGGTGATGAGTTCTTCCACGCCCGCATCGGGATGATTGATCAGGTAAAGCGCCGAGGAACACAGCTCCGCCACGTTATGCGGCGGAATATTCGTCGCCATGCCGACCGCGATGCCCGCCGAGCCATTGGCCAGCAGGTTCGGGAATGCACCCGGCAGAACGATCGGTTCCTCGTCTTCCTCATTATAGGTCGGACGGAAATCGATGGCGTTTTCGGTGATGCCTTCGAGCAGCAGCGTCGCCACTTCGGTCATGCGCGCTTCGGTATAACGCATGGCGGCAGCATTATCGCCGTCGATATTGCCGAAATTGCCCTGCCCGTCGACCAGCGGATAACGCACCGCGAAATCCTGCGCCAGACGCACCAGCGCATCGTAGATCGAAGCATCGCCATGCGGGTGGAACTTACCCATCACGTCGCCGACGATACGCGCGCATTTCGCATAGGCCTGATCGGGATTGAGACGCAGCAGACGCATGGCGTGCATGATGCGCCGATGCACCGGTTTCAGACCGTCGCGCACGTCCGGCAGCGCACGATGCATGATCGTGGACAGCGCATAAGCGAGGTAACGTTCCTCGAGGGCCGATTTAAGATCGACCCGTTCGATGTGTTCTTCGCCGTCGCCCGGCGGAATCAGACTTTTTCCCATGCTTCTCAGTACCAAGTGCGCGAATCGTCAGCAAGCGTTCAGGAGAACTAAACCAGTACATTACAGCGTGCTGCGCTAAATATGGCACGCAAAGAGCGTGCCAGCGCTTGAAATCCACTGCATAGTTGCACAAATCAAAATAGGAGTACGCGGCAGCGCTTCAGTCGCAAATCTGCCGCCATTTACGCCCTATAGAGCAATCGGAAACAGGTTTTCCTACGTTGCAAGCAAAGGTTTAGCAAATCGGGTTGTTAAATTAGAAGATTTGCGCCTATGAATGCCGCACTAAAATCAAGAGATTAGGCAGGAGCTTCGAATGCAGGTTTTCGTCAATATCAAGCCAGCGGCGCGCATTTTTGCTGCAAGCACAGCACTTTCGCTGATTTTCGGCAGCGTCGCCATGGCAGCGGATGCCAATGCGGTCGCCGAGCGCCTCAAGGCCCTTTATGCAAAACAGGGCGGCGAACTGAGCTTCGCCAATGTGAAGGCTGACGGTTCGAACATCGTGCTCGAAGGCACCAAGGTCAAGCTCGCCACATTGTCTCCCAAGGATGTGGAAATCGGCGACGTGACGCTGGAAGACGTTCAGGACGCACCGGATGGCGGTTTTACCATCGGACAGGTTGCTGTTCCCGACCTTACGCTCGACAACACCGACGGCAAGAACGACCAGGCCACCATCAAGGGCATGTCGATGCTGAACCTGCATATTCCATCGGAATCTGCCAAGGGTCCGCTCGATAGCATGATCCTCTACGACAAGATGAAGATCGACGAACTGGCTTTCGGCAAGCCGGGCACGGATGGCGCCACGGTAAAGGGCGTTGACGTCTCGCTCGACACGTCGAACAAGGCCGAGAAGATTGGCTACACCGCTTCGGTCGCCAGCATCGACGCCACCTTCGGCAAGGAAGGCCAGAACCCGCTTGAGCCGCTCGGCATGAAGAGCCTTCAGGCCGCCGTCAACATGAAGGGCCAGTGGTCGCCGAAGTCGGGCGATGCCACGCTCGACCAGATGGAAGTTGATGCACAGGACCTTGGCAAGATCAACATTACCGGCAGCCTTGGCGGTTATGATCTGGCCTTTGTCGAAGCCGTGCAGAAGACGCAGGAAGCGATGACCAAATCGGACGCCGACAAGGACGCCGCCGGTCTTGCCATTCTCGGCCTTGCAGAACAGCTGAACCTCAAGAACCTGACGATCCGCTTCGATGATGCATCGCTGACGGAAAAGCTGCTGACCTATTATGCCAAGCAGCAGGGTTCGGATGCCAAGGCGCTTGGCGAACAGCTGAAGATGATGGTTCCGCTGATGGCCACACAGCTGAAGAACCCGGATTTCGCGCAGCAGCTGAAAGCGGCATCGGACAAGTATTTCACCGATCCGAAGTCTCTGACGCTCAGCGCCTCACCTGACCAGCCGGTCACCTTCGCATCGATCGTTGCGACCGCATCGCTCGACCCGACGAAGATCATCCAGCTCCTGAAGGTCGGCGTCGACGCCAATAACTAAAATCGAAAAAGCCCGGTGTCATCACCGGGCTTTCTTTTAGATGCGCTCCAATAAAAAACCCGGCTCAAGGCCGGGTTTTTTGTTCTCTGAAAAGAGCTTAGCTCTTCTGAGCCGGAGGCGCCAAGCGGATATGCAGATCGCGCAGCTGGGCTGGCGATACTTCCGAAGGCGCGTTCATCAGAAGATCGAGCGCCTGCTGGTTCATCGGGAACAGCGAGATTTCACGCAGGTTCTTCGCACCTACGAGCAGCATGATGACGCGATCTATACCGGCAGCCATGCCGCCATGCGGAGGCGCGCCGTACTGGAACGCACGGTAGAGACCGCCGAAGCGCTCTTCCACATCCTGCTGGCTCAGTCCGACTTTTTCGAAGGCCTTGACCATGACATCCGGCAGCTGGTTACGGATCGAGCCCGAAGCAATTTCAAAGCCGTTGCAGACGAGATCGTACTGATAGGCCTTGATTGCAAGCGGATCCTGATTTTCCAGCGCATCCAGACCGCCCTGCGGCATGGAGAACGGGTTGTGTGCGAAGTCGAGCTTCTTGTTGTCTTCGTCCCATTCGTAGAACGGGAAGTCGATAATCCAAGCCAGTTCGAAACGGTCGCGGTCCACGAGGTTCAGTTCTTCGCCTGCACGCGTGCGTGCATCGCCGGCGAACTTATAGAACTTCGACGGCTGACCAGCCACGAAGAAGCAGGCGTCGCCAGCACCTAAACCTAACTGCTGACGGATCGCTTCAGTGCGCTCCTCACCAATATTCTTAGCGATGGGACCTGCGGCTTCAATTCCGCTGAACGAACCACCGCCTATCGGCAATTCATTCAACGCCATACCACCTACAGCTCCTTCTGCCTCTCGCCAGAAGATGTAGCCGAGACCCGGCTGACCTTCGCTCTGCGCCCAGGAATTCATGCGGTCGCAGAATGCTCTGGAGCCGCCGGTCTTGGCCGGAATGGCCCAAACTTCGACCTTGGGGTCGTTGGCGATCATGTTCGCGAAGACCTTGAAGCCCGAACCGGCGAAATGATCGGTCACAGCCTGCATTTCAATCGGGTTGCGCAGATCCGGCTTGTCCGAACCATAAGTGCGGATCGCATCGTCATAGGCGATACGGCGGAAGGTCTGCGTGACCGGCTTGCCTTCGGCAAATTCTTCGAAAATGCCGCGCATGACCGGTTCCATCGTTTCCCAGATTTCTTCCTGGGTCACGAAGCTCATTTCAAGGTCGAGCTGGTAGAACTCGCCCGGCAGACGATCAGCGCGCGGGTCTTCATCGCGGAAGCAAGGCGCGATCTGGAAGTAGCGGTCGAAACCGGCAACCATCAGAAGCTGCTTGTACTGCTGCGGCGCCTGCGGCAGCGCATAGAACTTGCCTTCGTGGATACGGCTCGGCACCAGGAAGTCACGTGCGCCTTCCGGCGACGAAGCCGTCAGGATCGGCGTGGTGAACTCGTTGAAGCCGATTTCGGTCATGCGGCGACGCATCGCGGCAATGATCTTGGTGCGGCTCATGATGTTCTTGTGCAGCGTTTCGCGGCGCAGATCGAGGAAGCGATACTTCAGGCGGATATCTTCCGGATAATCCGGCTCGCCGAAGACAGGCAGCGGCAGTTCCTTGGCTGCGGCCAGAACTTCGATCTCGGTTGCGAAGATTTCGACTTCGCCGGTCGGCAGGTTCGTATTGACCGCATCACCTGCGCGGGCCTTCACTTCACCATCGACGCGGATAACCCACTCGCCGCGAACCGTTTCGGCAACCTTGAAAGCGGGCGAATCGGGATCGGCCACAATCTGGGTAATGCCGTAATGATCGCGAAGATCGATGAAGAGAATGCCGCCATGGTCACGGACGCGGTGAACCCAGCCGGACAGACGAACGTTCGAACCGACGTCCGTCTTACGGAGGGCTGCGCAGGTATGGCTGCGGTAACGGTGCATGATTTCTGCCTTTTGGTAAGATAAGTCAGTGCAGGCAAAGCGCTGCAAATTCTGGCGGAAAAGCGCATTTTGACCGGGTTTTGTCAAGTCTGCACTCTCTACAAGTGTCGCGGTTCGGACCGCATGACGTAACGTATCGACAAAAAACACGATTTGCACTTGTTATGCTATCGCTTTTGCGCATTCTTTCGGGACAACCAGCATCGCTTTGTCTAAAAGAAACCTATGCAACTCATCACGACCACAGAGGCCCTCGAAGAGGCCGTATCCGCCCTGTCCAAGTCAGATTTCGTCACTGTCGACACGGAGTTCATCCGTGAAACGACTTTCTGGCCGGAATTGTGCCTTATCCAGATGGCTTCGCCGGATCACACCGCACTGGTGGATGCTCTCGCGCCCGGTCTCGACCTTGCCCCTTTCTTCCGCCTGATGGCCGACGAGAAGATCGTCAAGGTTTTCCATGCCGCACGGCAGGATATCGAAATCGTGTTCCATCTCGGCGACCTTATCCCATCGCCGGTCTTCGACAGTCAGGTTGCGGCGATGGTCTGCGGCTTCGGCGATGCGATTTCCTACGACCAGCTCGTCCAGAAAGTCACCGGCAAGCATCTCGACAAATCGTCCCGCTTTACCGACTGGCGCAGACGCCCGCTTTCAGACAAGCAGCTCGACTATGCGCTGGCTGACGTCACCTATCTGCGCGACATCTATCTCTATCTCAAGGAAGAGCTTCAGAAGGAAGGTCGCAGCGAGTGGGTGAATGAGGAAATGGCGGTACTGACCGCCCGCGAAACCTATGATCTGCATCCGGACGATGCATGGCGGCGCGTGAAAGCCCGCGTGCGCAAGCCCATTGAGCTTGCCATCATGCAGTCCGTCGCGGCTTGGCGTGAACGGGAAGCGCGTGAACGCAACGTGCCGCGTGGCCGTATCATCAAGGACGACACGATTGCCGAAATCGCGCAGCAACAGCCGCGCGATGCCGAGGCGCTCGGTCGCCTGCGCTCGATCCCCAAGGGCTGGGAGCGCTCGGCACAGGCGGCTGGTCTGGTGGCCGCAATCCAGTCAGCGCTCGCTATTCCAAAGGAAGACCTGCCGAAGCTGCCCAAGCCGTCGCATTCGCCGGAAGGCAGCGCCGCCGCAGCCGATCTTCTGAAGGTTCTGCTGAAGCTCGTTACCGAAGAACATGGCGTTGCCGCCAAGATCGTCGCCAACTCGGACGATATCGACAAGATTGCAGCAGAAGGTGATGAAGCGAAAGTGCCAGCCTTGCAGGGCTGGCGTCGCGAAGTATTCGGTCAGAAGGCACTGGACCTGATCGACGGCAAGATCGGCATCAAGTTCGAGAACCGTCGTATCCGGGCGGTGGAATTAGGGGAGTAAGGGAATAAGGCAGTAGGGGAATAGGTGAAAAGGGTTGTAAAAACATACTCCCCTATTCCCTTACTCCCTTATTCCCCTCCCTTTTCGCCTATCGCAAAATAGAGGTTCTTTCCCGTCAATTTGGCGAGCTGTTGCAAGCGGCCTTCCGGGCGATCCGAGACGAGATCGGCCAGATCGCTCGGCACAACCAGCGCGATGCCGTTTTCTTCCTCACGCCAGTAAAGGCGCGGAATGACCCCCGGCATGGATGCCGACAGCAGATAGACGACGCGTAGCAACGCGCCGAGCAGCTTCGCCCTTTCGCGAAGGCGCGGCGTGGCAAGCTGCACGATTTCCGGCGCGATTTCGTCTTCGATCAGCCCTTCGTGGCGGTAATAATTGGCAAGCGCCATATAAGAGCGGCCCGGATGATCGATGCCGCCGAACGAGCCGTGCGCGATGATATTCAATGCCTGCGAGCCACGATAATCCGGATGCGCACGCCAGCTTATATCCGCCACGAGACAGGCAGCTTCGCGATAACGCCCCTCGTCCTCAGTCTCGTCATAGCCGAGCTGCGGTAGAGAAAGCGTCGTCCAGACCGCCAGTTCGCGCGCATGGCGCGGCGAGCGCGAGCGCAGGATCGCCAGTTCTTCCGCAGAAGCCAGCAATGGGTCGAGTTTCTGCTCGTTCTTCGGCAACAGCGAATAGAGATAACCTTCACGCACGCCCAATGCCGAGAAGACAATCTTCGAAGGCTTCATGCGGCGAATGGTTTCCAGCATCACGGTTGCGCCATAGGACAGAAGCTGGCGACGGTTTTTCGATACCGCCTCGATGCCGCGCATCGTGTCGATATTGCCCTTGGCGACGCGCTTGAGAAAGCTCTGCGCCTCGACCGGGTCCATCTCATATCCATGCATAACGTGCAGCGGATAATGCTTGGCCGTCATGTGCAGCTTGGCGAGGTTGCGCCACGTGCCGCCAACTGCGTAGAAGACCTGCCCCTGATGCATTTCAAGGAGCGTGGCCTTTGTCAGTTCGCTGCGTGTGATCTTCGCAGCTTCGGTCAGCTTTTCGTCGGACATGTCCTGAAGACGCAGGCCGCCAAGCGGCAAGGTGATGCCCTCGCCGATGTCGTGATCGTTGACGGCCACGAGTTCGAGACTGCCCCCGCCCAGATCGCCCGCGACGCCGCAAGGCTTGTGGAAGCCGGAAATAATACCGAGCGCCGAATAATAGGCTTCTTCCTTGCCGGACAGGACTTCAATGTGCCGCCCGAGAATGGCCTCGGCCTGTGCGATGAAATCTGGACCATTCTTCGCTTCGCGCGCGGCAGCAGTCGCCAGCGCATGCACGGAAACCGCGCCCGCCTGTTCGGCAAGCGCACGAAAGCGCCGCAAGGCGCGCAAGGCGATATCGACGGACTTGTCGTTGAGCCGGCCTGTTTTGGCCAGCCCCTTGCCGAGACCGCAAAGGAGTTTTTCGTTGAACAATACCGTCGGTGAACGGACGATACCTTCGTAAATGACGAGACGGATCGAATTCGAGCCGATGTCAATGACCCCGATGGGCTTGAGACCCTTCAGACGGCCTTGTGCTATAGCTGGACTCATGCAGTCGTTTTTCTTTCCGCCTGCGCACGCTTACGATGTGCGATAAGACGGGGGGCCGAAGACTTCAGCGACTTTCCGCGACCCGACAGGCTGGGATTGGTCATGAAATATTCCTGCGCGTTGAAAGCTTCCTCTCCTTCTTCTTTTTCTATCCGGCGAGAGGTGCCGTCCGCAAGTAGCTGATAGCTCTGTTGGTTATCAATTATGTTGGCAAACATGATCTGAGACAGGATTTGCTGGTGCACTGTGGCATTTGTGATGGGCACTAAAGTCTCCACGCGACGGTCGAGATTGCGCGGCATCATATCGGCGGAACCTATATAGACAATCGCCTTGTCGGACGGCAGATCATGCCCGTTTCCAAAGCAGAAAACGCGGCTATGCTCGAGAAAACGTCCGACAATCGACTTGGCACGAATATTGTCGGATAGCCCCGGCACACCCGGACGCAGACAGCAGATGCCACGCACCACCAGCTCGATGTGAACGCCTGCCTGGCTTGCCTTGTAGAGCGCATCAATAATCTGTGGATCGACCAGAGAATTCATCTTCATCCAGATCGCCGCCGGTCGCCCTGCCTTGGCATGCGCCACTTCGTTCTCGATGTGCTTGATAATGCGCGCCCGCAAGGTGAAAGGCGAAATGGCAATCTTCATCTCTTCCGCCGGTTGAGCATAGCCGGTGATGAAATTGAAGATATGCGCCACATCGCGGGCAATATCGGCATCCGAGGTAAAGAAGGACAGATCCGTATAAATACGCGCGGTGATCGGGTGATAATTGCCCGTGCCCAGATGCACATAGGAGCGCAGCTTCTGGTCTTCGCGGCGCACAACGAGTGACATTTTCGCGTGGGTTTTCAACTCGATGAAGCCGAAAACCACCTGCACGCCCGCCCGCTCAAGATCGCGTGCCCAGCGAATATTGGCTTCTTCATCGAAACGCGCCTTCAGCTCGACCAGCGCAGTGACCGATTTGCCCGCTTCCGCCGCATCAACCAGCGCACGCACGATCGGGCTGTCGTTGGAGGTGCGATAGAGCGTCTGCTTGATGGCCAGCACATCCGGGTCTGCCGCCGCCTGGCGCAGAAACTGCACCACAACGTCGAACGACTCATAAGGGTGATGAACCACAATGTCCTTTTCGCGAATCGCGGCGAAGCAATCGCCGCCATGTTCGCGGATACGCTCCGGGAAACGCGGATTGTAGGATACGAATTTCAGGTCATCACGCGGAATGGAGACAATTTCCGAGATCATGTTGAGCGCCAGAAGCCCTTCATGCACGCTGACGCGATTCTCGGACACGCCAAGTTCAGTCGCCACAAAGACGCGCAAGGCTTCCGGCATTTCGCCATCGAATTCAATGCGGATAACCTGACCGCGGCGGCGGCGCTTCAGCGCCGTTTCGAAGAGACGCACGAGGTCTTCGGCTTCTTCTTCCACTTCAATATCGCTGTCGCGAATGATGCGGAACGTGCCTGCGCCGCGCACCTCATAACCGGGGAACAGCCGCCCGATAAACAGGCTCACCGCATCTTCAATGGTGATGAAGCGATAGACGTTCTGCTGATCCGTCGGGAGCTGGATGAATCGCTTCAAAGCCACGGGAATGCGCAGAAGCGCCGTCATCGGGTGATTATCGGCGCGGCGCGCCAGCTGCAAGGCAATCGAGAAACCCAGATTCGGGATGAACGGAAACGGATGCGCCGGATCGATGGAAAGCGGCGTCAAAACCGGGAAAATCGTTTCGAGAAAATGACTTTCCAGCCATTCCTTCTCCGGTTCCGACAAACCCGATGGGCGAACAATTTCGATATTTTCCTGCACCAGCTCGTCACGCAAAATGCGGAAACGTCCCTGCTGCTCGGCCTGCAAGCGGCTCACTTCATCCAGAACGAAATCGAGCTGTTCTTGCGGCGTGCGACCATCGGCACTGCGCAACGCCACACCGGCACGGACCTGCGCGGCAAGACCGGCAATACGCACCATGAAGAATTCATCGAGATTCGTGGCCGAGATAGACAGGAAACGCAGACGCTCCAGCAAAGGCTGGCGCATATTGGCGGCCTCGTCCAGAACGCGGCGGTTGAACTGGAGCCAGGAAAACTCACGATTGACGAAGCGATCCGCGCTGCTCATCAGCTCTGCGAGCTTATCTTCATTCAAAGCTTTGTGAGCATCAGGTGCGTTTTGCATGTCCGAACCGATTTCGGAGCTGCTGGCTGGTTCAGCTGTCATATCATGGGCCCCGCTCTGGGTTTCGCTTGCCAACGCACTGTTTTCGTTCATTTTTCCTAATCCGGCATTTGCCGGAAAGAACCGGCGCATCGTAAAGCCTATGGCTGTCGCATGACAGTTTGATAGCAAATCACTTAAATATCCCTAGAATTGATGAAAACGCTTCCGGAAACAAGAGTTTCGCGGTAAACGCAAGCAGAGTTTTGAGCGCGCTGGTCTGAAGCGTGCTATATTCCGCGAACGACAGCCCGGAGCGTATTATGTCCGATCACATCATTCCTCATTTCCAGAACGACGCCGGTCATAGTGCCATTGAAATCGGTGTGAAGGAATTCATGTGCGTCGGCGCAAACCCGCCTTTCGATCATCCGCATGTCTTCCTCGACATGGGCGACGAAAACGAAGTGGTCTGCCCCTATTGCTCGACCCTTTATCGCTACAATGCCAAGCTGCATGCCGACGAAACTCTTCCGGCAGGCTGCACCTATGACGCTCCAGCCGATAAAGCGGCCTGATCAGCGATTATTAAGCCCATCTTATCACAGCATTGGGCAAGAAGACCGATATGGGCAAAGGCCGCATATTGATAGCAGGGGCCGGTGTCGCGGGATTGAGCGCGGCGCTGGAACTTGCAGCACGGGGCTGGACAATCCAGCTCATCGAGAAAGCATCCGTTCTTTCTGAAGTCGGCGCGGGCCTGCAACTGGCCCCGAACGCAATGCGTCATCTTGAGCGCCTCGGTGTCGCCGATAGACTTGCTCCTCACACTGTAACGCCTGAAAAGCTCTATCTCATGGATGGTCGCAAGGCGCGTCCCTTGCTCGCCATGGAACTGGGCGACAAGGCTCGTCTGCGCTGGCGCCATTCTTATGTGGTCTGTCACCGCGCCGATCTGCAAACGGCGCTTTTGCAAGCCTGCGAGGAAAACCCGGCGATCCAGATCAGCCTCGGCAGTGAAATCCTCGACCATACCGCCCGCGACAATGGCATTGTGGCAACCGTCGAAAGCGAAAGCGGGACCAACACCGTTGAGGCCGATTATCTGATCGCCTGTGACGGTGTCTGGTCGGTGCAGCGCACCCTTGGCGGTTATGACAAGGCGCAGTTCAGCGGCCATATTGCGTGGCGCGCAACATTGGCGGCCGATGCCCTGCCCGCCTCTTTCCTGAGCGCTCTTCCCGAACGCAAGGCCGTATCAGCCTGGCTCGGCCCCGACATTCACTTCATCGCCTATCCCGTCAAAGCCGGGGCATTTTTCAATTTTGTCGCCATTACTGCGGGCGAAAATCCCGGCGAAAGCTGGTCGAAAACCGGCGACCGCACAAAACTGCAAGCCACCTATAGAAGCTGGGCCAAGCCGGTTCGTGATGTGTTGGCGACTGCCGACGACTGGACCTATTGGCCGCTTTTCGAAATGGCGGAACCGCAGTTTCTGGGACCGAACCGCACCATATTTCTGGGCGATGCGTCCCATGCCGTCACGCCATTTGCTGCGCAAGGCGCTGCGATGGCGATTGAGGATGCAGCCGCCCTTGCCGAAGCGCTTGATGCCGCTGATCAACCGTCGGGGCTGCGCCGCTTCGAAACCGTTCGCAAGGAACGGATAGCGGCGGTTGCCAAGCGCGGTCAGCTTAACCGCTTTGCCTATCACGCCACCGGACCGATGGCGCTTGGCCGCAACATGCTGTTTGCCCTGCGCCGCCCGGATACTTTCCTGAAGGATCTGGACTGGCTTTATGGCTATGATGCCGTTGCGGCCATACGCGGATAGTCGGTCAAAGGTTACGCCGCGTCGCGCGCTGCTTCCAATGTCGCAACATCGATTTTGACCATCTTCATCATGGCGTCTGCCACGCGCTGGCGGACATCAGGCGCACCATTTTCCATGGTGTCGAGCAACATGTCGGGCACGATCTGCCATGCGAAGCCATATTTATCGGTCAGCCAGCTGCATTCCATCGGTGTCCCGCCTTCCAGAAGCTTTTCCCAGAAGGCATCCACTTCCGCCTGATCCTTGCAGCGAACAATCAACGATGCCGCTGGCGTAAACTTGAAATGCGGCCCCCCGTTGAGGCCACAGATTTTCTGTCCATCAAGCGTGAAATTCGCGGTGACCGCCTGTTCTTCGTTTTGCTGGTTGCCATGCTTGAAGCGGATGAAACCATCAATTGAAGCCGGTCGCCCGCAGGCGCGAAAAATCGAGACATAATGATTGGCGGCTTCTTCCGCCTGCCCGTCGAACCACAGGCAAATGGTGAGACCAGACATGGTCAATTCCTCCCTGTTTATCCAGTTTGTGCGCTCAGCCCATAACCTTGGCGGCTTCTTCCATATCCATCCACATCAGCTCCCAGATATGACCGTCCAGATCTTCAAAGCTGCGTCCATACATGAAACCATAGTCCTGCTTGGCCGCCGGATCGGCACGACCGCCAGCTTTCGCGGCCTTTTCAACCGTATCATCCACCTCGGCCTTGCTGTCGGCGGACAGGCAGATCAGCACTTCGCTCACCGCACTGGCATCGGCGATTTTCTTCGGCGTGAACTGGCTGAACTTGTCATGATCCAGGATCATTGCGTGGATCGTATCGGAGAAAACCATGCAGGATGCGGTTTCGTCCGAAAACATCGGATTCTTCTTCGCGCCAATGGCTTCATAGAAGCTCGTCGAGCGCGCGACGTCTTTCACAGCTAAATTCACGAAGATCATTTTCGGCATGACATTTCCTCCATTGGCAGGGCGCGGCCCTGTATCCATTATTATTGTTTGTCGCCGCTGCGCCCCGCCGCAGCACCAGACATTTTTCGCGCGTTCTGGCGATGTCCGGATTAAGTTTGCTTGAACATAATGACAGATAAGTTATATTAGGCAACCATGAAGTTAGAAAAAATAACTAAAGGCGAAAAACAGGTCGCGAAGCGCAGCTACGACGATGCTTGCGCTGCGGCGCATGGCCTTGATTTAATTGGAGAACGCTGGGCGCTGCTCGTCATGCGAGAGCTGCTGCTGGGACCCAAGCGTTTTAGCGATTTGCGCGCCGATCTGCCGGGCGTGAGCGCGAATGTGCTGACGCAAAGGCTCGAGGGGCTGGAACTGGCCGGCATTCTCCACAAGACCAAATTACCGCCGCCGGCCTCGGTGCAGGTCTATGAACTTACCGAATGGGGCTATGAAAGTGAACCGATCCTGCAAGCACTCGGTCGTTGGGCGGCGCGTTCGCCAATGCACGATCCGAACCTGCCGATTTCAACGGTTTCCTTCCTGCTATCCCTGCGCACCATGCTGGATAGCGGACGCGCCCATGGGATGAATGCCATCATTCACCTGCGACTGGATGGCGAAGATTTCACCGTCCGCCTGCATGATGAGGCGCTGGATATCGCTCGCGGCATGCCCGAACGGTACGATCTTTCACTCCAGGGCGCGCCGCGTATGCTCGCTGCGACCATCTATGGCGGACAGCCATTGTCAGCGCTTGAGGAAGCCAATTTGCTGATAGTCAAAGGTGATCGCATTCTGGCGGAAAAACTGCGCACGCTCTTTCCTTTGCCTGACAAGGCACCCTTGCCAGAATAAATACGCAACTTTTTGGTTGCTTATTTTTTCAACGCCTGTAAATTAGCAACCATTGAGTTGCCAATCAAGAAGGAGTTGCACCATGACCGTTGCAAGCAAGACAGATCGCATTGAGAAGACCGTCGACATTCGCGCAGGCATTGACCGCGTTTGGCGCGCCTTGACCGACCATGACGAATTTGGAAGCTGGTTTCGCGTCAAGCTCAATGGCCCGTTCATCGTTGGCGAAGCTTCGACCGGTCACATCACCTATCCGGGATTTGAGCATGTGCGCTGGGAATCCATGGTCAAGGATATGAAGGCGCCGAACTATTTCGCGTTCACATGGCATCCTTATGCCGTCGAGCCGGACGTGGATTATTCCAAGGAGCCACCGACGCTGGTGGAGTTCAAACTTGAACCGATCGATAGCGGCACGCGCCTGACGGTTGTTGAAAGCGGTTTCGACGCCCTGCCCGCCGAGCGCCAGCCTTTGGCGTTGCGCATGAACGATGGCGGCTGGCAGGAGCAGGTCGGCAACATCAAGGCCCATGTCGAAAAATGAGTGAAAATCCGGTCAGTCACGCCATGGAGATTTCCGCTATTTTCGGCGCGCTTGCCGACCCGACGAGACTCGCTCTCATAGAGACATTGAGCGACGGTGAGAGCCGTTCTATCGTGGTGCTGTCACAGAATGGCAGCATCACGCGGCAAGCCGTAACCAAGCACCTGTCCGTTCTCGAACAGGTCGGGCTTGTGCATCGCGAAAAGATCGGGCGGGAAAGTCATTTCCGCCTGCATCCGGCACCGCTTGTCGATGCCCGCGCCTATCTCGCCGCCGTTTCAACCCAGTGGGATGATGCCTTGCAGCGCCTGCGCCACTTCGTGGAAGATTGAGCTATGGCTTCCGTCTATACTGCGCGGCGAAACACCTCACCGTCCCGTCTCTCATCGGAGCGAGCTAGCTCAACATGACAATCCAGTTTGAACAAACATGCCCCATCTTCAGGATTTTCGACATCGATAAAGCCAGGGAGTTCTATATCGGTTTTCTGGGCTTCACCGTGGACTGGGAGCACCGATTTGCGGAGGATATGCCGCTTTATATGCAGGTGTCGCGCGAAGGCTTGATCCTGCATTTGAGCGAGCATCACGGCGATGGCAGCCCCGGCGCTAACATTTTTGTGCGCATGCAAGGCATCGATGCCTTGCATAAGGAAATCACTTCGCGCGGCTATCGCTTCATGCGTCCCGGAATTGAAACCCAATCCTGGGGGCGCGTGATGAGCGTGATTGATCCTTTCGGCAACCGCATCCAGTTTTGCGAAGGACCACACGCAGAGTAAGCGGCGGCTTGGTCGAAACGACCCGACCAATAAAAACACCCGCCAGCGTGACTGGCGGGTGTTTTCAATTCAAGGCACTCAACCGGATCAGTGCAAGATCTGGCTGAGGAACAGCTTGGTGCGTTCGTGCTGCGGATTGTCGAAGAACTCGTTTGGCGAATTCTGTTCAACGATCTGGCCCTGATCCATGAAGATCACACGATTAGCGACCTGACGGGCAAAGCCCATTTCGTGCGTCACGCAGATCATGGTCATGCCTTCCGCAGCAAGGCTCACCATCGTATCGAGCACTTCCTTGACCATTTCTGGATCCAGCGCCGAGGTCGGTTCGTCGAACAGCATGACCTTCGGGTTCATGCACAGTGCACGGGCAATCGCCACGCGCTGCTGCTGACCGCCGGAAAGCTGGCCCGGATATTTATTGGCCTGTTCCGGAATTTTCACGCGGGCCAGATAATGCATGGCGATTTCTTCCGCCTGCTTCTTTGGCATCTTGCGCACCCAGATCGGTGCCAGCGTGCAGTTTTCCAGAATGGTCAGATGCGGGAAGAGGTTGAAGTGCTGGAACACCATGCCGACTTCGCGGCGCACTTCATCGATCTTCTTCAGATCGTTGGTCAGCTCGATGCCGTCAACGACGATCTTGCCCTTCTGATGTTCCTCCAGACGGTTGATGCAGCGGATCATCGTCGATTTGCCCGAGCCCGACGGACCGGCAACGACGATGCGCTCACCGCGCATCACCTTCAGATTGAGGTCGCGCAGAACATGAAACTCACCATACCACTTGTGCATGTTGGTGATTTCGATGGCGACATCGGTTTTGGATACCTGCATCTTCGAGCCGTCGACCTCGACACCGAGCTCTGATTGCGGGAGGGCGCTTTGTGCACTCATTCCATTATTCCCTTTTGTTCTTTTTATCGTTTGTGACCCGTGTCGAGCCGTCGTTCCATGAATATAGAGTATCGCGACATAGCGAAACAGAAAATCCAGAAAACGAAGCCCGCAAAGATGAGGCCGGTCGCAGGCGTCTGTGGAGAAGCCCAATTGGCATCGGAGAAACTCTGGCGCACGATGCCCAGAAGATCAAACATGCCGATGATGTAGACGAGGCTCGTATCCTTGAAGAGCCCGATGAAGGTATTCACGATACCCGGAATCACCAGTTTGAGCGCTTGCGGGAGGATGATGAGACCTGTCTTCTGCCAGTAGCTGAGGCCGAGCGCATCCGCGCCTTCATATTGCCCGCGTGAGATCGCCTGAAGTCCGCCGCGCACCACTTCCGCCATATAGGCCGATGCGAACAGCGCCACGCCGATCAGGGCGCGCAGCAATTTGTCGAAGGTTACGCCCGGCGGCAGGAACAGCGGCAGCATGACGCTCGCCATGAACAGCACCGTTACCAGCGGAACACCGCGCACCATTTCGATGAAAATGATGCTGAATGTCTTGATGACGGGCAGATGCGAACGACGCCCAAGCGCCAGCAGAATGCCAAGCGGCAAAGAGACTGCAATACCCACGAAGGACAGAACCAGCGTTACCAGAAGGCCGCCCCAGAGTGGCGTTTCCACGAAGGGCAGACCGAACCAGCCGCCAACCAGCAGGAAGAATGCCACAAATGGGAAGACGAAGAAGAACAGAATGGCGTTGAGCGCCTTCTGCGGCACCTTCGGTATCATAAGCGGCACAAGAAGGACGACGAAGAGCAGAGCCGTCAGATTGACCCGCCAGCGCTGATCGATCGGATAGCGTCCATAGATGAACTGCTCATACTTGGCCTGAACGAAAGCCCAGCAAGCGCCGGACCAGCCATCCGGCTGTGCGCCACCCTGTGCGACGGTCAGACAGGCCGTGCGGTCGGTTCCACTCCAAACCGCATTGATGAAGAGCCACTGAATGGCTGACGGCAGAAACCAGACCAGCACAAACAGGGCGAAGATTGTCAGAGCCGCATCGGTTGGAGACGCGAAGAGATTGACGCGCAGCCAGTGCGAAAAGCCCTGTACGGAACGCGGCGGCTTTTCGCCATCGACCATTTCCGTGCGGATATATTGGAGATCGGCTTTTTCCATGGTCATCTCTCCACCAGCGCCATTTTGGCATTGAACCAGTTCATGATGGCGGACGTGACCAGGCTGATGCCCAGATAGATCACCATCCAGATTGCCACGACTTCAACCGACTGTCCGGTCTGATTGAGAACCGTGCCGCCAACGGCGACGAGATCCGGATAGCCGATGGCGATTGCCAGCGAGGAGTTCTTGATGAGGTTCAGATACTGGCTCGACAGAGGCGGGATGATAATGCGTAGCGCCTGCGGCACGATGATCAGGCGCATGGTCGGACCAGGCCGCATGCCAACCGCATAGGCCGCTTCCGTCTGCCCCTTGTTGACGCCGAGAATGCCCGCGCGAACCGTTTCAGCGATGAACGAGGCTGTATAGAAGGACAAGGCCAGGAAAAGCGCCAGAAATTCGGGCTTGATCTGGGCACCGCCCGTCAGATTGAAGGTACCGAGTTTCGGAACATCGAAGGAAACCGGAAAGCCGGTCACGATGAAGGCAAGCAGCGGCAGACCGATGATCAATGCTATCGCCGCACGGAGCGTATGGAAGGGCTGGCCGGTCGCCATCTGCCGGCGTCTGGCCCAGCGCGCCACCACGAAAGACGCAACGATGCCGAGCACCAGCGCCACCGAAATGAGCCACGCCTTCTCACCCCACACGGGTGCGGGCATGAAGAAACCGCGTGTATTAATATAGGTGTGCAACGGTCCGCTGATGCTTTCGCGCACATTCGGCAAAGTGGACAAAATGCCGAAATACCAGAAGAAAATGACCAGCAGCGGCGGAATGTTGCGAAACACTTCAACATAGACTGTGCAGAGCTTGCGGATCAGCCAGTTACGGGACAGACGACCGATACCGACAAGAAAGCCGATGATCGAGGCTGTGATAACGCCCAGACCTGCAACATAGAGCGTGTTGACGAGCCCCACCAGAAAGGCTCTGGCATAAGTCGAATCGCTGTTATACGAAATCAGTGTCTGACTGACATCGAAGCCTGCGCGGCCTTTCAAAAAGCCGAAGCCCGAAGCGATATTTGCGCGCTGCAGGTTGGTGACCGTATTTCCGACGATCCAGTAGATCGCGCCCACGACCGCGACGAACACTAAAATCTGGTAGAAGATGCCGCGAACGCGCGGATCGTACAGAAGTGAGGTTCCACCGCCATCATGGCGTTCGGTTGCAGAATAGGAAGCCATATGTTTCCTGTACCTTTGGTCAGGCGCAAAATTTTCGGAACGGAAACGACGCCCCAAAAACCGGAGCGTAATTCTCGAAACGACAATGCAGCCGAACCATTATTTTTGCGACGGGCCGGTTCAAATGTCTGGCCAGCGAAATGCTATGAGCTCTTGTGGGCAATCGCCCCAATTTCAAATGCTTGTGCTGCTGTCAGATCCCGATGATCTTTGCGGGAAACTGCTTCAACGAAATAGAGAGCCGATAAATCCGGCATGAGGCGGATGCCAGTGCCCCCACCTCATGTCAGATGCAAAAGCTGTCGCCTTTAGCGGATCGGCATGCCGTATTGCAAGCCACCCTTCGACCACTGGGCATTGAGACCGCGTGCGATCTTGAGCGGGCTACCGCTACCCAGGTTACGGTCGAACAATTCGCCGTAATTACCGACACCCTTGATGATCTTGACCACCCAGTCGTTATCGAGGCCCAGATCGGTACCAATCTTGGTATCGGTCTCCGTGCCAAGCAAACGCTTGATTTCCGGATTGTCGGAGTTCTTCATCTCGTCGACATTCGCCTTGGTAATACCGAATTCCTCAGCATTCAACAGCGCGAAATGCGTCCAGCGGATGACGTCAGCCCACTTCGAATCGCCCTGACGGACAGCGGGACCCAGCGGTTCCTTGGAAATGATTTCCGGCAGGATGACGTGATCATCCGGATTGGCGAGCGTCAGGCGAATTGCATAGAGGCCGGACTGGTCGGTGGTGTAAGCATCGCAACGGCCGGAATCATAGGCAGCGTTGGCTTCGTCGACCTTTTCGAAGACGACCGGATTATATTCCATTTTATTGGAACGGAAATAATCGGCCATGTTCAGCTCGGTCGTCGTGCCGGCCTGAACGCAGATGGAAGCGCCCGAAAGCTGAAGCGCCGAGTTGATGCCGGAGAGCTTCTTCGAGTTGATCATGAAGCCCTGACCGTCAAAATAGTTGACGCCCGGAAAATCCAGGCCGAGCGAAGTATCACGGCTAATGGTCCAGGTCGTGTTGCGGATCAGAACGTCCACTTCACCCGATTGCAGCGCCGTGAAGCGCTCCTTCGCATTCAGCGGCGTAAACTTCACCTTGGTCGGATCGCCGAAGATCGCCGATGCAACGGCGCGGCAATAATCGACGTCAAAGCCTGACCATTCGCCTTTATCGTTCGGCGAAGCGAAACCGAGAAGACCGGTGTTCACGCCACATTTCACGGAGCCATTTGCCTTAACATCGGAAAGTGTGTCGGCGGATGCCCCCGAAGCCGCGCCAAAAAGCGCTGCTGCACCCAGTACCCCCATCAAAATTGTATTTTTCATCTGGCCTGCAACCTTTTTGTTCCCTGGAAACGATGGGCGTAAACACACCACGCGTTTCTCTCGTTGTTTGTTGCACAGGTTTTCCGGAAAAGCCGTACGCTCCTCCCCAACCCATACTGCATTAGCAGACCGCCCCTCGCCCCCGACCGGTTATCCGGCCTTCTATTTATGTCTGAGCATAGCGGCGCCTGTCGCCTTCACCGCCTTATCGAAGGCGATAATTGGGCAATGGTCAAGTTAATATCAGCAGCAAAATCAGCGTTTCGTGGAAAAGTTCGAACGCGAGCCTAAATTTTTTACACGGTTTCCCAATTTCTGGGTAGTGCGCTCACCAAAGCACGCCATTTGGCACCCGCCAGAATTCCTTCAAGGAAAACATAGCAATAACAAATGTTTAAATTGATTACATTTTCTCGCCACTGTCCAGAGACCGGGTAAAACCGGGCAAAATCAGACCGTTGGGAGCGCTCTATTAGCGTCCAATGAAAAAATAATATTTCGCGTCGCCATGTAGCGCGCCACCCATAGGGTTGCGAGAGAGCCAATGGTACAACCTGCCACAATGTCGGTCGGAAAATGCGCTCCGGCTGCAAGTCTGCTGATGCAGAACAACAGACTAACGACAATGATCGGCAGGCGCCAGCGCGGCAGAAAAATGCTCAGCGATACCATCATGATACCAGCCATCATCGAATGGCCGGATGGAAAGCTTTCATAAAGAAACTCGCCCTTGAACGGCGAGAAATAGGCAGCGCCATATTGATCAAGCAAATACGGGCGCGCGCGACCGATCGCCAGCTTGCCAATTTCAGACGGAATGCTGCCCACCACGATGGATGCCAGAACCAGCGTTGCCCAGCCATGCCACCGCGTGAGCGCGTGACGCATCTGGCCCCGATAGGTCGGCGACAGAATAAAGGCCGTGACCACCCAGACAACCAGCGCGACAGCCAGCCAGACAACGGTGCGAATGGCATCAGTGACCGTTCGCAGAACTTCCATGATGATATTGCTGCTTCCAGCCGCCGCACGAACGATATCGGCATCCCACAGATGCAGAATCAGGATGATAAACGGCAGCAGCACGACGATTGCAGTCATCTGCATCGTCCAGGAAGACGGCGCGCCCTTGTAGGCCGGTCTCAGACAAGCGCGAATAAGTTCAATGGCCGCATATACCGGATTGAGAAGCGTATTTTTCAAATCCGGTGATGACATTCCATTATTCCCTTTTCGCATCGCGTCTTGCGCTTCAAGCACTGAACGCGGGGTTGCATCCAGCCCTGACGCGGCTTATCGAATGAACTTCTAAATATTCCGCAACAGACGGAATCGATGATCTTTCTGCCAACCGCATCTGGCCGCATCCGGTAGTCGGTACGACCATGCAGCACTCTCCAAAAGAGAACCGGCGGAACGCATGCAACATGGTCTGGAGGCAATTTCGTGGCTAAGCAGCAAGATAAGACGGCGAAACTGGGGATAAACACACGATTGGCGCATGATGGCTATCAGCCACGCGACTATCACGGCTTCGTCAACCCGCCCGTCGTCCGCGCCTCGACCGTGCTTTTCCCGGATGCCCAAACCATGTCCACCGGCGACCAGAAATACACTTATGGTACGCGCGGAACGCCGACCAGCGATGCGCTTTGCGATGCAATCAACGCGTTGGAAGGCTCTGCCGGAACGATCTGTGTGCCATCCGGTCTGGCGGCCGTCACCGTGCCGCTGCTGGCATTTCTGTCTCCTGGCGATCACGCTTTGCTGGTCGATTCGATCTATAATCCGACCCGCCACTTTGCCGATACGATCCTGAAGCGCATGGCCGTGGATGTCGAATATTATGATCCGGAAATCGGAGCGGGCATCGCAGCGCTGATGCGGCCCAACACCAAGGTCGTCTTCACGGAATCCCCCGGCTCCAACACTTTCGAGATGCAGGATATTCCGGCCATCGTGGAAGCCGCGCACAAGGGCGGCGCCATCGTGATGATGGACAATACATGGGCAACGGCGGTTTATTTCAAGGCGCTCGACTTCGGCGTGGACGTTACCATTCACGCCTCCACCAAATATCCGTCCGGCCATTCCGACATTCTGTTCGGCACCGTGTCCGCCAATGAAAAGTGCTGGCCGCAGCTTCTGGAAACCCATGGAACGCTTGGACTTTGCGCCAGTCCTGACGACACCTATCAGATCCTGCGCGGCATGCGCACCATGGGCGTCCGTCTGGAACATCACCGCAAGAGCGCTCTGGAAGTCGCCCATTGGCTGGAAAGCCATCCTGCGGTGGCGCAGGTTCTGCACCCGGCGCTCGAAAGCCATCCCGGCCATGATATCTGGAAGCGCGACTTCACAGGCTCGTCCGGCATCTTTTCGTTTGTGTTGAAAGACGGCGGACAGGCGGAAGCCCATGCCTTCCTCAATGCGCTGGAGATTTTCGGCCTCGGCTATTCATGGGGTGGTTATGAGAGCCTTGCGTTGCAGGTGCGCGTTGCCGACCGCCTGATTGCCAAGGGCAATTATCCGGGTCCGGTCATCCGCCTCCAGATCGGTCTGGAAGATGTGGCGGATATTATCGCCGATCTTGAAAAGGGCTTTGCAGCCATCTGAACGATTGGTAGCGCTTCGCACTTTGCTGAAAGCGCTGTGAGTGGCAAACTATGCGCGGTGGCCTGACGAAGAACGCCACCGGCGCTGAAGGACGACATCATGATGAATGCGGTTTTCATTATTCAGGGTTTCATCGCCATCGGGCTTGCCGTTCTGGCGATTGCGGTCATTCTGCGCTATCGCCGCTAGTGACTGTTTTCCCTGCAAATTCTCCTTTAATTTCAAGCAACCGATTTCAATGCGAATCGTTCTTATTGCATCGTTGCACTCATGGAGGAGACAGAAATGCGGAAAGTAGCACTTGGACTGGTGGCGCTAATGGCAATTTCGGGCTGCACCACCACTGAAAAAGACCTGACGATAGGCACCGGCGCAGGCGCCATCATCGGTGGCATTGCCGGTGGCGGACGTGGCGCCCTGATCGGTGCGGGTGCTGGTGCCCTTGGCGGCCTGCTGGTGCGCGAACTGCGCAATGGCAATTGCCAATATCGCAACCGTCATGGTCAGATTTACGTTGCGCGCTGCAAGCGTTAAGCCGAGACGAACGAAGAATTCGCATTCAGAAGCGCCGGATAATCCGGCGCTTTTTATTTGCATTGCGGTTTGGTTCTCCGATTCAGCCCCCTGAGCTTATGTCGTTTACCAAGATCAAAAGAGGAACTTTCGTCCATCACCTTCGTTTTATAAAAGATATCATTATTCATCGTGGTCATTCAGGGAGATGTTCGATGAAACTCGCTTGGAAAGCTGCTCTCGTTGTAGTCGGAGTCTTGTCGGCAGGTGCGGCGCAGGCCGCAAATGCAATCTCCACTGCCAATCTCAATATCCGGACCGGACCCAGCACCAATTATCCTTCCATGGGCGCTATTCCGGGCGGAGCGCCCGTGACGGTGCATGGCTGCACTTCGGGTTATGGCTGGTGTCAGGTGAGCTATGGCGCAACCCACGGCTGGTCCTCTTCACGCTATATCGCGTTTCAGGAAGGAACGGTGGGCAGCGGTTATTCCAATGATTTCGGGCGCAATGCAGCCCTCATCGGTATTCCGCTGATCGCGGGCGTGGCAATCGGCTCTGCGCTCAACGACCGCGATGATTACTATTATCGTCGCGGCTACTGGGGAGGGCGTCCGGATTACCGCTATCGTAACCGAAACTGGGATCGCCCCGGCTGGCACGGCGGTCGTCCCGGCGGCTATGGCGGCCCACGTGCCTATATACGTCCGCGCGGTAACGAACCGCGATAATGTGACGAACAGGTCAAGAAAATGGCGGGGCAAAACCCCGCCATTTTTAGTTTATTCCGATACCGTCTGCGGCGTAAGATTCAGCATCGGGATCGAGCTGTTCGGCAACATGGTCGAAGGCAGTTGCCCATTCCAGCGTTCGGCCTGGGTCAGCGACACCAGACCGGGATTGTCACGCAATGCATCGCCGCGTGCCTTGATGGCGGTTGCTTCAGCCTCGCCGCGCAGGCGAATGGCTTCAGATTCAGCTTCAGCCTGAAGACGCACAGCATCGGCCTGAGCTTCAGCTTCCGCACGGCGCGCATCGGCTTGCGCCTTGGCCTGCGTCACAGTAATTTCCGCCTGCACCTTTTCGCGCTCGGCGTTCTGGCGCAAGCGCTGCACTTCCACCTCGGCCAGCATGCGCTGCTCGATGGACTGTTCATAGGCGTCCGAGAAATCGATATTTTCAATCTGGACACTATCGACGACAACCGGCCCGCGCACACTGTTCTGGATGGCTTCTGCAATCTCCTGATTGAGACGGCTGCGCTCCTGAATAGCGGTCACGGCATTGAACTTGCCGAACACCGTCTTGCTTTCCTCGAAGACGCGACGCTCCACAAGACGCGAAAGCAGACCATCTTCACCGCCATAATTGGCGTAGACTTCCTCGACGCGATCCGGCGGAATGCGATAATTGACCGACAGGTTCATGGTCGCCGGTTGCTGGTCGCGGCTATAGGCTTCCATCTGATTATAGATCGCCGCTTTCGACTGGACAGAAACACGAACGATGGAATCAATCATGGGGATCTTGAACCCCAGCCCAGGCTGCGCGACACCGGCCACCGCGCCATATCGCAGAATAACGCCGCGCTCACCTTCGTCGATCGTGTACCACGAGCCCAGAATAATGCTGAGCAAGGCCAGACCGACTAACCCGGCCACCGCCGTTGGAATATAACGCATGCCCTCTCCTCTTTCATTTGTTTAAGCTTTGCTGAAATACGCGTAAAAGCTGCAAACAAGAAAGACAATCGGGCTATATCCACGGATATCGGCAGTATTACTAAAAACTGTGATGGAATTTGGGAAAGAATGGCGATCCCGGCAGGACTGCAATTTATTGATATTTATATAATTAAAACAATGGTTTACGCAAAAGGTGTGGCGACATTAGTGAGCATTGATTTCATTATGGAATTTTAAACGACCCTCACACCGTTTTGCATAGTAGACGAAACATTGGAGCGCCCTACCTTTTTGCAAACGAGGAGGCGCGCATGTGCGGACGGTTTACCCAGACCTATACGTGGGCTGAAATCCACGCGATGTACAATCTGACGGCTGTAACGCCTCGGAATATCCAGCCTCGCTACAATATCGCGCCCACAACGCAGGTTGGCGTCATTACGCAGAACGGCGGCACACTCGACTATTCCGAAATGCGTTGGTGGCTCATTCCGAGTTCATGGAAGCAGTCATTGAGCGAATTCAAGTACACCACTTTTAATGCCAAGGCCGAGGAGTTGAAGCAAAAGCGGACTTTCGCAGGACCGTTTAATCGCTCGCGCTGTCTAATCCCTGCGACTGGCTTCTTCGAATGGTCAGGCCCGAAAGAGGCGCGTCAGCCTTGGTTCATATCCGCCAAGAACGGCAAGCCTCTCACCTTTGCTGGCCTGTACGATACGTGGCACGACAAAGCTACAGGCGAAAACGTAAAAAGCTGCACCATAATTACCTGTGCTGCTAACGACTTGATGGCGAAAATTCACAACCGCATGCCGGTCATTCTGGAGGAGAAGAACTGGCATCTCTGGCTATCAGAGCCACGTGAAGACCTACTCAACCCCACCGAAATCTTTGACGGTGACGCCCGTGCGCGCGCCATTTGCGTTGTTCGATGCCTTGATGATTTCGGAAGCAGCGACGAACAATGCGTCAACCCTGCTGCTGAGCCGTCTTCTCGCTGTATCCTGCCCGGATCGCTGCCTGCGTGGCGTTCAGATAAATCAGGTATTCAGCGACAAACCGCTCTTGCTTTGGCGTAAGTGTCACAGGATACTCCGAGATGGGGAAATTAACGGTTGGGGCGGGTATGGCATTCAGACCAGAGGAACATTCGATTGTAGTTCAGGCTGCGTTCTGGATGGCATCGACAGTGCTACTCGTTGGGTTTGCCACGTTTCTAATCTCGCTAGCCGCCGTATTGGTGAAAACGGGAAGTCTCGTTGAGCGCGTGGAAGATCGAGAACTGGGCACCGGTCATCGTATGGGGAAAAGGTTCAGTCGACTAACGCCATTCTTTACGGAACCCAGCTTTCGGGCACTCCGAGCCGCTGTGTTCGGCGGCCTCACTGCTGTTCTTCTATCGTTCATCATTCTATTTGCGACGATCGCTTCGTTGGGTAGCTGATCTCACTTGTTCCCCGACGAGACTCACGGTTGTATCTTTTGGGCTTGCCCAATTACGCCGTATAATGAGGTATGATCATGCAACATCTCGCCGCCGCGATAGCAATCGCTATTACATACATCGAAGACCACGAGAATGATGCTGACGCTGACATGAGAGCCTTGGGAAGCCATTGCTGCGGAGCTTCAACAGGGATCGTTAGATGAGCGACGAGCGGTCGTGGAAGCGCTTAACGCGGTCAGTCGACCAGAGCTAATCGATAGCCTCGGCATTACTTTATAAAGCCCCCGCACGATGGCGGGGCTGAAACCTTGTAAGCAACCTTGTAAGCTGCTCCTGATATTTGACCAGAACGGGTCTGGCGCTACCCAGACAGTGGGAGTAAATCGTAGCGTGCGTTGCACCAACGCTGTCTATACTCAGGCTGCTTGCTCACGGTGCACCGTTACCGCATCTGACCTTGCGCTTCCCTGCTTTCAGCGCCGCCGTTCTGATTATTGTCCGAGTGGCAGGCTCGCAGCAGGATTTGAACCTGCGACCTGTCGTCCCGCGTCGGGCTGCGACTGCTCTATCCAGCTGAGCTATGCGAGCCTGTTTATCCACTCGAATTGTATGCGATGCGGTCGGCTTTTCATGCCTAAGCTGCGCAGCCTACCGGTAAATCCCGTGATCCGTACCGCCTCGCATTCCGTTGAGGCATTGCCTCGGAATCAAAAAGCGGCCCGAAGACCGCCTTGCAAATCAGACCGCGCCTTAAGCGCAAATCACCACAATACAAAATATAGTGTAATTCGCTTAAGCGGGCAACTACCTATCGCGTTTTATACCCCCAATGCACAGACAATTCTTCAAGGCCATCTTTGATGTAATCGCTGAATGTTGTCTTCTCGCGCTGGGTCTTGGCGAGGTCCGCTATTTCCATGCCCTGCCCAACGACTTTGATCATCATGTCAAAGGTGCGCTTGCCGAGAACCGGAAGGCAGCTATTCAGATGATGGGTAGCTTCGACCACGCGATCTGGTAGCGGATCAAGTGCTTTGCCACCGTCAACCTGAACCCGGCCATAGTCGATTGCGATAGCACCCTTTGCGCCGGATTGTTCCCAGTACATGCGGAATCGTCCAGCTGCCGCCCACTGCGCATCATTGATATGTCCGCGCGCGTAGGGCGTGCCCACGGCGCTTTCCTTGATATTTATCAAGGCGTCAACCTTGATCGGGTTCGACCGTGAAGGCTGATGCGCCGGATTGAAATGTGGATTGGCGGAACAAGTTGCGGCGTGTTTTGATCCCGAATGCGAAATGTGCCGTCGCCATGAGCGCCTGCTCGCAAAAGCTCGCGGAGACACCCACGGGCGCGTTGTCTGGTACTTCCGTATTGGCGAAGGGCCTCGCACTCGAATGATTGGCGAGTACGGCTCGCCAGAGTTCGTTTCTCAGTGGCGCGGGCTGATTGCAGGGCAAGAGGTCGGAACGGCTAGCGCACCATCGAAATTCACGCTTCAATGGCTTGTGACCAAGTACGAGGCTTCGGCAGCGTTTAAGGCACTAGCGCCAAGCACTCAGCGCATGCGGTCCAATATCCTGAAGGCAGTTTGTGAAACGGGCGGCAAAATGCTGGTTTCTCAGGTAACCCGCAATACCATCGCTGCCGGGCGCGACAGGCGCGCCGACACCCCGTTTGCCGCAATAAATTTCATGAAAGTGATGGGGTATCTTTTTGAATGGGCTGTAGATGCTGGCTATGCCCGTACCAATCCCGTCAAGGACGTAAGGCGACCGAAGGCAAAAGTTATTGGCCACACCCCTTGGAATTACGATGATGTGGCGAAATTCTATGAAAAGCATAAGCTCGGCTCCTTGGCGCGTCTTGCCATGGACCTACTTCTGTTTACAGGCCTGCGTCGATCAGACGTTTATCGCCTTGGCCCGCAACACATCCGTAATGCTGTGATCGAGTTTAGGGCCCAGAAAAACGATGAGCCTCTTTTCATCCCCGTCCATCCGAGCTTACAGAAATCTATCGACGCTTGCACCATAAGCCAATTGGCGTTTCTGACCACACCGATACAGGGCCGACCATTCAAGAGTGAAGCATCATTCGGGAACTGGTTTGCTGAAGTTTGCGACGAAGCGAACGTAACCGGTCGGGCGCACGGGCTGCGTAAATTGCTGGCACAGATTGTTGCAGAGAGCGGAGGAAGCAATGCAGAACTGAAGGCGCTTTTCGGTTGGACAACCGACGCCATGGCTGCTCATTACATCAAGCAGGCCAATGCCAAAAAGCTGGCTCAATCCGGCGCGAAGAAACTAAAGAAGAACATGCCATCCCCTCACCTAGAAACCAAAGCCCCACACCTTAAAAAAGGTTGAGCTTTTTCAGTTGGTTACAAGGGGGAAAAGAAAGAATGGCGATCCCGGCAGGATTCGAACCTGCGACCTACGGCTTAGAAGGCCGGTGCTCTATCCAGCTGAGCTACGGGACCTCGTCTTTTAAAAGTCGAAGACATTTGCAGCGCTCCGGGCTTGGTAGAAGCCCGGGCGTCATATCCCGGCCTTAGCGTGAACTGCCAGGCCGGGGAAACTGTCAATGCGTCCAGGGCATCGTGCGGTCGAAGCGGAAATTGTCCGAATAGGACACTTTGCGGCGCTTCGGTTCATTCGGCTCGGAAACGCGATAGGCAATGCCGTAGCGCTTTGCATAGGCAATAGCGTCTTCCTGACTATCGAAAGCGAGACGGATCTGGCTTCTCATATCGCCTGACGACGTGTAGCCCATCAATGGCTCGACCTTGCGCGGGGTTTCCGGCTCGTATTCGAGGATCCATTGATCTGTCTTGGCCTGACCGGACTGCATGGCAGTCTTAGCTGGACGGAAAATGCGTGCAACCATTTGAAGAACCTTGGACTATGCTCTTGTCGCCCCCGTAAGGGCTCTGAATTTCAACAAGGCAATAGTAGACCCACCAATCCATGTCAACGCGATAAAGACGCGCGGTTCAAGCCAAGCACAGGATAGCTTGGTTTTTCAGGTCAATCATGGTGGGGAAAAAATGGTCGGAGCGGCAGGATTCGAACCTGCGACCCCCTGATCCCAAATCAGGTGCGCTACCAGACTGCGCTACGCTCCGTGGCCCTTTCGGACGTTGAGTTCCCTAGAGAATTCGCTTTCCTAAGGCAAGAGCTATTTTCAAACTTTCATAAAAAAAACGACGGGTTGACACATTACTGGACCGGACACCCCGAAAAGTCCCCGTAACGCCGCGATCAGTGCGCGCAACTACTCCACAGCCATAAATGTCAAAGGGAGGTTCGCGGGTGCAAACCTCCCTTTGAACGCACCGGCTTGCGACTCGCAAAGCCGGTGCAGATTCGTGGATAAAATCAGTCTTCGGAGCCGTAGGCGTCGAAGTCGAAATATTTGTCGTTGATTTCCTTGTATTTTCCGTTCGCACGGATAGCCTTGATGGCAGCGTTGAACTTTTCAACCAGTTCCGGCCGCCCCTTCTTCAAGGCAACGCCCACGCCCACACCATGAATTTCCGGGTCCGGCGGATAAGTGCCCACCATCTTGCAGCATGCGCCATCCGGCGTCTTCAACCATTCGGCCAGCGTGACGCTGTCGTCATTGGCGGCATCCAGACGACCATTGGCAAGATCGAGGCGATATTCTTCCGCCGTCGGGTAAGCCTTGATCGTGCTGTCGGCAAAGGCATGCTCGGCATAATTGGCATGCGTGGTGGAAACCTGAACGCCGACCGTCTTGCCTGCCAGGTCCGCCTTGGTCACGCCCTTGATGTCGCTATCCTTTGGAACGGCAATGCCTGGAGGCGTGTTGTAATATTTGTTGGAGAAGTCGACCTGCTTCTTGCGTTCTTCCGTGATCGACATGGACGAAACATAGGCATCGAATTTATCGGCCTGCAACGCGGGGATCGTCCCGTCCCATTCCTGCGTGATGAAAGTGCATTCAGCCTTCATCTCATCGCAAAGCGCTTTCGCGATGTCCACGTCGAAGCCAGACAGGGTGCCATCCGGGTTGATGAAATTGAACGGAGGATAGGCGCCCTCGGTGCCGATGATGAGTTTCAGTGGCGCTTCGGCATTTGCGGCAGTCATTGCCAGTCCGCCAATCGCGGTTGCCATGGTCGCAATTGATGCAGCCAAAACGATACGCTTCAAGACACGCATAAAAGTTCTCCCAATTTACTTTGACTGGTTCCCTTATTGATGTGCCGACCCAGCCGCCGGCAGGGTGTTCACAACAGTCAACGCAAATTGACGACTCGCAGTGCCTTCCCCCGCTCTATCAATAGATGTTTCTTTGAAATCTGGACAATGTCTTTTCGTGCGAAGGCTTCAACGTCAACCCGATTGAAGCTTCGCTCACGATTCGCGTCAGAAACAAATCCCGTCTCGCCGCTTCATCGGCGACTAGCGCGAAAGGACTATATGCTCTATCTGCCCGGTTCTATCCAAACAGCCCGACAAACATCCACACGACGATGGATGCCATCAGACTGGCAATCAACACGGTAAGAACCTGGGTTCCCTGCCTGCCCTGACGAACATTCTGTGCCTCGAATTCCTTCGGCGGCAATGCGCGCGTGACCATGACAGCCTCCTCTCAAAGAGGCCTTGTATTATGCGCTGGAATAACGACGAAAAAGCGGCTGCTAACAGCCTGTAACGCCCCGACAAAACACAGTCCTGACGTTACGTCAGCACATGAAACACAGTCTTGTTCGTGGCTTGAATAGCATCTCCATGCCTAAAGTAGCAGACACCATAGAATTGACAGTCCTGGTAAAGTAAGTTTACCAATCAATCGTCAACATAAGTCAACGATCGGTAATAGGCACCTCCTGGGAGAGGATGGCTGTCCATTGCCTATTCATCGGCACGCAGACCGATGAAGCATTTTGCATTGAAGAGAGGAACATTTTCAGTCCAGGAAGGGAGGAACCATGCCCTGGAATCAAGTATATGACCCTTTGGGCAGCATGTTTTGGTCAACATTGCTCGCCGCTTTGCCAATTGTCGTCCTGCTGGGCGGCATCGGCTTTCTCCATATGAAAGCCCATACTGCAGCAATACTCGGTCTTCTGACCGCTCTCATCATCGCCGTCATTGGATTTGGAATGCCCGCCGACAAGGCAGGCGCAACAGCCCTCTATGGCGCAGCCTATGGCCTGCTGCCCATCGGCTGGATCATTCTCAACGTCATTTTTCTCTATCGCCTCACCGAACAGACCGGGCAATTCAACATTCTGCGCGATTCAATCGCCGGGATCACGCCGGATCGTCGGCTCCAGCTTTTGTTCATCGCCTTTTCCTTCGGTGCATTCTTCGAAGGTGCGGCGGGTTTCGGCACGCCAGTGGCCGTGACAGCCGCCATGCTCATGGGGCTGGGCTTTGCACCTCTCCCGGCGGCAGGCCTGTCGCTGATTGCGAACACCGCCCCCGTCGCCTATGGCGCACTTGGAACACCGGTCATTGCGCTTTCCGCCGTGACCGGCATCGACCTCCTGCAGCTATCCGGCATGATCGGGCGGCAATTGCCATTTTTCTCGGTTATCGTACCCTTCTGGCTGATATGGGCCTTTGCCGGGCGTAAAGGCATGCTGGAAGTCTGGCCTGCCTTGCTGGTTGCCGGTGTCGCCTTTGCGGTTCCGCAATATCTGGTTTCAAACTTCCATGGTCCGTGGCTGGTCGATGTGATTGCCGCCGTCTGTTCCATGGCAGCGCTCGCCGGATTTCTGCGGATATGGCAGCCGAAACGCATCTGGACGTCCACCAGTCTCGATGCGGATGAAGTCGCCGCGCCCTATACACCGCCCCAGCAACATGCGAGCGGCACCGTCTTCCGCGCATGGCTGCCATGGTTGATCCTGTCGGTCTTCGTATTTCTATGGGGAACGCCGCAGTTCCGCACATGGCTCGACTCGCTCTGGGTGCTGAAGGTTCAGGTGCCTTATCTGCATAATCTGGTGTTCAAGGTGCCGCCCGTCGTCGCCGAAGCCCATGCAGAGGCGGCGGTCTATACGCTCAACCTGCTATCGGCCACCGGATCTGGCATTCTGCTCTCTGCCATCGTGGCGGGACTGGTTCTCGGCTTCAATCCGTTCAAGCTTCTCAGGGAATATGGCAAGACCGCCTATGTGGTGCGCTTCTCGCTCATCACCATCGCGGCCATGCTGGCGCTTGGCTATGTCACGCGCTATTCCGGCACAGACGCCACGCTTGGCCTTGCTTTCGCGCAGACCGGCTGGGTCTATCCGTTCTTCGGCGCAATGCTTGGTTGGCTCGGTGTTGCGCTCACCGGTTCGGACACGGCATCCAACGTGCTTTTCGGCGGATTGCAGAAGATTACCGCCGAGCAACTTGGGCTGTCGCCGGTGCTGATGGCTGCGTCCAACTCGTCGGGCGGCGTCATGGGTAAGATGATCGATGCGCAGTCTATCGTCGTCGCCTCCACGGCAACCCAGTGGTACGGCCATGAGTCGAAAATCCTGCGCTATGTGTTTTTCCATTCGGTTGCGCTGGCGTCACTCATTGGCCTTCTGGTGATGGCACAGGCCTATCTGCCGCCATTTACCCATATGGTTCCGGCGGAAACCCTGCCCGCCATAACCCACTGATCGTACGGTCAGACCAACAGCAGCCCACGCAGACATCAGTTTGCGTGGGCTTTCTTTATCGGAACCGATGCCGCGCTCAAGCGTTCCAACCTTATCGATCATAATGAGGAGTTACACGTGAACAGAAACGGGCTTTATCTGATTATCGGCGCGTTGATCGTCGTTGCGGCTGGTCTGGCTTTTTACGTCTATCGCGAAGAGACAAAACCCGCCGGGATTGAGTTGAAAATCGGAGAAGGTGGTGTTTCCGTTCAGGAAAATTGAGGTCTGAAAAGGTTATAAACATATAAACCGATTTAGATTTCAAGCGCTTACGCTTTGTGATGCAACGTTCTGGACAGCTCCGTGTTATTTGCTTCGCCAGATGAACGGAGGATCGAAATGAGTATCCAGACTGTTTCCGATGAACTTTATCGTCGTCACGAACGCGAATGGGCCCAGTGGCGCGACGCAGTTGAAGAGCAGGAATCGAACCAGAAACAACAGGATAAGGTTTCCGGCGAAACTTCCTGTGACGGCAAGACGTCCGGACACTGATTAGCTTCTTCACAATGAATTAGAGACGCCGCGAAAGCGGCGTTTTCTATTTGGCGGGCCAGCCATCGCCCGATCATCCTCAGGTAACGAAATGCGAAGGAAGACTTGTTAGCGTCTAGCCATCGCGATTCGAACAGGGGTCAGACATATGGCTGCACGGAAGCCTGCCCGAAAGGCTGCACCGAAAAAGAGGGCCCGCACCACCAAGGGCGGATCTGGTTCGTCTGCGCCCGTTCTGGCGCTGGCAGCTATCCTCGGTCTCGGCGCTTTCAGCCTGTGGGCCACATCGCAGCATAAAAGCCCGCAGGACGCGCTGGTCTCCCTGTTCCAGCGTTCCGCGACCAATCCATTCGCATCGACGGCGCCCCGCACGGAGAGCAAGCCGACCGTTACCGCCAAAGCTCCAGAGCCGACCGCGCCGTCGAAGGACAAGGATTACGGTGCTGCCGTTGGCCCTGTGCCGCGTCCGTCTGCACCTGTTGCGCCTGTTGTACAGAAGCCCGTTCAGCAGGCAGCAGTGCAAGCGCCCACTCAAGTCACCGTTCAGGCGCCAAAGCCGCCGCGTCCGACCAATCAGGTCGTCACGTCAGCGCCTACCGGCCCACATATGATGCCGCCGCGCGGCGTCAACACGCCTGCGCATTCACCTTCGGTGGTCTATGCCCGAACGCAGCTTACCATTCACAAGAATGCCTGGGATAAATCGGCAGCCATCGGCACCGTGGAAAAAGGGCGCGAGATGCGCTCCTACGGTAAAACTGGTCGCTGGCATCGCATTATCGTTCCGAAGACCAATATGATCGGTTGGGTGCATGAGGATCAGCTTGTCGGCGGTCGTAACAAACCGGATAGCGCAACGCTGATTACCGGTTCGGTGACCAAAAAGCCGGAAGTGGCAAAAAGCGCGCCAGTGCAGACGCAGTCCCGCATCGTCCCGCCCAAAGCGGTTGGGGACAAGAACTAGGCTTTTCGGGATCCCAAAGCCATGGCTTCAATCTGCGGGTCACCGGGGAGATATTCAAACCCGGCTGCGATCAGCGACGACGTATCCGCCACTAGATCACCGAACAACTGCTCAAAAAGCCCCTTTTTGCCGAGACCCGTCAGCAGCAAGCGCATCAGCACTGGCGGCAAGGGGAGAAGCCGCGTCGGACGCCCCATGGCACGGCGGGCGATGGATACCAGCTCGCGTGTTGAACGTGGCTTGGGTTCGGCCAGATGGAACACTCGCCCGGCGACTTTCTCGGCAGAAGCCTGCGACAGGAATACAAGTGCGCGGGCGGCATTTTGCAACGACACGAAGCTGCGCTGATTGTTCGCCATGCCGAAAGGCAGCGGAAATGCGCTATCGCAGAGTTTCATCAAGGCCCGGAGATTGGCGCGCGCGCTGGGACCGTAGACGAGTACGGGACGTGCAATGACGATCTCGATGCCGGTCATCGCCAGCAGTGCCGCTTCCGCCTTTGCCTTGGCGCGTCCATAGTCATCATCTGCCCTTGGCGACAGCGGCATGTCGGGCGTGAGCGGCGACGGGTTTCCGGCAATGGTGTAGATGGTCGAAACGAAGATGAAGCGTTTTACGCCCGCCAGTTTCGCCTTTGCGGCGAGTTCGACGGTCAGCCGATGATTGACGGCGTCGAAGGCATCGGCATCGGGTCGTTCCGCGCCCGTGCGATGCGCAAGGGCTGCGCAATGCACGACGGTCTCAATGCCTGAAAAATCCGCATCTGCCAGATCGTTGCGAGAGAGGGGCGTGACCTGATGCCCTTCGTCATGCAACTGCCGCGCAACCGCGCTGCCAATATATCCGCCTGCCCCCGTGACGACTATTTTCACCGTCAGCCTGCCTTGTCGCCTGTTTGGCCGCCCGCTTGGGCGTCAGTATCGGCCAGCACCTGTGCCGCCAGCGCCCGCGTGATGCGGGTCTTCTGCTCCAGTGCCGCCCGGTCCAGCTTATCGACGATCTGGATCGCAGACAGAAGCGAGCGTTCAATCCGGCTGACCAGATAGGTCACGACATGCGGCTCAACGCTCACCTGACGGTCTGCAAACAACTTGTGAATAACACCCGACAGCAGCAAATCGTCCGGCTCGGCGATTTCAACCACGGTTGCCGCTTTCAGCCGTGATGCGAGGTCAGGCAGCTTTACGTTCCAGTTCGCGGGCCACAGGCGCGACGTCATCAAAAGCGACGGCCCGAAGCCCTGCGCCGCATGTTGGCGAACACTGTTGATCAGGTGAAACAGCCCTGTTTCATCGAAGGCCGCGCCACCAATATCGTCGATCAGCACCGCACGCTCTGCCGCAGCCTGTACAATTTCATCCGTAATGCGCGCTGGATCAACCAGAAGCGCATCCGTGCCCGCGCGCCAGACTTCTGCGAGATGCGTCTTGCCCGCGCCGGTAGGCCCAGCCAGAATCGTCACCGGCGACACCCAGTTCGGCCAGCGGTCGATAAGGTCGATCGCCGCACGGTTTGAGCCCGTAACGATCAGGTCCTCGCGATGATAACCGGGCTGGTGTTCAAGATTCAGCGGAATCTGACGCGGGGCGTCACGCATCGCTGCCTCCCGCACACCCGTCCAGATTGCGGTTCAGTCTCATTTGTCCCTGCCTGCATTCGGGCCTGCATTCTCGCCTGCCTCGATCAGCGGTCCCGCATCAGGGTCGCGACGACGAAAGGCAGGATCGTACATCGGTGAATTGAGATAGCGATTCAAGGCAAAACGCACAAGCACCCCGACTGCCGCCGCAGCGGGCACCGCAACCAGCATTCCGGTGAAGCCGAACAGTGAACCGAACGCGAACAGAGCGAACATGAGCCACACCGGATGGAGGCCGACCGACGAGCCGACCAGCTTGGGCTGGAGAATATTTCCTTCCACGAATTGGCCGATGAAAAACACCGCCGCAACGGCACAGATCATGATCCAGTCAGGCCAGAATTGCACCAGCGCCACACCAATAGCGAGTGCCAGACCGACAAACGAACCGATATAGGGAATGAAGGAGATCAAACCGGCAAAAAAGCCGATCAACAGGCCGAAATTGAGTCCGGTGAGGGTAAGGCCGAGGGCATAATAAGTACCCAGAATGAGGCAGAGCGTGCCCTGCCCGCGAATGAAGCCTGCAACCGCTGCATTCATTTCGCGCGCGATCTGGCGCACCGTATGAAGTTGCGCGCGCGGCACCCAGGAATCGATGCGGTTGACCATGCGGTCCCAGTCGAGAAGCATGTAGAAGGCAACCACCGGCGTGACCACGAAAAGCCCTGCAATATCGATCAGCGATTTCCCCGAATTCCACAGGGACTGGAGCAGCGTGGTCATGAAACCAGCACCCTGCTGAAGCAGCGCGCTCAGATTTTGCTGAATGACCGAGCTGTCGATGCCGATATATTTCTTCAGCCATTGCGAATTTTCATTGGCGAGCAACGACTGCAACTGGGTGATATAGCCCGGCACTTTGGAAATGAAATCGGCAAGCTGTGTTGCCAGAATTGGCACGATGATCATCAGGCCAACGACGAGTGCAATCAGGAAAACCAGCAGGATGACGACGGTTGCCGTCATACGGGACAGGCCGAAGCGCTGAAGCCGGTCAGCCACCGGGTCGAGGAAGTAAGCCAGAGCCATGCCCGCCACAAAGGGCAGCAGAACCGAGCTGAAAACCACCAGAAACAGCACGAACACGGCCATTGTCGCGACCCAGAACATCGCCTGACGCCGTACCGTCGTGCCCGTGAAACCGCCCACCTCGACATTAACATGGATATTGCCGTCCGAGGCGATGGCATCCTTTTGACGAATGACTTTGCTGCCGCTCTCAGCCGAAACAGCGGCGCCAGTTCTGTTCGTATCCGTCTTGGTGCCCGTCTGGCGTGTCGGCGTCGGTTTCTTGACCATATGGTTCCGTTCTCTGCAAAGACCTGCTGGCAAAACAATATCAGAATTGCATTACCGTCACCTTATCGCTGATGCACGGCTCATTCTTTAGATAAGAGTAGACCGGGCTGTGCGAAATGCAAAGCCAGTGCAACAGCCGTCTATATTGACACAGACATGACCGGTCCTGCGAAAAACTGGGCAGAATCCGGCAGAGTTTTGCGCTTTTCCCGCTTGATGACCTTGCGGGCAAAGCCATCTCGTGTCATTGCGCGCAGGTGGATAGCACCCAGTTTCAGGAGCAGGCCATGACCTCGGAAAACAAGCTCGCCGGCCACAATGGCCTGACCTATGCGCAGGCAGGTGTCGATATCGATGCCGGAAACCTGATGGTTGAAAAGATCAAGCCGCTCGTCCGTTCGACGCGCCGCCCCGGTGCGGATGGCGAAATCGGCGGTTTTGGCGGCCTCTTCGATCTGAAAGCGGCTGGCTTCAAGGATCCCGTTCTGGTTGCCGCCAATGATGGCGTGGGCACCAAGCTGAAGATCGCCATTGATGCCGACAAGCACGACACAGTGGGCATCGACCTCGTCGCCATGTGCGTGAACGATCTGGTCGTGCAGGGGGCAGAGCCGCTCTTCTTCCTCGATTATTACGCAACCGGCAAGCTGTCGCCCGATCAGGGCGTCGACATCGTTGCAGGCATTGCCGAAGGCTGCCGTCAGGCAGGCTCTGCGCTGATCGGTGGCGAAACCGCTGAAATGCCGGGCATGTATCGCGATGGCGATTATGATCTGGCCGGTTTCGCCGTGGGTGCGGCAGAGCGCGACCGGCTGTTGCCGCGCGGCGATATTGCCGAAGGCGATATCATTCTCGGCCTCGCCTCTTCCGGCGTTCATTCCAATGGCTTCTCGCTGGTGCGCCGCATCGTTGAACTGTCCGGCCTTGGCTGGAAGTCCGATGCGCCATTCCAGCCGGGTTCGACGCTGGGCGAAGCGCTTCTCACTCCGACCCGCATCTATGTGAAGCCGCTGCTTGCAGCCATCCGCGCTTCCGATGGCATCAAGGCGCTGGCGCATATCACCGGCGGCGGTTTCCCCGACAATATTCCGCGCGTTCTGCCGGAAGGTCTGGCGGCCGAAGTCAATCTGACGGCAATTGCCGTACCGCCGGTCTTCTCCTGGCTTGCCAAAACTGGCGGCGTGGAGCCTGTCGAAATGCTGCGCACCTTCAATTGCGGCATCGGCATGATCGCCGTCGTCACGCCTGAAAAGGTTGACGAAGTGGTCGCAGCCCTCGTCGCCGAAGGTGAACAGGTCGTCACGCTCGGTCGCATGATCGCGCGCGAAAAGGACGGCGTCGTCTACAAGGGCACGCTGGCGCTATGAGCCGTAAACGGGTCGTCATCTTCATCTCCGGCGGCGGCTCCAATATGGAGGCGCTGATCCGGGCTGCACAGACACCCGATTTTCCGGCGGAAATCGTCGCGGTCTTTTCCGACAAGGCAGAAGCAGGCGGCCTTGCCAAGGCGCAAGCCGCTGGCATTGTCACGCAGGTTTTCAAACGCAAGGATTTTGCGTCGAAGGACGAGCATGAAGATGCCATCCTCGCCGCATTGGCCGCATTGAAGCCGGACCTTCTCTGCCTCGCTGGCTATATGCGGCTTCTGTCCGGGCGTTTTATCGCGCCTTATGAAGGACGCATCCTCAACATCCACCCTTCCCTGCTGCCATTGTTCCCCGGCTTGCACACGCATCAGCGCGCCATCGACGCCGGTGTGAAGCTTGCGGGCTGCACCGTGCATCTGGTGACGGAAGGCATGGATGAAGGCCCCATTCTGGCCCAGGCCGCCGTACCTGTCATCGAAGGCGACACCGCCGACGCCCTGGCCGCACGCGTTTTGAAAGCCGAACACCGCATTTATCCGCTTGTTCTGCGGCAGTTTGCCAGCGGCCGGAAGGACGACGATGCGCCTCTTCCCGATGCGAGGCCCGACGCCATGATTGTGAGCGCCTGAGGGCGCTTACCGGCGCTTATGCGCGACAAATTCATCACACCCCAAGTTTTTTGTTAATAAAACTTTAATTTCCCGCAAAAAGCTCTAATTCTTGATTGTAAGGGAACTTGCTTCGGCAATCCCCGTTATTGAGACGAGCCCATTCAGACCCGTCTCTTTCAATATGTGTTCAAGAAGAGGACAAGATCATGTCTCTCCGTTTTTCGACTTCCTTCCTGTCCGCAATGGCCGTCATTTCCGGCATTGCTGTCACCGCTCCCGCCATCGCGGCAGACTTCGTAGCTCCTCCCGCTTCGGGTCGCACGCAGCCGCGTTCGGAAGTCGGCACCCTGACCTGCGACATTTCCCCGGCGATCGGTGTAATCATCGGCAGCCAGCAGGATGTTGATTGTGTGTTCCGCCCTGTGCGCGGTCGTGGTCCTTTGGAACGTTACACCGGCACCATCACCAAGCTCGGCGTTGACGTCGGCTTCATCAATGGCGGCACTGTTGCCTGGGCCGTTTGGGCTCCGACCGTTCGTCCGGAAGGCGCGCTCAAGGGCCGTTATGTCGGCGCTTCGGCCAATGCAGCCATCGGCATCGGCTTCGGCACGAACATCCTGACTGGCGGTTCGTGGAAGACCATCTCGCTGCAGCCGATTTCGGTTCAGGGCCAGCGCGGCCTCAATGCAGCAGTCGGCGTTTCCCGCCTGCGCCTGAACTACGCCGGTTAAGCATTAGCCTGCTTTATTGAAAAAGCCGCGCCGAAGATATTCGGCGCGGCTTTTTATTATGCCAGTTTTCTGATCCAGATCTTGGTATCATGGACAGCCAGACCGCCATAGGGAGCGGCGGGTTCGGCGCCGATCAGCGTATTGATCCCCTCACCGCGCTCGAATGACGCATTGGGGAAAATGCCTTCCGACACCGCCACGCCACGCTTCTGACCAGCGCGCAGCACGGCATGCAACACCACTTCACCGCGATGATTGCCGATCTCGATCCGCTCGCCATCCGCAATGCCCAATTCCGCCGCATCATCCGGATGGATCAGCAATTCAGGCCGAATTTCCTTGGCAAGCGAGGTTGGCGTTTCGGCAAAGGTCGAGTTCAGGAAATTATGCGCCGGTGATGTCGCGAGCCTGTACGGATGCTCGGCATCTGCCTTTTCGATGACTTCCCAGTAATCCGGGAATTCCGGGATCGACTCGAACGGCCCTTGCAGGCCCATGACTTCCGGCGGACGGTCCGGCGCAGGGCTTCCGGTCCAATCAGGACGGAAGCGGAATTTGCCATCGGGCCATTTGAAACCCTTGATGTAATGCGCTTCCTCAAAAGGCGGCTGCTTGTCGATAAAGCGTCGCTCTTTCAGTTCATCGAAATGCGGCAAATCGCTATTGGCATTCATATTGTCGATCAGCGTGCGTTCATCGACTGAAAAGCCCGGCAGATGACCAACGCCCAGCCGGTTGGCCAGCTCGTTGATGACGAAAATATTCGGTCGCGCCTCGGCATAAGGTTCGATCAGCTTTGGCCCGAGCACGACATGCTGCTGGCCGCCGCCGCGATAAATATCGTCGTGTTCGAGGAATGTGGTGGCGGGCAGCACGACATCAGCCATCTTGGCCGTATCGGTCATGAACTGCTCATGCACGGTGACGAACAGATCTTCGCGCGCAAAACCTTTGCGGACGAGACGTTGTTCAGGCGTCACATTCATCGGATTGGTGTTCTGGATCAGCATCGCCATGACGGGCGGGCCGTCATAAAGCGCTTCACGGTCACCGGTGAGAATGCGCCCGATCTTCGACTGATCGAGGAAACGGATGGTCTTGTCCTGCATCGCCCGGCCTTCAATTTCGCGCTTGTCGAATTTGAAGATGTTGGCGTTCGAGTGAAACGCGCCGCCGCCTTCATGGAGAAAAGCGCCGGTGACGCAGGCAATCGACGCCGCGGCATGCATGTTCACTGCGCCATTGCGCTGCCGGGTGAAGCCGTAGCCAAGGCGGAAATAGGTCCGCTTGGTCTTGCCGACCAGATGCGCGAAGGCTTCGATTTCCTCAACGCTCAGCCCTGTAATCGCCGACGCCCATTCCGGCGTGCGCGAGCCGAGATGCGCTTCCAGCCCCTTCGGGTCGTCGGTATAGCGTTCCAGATAATCCCAGTCCGCAAGGCCGTCGCGGAACAGAACATGCATCACCGCACAGGCGAAAGCGCCGTCGGTGCCGGGCTTGAGTACAATGCCCATATCAGCCTGCCGCACGGTCGCATTGGCATAGATGTCGATGACGACGATCTTCGCACCGCGCTCTTTGCGCGCACGCACGGCGTGGGTCATGACATTGACCTGCGTGGCGGCGGCATTGGTGCCCCAGATCACCACCACATCGGCCTTGCTCATTTCGCGCGGGTCCGGGCCGATCAGGCTTCCCGTTCCGGCAAAATAGCCCGTCCAGGCCATATTGGTGCAGAAGCTGTCGAACTGATTGGAGTAACGCTTGGCAAAGCGAAGGCGATTGATGGAATCGCGCTGAACAAGCCCCATCGTGCCCGCATAATAATAGGGCCAGACGCTTTCACTGCCATATTCGGCTTCGGCTTTCAAAAACCGTTCGGCAATCAAATCGAGTGCGGCTTCCCAGGAAGCCTGTTTCCATTCGCCAGCGCCCTTAGCGCCAGAGCGCACCAGCGGGTGCTTCAGACGGTCAGGATGATGAACGCGTTCGGCATAGCGCGCGACCTTGGCGCAGATCACGCCAGCCGTATAGCTATTGTCCTTCGCGCCGCGCACACGACCGATGGTACGCTCGTCCAGAAGCTCGATATCGAGCGCACAGGTGGACGGGCAGTCATGCGGGCACGCCGAATGGCCGATCTTGATATTGGATTTGGAAACTTGCTCGTTCATATTTCTTTATTACCGCAAGCGCTCACACGGCGAAATATGTTTTCTACAGAGAGTTGCTAAGAGCCTGAATCAAAAAGCGGCATGTGTGCGCGAAAATGGTGATTTTCGAGTACCGGAGCGGAGCGTACTTTTGGGTACGTGAGCACCGGAATGAAGGAAATTGCCATTTGCAGCCACACAGGGCGACTTTTGGAACAGGCTCTAAGACAGGCGAAGCGTGATGGCACCCAGCACAATAAGCGCCGCTGCCGCAAAACGCGGTAGCCCCACTTTTTCCTTCAGCACGACCGCAGAAATGATCATGCCGAAAAGAATGGCGGTTTCGCGCAAGGCAGCCACCACCGCAATCGGGGCCATGGTCATCGCCCAGAGCGCCAGCCCGTAGGAACCGAGTGTTCCGACACCGCCGATCAATGCCGGACGCCAGCGATTGCGCATATAGCTGATGAACCGGTCCGGTTCGCGATAGAGCGCCCAACCGGCAAGCGGCACAGCATTGATGACAAACAACCACAATGTATAGGAAAGCGGTGCACCGGACGCCCGCACGCCAAGACCATCGATGATCGTGTAACCGGCAATAAAGCCAGCATTGGTCAATGCCAGAATGGCCGTGCGGCTGGAGGTACCGCGATTGCGCCGCCTTGCTTCCAGCGCCATGGCCAACACGCCCGAGCAGATGAACACAATGCCGAGCCAGCTTTTCCAGCCCATGACTTCGCCCACCAGCGGCGCACTGACCAGCGCGACGAGCAAGGGCGGTGTGCCACGCATGATCGGATAGGCCTCGCTCATATCGCCGGATTTATAGGCCGCCGCCACCAGTGACATATAGAAAGTCTGGGTGACGGTGGACATCAGGATATAGACCCAGCTCACCGAGTTCGGCATCGGCAGAAATGGCACGATGAACAGAGCGATGAAACCGGCAGCCCCGGTCACGCTGGCGGCTGCGAAAAACTTGTCGCCGCTGCTTTTGACGATAGCGTTCCAACTCGCGTGAAGAAACGCGCCAAAGAGGACGATCAGAAGGACGCCACCGGACATTGCAAGCTCGACTCAGGTGAAGATGCGGTTGGTGAACGCTGTATGTCACATTTATGACAGCCAAGGCGAATCGGAAATTCGCATCGCTCTTGCCGAAAACCACAAGCCGTGAAACAAGCGCGATCATGAACTATCGTCACGCCTATCACGCCGGAAATTTCGCGGATGTCGTCAAGCACGTCATCCTCGCCCGTATCATCGATTATCTGAAGCGCAAGGATCAGGCCTTTCGCGTCATCGATACCCATGCGGGCATCGGGCTTTACGACCTGAAAGGTGTGGAAGCGGGCAAGACCGGCGAATGGACCGGCGGCATTCACCGCCTTGTCGATGCGGTCGACAAGGGCCAGATCGAACCGGCAGCGCTGGAACTGCTCGCACCTTATCTCGATGCGGTGCGTGCGGTAAATGCGAACGGAAAGCTCCGTCATTATCCCGGTTCGCCCTATGTGACACGACATCTGTTGCGTAAGCAGGACCGTCTGTCGACGCTGGAACTGCATCCGCAGGATGCGGCCAAACTGGCAAAGCGTTTCGACGGCGATTATCAGGTGCGCGTCATTGAACTCGACGGCTGGCTGGCAATGGGGGCGCATCTCCCGCCCAAGGAAAAGCGCGGCCTCGTGCTGGTCGATCCGCCTTTCGAAATTGAAGGCGAATTTGACCGTATGGTGGATGGGCTCGCCAAGGCGCACAAGCGCTTCGGCGGCGGCACTTACGCGCTGTGGTATCCGGTGAAAGATCGCAAGGAAACCGAGCGTTTCGCCAAACGGCTTTATGAAACCGGCATTCCGAAAATCATGCAGATTGAGCTGGCGATTCGCCCGCCCTCATCCGAACCGCGCCTTGATGGCACCGGTATGATCGTTGTGAATCCGCCCTATACACTCGAAAGTGAGATGCAAACGCTGCTTCCCACCCTTACGAAACTGCTGACTGAGGAAAAGGGAAGCGATTTCAGTGTTCGGTGGATACGCGGCGAGACGGATCGCACTTGACCGTTGCGGCCTGCTGAAAGAAACTGCGCGAAGCAAAGCTTCGGCTATCACAGACATAAGCGCACGCTTCGCGTTCGCATTTTGGGACAGGATAGAGACATGCAACTTACCTCGGGCAAACTGGATCGCTTCGGACGCTTTTCGCGGGCCGCCCTCTTCGCCGCCTCCGTCCTGCCGCTCACCTTTGCAGCCCTGCCCGCCAGCGCTGCCGATTACCTTCAGTCCGCCCCAGCTGTGGTCGACAACACCGTCTGCAACCAGCAGAGCGTGCTGCGCTCGGTGGTCTCGCGTTTCGGCTATCAGGTGCGTCATGTGCCCGAACTGCCGCAAGTTGGCATTTCCGCGATGAGCGATGTGCGCCTGACCCGTTTTGAGCCGAAGACAAACCCGGCTGAGATCGAACGTACCTATTGCAAGGCCACCGCCGTATTGAGCGACGGCCAGTACCGTTCGGTCTGGTATCTGATCGAAGACGGTCAGGGTTTTGCCTCTGTCGGCCGCAACGTGGAATTCTGCGTTGAAGGCTTCGACCGCTGGTATGTCTACGACGCGCCAAGCTGCCGCGTCCTCCGCTGACCTGACCGGAGGTCCCATGCTGCGAAGACTGGCGGCTGTCCCAAGCGCTTTGCTTTCGGTTGCCCTGATGGCAACGACACTCTTGTCGGGTGCGGCCTTCGCTGACGACCGCGACAACGGCGATGTGCCCGGCGATTTCGACTTCTATGTGCTGTCGCTTTCGTGGTCGCCGAGCTATTGCGCGTCGGAGGGCCGCCGCGCCAACAAGCAGCAGTGCAACACGCAGCGGCCTTTTGGCTTTGTGGCGCACGGTCTGTGGCCGCAGAATGAATGGGGCTATCCGGCCAATTGCCAGCTCGACAATGACCGCAGCCGCGGCGGTTATGTTCCGCGCCAGATCATTTCCAGCCTTTCCGACATCATGCCTGCTGCCGGATTGATCGGGCATGAATGGCGCAAGCACGGAAGCTGTTCCGGCCTGTCGCAGACCGACTATTTCGGCACGCTTCGCAAAGCCTATGATCAGGTCAATATCCCACCGAGCCTGCGCAGCGTGAGCGGCAACCGCCGTGTTGACCCGATGCTCGTCGAAAACGCCTTCATCGCTGCCAATCCGGGCATGAAGGCAAATGGCATTTCCGTCACGTGCCAGCGCAACTATCTTCAGGAAGTGCGCATCTGCATGACGAAGGATCTCCAGTTTCGCGCCTGCCAGGAGGTCAACAACAACTCCTGCCGCAGCCGTTCGGTCATGATGCCGGCAACCCAATAATCTTCATTCTCAGGAATCAAACATGACGCAGATTCTCTATTCACCCGCCTCGCCTTATAGCGCGAAGGTGCGTATGGCCGCGCATTATGCAGGCGTCCCTTTTGAAAGCGTGGTTGTGAACACGTCGGCAGAGCCGGAGAACCTCATCACCGCCAATCCGCTTGGCAAGATTCCAACCCTCGTCACGGATGACGGCAAGGCGGTTTTCGACAGCCGCGCCATCACGCAATATCTGAACCGCGTTTCTGGCAACAAGCTTTTCCCGCGCAATGCGGAAAAGCGCACCGATGCCGAGCGTTATGAGGCCATTGCTGATGGTCTGGCTGACGTTCTCCTCGCGCATGTCTACGAACGCCGCATGCGCCCGGAAGAGAAAATCCATCAGCCTTGGCTGGATCTGCAATGGCGCAAGGCAGAGCGCGCGCTCGACCTGCTCAATGAAGCCCCGCCCCGTCTGGCGGGCAAACTCCATGCGGGCCATATCGCCGTTGCTGCAACGCTTGGCTATCTCGCGCTGCGCTTTGACGGCAAATGGGAGCGCGGACGTCCGAAGCTCAAGCGCTGGGTCAAGCGTTTTCAGGAACTGCATCCGGAACTCACGGCCCTGCTGCCGCAAGGCTGAGTTCACGGCTAAACCTTCTTGATGAAGACAAGAACGCCCCGGATGGCAGCCGCTATCCGGGGCTTTTGCGTTTTTGGCGATTAGAGCATTTCCAGCAAAAGTGCGTAGCGGTTTTGCGTAGAATACTGCGTAGAAACAAATAGATAGAGCGGTTCCACGATTCCGTTTTAAACGGAACCGCTCTAGTGGTTGCCGTCCAGGGCCTTCAGGATGCGGTAACCGGCCTTGATCCGTTCTTCATTCGGATAGTTGCGGTTCGCAAGCATCACTATGCCGATCTTCTTAGCCGGCACGAAGGCCACATAGGCACCAAAGCCGCCGGTCGAACCGGTCTTATTGAGCAGCATGTCGTCTGACGGCTGCATGGGCGGATCGAGCCTTTCGATTTTGTGCGATTTCATCGCCATGTCGGAGGTGTTGCCACCAAGTAGCGTTTTCAGGCTCAGCGGATAGGTGTACCGCTCCCAGCCGAGGCTCTGTGTCATGTCTCCGACCTTGTAATAGCCGGTATGCGTGGCCGCTACGGCCTTCTGCATCGGCTGATCGAGCGATGCGCTGTCCATATTCAATTGCACAAAACGAATCAAATCCGGTGCAGTGGTTTTGATTCCATAGGCCTGCGCGTCGAATGCACCGGGAGACACGCGGATCGGCTTGTTGGCTTTCGAATAGCCATAAGCGTAATTCTTCATCTGGCTTTCAGGCACACGAATGAATGTGTGCTTCAGGCCGAATGCCGGAATAAGCTTGTTTTCCATCACCTTGTCGAAGGGCTCGCCCATGCTTTGGGCAGCGAGATAACCGAACAGACCGATACTCGGATTCGAATAACGCCGTTGTGTTCCCGCCGGATAATCCGGCTTCCAGTTCTTGAAATAGTCGATCATCGTCTGGTGATCGGTGACACTGTCTGGAAACTGCAAGGGCAAACCGCCCGCCGTATAAGTGCCAAGATCGAGCATCGAGACCTTGTCAAAGCCGCTGCTTGCCAGTTCAGGAGCGAATTTCGTCGCGGGATCGCCCAGTTTGAACGCGCCTTCCGCAAGCCCCAATCCGCCAAGCGTGGCGGTAAAGGTCTTGGAGACGGAACCGATCTCGAAGATCGTGTCTTCGGTCACCTTCTGTCCACTTTCTTTCGAGGCAACACCATAGCCGAAAAAGTAGGTCTCACCGCCAGCCGTCACGGCCACGGCCATGCCGGGGATCTTGTGCTCAGTCATGACAGGCTTGATCGTTTCATCGACCAGATGTCTGATTTCTTTCTCGCTCAATGCGCCCGCAGCCTGTGCAGATACGCTGGACAACAGGCTGGCGATGGTGACCATACTCAAAGTGGAAACGGTAATTTTTCTCATGACTTATACGCAATCCTCATCGTGAAGCGATTTTTCCACTGCTCTGGGGGCATGCGGTGGAAATCATTGTTTTCTCATGTGAAATAACGCGCGTTAGCCCTGATGCGGGTGAATTGAAATCAAAACCCGTCTATCCGGCACTCTCGATATAAGCGAGCTGTACGTCCGAAACAAACGACGTTATCTTGGCTCTGGCATTAGAAAAATTTGGGTATAGCGATGGTACGGCCTCATCTTCCGCTCAATGCACTGCGCGCCTTCGAGGCTTCTGCGCGCCATCTGAGTTTCACCAAGGCGGCAATCGAATTGTGTGTGACACAGGCCGCCGTCAGCCATCAGGTGAAAAGCCTCGAGCACCGCCTCAATGTCACCCTGTTCGAGCGCCTGCCGCGTGGATTGTTGCTGACCCATGAAGGTGAAACGTTGTTGCCCACCCTGCGCGAAGCATTTGACAGCATCGCCGGGACACTGGAACGTTTCGAGGGCGGACATTATCGCGAGGTGCTGCGCGTCGGCGTTGTGGGAACGCTGGCGGTCGGCTGGCTCATCCCTCGCCTGCGCGACTTTCAGACCACGCATCCGTTCATCGATTTGCGGCTTTCAACCAACAATAATCGCGTCGACATCGCGGCTGAAGGACTGGATTTTGCGATTCGCTTCGGGTCTGGCGCCTGGCACGGTGTCGATGCGACCCGGCTGCTGGAAGCACCGCTTTCGCCCTTGTGCATTTCAGACATAGCAAACCAGTTGAAAACACCATCGGATCTGACACGACAAACGCTGCTCAGATCCTACCGGGCCGATGAATGGTCGCAATGGTTTGCTGCTGCCGGCGTCACCGGAGACATGCCGCTGCCCAAAAGCATCATGTTCGACTCCTCGCTGGCGATGATGGAGGCCGCGATACAGGGCGCGGGCGTAGCACTTGCACCGCCGTCAATGTTCACCCGGCAGCTTCATGCCGAAACAATCGTTCAGCCTTTCCGGCAGACAGTAACGATGGGCAGCTACTGGCTGGCGCGACTTCAATCTCGCCCGGAAACAGACGCTATGGCCTCTTTCCGCAACTGGCTGGTCGATACGGCAGAGCAGGAAGGGCGCTGAACGGACGAACTTCCGGCGAAGAGAACTTCGAACAACAAAAAACCGGGCAGTTGCCTGCCCGGTTTTCCGTGTTCAATTATCAGATAATTAGAACTTGTAGCCGAGACCGACGCGGATGTCGTGGGTGTCGAGCTTGTTGCTGACGGAAGCGCCGCCAAGGTCGTAGTCCTTGTTACCGAACTGGGTGTAGCGATATTCAACGCGGCCCAGGATGTTTTCGGTCAGCTTGGCTTCCATACCGGCACCAGCAGTCCAACCAACGCGGAACTTGCTTTCGTCGTCGCCATTGCCGCTGAGCTTAACCTGCGAACCAGCAACACCACCGGTGATGTATGGCATGATCGGGTTCAGGTCGTAGCCGAGACGTGCACGCAGCGAGCCTTCGAAGCCCTGCTTGACTTCCAGACCGTCCTTGGACTTCTTGGCCCAGGAGTAACCGGCGTCACCTTCAACACCGTATACGAACTGGTCCTGCTGGAAGTTCCAGCCAGCGTATGCGCCAGCTTTCCAGTCGTCAGGCTTTACGGTGCCAACAGCGTCGGTCTTGGCCTTGTTCCAGCCGTAGCCGAGGTACAGACCGGTGTAGCCGCCAGCCCAGGTGTTCTGAGGAGCCATTTCGACCGGAGCCGGAACAGGAGGCTGTTCCTGAATGGCGTCAGCAGCAAAGGCAGTCGCAGAGAACGGCAGCAGCGCAGCCGAGGCGATTACGAGAGACTTAAGAGTGCGCATAGCATTCTCCTTACACAAATTACGTTTGACACGGTCCCTTATCGGGCAGGCAGCGTTTTGGGAGTGAACTGCCCATGCCGTGCTGATGGGGAGGAGGTATCGTCGGTAATTGCGGCACGAAATGCCCGCTTCTGTGAAGAAAACCCGACGAGAAAATGGCAAAAATGCGATGTTGCATTCTCGCAACGCCAACCTTTTGTGACTATATGAGCAGGTGCGGATTGTTGCGGGGCAATCAACTCACCCCTTCGCCGCGAGAAGCACCTGAAATTGCTACTGTTTTGTCAGCAGCCGACCCGCTTGGCGCTATTAATGGATGCAATTTCCTGAGCAAAATGGCATGAAATTCACGAGAGAATCTCGATAAGAAAGTATTTACCGTGTTGAATGATCAGGAAGTCAGCCAGCTTGCAAAATGTCCGGTTCTTGTGACGGGCGGCGCACGGCGCATCGGAAAGGCGATTGTTGAAGACCTCGCTGCCCATGGCTTTCCTGTTGCGATCCACTGCAATCGTTCGGTTGACGAAGGGCAGGCTCTGGCCGACGCCATCATTGCGCGCGGCGGCAACGCCTGTGTCGTTCAGGCTGACCTGACATCCGAACAGGATGTGCGCGGTCTTCTTGCGAAAGCCGAGTGCCAGCTTGGGCCGATCCGCCTGCTGGTTAACAATGCATCCTTGTTTGAGGATGACCGGGTTGGTGATCTCGACATGGCGTTGTGGGACAGGCATTTCGCGATTCATCTCAAAGCGCCGGTCATTCTTTCGGAAGCCATGGCCAAGGCCTTGCCGGAAGCGACCGATGGGTTGATCGTCAATGTGATCGACCAGCGCGTCTGGAAGCTCAATCCGAACTTCTTCTCTTACACACTGTCCAAGACAGCTCTCTGGAATGCGACCCGCACGCTCGCGCAGGCACTGGCGCCGCGCATTCGCGTGAATGCGATTGCACCGGGGCCGACCTTGCCAAGCGAACGGCAGCGTCCGGGTGATTTTGAACGGCAAGTCAGCAAGGTGGCCTTGCAGCGTGCGCCAGAATTGCCGGAATTTGGTCGTACAGTGCGTTACTTCTGGGAGAATCGTTCCATTACCGGCCAGATGATTGCGCTCGATGGCGGGCAGCATCTGGCATGGGAAACCCCCGACATCGCAGGAATCACGGAATGAGCGGCAACCGCAAAAACCATGACGATACCAGTGCGAACTTGCCGTCCGACGACGAGCAGGACGTGGCCGGTATTATCATTGGCGATGCGGTAGCCGATGATGATGAAGACAGCGACGACGTGGGTTCCGAAATTGTTGCTGCGCCTTCCATGGCCGACCAGATCCAGTGGGATTCGTCGGACGGGCTGCCGGATACGGCAGGTCTTAGCGGTCAGGATATCATCAACGCCTTCGTCAAACGCCTGCCGAACAATCCCGGCGTCTATCGCATGTTCAACAGCGATGGCGACGTTCTTTATGTCGGCAAGGCGCGGAACCTCAAAAAGCGCGTTTCCAATTATGCACGCGGAATAGCCCATTCGAATCGCATCGTACGGATGATCCGCGAGACTGCGATGATGGAATTCGTCGTGACGCGCACGGAAACCGAAGCGCTGCTGCTCGAAGCGAATCTGATCAAAAGATTGCGCCCGCGCTTCAACGTGCTGATGCGCGACGACAAGTCGTTTCCCTATATCCTGCTGACCGGCGACCATCGTGCGCCCGGCATTTTCAAGCATCGCGGTGCACGCTCGCGCAAGGGCGACTATTTCGGCCCCTTTGCTTCGGCGGGCGCTGTGGGACGCACGATCAACGCGCTGCAACGCGCCTTCCTGTTGCGCACCTGTACAGATTCGGTGTTCGAAAGCCGCACCCGCCCCTGCCTGCTCTATCAGATCAAGCGCTGCTCCGGTCCCTGCACGCACGAAATCAGCGATGCGGATTATGGAGAGCTGGTCTCCGAAGCCAAGGCATTCCTGTCCGGCAAGAGCCAGTCGGTGAAAGACCATCTGGCCACCGCCATGCAGGCGGCATCCGCCGATCTCGATTTCGAACATGCTGCGGTCTATCGCGACCGTCTGGCAGCACTTTCGCATGTCCAGTCGCATCAGGGCATCAATCCGCAGACGGTTGAAGAAGCCGATGTTTTCGCCATCCATCAGGAAGGCGGCATGACCTGTATTCAGGTCTTCTTCTTCCGCACCGGCCAGAACTGGGGCAACCGCGCTTATTATCCGAAGGCCGACAGCTCGCTTGGCCCGGCGGAAGTTCTGGGCGCTTTCCTGTCGCAGTTCTACGATGACAAACCCTGCCCGCGCCTTGTGCTTTTGTCCGAAGCCGTGGAAGAACAGGCGCTCATCGCCGAGGCGCTTTCCACCCGCGCCGGTCATAAGGTGCAGGTCAATGTGCCCCAACGCGGCGAGAAAAAGGATCTTGTCGATCACGCGCTGACCAATGCGCGTGAAGCACTGGGCCGCAGGCTTGCCGAAACCTCATCGCAGGCGCGTCTGTTGCAAGGCATGGCGGAGACGTTCGGTCTTGCACGCACGCCGCGCCGCATCGAGGTCTACGATAACTCCCATATTATGGGCACGAATGCTGTCGGCGGCATGATCGTCGCCGGACCGGAAGGCTTCGTCAAAAACCAGTATCGCAAGTTCAATATCCGCTCGACCGATATCACGCCGGGCGACGATTTTGGCATGATGCGCGAAGTGATCGAACGTCGCTTCTCAAGACTGGTGAAGGAGCACGGCGCACCGGATGAAGCGCCCGATCCGGAAAACCTTGAAACGCCTGAAGTGAATGACAGTTTCCCGGCCTGGCCCGATGTGATTCTCATTGATGGTGGACAGGGGCAAGTGGGGGCTGTGCGTCAGATTCTCAATGAAATGGGTATCGCCAATCTGGTCAATGCAATCGGCATCGCCAAGGGCGTGGACCGTGAAGCGGGACGCGAGCGGTTTTTCGTTGAAGGCAAGCAGCCTTTCACCCTGCCCCCGCGCGATCCTGTTCTCTATTTCATCCAGCGGATGCGCGACGAAGCGCACCGCTTTGCCATCGGCACGCACCGCGCGCGACGCAAGAAGGAGATGGTCAGGAACCCGCTCGATGAAATTGCGGGAATCGGCCCGTCGCGCAAACGCGCTTTGCTGCATCATTTCGGAACGGCAAAAGCGGTTTCCCGTGCGGCGGTGGAAGACCTGATGCAGATCGACGGCATATCGGAGGCAATGGCACGCACCATTCACGACCATTTTCGTGACCGGTGACGCAATTTTGATGCGCTTTTGCGCAACAGCGTCATAAGGTCCGAGCAGAACCCCTGCACAAGTGTTGATTTTATTGGTCATCCCTGTTGATGTGCACAAAATAACGGTTACGGCGGAACAATGCAGAACAAACATACCCTCTCCTTGCCCAACATTCTCACTTACGGACGGATTGTCGCCGTGCCGCTTGTGGTGTTGTGCTTCTTTGTGGAGGGGCGCCTCGAATCCAGCGACTTTGCCCGCTGGACCGCTCTCGGCCTGTTTATCGTGGCCAGCATCACCGATTTCTTCGACGGCTATCTTGCGCGCATCTGGAAGCAGACCTCTACGATCGGGCGCATGCTTGACCCGATCGCAGACAAGCTTCTCGTATCTGCGATACTGCTGCTTCTGGCTGCCGATGGCACCATTGCGGGCTGGACCCTGTGGGCGGCAATCATCATCCTCTGCCGCGAAATTCTGGTTTCAGGCCTGCGCGAATATCTTGCGGAACTCAAAGTCAGCGTGCCCGTTTCACGTCTGGCGAAGTGGAAGACCACAGCGCAGATGGTTGCACTGGCCTTTTTGCTGGCTGGCCCCGCCGGTGATAAAATCATGCCCTATGTAACAGAACTGGGCATTCTCCTGCTCTGGATATCGGCAATCCTCACGCTTTATACGGGCTGGGATTACTTCAAGGCAGGCCTCAAGCATGTGATGGATTAAGCTCGTGAGCGTCAAAGTCGTCTATTTCGCCTGGGTGCGGGAGAAAATCGGCAAGGGTGAAGACCTCATCGTCCTCCCTGCCCCGAAAGTGACGGTCGGCGAACTCATTAGCCAGCTGAAAACCCGTGGCGAAGAATATGAAGCCGCTTTCGAGCATGGCGACGTTATCCGCGCAGCAATCAATCAGGAACATGCCGAACATGATGAACTCATCCAGGATGGGGACGAGGTTGCCCTTTTCCCGCCCATGACGGGTGGCTGAGATGGGCGGGCAGCCGATTTGCCCGCTGTTCGTCAGCGTTCGCGAAGAAGATTTCGACGCAACGGCGGAGGTGGAAAAACTTCGCGCTGGACGCATGGATATTGGCGCCATAGTCACCTTTTCCGGGCTTTGCCGGGATGAAAATGGTCGCCTCTCCGCGCTTGAACTCGAACATTATCCCGGAATGGCGGAAGCCGAGATCAGGCGCATTGCCGAACAGGCGATGGCGCGCTGGCCGCTTCTGGGCATATCCGTCATCCACCGTTACGGGCTGATCAAGCCCGGCGACAATATTGTGCTCGTTGCGACCGCATCGGCGCACCGCCTTGCCGCTTTCGAAGCAGCCTCTTTTCTGATGGACTTCATGAAGACCGGCGCTCCATTCTGGAAGCGCGAACATCTCGCTGACGGCACTGCAGATGGTTGGGTCGCAGCCAAGGATGACGACGAATTAAGTCGAAAGCGATGGGACAAATCGCAAAATACTTGATCCGCCCGATCAGCGCCTTGATCTATTTGCAGAAAACTCTGTTTCTCTTTAAGCACGAATTAACTATTTAAACCCCTAAAATAAAGGGTAATTTGGGTGGCACTTACTTGTGCTGCCACAATTTTCACATGAAGATTTCATTATTGTCTGCGGAGTGAATCAAGCTCCTGTCAGACGCGGATCGCGGACGGAGCGACGGGCACGGCAACACTGCCACATTGGGAGAATATTCCCGACTGCGCAGGAACGAGGTTTCGGACTTTAAGAATGCGAAAACTACTGAAGAGCACTCTTTCAATTGCCGCGGCGCTCGCGGTCGGCCTTGGCGCGCTTGGTGGCGCAGCCTTGTTCCTGACCACGTCCATGCCGACGAGCAGCATTGCTGCGGAGAAAACAGTCAGTGGCAAGGTCATGTATCGCGAACGCATCGCTCTGCCGCCGGAAGCCAAGCTGACGGTGCAGCTTGCAGATATCTCGCTTGCCGATGCGCCGTCCAAGACGATTGCCGAAACCCGCATCGAATCCGCACAAGGATCTCCGATCCCCTTCGCGATCAATTTCGACACAGACAAGATTCAGCCGGGCCATACCTATGCCCTGCAAGCCCGCATCACCGCTGGCGACACGCTCTGGTTCGTCAACGATCAGAATTACACCATCGATCCTGCCAATCCCGGCGCTCCGATTGAGATGCGCGTCGTCATGGTGCGCAAGAGCGCAGACGAGACCGTATCCATCGGTATCGAAGGCAAGGACTGGCTGGCGGAAGACATTCAGGGCGGTGGCGTCATCGACAATGCCCAGACCACGCTGACAGTCACCCCCGACGGCTCTGTCAGCGGTTCCGGCGGCTGCAATCGCTATTTCAGTAAAGCGACGGTGACGGGCGAAACGATTTCCTTCGCCGATGTCGGTTCGACTTACATGCAATGCCCGCCAGCGCTCATGAATCAGGAACGTAAATTTCTCGATACATTGACGAAAACGCGGTCCTACAAGATCGATACCGTGGGTAAACTCGTCCTTCTTGATCAGGACGGCAAAGAGATCGCGACACTGGCGCAAAATCTCTGATTTAATTTACGAGAAGATACAAAAAAGCCGGGCTCGCGCCCGGCTTTTTTCATGCATGCGGATCGGATTAGCCGACGATTTCGGTGCCCGAGAACCAGTAAGCGATTTCTTCGGCAGCGGTTTCCGGAGCGTCCGAACCGTGAACCGAGTTTTCGCCGATCGACAGAGCGAATTCCTTGCGGATCGTACCAGCGTCTGCGTTTGCAGGGTTGGTTGCGCCCATGACTTCACGGTTCTTGGCGATTGCGTTTTCACCTTCGAGAACCTGAACGATCGTCGGGCCCGACGACATGAATTCAGTCAGTTCGCCGAAGAAAGGACGGTCCTTGTGAACAGCGTAAAAGCCCTGTGCTTCACGCAGGCTCATCCAGACGCGCTTCGAAGCGACAACACGCAGACCAGCTTCTTCAAGCTTGGCGGTGATTGCGCCGGTCAGGTTGCGGCGGGTCGCGTCGGGCTTGATCATGGAGAAGGTACGTTCGATTGCCATTATGACACCTTGTTTGCTGGGAAATTTTAGAAAAGTGAGGCTCTATACCGTCGATAGGCCTGATTGCCAAGAGGCCGCGCCGTTTAGCGCATAATCTTATCGATCCTCGTTTCACTCCGGTCGGATTATGCTTCAGAACCACCCGGCACCGCCTAGCAGCTTGAGACGGCAGAAATTTGAAGGCATAGATAATGCCATTCTGATTCAGGCTGTCGGTTAGCGGGGGAATTATATGGAACAGCATTTTCAAATGTTTGCGTGGTATAATCGCTGGGCCAATGAACTGCTCTATGCCGCCGCTGCCGATTTGAGTGACGAGGAATACCGGCTCGATCTCGGCCTGTTTTTCGGCTCGATCCATCGCACGCTCAACCATCTTTTGGTTACGGACCGCATCTGGATGAAGCGGTTTACCGGCGAAGGCGACCATCCAAAGCAGCTCGACGCCATCATTACCGACAATTTCATCACGCTGCGCGATCTGCGCCACGCAGAGGATGAACGTATCTGCCGCTATACCGACGGATTGGACGCGGACAAGCTCGCGGGGCGTTTTACCTATACCACGGTGTCAGACATGCGCACGATGAGCCAGCGGCTTGCACCGTCGCTGGCGCATCTGTTCAATCACCAGACCCACCATCGCGGCCAGATCCATGCGGCTCTGACACGGCTCGGCACAGACGCCCCTTCGCTCGACCTTGCGCAATTCCAGCGCACGGAAGGCGGCCGCCGCTTCGCCTGATTGATGTTGATACTTGCGGAAATGCGCAGAGCCGTGCAAAAGCCAGTCCATGCTTATTCTCGATGACATTTCCGTCCGCATCGCCGGACGCCTTCTGATCGATCATGCCAGCGTGACGCTGCCTGCCGGGTCGAAGACCGGTTTCGTCGGTCGCAACGGCACGGGAAAGTCCACCCTGTTCCGGGTGATCACCGGCGATCTCGCGCCTGAAACGGGCAGCGTATCCGTGCCGAAGAACACCCGCATCGGTCAGGTGGCACAGGAAGCGCCCGGCACGGAAGAACCGCTGATCGAAATCGTCATGAAGGCGGATAAGGAGCGTGCAGCGCTTCTCGACGAAGCTGAAACGGCGACCGATCCGCATCGCATTGCGGAAATCCACACAAGACTGGCCGATATCGACGCCCATTCGGCGGAAGCGCGCGCAGGCGCGATCCTGTCCGGTCTCGGTTTCAGTGCCGAAGCGCAACGGCGTCCGGCCTCGGCCTTCTCCGGCGGCTGGCGCATGCGCGTGGCGCTTGCTGCGGTTCTGTTTTCCGAGCCAGACCTGCTGCTGCTCGACGAACCGACCAACTATCTCGATCTTGAAGGTGTGCTGTGGCTGGTCGACTATGTGAAGCGTTATCCGCACACCGTCATCATCATCAGCCATGATCGCGACCTCCTGAATTCGGCCACGTCGTCGATCATGCATCTCGACCAGAAGAAAATCAGCTTCTGGCGCGGCAATTATGATCAGTTCGAACGTCAGCGGCACGAAATGCTGGAATTGCAGCAGAAGGCGCATGCCAAGCAGGAAGCGCACCGCAAGCATATGGAATCCTTTGTCGAGCGGTTCCGCGCCAAGGCCACCAAGGCCCGGCAGGCGCAGTCCCGCCTCAAGGCCTTGCAGAAGCTGAAGCCCATCGAGCTTTATGTCGACAGCCATGTGCAGCCCTTCAGTTTTCCGGATGCGGAAAAGAAGGCCGCCTCGCCCATCATCGCGCTGGACCACGCCGATGTCGGCTATGTGCCGGGCAAGCCGGTGCTGCGCAATGTGACGCTGCGCATCGACAATGATGACCGCATCGCGCTGCTCGGTTCGAACGGCAATGGTAAGTCCACACTGGCCAAGCTGATTGCGGGACGGTTGAAGCCGGAAAACGGTACGCTGACCATCTCGCCCAATCTGAAAGTGGCGTTTTTCGCACAGCATCAGATGGATGATCTGGTGCCGGAAGACAACGCCATCGAGCATGTGCGCAAGCTGATGCCGACCGAGCCGGAGGCCAAAGTTCGCTCTCGCGTGGCGCGGATGGGGCTTTCGACCGAAAAGATGCTGACGCCTGCGAAGGACCTTTCCGGCGGTGAGAAAGCGCGTCTGCTGATGGGACTTGCGACCTTCCACGGCCCGAACCTTCTAATCCTCGACGAACCGACCAACCATCTCGACATCGATAGTCGTGAAGAGCTGGTCCACGCGCTCAATGCCTTCAACGGTGCTGTCATCCTGATCGCGCACGACCGCCATCTGATCGAAGCCACGATGGAGCGGCTTTGGCTGGTGCGCGAAGGCGGTGTGAAGGCGTTTGAAGGCGATCTCGACGAATATCGCCAGATCGTTCTGGCCGATGCAAAGGGCGACACGGCTTCCGAACGCGACGAAGGTCCGAAGGTCAACAAGGCGGAGCAGCGCAAGCTTGCCGCGCAGAAGCGTGAAGCCATGGCGCCCTTGCAGAAAAAGATTAAGGAAACCGAGAGCTTGATGCAGAAACTGCAGAAACAGATTCAAGCTTTCGCCAATCAGTTGGAAGACCCGGCGCTTTATGAGAAAGAGCCTCAGAAAGCCATTCGCATCAATAAGGATATGAGTGATGCGAAATCCGCGCTCGCGAGTGCGGAAGAAAAGTGGCTGGAGCTTTCATCGGAATATGAAGAGGCGATGGCGGATTAAAGCGCATCCCGAAAAGTGTGAAACGGTTTTCGGAAAAGATGCGCGTCAAACAGAGAATTAGAGCGCCGATCTGATGCAATCAGATCGAAACGCGCTCTAAATCCGCCATCGTCTAAAACAGAAATCCAAACACAAATAAAAGCGCCAGCAGCACCCATCCGACGATGCGCGCCCAGAGCGGCAACGGCCTTGGCGCGAACCGAACCGCCAGAACCGCGACAATAACGGTCAGGATCGGGAACCCGAAATAGATTGCGGCGTAACCGCTCGACCCTTCAAAAGACGAACCGAAAATGCCCAGCCGCTCAAGCGGAAACAAGGCAATAAATGCCAGCACAGCCGACAGAAGAAGCAGAAGCAAGCGGTCTGTAACGGTGCGAACGAACTGCATGGCTCAGCTCTGTCGGCGCAGTCGGGTGCGCATCAGGCCGTAAACGCCCAGCACGCCCAGAACCAGACCGATGGTCGTAAAGGTTTCGTCCGGCGTTTCCGCCCCACGGCGCAGAACCAGATCGGCCTTCGATATCTGCAGGCCGTCCGTATTGCCCTGAACGAGACGAAACGCATATTGGCCCGGAATGACCGGATCGATATCGCCTGCACTCTGGCGCAGCGGCGTTCCATCCTGCGGGCGGTCCGTATTGATCGAGCTGCTGTTGGACACAAAATCGAGCCCCTGCGACAGAACCGGCTGGCCATCGCGGCTGACGGCAAGCGTCAACGCGGACCGACGTTCCACCGGGACATAGCCGGGCAGAGGCGTGGCATCAATGAAAACGCGCACCGGCGCATCGCCCGCCTCAAGACGCACTTGCTGCACCTTGAAGCCGCTCTGGCGATTTTCCAGCATATTCCAGCGACCGATCTCGCTGCCGGTGAAATGGCGCATATACCAGGGATAGCCAAGGCCAAGCCCGACACCCGCCACGATCATCGCAACAAAAACCGGACGCATCAGGCTTTCCGCTCCCAGCGGCGATCCGGCGTCTGCTGCCAGTAAGTCAAATCGTGATTCTCCGCCTTGAAGGCTTTCCATTGCCCGCGTGCAATATCGAGCTGGTCCTGATCGTGACCGTCGAACATCACCACAAGCCGTTCATAATTGCCAACCTGCTCCAGCCCCGCGCCTTCGACCAGAAAGCGGACGGTTGCGCCATTGGCATTGTTTTCCGTCGTCGTCAGCAGGACAGGCTGCTGGTCCGGGTGCGGTTCCGCATCAGTGCCGTGGGCAACGAAGGACGTGTCGGAAAAGGTCCACAGCAGATTATCGAGAGCATCGCGTCGCTCCTCGCTGACGGTCTGCACCGTCACGCGCCAGCCGCGCCCAAGCGACCGCTCGACGAGACCCGGCAGGGCTTCATCGAGTGTCGATTCCGTCAGATGGTAGAACAGGATTTCTGCCATTCACATTCCAGAACAGTTTTCGAAGCGGGGCGGAGAAAATGATTCACATTTCCGCCCCATCTTCTTGTTTCCAAAAGAAGTTTAGCTCTCGAAATGATCGCGGACAAGGCGGTCGAGCAAACGTACGCCATAACCGGACGCCCAGGTCTGGCTATATTCGTTTGCCGGTGATCCCATTGCCGTGCCTGCCACGTCGAGATGGGCCCAAGGCGTTTCGCCCACGAAGCGCTTCAGAAACTGCGCAGCGGTGATCGAGCCGCCGTAGCGACCGGCGCTGTTCTTCATATCGGCGAATTTCGAATCGATCATCTTGTCGTATTCGGCGCCGAGCGGCAGACGCCACAGCTTTTCGCCCGTTGCCTGACCCGCATCGTAAAGCTGGTCTGCCAGCTCGTCGTCATTCGAGAACAGGCCCGCATGATACTGACCAAGCGCCACCATGACCGCGCCGGTCAGCGTAGCCAGATTGATAATGAAGCGCGGCTTGAAGCGATCATTGGTGTAGTGCAGCGCATCAGCCAGCACCAGACGGCCTTCGGCATCAGTGTTGATAACCTCGATGGTCTGCCCAGACATGGTCGTGACGATGTCGCCCGGACGCTGTGCATTGCCATCGGGCATGTTTTCCACAAGGCCGATCACGCCAATCGCGTTGACCTTGGCCTTGCGTCCGGCGAGCGCACGCATCAGGCCCGTCACGGCAGCAGCGCCGCCCATGTCGCCCTTCATGTCTTCCATGCCGCCAGCCGGTTTGATGGAAATGCCGCCCGTATCAAACACGACGCCCTTGCCAACAAAAGCGACCGGCTTTTCTTTGCCCTTCACGCCCTGCCATTCCATGATGACGAGACGTGGCGGACGCACCGAACCCTGCGCAACACCGAGAAGCGCGCCCATGCCGAGCTTCTTCATTTCCTTTTCCCCGAGGATCTCGATTTTGACGCCGAGCTTCTCAAGCTTTTCCGCTTCTTCGGCAAATTCCACAGGTCCGAGCACATTGGCCGGTTCATTGACCAGATTGCGTGCCTGAATGACGCCGTCCGAGATGGCTTCCGCTACTTCGAAGGCCTTCTTCGCGCTGTGCGTGTCGGCAACATTGATGGTGATCTTCGCAGCGTGCTTCGGTTCGGCGTTTTCTTCGTTCTTGCGCGTCTTGTAACGGTCGAACTTGTAGGAGCGCAGGATCATGCCCAACGCCACGTCGGCTGCTTCATCTCCAGCAATCGTCGTTTCCGGCAGGGCCAGCGTGACCGTCGCGCGTTCTGATTTGCCGATTCGCGAAAATGCCGCGCCGCCAATCTTCAGCCAGTCGTCATTCCCAAGCTTGCCCGGCTCACCGACGCCGACCAGAACGATCTTGTCGATGCCGCCAGCCGTCGTTTCAATTGCTTCAGCCGTTTTGCCCAATGCGCCGGTGAAATCGGAGATTTCGAGGATGCGCGCAATCTTTTCCGCCCCGCCGACGGCCTTTGCCGCTTCTTCAGCGAAGCCTCCGCCTTTGGCAACCAGAACGATGGCTACGCCTTTTTCCGGTGCTTCAAACTCGCCGAAAGAAATCGAAGGACGTTTAGACATGATAACTCCAAACCGATGGCCGATTGATAAATGACACGATTGTGTCGCGACTTTTCCCCACTCATGTGAGACGAATATGGCGAAACAGCAAGGGTGCAAGCCCTTCCTTATCAGTTTTGCGTTAACTTGGGCGAACCGTCATCAAATGCAATCGATATCCTGGTCACACCTCGGTCTTTTCATTCAGCAGTTGCGCAGAAACATGTTGCCTCAGGCAGTTCAATCCTTTTAACAGACGGGAGCTAGCGCCAGCGCTTCGCTTTTAGTAATCTGTTAACTGCGTTTATTCGGGCAATCTTAGCCAAGCGGCATTAGATTAAGTTCATTATTGCGAGTGCCGTTCCATAATTGTGAATGGGCTCGTTCAACGGAACCGGGATGTAGACTCCACCTATGCGATTGATAGAGTTGTACATCCTGCGCCGCGTGGCGATCATGTTCCTCGCTGTGCTCGGCGCAGCGGTGGGCATTACGTGGACGGTGCAGGTGCTTCAGCGCATCGACTTTCTGACGACCAGCGGCCAGACTTTTCAGACGATCATTCAGTTCAGTTCGCTTTTGATCCCGTCTGCCATTCCGCTGGTGATGCCCTTTGCGCTGATCATCGCCATCACGCAGACGCTATCAACGATGAACCAGGATTCCGAGCTTGTCGTCATCAATGCATCTGGCGCGCCCCGCAGTGCGGTGATGCGCCCGATTCTGATGCTGGCCGCCGTGATTTCTATCGTTTCGTTTCTGGTCGCAAATTATGTCGATCCCTATGCGCGCATGAACATGCGCGCCATGATCGCCAATGCCAGCGCAGACCTCGTCAATCTGATCGTGCAGGAAGGCAGTTTCCGCAAGCTGGCCGATAATCTCTATATTCAGGTGGCTGAGCGCCGTGCCGATGGCAGCATCGGCGGTCTTTTCATCGCCGATTCCCGCGATCCGTCGCTTGATCTCATCTACTATGCAGCCGATGGCGGCATCGCCACGACGGATACCGGCGCCAATATGCTTCTGATGCAGAATGGCGAAGTGCAGCGCCGCAGCGTTTCCGATGGCACGGTTTCGATCATCAAATTCGATTCCTACGCATTCGATCTCAGCCAGTTTGCGTCCGCTGGCGACGATTTCGTGATCTATGCGAAAGACCGTCCGCTGTCCTATCTGCTCAATCCGGATCCAAACGATCCGATCCTGCAAACGCGCCCACTCCGTTACAAGGCGGAATTGCATCGACGTTTGACGCAATGGCTCTATCCGGTGGTCTTCGCCATGATCGCGCTGGCTTTTGCAGGCGATTCCCGTTCGCATCGTGAAGCGCGCGTTTCAGCATCCTTTTCGGCCATCAGTACTGCTTTGCTCGTCTATTGGGCCGGGTATTTCGCGTCTGACCGCGCAGACAAGGAAGAAGCCTATATTCTCGTCATGTATCTCGTGCCGATCGCCGTCATGCTTGTAACCGGCTTTGCGCTGGCGACCGGGCGCAGCATCGGGCTGCCCAGCAAGTGGAATGACCGGCTTCTCGACAGCTTTGACCGGCTCAAGCAGATCGTTTCCGATCTTTATGATCGCGTGATGGGCCGCTTCCGTGGCAATGCGGGAGGTCAGGCATGATCGGTTGGACGCTTGGTCGCTACTTCTTCACGCGTTACGTGCAGATCACCTTCTATTTTCTGCTGGGCATTTTCGCGCTTTCGATGCTTCTCGACTTTACCGAGAACGCCAGCAAACTTTCAAATCTGCCCGATTATACGGTTTGGGCGGCACTTGGCATTTCGGCCATGCGCGTGCCGTTCATCATGCAGCAGATGATTCCATTCGTGGCGCTGTTCTCGGCCATGGCAACACTGATTTCGCTGAACCGCAAATATGAGCTGGTCGTCGCTCGTTCGGTCGGCGTTTCAGCCTGGCAGTTTCTGCTGCCAGCCTGCCTCGGCGCGCTTCTGTTCGGTGTCGCGACGATTTTCATACTCAATCCGCTCGCCGCTTATGGCTTCTCCAAGGCTGAGGAAATTGCGGCAACGTGGAAAAACGGCAAGACTACCGATGTTGCCGCGCTGCGCGATCCATGGCTTCGCCAGAAGACCGATGAAGGTGAAACCATCATTGGCGCAAAGAGCATTCTGGATCAGGGCGCGACGCTTGCTGACGCGACTTTCATCCAGTTCGACGGCCAAAAGAATATCAGCGTGCGCTACGACGCCCGCACCGCACAGCTGATGGATGGTCATTGGCAGCTCAACGACGTGACGCGATTCGCGCGTGGCGAAGAGCCCAAGAAAATGGCCAGCTTTGCTATCCCTACGCAGCTGCGTCCGGAATATGTCGAAGAGAAGCTCGCTTCTCCCGATACGATTCCCTTCACCGAATTACGACACAAGATCGAAGTCGCGCGTTCATTCGGCTATTCGGCAAACGCATTTGACATGCAATACCAGTCACTTCTGGCTTTGCCGGCGCTTCTGATGGCGATGACTCTCATTGCTGCAACAGTGTCCCTGAAATTTGTGCGTTTCGGTCAGTCCGGTGCGATGATTCTGGGTGGCGTTGTCGCTGGCTTCATGCTTTATGTCGTTTCGGTACTGGTCAAAGCATTCGGCAATGCGGGATTCGTTCCGCCGTTTGTAGCTGCCTGGGTTCCTGTGATTATTGCGACATTCTTTGGTGTCTCCTTTTTGTTGCATAAGGAGGATGGTTAGTGGGTTTGAGTAACACCCGCATGGTATTGCCCCATCTGCTCTCGCGCTTCTCGCGTGGGACTGCTTTGGCGTGCGTCCTTGCTTTGCCTTTCATTTCTGTCGCAGTCATGCCATCGCCCGCTTTGGCGCAGGAGACTCTTGGAGCCAATTACAAGAGCGATCCGAATGCCCGGATGCTTCTGCAGGCCGATGAGCTTGTCTATGATCGTGATGTAAACACCGTTACCGCTCAAGGTCGGGTCAAGATCGAGTATGACGGCAATCGCCTTGTTGCCGATAAGGTGACCTATAATCAGCAGACCCGCCGCATGACCGCGACCGGGAATGTTGAGGTCGTCGAGCGTGACGGCAACAAGATCTATTCCGATCATATGGATGTCACCGACAGTTTCCGCGACGGCTTTGTAAACGGCCTGCGCGTCGAGACAACCGACAATACACGTTTTGCCGCTGAAAGCGCCGAGCGCAGCAACGGTGAAATCACAACATTCAATAACGGCGTCTACACGGCTTGCGAAGCGTGTAAGAAAGACCCCGACAGGCCTGTTCTGTGGCAGATCAAGGCCCGCAAGATCATCTGGAACAGCACCACCAAGACCGTGCGTTTCGAACGCGGCCAGTTCGAATTCCTGGGCATGCCGCTGGCATGGTTCCCTGCCTTCGAAATGGCTGACCCGACGGTGAAGCGCAAGAGCGGCTTCCTGTTCCCCGGCTTCGCTTACAAGGACGATCTGGGCTTTGGCATCAAGAACTCCTACTTCTGGGCTCTTGCGCCGAATTATGACGTTACCCTTTCGTCGACCTATTACACGAAGCAGGGCTTCCTGAACGAAGCCGAGTGGCGTCATCGTCTGGAGAACGGCACCTATAATCTGCGTATCGCGGGCATGCATCAGGCCAAGCCCGGCGAATTCGATGACGCAACCGTTGATCGCGATGTCGACAATCGCGGTATGATCGCTTCAAAAGGCGATTTTGAGATCAATTCGCGCTGGCGTTACGGCTGGGATGTCATGGCCCAGAGTGATCGCAATTTCAGCCGTACCTATAATCTCGAAGGATATAATGCTGGCACGCAGGTTTCGAAGATTTACCTGACCGGCATCAACAATCGTAATTACTTCGATCTGAATTTCTATCGCTTCAATGTCCAGGAGTCCCTGCTACCGAATAATCCAAGCGAGATTCACTCGAAGCAGCCTTGGGTTTTCCCGAGCCTTGATTATTCCTACACGCTGCCTGAACCTGTCTATGGCGGCGAGCTGAATATCAATACCAATCTGCAAGCGCTTTATCGCGAGAATTCGAATTTCGCGACACCTCAGGGTGATTCGCGGTTTTATCCGCGCATTCCGGGCTTTGGCGGCACGAGTGCCCGCCTCACCAGCGAAGCGGAATGGAAACGCACTTACATTACGCCGTCCGGTTTGGTTATCACGCCCTTGCTCGCGTTGCGCGCTGATGCAATTGGCACGAATACCAGTTTGGATACAAATATGAGCGAGTATACGGCCGCGGTCGTACGCTCGGAAGCGCTTCGTGCAATGGCGACTGCTGGTCTTGAATTGCGCTGGCCGATATTGTTCTCGACCACCAGTTCAACGCATATCATTGAACCGATTGCGCAGATCTATGTGCGCAACAATGAGCGTTATGCCGGTGAATTGCCGAACGAAGACGCGCAAAGCTTCGTGTTTGACGCGACGAACCTGTTCTCGCGTGACAAGTTCTCCGGCTATGACCGCGTTGAAGGCGGCACACGTGCCAATCTCGGCTTCCGCTATTCCGGAAACTTCAACAATAGCGACTGGTCGCTGTATGCCTTGGCTGGTCAGTCGTTCCAGCTTGGCGGTCTGAACTCGTATGCGACAAGCGATTTCGTGAATGTCGGTGCGGATTCGGGCCTCGACAGCGCACGTTCCGACTATGTCGCAATGATCGGCACGTCCAATTCGACTGGTCTGGCGCTTGCTGCGCGTGGCCGTTTCGACAAGGACAGCCTGTCCGTGCGTCGTGGCGAACTTGAAGTACAGCAGAGCTGGAAGAAGCTGACGTTGACGGCGCAATACGCTTACATCACGCCGCAGCCTGCCTATGGCTATAACGATCTGCGTCAGGAAGTGACGGGCACCGCTTCGGCCAAGGTAAACGCTAACTGGCGCGTGTTCGGATCTGGTACCTATGACCTTGTGTCCAGCACGCTGGTCCGTGCGTCATCTGGCCTTGCCTATGACGATGAGTGCTTCACCTATATGATGGCTTACACGCAGACGCGTAATCCGGGTGAAGATAAGGCTTCGCACGGTATCGGGTTCAATATTTCGCTGCGCACGCTCGGCGACATCGGCAGCGGCAACCAGACATTCTAAGAATCGATGACCGGAAACATATTCTTGTGTTTCCGGTCATCTGTGCTTCTGGGGCATTTCGCATAGAAATCGCCTTCTCCAAGAAATTGCGGTTTCGTTCAGTAAGCAGCCCTCAATCGTCTTGTAAAATGCGCGAGGGTCATTGTTTCGCCGCACTGCCTCCTCTATACAGACAGCACTATAGTTGGTTTCCGATACTCTTGCGGCTCGATGACAAGCATATCCGAAACCGAATGAACACATCCGGTGACGGGTTTCGTTCACCGACCGCAAGGAAATCGGGAAACAAGATGATGTTTGCAAGACCTCTTTTCGCCTCCCTGTTAAGCGCGACTGTCTGCCTGACGGCGCTCGGCACGGTTGCACTTCCTTCTTCGGCAGTTGCCGCTGGGGAAGGTGAGGTCAAGGTTGTCGTATCCGGCAATGCCATCACCAATGGTGATATTCAGCGCCGGGTTGCCTTTTTGAAGCTGCAACGCAAGGGCGGCAATCTCAACCAGCTCGCCCGTCAGGAACTGACTGACGAAATGCTGAAGCGGATCGAGATGAAGAGCCGCAACATCAGTGTTTCCGATCAGGAAGTCGATCAGGCCTATGCGGGCTTTGCATCCCGCAACAAGCTGACCCTTGCCCAGATGAACCAGGTGCTCAATCAGGCAGGCGTTACGCCGGATCACTTCAAAAAATACATCATGGTCCAGATGGGCTGGGGCCGCCTCGTCAGCGCTCGCTTCCGTGCAACCGGCATGGTTAGTGAGCAGGATGCCGTGCAGCGGATGCTGAAGGATGGCGGCAAGAAGCCGGTCGCGACGGAATATCATCTCCAGCAGGTGATTTTCGTTGTCCCGACCTCGAAGCGGTCTCCCGCACTTCTCGCCAAGCGCCGTCAGGAAGCCAATGCGCTTCGTTCACGCTTCCAGAGCTGTGACGCAACGCGCCAGCAGGCAAAGGGCATCATCGATGTGACCGTCCGCGATCTTGGGCGCATTATCGAACAGCAGCTTCCGGGCGAGTGGGCCAAGGACGTGAAGGCAGCCGGCGTAGGCCGGACAACACCCCCGCACGATACCGAAAAGGGTGTCGAGTTCCTTGCAGTCTGCGCCACGCGACAGCTGTCGGACGACCGCGTCGCCCAGCTCGTTTTCTCCATGGAGGGAGCAGACTCGCCGGAAGGTCAGGAAAAGAAGGCGGACGCACTCTCCACCAAATATCTGGATGAGTTGCGCAAGAAGGCCACCGTCGTTAATCGCTAAAATTCCAGCGACAGTAAAGCTGTCGTTCAGGAAAAGGCAATGATATGAGCTGGCACGGTCCTTCCGGTTGCCAGCTTTTATTTTTGGAATCAAAGCCATGTGTGCAAAGTCTGTCCTTCCGCTCGCGGTTACTATCGGCGATCCGTCCGGTGTTGGCGCGGATATCGCGCTGGCTGTTTGGCTCAAGCGGGATGAACTGTCCCTGCCGCCCTTCGTGCTGCTGGCAGATCCCGCACAATTGGACGCGCGTGCGCGGCTTCTTAAGCTAGACGTCCAGATCGAGGCGGTTGCAGATGCTGCAGCATCGCGGAGCGTTTTTGCTCGTGCGTTGCCCGTCTTGCCGCTCGTCAACAAGCACACCGAGAGTCCCGGCAACCCGCTGGCGGAGAATGCAGCCGGTACAGTTGAAGCAATTGAACGTGCCGTCGCTCTCACGCTCGCTGGCGAGACGTCCGCTGTCGTGACCTGTCCGATTGCCAAGAAGCCGCTTTATGAAGCCGGTTTCCGGCACCCGGGCCATACGGAATTTCTGGCCGAACTTGCAAGCCGTCACGTTGGTACCGAAATCACGCCTGTGATGATGCTGGCTGGACCGCAATTGCGCGCAGTGCCGGTGACCATTCACATTCCGCTTGCCGAGGTGCCGCGACAGCTCACGACCGAGAACATTCTGGAAGTGTCGCGCATCACCGCGCGCGAACTGCGCGAACGGTTTGGCATTACCAAGCCGCGGCTGGCGCTTTCCGGCCTCAATCCCCATGCGGGCGAAGGCGGAGCACTCGGCAAGGAAGATGACGCGATCATTCGCCCCGCCGTGGAACAGCTCTTGCGCGACGGCATTGATGTGCGCGGCCCCCTGCCCGCCGATACGATGTTCCACCGCCAGGCGCGTGCGGCTTACGATGCTGCGATCTGCATGTATCACGATCAGGCACTGATTCCGGCCAAGGCGCTGGCGTTCGACGAAACCGTTAATGTGACGCTCGGCCTGCCCTTTATCCGCACCTCGCCGGACCACGGCACAGCGTTTGACATTGCAGGTCAAGGCATTGCGCGGCCCGACAGCCTGATTGCAGCGATCCGTCTTGCCCACGAGCTGGCAGAAAATACGACAGGTACCAAGGCATGAGCATCGACAATCTGCCCCCGCTCCGCGAAGTCCTCGAACGGCATGATCTGATGCCGAAGAAGTCGCTCGGGCAGAATTTTCTGTTCGATCTCAATCTGACGTCCAAGATCGCTCGTCAGGCAGGTGACCTCAAAGACCAGCCCGTCATCGAGGTTGGTCCCGGCCCCGGCGGGCTGACCCGCGCCCTTCTGGCGCAAGGCGCCTATGTAACAGCAATCGAGCGCGACGAACGCTGCCTTGAGGCACTGGCGGAGATTGAGGCGCATTATCCAGGCCGCCTGCGGATCATTTCCGGCGATGCGCTGGAGCAGGATTTCAAGACACTGTTTCCCGACGGGCCAAAGCCACGGATCGTCGCCAATCTGCCCTATAATGTCGGCACGCAATTGCTGCTGAACTGGCTTCTGTCTGAGCCATGGCCGCCCTTCTATTCTTCGATGACGCTGATGTTCCAGCGCGAAGTGGCAGAGCGCATCGTGGCAGCGCCTGACAGTGATCATTATGGCCGGCTCGGCGTGCTTGCAGGCTGGCGAACAAAATCGAAAATCGCTTTCGACGTGCCGCCGCAGGCCTTTACGCCGCCACCGAAAGTCATGTCATCGGTGGTTCACATCGTACCGTTGGAAAATCCGCTGCCCTGCAATGCTGCGGCGCTCGGTCAGGTGACCCAGGCTGCTTTCGGCCAAAGGCGGAAAATGCTGCGCCAAAGCCTGAAGCCAATCGGCGGCGCTGCCCTTCTTGAAAAGACCGGCATTGACGGAACACGCCGCGCCGAGACGCTGAGCGTCGAAGAATTTGTCGCTCTGGCGAATGCCTATCGTCCGTAATCGTCGGCTCAGTGGCGGCCGCCGTGGCCACCACCAGCCGGGCCTGCCCCCTGATGGCCACCAAGCCGATCATGCGGCTCAGCTTTATCCTTGGCGTCTGAGCCATCTTTCAGGATAGGCAGTGCCATTTCATCGACGATCTGACCGACATGGTCGATTTCCTCGCGGAAACTCGACAATGACGAACCGGAGAGCTTTTCACCGGCATTAAGGCGGGCAGTCAGCGGATCGACATACTGATCGCCGACCTTCAACTCGTAATAGAGATGCGGGCCTGTCGAATAGCCGGTTGAGCCGACATAGGCGATGACTTCGCCCTGCTTCACATGCTGGCCAATGCGCAGCCCCGCTTTGGCTGATGAAAGATGCGCATAGGTAGTGCTGTATCCGCCCTGATGGCGAATACGGACATATTTGCCATATCCCTTTTCAGACGAGATCACCTCGACCACGCCGTCGCCCGCAGCCACGATCGGTGAGCCGATCGGCGCGTCGTAATCGACACCGTTGTGGTGCTTGCGGACATGCAGAACCGGGTGGATACGCCAACCAAAGCCGTCATTGAGACGTCCATTCGGCAAAGGCTTGTGCATCAGATATTTGGTCATCGAGGAGCCATCCTCGTTGAAATAGTCCGTGGCACCGCCCTTACCTTCGTGACGGTAGAGGCGCTTGCTTTTGCCATTTGTGGTGAATTCCACGAATACCAGCTCAGGGTCCGTCTCCGAGCTTTTCCTGAAAAGCAGGTCGATCAGATCAGGAGCATTGGCGCCTTTTTCCAGCACGACGCCGTTCTGCTCGGCAAGCTTCTCGACATCGCGCACGATATCGCGCGGTGCGCCAGCCTGAACCAGCCTTGTTTCGATGCTGCCATCACTGCTGGCAGCGGGAGCCGACGGATGATAAGCGCTCAGCATCGCATCGCGGGACAGACGCGCGAACAGGCGCTCATTACCGGTGGCGTGAAACACACCATCATCCGCCCGTCCATAGACAGCCTTGTTGGCATTCCCGTGGTTGAAGCGGGCGAGCGACACATGGGCAGCGGCATCGCTACCGTCTTTCTTATCAACCAGCAATTCCAGATTGTCGCCGGGCAGCAATTCAGTACGGGCCAGTGCTTCTTCAAGCCTTTGACTGTCTTCAGCCGCAATACCGGCTGCTTGCAGAAGCGCTTCTATGCGTTCGCGTGATTGCGGCGCGACGATAATTTCGTGCACATCTGCCTTTTCATGAGCGGCGGGCTTGGCAAGGCTGACATTGACCGGAACGCCTCGCTCCAGCTCGGAAAGCGACTGCGCGGGTTCGCCCACAGCAGTAGATTTCGCCGCCAGTGTCGTCCCATCCATCGCATCGTCGATGGCAGGTCGTCTGGTATCGCGGCCTTTCACGTCCAGCACCACATGCTGGTAGGTGTAAAGGCGTGGATCACCATCCTCGACGCCTTCTGCGATATCGATGCGGCGCGACACACGATGGCTCATATCGTTGTTCACAGCAGGTACAAGCCGCGCATCTTTGGCGGCGGCATGTTGCTGACGGACCAATGCTGTCGGACTGGCAAAAGCCGGTTGCGCGGCATGGCCGTGGCGCACAAGCCCGCCGGTCACCAGCAACAATCCGCCACCAGCAATGACGGTGGCAGAAGCCAGCGCCAGACAGAACCGCAGATGCGTACGCAAGGAAAAACGAACCCAGCGCACCGGCCCAAGGCTACGGTGCGAGAGTGGTTCCGTCTTCAAATTTGCGCCGGCGGATGCGAAACTTGACCCAGATGGGGCCGTTGCCACAACCGCACGCTTGCGATGGGAGTATCCTGCCCTGGGGGCCATTCCGACAATTCTCTAGGTTCTTCATAAATATTGGCGGAAGTGATGCTGACACAGCGGCTAAAATAAGACCTCCGGCGGGTTATCCACCGGAGGTGAATCACAAATTATTTACGATTTACCTATCAGGCACGTGCCCGATTGCGACGATGCTGCGAAAATGTCGACCAGCTATAGAGCGCGAGCCCTGCCCAAATCAGCACGAAAGCGGCAAGCTGTACGGTCGAAAACGGCTCGTTGAAGATGAAAATCGCAAAGAAAAACAACATGGTGGGCGTCATATACTGCATCAGCCCGAGCGTTGTGTAGCGCAGCAGCTTAGCGCCGCCCGCGTAGAGGATCAGCGGGATGGCGGTGAACGGCCCGGCAAGCATCAGAAGCCAGATATTCGAAACCGGTCCGGCAAAGAAATGACCCTGCCCTTGCGAACTCAGGAAGGCCAGATAAGCGAGCGCCGGAACGCACAGGATCAGCACTTCAAGCGTGAAGCCCTGCAAAGGCGGCATCGGCAGTGACTTGCGGAAGAACCCGTAGAGACCGAAGGATACCGGCAGAGCCAGCGACACCCATGGCAATCCACCGGCATTGAAGGTGAGCAGCAGGACGGCAGCCGCCGCAAAGCCGACGGCAACATACTGGACCTTGCTCAGCCGTTCGCCGAGGAACAGGCCGCCGAGCACCACATTGAACAGCGGATTGATATAATAGCCGAGTGCCGCGCCCATGACCTGATCATGCGCGACTGCCCAGACATAGATTGTCCAGTTGATCGTGATCAGCGCAGCAGTCAAACCCGCCATCGCAAGCATGCGCGGTTGACGGACAGCATTCAAAATATCCTTGAACTGCCCCAGCGCCACCAGCAGCAGCAGGGCCACCGGCACCGACCAGATGACGCGGTGAGACACGACTTCCATGGCTGGAATATGGGCTACTGCTTTCAGATAAAACGGCAAAGCGCCCCAAAGCGCATAAGCGCCGAACGCCATGAGAAAACCTTTGGCCCCATCCGAAAGACGGGCATCGGACAAGGTCTGGTCGGTCATTGTCTCTCTCCGCTCGAAAATACAGCAGCTTTTGAGTAAATCGCATAGCAAATGGCTTGATCAGCCACTGCTATGCGCCTCTCAACTCATAAAATCCATTCAATTAAAATGATTGAAGCATCAATTCTGGTGAATAATGAGCACTATTCCGCAGCGGCAAGCCCCGCCATGGAGCGGTTTTTCATGAGCTTGAAATTCACGGAATCCATCAAAGCCTGAAACGATGCATCAATGATATTGTCCGAAACCCCGACCGTGCGCCAGCGGGCACCGGTCACATCGCCGGATTCGATCAGCACGCGGGTGATGGCCGCCGTACCGCCATTGAGGATACGCACCTTGAAGTCCACCAGTTCAAGGTCTTCGATTTCCGCCTGAAAGCGCCCGAGATCCTTGCGCAGTGCAATATCAAGCGCGTTGACAGGGCCGTGGCCTTCGGCGACGGACATGCGCACTTCGCCATCGACTTCCACCTTGACCACCGCTTCCGACACCGTCTTCAGCATGCCGTTGGCATCGAACCGGCGTTCAACGAGACACCGGAACGAGTCGACCTTGAAGAATTCCGGCTGCGGATTGAGCATGTTGCGCGCCAGAAGCTCGAAACTCGCATCCGCGCCCTCATAGGCATAGCCCTCGGCTTCCCGCTCCTTCACCAGCGTAATCAACGTATCGAGGCGTACATCATCCTTGGCGACACGAATGCCGCGGCGCTCCAGCTCGGCGATGAAATTCGACTTGCCGCCCTGATCCGAAACCATGACGCGACGGCTGTTGCCAACCGTTTCCGGCGGCACATGTTCATAGGTCTGCGGTTCCTTGAGCAAGGCCGAAGCGTGAATGCCCGCTTTCGTGGCAAAAGCCGATGTACCGGTATAAGGTGCCTGCTCGGTCGGCGGACGGTTCAAAATGTCGTCGAAGGCGCGTGAGATGCGGGTGATTGCCTTCAGCGAGGCTGGCTTGATGCCCAGTTCGAAACGCTCGGACCAATAGGGCTTGAGCAGCAGCGTCGGGATCAGCGAAACCAGATTGGCATTGCCGCAGCGTTCGCCAATGCCGTTCAGTGTGCCCTGCACATGTCGCACACCGGCATCGATGGCGGCGAGTGAAACCGCAACAGCCTGTTCGGTATCGTTATGGGCGTGGATGCCGAGGCTCTCGCCGGGCACCAACGCCTTCACCGCATTGACGATTTCCGCAATTTCATGCGGCTGCGTGCCGCCATTGGTGTCGCACAGCACGACCCAGCGTGCGCCCGCGGTGTAAGCCGCCTTGGCGCATTCCAGTGCATAATCGGGATTTGCCTTGTAGCCGTCGAAGAAATGTTCGCAATCGACCAGCGCTTCACGACCGGCCATGCGCGCAGCCGTCACCGACGCGGTGATCGATTCCAGATTTTCCTCATTGGTGCAGCCAAGGGCCAGACGCACATGATAATCCCAGCTTTTGGCCACGAAACAGACGGCATCGGCTGAAGCCTGCAACAGGCTCGACAGGCCCGGATCGTTCGACGCGGAAATACCGGCGCGTTTCGTCATGCCGAAGGCGGTGAACTTGGACCGCGACGTCTGACGGCGCTTGAAGAAAGTCGTATCGGTCGGATTTGCGCCTGGATAACCACCTTCGACATAATCGACGCCCAATTCTTCAAGCAGCGCGACAATCGACTTCTTGTCTTCGACAGAAAAATCAATGCCGGGGGTTTGTTGTCCGTCCCGCAAGGTCGTGTCGTAGATGTAGATGCGTTCGCGTGCCATAAGTGCCTGCCTGTCGGTGGGTCTGCTGTTGGTCCAACGTTACCGTTGCGGCCAATTATCTGTGTCGTAGTCTGGATGCTGATAGGAAATCATCGTTCTGACGAATTCGATGCTCTCCGGATCGCGTTCGGTTGCATAGCCGGGAAGATCTGCAAGTCCGCTCACATAGGGAAGCTGCTTCTCGATCCCCCATTGAACCGTCGGCTCCACTTCCTCCGGCGCGTCGAACGCACCGATGGCGAGCGCAACGCCATCGGGCGCTTCATAGGTCAGCGGGGTTCCGCATTCCGGGCAGAACCCGCGCTGGACATGGTTGGAGGAGCGAAATCGCTTCGGCTCGCCACGCGTCCATTCCAGTTTCGCCTCGTCGACGGAAACCAGCGGCGCATAGAAATTGCCGAAGGCCTTCTGGCACATGCGACAATGACAGATGGAAGCCGAGCCCAACGCACCGTCAATGCGGAAGCGCACCGCGCCGCATTGGCAGCCACCGGTATAAATCGGCTTGTTATCGAGCGTCATGCCGTCCTCCCTTATCAACGACCGCTGCTTAAATCGTCGTCAGCCTACCACATCCCACGTCGTCATGCGCTCGCCGGTGGCAGGATCCTTGCCGTCCTTGAGCTGCACGCCTTCCGCAAGAAGCGCATCACGGATGCGATCGGCTTCCGCAAAGTTCTTCTCCTTGATGAAGCGCAGGCGTTCCGCAATACGGGCCTCGATGGCATCCGTATCGACATTCGCCTTGGCAAAGACCGGCACATCCTCAGCCGTCACGAAGTAAGGATCGAGCAGGCCCATCAGCGCCATGCCCTCGCCCAGCGTCGCAATATCCTTGTTCTTGAAAGCCTTGCGCAACGCGGTAATCGCAACCCAGCTGTTCAGATCGTCGGACAGGGCTTCCGTCACTTCACCGATTGCCGACAGCTTTTCCGGCACGACGAACTTGGCGTCGCGCAGCAGACCATACCAGCGGCGCAGTTCGTCAGACGATTCCGCCAGACGTTGTGCCGTCCAGTTGATCGGCTCGCGATAATGGGTTTGCAGCATCGACAGACGCGCAGCCAGACCGACCCAGCGGTCACGGGCTGCGTTGTCGTCCCATTCACCCAACTGCGGCAGGCCCTCATTCAGCACGTCACGAATGGTGATGAAATTGCCGAGCGATTTCGACATTTTCTGCCCTTCGACTTGCAGGAAGCCGTTATGCATCCAGATATTGGCCATCCGCTCGGTGCCGAATGCGCAGCAGGACTGCGCGATTTCGTTCTCGTGGTGCGGGAAGACCAGATCGATACCGCCGCCGTGAATATCGAAGCGGTTCTTTTCCGGATCATCGCATTTCAGTCCGCCACCAAACGGCTCCAGAAGCTTGGCCATAGACATGGCCGAGCATTCGATGTGCCAGCCCGGACGGCCAAGCGTCTCGATGCCTGACGGCGACGGCCAGCCCGGCTCACCTTCCTTCGAAGGCTTCCACAGCACGAAATCCATCTCGTCGCGCTTGTAGGAGGCAACGTCGACACGCGCACCCGCCAGCATTTCATCGAGCGAACGGCGCGCCAGCGCGCCATAGCGCGGGCCGCCAAATGTCTTGACGCGTTCGTTCATAGCCGAGGGCGAAAACAGCACATGATCTTCGGCAACATAGGCAACGCCGATGGCGACCAGACGGTCGATCATCGCACGCATTTCGTCCAAATGCTCGGTCGCACGCGGCTGAAAGCTCGGCGCCAGATTGCCCAGCGCCGTCACATCGGCCTGAAACTGCGCGTTGGTGCTTTCCGTCACGCGGCGGATGGCCTCATTGAAGGCCAGATCCGGATAATCGCGCACGGCGCGCGCATTGATCTTGTCGTCAACGTCGGTGATGTTGCGCGCATAGGTGACGTGGTCGGCACCGTAAACCTGGCGCAAAAGCCGGAACAGAATGTCGAAAACTATGACCGGGCGTGCATTGCCGATATGGGCAAAATCATAGACGGTGGGTCCGCAGACATACATGCGCACATTGTCGGCATCGATGGGGGAAAAATCCTCCTTCGTGCGGGTCAGCGTATTGTAAAGACGCAATTGCGGCGCATCAGCCATTGTAACCATTCCCCAAAATAACATTCCAGAAAGACGGCGAAATCCAAGTGAATTCAATGCACGACGGATCGCAGCCATCTGGCCGGGGCGTTATCATCCTGTTTTATGGAAGGGAGACGAAAACGGCCGGGCCAGCAGGCTGCTAGCCAATAATGATCGCACAAATACAAATGTTCGTGGTCGGCGTTTTCATGGTTGCACTTATCCCTATCCCGTGAACCACAGTCAAGCGCTTTTGCTTGTTACCGATTATTTTGCCGGGAGGGCGCACAACTCCGCCGAGCGCCATTTTGTGGGTCTTGAGCGCGAACCGGAAGTTTGGTCATATCATGATGGTAGTGAGGTTTAGCTTCACCACAAGCAACCAGCGGAGCGGACCCTATGAAATGCCTGCGCATCTATGCCTCTGCGGATGGAGAATCGCATTTCGATGAAATCGAATTGCCGACGACGAAAAGGGCGGTGCATCCCGACGCCGTGCCATTCGACGTAACGGCCAGCTATCCAGCATCACGCGTCCGCCTCACCCATATCCCGGCAGGAATGCGGCCCGTGGCGTGGCATACCGTGCCTGAGCCAGTATTGACCGTCAGGCTGGACGGTTCGGTGGAATATGAAACGAGCGATGGAGAAATCCGCCGTGTTCCGGCTGGCAGCTTTGTGCTGGTTGCGGATACGCACGGCAAAGGTCACCTGTCGCGTCACTCCCCCGAAGCGCAAACCGTCATCTGGATTTCCCTGCCGAACGGCTTCGAACTGCCGTCTACCTAGGTCTCACTTCATAGCATCTGCCGAAATGTTGCATTTCTGCAACCCGGACAATCCTTGACGGGCATTAACCGGAATACCGCAAAACCGGCCCCAAACAGCCTTCATTCGGTCTCAATCCATCACAAAATAGTGAGTATGGATTGCTTAGGCGTAACCGCAGATCGGTTGGTTTCGAAAGCATTCGAAACTGGACGCTTCGGGGAAAGGAAGTAAAAATGTCTAAGAGTGAACTGCAACCACGTCAGGACCGTCTGGTCGACAAATATCGTGAAATTGGCCCCGCAGCGCTCGTCGCCGCCTTGATGACGGCCGCAAAGCGCAGCAGCGCAGGCCGCAACGACAATCGTCGTCATTCGATTCTGGCCGCCAAAAAATTCGCCAAGTAAGCGGCATCAACCGGTATAAATCGCGCATGCGGTCAGAACATTGAAAGCTGACCGCCAGAACTGTCATCCGGTTCGGTTTTACCCTTGCGCTTTTGTGGCGTTTTCTGCGTTTCGGTCGTTTCTTCGACGCGCAATTGCAGGTCTGGCGTTGCGTTACTCACCTTGTTGACCTTGTCCGAGACGGGTATCGCCTCAAAAAAATCCTCCTGCACTGGCCGCATGATATCGGCCACTTCGCGCGGCAAGTAACGCTTGCAGTTCAGCCAGCGCGCAAAGTCCTTCGGCTGTACCACCACCGGCATACGCTCGTGGATAGGACGCAGCAGCGCATTGGCGCTTGTCGTCAATATGCCGCCCGTATCGATCTGCGATCCGTCAGAACTGCTCCAGGTTTCAATCAGTGCGCCAAAGGCCACCACACCGCCATTGCGCGGGCGCACCCAATAGGCTTGCGCCTTGTTCTTCCCCTCGCGACGCCATTCGTAAAAACCGGAAGCCGGAACAAGCGCGCGTCGATGGTTCAGCGCAGCGCGAAACGAGTTCTTTTCGGCAGCTGTTTCCGAGCGGATGTTGAACATCATGGGCCAGTCATTCGGGTCTTTCACCCAGGATGGCACGAAACCCCAGCGCACCAGTGTACCTACCCGATCCGGGCGGTTACTGCCTACAGGCGGTGTTTCGCCCGCCACAATGGTGAGGATCGGCTGGGTCGGGGCAATGTTATAGCGAGGAGGAAAGTCCTCCGTAATCATGGCAGCCAGAAAGGTCTCGAGTTCTTCCCGGCTTGCCGTCAATGAAAAGCGTCCGCACATGGCGGCCATGTTCAGGTTTTTGTGCGGGCGGTCAAGACCGGTTTGCGATTGCCAAATCGCTGCAAGCCGATCATAGCTATTCCATGCCTACGATCCCCGTCATTCCCGTTCCGCTTCATGTTCACGGCGTTTCGCTGATCTGCCGCCGCGAAAGCCGCTTTCTGCTGGTTGAGCGCGGCAAGGAGCCATGGAAAGGCTGGCTGGCGTTTCCAGGCGGGGGCATCGAAGCAGGTGAAACGCCGGAACAGGCTGCCATTCGCGAGCTGAAGGAAGAAACCGCGCTGGACGTCAGCGCCCTCTCCCATGTCATCACCGTGGATTTGGCGCTGGAAGGCAAGGCTTATGAAAAGAGCTATTTCCTCTCCGTCTTTCGCGCGCTGAATATTTCAGGCTGCGAGCAGCCCGGCGATGACGCTGCGGCGATCCACTGGCTGACGATTGAGGAAATGGTGCAAGCGCGTGTGACGGACAGCACGCTCGACGTGGCCCGCTCTGTCGCGCAACGTGAAGATGGCTTGGGATATTAAACCTATTGGCGATTAAACCTATTTGACAATCTGCCTTGAAGCAGCCCCTATTTCACGCAACAAGTGCATTTCATGTGAGAGGGTTTCCGATTGAAAGGCATGAAACTGTTCCGGTTCGCATTGTTCATGTGGGCAGGCGCAGCCAATCCGGCTTTTGCGCAGGATGCGCCTTATGAGGGCAAGATGTTGCGGCTTGCCGAGGTTCTCGGGTCGCTGCACTATCTGCGCAATCTATGCGGAGAAGCAGGCAGCGAATGGCGCGACCGCATGGATGCGATTATCGCCGCCGAGAAGCCATCGGAAGGCGAAAGGGTGAGGATCGTTTCGAGCTTCAACCACGGATATCGTGTCTTCAGCGACAATTATACCCGCTGCACTCCTTCCGCCCTTGCGGCGATAGACCGCTACATGAAGGAAGGTGAAGGCTTGTCGAACGAGATCATCTCGCGCTATGGAAATTAACCAATCATTCACTCTTGTGCGGATTGCGGACAATAGTCTCGTTCAAATCCGTTATAATCTGTTAACACTGTCTTAAGAAGGCAGGCAGGCCGCAAATGGATCGAGCTCCCGGAACACGGTGAGACATCCGCAAAACGGCAGAAAGGCGAAAGCCAGGATGAAGTCTATGGAACATGCACCGACCGATCTGGACGAGATGATCGCACGCGAGAAGAAACTCGTGGCAATCGAATATCAGAACGAGGCCTGGGCGGACGGTATTTCCGAAGGCATCGAGCCTGAAATTCTCGCAGAAGCCGCGTTCACAACTGCGCTGACGGAACTTATCCGTGAGGCAGGCGACGATTGCGCGCTCGAACTGCTCGAAAAGATGCGCGAGCAGATCGAAGCTGGCGCCTTCCTTCCTGCACGTATTCTGCAATAGCCGAACCATAACGTCGCCGGTCGCGGGGCAAGAACCGGCCGTTCCCACCAGTCGTCCTCCGACAACACCGATGCATCCTGCAATCTGGAATTCCGTCCGACCGCTCGCGCTCGTCGCGGGCATGATGCTCGCCTCGCTGCCCGCCTTTGCGGCAGCGGACCAATTGGCGCTTGTGGATCGCTCCGAATTCCTGACCTTGCCGGCCTATCGCACCGCACCGCATGAACACCCGGTGTCGTCGCCTATCCCGCTTCCCAATGCGTTGCCGCATCGGGTGCCATCTGCAACGCCGCAAAATCCGCCGACCGGCACGCCTGCGCCCGCTTCCAAGCCGATGCCGGAGGTGCTGCGCGATTTCGACAAGCTGCCGCAGCCTGTCCGGCAAATGCGCGAGAAAATGCTCGCTGCTGCACAATCCGGCGACATTGAGCAATTGCGCCCGCTTTTGGGCGAAGCCGACAACAGCACGCAGCTTTCGCTCGAAGACCATGAAGAAGATGTCATCGAGTTTCTGAAATCGCTCGCTGGCGATGTGGAAGGCCGCGAAATCCTCGCCATCATCGCCGACCTGCTCGGTACAGGCTATGTGCATATGAATGCCGGAACAGATGACGAGGTCTATGTCTGGCCCTACTTCTACGCCATGCCGCTCGACAGGCTGACGCCATCGCAGACCGTTGAACTGTTCCAGATCGTCACCGCCAGCGACTTTGAGGATATGAAAAAGGCAGGCGGTTATATTTTCTACAGCATCGGCATTGCACCCGATGGCAGCTGGCGTTTTTTCACCGCCGGAGAGTAATCACCCAACGGCCCCACGCGCGTGGCTTGGCGGCTGATCATAGATGCGCTGCCAGGCACGGCGAAACTGCCGCGCCGAGGCGAAGCCCGATCTTTCGGCCACATTCTCGATATCGAGACCCGAATTAAGCAGCATTTCGCGAGCCAGACCGACTTTCAGCCGGTTGACATAATCGGTCACGCTCATGCCTGCATGTTCATTGAACAAGCGCGAGAGATTGCGCGGGCTTGCCCCGCTGACATCGGCCAGCTTTTCGACAGGCCACGCTCCGGCGGGGTCTGCCGCAATGGCATCCTGCGCGCGATGCACGACGGGGTTCATATGATTGCGCCCTTCCAGCCAGGGCGAAAGCTGCGGATCACCGCCGCTGCGCCTCAGATAAACAACCAGATAGCGCGCCACCGACAAGGCGACCGCGTGACCGATAATATCGGCCACGATTTGCAGCATCAGGTCTATCCCGGCGGTAATACCCGCACTGGTCAGCCGTTCGCCATCTTCGACGAAAAGCCGGTTTTGCAGCACTTTTGCGGTGGGAGCAGACTTTTCCAGTTCTGCGATGGCCAGATGATGCGTCGTGCACACATAGCCGTCGAGCAGTCCCGCTCGCGCCGCCAGCAAGGCGCCGGAGCAGATCGTGACCAGCCGGACACCGGGGCAGACGACGCGCTTCAGCCAGTTGATAATCTCATGCTCAAAGACGGCGTCTTCATCCCGGCTGGCGACCGGCCCGCCAAGCGGCACATCCGTGGAACCGGAGACAATCACCAGCGATCCCTGCGGCACCGCGTCCGGCAATGGCTCAACACCCGTCACCGCCAGACCGATGGAACTGTGAACCGTGCCAAGCGGCCCAACATAATGCACCGCAAACTCGACCTTGTCCTGATCGAGATTTGCCTTGCGCAACACTTCAAGCGGCCCCGCCACGTCCAGCAACAGCAGACGTGGCGGAACGATGACATAGACGGGAATGATTTGCTTGCCGTCTGTCGGTTGGGTCATGCGGCCTTCCGTTCTGCTTGGCCCGCCAGTGCTTCTTCCACCGTGGCGATACGGGCAAAACGATTGGCCAGCACAAGTTCCGTGCGCGCCCGAATTTCTGCAGCGCTCCATTCGCGACCCGTCGCGTCTGTCATCGGGAAGGTCAGGGTCGCCTCGCCGACGAAATCAACCGCATAGCCGAGATCCGACGCCTGACGTGTGGTGGTTTCGCAGCACTGTTCCGTGCGAATGCCGGAGACAATCACATGGCGAATACCGTTTGCCACCAGCCAGACATCGAGACCGGTGCCGACCAGCGCGCTGTGACGGCGCTTGCGAAATACGGCGTCTGGCGTGAAGGAAAGCGGTGCGAGCGTGCGGACATAGCCTGACGCTTCAGCGAAGTTGCCGCTATCCGCCGTATGGAAAATCTGCACAACCGGAATGCCCGCCTGCTTTGCGCCATCAATCAGCTTTTGCTGGCGTTCGACATACGCGGCCACATCCGCCTCGCGATAGTAAGGCTGGTGCCGGAATGATTCCTGCGCATCGACGACAAGCAGAACGGTATCTTGAGCGGACATTTTTGTTCTCCTACAGTGTGAATATAGGAGAGAATTTACGCCTTACAAACCGGATCGAAAGGTAGATGCCGGACAAAGATAGGACAGATCACGCCATTCGCAGGAATGGCGTGAAAAACCTTTATCCGCGCGGCAGAGCCTCGATGAATTCGACCGGCTCACCCTGATGCGGGTTCACGATTTCGGCGTCCCACATCACCTTGATACCGCGAACGATCGTCCCGATCGGCCAGCCGGTGACAGTCTTGCCATGGTAAGGTGTCCAGCCGGCCTTCGAGCCAGCCTGTTCATGCGTGATGGTTTCGCGGCGCTTCATGTCCACAATGGTCAGATCGGCATCGTAGCCGACAGCGATGCGCCCCTTGCGCGACATGCCGAAAATGCGGTTCGGACCGTGGCTCGACAGATCGACGAAACGCTCCAGCGACAGTTTACCTGCATTCACATGGTCGAGCATGATCGGTACCAGTGTCTGCACGCCAGTCATACCGGATGGCGAAGCCGGGTAAGGCTTCTGCTTTTCTTCCAACGTATGTGGCGCATGATCGGAGCCGAGCACATCGACGATGCCCTGATCGATACCCTTCCAGACACCGTCGCGGTGGCGCTTGTCACGCACTGGCGGGTTCATCTGGATGAGATTGCCCAGCGTCTTGTAGTCGTCGGCGGAAAGCGTCAGGTGATGCGGCGTCGCTTCGCAGGTCGCAACGTCCTTGTGCGCTTGCAGAAAGTCGATTTCTTCAGCCGTAGAGATGTGCAGCACATGAATGCGCGCGCCGGTTTCATGTGCAATGCGCACCAGACGTTCCGTACATTGCAGTGCGGCAACCTCGTCGCGCCAGACCGGGTGGCTGGACGGATCGCCCTGCACGCGCAAACCTTCACGCTGCTTGAGGCGGAATTCGTCTTCCGAATGGAAGGCAGCGCGGCGGCGCGTGTTCTTCAGAATGGAGCGAACGCCATCATCATCTTCAACCAGCAGATCACCGGTCGAGGAGCCCATGAACACCTTGATACCAGCGGCGCCCGGAAGGCGTTCCAACTCGCCAACGTCTTTCGCATTGTCACGCGTGCCGCCGACCCAGAAGGCGAAATCGCAATGCATGCGATGACGACCGCGACGGATCTTGTCTTCCAGCGTTTCGACAGTCGTCGTCAGCGGCTTGGTGTTCGGCATTTCGAAGACTGACGTCACGCCGCCCAGCACGGCAGCGCGGGAACCTGTTTCCAGATCTTCCTTATGCTCAAGGCCCGGTTCGCGGAAATGAACCTGACTGTCCACAACGCCCGGCAGGATATGCAGGCCGGTGCAGTCGATCACTTCGCCCGCCGAAGCCTGCCCCAGAGAGCCGATAGCAGCGATGCGCCCGTTGCGGATACCGATATCGCGCTGCCCGGTGCCGTCATGATTGACGATGGTTGCGCCTTTCAGAATCGTGTCGAACGTCTCGGCCATTATGGTCTCCTTGGATTGGGATGGGACTTGCGAGCCTTTCCAATGGGGATTACGTAACGAAGGCGCGAAACGCAAGGAAGAAGCGATGACAACGGCAGCCGAAACGGTAAATCTTTCCAACAGAGCACTGGTCCACATCACTGGCGAAGACGCGGAAAAGTTTTTGCAGGCGGTGATCACGACCAATCTCGACAAGCTCGGCGCAGATGAAGCCAAGCCGGGTGCGCTGCTGACGCCTCAGGGAAAAATCCTGTTCGACTTCCTTGTTTCGCGTATCGAAAACGGCCTGCGCTTCGACATGCCCGCAAGCATTGCAGCTGATTTTTGCAAACGCATCACGCTTTACCGGCTGCGCGCCAAAGCGGAAATTACACAATTGCCGGAATCACTTGTCAGCGTTTCCTGGCAAACTGATTCCGCTCCTTCACAAGATGATTCAACAAAGCTCGATTCCCGTTTTCCAGCTGAGTTGAACGTGATCCGCACCTATGGTCAGGCCGGTGAAAATGCCGATGCATCGGCTTGGACGAAGCTGCGTGCCGAATATGGCATCGCGGAAGGCGAAGCCGATTTTGCCTATAGCGATGTGTTTCCGCATGACGTCAATTTCGACCAGATCGGCGGCGTCACCTTCCCGAAGGGTTGCTTCATCGGGCAGGAAGTCGTCTCCCGCATGCAGCATCGCGGCACGCCGCGACGCCGTGTTCTGGTCGCCAGAGCGGAAGGCAATCTGCCGACGCTCGGCACACCCATCACGGCAGACGGACGCGAGGTCGGCAATCTTGGCAGTTCTGCGAACGGCATCGGTATCGCGCTTGTACGCATCGACCGCGTCAAGGATGCGATGGATGCAGGTACGCCCCTTCTCGCTGGCGAAACACCGCTTGAGCTGAGCCTCCCGCCGCATGTCCGGTTTGGTTTCCCTGAAGCCGAAGCAGGCAACGCCTGATGGCGGCTGCGGATAAATCATCCGGCAAGGCTCGTGCCTGGCAACGCATGTTGTCGGGTCGCAGGCTGGACCTGCTCGACCCCTCGCCGCTTGATGTGGAGATTGAGGATATCGCGCATGGCCTTGCCCGCGTGGCGCGTTGGAACGGCCAGACCATTGGCGAGCATGCTTTTTCCGTTGCCCAGCATTCGCTGCTGGTGGAAGAGATTTTCAACCGCCTTCAGCCGGATGCAAGCGCCGAATGGCAAATCCTGACGTTGCTGCATGACGCGCCTGAATATGTGATCGGCGACATGATCTCGCCGTTCAAGGCTGTGATGGGCGGCAATTACAAGCTGATCGAAACACGGCTGCAAACCGCTATTCACCACCGCTTTTCCCTACCGGCAACATTGTCGGCAAAGCTCAAACCACTCGTAAAACGCGCTGACCAGATCGCGGCCTATTTTGAGGCCACGCGGCTGGCCGGTTTCAGCGAAGGCGAAGCCATCAAATATTTTGGCCGTCCGCGCGATTTCGATCCCGCCGAACTGGATTTGACCCCGCGCCCGACGCAAAGCGTACAAAGTGACTTTCTGGCGCGCTTTGCTTTGCTGGAAGAAAAACGCAAGAGCGCCTCGTGACACTGATCGTCGTCAGCCCCCTCTCCCAGCTGGCTGCACAGTTTGAGCGCCACAGGCCAAGCCATGTGGTGACACTGACCAGCGGTGAAGTTCCCGCCCTGCCTGACAGCTGCACCACGCAGCGTCTGGTGCAGACATTCAACGACATCGTCGAACCGCGTGAAGGCATGGTCGCGCCCGATGCAGACCACGTGCGAGCCTTGCTCGATTTTGTGCGCGGCTGGCAACAGGACGCACCACTGCTCATCCATTGCTATGCGGGCATTTCCCGTTCAACCGCAGCCGCCTATATCGCGGCCATAGCGCTCAATCCGCAAAGCGACGAAGCAGGGCTGGCAAACGAATTGCGGAAGCGGTCGCCTTCCGCCACGCCGAATATCCGCCTGATCGAGATTGCAGATGAGATTCTGGGACGTAATGGCCGGATGGCTGCTGCGATCAAATTGATCGGTCGTGGTGCAGAAGCGTTTGAAGGCGAGGTTTTCAGCCTGCCTGTCCGCGTTTGAGCGCGTTCAAAAAGCCGCCACGAGAATCGGGCGGCGTCTGCGCGCGTGGTTCCCAGACATGGCGCAGGAAGAAATAGCCCGTCATCTTGAACGCATGGTCGATGTCCTCATAAGACGACGCACGCACGGCCGTGTCGTTGACGAAAGCAGGCAAGGCCAGAAGCTTGTCGGCCCATGGTGCGCCTGCCTCACGGCAGACGGCCCGCCCGGATTTTGGCGAAACATAGATCAGCTCTTCGCGGCGGCCTGTCGCGGCACATTCCTTGAGATCGAGACCGAAGCCCAGCTCTTCCAGCATCATGACTTCGAACCGCAGCAGCAATTCGCCGGATGCGAGCGGATCGTCAAAATGTTCTATGATAAGCCGCAGCGTTTCATAAAGGCCGCGATGCGCATCGCGTTCCGGCAATAGCCGCAAATGCGAGGCCGCAAGCTGGATACCGTAAAGCGCGACCGGCGTTTCAATGAGCCGTGCTGCGGCAAAGCCCAGCGGCTCGATGGTGAAACTGCCCATATGCTCGTCCAGCCGCGCCCACCAGCCGATATCGACATGGTTGCCGGGCTGGAGCAACGGCTGCATGCGGCGGGATCGCCCGCCGCGCACCATACCCAGATGTCGGCCATGTTCACGGGTCATCACTTCGACAATGGCGCTGGTTTCACCATGACGACGTGTGCCGAGAATTATGCCTTCATCATGCCATTCCATAGACGTCAGTTTTGACTGCTAGGTGGGAAAATCAAGTCCCATTTCGCGATAGCGCTCGGGATCGTTGCCCCAGTTTTCGCGCACTTTCACGAACAGGAACAGATGAACCGTCTGTTCAAGAATTTCCGAGATTTCCTTGCGCGCCGACTGGCCGATAGCCTTCACCGTCTCGCCCTTGTGGCCGAGAACGATCTTCTTCTGGCTTTCGCGCTCGACATAGATGACCTGTTCTATGCGAACCGAACCGTCCTTGCGCTCTTCCCAACGTTCCGTTTCCACCGTCGATGCGTAAGGCAGCTCTTCATGCAGGCGCAGATAAAGCTTCTCGCGGGTGATTTCGGCTGCGAGCTGGCGCATCGGCATGTCGGAAATCTGGTCTTCCGGATAATACCACGGACCGTTCGGCACGTTTTCAGCCAGATACTTCGCCAGATCCTTGCAGCCCGAACCGTTGAGCGCCGAGATCATGAATGTCTGGTCGAAGGTCACGAGTTCATTGGCCTTCTGGGCCAGTGTCAGCAGCACCGGCGGATCGACGCGGTCGACCTTGTTCAGCACCAGCACCTTCTTCTGACGCACATTCTTCATGCTTTCCAGCAGCGCTTCGGCGTTCTCGTTGAGACCGCCCTGCGCATCCAGCAGAACCAGAATGATATCCGCATCCTTAGCGCCGCCCCAGGCCGTGGTGACCATGGCGCGGTCGAGCCTGCGCTTCGGGCGGAAAATACCGGGGGTGTCGATCAGAACGATCTGCGCCGGACCCTCGATGAAAATGCCGCGCACGAGCGCGCGCGTCGTCTGCACCTTGTGCGTGACAATCGATACTTTCGTGCCCACGAGCTGGTTAACCAGTGTGGATTTCCCCGCATTTGGCGCGCCGATCAACGCAACGAAGCCCGAGCGGGTCTGCCCGGTTTCCGTTTCGCTTTCTGTCGGTGTCGTCCGATTATTCATTGTCCATCCTTCCAGACGATATTTTGTATAGAGCGTGGTCCCCTTGGCACGCCCATTCCCCCCGGTGCGACAGCGTCGTCATTACAACGAAATTTGTCGCAATTGATCGATTATAACCGATCTCGATTGAAAAAACGTGAGTTCTTGCGTCATACAGTTTCGTCGCGCTTCCACACGCCTTCGCGGTAGAGCATGGCTTCTGCGGCGCTCTGTTCGGCGATGCGCTTTGAGCGTCCTTCGCCATTTTCCGGCGCGAAACCCTGTACCTGAACTTCGACCACGAAGAGCGGGTCATGGTCCGGGCCGCTGCGGCTTAACACGGAATAGGACGGGTGCACATTGCCCTGCTGATGTGCCCATTCCTGCAGCTCTGTCTTGGCATCGCGGCGTCCTGCGCCGGTTTCAAGCGACCTTTTCTTCCAGTAACGCTTGATGAACGAGCGGGCCGCTTCAAGGCCACCGTCGAGATAGATCGTGGCGATCAACGCTTCCACGACATCGGCGCGCACATTCATGAGGCGCTTGTCGTTCAGCGATTTGATGTCGGAGCCGGTATGAATGAAGTTGGCGAGACCGATTTCGTCGGCAATGGCCGCGCAGGTTTCGGCATTGACCAGCGCATTAAGACGCACCGACAATTCGCCTTCGGAAGCCTCGGGAAATGCTTCAAACAGCATTTCTGCGACAGCGAGACCAAGCACACGGTCGCCGAGAAACTCCAGCCGCTCATAATTCGCCCGCGAAGGGGCCTGCACACTTGAATGCGTGAGCGCACGTTCCAGCCGTTTCAAATTCAGAAAACGGTGTCCGGTGCGCTCCTCGAGAATTGATGCTGCCTGGCCTGCGGATACCATCTCAGTTTCCGGTGACGGCAGTGTGCGGCGCAGCATTCACAGAAGTGAACAGACGGCTGAAACGCACATCGGTCGGCCATTTCCAGATTTCGAGCGGGCTGGCTTTGTCCGCAATCGAGAAGAAAATGATGTTGGCACGACCGACAAGATTTTCGAAAGGCACATAGCCAACGCCAAAACGGCTATCGAGCGAGTTGTCGCGATTGTCGCCCATCATGAAGTAATGACCGGCGGGCACTTCGAAGACGCGGGTATCATCGCCGATGGAATTGGGCGCCAGATCAAGCGTGTCATAGGTCACGCCATCCGGCAACGTCTCGCGATAAACCTCGACCGGACGGTTTTCTTCCGTCACATCGGGATTGTCGATGGTGCCGATGCGATCGCGCTTGACCGCCTGATCGTTGATATAGAGCACGCCGCCGCGCATCTGTACACGGTCGCCCGGCAGGCCGATCACCCGCTTGATGTAATCAACGGACGTGTCGCTCGGCAGCTTGAAAACCACCACATCGCCGCGCTTCGGTTCCGCGCTCCAGATACGGCCCGAAAACAGGTCGAGACCGAAAGGCAGCGAAAAACGCGAATAGCCATAGGCATATTTCGACACGAACAGATAATCGCCTTCCAGCAAGGTCGGGCGCATCGAGCCCGAAGGAATGCTGAATGGCTGGAAAAGAATGGTGCGAATGACCAGCGCCAGCAGCAGCGCCTGCACGATAACGCTGATGGTTTCGCCTAGGCCGCCGGACTTCTTGGTTTCACTCTTGCTGGACACGCTCATTGTCTCTCCGCTTGCGATAACGCGATCATTTGCTTTCACGCATTATCCGACGCAAAACCGCTTCGCACTTTTGCTGGAAATGCTCTATTAACGGCTTGGATTGCGTGAGGCAATCCGCGCACTGCTTTCTCGCACGATTATGAGCAGGTGTTTACCTGTCACAACCCCAACTACTTCTGTCAGGACCGATCAATTTTACCTGATCCCGCTCAGGAGCCTATTTCGGCCCGCTTGAATCTGGCAGCGCCTCGATGATTACGAAGGCCTGCGCGAGAGGAAAATCATCGGTAATTGTCAGATGTATGGCAGCGCGTGTTCCCGGCGGCAGAAGTCTCTGCAACTGTTTGGCCGCACCATCTGTCAGGTGCATGGTGGGCTTGCCGGAAGGCGCATTGACCACGCCCATATCGCGCCAGAACACGCCGCGCGCAATGCCGGTGCCGAGCGCCTTGGCGCAGGCTTCCTTGGCAGCAAAGCGCTTGGCATAGGACGCCGCGCGCTGCTGGCGTCCGTCCGATTTCTTCTGTTCGATCTCGGTAAAGACCCGATTGCGGAAACGGTCGCCGTGCCGCTCCAGAGCTTTTTCGATACGCCGGATATCGATAAGGTCACTGCCTATGCCGACGATCATATTTGCTGAAGCCCCCGTTCGCCATGCAGCTTGTGCTTTTCAGCCAGTCGCTCCAGACGGCGACGGCGAAACACCGACACGGCATAGCGCGTCACGAAATAGACCAGCACCGCACAGGCCGCGCCCAGAATGGTCGAACCAAACAGCATCGGCTTCAGGAGTGGCGTCCAGATCTCGTCGAAATGCATTGTTTCGAGAGCACGGCCAAGATGCACGGGGGGCGCCGAGTCCACGCTGCCATTCATGATGAAGCGACCCAACTCGAAGGTACTTCCCCAAATGAAAGGCAAAGTGAGCGGGTTGGCCAGCGTGGTGCCGATTGCTGCCGCCGCAATATTGCCGGCCAGAAAATAGGCCAGCACAATCGCGATGATCAGATGAAAGCCGAAGAACGGCGTGAATGCCGAGAAAACGCCAACGGCCAGCCCCGCTGCCACCGCATGCGGCGACGCGGTAATACGCAGAATCCGCTTACCCCCGTATTTGAACGAACGGGAAAAAGAACGGCGCGGCCAGACCATAAGTCTCAGGCGCTCCCGTCGGGTCAGTGGATGTCGGCGTTGGAATAACATGGGCCCTTAATACTGCTCTCCACGGCTGGAAACAATTGCTATTATTAGATCATCCTACCGATCATGCATCGCGGTATTCCGTTGGCGCGAGGTCCGGTCTTGGCTGATAATGACGAGGCGATACGCCCAGCATGCGGCGAAACATTGTCGTAAAGGCTGAAACGCTGTCATAACCGAGATCGAGCGCCACACTGGTCACGGCTTCCCCCTCGGAAAGCCTGGGAACGGCAGCGAAAAGACAGGCCTGTTGCCGCCATACCGAAAGGCTCACCCCCGTCTCGCGCTGGAAATGCCTCGTGAATGAGCGCCTGCTCATGGCGAGCTTGTCCGCCCAATCATCGATGGTGACGCGCGAGGACGGATTTTTCACGAAATCGCGGCAGAGTTTTTGCAGGCGCGGATCGTTCGGAATGGGCAGCCCAAGCGACCTTTGCGGCAGGGTGTGCAGATCTCGCAGGATCAACTCGATAACCAGCGCATCGCGGCTGCCCGCCTCCGGTATGCTGTCGACCGTCGTCGCATCAATGATGAGGCAGCGCATCAGATCGGTCAGCCCCACCACATGCAGATGGTCGGGCACGCCCGAAACGGCATCTGTGCTGATATAGATCGAGCGCATATAGACATCACCCACGATCTCGACCGAATGCTCGATACCAGCCGGTATCCACATGGCGTGATCACCCGGGATCATCCAGCGCCCGGCATTCGTCGTGACCAGAACCACACCTTGCGAAGCACACAAGAGCTGCGCGCGCGAATGGCTGTGACGGGGCACGAAATAGCCATCCGGATACTTCGTCGGAAGCGCCACAACCGGTCCGGTCATGGTCTCCAGCATCGCCACGCGGTCTTCGTGGAAGCGTTGCAGTTCCTCGCTTTCGGGTAAGAAAAGACGTGATGGCGATGGCGGTTTCATCTCAAACTCGATCTCAATCGGCTCAGCTTGGCCCACTCAAACAAGTAATGGACCAAATCACGAAAGCGGGCGACGCGCAATACGCTTATGAGGAGAGAACCGGAGAGTACGCTCGACGAAATCTCCGTTTCAAAACATCCAAACGCTATCTTTTCTTTCCGACAACCGAGAAGATTGTAGCGGCAGACCGAGACTTCTTTGTATGCGTTTCAATCTGCTTAAATCAGATCGGCGCTCTGGACGTTTATTTTAACGCACATCCTATCCGAAAACCGTTTCACTTTTCGGGATGTGCTCAAGGAGTAGCATTATGAGCATGAGTGCTGCGCAGCAGCCGTCCAACAGCGGTGCGGACAATACGGTCCTCACCATCATATTGGCCACAAGCATGGGCCATTTCCTGAACGACATGATGCAGTCGCTCCTTCCGGCCATCTATCCGATGCTGAAGGAGAATTACAGCCTGTCGTTCTGGCAGATTGGTCTTCTCACCTTCACTTTCCAGATGACGGCATCCATCTTGCAGCCGCTCGTCGGTATTTATACCGACCGCAAGCCGATGCCCTATTCGCTGTCCTTCGGCATGGGCTGCACCCTTGTCGGACTTATATTGCTGGCCACGGCGCATCATTATTCGGTGCTGCTGATGGGCGCGGCCTGCGTCGGCTTTGGTTCGTCCGTCTTCCACCCGGAAGCGTCACGCGTTGCGCGACTGGCATCGGGCGGCAAGCACGGCTTCGCGCAATCGCTGTTTCAGGTCGGTGGCAATTTCGGTTCGTCCATCGGACCGCTGCTTGCAGCTTTCGTTGTGCTGCCATTCGGCCAGATCAGCGTTTCATGGTTCTCGGTCGCCGCTTTGGCTGGCATGTTGCTGCTCTGGTATGTTGGCAACTGGTACAATCGCTACCGGCTGGCCAATGCTCGTAGGGCGCAGCCTGACAAGACGCTGCCGCTGCCACGTAACCGGGTGATTGCCACCGTGGCTGTGCTCGCGCTGCTGATCTTCACCAAATACATCTACATGGCCAGCCTGACGAGCTACTACACCTTCTACACAATCCATCATTTTGGCGTGTCGGTGCAGACCTCGCAGATCCTGCTGTTCCTCTTCCTCGGTGCTGTTGCTGCGGGAACGATCTTTGGTGGCCCGATCGGTGATCGCATCGGAACGCGCAAGGTGATCTGGGTATCGATCCTCGGCGTACTGCCATTCACTCTGGCTTTGCCCTATGCAAATCTTGAGATGACGGCTGTGCTGACGGTAATCATCGGCTTCATCCTGGCCTCGGCCTTCCCTGCCATCGTGGTGTTTGCACAGGAATTACTTCCGGGACGCGTGGGCATGGTGTCCGGCCTGTTCTTCGGCTTTGCCTTTGGCATGGCTGGTATTGCAGCCGCAGTTCTCGGCATCGTCGCTGACCGCAAGGGCATCGAGTTCGTCTACACGATCTGCTCGTATCTGCCATTGCTCGGCCTTTTGACCGTCTTCCTGCCAAAGCTGGAAAAGAACCGCAAAGCAAAGGCCTGAATCTGAAAAGGTTCCCCCGAAAGGGGGAGCGCCGCACGTCCCCCAACGGCGGCGCTCCCATGCCACTGACCTTCTTGACGGCCCGGTACAGCGGCATTTCTGAAACGGTTCTTCTGGAACCGCCCGATCAGGCTATTTGTTTTGCGCATTATCCTACGCAAAACCGCTACGCACTTTTGCTGGAAGTGCTCTAGGCGCAGGATCACACGGCGAAGCTGAAGCCCTGCACCGTTTCCCTGCGGAATTCATCAAAGGCAGCCGCCACGAGGCGTATCAGCGGCTTTCCGTCTTCGGTAGCGCGGATGACGCTCCCCTTCACATCGACCAGACCATCGGCCACCAGCGGGCGCAGCAGGGCGAGTTCGTCGGAGAACTCCATACCCGGCGCTGCTTCGTCCAGATCAACCTGAAAATTGCACATCAGATCGGTAATGATTGCCGAACGCAGGCGGTCGCTTTCGCGCATCGTATAGCCGCGCATCGTGGCAAGTTCGCCCGCATCGACCTTCTTGCGATACTGCCCGATATCCGGAATATTCTGCGCATAACCGCCCGGAAATTGTGAAATGGATGACGGGCCAAAGCCGATCAGCGTCTGGCTTCTATCGGTCGTGTAACCCTGAAAATTGCGGTGTAGCAGACCCTTACGGGCAGCAACGGCCAGCGTGTCCTGCGGCAGAGCGTAGTGATCGATACCCACCGGCTCGTAACCGAGACCGGAAAAACATTCGGCGACAACACGCGACTGCGCAAAGCGTTCTTCCGCATCGGGCAGCAGGCTGGCATCAATCAGACGCTGATTGGCGCGTCGCTGCGGCAGATGTGCATAACCATAGCAGGCAACACGGTCCGGACGGAGCGAGGCGACTGTTGCGCAGGTGCGGCGCAAACTATCCACCGTCTGCATCGGCAAACCGTAGATGAGATCGAAATTGATCTTTTCGATCCCTTCGCCACGCAGAAGCCATGTGGCTTCCGACACGGTTTCCATCATCTGCACGCGGCCAATGGCCTTCTGCACGCGAATATCGATATCCTGAATGCCAAGGCTGGCCCGGTTGACACCCATGAAAGCCAGCGTGCGGACAAGTTCCGGCGTGACCGTGCGCGGATCAAGCTCAATGGCATGTTCCATCGTCGGCGAGAACTCGAACACCGAGCGCAAGGCGGTGATGATTTCAAAGAATTGAGAAGAACTCAGAATGGATGGCGTTCCGCCACCCCAGTGCAGATGGGTGACGCGCGGGCGGCTGGTCAGCACATGACCCACCGTCTCGATTTCATTCAAAAGCGGATGATAGAAGCTCTCGACGACATCGTCGCGAATGGCAACCTTGGCGTGGCAGCCGCAATAATAGCAAAGCTGCTTGCAGTAAGGCACGTGGATATAAAGTGATATGCCCTCGCCCGGACCGATCTGACGCAGCCAGCGTTGCGTGGTATCAGGCTCGAAGGGAACGAAATCGGCTGCCGTCGGAAAGGACGTGTAGCGCGGAACGGCCAGTGCTGCGTAACGCTTTATCGTTTCTTCATGCATGGCGCATCCACCTCGCGCGGCGCGCGGACTGGCGAAGCTCTGCCAGAGCGAATGGAGAAGCTGATGCCGGAACCCGAATTGCAGCCTGCGGCACTGGACGGCATGAGGCGGCAAGGCACCCCGCATGAATGACAGCCAACGTTGCAGTGACCAGACACAAGAGCACCCGTCTTTCTCCCCATTCACCGCGCGACCGTCCCTTTGTAGCCGCATCAATCTTTACGGTAAAAATTACAGGGCAAAGCGGCACGCCGCATTGATTTGAATCAACGGGCGACGATGAATGGGCAGAGGATTGGGAGTGAGAGCGTTTCCAGCAGCAATACGTAGTCTACGCGGGGAAATCAGTCCGCTCGACTGATTTCTGCTCCCGCTTCGATGTGTAGGATAATGTGGAAAAACAAATAGATAGAGTGGTTCCGCGATTCCGTTTAACCGAAACCGCTCCAGCTTAAAATGCGTCCAGATCCATGCCCGCAACAGCTGCGAGCGAACGGCGCGACATGATTTCGACCGTGTTGGCGTCGATGAGCTGGATCAGTCCCTGGCTCTTGAGCTTGGTGAAGCTGCGGCTTACCGTTTCAATGGTGAGACCGAGATAATCCGCAATATCCGTGCGGTTCATCGAAAGATGCACGGGATTGGCAGTTTCGCCGCGCTTTTCAGCGCGTGCTGAGAGAACCAGCAGAAAGCTCGCAAGCTTCTCCACCGGCGCAAGGCGACCGAGAACAAGCTGGTTGTCACGTGCTGTGCGCAGTGCGGCGCGGGTCATCTGGTGCAGCCTTTCCTTGAGCTTTGGAAAGCGCTCCATCAGATTGTCCATTTCCTTCGTGGAAAAGGCGCAGAGCACCGAAGGCACGACCGCTTCCGCTGACTGCGAATACACATCGTCATCGGCAAGGCCGAGATAATCTCCTGGGAACAGGAAGCCCGCGATCTGGCGTCGTCCGTCCGGCAGAGAGGTATAGATGCGCAACATGCCGGAGGTCAGGCTGTAGACCCGGGCCTTGGGCTCACCCTCCTCCACGAGCATCTCGTTCGCATCCAGCTTTCTGGACGTCATGATCGCTTCCAGCGCGCCGAGATCACCGTCGTCAAGCGCAGCGCAAACCGCCATACGACGCACATCGCAGTCGACACAAATGCCGCACGGCGCGCGAAATGGTGATTTCGGATCGAAAACTACAGACGTTACAGCCACGATGGATTTTCCTGTCGGCGAGAACTGAACGAATTCTCTCGTTAACAGCGGAGATTACGTAAACCTAAGGTCATTCGTAAAGAGAAATTTCGCCGCAGAGCTGTAATAGCTCTGCGGCATCAACTTTTACATTATATCCCGCCAGAAAGTCTTTTAAGATACGCAGATGCTAATGCACTTTCTGGCAACAACGAATGGTCAGATGTTGCGGCTGCCCGGTTTGATCGCCGGGATGGCGGCCAGTTCCGGCGGCAAATTGTCAGCCGGATAAGCAGGCACTTCATATTCCGCAAGCGCGATCAGCTTCGTGCCGACATCCGCCTTGCCAGCAGAGCGATCAACGATACAGGCCGCAGCCACAACTTCGATGCCGAGTTCCTTCATGCATTCGATGGTTTCGCGGATCGACAGGCCGGTCGTGACAATGTCTTCCACGATGACGACACGCGCGCCCTTGGGCACATCGAAGCGACGCAGGCGAAACACGCCATTTTCGCGCTCGACCCAGACCGAAGGTACGCCAAGGTGACGCGACGTTTCGTAAGACGGGATCAGACCGCCGATGGCCGGACCGACGACATAGTCGATGGGGCCAAGATTTGCCGCCTTGATCTTCTCAGCCAGTGGCTTGCAGAGCTTTTCCGTCTTGTCGGCATGCATGAACACGCGCGCCTTTTGCAGAAAAATGGGGCTGCGAAGGCCGGAAGTGAGAATGAAATGGCCTTCGAGGATCGCTCCCGCTTCGCGGAAGACGGCAAGCACGCCTTCGGTGTTCATCTTGGTCCTATCCGTTCACGCGCTTTGCGCCGCTGACGCTCGCGCTTTCTTTCAATTGGGAAATGATGCGGTTGAGGTGCTTCAGATCCCACACTTCAACGTCGATGATCATTTCGGTAAAGTCCGGCGCTGTGCGCACCATCGAGAGATTGTGAATATTGGCGTCATTGGCCGCAACAATCTGGGCAATCTCCGCCAGCGAACCGGGGGAATTGATCGCAGAAACGCTCACACGGGCCGGGAAACGCTCATGCATCGTTTCATCGATATCCCAGCGCACATCGATCCAGCGTTCCGGCTGATCGTCATAGGCGGTCAGCGCCGGTGACTGGATCGGATAGATGGTGATACCGGCGCCCGGCTGGAGAATGCCCACGATGCGGTCGCCCGGAACAGCGCCTTCCGGCGCAAACCGTACCGGCAGATCGGAATTGGTACCGCGGATCGGCAAGGCGCGCTTGCCCGGCTTCGGCGCAGTTTCCTGATCCTTGTCCTTGCCGCCTTCCGGACCCTCGCTGCCTTCAGGCACCTTGAAGATCATGCCAGCGGCGTTCTGGATGTTGAACCAGCCCTTTTCGCCGGTCTTGGCGGGGCTGTTCTGCGAAGTGACGCGGGTATCCTGATAGTCGGGATAAACGGCTTTCACGACATCGGTGGACGGCAGTTCGCCGCGCCCAACCGCGGCCAGCACATCCTCTACATCCTTGCGCGCCAGTCGCGGCAGGCCGGGTTTAAGAATATCCTTGCTGAACGGCTTTCCGGCGCGTTCGAAGGCGCGTTCCAGAATGCGCATGCCAAGGCCGGAATATTGCTTGCGCACGGCGGAGCGCGTCGCGCGACGGATGGCGGCACGCGCCTTACCGGTTGCGACCAGAGATTCCCATGCTGCCGGCGGCACCTGCGCCTTGGAGCGGATGATATCCACCTCGTCGCCGTTCTTCAGCTCGGTCATCAGCGGCATGATGCGGCCATTGACCTTTGCGCCGACACAGCTGTCGCCAATATCGGTGTGAACTGCATAGGCGAAATCGATCGGCGTCGCACCGCGCGGCAGTGCAATCAGGCGGCCTTTCGGCGTAAAACAGAAGACCTGATCCTGAAACAGCTCCAGCTTGGTGTGTTCCAGAAACTCTTCCGGATTGTCACCTTCGGAAAGCTGTTCGATGGTCTGGCGCAGCCAGGCATATGCATTGGTTTCGGTCGAAATGGCATGCGGATTGTTACCGCTGCCGCGATCCTTGTAGATCGAATGCGCAGCCACACCGAATTCGGCGATTTCATCCATCGCACGGGTGCGGATCTGCAGTTCGATACGCTGACGCGACGGCCCGATGATGGTCGTGTGTACCGAGCGATAATCGTTCTGCTTCGGCGTCGAGATATAATCCTTGAAACGCCCCGGCACCATCGACCATGTCGTATGGATCAACCCCAGCGCCCGGTAGCAGTCCTGCACCGTATCGACCATGACGCGGAAGCCAAAAATGTCGGAGAGCTGCTCAAAGGACAGGCCCTTGGTTTCCATCTTGCGGAACACCGACCAGGCCTTCTTCTGGCGGCTTTTGACGCTGGCCTTGATGCCGTTCTTCTCGAATATCTCGGATAGATCCTTTTCGATCTTCTGCAGAAGACCACGGTTCTTTTCCAGAAGTTCGGCCAGACGGTCCGTGACCGCACGCCATGCATCGGGATTGATATAACGGAAAGCCAGCTCTTCCAGCTCTTCGCGCATGTCCTGCATACCCATGCGGCCAGCAAGCGGCGCATAGATATCCATGGTCTCTTCGGCAATGCGCAGGCGCTTGTCCTCGCGCATCACGCCGAGCGTGCGCATATTGTGCAGACGGTCGGCGAGCTTCACCAGCAGCACGCGCACATCTTCGGAAATGGCGAGAAGCAGTTTGCGCAGATTTTCCGCCTGCACCGCCTTCTTGGAAACCAGATCGAGCTTTTTGAGCTTGGTCAGACCTTCGACGAGCTTGCCGATTTCCGGCCCGAACAACTGGTCGATCTCCTGACGGGTCGCGGTCGTGTCTTCGATAGTATCGTGCAGAAGCGCGATGGCAATCGTCGCCTCATCGAGATGCATATCGGTGAGGATGGCCGCGACTTCGAGAGGATGGGAGAAATAAGGGTCGCCGGAAGCACGTTTCTGGCTGCCATGTTTCTGCATGGCATAGACATATGCCTTGTTGAGAAGCGCCTCGTTTACATCCGGCTTGTATCGCTGCACACGCTCCACAAGCTCATACTGGCGCATCATCTACAACAACTCCTCAAACCAATGTTGGGCGATCAGCGGCGATACCGCAACACCTAAACACCCCTATCGAGCACAACTTCGCAAATTATCGAGTGTTTTGCGAGCTTTAGCACCGATTATCTGCCAACAGGATTAATTTCAGACAGAAATTCACTTCCTGCAAGCCGCCGCAGCGATCATTTTATGTTCACGCGCGTAAAAATACGCGCCGCAGCCAGATGAGCCGCAGCGCGTATAAAATGGATAACCCGAACGAAACTTAGAAGTCGTCGTTCTTTTCCGGGGCAACCAGACCTTCGATACCGGCCAGAAGCTCTTCTTCCGACATGCGGTCGAAAGACACAACATCTTCCTCGGCAGCTTCGGCAATGCCTTCAACCAGCTCGTCGGACGACGAGGTGATCTGGGCCGGAGCAGCAGCTTCCGGTTCGTCCACTTCCACATGCTTCTGCAGCGAGTGGATCAGATCTTCCTTCAGATCGTCCGGCGAAAGCGTTTCATCGGCGATTTCGCGCAATGCAACGACCGGGTTCTTATCATTGTCGCGGTCGACAGTGATCGAAGCGCCCTGGGAAATCTGGCGGGCGCGATGACCGGCGAGCAGAACCAGCTCGAATCGGTTCTCGACTTTGTCTACGCAGTCCTCAACGGTGACGCGGGCCATACGCGGTCCCTTTCATTTTCGAACTTTAACGGATTTTTTCTGCACATAACGCCTGTTGGGCGAAATTACAAGCTAAAGCGGGATTATAGGCGTCAAATAGCCCTTATCCGCTCTTATGTCCTCGATTTTAAACGATATACCGCATATTATCTCATTGCGGTTCAGAATGGAACAATATTAACTAGACCAAAACTCGTTCACATATCTGAATTGCTACACAAGGTAAATTAGCTCACTAAAATAACAACCTATGGTTGCTTGTTTTTCTATAATATGTCCTTAGAAACGCTATAAACGCTATTGGTAGAAATATTTCGCCAGCCGTCGTTTGTGAAACAAATCTGAATACGCGGCCGACGGTCCACACTCCCGTTAGGCTGTAGAGTGGATATATTGCACGATGTTCGATTCTCGTGAAAAAATTGCGCTTTTTATTGATGGCGCCAATTTATATGCAGCATCCAAGACCCTGGGCTTTGACATCGATTACCGCAAGCTTCTGAAGGCATTTCAGAAGCGCGGTTATCTGCTGCGCGCATATTACTATACTGCGCTTGTTGAAGATCAGGAATATTCGTCGATCCGTCCACTGATCGACTGGCTGGATTACAACGGCTACAAGGTAGTCACCAAGGCCGCCAAGGAATTCACCGATTCGACCGGTCGCCGCAAGGTGAAGGGCAATATGGACATCGAACTCACCGTCGATGCCATGCAGCTGACCGACACGGTTGACCATTTCGTCATCTTCTCCGGCGACGGCGATTTCCGTTCGCTCGCAGAAGCCCTGCAGCGCAAGGGCCGCAAGGTTTCCGTCGTTTCGACACTGACCACCCAGCCCGCGATGATTTCCGATGAACTGCGCCGTCAGGCCGATCATTTCATCGATCTCGTTTCGCTGAAGGCTGAGATCGGTCGCGACCCCTCTGAGCGCGCACCGCGCCGCCAGGACGACGATCTCGACGAAGGCTATTGATATCAGTCAGGGCTCGGAACCGAGCCCTTTTCGAACTGCGCAACATTTGCGGTTCGGTTGTTAAGAATATCCACTCTTCCGCATGAATCAAAAGAGCGCCTCACGGCGCTCTTTTTCGTTGGAATAAGGTCAGCCCCGGTCGCGAAGCAAGCGGGCCTTCTCGCGACCCCAGTCGCGTTTCTTTTCAGTCTCGCGCTTGTCGTGGTTCTTCTTGCCGCGTGCCACGGCCAGTTCCAGCTTCGCGCGTCCACGATCATTAAAGTATAGTTTCAGCGGAACGACAGTCATACCGTCGCGCGAGACCGAGTTGAACAGACGCGACGCTTCGCGGCGGTTGACCAGAAGCTTGCGCAAACGGCGCGGCTCGTGGTTGAACCGATTGCCCTGCGTATATTCCGGAATATAGGAATTGATCAGCCAGAATTCGCCGTTCTCGAAGCTGGCATAGCTTTCGGCGATGTTCGACTGATTGGCGCGCAGAGACTTCACCTCGGTGCCAGTCAAAACCAGACCAGCCTCAAGCGTGTCCAAAATCTCGAAATTGAAGCGCGCCTTGCGGTTTTCCGCGATGATCTTGCGCGCAGGGGAATTCTTCGGCTTGTTCATAACTGCACTATATAATGCGTTGCATTTAAAATGAAAACGCTCCCGCGACGGCGGGAGCGTAAAAATCACCAGCTTGCCATGTCTTCAACTATCAGCGCGACAATTACCGGATCAGTTGATGAGGCCTGCATGCTTCATGGCCTGATCAATCTTTTCAGCGGTCGAAGCTTCGACCTGCACCATTGGCGAGCGCAAGCTGTTTTCAACGCGTCCAAGGCGCGACAGCGCATATTTCGGGCCAGACGGATTTGGCTCGATGAACAGCGCCTTATGCAACGGCATCAGGCGATCCTGCAATTCCAGAGCCTTGGCGAAATCGCCAGCCTGGCAGGCTTCCTGAAACTCGGCGCACAGGCGCGGCGCGATGTTCGACGTCACTGAAATGCACCCTACCCCGCCATGCGCATTGAAGCCGAGCGCCGTCGCATCTTCGCCCGAAAGCTGGATGAAATCCTTGCCACAGGTGCCGCGCTGCTCGGAAACACGCTCGATCTTGCCAGTCGCATCCTTCACACCGATGATGTTCTTGTGATCGCGCACGAGAGCACCCATCGTTTCAGGCGTCATGTCGATGACCGAACGGCCCGGAATGTTGTAAATGATGAGCGGGATCGAGATCGAGCGGGCAACTCGCGAGAAATGCTCGTAGAGGCCACGCTGGTTCGGCTTATTATAATAAGGCGTAACCACCAGCACGGCATCCGCGCCAGCCTTTTCCGCATGTTGGGCGAGTTCAATCGCTTCGACCGTATTGTTCGAGCCTGCGCCGGCGATGACGGGCACGCGACCGGCGGCGACTTCGATGCAAACCTCGATGACGCGCTTGTGCTCATCATGGGAAAGCGTCGGCGTTTCGCCGGTGGTGCCAACGGGCACGAGACCTTTGGTGCCTTCTTTTATCTGCCAGTCAACAAATGCACGAAAAGCTTTCTCATCGAACGCTCCTTCACGATCGAATGGCGTGACAAGCGCGGTAATTGAGCCCTTCAGCATCAGTAACTCCTGAAAAAGATAGACAGAACCTCAAACCTCAAGGGGCACTCGACCTGCGTTGCGGTTTGCGGAGGCGTTGAACAATAGTCTTGCAGCAAGAATGGAGCAAGCACATTGCAAGCGGAAAACAGGGGTAATACGGCAGATTTGCGACGAAAATCCCGGCTTTATTTTAGCATCTACCTCGCTGGTCCCGACAGTTGCCCGGGATGGGTATGTCCAACAGCCGTTTCGGCATCTGCGGGGCTATATTATAAAGCTTTTGTTAATCATAGTTTCATTCCTGAGACTTATCATGGAAGACAAAATGTGGGAGCGAAAATGAAGGCTAACAAAAGCCGGATTTTGCTAACATATTTTACAGCAACCAGTGTCCCGGATGGCCGGATTTTTGTTTCAGAGTGTGGATGTCTAAAGAAGTCGTAGCGATCAGTATCAGACGAAAGGCCCTGCTTGCAGGATGCCTTATTGCGGTTGCCGTGCAGCCGTCGGCTTCGTTTGCGCAATCGTCACTGCCGACCGAAGTGCCGACACCGCTTGCGCGACCCTTTGCGCCTGCCGCAGCGCAGTCTCCCGCTTCGCCGATGAATCTGGTGACGCCGACGCCGCGTCCCACGCCGCCCGATCCGGTTATCACCTCATCATTCAGCCGTGTTGAAAACCCGGCTGCCATTGGCGGCACGCTGAAAAGCGGCCTCGATGCGCTTTATTCCAACAATGTGACAAGTGCGGTTGCCTTTCGTAACGGCATGCCGCGAGGTTCGCTTGACCGGCAGATTCTGACCTGGGCGATTGCGACCTCGGGTATTGACGGCGTTTCAAGCGGCGAAATTGCTGCTGCAACCGCCGAACTGCCCGGCTGGCCCGGCATTTCCACGCTTCAGCGCAATTCGGAACGGGCTCTGTTCAAGGAAAACCCGCCTGCTGGAACGGTCATGGCGGCTTTTGGCAGCCGTCGCCCGGTAACCACCGAAGGCATGATTGTGCTGGCCCGCGCCTATGTCAGCATTGGTAATCCCGCAAAAGCGCGTGAACTCCTGTCGCCCTGGTGGGCAACGCAGCGTCTCTCGCCGGATGACGAGCAGAAAGTGCTGAAGGAATTCAACGGTGTCCTGACGCGGGAAGACCACCAGCGACGTTTTCTGCGCGCGATCTATAATGACCGCTCACAGTCAGCCAAACTGCTTGCCGGTCCCGCACAGGCCCAGTCGCTTTACAATGCCTTTGCAGCCGTCGCCCAGAAGTCGCCCAATGCAGCCGCGACGATTGCTGCGGTCGATCGTTCCTGGCAGTCCAACGCGGCCTATCAGTTTCTGCGGATTCGCTATCTCCGTCGCGCTGAGCGCTATGATGACGCCACCGATCTGATGTTGAAGGCACCGCGTCAGGCCGCCATGCTGGTCGATCCCGACGCCTGGTGGACCGAACGGCGGATTCTGTCACGCGAGCTGCTCGACCTCGGCAAGCCACAGCTTGCCTATAAGGTGGTCGCGGCCCATGCCGCCGAATCGCCAACCGTTGCAGCTGAAGCGGAATTTCACGCCGGTTGGTATGCATTGCGCGCGCTCAAGCAGCCAAAGACGGCGGCACCGCATTTCGCCAGAATTGCTGAAATTTCTGCCCGGCCGATTTCCGCATCGCGCGCCTATTATTGGCTTGGACGCGCTGCGGATGCGGGAAGCGGCGGCAATGCGCGCGATTATTATCGCCGCTCTGCCCATTTCGGCACGACCTTCTATGGCCAGCTCTCGGCAGCCAAGCTGGATGAGAAAGCCCCGGAACTGATCTATCCGCGACCAAGTGATACGGATCGCACCCGCTTTGCCAACCGGAACGCAGTGCAGGCGATCAAACGTCTGGAACAGATCGGTTATGCCACCAAGGCGACATCCATCTATACCCAGCTTTCGCAGGAACTCGACAGCGTCGGCGAACTCGCCTTGCTGGCCGTCATGGCTGAGCGTAATGAGAACCACTATCTGGCGCTGCGGGTCGGCAAAACTGCGGCGATGCGCGGGCTCGATGTGGGTGCGCTGTCGCATCCGCTCGGCGCCATTCCGGCCAGTGCCAATATCAGCGGGTCGGGTAAAGCCCTCGCCTATGCGATTGCGCGTCAGGAAAGCGAATTCAATGTCGGTGCCGTTTCCAAGGCTGGCGCACGCGGTCTGTTGCAGCTGATGCCAGCGACCGCCAAAAGCGTTGCGACACGCAACGGTATGGCTTTCTCCGCGCCGCGACTGACGAGCGACGCAGGCTATAATGCCACGCTCGGCGCGCATTTCCTTGGCGAACAGCTTGACCGTTTCAACGGTTCCTATGTGCTGACCTTTGCCGGATATAATGCCGGGCCGCGCCGTGCTTCGGAATGGGTCGAGAAATATGGCGATCCGCGCGGTCAGTCGATCGAAGAGATCGTCGACTGGATCGAGCGCATTCCCTATTCGGAAACGCGCAATTATGTGCAGCGCGTGATGGAAAATTACGAGGTCTATAAAGCGCGTTTGACCGGCTCAGCCGATATTGAAACCGATCTGGTTTACGGGCGCCGATAGACAGCTTCAAATTCTGCGGGATGCGCTACAAAACATCATCCCATAACTCCATCAAGCGTCAGTTTTCTTGGCAGGCTTGGCCTTCGGCTTCGCAGGAGCCTTCTTGGCTCTGGCCGGGCGTTTGGCTGCTGGCTTGCTTGTGGCTTCGGCAAGCTTCGCCGCCTGACCGATCCAGCTTTCGCGTGCGATTCGGCGCGGGAAGCCGATGTGACGTTCGATCCACGCCGATTCTTCGTCCGACCAGCCTGCGATCTGGTCATAATGATAAACGCCAAGCTTGTTCAGCATCGCCTGAATGGCTTTGCCGATACCGCTGATCACAGTCAGATCATCCGCCTTGCCGTCACGGGGCGCATCGACAAGTTCGGGACGGCCCGGATCTTCCGGCTTGCTCTGTTCTTCCGGCTGGGGAGCCGGAACCGGCAGTGGTCCGCCAACGACTTCCGCGTCCGGCACAGGTGCCTTCTTCGGCGCACTGACTTTTTGTGGCTTCTTGTCCTTCGGGAGCGACGCTGTTTCTACCGGAGCAGCGACGGGCTGAACAGGTTCAGGCTTCTCGTCCACGGCAGGAGGCGTCGAAAGCGCGGCCGCGACGATTATACGTTCATCGTCGGTCATGACCTTGCCTTTGCCCCGGAACAATTTGCCCAGAACACATCCGACGATAAACGCCACCGCAACAAGGATCGCCAGTTGAATGATCAGCAACGGCATATCGGTTTCCCTCGCACTCTATACTACACGCGCCATAACCTGTTGATTGAGCGCATCTTATCCTTTGCAGGCCGAGCCAGTTCGGCAGCTGCCTTATTTACGACCGCCCAGCCATCCGATGACGATCCCGATCAATACCGCCGCGAGAAGAACGGGCCAGAATGTTTCAGCAAGATAAAGCATTAAAACCTGCACTGGGTTTCATGGGTCAGTTCCCATTCATCAGTCATAATAAGAAAGCAAAATTTGAAACAGCGAAACTGTCAACTTCGAACAGGAAAGTCATCCGAACCCCTGCCCTAGCGTAAGCTTAATTCCACAGAATCACGGCTGGGCCACATCAGATGCTGCCAGTTTCAAATCGAATGGCAGCGGCTTGGCCAATATATCGGTCATTGCCTGATATTGCTCGGCGCTTGCCGCCTTCCCTTTGATCGAAAGCGACCCGTCGGTAATCGTTACCTCGCCATCCACAAGCGTTTTGGTCAAAGTGAGAGCGAACAGAACACTGTCGGAAAATTGTGGCCAGCTTCCGCGCGCCAAGGCCATTTCGTCATCAAGCGACAAGCCGGGTGCGACACCTTCTGCGGCTTCCATGATCTGGTCACGAAGCGCATTTTCGGGAATGGAGCCTGAAAAGACCAGGCCGTCATTGCTCTTTTCAATCTTGAAAACATAAGGCGACGTGGCAGGCAGAACAGATGTGAGGTCTGTGATGTCGTTGATTCCCCACACAGCACGCAAAGCCGTGCGTGCCGCTTCCTGCTCTGCGGGATCAGGCGCAATGCCCTTCACTGTAATGTCGCGGCCTTCAATATCGAAGCCAGTCCAGACATAGGGCGCAAGAGCTTCAGACGTACGCGTTGAAATATCGGTCTGAACCCGATCCACCCCGAACCACAGCGCCAGTGCCGTCAGTGTTGCGGTCCACGTTACACCCGGCCAGAACCAGCTTTTCATGTCGCCTCACCTTCCGTGTCTGTGATCCGCTTCTTCGAAGCAGCGCATTTCGATAGCTCGTTCGTACAAAGACAGGACATTTCACAAATGCAAGAGCCGTTCGAATCAGAGAACAACAAAAAACCCGGCAGCTGAGCTGCCGGGTTTCCTGTATCAAATCCGGAAAGGATTAGAACGAACGCTGGAAGCGGATCGTTGCGCCGAAGGCGTCCTTGTCGGAGATCGTGCGGAGCGAGCTTACGCCAGCTTCGTGATCGCGCCATTCGTTGCTGAAACGGGTCCAGTTAACTTCCGGCGTGATGGTGAAGCCAGGAACCAGCTCGTATGCAACGTTAGCTGCAACTGCGGTCTTGCCCCAATCGTCATGTGCGCCCTGAAGGTTGAAGACAGCCTTGTCGGTTGCCTTGAACTTCAGACCACCCCAGACAGCCCAATCGCCGCCCCACTGGCCGTACATCTGGTCCGGAGAAGCTTCCGAAGAGTATGCACCCTGCAACCAGAGCGAGAAACGGTCGGTGATGTTGACGTCGCCGCGAACCTTGGCAGCCCATTCTTCGATAACCGAGTCGTAAGCTACGACGCCAGCGATCGAACCCCAGCCGCCAGCATACTTCAGGCCGCCAACAACGTGCGGCATGTAGCCGTCGATTGCGTAGTCAGAAGTACCGGTGTAGCCGCCGTCGTTGTCGCCACCCTGTTCAAGAGCGATTACAGCCGAGAAGCCGTTGCCGCCAGTGAAGGTGTACGAGATCTTACCCGTGCGGTATGCGCCAGCCGAGACCACGTCATCGTTGATGATGTCGCCGAGGTAACCGGTGAAGGTGTGGAATTCCGACTCATCGATACCGACCTTGAGGCCGCCGAGTTCGATATAGGCGAACTGCATCGTAACGTCAGAACCGGTCGTGCCGTAGACGCCGTCATCACGCGAGTTAGCCGCAGCATAGTTGAAGCGGGTTTCGGTGAAGGTCTTCAGCGTGCCGTATTCGGTTTCCGAAGCGGTCGAGGTGCGAAGTGCGAAACGAGCGCCCTTGTCCCAGCCCTTACGGTCCTGGCCGGAATAGACGTTGTCGCCGCCCTTTACGTCGTAACGGACGTAGCCATGGATGCGCAGGCAGGTTTCGGTGCCCGGGATGTAGAAGTAGCCAGCGCCGTATGCGTCGCAAACGCGAACATATTCAACGGCTTCGGGCTCTGGCGCGACGATTGCGTCGGCAGCCTGAGCGCCGGAAGCTGCAACCAGAGCTGCAGCGGAGCCGAGAAGAAGGCTCTTGATGTTCATTTCTGACCTCCAGTCAAAGTTAAAAACGGGTCTGGGCATTTTGATTTGGCTGAAGGACAACCTGTCCCCATCCCCTTGTGAAAAAGTCGCCCCGAAGCGCTCCTTCTTCTGGATGTGAAGATACTCGCCCGCTCTTTCGTTTCAACACCGAATACGGCTTACCTGCCTTAGCAAGGCCTCTATGCAGAATGGTTGTTGCAGAAAAGACACGAAATTGTCAGCTTTGAGTGGGGTTCTTTAGTCTTTATTAACATTAGTAAATTGAAATTAATCGATCTTAACGATTGAAAACGTGTGTTTTTTCAGTTTGGACGCTTAACCCGGCTCGAGATTCCCTTGTTTACGGCCTGGGGATTGGAAAGTGTCCGCCAGATGGCAAGGAACGAGCGATTCTTCTTTAAAGAGTCCGAATCTCTTTCATTTCTAATGGCATTATTATGCGACAGGGCAATGAAGGACTCGCCGTTGAAATGCCGCAAATCGGGCCTGCACCATGATTGCCTTATATATAAAGGGTGTAATTCTCAGGAAATTTTACCAGCTACTGCGTAAATCGCTTGAAATGCCGCCACGTACCGGCTATCTCGCCCTTACCGGAGAGGTGGCCGAGCGGTCGAAGGCGCTCCCCTGCTAAGGGAGTAGACCTCATAAGGGTCTCGTGGGTTCGAATCCCATCCTCTCCGCCACTGCGCTGCCAGCGCGCACCAATCCCCTTACCAAGATTATCGCCGATATTGCCGCATGACGCCGATTCTCGCGCTGTCTGTCGACTGCGTGTCGATCTTTTTTTTTGACAAGCTGAATCGTCAAATTCCATAAGTGTTTGATTTAAAATATCTTTCTGACCTGACGTCGATTCTTGACTGGAGGTCAGAAATGAACATCAAGAGCCTTCTTCTCGGCTCCGCTGCAGCTCTGGTTGCAGCTTCCGGCGCTCAGGCTGCCGACGCAATCGTCGCGCCAGAGCCCGAAGCCGTTGAATATGTTCGCGTTTGCGACGCATACGGCGCTGGCTACTTCTACATCCCGGGCACCGAAACCTGCCTGCGCATCCATGGCTACGTCCGTTACGACGTAAAGGGCGGCGATGACGTCTACACCGGTTTCGACCGTAAGGGCTGGGACAAGGGCGCTCGTTTCGCGCTTCGCACCTCGACCGCTTCGGAAACCGAATACGGCACGCTGAAGACCTACACCGAAACCCGCTTCAACTACGGCGCAGCTAACTCGCGTCATGATGGCGACTACGGCTTCACCGGTTCTGACGTTGCTCTGCAGTTCGCCTATATCGAACTCGGCGGCCTCAAGGTCGGTATCGATGAGTCGGAATTCCAGACCTTCACCGGTTACCTCGGCGATGTCATCAACGATGACGTGGTCGCAGTTGGCGGCTACCGCACCGGCAAGATCTCGTACACCTTCACTGGCGGCAACGGCTTCTCGGCTGTAGTTGCTCTTGAACAGGGTGACGACGGCTTCACCATCGACGGCTACATGCCGCACGTTGTTGGCGGCCTGAAGTATGCTGGCGGCTGGGGTTCGATCGCTGGCGTCGTGGCTTACGACTCGGTTATCGAAGAATGGGCTGCCAAGGTTCGTGGCGACATCAACATCACCGACCGCTTCTCGGTTTGGTTGCAGGGTGGCTACGCTTCGGAAGGCTCCCCGGACCAGATGTACGGCATGTGGGGCGGCGATTGGGCTGTCTGGGGTGGCGCGAAGTTCAAGGCAACCGACAAGGCTGTCATCAACATTCAGGGCGCACACGACGACTGGGGCAAGACCGCAGTTACGGCTAACGTCGCTTACGAGCTGGTTCCTGGCTTCACCATCACGCCAGAAGTTTCGTACACCCGCTTCGGTGGCGAATGGCGCGACTACGCTGGCGACAAGGATGCCCTCGGCGGCATGGTTCGCTTCCAGCGTTCGTTCTAATCAGACCAACGTCTGAATCAAAGACGCCAGCGGGAAACCGCTGGCGTCTGCAATCATAGAATCAGTGTTCACAGAGCTGTGAAGTCACCCGCTTCAAAATGGGGATTTTGAACGGGCGGCGACAAGGGGAGTTATCGAGAAACTGGAAATTGGGGACAAACGGGGGGCCTGAAACAAGGATCGCACCATGTCTCTGCATAAAGTTAGCCTACTTATCTTGTGCTTCTTTAATTATTCCATTAGTTGTGCAACCCGCAGAATGCCGGGGGGCACAAAATGATAACTATTGGGGAAACGGTAGTTGGTACTGGTGACAAATATGCGCCGATCATCGACTACAATCTGAATTACGCATCCGACAGAAGCCAAAACCACAGGCTCGTAGAGAAATTCTCTATCGCTGAGCTGACGGGAAAATATATAAATATTCTGTGGGATGACGGCTCGCACAAATATAATGTTAGGTCGTTTCTCGGCGAGATCGACGAAATTTTGAAGGGCGAACGCTTTTCAGGTTTCGATCAGGAAATGCTTGATTCCCTTATTGGCACGCTTCGTGAGCGCGGCAACAGCAATGCAACCATCAACAGAAAGATGGCTGCGCTGAGCAAGCTGCTGCGAAAGGCGCATAAAATGGGGGATATCTACAGTCTGCCGGAGTTTGTCCGACAGAAAGAACGGGTGGGCCGCATCCGCTTTCTCGAATATGAGGAAGAAAAGCGTCTGTTCGCGGCGATCAAATCGCGCTGCGAAGACAGCTTCCGGCTTGCAGTGTTCCTTGTCGATTCAGGCTGCCGTCTTGGTGAGGCCATTGGACTGACGTGGAATGATCTGCAGGACCATCGCGTCACCTTCTGGCTCACCAAATCCAACAGAAGCCGAACAGTCCCCCTCACCCGCCGCGCGGGAAAGGCGACGAAGATTCCGCATGAGCGGCTCAAAGGGCCATTTGCGATGCTCAATCAAGTCCGGTTTCGCCAGATCTGGAATGACGCCAAGATGGAAGTCGGTCTGGGCACCGACGATCAGGTCGTACCGCATATTCTGCGTCACACCTGTGCTTCCCGCCTTGTTCGCGGCGGTATCGATATTCGCCGTGTGCAGATGTGGCTTGGCCACCAGACACTGCAAATGACCATGCGATACGCGCATCTGGCTACCCATGATCTCGATTCATGCGTGAAAGTGCTGGAAATCCACTAGAGGGTTTCCAGCAGCAGTACAGCGCGCCACCGCAGCGACAACAATTCGCTGTGCTGTGCAGCCCTGCTTGTATGGTTCAGAGAAGATGAAATTCAGTGTTTTAATTACTATTGCGCCTGACGAATTGGCGCGCTTAGCCTTGTTCGATTGCCCTTAAACGGCACTACCGTCTCAGGTTGATAGCGGCATTTCCTCGCTTGATTCCAGCACCATGCCGCAAGCGAACTTCAAGCCCATAGCACCTGGTATTTCCATTGCTGCATCGCAGGCTGGAAAGGTTGACGCATGTGCCGTCATGGAATGGCTCCCCTCCAATCATTCAAGATTCTGAGTTTCCTGCCGTTTCCACGCAGTGCCTCGCGCATATTGATCGCTTGACACGGGAGAGCGGCTAACACGGCAAGTGCGGTCTGTCACGCCTGCACTGGCCAAACTATCAAACGTGTTCAGGCAAAGCGCCGGACTTACCGACCCAATCCTGATTATGGTTTCGAATCAACAATATCGACACTTGATCGGAACGCCTTCAACTGCAATGAAACAGACGAATTCGACCGCGGCAGATGTTCAGCACGACCAATATTCAACGCATTCGTTGGTCAGCTTGTTGATAGACGATTGGGGGCGGTGAAGCGCCATCTCCCGAACAGCCCACGGGCACAGTTCCCACCGTTCGATTGGCCATAGCCAGCAAACAAACTGCCGCATATCCCGCTCGCGCTTTTCTCACCATTCTGGTGGAACCGACGGGCACGACTTGCTATGCCTTTCAATCGGGAGGACGAACGGCCACGTGGTAACTGCTGCGGACCATTTCGCCCAACCAAGCCGCCTTCATTGCCTGACTGAAAGCTGACTGGATATCGCCATGGGATCACCCCGCCTCACGCCTCTTGTCGAAAAGCTGCCTTCAACCGTGCCGTTTATCGGCCCAGAAACGCTGGAATTGCAGCGAGGCAAGCCTTTCAAAGCCCGCATCGGCGCGAATGAGAGCAGCTTTGGCCCGGCACCATCGGTGATTGAGGCAATGCAGCGCGAAGCCGCAGAGGTCTGGAAATATGGCGACCCCGAGAACTACGAACTGCGCCACGCCATCGCCGCACATCATGGTGTGAAAGCGGAAAACATCATGCCCGGCGCGGGTGTTGATGCTCTGCTTGGGCTGGTCGTTCGGCAGTATGTTCGCGAAGGCGATAAGGTCATCAACTCGCTTGGCGGTTACCCGACCTTCAATTACCACGTTGCAGGTTACGGCGGCGCATTGGTCACCGTCCCTTATCGCACTGATAAATCCGATCTGGACGGTCTGCTCGCCGCTGCAAAGCGCGAGAACGCCGCCATCGTCTATGTCGCCAACCCCGACAACCCAATGGGGACCTGGCATGAAGGGGATGATATTCAGTCCTTCATCGAGGGCATTCCTGAAACGACGATGCTCATTCTAGACGAAGCCTATTGCGAGACAGGACCTGATTCGGCATTCCCGTCTTTTGAAACAGATCGCCCTAATATCCTCCGCATGCGCACCTTCTCAAAAGCCTATGGGTTGGCTGGCATTCGCTGTGGTTATGTTGTCGGTTGCGCCGAAGCGATCCGCTCCTTCGACAAGATTCGTGACCATTTTGCCGTGAACCGCGTTGCTCAGGCGGCAGCGATCGCAGCGCTTAAAGATCAGGCCTATCTTAAGGATGTCGTCGGAAAGATCCATGCCGGTCGCGACCGCATCGCTGCTATTGCGGCAGCCAACGGTTTGAGCGCTATTCCGTCGGCAACCAATTTCGTGGCTATCGATTGCGGACGCGACGCGGCATTCGCCACGGCGATAATGAATGGACTGATCGCGCGCGATGTTTTCGTGCGCAAGCCGGGCGCGCCGGTTCTTGACCGCTGCATTCGCGTGAGTGTCGGGGTTGAAGAGCAGCTCGACGTTTTCGAAGCCGCCCTGCCCGGCGCATTGGAAGACGCCCGTCAGTCCATCAAAAACACCGAAACTGTTTGAATAGTGAGCCATCATGCCCAGCTTATCGAATGGCAGACCCTATAATGTTCTTTTCAGCACGCTTGGCGGATTGTGCGGCGCGCTCGCAATCGCAGCCTATGCCGGGGCAGCCCATGGCGGCGAAAATCATCTCGGCAGCATAGCACCTTTGCTGCTGGGCCATGCACCGGCCTTGCTTGTACTGGCTCTGTTTGCACCCGCCAGCCGTGCAGCCACTATCGGCGGTGCGCTTCTGGTCGTCGGCCTGGCGCTCTTCTGCGGCGATCTTTTCATGCGCGATATCACCGGCAACCGACTCTTCCCGCTTGCTGCACCAACCGGCGGAAGCCTGATGATCCTCGGCTGGCTGAGTGTCGCACTGACCGGATGGTTCTCGAAGCAAAAATAAAGGGGCCTCGCGGCCCCTCTTTTTCTCAGCGAGATCGATCGATCAGGAATTGCCCTTAAGGCGTGCATTGCAAAGGCTGTAATAGCCGCCGCCCTTCTGCACCCACTTCAGGCCGCCAAGTGCATTGGCATCCTTCAACGCATGATACTGCTCAAGGCAGGTGTGCATGCGTGCCTTGCCAGCCGATTCGCTTGAATATTTCGCGGAAACGGCAGTTGGGAACTTCATGCCTTTCGGAGCAGCAGCGGTTGGTGCTGCAGGTTCCGAATTGCCATCGGTGCTCAGTGCAACCGGATCGGCACCCGCACCGCACTCGGCCTTACGGAAATCATTCCACTTCACGCCATTATCCGTGCCTGCATCCTTTGCAGCCTGATATTTGGTGCTGCACTGCTTCATCGTCAGGCCCTTGGCGCTGTCATCAGCCGCAGGAGCTGCCGTCTTTGCAGTTTTGGCTGCTGGCGCTGCCGCGGCAGGCGCGGCCGGAGCAGCAGCCGGTGCGGCTGCGGCATCGTCACCGCACTGGGCTTTGCGGAAGTCGTTCCACTTCAGATTGCCGAGCGTTCCGGCGTCTTTGGCGGCCTGATACTTGGTGCTACATTCCTTCATCGTCAGCGCACTTGCGGGCGATGAAAAAGTGAAAGCCGCTGCACCCATGATAATGGCGGTGCCTGCCAAAGCTGTGATGGTTCGAATGGACATTGCGTCACTCCCTATCGAATACGGCCCTTGGATCGTAAGGCACCGGATTGATGCTTCACGACCAATCTCATTTGCATATGTCGGAAATTTCATCTTTCTCCGCATATGCCGGAATTAAGAAGAAATCAGGCTCAACCTGTTGCTCCCGTTCATTCCTTTTCCGCGCCAACATTGCTCCTGGCGAAATTGACTGTCAATCGTTTGCTTAATATTACAGGTGCGGGCAATACAAATTTTCTAACGGTCATTTTCGGCCCGTTATGGTTACCCCCTTCATAGTAACGACATAGTAACGTCATCAAATTGACCGTTTTGTATTTAAGCGGAAACTGCATTAAGGACGATGTGGGATGATACAGCGGATCATGATCATCGGCGGTGCCGGTTCGGGAAAATCGACGCTGGCACGAGAGCTGGGCCAGATGCTGGGCCTGCCCGTCATTCACATCGACACCATCTACTGGCAGCCCGGATGGGTCATGCGTTCACTTGATGAAATTGCCCGTCTGACAAAGGAAGCAGCGGATGGCGATTGCTGGGTCTTCGAAGGCAATCACAGCCATACCATGCCCTATCGTGCTTCACGCGCAGACATGCTCATCTTCCTCGACATTTCGACCGGACGACGTCTTGTGCGGGTAGTCCGCCGCATCCTGAAATATCATGGCCGCACGCGACCGGATATGGGCGATGGCTGCCCGGAGCGTTTCGACTGGGATTTCATCAAATGGGTGGTCGATTATCGCAAAAATGGGCGGATTCGCGCACTCAAATTCGTGGAACAGGCCCCAAATCACCTGATAAAGCGTGTTTTACGCAGCCCCCGTGAAGTAGACACATTTCTCGGCGGCATTCGTCACGAAACAAAACAAAAGCAAAGCACCCCGAAATTGTAGGGAGCCGATAAAGACCAGCTTAAAATAGCAATTTTGCAAATGATGCCAACGCGCTTTCACGCTGCTATATTGTTGATGTCTCCCAAGACTTGACGCTCGTGTGCGATCATCGAAGCAACGACACCTCCGCACAGCGCAAAGATCAGTTGAAATAAGCGCCGGATTCAAATCCGGCTTTTGACTTTTTTGAGCCGGCCGCCCGGCTCTCGCTGTTGGAGTCTAAACGTGGCCGATATCGCAGATAGCGCCGCTCCGCTTGCTGGCGCGCCCAGTGTCGCAAGCCTCGACCGTCATCGCTTGTACGAAGACGCCATGGCCATGCTGATTGGCACGTCTTTCATCGCGCTTGGCATCAATCTTTATAGCCATGCAACTTTGATGACCGGCAGCACGGCTGGCATCGCCCTTCTCATTCAATATGCGACAGGGACGAATTTCGGGCTGCTTTATTTCCTGATCAACCTGCCCTTCTACTATTTCGCCGTACGGCGCATGGGATGGGCATTCACGATCCGCACTTTCGTGGCGGTCGGCATGTTGTCAGGTTTCGCATGGCTGATACCGCAAAGCATCGACTTCAGTACCGTCAATCCGCTGTTTGCCGCGCTGATGGGCGGCACTTTGATGGGAATGGGTGTGCTGTCGCTTTTCCGGCACCGCTCCGGCGTCGGCGGCGTCAATATTCTGGCGCTCTATCTTCAGGATGCATACGGAATTCGAGCGGGTTGGTTCCAGCTCGGCCTTGATCTGGTGATCATGCTGGCGTCGCTCTTTTTCATTCCATGGCAGAATATGACGCTTTCGCTGCTCGGCGCCGTGGCGATGAATCTGATCGTTGCAATCAATCACAAGCCGGGCCGCTATCTCGGCATGAGCTGACGCACAAAAGCCGCCTTTGAGGGCGGCTTTTTGTTTCGGTCATGCGTTTCGCAGTTTCAGTGCGTGGTCATCCATTCGCGGGCATCGCGAAGGGCTGCGGCCAGTTCAGTCTTGCTCATGGTGGCGGCAACCTGATTGCGCATCCGGGCGGCCCTTTCATTGCCGCGAATGGCGGCGATGTTGAGCCACTTATGGGCTGCGATCACATCGATCTCGCAATCGCGACCAATCGCATATTTCATGCCCATTTCCAGAAGAATGCGGTCCTGCGATGCGATCTTTTGCTGCTGCGTAAAGCTCTGAAACTGTGCCATTTTTCTTTGTCCCTGTTAAATCCCGAGAACCGTACGGTCTTTCTTTCGTGGCGATTATTATCGCCTTGAAACTGCCGTCTCTGTCGTTCCGTTCATGATGTAGAGAATAGGCATCAGGGCTGAAATGCGCGTTAAACCAGATGCTTAACGTCTGACCAACAAAATCCCAACAAGGTGTAAACTTGGGATTTTGTTAAACATCCAAGTCTCGCGGATTGCTGGATTTTCCCGAAAAGTCGATTCAAATCCGTTCGATGCATGGAAACCGGATGATAACCATAGGACAATCGGGGTCGGCAGGATTGGTGCATTGCGGCGTTTACAAACAGCAAGAAATCCCCTCGCCCGACACCCTCACGAGTGCGAAAATTCCGCTTCCGCTCTCGCGAAATCTCGTTTACGTTTACGTTTGCGTAAATCGTGACGATATGGGGAGAACACTGTCGTCATGGTGAGTGGCGCGATCTGGGGGGCCGGTGATCAAACGGCAATCCCGGTTACGGCGACCACGGCAAATGAATGAAGCGGCTTGCGCCACCGCCCGATGGAGGGACTGGCGCGCATCGGGAGGAATGAATGATCCGCACTCTTATTCTTGGAATGACACTTGCAGCCAGCGTTGCCGCGCCCGCTCTTGCTGACGAAGCAATCGTGGGCAGCTGGAAACGTCCGAACGGCACGATCATCAGCTATGCGTCCTGCGGCGGCAACAAGTTCTGCGGCACGGTCATGACCGGCGAATATAAGGGCAAGTCCATCGGTACCATGTCTGGCACGGATGGCAGCTACAAGGGCGAAGTGAACAAGCTTGACGAAGGCAAGACCTATACGGGCAAGGCATCCGTCAAGGGCAACACGCTCTCCTTGTCGGGCTGTGTGCTCGGCGGCCTGATTTGCAAGAGCGAAAGCCTGACGCGCCAGTAATCGCCGACAACAATTTTCAAACGAAAAGGGCGGCCTGAACAGCCGCCCTTTTCTTTTATCTCCTGCCTAGCGCGCCTTCTGACCGAAGAGAATTTTCTGCGCTTCCTTGTCGTTGGCCAGATTGGATTTTTCCCGCTCTTCCTTGCCGACAACCAGACCGCGCGCGACGGCAGGACGCGCATTCATGGTGTCGTGCCAGCGCTTCAGATTCGGGAATTCGTCAAGATTCTGCTCGTAGTTTTTGAAAGCATTCACCCAGCCGATGCTGGCCATGTCGGCGATGGAATATTCGCCTGCAATATAATCCTTGCCTTCGAGCTGACGATTGAGCACGCCATAGAGACGATTGACCTCGTTGGTATAACGGTCGATGCCATACTGCACCTTTTCCGGCGCATAGAGACGGAAGTGCCCTGCCTGACCGGACATCGGACCCAGCCCGCCCATCTGCCACATCAGCCATTCGTCAACAGCCACGCGCTTGCGCTCGTCCGTCGGGTAGAACTTGCCGAATTTGCGTCCGAGATATTGGAGAATGGCGCCGGATTCGAAAACCGAGATCGGCTCGCCGCCCGGACCTTCGGGATCGATGATCGCCGGCATGCGATTGTTCGGGGCAATCTTCAGGAAGTCCGGTTTGAACTGGTCGCCCTTGCCGATATTGACGTATTTGACCTCATAGGGAACGCCAAGTTCCTCCAGCATGATGCTGATTTTGACGCCGTTCGGCGTTGGCCAATAATACAGCTCGATGGGCTTTGTCTGTTCAACCATGGCTTTCTCCAACTCGTTCGAGAGTGTGCGGCGGATTTGGGCGGGATCCTTCCCGCATTCCAATGATGGGAAACATAAGACCCATTTCGACAGGCACAAGGCCAATGCGGCGCATTTAACGGAACATCAATATTTTTGAACCGCGCATGAACGGCAGCCTCAGATGTGGTTCAGGCGCACTCGCTAAACTGGGCAACAACAAGGACGGATTTCAACCTTTTGGGGGCTTTCATGTTGCTGAGACGCTTGACGATTGTATGGCTACTGATCGCCGGGCTGGCGATTGTCGCTGGTGTATTCGCCGACAGGAAACACGACACCTATCGTGACCAGACGGTGTTTGGTCCGCTGGCTTCCGCCCAGGTCAAGCCGGGGGCACGTCCATGATCGCCAACATCCGCTCGACTGCGGGCATCGCCCTGCGGGTATTCCTCTTCACAGCAATTTTTACCGGCCCGGCCGCCACCTTCGCCTATACGCAAATCGGCCAGCACAGCAAGATGAGCGGCATTGGCCTTGTGCTTTATGTCAGCCTGCAACGAACCGCATAACTGCGTCATTCCATCGTCGTGAACTCTGCTATACTGAGCCATGACACAGCGAATCGAACAGCCATTTCTCAACGAAATCAAAACACCAGCGCCAATCGAGCCAGAGGTGTTTACCGATGCGAGTGCGGCGGTTGCCGCCCTGCAAAAGCTTTATGATCGCAATACGGGTTTTCTGCGCGATGCTTTCGAGAAGGTCGCGCGCGGCGAAATTCCGGCACAGCGCTATCGCGCCTTCTACCCCGAGATTTGCCTTTCCACATCGAGTTTCGCGCATGTGGATTCGCGTCTGGCCTATGGCCATGTTTCAACGCCGGGCGACTATTCCGCGACCATTACCCGTCCCGATCTGTTCGATCATTATCTGAATGAACAGATCCGCCTGCTGATGCGCAATCACGGCGTGACGGTGACGGTGCGTGAGTCTTCCACGCCGATCCCGATCCATTTCGCGTTCATGGAAGGCACCTATGTGGAGGCCTCCGTCGCCAGCGCCTTCCAGCATCCGCTGCGCGATCTTTTCGACGTGCCGGATCTGGCTGCGACAGACGACAAAATCGTCAATGCCGATTTTGAACCAGCACCCGGCGAACCGATGCCGCTAGCGCCTTTCACGGCCCAGCGCATCGACTATTCGCTGCACCGGTTGGCGCATTATACGGCAACGAGCCCGGCCCATTTCCAGAACTTCGTGCTCTTCACCAATTATCAGTTCTACATGGACGAGTTCTGCGCCTATGCCCGCGATCTGATGGCGCAGGGCGGCGGCGGTTACGAACAATTCGTGGAACCGGGCAATCTGATTACCCGTGCAGGCGAAACCGCGCCGAGCGAGGGCACCCCTTTGGCGCGCCTGCCGCAGATGCCTGCCTATCATTTGCAGCGCTCCGACCATTCCGGCATCACCATGGTCAATATTGGCGTCGGGCCTTCCAACGCCAAGACAATCACCGACCATATCGCCGTGCTGCGTCCGCATGCATGGCTGATGCTCGGCCATTGCGCTGGCCTGCGCAACAGCCAGCAGCTCGGCGATTATGTGCTGGCCCACGCTTATATGCGTGAGGACCACGTGCTGGACGACGACCTGCCGGTCTGGGTTCCCCTGCCCGCGCTGGCGGAAATTCAGGTCGCACTGGAAGAAGCGGTCGAAGAAATCACCGGCCTCGAAGGCTACGACCTCAAGCGCATCATGCGCACCGGTACCGTTGCCACCATCGACAATCGCAACTGGGAGCTGCGCGACCAGCGCGGCCCTGTGCAGCGCCTTTCGCAGGCGCGCGCGGTTGCACTCGACATGGAATCGGCCACCATCGCCGCCAACGGCTTCCGTTTCCGCGTGCCCTACGGCACCTTGCTCTGCGTATCGGACAAGCCGCTGCACGGCGAACTGAAGCTGCCGGGCATGGCCACCGAATTCTACAAGCGGCAGGTGGCGCAGCATCTGCGGATCGGCATTCGTGCGGTGGAAAAAATCGCTGCCATGCCGGACGAAAGGCTGCATTCACGCAAGCTCAGAAGCTTCTACGAAACGGCGTTCCAGTAGATCGAAGGCAATAGGGCAGTAAGGCAGTAGGGCAATATGTTGGTTGGCGACAACTAGCGCCCTTAACATACTGCCTTATTGCCCTACTGCCTTACTGCCTTCCTTCCATCATCGCGCCGTAATCCATCCCTAAAGGCATCTCATGTCGAAAAGCCGTGAGAACATCCCCTTCCTGTTGCTGCTTGCCGCTGTGGCGGTGTCCATCCCGCTTGTGCTGGGATTTCTCGGCGCGGTTCATCCCGCGCTTGATACATTTTCGCATTTCCGCGCGCATCTTGCCGTCCTGATGATCGTGCTGGCCCTGCCGCTGCTCTTCACCAAGATGCGGCGCGAAGGCGCGATGCTGCTCCTGTTCGCTATCATGGCGCTCAGCACCACGCTCGGTATGGCGCGTGATTTTCTCAGCGGTTCGGCAGGCGCGACCACAGCCGAAACTACGGGGCCGCGCTACAGCCTTGTTCAGATCAATCTGCGCGAGGACAATCCGGAGCCAAAGCGCATCTTGCAGATGATCGCCCGCGAAAAGCCGGATATCATCGCCTATCAGGAAGCCAGCGAGCAGTGGACAAAGTGGCTGGATATTCTTCAGGCCACCTATCCCTATCGTCTCAGCTGCCGTGAAGATTCGCGAACCTGGGGCGTCGGCATTCTGTCCCGCCGCCCCTTTGTTGAAGGCGGTCAGCCCGTATGCATCGGTGACGGATTGCTCGCCATCGCTCCCGTTGATCTCGGCGGCACGCACATCAATGTCGCTTCTCTGCATTTTTCATGGCCATGGCCGCGCTGGCAGCCCTATCAGCTTGGCTATATCGAACCGGGCCTGAACCAATTAGCAGGGCCAACGATCATCGCAGGTGATCTGAACGCCGTGCCGTGGAGCAATGCCGTTCGCCGGGTCGAGGCCGCATCCAAAACCACGCATATGACCGGCATTGGCGGAACATGGTTCCCGTCCTTCCTGCCGGTGTCACTGGCGCCTTATCTCGGCCTGCCTATCGATCAGATTTTCACCAGCGCGGATGTTGTTTCGCCCAAGGTTTCAGCCCGCGAAGACGCCGGTTCGGATCACCTGCCGGTGCGGCTGGACTTCTCCGTTCCAGCCCCGGTGCGCCCGGACGAAGACGAACCGGAAACGCAGTCCGTTATGCTTCAATAACGAGCAGTTCACGGCCCGGACCTTGACTAAAATGCGGAATTCAAGTGGATGCTGCTGCTGAACTTTACGGGCGACGGCAGCACCACCCACAGCAAGGAGCTTTCCGCATGCAGATGTATCAGGTCGATGCATTCACTGATCAAGTCTTCGCAGGAAACCCAGCTGCTGTCCTCATCCTTGAAGACTGGCTGCCGGATGGGCAAATGCTGGCAATTGCGCAGGAGAATAATCTCGCCGAAACCGCCTTTGTCAAAGCCCGCCCCGATGGCGCATGGGATTTGCGCTGGTTCGCCCCGGCGCTTGAGGTTGATTTCTGTGGTCACGCCACCCTCGCAACAGCGCATGTCCTGTTCACCACGGGAAAGGCCGATACATCGCTGGTCTTTCACACGCGGGTTGGTGAACTGAGCGTATCGCGAGAGACGAACGGATACAGTCTCGACATTCCCCGTCTGTCGCCAGAACCTATCGATGCGCTGCCACACGAAATTGCGGATATTTTCGTTGAACCGCCGGTTCGCATCTTTCGCAATTTTGAGAATTTCTTTGCCGATCTGGGCAGCGCCGATGCCGTGCGCAAATTCGTTCCAGACCTGGCGGCAATCGCCCTTCTCGGCTCCGTCGGTCTTGTCGTGACAGGTCAGGATGAGGCAGATGCAAAAGCGCACTTTGTGTCGCGCTATTTTGTTCCGGGGGCGGGAATTCCGGAAGATCCGGTGACAGGTTCCATCCATGCCACGCTTGTGCCCTACTGGGCTTCGCGATTGCAGCGCGACACGCTGACAGCCTATCAGGCGTCGGCACGTGGAGGATGGCTCGACTGCGAATTGGTCGGGGACCGCGTTATTCTGCGCGGCAACGCCGTGACATTCATGGAAGCCACGATCTTCCTGCCGGAAGCTACCTAGCAGTTGCTCGACTGCTAGGTAGCATATCTGGCAGAAACAGACGCCTCATGTGGACATTTACATGTTCACGTAGACTGGTCCTTCGCCGACATTCTTACAGCGGCGGACGAGACGGACACGGTCTCGAATGTGAACCATTACATGTTCACATAGACCGGTCCTTCGCCGCCTTGTGGCGGCACCCAGTTGATGTTCTGGTTCGGGTCCTTGATGTCGCACGTCTTGCAATGCACGCAGTTCTGCGCGTTGATGACGAAACGAACATCCTTGGCGCTTGGATCAGCAGCCGAGTTGCCGTCCTTGTCCACCCATTCATAGACGCCTGCCGGGCAATAGCGCGTCGACGGGCCAGCGAAGACATCGTGTTCCGACGACGTCTGCAACTGCATGTCGCGGACTTGCAGATGGATCGGTTCATTCTCGTCATGATTGGTGTTCGATAGAAACACCGACGACAGACGATCAAAGGTCAGAACACCATCCGGCTTCGGATAGTCGATCTTTTTGTGCTTTGCCGCCGGTTCGAGCGACTGCGCGTCGTTCTTGCCGTGCTTGAGCGTACCGAAGAACGAGAAGCCGAACAGCTGGTTGGTCCACATATCGAGGCCGCCCAGAGCGACGCCGATCACCGTGCCGAACTTCGACCACAGCGGCTTGACGTTGCGAACCTTCTTCAGGTCTTTGCCGATCAGGCTTGAACGCCAGCTGTTCTCAATCTCGACCGGCTCGTCATTGGCGCGACCGGCAGCAATGGCTTCCGCCAGCTTGTCAGCGGCGAGAATGCCGGACAGAACCGCATTGTGGCTGCCCTTGATACGCGGCACGTTCACAAAACCAGCCGAGCAACCGATCAGCGCACCGCCCGGGAAGGACAGTTTCGGCACCGACTGGAAGCCGCCTTCGGTAATGGCGCGTGCGCCATAGGACAGACGCTTACCACCTTCGAAGACATCCTTGATGGCCGGATGCGTCTTGAAACGCTGGAATTCTTCAAACGGCGACAGATACGGGTTCTTATAGTTGAGATGCAGCACGAAGCCGACCGCAACCATATTGTCTTCGAGATGATAGAGGAACGAACCGCCGCCGGTCTTCATGTCGAGCGGCCAGCCAAACGAGTGCTGTACCAGACCCGGCTTGTGCTTGGACGGATCGACCTGCCACAATTCCTTGAGGCCGATGCCGAACTTGCCCGGCTCGCGGCCTTCATCCAGCTTGAACTTCGAGATCAATTGCTTGGCCAGCGAACCGCGTGCGCCTTCGCCGATCAGCGTATACTTGCCGAGCAGCGCCATGCCCCGCGTATAGTTCGGCCCATGCGTGCCGTCGCGCTCAACGCCCATGTCGCCTGTGGCCACACCGATGACAGCGCCTTCGTCATTGTAGAGAACTTCGGTCGCAGCAAAGCCCGGATAGATTTCGACGCCAAGCTCTTCGGCCTTCGTGCCAAGCCAACGACAGACATTGCCGAGCGACACGATGTAATTACCGTGATTGTTCATCAAAGGCGGCATGGCGAAGTTCGGCAAACGCACTGAACCCGCAGGCCCCAGCAACAGGAAATGATCGTCCGTCACCGGCGTCTTGAAAGGATGCCCCTCATCGTCGCGCCAGTCCGGCAAAAGCTGGTCGATACCCACCGGATCGACAACAGCGCCAGACAGGATATGCGCACCAACTTCCCCGCCTTTTTCAAGGACCACGACTGAAAGCTCTGGATTGACCTGCTTCAGGCGGATCGCCGCGGCAAGACCCGCGGGGCCCGCGCCGACGATCACAACGTCAAATTCCATGCTCTCGCGTTCGGGAAGCTCCTGGTTCGCATGTTCTGGGGCTTCGGACATTCATCCCTCCGTTCGGTATGACATCACCGTTTCACTACGATAGTGTGGATGATGCATCCAATTGTTTTTACGCATAATCCCATTGCGAATACCCATCAACCGGCTGTTTGGCCAGCGCTGGGCAGCATGCAATAGGATTTGCCTGTTCCCGTCATTCGCCTTTATCCTCTTACAGAGTTAGCAACTGTCGCAAATGCGTCGAATTGTCCAAAATCGGCGTCTGAGTGCGTTTAATGATATTTACTTTGACGTAAACGTCAATTTCAATTGTTTGAAAATGGCGTGTCGGGATTTTTTGTCGCGACCTGTGGAGATTGGCAAGATTTCTTGCGCCCAGTGTAAGCTTCTGGTGGTTAGTCCGTGGTTTGATCGTGAAAAGCGCGACGCGCTCTTGCATTCACCGCCAAAATTCGCCACCTCATCTGTTGAGGTACAAAGATGACTGATGGCCGCGAGACACTGGATATGGAAGGCCTGCTTCGCTTCTATGCGGAAGCGGGCGTCGACATGCCGCTCTCCGACACGCCTATCGACCGCTTTGCCGAACCGCAGCGTGCACCTGCCGCACCGCGACAGGACATGCAGGCAGCCGAGCGCCCTCGCCCACAGCAGCAGCAAAATCAGCCAAGCCGTGCGCAAAACTGGCAGCAACCCTCAGCCGCCGCAACACCTTCGCCCGAAAGCAGACCTGTCCAGGCCGCAGCCGACGTGCCCGATACGGCCCAGATTGCTCTGGCCCGTGAGGCAGCAGCACAAGCTGCAACACTGGATGAACTGCGCGAGAAGCTTGCGGCCTTTGACGGCTGCAATCTGAAATTCACCGCGAAGAATCTGTGCTTTGCCGATGGTGACCCCTCATCCGATATCATGTTCATTGGTGAAGCGCCGGGACGGGATGAGGATATGGAAGGACTGCCTTTTGTCGGCAAATCCGGCCAGCTCCTGAACCGCATGATCGAATCCATCGGCCTCAGGCGTGAGAGCGTCTATATCGCCAACACGATCCCCTGGCGTCCGCCGGGCAATCGCACACCAACCCCATTGGAAACTGAGCTTTGCCGCCCGTTCATCGAGCGGCAGATCGAGCTTGCCGCGCCGAAAATACTGGTCGCGCTCGGCGGCCCCGCAGGCAAGGCGCTGACAGGGGCAACCGAAGGCATATTGCGGCTTCGGGGCAACTGGAAAATTCATCGCACGCCGTCCGGAATGGAAATTCCGGTTCTGCCGACATTGCATCCGGCCTATCTTCTGCGCACACCGGCACAGAAGCGTTTTGCCTGGCGTGACTTTCTGTCCGTAAAGTTGAAATTAGACGAAATACGCAATTGATATTCCGGCCTTTCGGTGGCATCGGCTCGTTCATCAGAACAATGCTTGTCACCAACATGCCGCAAACTTGTTCTATTTCGCCGCTTGCCAAAGCGCCAGACGGCGACAAGTAGTTTTAGAGCCTGAATCAAAAAGTGGCTTGTGTGTGCGAAAATGGTGATTTTCGAGTACCGGAGTGGAGCGTACTAAAGGTACGTGAGCACCGGAATGTAGAAAATCGACATTTGCAGCCACACAGGACGACTTTTGGAACAGGCTCTTAGATTCCGAATTCATCTCATTGGAGTACCTCATGGCTGGCCAGCTGCTGCCCATCGCCGCCCTGCTTGCAAGCACGTTCCTGATGCTGCTCGCCGGTGGCCTCGCGGGTATTCTCCTGCCATTGCGCGGCGGAATGGAGGGCTGGTCCACCACAACCATCGGCTGGATGGGCACGAGCTATTCGCTGGCATTCACCATCGGCTGTATCGTGGTGCCACATCTGGTGCGGCGTGTCGGCCATGTGCGCGTGTTTTCCGCTCTGCTGACCCTGCTGTCGATGGCGCTGTTGTTTCATGCGCTCGTGGTCAGCCCGGTGGCCTGGATGATCTTTCGCGGCGTCGCGGGCTTTTCGCTCGCGGGCGCTTACATGATCATCGAAAGCTGGCTGAACGAGCGCGTGACCAATGAATCGCGCGGGCGCATTTTCTCGATCTATATGATCATCACCATGCTCGGCCTGATGTGCGGACAGTATATTCTGCCCTTCGGCGATGCGATGACCCAGACGCTGTTTATCATCTGCGCGATCATCTATGCCAGCGCCCTGCTGCCGACCGCCCTGTCCAGCGCCCAGTCTCCAAACCCGCTGACGCAGGTTTCGCTGGATCTCAAGGGCCTCTACCGCCGCTCGCCCGCCGCAGCCGTTGGCTCGCTGATCGCCGGTATCGTTGCTGGTACATGGAACTTTCTTGCCGCCATCTATGGCGAAATGAATGGGCTTTCAACCCTCGGCATCGCGACCATGCTGGCCTCCGCCATGATCGGCGGCGCAATCTTCCAGTATCCGCTTGGCCGCGCATCCGACTTCGTGGACCGGCGCTATGTCATGGTGCTGGCAGGCCTCATCGGCTTTGCCCTGTCACTGGTCATGGTGCTGTTTCACCCGAGCACACCCTATGCGATTTACGCAATGATGTTCCTGTTCGGCTCGGTAATCTATCCGATCTATAGCCTCAACGTCGCCCACGCCAACGACTATGCCGATGCCAGCGAATTCGTCAAAATCTCCGGCGGGCTGCTGATCATCTATGGCGCGGGCAGCGTGGTGGGACCAGCACTTTCCGGTCCGCTGATGGATGCCATCGGCCCTTCCGGCTTCTTCGTGACCATGGCCATCGCCTTTGGCGTTTACGGCCTGCATGCCTTCTGGCGCATTCGCAGGCTGCAACGTCCAGCAATCAGCGAACAGAAGACCGAATACAAGTTCCACACGCCGGACGGTCAGTCCACGCCGGAGACCATGCAGCTTGATCCACGCTCGGAAGGACCGCAGGAAACGACGGGCTAGCTATTTTTTTACGCATTATCCGACGCAAAACCGCTTCGCACTTTTGCTGGAAATGCTCTAATTACTGGCCTTGCGGCGCGTTGACCTTGTGCGGTTCGAGCGCAAGCTTGTGTTCGCGATAGATGATGAAGCCACCAGCCGCCATGACGATGACGCTGCCGACGAGCATTTCCAGCGTCGGCACATCGCCAAACAGCAGAAAGCCGATCAACAGGCCTAGCAGCATTGACGTATATTCAAATGGCGCAATGGTAGACATCGGCGCATGACGGTAGCACTCGGTCAGCAGAATCTGGGCGATGCCACCCGCAAATCCGGCACCGATGAGCAGCGCCAATTGCGTCCAGCTGGGCATGACCCAGCCAAAAGGCAGGCTGACCAGCGCAATGACGCTGGCCGATAGCGAGAAATAAATCACGATGGTTGCCGTGCGCTCGGTCTGCACAAGCCGCCGCACCAGAAGCATTGCGATAGCCGACATAAAGGCTGCCCCCAGCGCAGACAGCGCACCGATAGCCTCATTCTGCCCGACATTGCCTTCGGAAAACAGCGTCAGGCGCGGCCAGATAATGACCAGCACACCGAAGAGCCCGACCAGAACCGCGCTCCAGCGATAAAACCGCACCACTTCGTGCAGAATGACAGCACCGAGAATCACAGTGATCAGCGGCGAAGCATAATTGATGGCGATCGCTTCCGGCAGCGGCAGTTTCATCAGCGCAAAGAAGCTCATCGTCATGGCGCAGACGCCAACCAGTCCACGCCAGAAATGGCTGAAACCGTGTTGCGTCAGAAACGCGCCCGAGAGTTGCCCACGCCATTGCAAATAGAGCAGAACAGCGATGACTGCGAAAAAGGATCGGAAGAAAATAAGCTGCCCAAGCGGCACGCCATCGGCAGCTTTGAGCATCGTGGACATGCCGACAAAGACGGCAACGGAAGCAATCTTGAGACCGATACCAAGCATCGGATTTGAATCTAGCCCTGCCGCCTCAACAGCTGCGCTCGCACGAGCGTTCACGATGCAATTCCCCACATATACCGCGTAAAACTTGCGGCCAAATAGTATGACCACAGTGTTTTCTTATGCCTGTTTGCCACGAACTGCCAGCCATAGCGTTGTGTCCGGCAAATTTATTTGCCGGCGCTCATTTCTTGTCGTTTGGGCAAAAGCCGGTTACGAATCCAGCACAAGATTTCACAGAAAGAGTTCCGCGATGCGTACAGAAACCGGCCAGACATTTCGTCTCGAAGATTACCGCCCGACACCTTACGCGATACCGGAAACAAAGCTCGACTTCACGCTCGAGCCGGAGAAAACCATTGTCCGTGCCGAGCTGACAATCGAGCGCCGTCCGGGCACTGCGCCCGGCACGCCACTGGTCCTCGACGGCGATGAACTCAAGCTCGTCAGCATCGCCATCAATGGCACCCCGCTTGCCGATAATAGTTATGTCGCAACGCCCGATCTCCTGACCATCAGCGATTTGCCGGAAGGCGAGCGCTTTACGCTGGAAATTGTCACCGCCGTCAATCCGACGACTAACCGGCAGCTTTCAGGGCTTTATCGCTCCAGCAGCGTCTATTGCACGCAATGCGAGGCAGAAGGCTTCCGTCGCATCACCTATTATTATGACCGCCCTGACGTGCTTTCCGTCTATACGGTGCGTGTCGAAGCCGACCGTGATGCCGCGCCGGTCCTGCTTTCCAATGGCAATCCGGTGGAAAACGGCTCGACTGAAAACAATGCTGATCGGCATTTTGCGGTGTGGCACGATCCGCATCCGAAGCCGTCCTATCTCTTCGCGCTTGTTGCCGGTTCGCTCGGCGTTGTGAAGGATCATTTCACCACGGCGTCCGGTCGCCCGGTCGATCTCGCCATCTATGTCGAACATGGCAAGGAGCAGCGCGCGCTTTACGCCATGGATGCGCTGAAGCGCTCTATGCGTTGGGATGAGGAGAAGTTCGGGCGCGAATATGATCTCGATGTCTTCAACATCGTCGCCGTGTCGGATTTCAACATGGGCGCGATGGAGAACAAGGGCCTCAATGTCTTCAACGACAAATATGTGCTGGCCGATCCGGAAACCGCGACCGATGTGGACTATGCCGGCATCGAGGCTGTCATTGCGCACGAATATTTCCACAACTGGACCGGCAACCGCATCACCTGCCGCGACTGGTTTCAGCTTTGCCTCAAGGAAGGTCTGACCGTCTATCGCGATCATGAATTCTCCGCCGATCAGCGCTCGCGTCCGGTAAAGCGCATCGCCGAAGTGAAGATCCTGAAGGCGCAACAGTTCCCGGAAGATGGCGGCCCCCTCGCCCATCCGGTGCGTCCGCGTGAATATCGCGAGATCAACAATTTCTACACGGCGACGGTCTATGAAAAAGGCTCGGAAGTCGTTCGGATGATCCGCACGATCATCGGGCCGGACCTGTTCCGCAAGGGCATGGACCTCTATTTCGAGCGTCATGACGGCGATGCTGCCACGATCGAAGATTTCATCAAGGTTTTTGCCGATGTTTCGGGGCAGGATTTTGCCCAGTTCGCACTCTGGTACGATCAGGCAGGCACACCGCGGGTGGATGCGGATTTCGACTACAATGCGACTGCTGAAACCTTCACCATCCGTCTGCGTCAGGCGCTGGCGCCAACACCCGGCCAGTCGGTGAAAAAGCCGATGCATATTCCAATCGCATTCGGCCTTATCGGCCCGGACGGTAAGGATATGAAGCCGACTTCCGTTGAAGGCGGCGATGTGCATGACAATGTCATTCACTTGCACCACTCATCGGAGACGATTGTCTTCCACGGCATCAAGGCGCGTCCGGTTCCTTCGCTGCTGCGCGGCTTTTCCGCTCCGATCAATCTCACTTCGCCGCTTTCCGAAGAGGACCTCACATTCCTCGCATTGAATGACAGCGATCCGGTTGCGCGCTGGCAGGCCATGAACAGCATTCTCACCCGCACCCTGCTCGAGGGCGCCAAGCGCGTTCGTGGCGGCCATAAGCCGGAGTTGAATGCCAAGGTGGTCGAGCTGGTCGGTCGCGTCGCATCCGACGAGACACTTGATCCGGCGTTCCGCGCGCTCTGCCTGACGTTGCCAAGCGAAAGCGACGTGGCGCGTGAAATGGGCGATAATGTCGATCCCGACGCTATCCTTGCAAGCCGCGATCACCTGATCGCCGCTATCGCATCGACCTATGCGGCTGATTTCGCCCGGCTATATGACACTCTCAAACAGACGGGCGCTTTTACCCCCGACGCGGAAGCGGCAGGCAAGCGCACCTTGCGCAATGCGCTGCTGGATTATCTGAGCCGCCACGAAGGCAACCAGCGTCGTGCCGCCCTGCAATATGCGGGAGCCGACAACATGACCGACCGCTTTGCGGCGCTGACGGTTCTCGTTCACCGCTTCGGCGACACGGATGAAGCGCGGGAAGCTCTGTCCAGCTTCGAACAGCGTTTCGGCGGCGACGGACTTGTCATGGACAAGTGGTTCAATGTTCAGGCGACCCGCCCCGGCGAACACGCACTGAAAACCGTGCGCCAGCTTGCCGTCCACCGCCTGTTCTCGCTCGACAATCCAAACCGCGTGCGCTCGCTGATCGGCTCCTTTTCGGCTTCGAACCCGACTGGCTTCAACCGCAAGGACGGCGCGGCCTATGTGTTCTTCGCCGAGACGATCCTCGCTATCGATCCCGAAAACCCGCAGCTCTCTGCGCGGCTTTTGACCTCGATGCGGTCCTGGCGGTCACTGGAAGAAACGCGGCGCGAACATGCCCGTGCGGCTCTCGCCCGTATATCGGGCATGCCCAAACTTTCAACCGACCTGCGCGACATCGTGGATCGCACTCTCGCCTGATTCGCGGGCGACAATCGAAGCAATCTGATTCGCCCCTGCCAGCCGCCTTTCTGCGGCTGGCAGGGTGAACAGCTATGCGTTTTCGTCCTGCTCTGGCACGCTGCGAAAGCGACCAAGTTTTCATGAGTCTTTTCATGGATTTAAGCGCATCGGCTGAGGAACTGATTCCGGATAAAGGCTTGAGATTCATAAGAAAATCGACGTCATCAGACGGTCTTTTTTACGTCTCGTTAACGAAATCGCTGGACAGCGCGAATCACTTTTGATTCATTGAATGCATTCGGAGGTGGCGTATTCCGAATCACTTCACTCGCAGGCATTTCACGAGGGACCATCAGATGGCGAGCACCGACGCGTATGGCGCGCCGGCGGGGACGCATTGCGAATCCGGTCGGAAGAGAAGGAAAGGCAAGGTCTCGGGCCATGTCCGTCTTCTCGCGGGTCCGGCCTATGGCAAATTTATCTCGATGGAACCCATTTTGCGCCGCCTCGTTCCCGCGCTGATCATCATTTTCCTTGTCATTCTCGGCGTTGCCCGCGTGTTTTCCATGCTGGCCTGGCATGACGACATTGAACAGCAGCACAAGGCTTCGCTGTCGGCAGCAACCGCCAATCTGGCGCAGATGATCGAGCGCGTGGCGAATGGCACCAGCGCAGGCGCGCAGGTTTCCGCCAAGGACTTGCAGGACACCATTGCCGAGTTTCGCTCACGCGGCCTCTCGTCGTCCGGCATGACAGTTGCCATCGTTGACGGCCAGTCGTCGGTGGTCGCAGCTTCCGGCCCGCTCTCCGATTTGCCCGGCAAGCCGATTGATACAATCCTGTCGGAAGCGCAGCCGCTGTTCCTCTTTGCCGAACGCGCAGGCGTGCTGAAAATTCTCTTGCAAGGCGAAGCCGCCTATGGCGCTTTGTCCAAGCCGCTGACAGCGCCTTATTCCATCATCGCGACGGAAGCGGAGAACACGATCTTTGCCGAGTGGCGTCGCGCCGTCTCGCTGAATGTCACACTCTTTGCGGGCACCACCGGTGTCATGTTCGCCATTCTTTACGCCTATTTCAGTCAGGCGGCGCGGGCCCGCGAAGCTGACGATCTTTCCAATCAGATCCAGCTCCGGATTGATCTCGCCATGGCGCGCGGGCGCTGCGGCCTCTGGGACTGGGACATGGCGCGCGGACGCATCTACTGGTCGCGCTCCATGTATGAAATGCTGGGCTATGAAGCGCAGGACGCAGTGCTGCCGTTCAGCGATGTCGCGGCAATCATCAATCCTGAAGATGGCGATCTTTATTCTCTCGCCGAACAGGCGGCGGCTGGTGACTTCTCTCACGTGGACCGCGTGTTCCGCATGCGTCATGCGGATGGATCGTGGGTCTGGATGCGTGTGCGTGCCGATATTGCGGCTGAAGGCGACTTGCATCTGGTCGGCATCGCCTTCGACGTCAGCGAGCAGCACCGCTTTGCGCAAGCGACGGCAGAAGCCGATATGCGCATCCGTGAAGCCATTGAGAACATCTCGGAAGCCTTCATTCTGTGGGATTCCAACAACCGTCTGGTGATGGCGAATTCCAAGTTCAGCGAATATGCGGGCCTGCCGGTCTGGACGCTGAAGCCGGGCGTGCCACGCAATGAAGTCGACGCCCACACGCGTCCCTTCACCTTCGAGCGCCGCATGGCCAACGAACACAATCGCGCAGGCGGTCAGACTTTCGAACGCCAGCTCAGCGACGGTCGCTGGCTACAGGTCAACGAACGCCGCACGCAGGACGGCGGTCTCGTCTCTATCGGCACCGACATTACCCAGCTCAAGCTGCATCAGGAACGTCTGGTGGATAGCGAACGCCGCCTGATGGCGACCATTCACGATCTGTCGATTGCCCGTAAGGGTGAGCGCGACCGTGTGCGCGAACTGTCCGAGCTGGCCCGTAAATACGGACAGGAAAAGGAACGCGCCGAAGCGGCCAACCGCGCCAAGTCGGAATTCCTCGCCAATATGTCCCATGAGCTGCGCACACCACTCAACGCGATCATCGGCTTTTCGGAAATGATCCAGGCGGGCACTTTCGGGCCGCTCGGTTCCGACCGCTATGAGGAATATATCAACGACATTCACACCAGCGGTAACTTCCTGCTGAACGTCATCAACGACATTCTCGACATGTCGAAGATCGAAGCTGGTCATTTCTCGCTCGACCGCGAGCAGATCGATCTTTGCCCGCTCATCAATGAGACGGTGCGCATGATTTCACTGCAAGCCGATGAGAAGAACATCACGGTTGAGACCCGGATCGAAGACGCCATGCAGCTCTATGCCGACCGCCGCGCAGTCAAGCAGGTGCTGATCAATCTCCTGTCCAACGCGGTCAAGTTCACTTCCCATAACGGACATATCACAGTGCGCGCCCGCAAGACCGGATCAGCCCTGTTCATGACCATTCAGGACACCGGCGTCGGCATTCCAAAATCGGCATTGAAAAAGATCGGCCAGCCGTTTGAACAGGTCGAAAACCAGTTCACCAAAACCCATAGCGGGTCGGGCCTCGGTCTCGCCATCACCCGCTCGCTGGCGGAACTGCATGGCGGCTGGCTGCGCATTCGCTCGACCGAAGGCGTCGGCACGGTGGTTGCGGTCAGCATACCCGACCGCAAGCCGGTGCAGATCAGCGGGCACAGCGCCGCAATTCACGCAGCGTAAATTTAGACGCTGACCAGTTTCTCAAAGCTTGCGCGGACGTCCTTCGCCAGTTCGGTCAGATGATGTTCGACGCGCTTGATATCCGGCATATCGGCGGCGCGGCAGAGAAGATCGATCATACCCGGAATGAACTCGTCTCGCGGCGCATCGCTTCCAAGGCATAAGCGAATAGTCTGGCTCAAATTCGTGTAAAGCCGATGCGCTTCGACCAGACTATCGGCAAGGGCAGGTTCGGCATAGGCCGGATCCAGCGAGCCAAGAACCTCTTCCGTTCCAAGCGGGCGTGGCTTCTTGGTAACTTTCCCAACCAGAACCGCGAATTGCGCGATGAATTCCAGATCGACAATGCCGCCGGGCTTCAGCTTGAAATCCCAGTCATCACGCGGCGGCTTTTCCTGATAGATCAGGTCGCGCATTTCGCGCACGTCCTTGGCGATCTTCTTCACGTCACGCGGTGCTGACAGCACCTCGTCGATCTCCGCCGTGATATGCGTAATAAAGCTCTCGTCGCCATGGATCGGGCGTGCCCGCGTAAGCGCCATATGCTCCCAGGTCCAAGCCTCGGTCCGCTGATACTTGCCGAAGGATTCGATATGGGTTGCGACAGGCCCCTTGTTTCCCGAGGGGCGCAGACGCATGTCGACTTCATAAAGCACACCTTCCGCCGTCGGCGCGGACAGCGCGGCGATCAGGCGTTGTGTGAGGCGAATATAATATTGCGACGGAGCAAGCGGCTTTTCACCGTCTGATTCATCGGCATCCGTGTCGTGATCATAAAGCAGGATCAGATCGACATCAGAACCGGCGGTCAGTTCACGACTGCCGAGCTTGCCCATGGCCAACAGCGCCGATTTAGCGCCTTTGACTTTGCCGTGGCGACGCTGCAATTCGGCTTCCACGGCCTCAAACGCCTTGCCGATCATCAGCTCAGCCAGATCGGAAAAAGCGCGCCCGGCGCGGACGCCGTCAATCGCGCTTGTCAGCAGGCGAATGCCGATGAGGAAACGATGCTCTGCCGCAAAGATGCGCAGCCGATCCAGCACTTCCTCGTAGTCGGTCGCGGCTCCGAGAAACACGCGCAGCCGTTCTTCCAGATAGGAGCGGGTCGGCATCTCTGAAAAGATTGCAGGGTCAAGCAGACCATCGAAAACATGCGGATTGCGCGTGATGATTTCGGCCAGCCGTGGCGCAGCGCTCATGATCATCACAAGCAGATTGAGCAGGCGCGGATTGGATTGAAGCAGGCTGAAAAGCTGGATGCCCGCAGGCAAGCCTTGCAGAAAACTGTCGAACCGCAACAGCGACTCGTCGGCGCGCTTGGTCTCGGCAAAGGCGTTGAGGAGCGCAGGTGTCAGTTCGGTCAAGCGCTCGCGCGCTTCCGCCGACTGGGTGGCGCGATAGCGCCCAAAATGCCAGGTGCGGATGACACGGCAGATGTCGCTTGGGCGCTCATAGCCCATGGCGGCGAGCGTCTCCAGCGTACCCGGATCATCCACATCGCCGGTAAAGACGAGATTGCCCGTCGAGGTGCCGAGTTCCGGCGCCTGCTCGAACAGAGCCGCATAGTGCTTTTCAACAATCTTGAGCGCGTCGAGGAAAACCTCAGAGAACTGCGCCGGATCGGCATAGCCCATCATATGGGCGACACGGGCAAAGCCTTCATCGTCTTCAGGAAGAATATGGGTCTGTTCGTCGGCAATCATCTGGATGCGGTGTTCTACATCGCGCAGGAAGTAATATTCCTTGGCCAGCGCATCGCGTGCTTTTTCCGTGATCCAGCCGCGCTCCGCCAACTGGCCCAGCATCGGCACGGTCTGATTGCCGCGCAGTTCCGGAAAGCGTCCGCCAGCGATCAGCTGCTGCGTCTGGACGAAGAACTCGATCTCGCGGATACCGCCGCGACCGAGCTTCACATTGTGCCCGCGAACGGCAATGTCGCCATGGCCCTTATGGGCGTGGATTTGGCGCTTGATCGAATGAACATCGGCAATCGCCGCATAATCGAGATATTTGCGCCAGACATAAGGGGAAAGCTCGGCCAGCACCTGACGACCGGACGCACGATCACCGGCGACGGGTCGCGCCTTGATCATGGCGGCGCGCTCCCAGTTCTGGCCGCGCCCTTCGTAATAATGCAGCGCGGCGCCAACAGGAATCGCAAGCGGTGTCGACCCCGGATCAGGACGCAAGCGAAGATCGACGCGGAAGACATAACCGTCCGCCGTGCGATCCTGAAGGATACGAACAAGACGCCGCGTCAGGCGCGAAAACGTGTCAACGCACTCATACGGATCGCCGATGGCCGGTTTGGTTTCGTCGATGAAGACGATCAGGTCGATATCGGAGGAATAGTTCAGTTCGCGTGCGCCGAACTTGCCCATGCCCAGCACGATCCAGCCGGAATCTTTGTCGGGCTTGTTGCGGTCGGGCAGATTGATTTTTCCCGCAGCATCCGCATCGCGCAGCAAAAAGCGGACGGCAGCGCCGGTGCAGGCTTCAGCCAGATCGGTCAGCCAGCCGGTGGTGGCTTCCGTATTGAAAATTTGGGCCAGATCGCAAAGCGCGATCAGCACATGCGCTTCGCGTTTGAAGCGGCGCAGATCGGTCATCAACGAAGCTTCGCTCGCGCCCTCCTCCATACCGCAGAGCGAAACCGTTGCGAGAATATCGTGCAACGCGGTTTCAGGCGAAGCAGAAACAATGCGGCTCAGAATAGAGGGGTGCCGGGTCAGCGCTTCACGAATGAACGGCGACAGATCAAGCACAGCCGACAGGAAAGCCGAAGCCTTCTTCTTTTCCAGCAGAGCGGCGACATCTGGCAGCTCGTCCTCACGGGACCGTTCTATCAGGTCATCAAGAAAGGATCGCGCCCGATCAGGATCGAGCGGCGTCAGCGCACAAAGGTCTCTCTCGAAAAACAGTTCCTTTGTATCGTCAGCCGCCATGATCCCCTCTTACATTTTGCTATTTCACCTCGCCATGCGGCAACGGAAACTCCAGAACGGCACGCAGTCCCGGTTCGTTGCTTTCAAGACGAAGCGCGCCACCGTGCAACTTCATGACCGCCTTGGCAAGACTCAAACCGAGGCCGGAACCCGGCTGTGTGCGGCTTTCCTCAAGACGCACGAAACGTTCGGTTGCCTGTTCACGCTTTTCCTCCGGAATGCCCGGCCCGTTATCGGCAACGATGATCCGTACCCAGTTGGCGTCGCGCTCCATGGCGAGCGACACATTGGCCTCACGCTCCTCGCCACCGGCATATTTGATCGCATTGTCGACGAGATTGGAAACCGTCTGACCAACCAGTTCGCGGTTGATATGCAGCACCACCTCGTCCAAGACACCAAGCGTCAGCTTTACATTCGCATCTTCGGCAACCGGTTCATACATTTCCGCCACATCCCGCACGATGGGCGCGACGGGCAAATCTTCGAGGTTTTCCGCCGAATAACCGGCTTCCAGACGGGAGATCATCAGAATCGCATTAAAAGTGCGGATCAGTTGATCCGACTCGCTGATAATATCTTCGAGCGCCTCGCGATATTCCGGCCCGGCCTTCTTGCCAGCCAAAGCTTCTTCGGCACGGTTGCGCAGACGCGTGAGCGGCGTCTTGAGGTCATGGGCAATATTGTCGGAAACCTGTTTCAGCCCTTCGTTCAGCTCCAATATGCGCCCGAGCATCACGTTCAGATTACCTGATAGACGGTCGAATTCATCGCCGGAACCGTTCACCGGCAGACGCCCGGTCAGGTCGCCATCCATGATGCGCTGCGAAGCCTTGGACACGTCATCGATGCGCTTCAAGGCGCGGCGTCCGACAAAGAGCCAGATCAGCAGCGCACCGGCACCCATGATGCCAAGCGCCAGCATCAACGAGCTGCGGATGATATCGCGGAACCGCTCCGGCTCACCAAGGTCACGCCCGACCAGCAGACGCATGCCATTCGGCAGAGCAATCACCACGGCGACAGCGCGGTGGTCGCTTTCCGTCCCCTGCTCACCATAACGCTTATAGACGAAGGCACGCTCTACAATGCCGTCCGTGTCCAGCACGCCGGGCTCTACGCTTTCGACATTGCCTGCCAGAATGCGCCCCGATGGATCGGCAACCAGATAGAGATAAGCGCCCGGCTGGCGCGAACGATAGTCAATGCTGCGCACAAGCTGCGGAATGCCGCCGCGCGCATAGCTTTTGCCAATGCTCGCCACTTCTTCACCCAGCGCCTGTTGCGTCTGTGCAGTGAGAATCGAAGCGGACAGATTGGTCATATAGAAGACCAAAGCGACAGCGCCGACGACAAAGAGAAGCAGATAAAGAGCCGACAGACGCACCGCCGTGGTGCGCATAAGCGCAGAAAACCGGCCCATCAGTCCACCTTGGCAGCGGTCTGTTTGGTACGCCCGGCCTTCAGCATGTAGCCGGCGCCGCGCACCGTATGCAGCAGCGGGCCGTCAAAACCTTTTTCGATCTTGGAGCGCAAGCGCGAAATATGCACGTCGATCACATTGGTCTGGGGGTCGAAGTGATAATCCCAGACATTTTCAAGCAGCATCGTGCGGGTCACAACCTGACCGGCATGACGCATGAGATATTCAAGCAGGCGGAATTCACGCGGTTGCAGCGTGATGTCAACATCCTGACGGCGCGCCGTATGCGCAAGCCGATCAAGTTCGAGATCGCCAACGCGATAGATGGTGTCGGCCTCACGTGGGCTGGAACGGCGCTGCAACACTTCCACGCGCGCCAGAAGCTCCGAAAACGCATAAGGCTTGGTCAGATAGTCGTCGCCACCGGCACGCAGACCCGTCACGCGATCATCCACTTCGCCGAGCGCCGATAGAATCAGCACCGGCGTTTCCATGCCCTTGGCACGCAGGCCAGCCACAACGGAAAGCCCGTCGCGCTTCGGCAGCATGCGATCCACGACCAGCACGTCGTAAGTGCCGTTTTCCGCCAGCGCATAGCCGGTCTCGCCGTCACCGGCGATATCTGCCGAATGTCCGGCTTCGCTGAAAGCTTTCTCCAGATAACGAGCAGCTTCGCGGTCATCTTCAATTACGAGAATTTTCATGGCGTCACTTATAAATTACATTCGGAGATAAAGCACATCCCGAAAAGTGTAAGACGGCTTTCGGATAAGATGTGCGCAAACAAAAACTTAGAGCGCAGATCTGATACAATCAGATCGAAACGCGCTCTAAGATGATGCCAGGCAGTTACCCGCCTGGCATCTGATTCTTTCAAAGGTTATCGCGGATGCCGGTCATCAACCCTGATCGATCGGCAGGGCCACGAAACGGCTCTGATCGTTGCTCTGCAGTTGCAGCAGCACAGCCTTGCGACCCGACTTGGAGGCTTCGCTAATGGCGTTGTTGATGTCCTTGGCAGTCTTCACAACCTGATTGTTGACGCTGACGATGACATCGCCGGAGCGCACACCGCGATCAGCGGCATCGCTATCAGGATCAACGTCAGTGACCACAACACCGGTTCCATCTTCCGAAGGCGTGACGGTCAGGCCGTAGCTGTCGAGCGTTTCGCTCTGCTGGCCACTCTTGCCTTCATCAGTCGCGCCACCGGCCTGCTTGAGATCCTGCGGCATGGCTTCGATGGTGATGCTGATCTCTTCAGCCTTGTTCTTGCGCCAGACGCTGAGTGCAGCCTTTTCGCCCGGATTGATACCGGCAACCTTACGGGCCAGATCACGTGGATCCTGAACCGGCTCACCATTCACGGCGGTGATCACGTCACCGGACTGAATGCCAGCCTTGGCTGCAGGACCATCCTTCTGCGGCGAAGCGACGATTGCACCCTTTTCTTCGGCCAGACCCAGCGAAGCGGCGATATCCTTCGTCACCGGCTGTATCTGTACACCGATCCAGCCGCGTTCAACCGAGCCCTTCTTGATGAGCTGATCAACAACCTGCTTCGCGGTGCCCGACGGGATTGCGAAGGCGATACCGACGCTGCCGCCCGAAGGCGAGAAGATAGCGGTGTTGATACCAACGACCTGACCGGACAGGTTGAAAGCGGGACCACCCGAATTGCCCTTGTTGACGGCCGCATCGATCTGGATGAAGTCGTCGTAAGGACCGGCGCCGATGTCACGGCCACGGGCCGAAACGATACCCGAAGTCACCGTGCCGCCGAGACCGAACGGATTGCCGACTGCAACAACCCAGTCGCCAACGCGAACCTGATTGTCATCGCCGAAGGCGACATAGGTGAACTTGCGCTTGGCATCATCGACCTTCAGAACGGCGAGGTCGGTGCGCGGATCGGTACCGATCAGCTTGGCGTCGAGTTCGGTGCCGTCATCCATCACGACGCTATAGGCGTCACCATCGGAAACGACGTGGTTGTTGGTGACGACATAACCGTCTTCAGAGATGAAGAAGCCGGAGCCCTGTGCATAGGGGCGTTCATGACCCGGACGGCCAGGACGCTTGCCGGGACCGCGATCAGGACGTGCACCCGGACGCGCATCGCCGCGTGGCGGTTCCATGCCGAAATCACGGAAGAAGCGCTTCAACGGATGGTCGTCGGGAAGCTGGTCGAAACCGCGCGATCCGAAATTCTGGCCACCGCCGCCATTGTCTGCTTCCTGCACATTCTTCTTCACGGTCACGCTGACGACAGCCGGACGTACCTTTGCCACCAGATCGGCGAAGCCGACGGTCTGCTGCGGCGGCGTCACCTGAACGGCTTCTGCACGGGCATCATTGAGTGCGCCGAGCGGGCCAGTCGCAACGAACGCGCCAGCAAGGGCAGCGCAAACTGCGACAGCTGCAACGCTCTTGCGATAATGGGAAGTGCTAGCTCTGGACATCTATTTCTCCTTACGAGCGGTAATCCGGCCTTCGCTCTCGTCTTGGGAAACGAGGCCCTGTAATTCCTTTATAGAGCGTAAGATAGTTAGAGCTACCTTACCGCTCAATTTCCGCAAGATGAAAGTTTCGTAAGGTTCACCGCGAGCGAGGAAGAAAATCGCTCGTAAATATAGATAACTATTTATTATTCAGAAGACGGGCGAGCTCGGCTTTTTCGCTTTCAGAAAGCGGCTGCGCTGCTTCGCCGAGCCTGCGTCGCCCGCGAAACGCGAAGACAAGCGCAACCGCACCGATGACAAGCACGATAACCGGGAAACCCCAGAGCAATATAGTACGAGCCGACAGGCGTGGCTTCAACAGCACGAACTCACCATAACGGGCGACGACAAAATCCAGTACCTGAGCGTCCGTATCGCCTGTTTTCAAACGATCTCGGACAAGAAGACGCAGGTCGCGGGCAAGCTCCGCATTCGAATCATCGATGGATTCGTTCTGGCAGACCATGCAGCGCAACTCACCGGAAATGGTGCGGGCGCGCTTTTCAAGCGCCGGATCGGGCAGAACCTCATCGGGATTGACGGCAAAGGCTGCCGTGCCCTGAAATACCAGAGCAATAGCGAGGGCACACATGGCGAAGAGTTTGCGCATCTTCATGCTGCGGCCTCCGCTTCCTGCGGCGCGGCCTTGCGCTTGGACGCAGGTGCGCCGACACGCAAACGGCGGTCGGCGAGCGAAAACAGGCCGCCCAGCATCATGACCAATGCGCCATACCAGATCAGCGTCACCTGCGGCTTCCACCAGATACGGACAACCACCGAACCGTCACCCGGCTCGTCGCCAAGCGCCACATAGACCTGACTGAACCAGAGCGTGCGAATGCCCGATTCTGTCGTCGGCATCTGGCGCGCCGGGAAAAAGCGCTTGGATGGCTCTATCCGGCCAAGATCGCGCGCACTGGAATCGAGCAGCGTGAACGTGCCGCGATTCTCCGTGAAGTTCGGACCGGTCAAAGGCCGAAGCCCTTCGAACCGCAATGTGTAATCCTGAACCTTCACCGTGTCGCCTGCACGCATGATGAGCACATTTTCGGTGCCGAAGGTCGTCACGCTGACAATGCCGAGCAGTGTCACGCCAAGGCCAATATGCGCCAGAGCCGTTCCGAACACCGAGCGCGGCAGGCCCTTGAAACGGGCCCGTGCTTTCGTTGCCGAAACCTTGCCGATACCGGCCTTCTGCACCAGATCGGTGAGGCTACCGAAAATCAGCCAGGCAGCCAGACCGACGCCGCAAGCAGCCAGTAACGATTTTGCCGAAGTGGTCCACAGCACGATACCGGCGGCCACCAGCGCCAGAGCGAAAGCTGTCATCAAACGCTGGGAAACGCCGTAAAGATCGCCGCGTTTCCATGCGAGAAGCGGACCGAACGGCACCGCACACAAAAGCGGGATCATCAGCGGACCGAATGTCATGTTGAAGAATGGTGCGCCGACGGAAATCTTTTCGCCGGTCATGACTTCGAGCAGCAGCGGATAAAGCGTGCCAATCAGAACCGTCGCGGCGGCAGTGGTCAGGAACAGGTTGTTGAAGACCAGCGCCCCTTCCCGCGAGATCGGATGGAAAATGCCGCCTGCCGTCAGGCTTTGCACGCGAAGCGCGAAGAGCGACAGAGAACCACCGATGAAAATGGCGAGAATAGCGAGAATGAACAGCCCGCGACCGGGATCGGTCGCAAAACTGTGTACCGAGGTCAGTACGCCGGAGCGCACGAGGAAAGTTCCGAGCAGCGACAGCGAAAAAGTCAGGATCGCCAGCAGGACTGTCCAGATTTTGAGCGCCGAGCGCTTTTCCATGACCAGTGCGGAATGCAGCAAGGCAGTGCCAACCAGCCAGGGCATGAAGGATGCGTTTTCGACCGGGTCCCAGAACCACCAGCCGCCCCAGCCAAGCTCGTAATAGGCCCAGTAGGAACCCATCGCGATACCGCCGGTGAGGAACATCCATGCCACCAGCGTCCACGGGCGCACCCAGCGCGCCCAGGCCGCATCAAGACGCCCTTCCAGAAGTGCCGCAACCGCAAAGGAGAAGCAGACCGAAAAGCCGACATAGCCGAGATAAAGCAGCGGCGGATGAATGGCGAGGCCGATATCCTGCAAGATCGGATTGAGATCGCCGCCTTCCATCGGAGCCGGAAGGATGCGCGTAAACGGGTTCGACGTGAAGATGATGAAGGCCAGAAAGGCCACGCCGATCCAGCCCTGAACGGCCAGAACATTGGCGCGCAAAGTTTCAGGCAGATTGCCGGAAAATGCTGCGACCAGCGCGCTGAAAAGCGTCAGGATGAACACCCACAACAGCATGGAGCCTTCGTGGTTTCCCCAAACGCCGGTGATCTTGTAGAGGAGCGGCTTTTGCGAATGCGAGTTTTCGACGACATTCAGCACAGAGAAATCCGACACGACATAAGCGTGAACCAGAACCGCTGAAGACAGGCAGACAAGCGCGAAGACTGCAATCGCCGTTGGCACCGCCACCGACATGAGATGCGTGTCGCGTCGGCGGGCACCGATAACCGGCACGACCGACTGAACAATCGACAGAGCCAGCGCCAGCACCAGCGCGAAATGGCCGATCTCGACACTCATAGGCAGTCTCCCGATTTGTCCAGCCACACACGCATGGTTATTTCCCCTCCCAGACGCCTTTGGCTTTCAGGCTGTCGGCAAGGTCTTTTGGAACATAATTTTCGTCGTGCTTGGCAAGCACGTTGTCGGCGCGGAACACGCCGTCCTGTCCGAAACGCCCTTCGGCCACCACGCCCTGCCCTTCACGGAAAAGGTCTGGCGGAATGCCCTCGAACACGACTTTCACGGTCTTGATCGTATCAGTGACCGTAAAGCGCAGCTCGCTGCCCTCGCGGCTGACCGAGCCTTCCTCGACCAGACCGCCAAGGCGGAAGCGCGAGCCCGAGGTCAATTCCTGTTCCGTCAGGTCGGCGGGCGTGCGGAAGAACCGGATGTCCTGATTGAAGGCCATCAGCATCAGCCCCACCGCCACGGCCAGAACCGCCAGCGCGCCGCCGATCAGCATCAGGCGCTTGCGTTTTCTCTGGCCAATTGTCCGGGCAAGGCTGCTGGCCGGCTTCGGCTTACGTGTGTTTTCTTCTGCGGTCGCGCTCATTTTTGTGCCTCTAGGCCCAAGCCGGATGCGAAGCTGCGAAGCTCGGCCCGCTGCTCATCCGCAAGGGCAGTCATGCCCCGGTTCAGGGCATCAAGCGCCGCATCGCGGCGATGCAGGATCATATAGGAGCGCACGAGACGCTTCCAGTCTTCGACATCCCCGCTATTCTGGCGAAGACTTTCATCCAGACGTTGAACCATGCCCTCAATCATCGCCTGACGATCTTCCGTCGATAGGGACGAAGCCGCCTCGATATCATCAGATGACGGGCCTTTTTGCTGGGTCGGCTGATTGTCCGAAGGATTGCTCAACCGCGCAATGGCCTGCTCGACCTGACCGCGCCAGGGAGCATCGGCTGGGGCCTTGTCCAGAAGCGTCTTGAGACGGGCAATCGCTGCATCCGGGCGACCATCCTGCATCTCGCCTTGCGCAAGATAGAATTGCGGACGCGGATCGTTCGGATCAAGTTCAACTGCCTTGTTCAGGAACGACTCTGCCTCGGCAGTGATCGTGCCGCCCGAAACGGCGGCAAGCCCTTCCGCCAGACCCAACAAGCGCGGGAAATTTTCACCGTCAATGCGGATGGAAGAACGATAGGCATTTACCGCATCGGCCGGGCGACCAAGACGCATGTAGATCGGCGCAAGCACATCCCAGCCGCGCGCATCATCGGGATTTTTCGCCAGATGCGCTTCCGCCCGCGCCACGAGTTCATCGACAGAGCCGCGATCAGGATTGTCGGAGAGACGCCCGGCAAGCGGCATGGACGGCACGTCCGGCTTGCCGAAAAGCGGATAGACGCCCCATGCGATCAGCGGCACGGCCAGCACGGCGACCAGTGCCAGCACACGGCCAGATCCCGTAGATTGTGCTGCTGCGTTTGCGGCGTCCTGACTCTCTTTTTCGGCACTCAGAATACGGCGGGAAATTTCAATCCGCGCCTGTTCGGCGCTCTGCGCATCAATCATGCCACGGGCGGCATCTGCTTCGACTTCGCGCAGCTGATCACGATAAACCTCGAGATCATTCTTTTCGGCAGGCAAAAAAGCCTGCTTGCGCCGCGTGAGAGGCAACAAGACAGCCAAAGTGGCTGCTAACGTCAGTAATGCTGCAATCAACCAAAATCCCATGGCTACGACTTAAGCGTAGGCATGGGAAAAACCAACCAATACCTGTCACAACTGGCCGCCTAGGGCAATTCGCCGCAAAGGCGCGCTCGCGGTTCCAATGGCCTGTTTGCGACAGATCAGGTCAGCGGCGTCCAGCTGCCGTCCGTATTGCGGCAGGCGGTACCACGCACGGTTTGCTGCGAACCGCCAATATCGAAAGTATGCGAATATTGGCGGCAGTTCTGTGAGCCGACCTGATAAGGCTGGGCAGCAGTCACATCACCGGAATTCGATCCGGCGCTCCAGGAAACGGCTTTGCCCGCCGGAGAATATTCGAGCGCGCGATACTCGGCTTCCAGCGCCTTTCTCCGATCGGTCGGGCTGAGCTGGTTTGCCGTATTGCCAAGCAAGCCGTTGCCCAGTGACGAGAGCAGGCTCGATTCCAGTTTGGCTGATGATGACGATCCGCCAAGCGACGTCAGCCCTCTGCCACCGCCCGATGTTCCGCATGCCGACAAGACCATCGACAGAGCGACCAAGGCTGGGACGACCAGAGCCGGAGAAGAAAACCTGAATTTCATCATCATAACAAACCGGCCCTCATGAACCAATGAGCTTGCATATGATCGCATCATGCGATCCTTAAATGTCAGCGTCTTAGAGCATTCTCAGCAAAAGTGCGAAAGCGTTTTGCATGCGTAAATGCTAAAAAGCAAAGACATCGCTTTAGCTTAAATCGCAACCTTAATCTTCCGCAAGCGGCAACACGGTACGAACGCGCAAGCCTCCCATCGGACTTTTGTCCAGATGCAGCTGCCCACCATATTCGCGAACCGTATCCTGCACGATGGCAAGGCCCAGACCAGTGCCCGGCTTGGTTTCGTCCACACGGCTGCCGCGTTTCAACGCCGCTTCAATCTTGTCAGCCGCAAGCCCCGGCCCATCATCCTCGATTACGATTTCGAATAGCCTTTGCCCATCCAGGGCGGCCCCCACGGTGATGCTCACACGACGGCTCGCCCATTTCCCTGCATTTTCGAGAAGGTTGCCAATGATTTCCTCGAGGTCTTCCTTTTCGCCAGCGAAGATCGCGTGCGGGAGATCATTGCGCAAGCTGACATGGAGCGCAGGGTTGAGCTTGGCGGTTACCCGGTGCATGCGCTCCATCACCGGCGCGACAGACGTGCGGAAAACCACGCTGTCCCGCTGCGCGGCAATGCGCGCGCGTTGCAGATAGTGCTGGATCTGCACCTGCATCGCCTCGCTCTGCTCCTGCACGACGCGCCCCTGATCGCCGCCAATGGCACGGCCTTCATTGACCAGCACAGAGAGCGGTGTCTTCAGCGAATGGGCGAGATTGCCAACCTGCGTTCGGGAACGCTCGACGATTCGGCGATTGTTTTCGATCAGCGCATTCATTTCGCGGGCAAGCGGCGCGATTTCCATCGGCAGCGAGGCATCGAGCTTCGATGAGCGTCCCTCGCGAATATCGGCAAGCGCTTGACGCACTTTATCCAGCGGGCGCAAGCCGAACAGGATGATTGCCGCATTGATCAGGATGCTGCCGATGCCGAACACGGCAAGATAGGCGGCAAGCTTTGTCCTGAAATCGGAAATCTCATTCATGACTTCGCTGAGATTGCCCATCACGCGGAAGCGGGCCACGCGGCCAGAATTATCCAGCACGACTTCCGTTTCGACGATGAAAAGCTCTTCGCCGTTAAGCCCCGGCAAGGAATAGCTGCGCATGAAGGAACTGTCGAAAGGCGCCTGTGTTATCGGCATTTCCGGGACGATGCGTCCAATCAGCGATGGCGATTCCAGCTTGCCGCTCATATTGGGTGCGATCGGGTCCACCGACCAGTACCAGCCGGAAAGCGGGCTGGAATAGCGTAACTCGCCCAGCTCCGGTCGTCCCTGAAGCACGCCTTCCGCCGAAACGCTGACAGCGCCGACGAGGCTGAACAGATGCGCGGTGAGAAGCCGTTCGAAATTGCTGCGCGCGGCATCACTATAAAGCGAGCCGATGAGGGTAGCGACCACCACCAGCGCCGCAATCACCCACAGCGTCGACAATGTGACAACGCGAACGGCGAGAGAGCGGAGCGATGGGATGACGCGAAAACGCTTCAGTTGTCGTTCCCCTTTGGATCAGTTCCGGCATCGGAGCGCATACGATAGCCCATGCCACGCACGGTCTCGATGAGATCGACGCCCATCTTCTTGCGGAGGCGCCCGACGAAAACTTCAATCGTATTGGAATCGCGATCGAAATCCTGATCGTAGAGATGCTCCACCAGTTCCGTGCGGGAAACCACTTCATCCATATGATGCATGAGGTAGGACAGAAGCCGATATTCATGCGACGTCAGCTTCAGCGACACGCCATCGATACTGGCCTTGGAGGTCTTGGTGTCGAGATGCAGCGGGCCGCAGACCATCTCCGACGAGGCATGTCCGGCAGCACGGCGGATGAGCGCACGAAGCCGGGCCAGAACTTCCTCAATATGAAAAGGCTTGGCGACATAATCGTCCGCACCGGCATCGATACCGGCAACCTTGTCGCTCCAGCGATCACGGGCGGTCAACATGAGGACGGGCATGGCGCGCCCGTTGCGACGCCAGCGTTCCACAACGCTGATGCCGTCGATACGCGGCAGGCCTATATCGAGAATCACCGCATCATACGGTTCCGTATCACCCAGAAAGTGGCCTTCTTCACCATCATAGGCGCTATCGACCACGTAACCTGCGGCAACCATCGCATCGGAAAGTTGCCGGTTCAGGTCCTTGTCGTCCTCAACAATCAGGATACGCAAGCGGGCTGTCTCCCTTCAACGGATCATATGCAACGGAAAAGCTGGCCTGCCTGTGACAATGCAAACCAGACATACCGGGCAAACCGGCTTCAAAACCCATACCGGGAATTTTATCGATTGGGCACAGCCACTTCGACGCGGCGCGGACGTTCGCCGTCGCGGCCCGGAACGAGCACGACGACAACACAGACCGGCGCGCCGTTCTGAGTAGAAGGCGTGGCCTTGGCAAGTTGCCCGCCTTGTTTGGCGGCAACCTGTTCGCCCACGGCGGCACAGTCACCGGCAGCGGCGATCAGAAGATTGGAGGTCTGCGGCGCAGCAATCGGCATGGCGCCAGCATCGACAATGCCGCCGATGGGCAACAAGCCAAAACTCACCGCGAGAAGCGCGAAAACTTTGAGTGCAGAGTTCTTTTTCATCATGCCGCCTTGTATAGCGCACGACAGCTGAACGATGCATGAACAGGCTGTTCTCGCTATAGACCTTAAAGGATAATTTCCCTTTGCTATCACGCTTTGTGAAATTATGAAATGCGCGAAGTTGCCCTGATGCGACCGAATATCGTAACAATTCCAGCAATTGCAGCGGCTAGTTGCAGTAAAACATCCGTTAGCGCAACTTGATCGATAGCGCTGTCTGCGACCCCGAAAGCCCCCGCCAGCCCTAGAATAATCGAGGCTAGCCCCGCCCAAACGGTGCGGGAAAGATACCAGGCTTTGTCGTCTGTCATGTCGTTTCTCCAGGAAATTATAGGCCAGCCGCCAGATTGAGTACAGCCATATCACCCGCACCGATTTTCGTACTGACCATCGCAACGCGCAGATCAAACGCACCGACACCCACGTCAGCGGTGCGAATCGCTTTGGCATAAGTCCACGAGGGCGAAGTGGCCTGTTCGCGCCGTACGACAGCACCATTTTGCCAGACCTCGACCGTATAAAGCTCGCGCTCCTCGCCCAGCGGAATGTCTTCACCCAGCCAGCTGTCAGCGTCGATCCGCCCGCGCCGGGTCCAGATAAAAGCGAGATCGCCATTGGCCGCACGGTCAACTTTCAGATGAACCGGGCTCAACGGCGTCAGCCCACGCAGACCGCCGCTCTGTTGAACCGTGTCGAAATAGGCATCGGAGAAGGTTTTACCCGTAGTTCCGACGCGCCAGTTGAGTTGAAGCCCCAGCTCGGATGCCGAGAGGCCCACCCCGCTCACCGCCAAATCCAGCAAGATGAATGGCGTTTCAACCGGCTTGTCGACAAGCGCCGCTGCTTCCGTGCCAAGTTGCCCGCGCAACAGTCGTGACAAACGCCAGCGATTGGTGCCGACTTCCTCCGCATCGAGAAACTGGAATATTTCCCAGTCGCCATTGGACGCCTGCAACAGCCCGGTATTGGCCCCGTTCAGAATCTGGGCCAGCGGACGCGATTGCAGTTCACCGGCATAGAGCGTGACCTCGACGGAGTGCCCCTCCTGTAAACGCCCGCTTGGACCACCGGCAAGCGGCTCGGCAAGTTCGCCCATCACTGCCCGTTCCGTAATCCTCGCCCGCTCGGCAAAACCCTCGTCGGTCGGTGAGGCATAGACCGCCACACCGCGCCATGGCTTGGCATGGGCTGCAATGCGAAACTGCCCTGCGGGTTCTTCCGCCCCCGGCCAGAGCGGCAGGTCGACGAGATGAAAAGCCGGTTTCATGTCGATGGCCGGTCCGCCGGGCACTGCCTGCGGCGTCTCGCCCCGATCCGCAAAGACGATATTCGGGGCAAGCGCCGTCGTTTTGACTGTGCGAACCGAACCGTCATCAAGGCCGGTTATGACATAGTCACGCCCGCCGCCCAGCATATCGACGCGCAGCCGGTCTCCAACATGAAGCGACGCCGCCGACCATGGCAGTGAGAAGGACGCTGTTCGCCGTTCGGCATAGCGGCGCGCCATCCAGGTTTCAGCCAGTGCCGCCGCTTGCCCCTGCTCCATTGCTCCTGACAGGCTGATGCTCTCGCTGCCTTGCCCCTCGTCCCGACGCACCGCCGCACCGACCACCTGAAAGTCCCGCAGCGGATCGCTACAGTAAAACTCCACCGTCGCGGGCAATGTGCCAAGGTCTTCCAGTTCGGCCGTAAACGCTTCGCCTTCATCGGGCTGTACCAGCATGTCGTTGATCGAAATGGCTGACGATGCCCGCGCTATGCTCCTGAACACGAACTGACCCGCCTGCTCGAAGCCATGCACGCCGAAGACGTTCAGAAGCGGCTCCAGCACACCCCGTGCTGTCGATGATTCCGAAATGGTGAAACCAGCGAGATAGCCATGCGCGCTAGAACAATCGGCCTGCGGCAGACCGAAATCGGTAAGAATCGCCGCAATCAACTCGTCCAGCGCGACACCGCTCAGACGCCCGTTCAGCCAATGGCCGAGACGCCAGTTGGCGGTATCGCCCCAGGTACTGCTGGCGAGCGGGAATTCCGGAAAAGGTCGCGTGTCCCACGCCCAGAGATAGATGCGGTCCATATCCAGCATCGGTCCGCCATAGACGGGCGACACAGCATTGGCCGTTGGCCAGTGTTGGTAATGGGCGCGCAGAAACCGCTCCATGGCGGCATCGGAGCGTGATCCATTCGAGAAATAGGGCGTGGCATTTTCCGACGACTTCGGATCTGGAAAGACATTCGGCTGGTTCGGCCCCTTGTCCACCGCCGGACACCCAAGCTCCGTAAACCAGATCGGCTTCGACTGCGGTATCCAGCCGGTCGGGCTTGTCGCTTCAACCCCGTCAATTCGGTTGAAATGCGGATTGCTCCACCAGGCGCGAATATCCTTGTAGCGATAGACCCAGGGCTTTCCTGCCAGCCCATCGGTGATCGGCGTGCGCTGTCGCGCACTGCGATTGCTGTAGCTGGCATAATACCAGTCATAGCCCTCGCCAGCCTCGATTTGGCTGGTCAGCCCGGCGAAATCATACGGCCCGTCGAAACCGTCCGGATTGCCACCGTCGAGATCGCCATCGCGCCAATCGGCAAGCGGCATGTAATTATCGATGCCAATGGCGTTGATGGCCGGGTGCGACCAGAGCGGATCGAGATTGAAGAACAGATCGCCGGTCCCGTCCTGCGCCTGATAGCCGAAATATTCCGTCCAGTCCGCGCCATAGGTGATGTGGCAGGCGCTGCCCAGAAGCTCACGCATTTCTGCCGCAAGCGAACAAAGGCTCGTCACGAATGGAAAGCTTGTCCGCCCGTCACGAATGCTGGTGAGGCCGCGCAATTCCGAACCGATCAGGAATGTATCGACACCGCCCGCCTGCATCGCCAGATCAGCACAATGACGCAGGAACCGTCGATAACCCCATTCGCCTTCGACGAACGCTGTCACCTGATTTGCCGCCTCTGGCGTCTTGTCCGGTGTACCGACGAAACCGATTGCGGGGTGACAGGTTATGCGTCCGCGCCACGGATAGACCGGCTGCCCGACCCCGTCATAGGGCGAAGGCAGCGTATTGCCTGCCGGAACATCCATCATGATGAACGGATAGAGCGTCACGCTTAGGCCCCGTGCCTTGGCATCGAGAATCGCCGCGACGACGCTTTCGTCGGATGGCGTGCCACCATAGGCCGAGCCGCTGCCATTAGTAGAGATCAGATGCGCGGCTGATCGCGCAACATTTTCCACCTTCCAGACGTGGCTCGGCTTGCGCACCGAAAGTTCAGTCACGCCGGGTCGAATATGGCAGAAGCCCGCCCTGAGATCGTCGCCAAACCATGGCACCACAATTGCGACATGGCGCAGGCCGGGACAAAGCGCCTGCAATTCATCAAGCGCCGCTGTCCAGTCGCTGCGGGCGCGCACCGCATTGCGGTTCAATGATCGCGTGGTTCCCGGTGTCGGTTCGTCGGTAACAGGATCGGGCATCAGTCCGAATTCCGTCGAACCGGGAATGAGCGCCACCGCACGCAGGTCTCGCGCGACCTTGCCGACCGGGCGCACCACTTCGAACTCGAATTGCGGCAGCCGGTTGCCATAAGTGTCGAGCGGGATGCGCTCGAACACCACATAGGCCGTACCGCGATAGGCAGGCGCATTGCCGGTGCCCTGCTTGGCCTCGATCAGCGGATCGGGCTGCTGCGTTGCATCACCGCGATAGACACGCATTTCAATTTCGGTGAGATCAAGTTCCTGTCCATCGGCCCAGACCCGACGAATGAACGCGATCTCACCTTCGGCCACCGCATAAGCGGCATTGCCGAAATAGCTGTAACTCGTAACCTTCGCCCCGCCCTTGCCGCCCTGCCGTTCCGTGGTAGCACTTTCCTCGAAACGGGTCGCCCAGATCAACGTGCCGGAAACGCGCGCCGTGCCGTAGATGAAAGGCAGGCTGGCACCTTCTTCTGCTGTCACGACACGACCGCTGGAAAGTCTTGCGCCTTCGCTGTGGCGGGTGGAATTGATCAGCGCCGTGTCGATGCTATAGCCGGCCATGGCACCAAGGCCCGCGCCAAGCGCCGCGCCAACCGGGCCGAATATGCCGCCGATGGCAGCACCTGCGGCTTGCAGAACGATTGTCGCCATGGGTCAGTCTGTCCTTTCGGGGAAAATGAAAATGCCAGCCACGCGCCTGCGCCATTGCGGCACCAGCGCTGAGGCCAGAACGCCATGCCCCTCATAGGCATGGATGAAGCGGTTCTCGCGGCTCATAATGCCAAGATGTTTCGCCGCCACATCGACCCGCCAGCGGAAGACGATCAGGTCGCCCGGCAGCGGCTCACCGGTCTCGCGCCGGGCCATGTGCCGGGACGCGGCGTCGAGCAGCCGGTCTGTGGCTGTCACCTCGCCCCAGTCGGGCGCATAGGCGCCAGCATCTTCCGGCTCGCGGCCATACAGCGCCCGCCAGATGCCGCGCACCAGACCAAGACAGTCGCAGCTCACGCCAAGCGTCGATGCACCGTGTCGGTAGGGTGTGCCGAGCCAGCGTTCGGCCTCGATGAGAATCCGTTCGGCCATCGTCATTGGACCAACGCGCTCCCGTCATATTCCTGATCACCGCTGACATAAGTGTAAGCGGCATCATTGCCCGGCAGATGCGGGAAGCCACGAAAATTGACACCATTGGCAAACTTTGCCTTGCAGGTGGCAAAGCTCTTGTCGCAACCCGCGACCACGCGAAAATTGTCGCCTGCCGCAATAGGCGAAACCGGCGGTTCGCTGAGGCGCAATGTGGTGCCGCTGTGATCCAGCACACGTATTTTCGCGCCGACATTGCTACCGCTTGTCCAGGTGAGATAACCGTTCGCAAACCAGCCCGATGCAAAGGCGGTAAGTTCCGTCGCCGTCAGTTCCGTGCTGCCCGCCGTGACGACAACGCCGCCCGCAAAATAAAGCGGGTCGTCAAGGTTCACCCCGCAGCGCCCATCCCCCAGACTTGCATCGCAAAGGCGCATGATCCGCCTGCCGCGCACCGCGTCGAACAGGGCGGCAACGCCTTTCAGCTCCATGACGAAGCTTGTGCCCGAACGGCTGATCTTTGCTGCCGTCCAGCGGCGCAACAGCATGAACTGATCGGGCGCTGACCAGTTCACCAGATAGACCTCTATGGCCGCCCCGTCATAGCGTCCGTTTTCAATATCCGCGTCACTGATTTTGGCGGATGACAGCGCGCCTTCAACCTCACCGCCTGCGATGGAAAGGCCGAGCGTGGTCGAGGCTTCGGAACTGTTCATTCCGGTCTGCGGTTCACAGGCAACGCCATTGATCGAGAGCGTGCGGTCATGATCGGTGAAACCCTGAACCAAGCCGTCCTGACGGCGGATAATCCAGGCGAAGCAATGGGTTGTCACCTCGCCCTGCAAATGTGATTCAAGCGCTGCCGGAACCGGGATCATGACTTCACCTCGATGATCGGAATGGACGGGATTTCGCCAGCGCGAAACGAAGCTATGCTGGCTGTCAGGCGGTCGGTGTCGAAGCGCACGGCCACATCAAACAGAAAGCCAGCCGTCACCACCGCACTGACACCCGGCACATAGCTCGGTGAAAATGTGATCTGCCCCGTTGCAAGATCGACCGTGAAGGCCTCGCCTTCCTGCATATGCACGCCATTGACCCCGACCGTCACCGAACCGGCGACTGGGCGCGTCACAGGCCGGTCATAGGTCTCGTAGCTTTTGATCAGCTGGAAGCCCGTCGTCGCGCCGTCGCCGACGCCCAATTTCTGATCGAGATAGGTCGGCGGAATATTGCCCGGCGCTGACGAATAGTCTAAAGGATCGCGGAACCGGAAAGCATAAAGCGACCCGCGCCGCGCCTCGAAAAAGGCGAGCACGGTTTTCAGATCGTCCAGCGAACGCAGACCCGTGCCGACATCGAAATGGCGGCGTGAATGCGCCCAGCGCGCATTGCGCTTTTCCAGACCCGAGGTGAGCGCGACAATCTCGTTGCGCCATTCCGGCCCGCCCGTTGCCCCGAAGGAAACGCCGAGCGGAAAGCGCACATCATGGAAGGCGTCCGTCATACTCACAATCTCCTTGCGCCACGACGCACCGCACCCGCCAGCATGGTCGAAACCTGCGCTTCGGATTTCCTGAACGACGATGCATCCGGCGATGTCATGTTGAACACGACCTGCACCGGACTGCCGCCGCCGCCCGTGGCCACGCCAAGGCGGCCATCAGCCCCCCGTGCCAGCGGCAGGATCGCTTCCGCACCGGCTTCACCCGTCAGGCCAAGCGAGCCGGACCCCATGCCGAAATAGGTCGGGCTGGACACGACCCCGCCCTTGGCAAAAGGCATGATCGAACTGATGCCGCTCGTCAGCCCGCCAATTGCCGATGAGGCGAGGCTTTGCAGCGGCTGCAAACCTGCCGACAAGGCCGAACCGGCCAGACTGCCCGCGAGGCTGCGCAACACATCCTCCAGCCCCTGGCCGGAGGTGATCGCTCCTTTCAGCGCCGAAGTCAGGCTTCGGCCAAAGCTCGACGAGCGCTTTTCAAGATCAGTCAAGGCGCGGTCGAACGCGCTTGTATCCGCATCGACAGATACGGTTACGGTTTCGTCAGTCATGAGATTACCTGTTGAGATTACCCGTCCGGGAAAGTGCGCATCAGCGCATCAAGCGCATGGCGCGTGGGCGCATCGCGTTGTGGCGCAATGGGTCCGAGAGCTGCCGCCAGTTCACGCGGGGTCATGGACCAGAAAGCCTGTGAGGAAAGCCGCAGCAAACCGAAACCCGCCCGCATGACCTCATCCCATGGAAAAGGTTTTGGCGAAGATTCCGATTCAACTGCGGCTCTCAAGGGTTTGACGAAGAATCGCTTTCCAGCTTTTCAGATGTGCCAAAAGTGGCGGTCAAAAGCGACGCGACGACGCTAGCGAAACCGGCTGCACCGCCTTCGGCGCGCATATCAGCGACATCTTCCTCGCTTACGACATGGCCACCACCACGCAGGCCCGCGCAAAGAATACGCAACATATCGCGGGCCGACAGCCGCCCTGTCGAAAACCGCGCGATCAATTCGGAAAGATTATCCGCTTCGAAAGCTGTTTCCAGCTCGGCAAGCGCGCCCAAAGTGAGACAGAGAATCCAGTCACGACCATTGAGCTTTGCGGCGACTTCGCCGCGATGGCGGTTGGCCATCATAGGGCGGCACCGAAGGCCATATAGCCCGCCGATTCCAGTGCAATCTCGAAGGTCATTTCGGCGTCGTGATCGCCGCCATATTCAAGCGCCGTGATTTGAAACGGCCCACTGACGGAGCCGAAGTCCGGCAGCACAATTTGCCAGTCGCGTATCTCGCCGTCGAAGAACAGGTCACGCACCAACGCATCCGATCCGGCATCCTTGAAAATACCCGATCCGCTGACCGAAACGCGCTGTACACCACTGCCCGCCAGAAGCTGACGCCAGCGCCCGGTGGAATCTGCGTCGGTCACATCGACGGTTTCCGCATTGAAGGCAATCCGCTTGGTGCGCAGACCCGCGCATGTTTCAAAGCTGCCATCGCTGCGCACTGTCTTGAGCAAGATATCCTTGCCTCTTTGAGCCGCCATTCATTTCTCCTGGATGAGAGCACATCCCGAAAAGTGTGAAACGGTTTTCGGAAAAGATGTGCGTTAAAACAGATGGATAGAGCGCCGATCTGATAAAATCAGATCGAAACGCGCTCTATAATCAAAGGCTCGGTCACCGCGCGATAGCGCATCGTACCGAGATAGCTGCCAAGACCGTCCGTGTTACGAGCGATCACTTCGGTCAGCATGAGATTGACGAGATGATGCCCGTCCACCGTAACCGGCGGTCCCTCGTCGAGGCGGCTTGCGATCCTGGCAGCGATGTCCAGAACGCGCTTACGCCCGCTTTCCTTCGCCCATATCTGTATGTTGACGAAATGCTCGTCGCCCTTTTCGCTGGCGGTGCTCCAGTCGCGGCTGGATGTCTCGCCAAGCGTGACATAGGGAAAGGGTGTTTTCGGTGGCACATGATCATAGATCCGCTCGCCGCCGAGTGTTTCTTTCAATCCGTCGTCATCTTTCAGGGCGTCAAAGAGCGCCCTCTGTAATGCTGCCGCTCCAAGTTCCATCCGGGCCCCCGCTGGAAGTTACCGTTCCGGTATTTGAGATCGTCTCCGCGCCAGCGCTGCGCGCTTGCGCCTGTCTGTCAAAAATCAGATCATCGCTGACCGCCAAAGCCTTCCAGCGCAGCGCCCGCACCAGACCGTCTGCCGTCAGTTTCATGGCAATATTCATCGTCCCTCCTCGACCGCCAGGCAGACGAGATAGCGCCCGGTCTCGTCCGGATCGTGCACCGCACTGAGCCGGAACAGACGTGCACCCTTGCGCAGCCGCATGGCGGTTGAAATATCGTCGCGAAACCGCAGCAGGATGCGGTGCGTCACCTGTGGCTGCGGTCGTGTGCCGAAATCGCGCTGCGCCACGGAAACGGGTTCAATCCGTCCCCAGACCGTCGCGATTTCCACCCATGTTTCAGCATAACCGCCCATCCCGTCGGCCACCGGCTGCAACATTTCCAGAGCCAGCTCGGCAGTGAGCTGGCCCGGATCGATGAAGAGCACATTGTTCATAGAGAAATCCGTCGCCAGCCATCGACCATCTGGTTGACCATCGGCGGAAAAGACACCGCCGCAGAACCAGCATCGACGCCTGCGCGCGATTCATAGAGATGGGCGACGAGGCTCAATATGGCCTGCTTCAGCATCTCGGGCACCAGATCGGCGGTAGCGCCGAAGCCCGCCACGAAATCCACCTCGATACCATTGAAGGTTGGGGCGTCAGGATAAGGCGCCATGTAGAGGCGCTGCGGACGACGCCCAAGCTGCAGCTCGAACTCCTCCGGCGCAAAGCTGATCGCCGTGCCATCGGCACGATAGGCGACCACTTCAGTCACGGCTGAAACCGGATACTTGAACAGGGCCAGACGGCCCGAGCGGGGCCAGCGATCCACGCGCAGCCGCCACATCTGGTCAATCAGCGCGAGGCCGGTTTCAGCTTCCACCAATTCCCGCGCCGTCTTGATCAGCCGCTCCAGAATGGTGTCTTCGCTTTGTGTCGAGATACGCAAAAATGTGCGTGCGTCTTCGATCGTCACCGGCTCGACTGCCGGCGGCGTGACAAGAAACATTGTCATGGAATTTCCCCTAAACGATAACTTTCAAATCAGTCAGTTACACATAACGCCCTCTACAAGTTTCACCTCTCGCGAGCGCAAAACCACCTGCCAAAACCGGCAGTGGGGCTTCAAAAGACCTGCAAAAAATACCAGCCGGTCTAAGACTTAAGCTGCGAATGTCAGCAGCTTGATCGCGTCGAAATCCTGGACACCACCGCCGACTCGCTTGGTGGTGTAGAACAGGACATAGGGTTTTGCGGAATATGGATCGCGCAACACGCGCGCACCGATTCGGTCGACAACCAGATAGCCGCGTCCAAAATCGCCAAATGCGATAGCCGGAACATCGGCTGCAATGTCCGGCATATGCTCGGCCTCGACCAGTCCGAAGCCCATCAGCGATGCCTTGTCGCCAATGGCGGATGGCGGCTGCCAGAGATAGTTGCCGTCCTTGTCCTTCAGCTTGCGCAACACGCTCTGCGTCTTGCGGTTCATGACGAAATTGGCGTTCTGACGATAGCCCGCCTTCAGCGCATAAATCAGCTCTATCAGCTTGTCCGAAGGATCGGTCGCCGGAAGAGCACCATCAACGCCGGTGGCAATATGGCCAAGCTTGCCCCACTCCCAGGCGCTTTCCGCCACACTGTCGTAGTTCAGGAAGCCGCGTGGCTTGTTGACCCCGTCGCCATTGACGAAGGCGGCGCCTTCCTGCTCGGCGAAGGCGGTTTCCACCTCCTCGGCAATCCACTGTTCGACATTGATCGCCGCATCGTCGAGGAGTGCACCCGTTGCCGCCGGCATGGCGTAGATTTCCATGGTCGGGAACTGCAATTCGGCGAGTTTAGCCGATGCGGTCTGCGGACGGGCGTCCGTTTCGCCAACCCAACCCGTTGCCGGACCGGTGATAGAGAACGGCTTTTTCAGAATAGCGCCGGAGACCTGACGCACGCCGGAAATGCCGCGGATCGGCGACAGTACGGCCAGCCTGCGACCGATTTCGGTTTCAAGCTCGGCAGGCACCAGATAGCCGCCATCCGGACCCGAAGCATAGGAATGCGCCTTCTGCTCGATGCCGCGCAACGTCTGCTCGTCACCGCGACGCACATAACCGTCAAAGGCCTGCTTGTGTTCGACATTGCCAACAACAGAAGCCCCGCCCAGTTGCGGACGCGACTGCCGCGACACGTAACTGTCGAGTGCGTGCTTCTGCTCATCGAGCGCACGATTGATGCGCTCGACCTTTTCGGTCAGAAGCACGTCCACGCCCGCATGTTTCTCAACCTTCTTGAGCCGCTCGTCATTGGCATCGCGGAAGGCCGAAAACGCCGTCATGAATTCTTCGAAAGCCTCGCCGACATCGCCATTCTGAAGCGGGTTCGAGACAAGCGACTTCGTTTCCACGCTCTTGGTTTCAAGCGGGATGCTATGGTTATTTTCCATGGAGTTCCTGTTTAATTGGAGATTGTTTTGGCGGCATCGCGCATACGCTGCGCAAGACCGGCTTCCTCATGCCGGATGGCGTCCCGCCCTATCCGGTTGTCGCCGAGCGCCGCATAGCCCTTGGCTATGACGGTTCGTGCGCTCGCACGGCTCAGCCCCGCATCCCGCGTGAGCCAGCGTTCGAATTCCCTGATGCTGGGCAAATCCGATTTGACCTGACCGATGCGCGCCTGCGGCAACATCGGAAAGGTTACCACCGAGATTTCCCAGAGATCGGCTTCCAGAATATGGCGTAAACCGGTGCGCGCATCCTTGCGCGCCTTCACCGTGCGAAAGCCGATGGACAGTCCGTCAATCCCGCCGGAGCGCAGCAGATCGAGTGCCTCGCGGGCCCGCGCCACGCCCTTGGCAAGCCTGCCTTCGACATAGAGCCCACGCGCGTCTTCCCGTATCTGCGTCCAGACACCGATTGGCTCCGCCGCATCATGCTGCCACAACATGCGAATGCCCGAGGTGCCGCGTTCGCGCAGAGCACGGCTGAAAGCGCCGCGCTCAATCACGTCGCTGCCCAGATCAGCCAGTCCGAAAATGCTGGCATAGCCGGAAAAGCTGCCGTCGATCTCGACATCTTCCAGCGCCAGCGAAGCACGCTTGGTTTCAAGCTTCAGATCAGGCTTCGCCATCGGTGCTCCTTTCGGCAGGAAGAATGCCCGGCAGGGCGGCATGTTTGAGCCTTTCGCTGAAACGCTTGAACACGCCCAGCGCCGACCATGCCGCAAGGCTGGCTGATGCCGACCCCATCAGCATCAGTTCAGCCCGCCCGAGTGCGGCGTCGAGCGCCAGCGCTTCCGCAATCTTGACGCCCGCCGCACCGCCAAAAACCATGCCGCAGATAATGCCGACAGCGAAGCGGACCGCCGCCTCGCGCCTGCCATGCGGCAGCATATAGGCAAGCGACACCGCCGAACCTGCAACAGCACCCGCCACCTTGGCGAACCACAACCACGCGGCGTCGGATGCAAAAACCGTGTCGTTCAGATTGCTCATAACGACCTCCTGCTTTTTGTTTGAGGCTGATAGCCGACGGCTTCGCGCTTCTCGTCGTCGTTGAGAAAAGGCGCGTCGGACACGCGCCGCCACAGCGCTTCACGCTCGGCGGAAAGCCCTTCAATGCGGTCGGCATCGTAGTCGAGGCGTAAATTCTCTCCGAAAAGTGGTCCCAGCCAATGGCTGAACGCCTTGGCCATGCGCCCCATCAAAGGCAGCACGGTCAGCCGGTAGAACGCCCGGTTGGCCTCGGCATAATTGGCATAGGTATTGTCGCCGGGAATGCCGAGCAGCATGGGCGGCACACCGAAAGCCAGCGCAATGTCGCGGGCAGCGCCATTCTTGGCTTCGATGAAGTCCATATCCTGCGGGCTGTAGCCCATCGCCTTCCAGTCGAGCCCGCCTTCCAGAAGCAGCGGACGCCCGGCGCCCGACGCGCCTGTATAGCCCTCTTCCAGTTCGGCCTTCAGCCGTTCGAACTGTTCCTCGGTCAGATTGCCGCCGTCCTTCGGCGCATAAACCAGCGCGCCGGACGGGCGCGCCGAATTGTCGAGCAAGGCCTTGTTCCATGCGCCCGCAGCATTATGCGTATCGAGCGCCATCAAAGCGGCCTCAAGCGGCGCGAAACCATAGATATCATCGAGCGGATGAAAAAGTTTCAGGTGCAAGCCCGCAGCCGTTTCAGCTCCAAGCGCAATGCGCCGTATCGTCGAGCCGGAACGATAGACCAGCGCCTGCGGCCAGCCATTGGCATCCGTTTCGACGCTGACCCGCTCCGGTTTCAGCAGATGCAGTTCCATCCGCCCGCTCGGCAGATCAACCCGCTCCACATAGGCATTGCCGGAAATCAGCAAATGGCCATAGAGCCTTTCCAGAAAGCTTGCCCCGTCCATGCCCGACTGCGGTGATGCGATCAGCTCCAAAAGCGGATGCGTGTCATGCTCCATGACGCCTTCATAAAGCAGCCATGGAACGCTGCTGGCCGCATCGGCAATCAGGCGCACACAGCGATGCGCGACCGGATTGCGCATGAAGCCCTCGCGCGCCAGCGTACTGTAATCCCGCGCAATCCACGACGCATTGCGCTCAACATGCAGCGCGACAAAACCGTTTGCCATTTTCCGCTCGCGTCCCGTGTTCACGGGTGCAGGCAGTCGCGACGCAGTTTCGCGCCCCGGCCTTTTCCAAGCCCAGTTCCAAGCCATAAAGCGGCCTCTCCAATTTTTCTAAAATTTAGCCAAACCGCCGGATGCGGGGCTTCAAATCCGTGCCCAGCATCAACTCGCCCAAGGCCCAGACCATCGCGTCGAGACGATCGGGCGACCGACCACTGGAAAGCCCTTCCGGCGCGAAATCGCACATCTCGTCTTCCAGCGCCTGAAACCGACCGGCATGCCGCACCCGCCCCTGCTCGTACAGGGCTGCGACAGGTTCGGCCCGCAACCATTTGCCCCGTGTTGCGTGGCGCTTCAGCACCGGCACGGAAGGATCTTCCGCCGCCAGCACCGCAGCCACCATCTCGCCGCCCTGATTAACCTCGGCGACAATCGTGTCGGCCTCCAGACGGTGATAAAGCGCGATGGCCTTGCGTGCCCATTGATGCGGTTTGGCCATGGACATGCTGTCATCGACGAGCACATGGCCGATCCCCTCCGCATCGATACCTGCCGCGACAATGCCGCATGCATCGGACGCCTTGCCCGACGAGGCCGGTGGATCGACCGCGACAACAATGCGGACCATTGGCGGTGCGCGTTCCTCGAAACCGCGCTCGATCAGATCGCGTGACCACAGCGCACCGGGGCGCTCCTCGATCAGTTCGCCGTCAAGTTCCTGTCGCCCAAGGCGCGTGCCCGCATAGCGACGGTTGATGGTCGCGATGAAACCATCGGCCAGATTGGCGGCGTTTTCATCGGTGCGCATATGCGTCATCGAAACACCGTCATCCGCCATCAGCGTTTTCAGCAGAGGCACCGCGCGCGGTGTCGTCGTGACTACCTGCCGTGGCGACGTCCCCAGACGCAGGCCGAATTGCAGCATGTCCCAGGTTTCCTGCGGATGCTTCCATTTCGCCAGCTCGTCACACCATGCGGCGGCAAATTGCGGCCCGCGCAAGCTGTCCGGATCTTCCGAAGAGAACAGCGTCGCCGTCGCGCCATTGTCCCAGATCAGGCGGCGGCGTGTCGCCTCGTAGCGCGGGCGGCTGAGCCGCGACACCGACAAAATCCCCGATGGCCCATCGACCATAACCTCCCGCGCATCGTTGAATGTTTCACCAACCAGCGCGATATGACCGCATGGCTTCTGGCCAAAAGGCGGCAGGCCAAGCGCCATGCCGGAAACCCATTCCGCGCCCGCCCGCGTCTTGCCGGAACCACGCCCGCCAAGAATGAGCCAGACCCGCCAGTCATCGGCAGGCGGTAATTGCGCGTCACGCGCCCGGAGAAGCCACTCCTCCACCGCCGCCATCACCTGCATTCGCGTCAAGCCCGCGCCCCAGGATTTCCCTTGCGCGCCTTTTTGCAAGTTCCTCAATTCTCCTGTCTATTCGAACCAAAGCCTGCCTCGCCTCGTTGACGCTGACCGTGGAATTTTCCTCCGAACGTATCGGGACGGCTGCTTCGGCAGAGAGTTCACCCACTGTCTTCACGGCCCTCGCCAGCGCCATCAAGGCTTCAGCCTTGCTTTTGTCCGGCAGTTCTTCCGCATCGAGCAACCGCTTCAATTCTGTCTGCAAACGTTCCAGCGCCGGATCGGCATTTGCCTGTGGTTTGAGCGCCGCGCCGGATGCCCCGACCAGCTGCAACCGGCGCAACCGCACCAGATAATTATCCAGCGAATAACCCAGCACCTCGGCCATTTCGGCAGTGTCGATGCCGTGGGTCGTCTGCAAACCATACGCAAGCCGGATACGCGCCTCGCTGCGCGCCTGTCTTGTTGTGATGTCCAACTGCGGCACCTGCGCTTGGAGCGCGTTGCGATCTGATTGGATCAGATCGGCGCTCCAATCCTTTGTTTTATCGCGCATCTATTCCTAAAACAGCTTCACACTTTTCGGGATGCGCTCAATAAAAAACCCCGGAAGCGCGAACGCCTGCGGGGTTATGAACATGTTTGGCTCGACAAGTTATTCCCGCAATCAGTGACTGCGGCTACACTTCTTCGACCGTAGCTAATGACTACCAAAGCACCGTTACGCAGTCAATGACTTTTTTCCTATTAAGCGAATATTTTCCTATTTTGTGTTATTGCGGCTCATTCCATTATTTTAGCTGATACTTAAGCAATCAGCGTACCCAGAGCGGGTGCGGCACCCTCAAGGCACCCACGGTCAATATAAAATAGATGGCAACTTTATGTTTCTGCTGGCCTTTCACGATTGCCATTAAATTTTTGCTCATCTGTCGGTTGGCAACCAAACGTCAACTTCCACCCACTAGGCTCGTGGCCTATTAGTTTGCTATAATATAAGAGCAAGTTCATTGTATTTCCCGATCCTCTAGTGCCGAAGTCAGAGTTTATGCGTCATACGGCAGACAAAGATCCCGGAAAGAAGCAGCGGAAACCCTTCCGGGTTTCACGCCTGATTGGACTCGACGCCTGGATTGATTCAGGCTTGTACAATCTGCATTTCCGTCTGGGCGAATGGTGGGAAAACATCACCATCTTTTCGCGCCGCTTTCGCGTGCGTGGCTTCCGGCGCTTTGTCGTAGAAGTTCTGGACGAAGGTTTCACGCTCGGCGTTGCGGGTTCCGTGGTGCTCCTCATGCTGGCGCTTCCCGCTTTTGAGGAAACCAAGAAAGACTGGCGCGCGCAGGACGATTACGCCGTCACTTTCCTCGACCGCTACGGCAATGAAATTGGCCAGCGCGGCATTTTGCACCGTCAGGCCGTTCCCATCGACGAATTGCCGGATCATGTCATCAAGGCGGTTCTGGGCACCGAAGACCGCCGCTTCTTCGACCATTACGGCATCGATTTCTGGGGCCTGAGCCGCGCGCTCAGCCAGAATATGCGCGCCAATGGCGTTGTGCAGGGCGGCTCGACCATCACCCAGCAGCTTGCAAAGAACCTGTTTCTTTCCAACGAACGAACGCTCGAACGCAAGATCAAGGAAGCCTTTCTGGCCCTGTGGCTGGAAAGCAATCTGAGCAAGAAGGAAATCCTGCAGCTCTATCTCGACCGCGCCTATATGGGCGGCGGCACATTCGGCATTGCAGCCGCGTCCGAATTCTATTTCGGCAAGAACATCAAGGATGTCTCGCTCGCCGAAGCCGCCATGCTGGCAGGCCTGTTCAAGGCGCCTGCCAAATTCGCGCCGCATGTCAATCTGCCTGCCGCGCGTGCCCGGGCCAATGTCGTCTTGTCCAATATGGTTGAAAGCGGTTTCCTGAGCGAAGGTCAGGTCGCCGTTGCGCGCCGCCATCCGGCAAGCGTTATCGACCGCGCCAAGAATGAAAGCCCCGATTATTTCCTCGACTGGGCCTTCGACGAGGTCAAGCGGGTTGCGGGGCACATGCCGCAGCACACGCTGATCGTTCGCACCACACTGGATAGCAATATCCAGCGGGCGGCGGAGGAATCGCTCGAATATCACCTGCGCCAGTTCGGCAAGGAATATAATGTTGCGGAAGCCGCAACAGTCGTTCTCGCCAATGACGGCTCGGTGCGGGCGCTTGTCGGCGGGCGCGATTATGGCGAAAGCCAGTTCAACCGTGCCACCCGGGCTTTGCGTCAGGCGGGGTCGTCCTTCAAGCCCTATGTCTATGCAGCCGCGATGGAAAAGGGCCTGACGCCCAACACCATCGTTTCCGATGCGCCGGTCAGCTGGGGCAACTGGTCACCGCGCAACTATGGCCGCAGTTTTGCGGGCCGGGTCGATCTGACGACGGCGCTCGTGCGTTCGCTGAACAGCGTGCCTGTGCGTCTTGCGAAAGACTATCTGACTACCGCGCCGGTCGTGGCGCTGACCAAGGCGATGGGTGTGGAATCGCCGATTTCATCGCACAAGACGATGGTGCTCGGCACATCCGAAATGACGGTGATGGATCAGGCCACCGGTTTCAATGTCTTTCCAAATGCAGGCATGGCAGGCAATCGCCATGCCTTCACGCAGATCGTTTCTTCAGACGGTCGCGTGTTGTGGGATTTCACCCGTGACGCACCCAAACCGCACCGCGCTTTGTCGGAAAAAGCCGCCTTTGAAATGAATTCGATGCTGGTTCAGGTGCCGGAACGCGGCACGGGCCGTCGCGCCGCACTGCCCATGACGCGTGTTGGTGGCAAGACCGGAACGACGCAGAACTATCGCGATGCATGGTTTGTCGGCTTCACCGGCAATTTCACGGCGGCGGTCTGGTTCGGCAACGATAATTTCACGCCGATGAAGGAAATGACCGGCGGTATTCTGCCTGCGATGGCTTGGCAGCGCATGATGTCCTATGCGCATCAAAACGTCGAACTGAAGCCGATCCCCGGCGTGACGCCACCCTTCCCCGCGCCACCGAAAAACCCGGCGCCACAGGTGGCCAATGCCAAGCCGGAAGAAACCATGGCCGCGCCGCCACGGGTTCTTTCACCAATGGCAACAAAGGTTCTCAAGGAGTTGCATGAGCGTTTCATGGCCGCACCGCCTCTGCCAAAGATTGCCGAGCGGACCAAGATTTCGGTACTTTGAGGATATAAGCGCGCAACCCATGCTTAAAAACATTCTCAAAGCTGCTTTTGTACTGGCGCTTGCGCTCGGCGGGGGCATTTTCAGCGTCCATTTCATCCTCGACCGTTTCAACGGTTTCGGAGAATTGCAGGTCGGCGCATGGACGGCATTCCCCGACGATGGAACTGCCGATGCCGATCCCTATTCCCGCGCTCGCGCCGCCCGCAAGGCCTATCTGGCGCTTGGCACAGCCGAAGGCCTGCCTTTCTATGCGCGCCGCGACAGCAGCGGGCGCGACTTGCGGCGCGGCTGCACCTATCGCCTGACGGGAGCCACGCCGCCAGCCCGGTTCTGGACTGTCTATCCGGCGACACCTAACCTCAACCCGATCAAGCCGCGTGATGGCCTGCAGGCAGCGCTTCATTCACAGGAAGCCCTATATGATAGCGACGGCAGCGTTTCCATCACCATCGGTCCCGATGCCCGCACAGGCAACTGGCTGCCGGTGGAGGGCCAAGGCGGGCTGGTTCTCGTCATGACACTCTATGACACGCCCGCCGCAAGCTCGTCCGGCCTGTCCGATCTCGTCATGCCTGCCCTTGTTCGCACAGGGGACGACTGCCATGGATGACAATCATGGGTAGTTTCCTCCGCCTCATCCTGCTTGGTCTCGTCGGCGCGGCCATCGTCCACATCTGCGTGCTGTTCCTCGTTCCGGTTTACTCGGATACGAATGCCTGGGCGCGCATCGAAAATGCGACGACACCCTATCGCTTTTTCGCGCTTGATGAAAAGAAAGGCCCGGTCAGCGATCGGGACCCGTTGGTCAAGGAAGCCACCTGCCGCTTCGATCTCGCCGACGGTCCGGTTCATATGACCACCACCGGCATTGTACCCTACTGGTCCTTGTCGATTTATGCGCCGAATGGCGACAATCTCTACAGCATCAACGATAACGTCTCCAATGAGCGCAAGCTTGATCTCATCATCGCTGACCCTGTCGGCATGGCGAGCCTCAAGGCGGACGGTTCGCAGATCGATGCGCAGTCTCTGGCGGTCGAGCAGAATATTGGCGAGGGTGCCGCTGTTCTGCGTGTCTTCATGCCGGATGCGACCTGGAAGGCAGAAGTGCAACGCTTCTTCGACGATGCCCAGTGCACGCCCTTCGAGGGCAACTGAACACGCCTCCGGCGATCCCAAATCTTCTACGGCACGGTTAATGAGTTGCTAAGGCTTCGTGCCTATTATCCGGTGTGCTGGCCATTGCGGGGACCTTTGATGGCAGCGAGTGTATGCCTACCGGAGTATTCTGCGTGACAAATGATCAGTTCCGCGCCCTGGAGGAAATTTCAGGCAACCGGAGCCCGTCGAATTCAAAAGCGGGGAGCAAGGCGGACGACCTTTTGGCGGCCGCTATTTCTGCGTTTGCCGGTATCACGCGCCCCGGTCGTCAGGACATGCAGCAGCTCGAAGATCTGGTGATGCCGCTACTGCAATGCGCGACCACGCGCGGCAAACGTCACGCGGCCAATGCCCTCGCCCAGCTGGAAGAAGCGCCGCGCCGCGTCGTGCTGGCACTTGCCGCCGAGCCGGTGGAAATCTCCGCCCCCATTCTCTTGCGCTCGCCGTTGCTGCGTCCGGGCGACCTGATCGATCTCATCGGCCAACATGGGCTTGCCCATGCCCGCGCCATTGCCCGTCGCCAGTCCGGCGATATTCTGCTGCAAGGTGTGCTGCGCAGCTTTGCCGATCCGGTGATCGACCGCACACTGACGCTGCAAGACAACCTCGCGAACATCGAAGCCGAGCCGCTTGAAAAGCCGCAAATACCCGATCTGTCGGCAGCCAAAGCGCCTTTGATGAGCGGCGGCAGTTCGGAACGTCTGGCGCGTGCGCTGCAACAGCCATTCTTCAATGCGGGAACGCTGCTCGGTTCCGACCGGCTGATCGAAACCTCGCTTTTGATCGACAGCCAGTTTTTCCGCAACGCGCTTGCCGATGCGCTTGATCTGTCGTTTGAGCGCGCCGATGCCGTTATCGGAAAATGGCCGGAATCACACCTGCCTATCGCGCTGAAGGCGCTTGGCCTTCCAGCCGCCGAATGCTTTCTGGTGATGACCGCCGTTCTTGGCACCATTGACACAGACCGCGACGGCCTGCGCGAGTTTGTGCATATCTACCGGTCCATCGATCGGGAAAAAGCCATGGCGCTCGTGCGCCGCTGGAAAGCCGAAGACATGTCGGCCATGCTGCGCAGCAAACTGCGCGAAATGGCCGATGATGACGAACCGCTGGCGGATGCCGCCAATAGCGATGCACCGGCTGCGGATAACAGGATCGTCAAGTAAAGTTAGAAAGTCTCGCCGTCCTGCGCGATGGCGAAGAACAGAGACGCATCAGCCACATCTTCCAGTTCGACCAGCCACAGGTCAGGATCAAAGCGGATTTCCCGCTGCATCCTGTCACCAGCTGTCATGTCATCGGCATCGTGCAGAATGCGCAAGAACTTGCGCTCGCCATCATTGTCTTCCTCATAGGACGTCTGCGGCGCAGGCGAATAGAGATCGCACGTGCCGAAACGCGAGCTGACCTTGATGAAGATCGCGCCCGCTTCCGTCGATCCGCGGCGGGCAAGATAGGCAAAGCCGCCCTCACCCTGCACCCGGCGGATCAATGCTGAAACCCAGAAATCCGATGTCAGTCGCATGGTCGCGTAAATACTTTTTTCTTACGCATTATCCGACGCAAAACCGCTTCGCACTTTTGCTGGAAATGCTTCTAGCTGATGAGCCCGATTTCACGCATCTTGGCGATGAGCGTGGAATCGATTTCGCCGGTCTGACGCATGCCGAACAGTTTCTGGAACTCACGAATCGCGGATTCCGTCGCCTTGCCCGGCTGACCATTGACCGGCACCATATCATTGCCGAAAGCCTTCAACCCGGCCTGCACGCGGATGATATCCTGCGATGAGACTTTTTCTGCCGGGCCTGCCGGTGCGCCAGCCGGTTCCTTCTTCTGAACCGGCTTTTGATAGGCGGCAAGATCAGGCTTCGTCTTTGCAGGCGTCTCGTTTTTCAACACAGCCGGTTGCGCAGATAATTGCGGACGCGGCGTCGGCACAGCCACCACTTCGATAGCCTTGGCGACATCATCCTGTTGCGCAGGCGCCGGGCTTTCGACCTGTGCTGGAACACTGGCCTGCTGCACGCCGAGCTTCTGCTGCAAAGCGCGCCAGCGATCCACAGCCTCGCGGGTCTGCGGGCCGGTAAAGCCATCGACAGGACCTTTATAGACGCCCAGCATGGAAAGACGCTGCTGCAGGCGGGCGATCTCCAGATCGGCATTCGGCGCAAGTGCGGGCAGCATGTCGTCTGTTGCAGTGACATGCATGCGATCTGCCGACAGGTCGGCATCGTTCACGCCTTGCGCGGTCGTATTGCCGGCAGGCTGCGGTTCGACCGTTGCCGTTTCGACGGGCTTTGCTTCCGGCTGACTGGCGGCAGCGCTGCCGGGCAGAACCGCGCGCGGCGTCGGCTTGAAAACGAAATCAGGTCTTGTGCGGAAGAAAACGGCATTGTGCGCCTCTGGCTGATACCAGAGCGCATTTGCGGAAACGAAACTCATCACCACGAGAAAAGCCGTCGCCCCACCAGTCAGAACCGGATTGCGCACGACAAAGTCACCGGCAACGATGGCCAGTGCCGAGGCCGAGTTGAAGAAGAATTTAAGGAGCCGCGCCCCCAGACTACGCTGTTTTGCGGGTCTGCGTGTGGATCTGCTCTGCGACCCGCTCTGGGTTCTGCTCCCGGTCTTCGTCGTTCTGCCAGTCATTGCGCCTTTCTCCCTGGTGACGGTGCATATCGATCACCGTGCCAAGTTCCTGTTGTTCGTCATCTCCCGCGAGATATTGCGGCCCTGCCACCGGAAGGCGGATCGTGACGACCGTGCCTTCGCCGGGACAGCTCTTGAGGTTCATCGATCCCTGATGCAATTCCACAAGGCCCTTGACCACGGATAGTCCAAGGCCGCTTCCTTCCTGCGCGCGCGTATAACTGTTGTCGGCGCGCACAAAAGGCATGCCGATGCGCTGCAAGTCTTCCGGCTCGATGCCGATGCCGGTGTCCGAAACGCTAATTTCCAGCATGGCGCGACCGTCAGCCACCACCCGCGCTGCGTCGATGGTGACGCAACCGCCGGTCTCGGTGAACTTCACGGCATTGGCTGCCAGATTGAGAAGAATCTGCTGCACTGCGCGGCGGTCAGCCGTCAGTTCGCCAACGCCAGCGCCAACGCGGTGGCAGAAGGCAACGCCCTTCTTTTCCGCCTGCGGCAGCAGCACGGAGGTGCACATTTCTACCGCGTCGCGGAAGACAAAGCTCTGCGGCGCAATACCGTAAGTGCCGGTCTCCAGACGCGAACTGTCGAGAACCGCATTTACCAGTTCCAGCAGATAATGCCCCGACTGATGGATCAGACCGGCATATTCACGATGCTTTTCATTGGCGAGCTGACCACCCACCCCATGCGAAAGCATGTCGGAGAAACCGATAATGGAATTGAGCGGTGTGCGCAGTTCATGGCTGACCGAAGCAAGCAGACGGCCCTTGCCCACGCGCTCCGATTCCAGTTCGGCCTTCAAGGTTGCGATTTCATCCAGAAGCTTCTGTTCGCCTTCCAGTGACCGACCCACCAGCGTGATTACGCCAGCGGCAGTCAGGCCTTCCAGACGATAGGCGCGGAAAACCGGGTTGCCAGCTTCGATGGAGCGCAAACGGATATCGACACAACGAGACGCAATGCCCGAACGCAGATCAGCCAGAAGCGAAAGATAGTGCACGCGGTCGGCCACATGGACGCGATCGACCAGCGCGGTCGCCTCCAGCATTTTTGGCTGCATGCCAAGAAGCTTTGCAGTCTTGTTGCCCACAGATGCGATGACGCCTTCTGCATCGAGCACGAACTGCACGTCGCCTTCGGCAACAGCGACTTGGCGTACTACCGCTTCGCTATGCTGCGGCTTCACGGCCAGACCGACGCTGCGTGCAACAAGGCTTGCGGCATAAAGAACCAGCACTGTGACGGATGCCAGCGAACCACCGGCAATCACACCGCCGCTCGTCATCGCAAAAGCGCTGACAATGGCAAGGGCCGCAGCGGCACCAGCGATTGCGGCGGCTGGCTTGCGGCTGACAAGCCAGATTTCCAGCGGCAAGGCAGCCGCCATCAGCCACAAGGCGGCATCGCTGCTGGAGACCATGCCAATCGTGGCAAGTCCAGCGCCATAGGCGGCGAAATTCAATGTTCCGAGGATGGCAGCGCTCAATCCCATCAGTGAGAGAGCGCAGAAAATCATCGCCACACCGGCAAAGCTGGCAGCGAGAATGGCAAATTCGGTCGGGCCAGACGCAAGGCCGGAAGCCAGCACGGCAGCGATAAGCAGCACCGGCACGGCAATGACCGAGCCGACAACGCGCATGGCCGTCGCATCGGGCTTGATCACCCAGCGGCGGCAGAAACGTTCGTAAAAACGGCCGAGCGTCTGCACGCCAGTGCGAACGGTCTTAGCTGCTTTCAAAAGAATGGCGTTCAACGTGCCCTACTCACTCAAACTCATACACATACTCATCGGCCCGGAACATCCGAGAGGAACATTCCCGACGATGTTCAGATTGCAGGTGAGGCTTTAAGGAAACGATAAAACGATGCCCTTGAATGCAGATAAGCATCATCAGGGCCGTGCTTTTCGACCTATGGTAAACAGAGGGTAGCGATTGCTTGTACGAAAGCGCGAAGATGGCACAATCTTCCGCCTCTCGTCCCGCAGATCACAGAATTGCGAATCGCGCGGTTACGGAATCTTTTCGATTTCATCGGACATTGGCGACATTGTTCGATTAATTAAAGGCGCGCCACAGCAACAAGGCCATGATCCGTTTCCTCATCAAATCCGTATTCTGGCTATCGCTGGCATTCATTGTGATGCCGCGCTTTTTCCCAGCGGAACAGGAAAATAACAGCGCCGACAAGCCTGCCGCAGTGTCCCAGACACGTGGCGAGGCGCAAGGCGCTGCGAATGGTGAGCGGAGCACCGTGGATCAGCTTTTGGCCAATGGCAAAACGGCCATTGAGATCGGCAAGCTTTGCGTGGACAATCCAAGTTTCTGCGAGAATGGCACATCGCTGATTTCCAGTGCTGGCAGCGGTTTGCTCAAGGGCAGCGGCCAGATGCTCGATTATCTGAGCCAGCGTTTCGGCAACAAAAAGGAAACGCCTGTTGATGCACAGCCCAAAGCCGAAGTTGAAAAGCCCGAAATGACGGTCTCCGAAATTCTGTCCGGGCAGAGCGCCCCTCAACCCGCCGGTTTGAGCAACATCCCGATCCCGACCTCGCGTGCGGCAGCCTTGCGGGCGCTGGATCGCCGGACCACAGGCGCGATCCCTGCAAAACAGTGATCTTTCCCGTGACCTTGCCGCCATTCATGACTATATAAGCGGCACAACACCGCAAAGACGGCATTTCAGGCGAGTATCATGACGACCACAATCGATAGCATCATGTCCGACTTCGAATTTCTCGACGACTGGGAAGATCGCTATCGCTATGTCATCGATCTCGGCAAGGAATTGTCACCCTATCCCGACGATGCCCGCGATGCGGAACATAAGGTTCAGGGCTGCGTCAGTCAGGTGTGGCTCAAGACGATGCCGCAGACCGGCACGGACCCGGTGATCGAATTTCTGGGTGATTCCGATGCCCATATCGTGCGCGGTCTCGTTGCAATCGTCCTCGCGCTCTATTCCGGCAAACGCGCTTCGGAAATCCTCGCCATTGAACCGGAAAGTGTGTTGAAGACGCTCGGCCTCGACGAACATCTCACGCCGCAGCGTTCAAACGGCCTGCGTGCCATGGTCGCCCGCATCCGCCGCGAAGCGGAAGCGGCGAAACTCTCAGCTTAACAAAGCTTCCACCGACAGAGCGAGTGCGAGCAGATGCTTGTCGGTGCCGCCGCGTGCGGTCAGCATCAGGCCTGTTGGCAGCTTCATGCCCGGCATCGGCAGCGTGATGCTGCACAGGTCGAACTGGTTGCCGACCTGTGTATCGCGCAGCGTCAATCCTTCCACACGGTCATATTCATCTTCGTCGTGGCTGACCGAAGCAATCGTCGGCGCAACGATCGGCGTGGCAGGCGTGGCGAATGCATCGAAGCCGCGCAACCGCTCATCCATCTCGCGGATCAGCTGATTTCGGGTTGCCACCATGGCTTGATAGGTCTCGTCCGGCACTTGCAGGCGCACCGATAGCGGACGCTTCACGCGCAGATCGACATTGGCGTCGGGGTCGCGCAGCCATGTGTCGGCATGGATGCGGCTTGCCTCAATGCCGACAATCGATCCGGACGTGCTTGCCTCACGCCAGCGCTGGATCAGATCATCCAGCATGATATCGACAAGCGTCACGCCTGCCTTTTCAAGCGTTGCCAGCGACGCTTGAAAATGCGCAGCCACATCCGGTTCCATCGCGTCCAGAAGATAGCCCCTCGGCACGGCGATCCGCAGATTGGACAGCGGCACCGCATCCGGCAGGACCGGTGCTTCGCCCGCCATTACGGCATCGGTCAAAATGGCATCTGCAACCGTCCTGGTGAGCGGCCCAATGGAATCGAGCGACGGCGCCAGTGGAAATGCACCATCCAGCGGAATGCGCCGCGCCGTCGGCTTGAAACCGACAATGCCGTTCAATGCGGCTGGAATGCGCACCGAACCGCCCGTATCCGACCCGATGGCGATTTCGCTGGTGCCTTCAGCCGCCGAAACCGCCGCGCCGGACGACGAACCGCCCGGAATGCGCGTCGGATCGACGGCATTGCCCGGCTCGCCATAATGCGGATTGAGACCAACCGGCGTGAACGCAAATTCGGTCATATGCGTTTTGCCGTCGATCACCGCGCCCGCATCGCGCAGGCGTTGCACGATCGTCGCATCCCTGACCGCAGGCGCGGCGGTGCGCCGAACCACCGACCCGGACAGCGTCGGCTCGCCTGCAACGTCGAAGAGATCCTTGATGGAAACAATGCGGCCATCCAGCGGACCAAGGGCCTGCCCCGTCCGAAGGCGCGCATCGGCAGCATCTGCTTCCGCCCGCGCCCGCTCCGCATAAATCTTGCTGAAAACATGCTCACGATCGCTGCGGGCTTCAAGCCGCGCCAGCACAGTTTCCAGCCGATCCCGGACATTCGACGACATGCAAATTCTCCCCAATTTTTCCACCAGATCGCACCGGCTTTGCCCTTGCGATAAGGTGGCATCCAGTCACTGTCAATCGGAGCTATCCGGCCCCGCCTGAAATGATCGTGCGGCAAAACAGTCGCGGATTACGGGCATGGCCTCTTGCGCCGTTAGCGTGGCTGGCCCACCGGACGGATAGGCCAGCACCAGACGCTGGCGCAGCGTTTCATCTTCGATGGGCAGGCACACGACTTTTCGCCCGTCATGGCTGAAATCATGGCCGGGCCGCGTGAAAAGCAGCGACACGCCGAGGCCATTCGCCACCATACCGCGCACCATCTCCACGGATGTGGTTCGCAGCGCGATATTTGGCGACAGACCCTGCTGCCAGAACGGCACCAGCAGAAATTCGCGGCTGAGCGGCAGATCGACAAGGATGAACGGATAGCGCGCAAGTTCGGCCAGGGTCACGCTCTTCTTTGCAGCCAGCGGACTGTCCGGCGGCACCACCGCATGCGGCGCATAAGACAGCATGGTTTCCCATGCGACCGTCTCCGTCAGACCCACATCATAGGTGATGCCGAGATCGACGATGCCTTTATCCAGCGCCCGCGCCATGCCCTCAAGATCGAACTCGCGCAGCTTTACGCGCATATCGGGAAACACCTGTTTCAAATGGCCCAATATCCCCGGAATACAAACCGGCCCCAGCGTGCTGAAATAGCCAAGCGTCAGCCGCGCCGCGCCCTCGCCCTTACCCGATACGGCGAAGTCTTCAGCGCCAGCCAGAAGGAGCCGCGCCTCTTGCAGCTTGCGGCTGCCGAAAGGCGTCAGTTCCAGTCCCTTGGCCTGCCGCCGCTCGAAAAGCGGTTGTCCCAGATCGTGTTCCAGATCGCGGATTGCCGCCGATATGGAGGGCTGAGAAACATTGAGCTTTTCGGCAGCACCCGTCGCGCTGCCAGCCTCGGCGGAAGTGACGAAATAGTGGAGTTGGCGAAACGATATCATTAAAGGATTTTCCTATAATGACTGCTCGATTTCAATTCTTTTTCCGATACTGAACTGCGTTTAGCCTCCCCTCAAATTAAACAATAAGGGGATAAGAACATGTTCAACGAAAGGGCTCCGTGCCTCGACGGAATTCGCGTTCTGGACTTCACGCGCGTTCTGGCCGGGCCGTTCTGCACTGCCTTGCTTGGCGACCTTGGTGCGGAAGTCATCAAGATCGAAAGCCCGGAAGGCGACGACTATCGCCATATCACGCCCGGCACAGCCGATGGCGGCGGGCTGTTCCTGCTGATGAACCGCAACAAGAAAAGCATCTCCATTGATCTGCGCAAGGAACGCGGGCGGCACATCGTTCGCGAGCTGGCAAGGAATGCCGATATCATCGTGGAAAATTTCCGCCCCGGCGTGATGGACCGGCTGGGGCTCGGGTATGCCGAGCTTGCCAAAGACAATCCGCGACTGATCCATGTCGCGATTTCCGGCTTCGGCCAGCAAAGCCCGATGGGCAATCTGCCTGCATATGATCTCGTCGTGCAGGCTGTGACCGGTTTCATGGATATTTCCGGTGAACCGGATGGACCGCCGATGATGACCGGCGAATCCGTTGCTGACCTGACAGCCGGGCTTTTTGCGTCCTGGTCGGCGCTGGCCGCACTTCTTGCCCGCGAACGCACCGGCAAGGGCCAGTTTGTCGATGTGGCCATGTATGATTGCCTGTTCAATCTTCTGCCTGCGGCACTGACCCAGCAGCTTTATGGCAGTAAGTCGCCGAAGCGGGTAGGAAACCGCCATCCGCTGAGCGCGCCTTTCGGCGTCTTTGCGGCAGCGGACGGATATCTGACGATTGCCGTTTTGAGTGCGAAACAGTTTGCCGGTCTGGCGGAGGCTCTCGGCCAACCGCTGCTTGCGACCGACGACCGTTTTTCCACGGCGACCGCGCGCAACGACAACCACGCCGAACTGAAGACCATCATCGAGACGTGGAGCACGGCCCTGCATGTCGAACAGGTGATCGACGCCTTGCAGGCTCATGACGTGCCATGCTCGCCGGTGCTTTCCGTTTCCGATGCGACCGGCAGCGAACAGGTGCGTGCACGTGGGCTGTTGCCGGAAGTCACCTCTCCGAACGGCCCGGTTCGCGTTCTGCGCCAGCCGGCCAAGTTCTCCGGCATGGATTGCCCCGCCCCGACACCGCCGCCCGCGCTGGGAGCGCATGCTGCTGAAATATTGCATGAAAAACTGGAACTCTCTGCCGCGGATATCGAAAGCCTTGTGCGCGACGGCGTGTTGCACGGCCTGACACTGCAACCGCAGCCGCTTTTGAAGGAAACCAACCATGACGCATGATTGCCTGCTGACCGACGAACAACGGATGATCCGCGACAGTGCGCGCAGCTACGCCCGTGAAAAACTGGCCCCGACCGCAGCCATGCGCGACCGTGAGCACCACTATTTCCCGCGCACCGAGATGCAGGAACTGGGGGCGTTGGGCTTTCTCGGCATGCTTGTTGCCGAGGAATGGGGCGGCGTTGCAACCGACCATCTGAGCTATGTGCTGGCGCTGGAAGAAGTCGCCGCCGCTGATGGCAGTATCGGCGCGATGATGGCGCTGCACAACGGTCTCATTTCGACACCCTTGCGCGTGCATGGGAGCGACCGGCAGAAGGAACTTTATCTTCGTCCGCTGGCGGAAGGCCGGTTTAACGGTGCTTTCGGCCTGACCGAGCCGGAAGCCGGATCCAATGCCTTTGCGATCCGCACCAAGGCTGTCAGGGTCGATGGTGGCTTTCGTCTCACCGGCGCAAAACAGTTCATGTCGAATGGCAAATCTGCCGATATCGCCATTATTTTTGCGGCAACCGAGAGCGACGATCCCCGCCGCCGCATCACCGCATTTCTGGTCTCCCCGACAGCACCGGGCTATGTCTGCGTGCGCATCGAAGACAAGCTCGGCCTCGCCGCGTCGGAAACCTGCCAGGTGCAGCTCGACGATGTGTTTGTCGCCGATGATCATGTGCTGGGCGAAGTCGGCGGCGGCTATGCTCTGGCGATGAGCACGCTGGAACTCGGTCGCCTTGGCATTGCGGCACAATCGCTTGGGCTGGCGCAGGCGGCCTTCGACCACGCTCATGCCTATGCGCTGGAGCGGCAGACTTTCGGCAAACCCATCATCGAGCATCAGGCCGTTGGCTTCCGGCTGGCGGAAATGCAGACACAGATTGAGGTAGCGCGCAACTATCTGCACTATGTCGCCCGGCTGCGCGATGCAGGCCAGCCTTGCAAGACAGAAGCCGCAATGGCGAAACTCTTCGCCTCCGAGATTGCCGAAAAAGTCGCCTCGGAAGCGATTCAGGTTCATGGCGGCTATGGTTATCTCAAGGATTTCGCCGTCGAACGCATCTATCGCGATGCCCGCATCTGCCGCATTTACGAGGGAACCAGCGATATTCAGAAGCTGATTATCGCAGGTTCCCTCGCAAAGAAAGGCAAGGCGGTTTGATCGATCCGCGTGCGGCCTCAGCGCATTTGAGGCCGCGCTGCCGGGCGGTAACCATCCACCCCCCAATGCAGCACCACGCCCCGGCGGCGGTCGCTTTCGCGCGGCGGATTATAATGCCGGTGCAGCATGGCAAGGGCCGTCTTCAGCACGACCTTGCCAGAGCGCACCGGCCATTGCCGCTCGCGCTCCACGCGCTCCAGCCCTTTCAGGAAACAGCAGACATCAACCAGCACACCGTTCAATTCCGGCCCGACTGCTTCCAGCGCCCGCTCAACCCGCATCCGGCTGGCAAGCGCAATATCGGTCAATTCCGCCATGCCGCCTGCCCCGCCGCGTCCACCGCCACCAACGCCGATATCCCAGCGCGATGTGATCGACGGCATCAGCGAACCCCGTGTAAAATCAGCCCGCAAGCGTTCCCCGGCATGAAACTCATCCTCCGAAATGAAAGCGTTCCCATCCGCGCCCTTGCGCCGATAGAGCATAGCCAGCGGCGATTCCGCCAGATTGACCTCAACCGTCTCGCCGGGAGCCATTTCGACGGAAGCGGTAATACGCGCCGGTTCGTGCGACGCCTTTCTGATGGATTTCGCGCTCCCGCGCCCCTTGCCGGAAAGTGCCAGCTTCTGACCGTCAATCTGCAACAGTCCCTTGCCGCACATGGCTGTTATTTCGCTCCGCGCGACAGCAATCGACCCCTGCTCGCCAACGAGCAGCATATGCGTGTCACGAACCGAGTCTTGCATCTCGCAGGCCCCTGTCTTCAGGAAGCGCAGCACTCTCATTTCCGAGGCCGAAAACTGTGTGGTCATGCCGCCATCCTCCAGGTTGAAAAAGCCGAATTCACAATGCGTTCAAAGGCAGTCACGATGGCGTCAAAATCGACATCGTCACGCATATCCTCCACGAGATGGCAGGCATGCATGACCGTCGTGCGATCCCGCGCGAAACCCAGCGCCACCTCCCGCATCGCCAGACCAAACGATGTATGCGCCACATACATTCCGATCTGCCGGATACGTGCCACATTGCGCCGGCAGCGCGTTGGCGCACGCAACTCCTTGCCATCCACACCGAACGACGCCACCAGAAGGTCGATCAGCGTCTCGCACAATTGCACACTGTACTCCTCCCGCTTGCGATCCGTCGTTCCTTCAACCGGGTCGAGAAGAAGGGGCCTCCCGTGCCGGGCCGCGATCAACCGCAATGCTTCAAAAGCATCTGCCCGTGTATGAATGACATCCGATAGTTCCAAAGACATTCATCTTCCCTCATCTGAATAGGAATATCTTCTTATAATGAGGAAATTGCAAGGGAGGATAAGTTTGCGGGATAGACTTTGGGATGACCAAAGCGGCGCTGCTAAAGAACGCTTTTCACTATTCAGACTCTGGAGACAGGACAGCCAGCCCGCTACTATCCCCTATGTGTTTGCTTTCGATAGAGAATTCCCCTAACCGTAAACCTGTTCACCAAGGCAAATGATACGCGGAATGCCTGCATGCCCGTCAAACATAGTTCTCAGGTTGTAGGAATATTATCCACATCATTCGGAATTCGCCCATCCTGTTTGCACCAACAAACAAGGATGAGCCTTATGAAAACAGCGCTGGAACAGGCCCGCAAAACCTTTCTCGCCAAACGGGAGCGAGACCGGATGAGCGCCATGCAGCGCGTGGCCCTGCAAATCATGGCGGGAATCGATATTGACCGAATGATGCATGCATCAGAGCCGGAAAAACAGCACGCTGCACGTCGCCTCACGCGACTGATCGAACGTGAGCGCCTCAAGGGTACCAATGGCCACTGGAGCTACGATCTCAATCGCCATATCGCCTTGAAACAGGCACTCGACAGGCTTGAAGGCAAAGACCAGCGCAGCGCTTGCGACGCGGCGCGTGGGACACGAAAAAGTGACCGTCAAAGAAGACGCATGCATACAACAGCGTCAAACGGTAATCACAAGCAAAGGATCGAGATTGGATAAGATAAATCGTGCGACAGAAAACTCATCAAAGCAGGATCAGAAATCAGTCCGGTGGACTGACTTCCCGGTGGCGGCGTTCCACACTTTTCGGGATGTGCTCCGGAAACGCAAAGAGCGTGCCCTGTCCTGCCGGTAGCAGATCGGGGCACGCTCTGATTTTTCAGTCCGGCACATCGTTATACGAGAACCGTTTCACAGTTCTCGCGATGCGCCGTGAGGATCGCTGATTAAGCGCCCTTCGGCTTGCGGCCGAGGCCCATCTTCTTTGCCAGACGCGAACGAGCGGCGGCATAGTTCGGAGCAACCATCGGATAGTTAGGATCGAGATCCCACTTTTCGCGGTACTGTTCCGGGGTCATGTTGTAATGGGTCATCAGGTGACGCTTGAGCGACTTGAACTTCTTGCCGTCTTCGAGGCAGATGATGTAGTCGTCATGAACCGACTTCTTCGGATTGACGGCTGGCTTCGGCTTCTCAACGACAACCGGCGCTTCTTCGCGTTCAACGTGACGCTTGAAGGCGGCATGAACATCGGCGATCAACAGCGGCAACTCGCCCGCACGAATCGAATTATTGCCAACATAAGCAGCGACAACATCCGCGGTCAGGCTCAGAAGCAGTTCTGCGCTTTCGTCGTGCGTATCCAGATTTTCCATCGGTTTTCCTTTTATTACTTCTTATCGTTTTGTTTTTCCGCAACTTTCGGCATCGATGACACATCTGAAGTCGTGATTGCGTATCTCAGAACTCTGCCTAGCTCATTTATGACCGCACTTAACAACTGCTATCGTCTTTTGCAATAGAATTGTTGCGCGAAACTACATTAATAATAGCCTATTATTCTTCACGCCACAAATAAAAAGAGTGAAAACAAAGCCTTTCCATGGAAGTCCGCCCTCGGCAATTTCATTGGTTCAATCATGACGCGCATCGTTTATTACCGATAAAGCAACCGTATATAGTCTTTCGGTACGGCACGCATAATTTGTATGACCAAATTCAACAACCGCTTTTTGCTTGTTGCTATGTTCTGACGAGTCGAAACAAACACATTTCACCAATTGCAGCACTGCCTCTGAAATCGGGCGTGAAAAAGGCATAAGTTAAATATATTTCATTGAAATCAACTCGCTTTCGGCTGTGCTCGAAACTATATATGCATCAATATCCGCCTTAAAAAGGGTCATTAAAGCGACCCGCAACAATTTGAAACAATGTTCGTTGGATTTTTGAATGCCTGAGAACTCTTCCCTGCCACAGCCTCCGCACGCCCCGAAACATCCGCATAAGGATACCCGTCACGGCATTACCCGCACAGACGACTACGCCTGGCTTCGTGCAGACAACTGGCAGGAAGTATTCAAGGACCCGTCGGTTCTGGCGCCGGAAATCCGCACGCATCTCGATGCAGAGAACGCCTATCAGACAAGCCTGATGCAGAACACCGAAGCGCTCCAGAAAGAGCTTTTCGCGGAAATGCGCGGGCGTATCAAGGAGGATGATTCCTCCGTCCCCTCAAAAGATGGGCCTTACGCCTATGGCGTCTCCTACCGCACCGGCGGCGAGCAGCCCTATTTCATCCGCACGCCGCGCGACGGCGGTACCGAGACGATCCTGCTCGACGGCGACAAGGAAGGCGAAGGCAAGGCCTATTTCCGGCTTGCTTCGGCGGACCACGCCCCCAATCACAATCTGTTGATCTGGGGATATGACGACAAGGGATCGGAATTCTACAAGCTGAAGGTTCGTGATCTCACGACCATGGCCGAGCTTTCGGATATTATCACCGATACCAATGGCGGCGGCACGTGGGATGCGGCAAGCGCTGGCTTTTTCTATACACGCCTCGATGAAAACCATCGCCCGTCGAAGGTCTTTTATCACCGCATCGGCAGCGACCAGTCCGAGGACCAGCTGATCTTTGAAGAACAGGATCCTGGCTTCTTCCTCGGCGTCGGCGGCTCCGCGCTGGACGACTATATCTTCATCGATATTCACGACCACGAAACATCGGAATGCTGGCTGCTGCCCGCCAATGATCCGGCGGCCAAGCCGCAACTCGTTATGGCCCGCAAAACAGGCACGGAATACGATATCGCGCCGGGCGGCGACGAATTCTTCATTCTGACCAATGCCGATGGCGCCAAGGATTTCAAGATCTGCAAAGCACCAGCCGCCGCGCCTCAGCCGGAAAACTGGGTGGAAGTGGTGGCGGAAAAGCCGGGCCGACTGATCCTGTCCCATTCCGCCTACAAGCATCACCTCGTCTGGATCGAGCGCGATAACGGCCTGCCGCGGATCGTCATCCGGGATCGCAAGACCGGTGAAGAACACGCCATTGCCTTCGATGAGGAAGCCTATTCGCTTGGCCTGCATGGCAGCGCCGAATATGACACCGACGTCATCCGCTTCTCTTACTCGTCCATGACGACGCCGGAACAGCTTTTCGACTACAATATGCGGACCCGCGAGCGGACGCTTTTGAAGACGCAGGAAGTGCCATCGGGCCATGTCATTGACGATTATGTGACGCGCCGTATCCTCGCGCCCGCAGCCGACGGCGAACTGGTGCCGGTCTCGATCCTCTATCACAAGGATACAAAGCTGGACGGCTCGGCCCCGTGCCTGCTCTACGGCTATGGTTCCTATGGCATCACCATTCCGGCAAGCTTCAGCACATCGCGCCTGTCGCTGGTGGATCGCGGTTTCGTCTACGCGATCGCGCATATTCGCGGCGGCAAGGACAAGGGCTTCGCCTGGTATGAAAACGGCAAGCGCGACAAGAAGACGAACACCTTCACCGACTTCATCGCAGCCGCGAAGCATCTGGTCGGTGAAGGCTTCACCAGCCATGACCGCATCGTCGCCCATGGCGGCTCGGCAGGCGGCATGCTGATGGGTGCGATTGCCAATCTCGCGCCGGAAGCCTTCGGTGGGATCATCGCGGAAGTGCCGTTTGTCGATGTGCTAAACACCATGCTCGACGATACGCTGCCGCTCACCCCGCCGGAGTGGCCGGAATGGGGCAACCCGATTGCCTCGGAAGCGGATTACCGCACCATCGCCGCCTATTCGCCTTACGACAATGTGAAAGCGCAAGCCTATCCGGCCATTCTGGCTGTCGCAGGCCTCACCGATCCCCGTGTCACCTATTGGGAACCAGCGAAATGGGTTGCCAAGCTGCGCGAGTTGAAAACGGATGACCATCCGGTGCTGTTCCGCATCAATATGGATGCGGGCCATGCGGGTGCTTCGGGCCGTTTCTCGCGGCTGGAAGAAGTCGCCTATACGCAGGCTTTTGCACTGAAAGTCGTTGGCAAGGTTTCAGGCTTCGAAAGCTGAAGCGCATATCACGCTCCAGCGGGTTTACCTCGCTGGAGCAAGTTAAAATAAGCTACACGTTCGGCCTTCAAGGCCCTATACTATTGCTGACTTATACTATTGCATATTGAATATCGTCACGGAGATTGGACCATGAAAACCGGATGCGTGACCTTTCTGGCAAGCCTGGCACTGGCGCTTCCAGCCCTTGTGCCCGCCACCACGGGCGCGAATGCGCAAGTGCGGAAAGATGTAAGCGAATATGCGGGGCGGCGTTGCAGCGCGCCACCGAAGGGCAGCGGCATTATTCTCGGTCAGTTCAGCGGTGTGGACGATTCTCCCATGGTCAGCATGGACGGCATCGTTCCAGTCGATCGCATGCGCTGCTTCACAAACATATCCGAGTGCAAGGGCTGGCTCTATACGATGCAGAGCAAATATACCAATGCCGGTCCGGCAACGGTTGCGCGCTGCATCAAGCGATAAATCCCGCCCAAAAAACTGCAATTTTTGGCAGCACCATAAAATGGCAATATGATTGTCGGAGGATAAACGCGGGCCGCGTAACGGGAAAGAGCGGAACACTATCGGGGGGCTGAAATCGATTTGGGAGGATCGAATATGCAGCAGGCGAGCTATGTTCATGGCGCGAGTGACCGGTTTCTGATCGGCGATACGATTGGCAATCATCTCGACCGCATCGCAGAACAGCACCCTGACCGGCCAGCTGTGGTCGTGCGCCACCAGAATATCCGCCTGACCTATGCAGAACTGAACGCCCGCGTTGACGCCCTTGCGGCAGGTCTTCTCGCCATCGGCCTGCGTCCCGGCGAGCGGGTTGGCATCTGGTCGCCGAACAATCTCGAATGGATACTGACGCAATTTGCCACGGCCAAAGCGGGCCTGATCCTCGTCAATATCAATCCCGCCTACCGGGCGCATGAACTGGAATATGTGCTTGCCAAGGTCGAATGCTCGGCGCTCATCCTCGCGCCATCGCTCAAGACCAGCAATTATCTCGATATATTGCGCTCTATCGTGCCAGAACTGGATAGCGCCCGACCCGGCCATCTTGTGTCGCAGCGCCTGCCAGCCTTGCGCTGCGTGATCCGCCTTGGCGACGAACAGACCGATGGCATGATGAACTTCGACGCGGTTGCCGCTGCGGGCGATGAGGCGGCGCGTGACGAACTGCAACAGCTCTCGGAAGATCTGCAATTCGACGACCCGATCAATATCCAGTTTACCAGCGGCACCACGGGCAGCCCCAAGGGCGCCACCCTCTCCCACCACAATATTCTGAATAACGGCTTCTTCGTTGGCGAAGCCATGCGCCTGACCGAACAGGATCGGCTGTGCATTCCGGTGCCGTTCTATCATTGCTTCGGCATGGTGCTTGGCAATCTTGCCTGCATGACCCATGCCGCCTGCATGGTGATCCCGAATGAAAGTTTCGATCCGCTCCTGACCTTACAGACTGTGCAGGATGAACAATGCACGGGCCTGCATGGCGTGCCGACCATGTTCATCGCCATACTGGAGCACCCGGAATTCGCAAAGTTCGATCTTCAGAGCCTGCGCACCGGTATTATGGCCGGATCGCCCTGCCCGGTCGAAGTCATGCGCCGGGTGATCAGCGAAATGCACCAGAGCGAAATCACCATCGCTTATGGCATGACGGAAACGAGCCCCGTCAGTTTCCAGAGTTCTACCAACGACCCGCTGGAACGGCGTGTTTCAACTGTTGGCCGCATTCACCCGCATCTCGAAGTCAAGATTGTCGATGCAGATGGCCGGATCGTGCCACGTGGCGAAAAGGGCGAGCTGTTGACGCGGGGCTACAGTGTCATGCGCGGCTACTGGAACGATCCGCAAAGCTCGGCAGGCGCTGTCGATGACGCAGGCTGGATGCATACCGGTGATCTCGCCACCATCGATGCGGAAGGCTATTGCAACATAGTCGGGCGCATCAAGGATCTGATTATTCGCGGCGGCGAGAATATCTACCCGCGCGAGATTGAAGAGTTCCTGTTCACCCATCCAGCCATCAGTGATGTGCAGATTTTCGGCATCCCTGACCGCCGGTTTGGCGAAGTCATCTGCGCCTGGATCAAGCTCAGTCAGGACGGACGTCTGAATGAAGCGGAACTGGTCAGCTTCTGCCAGCAGCGGATCGCCCATTACAAAATCCCGGCGCATATCCGCTTTGTCGATCAATTCCCCATGACAGTTACCGGAAAAATCCAGAAATTCGTCATGCGGCAGACCATGATCGAAGAACTGGAGCTGGAAGAAATAAAGACCGCATAGAGCGCATCCCGAAAAGTGTGAAACGTCTCCGCAGGAAAATCAGTCCACTGGACTGATTTCTGATCCTGCTTCGATCAGAAAAGATGCGCGTTAAAACAAAGAATTAGAGCGCCGATCTGATTCAATCAGATCGAAACGCGCTCTAAACCCAGCTATTGAGCTTTATAGCCATTCGCATGTGGGGGAATGCTTTTCAGATAGGCTGCGATAGCATTGCGGTCTGCTTCGGTCAGATGCGCCATATTGGACACTACATCGGTCATTGATCCGCCAAGCGAATCGAAGTCCGGTGTGAAGCCGCTTTGCAGCGCATAGGCGATGTCTTTTTCGCTCCAGTCGCCGATGCCGCCTTCGCCCGTCGTGATATTCGGGACGACGCTCTTTTTGCCATCGCTGCCCGTCTCCGCCGACAATGCGCCCGCCAGCCATTGGTCGGTTTGCAACCCGCCAATGATATTGCGCGGCGTATGGCACTCGCTGCAATGACCGAGCGCTTCGGTCAGATATTGTCCGCGCTTCACGAGATCCGATGCGTCGGCAATGGCAACTGCCGGGGCATCCGACAGGTAAAGATGCTTCCATAAGCCGAGACTGCGGCGGATATTAAACGGAAAGCCGAGTTTATGGGGTGCTGCGACATTGTCCGATGCGGGCAGTGTTTTCATATAGGCATAGAGATCAGCTACATCCTGCGGCTTCATTCGGGCGTAGGAGGTGTAAGGAAAGGACGGGTAGAGGTGCTCGCCCTGCTTGCCCACGCCTTTCAGCATCGCATTGGCAAAATCCTGAATGGTCCAGGTGCCGATCCCCTGCTCGGAGGGCGAGATATTCGGCACGACGAAGGTGCCAAAATCCGAGACCAGTTCGTAGCCGCCGGCAAGCACCTTGCGCGCATCGCCCGCAGCGCCGGGTGCGGCGTGGCAGGATGCGCAACCACCCGCCCAGAAAACCTGCTCGCCTTTGACAGCATCGCCGGGCTTCATTGAAGTCAGAACCGCGCTGTCCACCTTTTGCGGCGTGGTCAGAATCCAGAAGGCGGCAGCGCCGATGACAAGCACAGCGCCCGCGGCATATGCCAGTTTGCGGACCATCCTACCCATTCCATTGCGGCAGCCTCACCCATCAGGCGAAACTGCCGATTTTATCGAAGCCTATCAGTTTTTCTTGACGCGGAAGGCCTGATGGCAGGAACCGCAATTGGCGGCAACCTGCTGGAATGCCGTTTTGAGCGTATCGACATCCTGCGGCTTGGCCGCTACAGCAGCGGCTGCATCGTCGCGGAATTTTTCGACATGCTTGACGAAATCGTCCTTGTTTTCCCAGATTTTCGGCGATGCTTCCGTATCACCCTTATCCGAACCAGCAGGAAACAGCGTATCGACATCGAGCTTCTTGGCGTCGGCGTCGATCTTTTCAAGCGCAGCCAGAACAGCAGCAGCTTCGAACGGCTTTTCGCCTTTGACCACCGGCGCGATTGCGCCCACCGAACGACCCAGATCTTTCATGATAGCCTGACGATCAGCAATCGCGTCGGCCTGAGCCAGTCCCATATTGGCGACGAGAACTGCCGCAGAACCAACCGTAAGAAAAAACAAACGCATGTAGTCCTCCGCATTTAAGTGAACAAAACTCATCCCTTGGCCAAATATCCGATACAATTCCTGCCATTGCAATGATCGGATCGAACATATCGCCCTTGCGGAAAGTAAAACGTGTTCTTTACGGAGATTTATACATTTACATCACGATAACGTGAAAAACATGAGTTAATTACTATTCTTCAAGACACTCCGCCGAAACGGAGTGTCCATCTATACTTTTATGCCAAGATGCCCCCGCACCTCAGCGTCAATTATTTATTTTCAGAGACTGGCTGTGGCGCTGATTGCCCAATCCGGCAAAGCCACACCCAAGTTGCATAATCCTCGCAATCCTTCAGACAGCTTCCACCACCATCGGACATCCCCATCATGACGCAGGCGTAAGAAGGGCTCGCTGCAAGCGAAGCAATAATGCATGCAAATGCCAAAACCTTATTCAAAATAAAGAACTCCCAATGTTTATTTACAAATAAATTTTTCCATATATCTAATATTTTTTATATAATAATTAGGTCTAACCAATATATTACTCATAACTATTTCAAAATCTGAAAAAGTCATGACCTCCACCAGAGGTGGAGGTTTGGGACGCTACGCTTGAACCACTAGAAGTGGTTTTGTTATGTGTTAGTAAGAGCCCTTAAAAAGGTCGGCATGGTCGGAAGCCTTGTCG
>NZ_VCPE01000008.1 GCF_005938105.1 Brucella haematophila | reverse complement strand
CGCTGAAAAACAAACGAGGGAAGGTTCAAACATGGGTCAATTCTAAATGGAAATATCACCCCAAACCGGGTCACTTCTCAGCGGCAATCAACACCATTGATCGCTTCGGGGGGTATTGGAGACGGTCGAGGTATGGCTGCGGCCTTGATGCTGGGCGCGGAAGGCGTGAACATGGGAACGCGCTTTTGCGCGACCAAAGAAGCGCCGATCCACGAGAACATCAAGCAGGCCTTGCTTTCCGCGAGTGAACGCGACACCAATCTTATTTTCCGCACTTTCCGTAATACGGGTCGTGTCCTGAAGAATACCATTTCTGATGAGGTTGTGACGATCGAACATCGTGCAGGAGGCGCGGAGTTTACTGATGTGCAACCACTTGTGTCGGGTAGCCGCGGACGAGCTGCGCTTTCAACAGGGGTCTTAGATAACGGCTTGATATGGGCTAGTCAGGCGATTGGATTGATCGATGATATCCCGAGCTGTGGCGAGCTTATTGAGCGCATGGTTTCGGATTGCCGTTCGGCGTTGAAGGGAGGGCTGGAACTCTTTTCCAACTGATGGTGAAGGCCGCTCGAAACGCCTTGGAGGAGGAACGGTTCGGGCAAGGTCATAAAGCAAAGCAAAATGATCTGGCATGACAATTGCCAAAATGGGAGGAACAATGAAAACAAGAATTATGATTGCGACGGCTGTCGCGATGTTTGCCAGCGCCGCATATGCCAACGAAACTGTGAGCTACGCGTCCTACGGCGGCGCTTATCAGGAAGGCGTGCGCAAAGCCATTCTTGACCAATTGCCTGCGGATCACGGTATGACAGTGGTCGACTATGTATTGGCCGGTGGGATACGCGACATCAGGACCAAGGTGCGCGCCAAGGCCGTGGATATTGATGTCGCTGAGCTTTACGGCGGCCTCTGTGATCTGGCCGGGACGGAAGATCTTCTTGTACCGCTGGATTATTCCAAAATCCCCAACGCAGCTGGTATTCCAGAACATCTGCGAAGCAAATACTGGGTTGGCTTTACCGCTTATACCACGGTTCTGGCCTATAACAAAAATGTCTATGGAGACAATCCGCCCAAGAACTGGACCGACTTTTTCGATGTCGAAAAGTTCCCGGGTAGCCGTGCCATTTCCGGCAATTCGCCCGCGACGAATATGGAAATCGCGCTCATGGCGGATGGCGTGGACAAAAAGGATATCTACCCTATCGATATGGATCGTGCGATGGCGAAATGGCAAAAGCTGAAGCCTGATATCGCGGTTCAGTGGGCCACAGGCGCGCAGGCGACGCAGCTTGCCACGTCTGAAGAAGTCGACATGCTTTCCATCTGGGCGGCCCGTATTGATGCGGCGATCAAGGAGGGTGCGCCCTATGCCTATAAGCTTACCGATGCCGTGATGGATGTCGAGTGTCTGGTCATTCCAAAGAATTCGCCAAATCCAGAAGGCGCAATGCGCCTGATCAATCATTTGCTTGATCCGAAATATCAGGCGCGTCTGCCCGATTACATTTCATACGGTCCGATGAACCAGGATGCTTTCCGTCAGGGACTGGTATCGCCTGAAAAGGCCGCCAGAATCATTACAAGTGGTGACAACCTGAAGCAGCAGCTCATCACCAATATGCCGTATTGGGCGAAACACAGTGAAGAAGCCCAGACGAAGTGGGATTCAACCATGATGAAGTAATCGGCAGCTTGGGTGCGGGTTATTTGAGCCCGCACCCGTTTGCTGATCCATTTCAGGTTCCCATTATTCTCAGCGGTTCGGCGCCCGGAATTGACGGTGTCGTCAGATGGAACGTATAGATGCCTCACTCACCGATCACGGCTCTACCGGTTACGATCCGGTCATTGTCAAAGCACTATGGATCAGTTCGCGCGGTTGATGATGTCTCATTCAACATTCAGGCGGGCGAATTCCTGACCCTGCTCGGTCCGTCGGGTTCCGGCAAGACCAGTCTCCTGATGATGATTGCAGGCTTCTCCAGACCGACGGCCGGATCGATCCGTATAGCCGATCAGGAGATCATTCACCTGCCGCCGCATAAACGCAATATCGGCATGGTGTTCCAGAACTATGCTCTATTTCCGCATATGTCGGTTCAGGAAAACGTTGCCTATCCGCTGCGTCTTCGGAAAGTGTCGAAAAGCGACGTTGAAACGCGTGTGAACCGGGTACTGGATATGGTCCAGTTGTCCGGTTACGGCGCACGGCGGATCAACGAGCTTTCAGGCGGGCAGCGTCAGCGTATCGCACTGGCGCGCGCCATAATCTTTGAACCACGCATTCTCCTCATGGATGAGCCGCTGTCTGCATTGGACAAACAGCTTCGCGAGACGATGCAGATCGAAATTCGGAAACTACATGATCGTCTTGGTATGACGACCATCTCTGTTACTCATGATCAGCGTGAGGCGCTGACCATGTCTGATCGGATCGCTGTTTTCTGCAACGGAAAGCTGGCGCAGATTGCAACGCCGTCAGACCTCTATGAGAAGCCAGACAGCCGTTTCGTTGCTGAATTCATCGGCGAAACCAGCTTTTTGCCTTTGCACAAAACGCCTGATGGCTTCAGCTACGACAACAAGCCTGTGCGCTTTGCCGGAGACGTGTCTGCGCTTGGCGGTGACGCTCTGCTGTCGTTGCGCCCGGAACATCTGCGCATTGTCGTTGACGAAGATCGTGCTGGGCAGAACGGTGATAATATTTTCAAAGGTTTGGTCACATCCTCGATTTATCAGGGCGAATGTATTCTCTTTGAAATCATGCTGGACGGTGGTCACAAGGTTTTCACGCGTATCGCGAACCGGTCAGATAATCATGGTTCTTTGCCTCGTGCTGGTGAACGTGTGACGCTTGGCGTTCAGCGGGCGGACACCCGCTATGTGAGGGCGGAGGCTTCATCATGAAGGAAGCAATCATTTCGGCCCCGATAACAGGCAGCGAACTTGATGAAAACAGTCGCCTCTTGAATAGGGAAAGACGGAACGAAATCTGGTCGATGCTGGGCCTGACAACGCCTGCGCTACTGATCGTTGGTGTCTTGATGGTGGCTCCACTGATGTGGCTGCTTTCCATGTCTGTCATCGATGTGACCGGCCAGATGAGCTTTGAGAACTATCGTCTGTTCTTCTCGGAAGAAGCCTATGTTGAGATGTTTCTCAACACGTTCCGCATTGCGCTGATCGTCACGGTTATCTGTGTGCTTCTGGGCTATCCTGTCGCCTATCTGATCTCGATACTGCCGAGCAAATGGGCTGGTCTGTTGATGCTTCTGGTGTTGGTTCCATTCTGGACATCGGGACTTGTACGCACCTTTGCCTGGCTCATCATTTTGCAGCGCAACGGCGTGGTCAACAAGACGCTTGCCTTCCTTGGCGTCATCGATCGGCCTCTCACGCTCGTGCACAACACGACAGGCACCGTCATCGGCATGGTGCATATCATGGTGCCATTTCTGGTGCTGCCGCTCTATGCGTCGATGAAGACAATTGATGCCAATCTGATGCGCGCAGCCGCGAATGTCGGCTCATCGCCCACCCATGCGTTCCGCCGCATATTCCTGCCCCTATCGATGCCCGGACTTGTCGCGGGAACTGTGATGGTCTTCGTCATGTGCCTCGGCTTTTACATCACTCCGGCATTGCTGGGCGGCGGGAAGGTCAAGCTGATTGCGCAGCGTATCGAAGAGTCGATCTCGCTTTATCCAACTTGGGGACCTGCAGCAGCCCTTGCCGTACTTCTGCTTGCGATGACGGCGCTGTGCCTGTGGATCAGCCTGGTCCTTGTGCGCTGGCTCTCATCAGGTCGTTGAGGTGATATCATGGAATCCCACATCTCTCATCGTGATCGGCTCTGGCTCTATATTCTGGTTGGCGTTGTCATCTTCTTCCTGATTGCGCCGACACTGATTGTCATCCCGGTATCGTTTAGCTCGAGCACCGCCCTGATATTTCCACCGGCTGGATGGTCGCTGCGCTGGTATAATGCCTTTCTTCATCAGGAGAAATGGATTGATGCATTATGGGTATCCCTACGGGTTGCTTTGGGCACCATGGTGTTGGCCACGGTGACCGGCGTCGCGGCATCCTATGCGCTCAATCAGGGCCGCTTTGGTCTGAAAAACCTCATACGCACCACGCTGGTCGCGCCGCTGGCCGTGCCGTCAATACTAATCGCGATAGGAATATTCTTTGTCTATGCGAGCATTGGCGGGATGCTCAACACGATCTGGGGTATGATACTAGGCCATTCGGTTGTGGCGATGCCTTTTGTCATCCTCACCATGACTGCGGGGTTCAGCGCTTATGACGAAAGCCAGGAGATGGTTGCGCGCAGCCTTGGCGCCAACCGCTTCAAGGCCTTTATGACCGTAACACTGCCGCAACTGAAGCTGTCTGTGATTACCTCCATGCTTCTGTCATTCCTGATATCTTTCGACGAACTGATCATCTCATTGATGGTGGCTTCCGGACCGATGTCCACACTGCCACGTGTTACATTTGCGACGTTGCGCGATGATGTTGACCCCACTCTTGCTGTGGTTTCGACAGTGATGCTGGTTGTGACCTCGGTACCCCCATTATTGCTGCACCTCTACAGTCTGAAAGCTGCAAAAAAGGGAACTCAATCATGATCGACACTTTGAACGTCGAGTTCTCAGGCTATCTTTCGTTGCAGCGCGAAGGACCCGTACTGATCATCCGCATGGTCAAGCCGAAGGTCAATGCGATCTGCCGGGCCTTGAGCCGGCATCTGGAAAAGGCCGCACTTTATCTTCAAAACGATCCTGAATTGCGCGTTGGTATTCTGACAAGCGGATCCGACAAGGCGTTCTGTGCAGGTCTTGATTTCAACGAGGCTGGTCACACCGATCAATTAGAACCCGGCGCGCGGGAGGGCGGTTTTGGCGGCATTACAACCTTGTGGTCTTTGAAAAAGCCCCTGATTGCGGCCATTAACGGTCCAGCCGTTGGCGGTGGTCTTGAACTGGCTCTTGCTTGCGACATGCTCATCGCAGCGGAAAACGCCTTTTTCCAATTGCCCGAACTGGAGCGCGGGCTGTTGCCAGATGGTGGTGGTCTTCAGCGTTTGCCACGTCGCATTCCCTACCATGTCGCGACGGCGATGATCTGGACTGGCATGCCGATGAGTGCTCAGGAAGCCTTTCGTTGGGGGCTTGTCTATCGCGTGACAGCGAAAGAGGAACTCATGGCCACAGCCATGGCGGTTGCCCAGCACATCGCCGGAACAGCGCCACTGGCGCAGCAAGCCCTGAAAGAGACTTTGCGGGCTGCGGACGGTCTTTCCGAGCGGGACGCCATGCATCTGCGCGCCGACGGGCGGGCTGATCTCGTCATCTACGAGAAAATGTTGACATCGCAGGACATGATTGAAGGACAGCGCGCCTATCTGGAGAAACGCGCGCCGCAATGGAGCGGAAGCTAGAGGACTAATAATAACGGAACGTGCCCTCGCACCTTGGGCAGAAATGGGAAAAATGTATAAGTTTATCAAAGTCGAACGGCATGACGCCGTTGGGGTGATCGCGCTCGACCGGCCGGAAGCCAGAAACGCGCTCGGCATGGGCCTGACAATTGAATTGCGCAAGGCTCTTCGAGAGGCAGCGTTGGACGCTGATATGCGCGCCTTGATCTTGACCGGTCGTGGAGGCGCATTTTCCGCCGGAGCCGACGTCAAGGAATGGGCTGCTGGCAAGACCGATTGGCCGGACATGAACTGGGTCGAAGAATCTCTGCGTCTAGTCCAGCAGGTCAACGACATGCCAAAGCCCGTCATCGCGATGATTGAAGGCGCGGCTGTTGGAGCAGGTCTGGACATGGCTCTTGCCTGCGATTTCCGCTACGCCTCGACGACGGCCAAGTTCATCTGCTCCTACACCAATGTGGGTTACAATCCGGACTGTGGCGGCACCTGGCTTTTGCCAAGAATTGTCGGATTGGAGACGGCCAAACATTTCGTCTATACCGGCGAATTGTGGAATGCAGAAAAGGCGCTGGAGAACAGGCTGGTCAGTCATGTCAGTGCGCCAGACAAGCTTTGGGCCGAAACGCTCGCATTCGCACAAAAGCTGGCAAGCGGTCCGACGGTCGCAATCGCGCAAGCAAAGAAGCTTCTCAACGCATCCAATCTTCGCAGCCTGTCCGATCAACAGCTTGAGGAAGTACTAGCCGGGAAAATCTGCGCCAAGACGAAAGATCATGCAGAAGGTTTGGCGGCCGCCAATGAACGTCGCGCGCCGCGCTTTATGGGTGCCTGAGGGGGATAGAATATGGATTTTTCACTGAGCTTCGAACAGCAGGCGCTTATCGATTCACTGGAGGAATTCTGCAAAAGAGAACTTTATCCGCATGAGAACATCGTTGAGGAGCTGCGATATGTTCCTGATGAGATCAAGGACGAGATTAAACAGAAGGCGGAGGATGCCGGTTTTGCCGGCATGAATCTGCCCGAAGAATGGGGCGGCCCGGGCCTCGATAAGCAGACGAAAATGCAGGCGGAGCGTGTGCTTGGTAAGGTCAGTTCGGCGCTGACAATGTGTATGAACCGCGGTGTCACGGGCATTCTGTTCAAATGCAAGGGTGAGCAGATTGAGGAATATCTGAAGCCTGCAATCCGGGGCGAACGAAAGGATGCTTTCGCTTTGACGGAGCCGGGGGCCGGTTCTGACGCACGCGGTATCACCACCAAAGCGGTGAAGGAGGGAGATCACTGGGTCATCAACGGGGTTAAACAATTTATCTCCCATGCTGACATCGCTGATTTCATCATTCTGATTGCCGTTACCGGCGTCGATGAAACACCGCGTGGTCGTCGGAAACGGTTTACATCCTTCCTCATCGACAAGTCCTTGCCGGGAGTACGTGTTGAGCCAATGAAATCGATCGTGACACGCGGTTACAATCCGACCATGGTGTATCTTGAAGATGTGCGCGTGCATGAGGACAAGATATTGGGCGAGGAAGGCAAAGGCTTTGATATGGCCAATGAATGGCTTTATGACGGTCGTGTTGCCTTGTCGGCGCATTGTGTAGGGCGCGCGGAACGCATCTTCGAGATGAGCAAGGAATGGGCGGGCACGCGCAAAGCATTTGGTAAGACCATTGGCGAGTTTCAGGGCGTCGGTTTCAAGATAGCCAACATGGCTGTGGATGTTAGGCTGGGCGATCTGATGGTGAAGGAGGCGGCCTGGAAGATCGAAAATGGATTGATGAACCGGACGGAAGCCTCGATGGTCAATTATTATTGCTCAGAAATGGTTTTCCGGGTTGCGGACAATTCTGTTCAAATCTTTGGCGGTATGGGGCTTATGGAAGAATTCCCGATACAGCGCTTCTGGCGTGATGCCCGTATTGAGCGCATATGGGAAGGAACATCGGAAGTTCATCAGGATATCATCGCCAGGGATCTTCTAAGCCCTTATCGACAATAATTGACGCAGGATTCCGTATTTTAGAAGGTAGCTGATGAGAAGACAGAGCAAACCACGGCAGACGAATGAAATCAGGAAGCAGGAACTGATCATTGCTGCGCTGAATTCGATCATCAAGAACGGATATCTGAATTCAACGATTAACACGATCAGCGACGAATCCGGGTTCTCGCGCGGACTGATCAATCATTACTTTGCCAGCAAAGAGGATTTGCTGACGGCTGCTCATCGCTATTATCTTCAAAATGCGGATGATTTTTATCGTCATCTGATGACATCGACCACCACTGGCAACTTCCAACGGCTGATTTTTGCAGCCTCCGGCCCGTTTCTTCGCGATATCGGTTATCACCCATTGCTGATCCATTACATGAGTGCAGCCTGGGTTGTGCCGGAGATACTCGCGCTCCATCGCAGTCTGTGGGGGAAGTATCGGTCGTTCATTGAACGCCGGCTGCTGGCCGTCGCCCATGACAAGGGTATGGAGATTGATGTGCGGCTGGAAGCTATCACACTGACCCAGCTGGCGGATGGCTTGTGGCTTGGCCGTGTCATGGAACAGACCTACACTGACGAGGAATGCTGCATCATCATTCGCAAATGGCTTTGCGGTTTGTTCGGCGAGAAGCCGGAAGACTATCCGTTGAGGCCAGATTTCGGGGTGGACGAGTTTCCAACATCAGCGCCTTTGCCCAAGAGATTTAATACCTATCCCAACCAATCCGACGGTCACTGATACGTCGCGGAGGCGATAGGGGAGCGTTCACGGGAGGAAAGAATGCTAAAGACCCATGCGCTTGCGCAGGATGGATTCGTGCGTCCAGCGTTGAGAGAAAATTTCAGGCGATTGCTGGCGCCAAAGACCATGGCTTTCATTGGGGGTGGTCAGGTTGAATCGACCCTGAAAACCTTGCGCGAGCAGGACTTCGCCGGTGAGGTTTATGTGGTAAATCCAAAGCGCAGTGAGATTGCTGGATATCCATGCGTCGCGTCGATTGTCGATTTGCCTGTTTCTCCCGATGCGGTCTTTCTGGCTGTGAATGCCGACGCTACGATTATCGCGTTGCGGCAACTGCAAGCACTCAAGGCAGGGGGTGTCGTTTGTTATGCCTCCGGGTTCTCGGAGATCGGCGAAGCGGGCATGGCACGCCATGAGGCATTCATTGAAGCTTCCGGCGATATGGCTGTGGTAGGTCCCAATTGTTATGGCCTTGTCAACTACGTCAATCACGGTAGCATTTGGCCAGCCCTTTACCCGCCGCTCAAAGGCGGTCGCGGTGCAGCCGTCATCTCGCAAAGCGGCAATGTCACGGGGCATCTGGTGTCGAACAGCCGTTCGGTTCCTTATTCCTACCTCATAAGCGCCGGTAATCAGGCTGTCCTTGGGTTTGAAGACTATATTGACTGTCTGATCGATGATCCCAATGTCACCTGTCTTGGCCTGTTTATGGAAGGAATCCGCGATGTGGAAGCCTTTTCGCGGGCCTGCCTGCGAGCGCGATCAAGCAAGATACCGGTGATTGTTTACAGGTCGGGCCGCTCGGAACTTGGCGCGGTTATGGCGGCCAGCCATACCAGCTCGCTGGCGGGGCAAAATGAGTATTATGAAGCGCTTTTCAAAAAGCTGGGCGTGCTGGAGACCGATACGGTTCCGCAGTTCCTGGAGATGATGAAACTCGCTTCGATCTGCGAACCTTTGAACGGTGATCGGGTCGCGGTGTTCTCAAGTTCAGGCGGCGACAATGGCCTTGCTGCGGACTATTGCTCTTTCTCAGGCTTGAAATTGCCGCAGCCGGATAAGCATCAGGTCGATACTATCAAGCCGATGTTGCCGGATTTCGGGCATGTCTCCAATCCTCTCGATTTTACAGCCGGTTATTGGGGTAGCGAGCCGTTGTTGACCCCGATGTTTACAACGATGCTGGAAGGTGACGTCGATGCCGGGATTCTCGTGATCGACTATCCGCCCGTCGGATCACCTTACAAAGACAAATCAGCCCATCAGGCGATGGATCGCGCTTTGGCTGCGGCGGGACGTGCAACCGGCAAGCCGGTCTTTCACGCATCGGTCAATACTGAGAGCATCCCTCCGGAAGATGCCGCCATGCTCATCGAGCAGGGAATTGTGCCTTTGAACGGCCTGCATGACGCGGCTCGCGTTATTGCCCTGTGGGCAGGCTATTGCGCAATGATCGCGAATGACACTGAGGCTGGATGCCACAAAATTTCGCTGCCGCTACGTGTTGGCAGGAGGTTGTCGGATCCCGGTGCGAGGGTTGTGCACGAAGCGGAATCCAAGCGGCGGCTGAGTGCCTTTGGATTGCCTATACCAGCGGGACGCGTCGTGTCATTGGCAGCGATACAGGCGCTTCCAGAACAATTCGACAATCCTGTCGTGTTGAAAGTGTTGCACGAAAAGCTGGCACATAAGACTGAGGTTGGTGGCGTTGCATTGAATATCAAGTCGCGCGCTGACGCGATTATCGCTGCCGAGAAGATGGTCGCTTCGGTTGAACGTCACGATCCGTCGATCAAGCTTGAAAACTTCCTGCTTGAACCGATGCAGTCTGCGCCCCTTGCCGAGCTGATTGTCGGTGTCAAACGGGACCCGCTATTCGGTCAGGTTCTGTTGATTGGCGCGGGCGGCATTCTGGTGGAACTTCTAAAAGATGCGGCCACTTTGCTACTCCCGGTCTCTCGCAGTGAAGTCAGATCGGCTCTGCAAAACCTGAAAAGCTTCAGTCTGCTGGATGGTTTCCGCGGGCGTCCAAAGGCCGATCTGGAGGCTGTTGTGGATGCAATCATGGCAATTGCCAGCTATGCCGATGAGCATCATGAAACCCTGCTTGAACTGGACGTCAATCCATTGATGGTCGGAGCTGATGGTGCGGTCGCCGTGGATGCACTTATTGTTGAGACAGTTGGGGCTTGACCAAAGCCCCGCGCTTATGACGGGATACTGTAATCTGGGATTGGAGGACGCATGACCGATAATAGCTTAACCGGAGCCGAAGCTCTCGTGCACACCCTCGTTGAGGGAAAAGTCGATACATGTTTTGCCAATCCCGGGACCAGTGAAATGCACTTTGTTGCCGCGCTCGATACCATTCCGGGTATCCGGTGTGTGCTGGGGCTGCAGGAAAACACGGTCACAGGTATGGCCGATGGCTATTATCGTGTGACCCAAAGGCCAGCAGTCACACTGCTTCATTGTGGACCAGGCTATGCCAATGGCATTGCTAACATTCATAACGCAAAACGCGCGGGCAGTGGCATGCTGAATATTGTCGGCGATCATGCCATGGATCATGTCGCCTATGACAGCCCGCTGACAGCGAATGTCGAGGCTCTGGCGGGCGGTACATCGCAGTGGGTCCGCTTTGGAACCGATCCGGCGAAGATTGGTGACGACGCATTGGCAGGTTTGGCTGCCGCCTCGTCCGGGAATGGCAAAATTGCTTCGCTTGTGCTTCCAGCGGATGTGTCGTGGAGCAAAGGCGGTGTGATCGCCCGAGATTACATTGCCGGAAAACCTGAGCCATTTGTTGCGGAGACCGTCGATAAGGTTGCCAATGCCCTTGGCTCGGATAAAAAGGCGCTCATATTGCTTGGCACAGCGGGACTAAGCGCTGATCTTCATCCGCTGCTACATGGAATTTCCGTCAAGAGTGGCGCCGCATTGATGGGAAGTCCGATGATTGCGCGACAACCCAAAGGACGGGGACGTCTGAACCTGCCAGCCGTACCCTATTCGGTCGCAGATGCTGTTCGCACTCTCGAACCGTATGACATCGTTATTCTGGTGGGCTGTCCGCCGCCGGTCGGGTTCTTCCGCTATCCGGGCTTGCCAAGCCTCACGCATCGAGAAGATGCAGAAGTCTTGACACTGTGCACGCCTAATGAAGATGCACATGGCGCACTTGTGGCGCTGGCGTCTCGCATGAATGCCAGTCCCACAGACGTACCCGTCGAAGGTCAACAATTGCGCGGCCCTGAAACAACAGGTCCGATAACGCCGGAGACCTTGGCTCAGATCGTCGCTTCGCAACTGCCGGACGGTGCAATTGTTGTTAATGAGGCATTGACCTCCGGCGGTGGGTTTGAGGCAGTTATGTCGTCAGCCGCACCATGCGATTGGCTATCTGTCACCGGTGGCGCAATCGGCGGCGGAATTCCCCTTGCGACAGGTGCGGCTATAGGCGCGCAAGCTATGGGAGAGCCTGATCGGCGCGTGATCGCCTTGCAGGCGGATGGTTCAGCAGCCTATACATTGCAGGCCCTGTGGACACAGGCGCGCGAAAATCTGCCGGTCACAACGCTCCTCCTCAACAACCGGTCCTATGCCATCCTGCTCGGTGAATATGCCAAAGTTGGCGCAAAGCCGGGTGAGACGGCGCGGGATATGATGAGCCTCGACAAGCCCGAACTTGACTGGGTTTCTCTGGCTCGTGGTTTTGGCGTGGATGCGGTATCGGTTTCAGACAATGCTGCTCTCGCAGCGGCGCTGAAAACGGCTTTGTCTAAAGACGGACCAATGCTGATTGATGTCCGTTTGTGATGCAAAAATCCGAATGTCTGGCCTGATGCCCGCTTCACAGAAATATGAACGCAATGCGCAGATGTACTGGAGCCTGCGTGATCGTGTTCGCGCGACGCAAGATATCGACAGAATAAACAGCGATTACATATGCATTTTGAAAGCGCGCAAGCTGCTTTTGACTAGCAAGACTTCGGTTGCGTGACCTGAGCAGCCGGAGTCCGGTTGCCAAAAAACCATAATTGCTCCACATAGATTGAAGTCAATTATTTTTGCGCTGAACAACAGGTCGACTCTTGAAACGTCTAAAATTTGGTTCCCTTTGCCTCTTTCTGGCAACCGTTTCACCTGCACTCGCTTTTGAGGCTGGCCCACCACCAGCGCTCGAGCCACTGCCGCAGCAGGTTCAGGCCGCGCGTCTGACCGCAGAATTTCTGACGCGTTTTCATTATAAGCCTGTGCCGCTTGACGATGCATTGTCGACCAAGATCATGGACCGGTTTATCAAGTCGCTGGATCCGGATCGGCTGATCTTCCTCAAATCGGACGTTGACGGTTTTATGGCCAACAAGGCCAAGATCGACGACGCGATCAAGCAGGAAAATCTGAGCATCCCGTTTTCTATCTTCAACATATATGAAAAGCGCATTACCGACCGCATGACCTACGCACGTAGCCTGCTCAACACGAAATTCGATTTCAGCGAGCAGGAAAGCTACCCGCTTATGCGTGACAAGGCGCCGTGGCCGGCGACCGACGAGGAAAGCAAGGATCTCTGGCGCAAGCGTGTCAAGAATGACTGGTTGCGCCTGAAGCTGGCAGGCAAAGATGATGCCTCCATCCGCGATACGCTGGAAAAGCGCTATCAGAACTCGCTTGAACGTATTTACAAATACAAGAGCGACGATGTTTTCCAGATGTTCATGGCTGCCTATACGACGTCCGTCGATCCTCATACGGATTATTTCGGTGCAAGTGCCTCTGCCGAATTCGATATATCGATGAAGCTTTCTCTTGTTGGTATCGGCGCGGTGCTGCAGGAGAGGGATGATTACATCACGATCCGTGAACTTGTGGCCGGTGGACCGGCTCAGGTTTCGGGAAAGATTGCTGTCGGCGATCGTATTACCGGTGTTGGCCAGGATGAAAACGGGCCGATGAAAGAAGTGGTCGGCCAGCGCCTCGATGAAGTTGTGCAGTTGATCCGTGGTGCCAAAGGTTCAACGGTGCGTCTGGATATCTTGCCAGCCAATGCCGGCCCGGATGCAAAACATCAGATCATCAGTCTTGTGCGCGATAAAATCAGCCTTGAAAAGCAGGCTGCACAGAAATCAGTGCTTGATGTCAAAGATGGCAACGCCACCCGTAAAATCGGCGTTATCACCTTGCCCGCTTTCTACGAAGATATCGAAGCGCGGAGAAAAGGCGACAAGGATTATCGTAGCGCCAGCCGCGATGTCGCCAAGCTCATCACCGAGTTGAAGCAGGATAAGGTCGACGGCATCCTGTTCGATCTCCGTAACAATGGCGGTGGTTCGCTGTCGGAAGCGATTGAGCTGACGGGTCTGTTCGTTGGGAAGGGACCAGTGGTCCAACAGCGCAACGCTAACGGCAAGGTCAAGGTGGAAAGCGATGATCTTTCGACGCCTGCGTGGCAAGGGCCTCTCGGCGTGCTGATCAATCGCGGTTCGGCTTCTGCTTCGGAGATTTTTGCCGCAGCGATCCAGGATTATGGTCGGGGCGTGATTATCGGCGAACCGAGTTTCGGCAAGGGCACGGTGCAAACCGTGGTCAATCTTGACGAGGTCGCGAATAATCCCGAGCCGAAATTCGGTGAGCTGAAACTGACGATCGCCCAGTTCTTCCGGGTGAACGGAGGCACGACGCAGCTGCGCGGTGTCACGCCGGATATCAGCCTGCCCGGACTTTTCGATCTGAAGACCGTTGGCGAGTCGAGCTTTGACAATGCCTTGCCTTGGAGTGAAGTCAAACCGGCCAAATACAAGCGTCTTGGTGATATCAAGGCGTTGTTGCCCCAGCTTCAGAGTCTTCATGATGCGCGCGTAAAGGATGATCCTGAATTCCAGCAGTTTGTGGAAGATATCGCGGTGTTGAAAACCCAGCGCGAAAAGACGGAGCTTTCTCTCAATGAAACGGAACGCCGCAATGAAATGGCGACGGAAGAAAACCGCCTCAAGTCTCGTAAGAAGTCCGATGACGGTTTGAATAGCAGTCCCGATGATGGTCTTCAGTCCAATGAGCGGAGCCTGAGCGCAGATATCGCCATTGAGAAGACCCGCAAGAACGCCAAGGATGTTCTGCAAACCGAAGCGGCGGGGATCGTTGCAAATCTGGCGGATATGCAGGCTGGAGCCAAAGCGGCGGCGAAATAATCCAGACAAACATCACCACTATGCGGAATGCGCCGTATAGTGGTGATGTCGAATATTGATCCGGGGCCGTTTAGCCTAGGTGGCTGCAACTTTACTGTCCGATCTTGATGACCAGTTTTCCGAAATGCCCCGCGCCCTGGAGCGCGTTATAAGCGTCTTCGGCTTGGCTGAACGGATAGATCTTGTCGATCTGCGGCTTGATGCCGGTGCGAACAAGGGACGCAAGCGTTGAAACCGGGCCGACATAAATGCCCTGCAAGGTGATCCGCTTTTCAAGGATTGCAGCGGTTTCAATGGGGCCATCGAACCCGGTCAGGACACCCATAAGCGATATGCGTCCATCAAAGCGTGTTGCCTTGAGGGTCTTGTTCAGTGTGGCCGGACCCGCTGGATCAATCGCCAGGTCAACGCCCATATTGCCCGTCAGCCGCAGGACTTCATTTTCCCAATCCGGATGTGTTTGATAGTTGATGACGTGGTCTGCGCCGAGCTTTTTGGCCCGCTCCAGCTTTTCGTCTGAACTCGATGTAATGATGACCCGAGCGCCTGCCATTTTTGCGAGTTGCAAGGCGAAAATCGCCACGCCGCCTGTGCCGAGGAGCAATACGGTCTCGCCGGGCTGAACCGGTCTTCTTTCAAAAAGCGCCGACCATGCCGTGACGCCCGCACAGGGAAGCGTTGAGGCTTCTTCAAATGTCATAGTGTCCGGTATCCGCACGACCCCGGTTGCCGGTACGACGATGCGCTCGCTTAACACGCCATCAACAATATTCCCGCCAAGGCTTGAGGCCTTCTTGGCCTCAGAAAAAGGGCCTTCCACCCATTCAGGCATGAAGCCGATGACCACGCGATCACCGATGGCGTAATCGGTCACGCCTTCTCCGATGGCCGACACTACGCCCGCTCCGTCGGACAAGGGAATGCTGTCTTTGGTACGCTTCGCGACAATGAGGTCGCGATAATTCAACGATGCAGCGCGCAGATCGACTGCAATCTCTCCGCGACCGGGCTTGCGATCCTGCTTTTCAACCAGTTTGAGGCGTGGATTTTCGTTTCCAGTTAGAATGTAACTCTGCACGGCATTGTCTCCTTTAATGCCGGAACAAATAGGCCTATATTGATCTTTGAAAAAGTACGTACAAATTTGGCATGTAGTATCATGGATGATAGTGTCAGGGCCCGCGGCAAGCGTCGCAGTGTCAGCAAAACAGGCTGCGCGGTAGAAGCAACGCTTTCGGTCATCGGCGGCGTGTGGAAGCCGGTTATTCTCTTCCATTTGCTGAAAGGAAAGCTGCGCTTCAACGCGCTTTGCAGGCTTGTTCCGGCCGCAACGCCACGGATGCTGACTTTGCAACTTCGGGAACTGGAGGCCGATGGGATCATAAATCGCACTGTTTTTCCGGAGGTGCCGCCAAAGGTGGAATATGAGCTGACCGGCCTTGGCCACTCTCTGGCGCCTATATTGATCAGTATGCGTGACTGGGGAGAGCGTATGCAGGGCGAGCAAGCACAGCCGGGAGCGAAGTGCTGAGTTGGCATTCGGGGCGACTTCATCCTTGACGGGCAGCCACTTGCGCGTTTAAGCGGAAGGGCAGACGGAACCAACAGCGGAAGCCTCTGCCAATGAGCACTTTGCGCATTCTCCCCAGCGCTGATATCCCGGAACTGCCGAACCGCTACAACGGCAAGGTTCGTGAGAACTACGACCTGCCAGACGGCAGCCGTATCATCATCTCGACTGATCGGCTGAGCGCCTTCGATGTCATTTTGACGTCGATCCCGTTCAAAGGTCAGGTTTTGACGCAGACTGCGTCCTACTGGTTCGAGGAAACCGCTGATATCTGCCCGAACCATGTTCTGGCTTATCCCGATCCGAATGTCGTCATCGGCACGCGGTTGAATATTCTGCCGGTTGAGGTGGTTGTCCGCGGTTATCTCGCTGGAACGACCAGCACGTCGATCCTGACGAAATACCGCAAGGGTGAGCGCCAGATGTATGGCGTTATATTGCCCGATGGTCTCAGGGACAATGAAAAGCTGCCGCATCCAATCATCACGCCGACCAGCAAGGCTTTTGACGGAGGGCACGATGAGCCGCTTTCCGGTGAGGAAATCCTTGAACAGGGTCTGCTGACTGCCGAACAATGGGAAACAGTGTCGCGTTATGCGCTGGCCCTTTTCGAGCGCGGACAGGCGCGTGCTGCTGAACGTGGATTGATCCTTGTCGACACCAAATACGAGTTTGGGACAGACGCCAGCGGTCGCATCATTCTTGCGGATGAAATCCATACGCCAGATTCCAGCCGCTACTGGATTGCCGACAGCTATGAAGAGAGCTTTGCGGCAGGCAGCCGTCCGGCAAGCTTTGACAAGGACTTTGTGCGCGCTTGGGTCACCGAGCGTTGCGATCCTTATAATGATCCGATCCCGGAAATCCCGCTCGATCTGATTGAACAGACGTCGAAGGTCTATGTTCAGGCCTACGAACAGATAACGGGTAAGACTTTTGTGCCTGATCTGACCGGTGATACGGTTCTGGATCGCATTCGCGCCAATCTCAAGCCGTACTTCGTAGAGAAGTCTGCGGGCGCCAAGCCGAAAACCCGCGCGCCGCGCAAGAAAGCAGAGCCCAAGGCTGTGGTTGCAAAGCCTGCTGCGAAGGCAAACAAGGCGGATGTAACTGCCGCAACGCCTATTGCTGGCACGAGAAAGAGATATTCTCCAGCTGAACGCGCTTCCATTCTCGCTTCTGTTGCAAAGGCGATGAAGAGTGGGGAGACCACGCTGAAAGCCGTTTTGCAGCAGGCTGAAGTCAGCGAGCAGACCTATTACAACTGGAAAAACGCCGCTGGAAAAACTGCAGCACCGGCAACGGTCCAGTCGTCTGTGGGTGATGATCTGAAGGCGCTTGTGGCGCTGGAAGCTGAAAATCTGAAGCTGCGCAAGGAACTGGCTGCAAGGCTTCGCGCTGAGAATGCCGAATTGCGCAAGCGTCTCGGCAAGGCGTGAGATTAGCCTACCTCTTGGCTTGCCATCCTGCGCAGTGGCATTGAGAAGTTATACAAACAGGCGCTCTGAGTTCAGGGCGCCTGTTTGGCGTTTATGTTTCGGGCTATAGCAGATCAGCTGACTGGGCATATCCGATCAAATGATTGCATGAAGTGGTCGTTCTCTTCCGGGCTGCCGATGCTGACGCGAATGAAGTTCGTGTAACCCTGCTGCTTCCAGGGTTTGACGATAACGCCGTCTCGCAGGAGCTTTTCGGCAAAAGTGACAGAATCCGACTTCACGTCGATGAACAGGAAATTGCCTTTCGATGGGGCGAACCGGACTCTCCGTGTCATGAGAAATTCAGCCACCCGATCCCGCTCACGCAATGCAAGCGCCACACCTGCCGCAAGATGTTCCGTATCACGGCGTGCAATCAATCCCGTCGCTTGTGCAATCGCATTGGCGTTGAATGGCGTGCGGGCGCGGTCCAGATATCCGCGTAAGGCGCTGTCGCTGGTAAGGCCAAAGCCAAGCCGTGCGCCTGCCAGCCCGTAAGCCTTGGAGAAGGTCCGAAGCACCACCCAGTTGAGATCGGTGTCGCGCAGCAGGTCGATGGCAGATGGATAATCATCGCCAGCGGCATATTCCGCGTAGGCCTCATCCAGCACAAGCAAGGTGTCCGGCGAGACGGCTTCTACGACCCGTTGCAGCGCTTCCGGATCAAGCCAGCTTCCAACCGGATTGAGTGGATTAGCGAACATGACAAGGCGAGGGCCTTTCGAAACCGCTTCGACCAATGCGTCGACATCCACCTCCAGCGATTGTTTCACTTCGACCCGTTCGACGGTTGCGCCCATCAACGTTGAATAGTCTTCGTGCAAAGGGAAGGACGGGTATAAGGTGACAACGTGATCACCAGGGCGAAGGACGGAACGGCAGATCACACCGATCAGATCTTCAGATCCATTGCCCAGAATGACCTCATCTTCGGGCCACAGAAATTCTTGTGCTATTTCCAGCGCCAGAGCCCGACCGGATGGATCGGGATAGAGCCGCAGCAGATCATGCGCCGAGGCGAATAACTCTTCTATCTTCGGGGAAGGGCCTAGCGGGTTTTCGTTTGAACCGAGCTTCGCGATCTGCGCGGGGTGATAGCGGTCTTCAACTTCGGCAATGGTCAGCCCGGCATTATAAGGGTTAAGCGCTCGTATTTCCGGACGAATCAGACTGTTGAGGGGGGCTTCATCATTGGTCATTTGCGTTCTCCTCTGATGGCGCGCTCTTGGATGCGGCGCGTCCTTCATAAAAGAGTTCTAAGACTAAACTCCTATTTTGTATATATATGTATAGACAAGTTCCGAAAAAGATGCCTTTATGTCGGGGAGACCATAAAAAATTGCTAAACATTACTCCCAGAATGATTAGAAGTTCTGGCGATGTTTGTTCAGGCAAGGTCCATAGGGGAACATGATGCAGGTTTTATCGCTTTTCGACCTTAGCGGGCGTAAGGCGCTGGTCACTGGTGCAAGCCGGGGGCTGGGACAGGCTATTGCCGAAGCATTGGCATCGGCGGGGGCCGACGTCGCCATAACAGCGCGTAAGTCCGACGATCTGACCGAAACGGCTTCTCGTATCGCCGCCCATGGGCGCGTCTGTGTGCCGCTCGCCCTTGATGTCCGCGATGTTGATGCCTGTGCTCGCGTGACTGGACAAGCCGCAGCACAACTGGGCGGTCTCGATATTCTCGTCAACAATGCCGGTTATGAAGAAATACGGCCTTCGCTTGATATTGATGAAGCGCTGTGGGATCGCATTGTCTCGACCAATCTGAAGGGCGCTTTCTTCTGCGCTCAGGCTGCTGCGCGTCACATGACGGATGCCAAAAGCGGCGGCTCAATCATCAATCTTTGTTCGCTAACCTCCTATGTTGGTGTTCCGACAGCGGCGCCTTATGGCTCATCGAAATCCGGCCTCATGGGCATGACGCATGCGCTTGCGACCGAATGGGCGCCGCACGGCATTCGGGTCAACGGCATCGCACCGGGCTATTTCCGCACATCAATGACGGACGTCTTTTATGAGAACGACGAATGGCAAAAATCTATGCTGGATAAAATTCCGCAAGGTCGGTTCGGCCGAATGGAAGACGTTGCAGGTGCTGTGGTGTTCCTTTCAAGCAAAGCTTCGGCTTATGTAACGGGGCAGGTCATTCCAATCGATGGCGGCTATCTGGCATCGATTTAAGCGTTTCGAAGCTTCGAAACGCGATTTGAGACAATTCTATCTGGCGTTTTCAAACGCTTCTGAATGAAACGGGAAACATCGATGAAAACCACCGGAAACGGAACTGGCCATACTGCCAAGAATGGACCGGCTGCCGTCTCGGCCAAGAATGTCAGCATGATCTATAACGGTTTCCATGCCGTCCGGTCGGCTTCCTTCGATCTCGAACAGGGGCGTTTCCTGACCATTCTCGGACCGTCCGGTTCGGGCAAGACGACTCTGCTGCGGCTGATTGCAGGCTTTCAGCGTCCAAGTGTCGGCGAAATCTTCATCAATGGACAGGCTGTCAGTGCGGTCCCGTCGCACAAGCGTTCCATCGGCATGGTGTTCCAGAAACTCGCCTTGTTTCCGCACATGACGGCGGCACAAAATGTCGCCTTCCCACTCAAGATGCGCCGGTTTGATGCTCGTACCATTCCCGAGCGGGTTGAGTGCTATCTCGATCTGGTTCGCCTTGGCGGATTGGGCAACAGGCGTGTTCATGAACTTTCCGGCGGTCAGCAACAGCGTGTCGCCATTGCACGCGCTCTTGTATTCGAGCCTGATCTTCTTTTGCTCGATGAACCGCTGGCTGCTCTTGACCGCAAACTTCGTGAAGAAATGCAGCTTGAATTTCGCCGTATCCAGCGCGAACTGGGTGTCACGACCATCAACGTCACCCACGATCAACGTGAAGCTCTGGTCGTGTCGGATGAGATCATTGTTATGGATGGCGGCGAAATACAACAGATGGCAAGGCCATCGGAAACCTATCGCAATCCGTCCAACGCCTTTGTCGCGAACTTTATCGGCGTCACCAATTTCATCACCGGTAAAGCTGCTTCCGTGGACGGCAGCGTTGTGCAGGTTGATGCCGGACCGAAGCTTGCAGGTGTCATGGTTGATGGTCACAAGCCCGTTGCGGCAGGCGATGCCGTTTCTTGTGCCATTCGCGCTGAACAAATCCGTATTGGTGCTAACGCTGAAAGCGGCGCAGGGCTTGATACGAAGCTCGAAGGTGTGGTGACCGACGCGATTTTTGAGGGCGAGCGGATAGTATATGAATTGCGCGTGCCGGCACTGGGCGACGCCTTGATGCGCGTGTTCGATCACGACCCGGTCGGACACAGCCAGTTTGAAGAGGGCGCGACCGTTCCCATTGGCTGGAATGCACGCGATCTCATCGTTTTTGCAGCATGAACTGAATACCAGATTACAGACAAAACCCTAGAGGAGAGAACATTATGAGCGCTCTGAAGAAGCCCTTTTTGATACTCGACCGCCGCCGCTTCCTGCAAAGCGCAGGCGCTCTGGCAGCAGCAGCGGGAACCACTTCACTTGGCTTGTCCCGCGCTTTTGCAGAAGAGCCTGCAAAGCCGAAGGAACTGATCGTTCGCGCCTGGGGCGGTAGCTGGGTGGATGCGCTGAAAGCGGGCGTCTCCGACCCCTTCACTGCAAAGACCGGCATTTCAATTCGCCACGATCTGACCGAAGACAATGAGATTCAGCCGAAGCTTTGGGCTGCGGTGGCGCAGAAGCGTATTCCGCCGATCCATGTCAACTGGGATACGACGACCAATGCGACCAAGTCGGCCTTGCGTGGTGTGACGGAAGATCTGTCGGACCTGTCCAACCTCAAGAACACGACCGATCTTGCCAAGCCGGTCGGCCTCGACGGCTATCCGATCGTCAATACCTATGGCTATGTTTATGTGCTGGCCTATCGTCCGGAAGCCTTTCCAGACGGCCCGCCAAAGTCGTGGCATGCGCTGCTTGATCCCAAGTTCAAGGGACGCATCGCGCTTTACAATGACGGTATCGGCTTCCACTTCCCGGCGCAGGTTGCCGGTGGCGGCAAGCTCGAAGACATTCCGGCCAACATGCAACCGGCTTGGGATTTCATCACAAAGGTGAAGCAGCAGCAGCCGCTTCTCGGTGAAGATCCGGATTTCACCACCTGGTTCCAGAAGGGTGAAATCGATCTGGCCTGCACCATCTCCACCAATGCGCGCGAAGCGCAGAAGAACGGCGTCAAGATCGACTGGACCGTTCCGGAAGAGGGTGCGAAGTTCGATACGGACGGTCTTTGGGTTCCAAAGGGCCTGCCAGAGAATGAGCTTTACTGGGCCAAGGAATATGTCAACTTTGCCTTGACCAAGGATGCGCAGCAGGTCTGGCTCGACGGTCTCGGTTTGCCCGGCGTGGTTCCGGGTCTGACCCCGCCCGCCGATCTGGTGAACGATCCTGCTTATCCGACGACGGAAGAGGATTTCAAACATCTCATCCGCATCTCGGCCAAGGTACAGGTTGAGAACGAGAGCGAGTGGTTCTCCAAGTTCAAGGCGATCATGCAGGGCTGATCCAGCTTTATAAACAACCGGGATCGCCCGAATAGGGCGATCTCATGCCCGATATCTCAAGGCAAATATTCAGGAATTGAAACATGCGAGCGGCACGCACTGCCTATCCCATGACATGGCGCATCATGGATACGCTGGAAGCAATCGCAGCCTTTTTATGGCCCGCGCGGTTCAACCGTGCTGTGCCTTATCTGATGCTGCTTCCGGCGATTGTTCTGGTCGGATTGCTGGTACTGGGTCTGATGCAGATCGCAGATACCAGCCTGCGCACGCTGGATACGTCGACATTCCTGATGTCGGACTATTATACGCTTGCAAACTACAAGCGCGCCCTGACGGAATCCCTTTTTGCGACGGTTGCATGGCGCAGTCTTCTGGGATCGCTCGTCGTGACCTTTTTCACACTCGTTCTGGCATTTCCTTATGCGTATCTGATGGTCAGAACGCCTTCGGCGGCGCTGCGCAAACTTCTGCTGATCGCGCTTTTCCTGCCGTTTTTCATCGGGCAGGTGGTGCGCGCTTATGGATGGCTTATCATCCTGGGCAATCAGGGCATGGTGAACGAGGCGCTTGGCCTCGTCGGCATCGCGCCTTTGCGCCTGCTTTATAACTATCCGGCAGTGCTGTTCGGCCTTGTGCAATATATGCTGCCCTTTGCAGTCCTGATGCTGGCCCCGGCGCTGACCGCCATTCCGGAAGAAATGGAAGCGGCGGCAAGTTCGCTCGGTGCGAACTGGGTGCGAACATTTGCGCATGTTGTTCTACCCATGGCACGTCCCGGCTTGATTGGTGCCGGACTGGTAGTGATGACGCTTTCGCTCACAGATTTTGCCATTCCTGCAATCCTCGGCGGTGGCTCTCAGGATTTTATCGCCAACGCGATTTATGACCAGTTCTTCCGCACCTCCGATCAGGGACTGGGCGCGACATTGGCGCTGCTTTTGGTCGGTGTCGGCTCCATCCTTGTCGGGCTCGTTTTCACGCTGTTCGGTGCTGGAACACTTGCCATGGGGAGGGCACGGAAATGACCGCTCCATTGTCCAAATCTGTTGTTATCTGGACCTTTGTGATTGCCGTGCTGGTCCTGCTTTCGGCACCGACCATCGTGGTTCTCGGTGCGTCCTTTACCTCGGGCAATATGATCACCTTTCCCCCGGAAGGGTTTTCATTGAAGTGGTATCAGAAGATCGTCGGGACGAGCGACTTGTGGGACGCTTTCCTGCGCTCCCTCTACGTATCTTTCATCTGCACCATCGTGGCCATTCCCGTCGGAACGCTTGCCGGTATCGCGTTGGCCAAATATGCGGTCCGCTTTGAAAAGACGATCCAGATCTATCTGCTTTTGCCCTTTACGATTCCGCTGATCGGTTCAGGCATCGGTTTGATGCTGATCTTCGGTCATGCAGGCATTCTCGGTCAGCTTTGGCCAGTGGGGATTGCAGCCTGTGTCATCAATCTCCCGTTCATGATCTGGGCGGTGACGGCAAGCGCCGCCAATCTCGACGCGGATCTTGAGCTGGCGGCAGCCAATTGCGGGGCGGGGCCCATATCGACATTTTTCTTTGTCACGCTGCCTGTTGTCGTGCCGGGTGTGATCAGCGGATCGTTGCTGATGTTCATTCTCGCGCTCAATGAGTTTCTGGTGAGCCTGCTGCTGGTTGATGCCCGTATCGTCACCCTGCCGGTGCAGATTTACAATTCGATCCGGTCCATCATCACGCCCGATCTTGCAGCGATTTCTGTGGTTTTCATCGCCTGCGCTGCGTTTGCCATTTTCCTGCTCGACCGGTTGGTCGGGCTCGACATTTTCCTCAAATCGAAATGACCAGCTGCGACCCCGTGGCAGCAAGCAAGGAGCCGACTATGTCCGATGTTACCTTTCACGAACTGGCAAAGCTGGATGATGCTGGACGTGCGGAGCTTCTGAAGCGTTCCGAAACCGATCTTTCCGGCTTTATCGAGAAAGTGAAGCCGATTATCGAAGCGGTGCGCACGGAAGGCGACGCCGCACTGGTGCGGTTTGCGCGCGATCTGGACAAGGCCGAAGTTGATCCGGCCAATATCAAGGCAACCGAGGCGGAATTTGACGCGGCTTTCGACAAGGTCGAAAAAGATGTCATTGAAGCCATTCAGTTTGGTATCGACAATATCCGTCACTTCCACGAAGAGCAGAAGCCGGAAGCGATGTGGCTGAAGGAAATGCGTCCCGGTGCTTTCGCTGGTGATCGTTTCACGCCAATCCGCTCTGTGGCGCTGTATATTCCACGCGGGAAAGGCGCATTTCCGTCTGTCACCATGATGACAGCCGTTCCCGCTGTCGTCGCCGGTGTGCCGGAACTGGCCATCGTTACCCCACCGACCCCGGACGGCTCGGTTGATGCTGCCACGCTTGTCGCCGCACGTCTTGCTGGTGTGGAAACTGTCTATAAGGTGGGCGGCGCACAGGCCGTTGCAGCTGTTGCTTATGGCACGGAGACGGTTAAGCCCGCGCTCAAGATCGTTGGTCCGGGCAGCCCGTGGGTTGTGGCTGCTAAGCGCCTTCTGGGTGGCGTCATCGATCCGGGTCTTCCCGCAGGTCCTTCCGAAGCGGTGATTTTTGCCGACGACACTGTCAAGGGCGGTCTTGCCGCGCTCGACCTTCTGATCGAAGCCGAACACGGCCCGGATTCATCAGCCTGGCTGGTCACGCATAGCCGTCGCGTGGTTGAGGAAGCACTTGCCGCTCTCCCCGATCATTGGGCGCGCATGACGGAACAGCGCGTCGGCTTCTCCAAGACTGTGCTGACCGGCAAATATGGCGGCATCGTTCTGACGTCATCAGTCGAGGAAAGCTATCGCTTCATCAACGATTACGCGCCAGAACATCTGGAGCTGCTTTCGACCGATCCATTTGCGCATCTTGGCCACATCACTGAGGCAGCAGAAATTCTCATGGGGCCACATACGCCGGTCGTCATTGGCAATTTCGGCCTGGGCCCGAACGCTGTTCTGCCGACCAGCCGCTGGGCGCGCACCTATGGCCCGCTTTCCGTCACCGATTTCGTGAAGCGCTCTTCCATCGGTTATGTGACGGCTTCCGCCTATCCGGAATTCGCCAAGCACGCCCGCACGCTTGCCCGCTACGAGGGCTTTTCTTCCCATGAAAATGCCGTTTCGGAAATCCGTAAAGACTATCTCTGAACAAGGTGGGTTTCATGAAAGCGGTTCGGCTTTATGCAGCCAAAGATTTGCGGGTCGAGAATATCGACCCGCCGGCGCTACTTGAGCCGGGCTGGGTTCGACTAAAAGTATCGGCGGCTGGAATTTGCGGTTCTGACCTGCACAACTTCTCGACCGGACAGTGGATCAGCCGTTCGCCATCGGTCGCAGGTCACGAATTTGCTGGCGTTGTGACCGAGATTGGTGCCGGTGTCAGCGGGTTCAAGCCGGGCGATACGGTGATCGCCGATTCCAGATATTGGTGCGGCGAGTGCCCGGCCTGTGCGAGCGGTCGGCACAATGTCTGTTCCACGCTTGGATTTATCGGTGAAGTCTGCGATGGTGGCTTTGCCGAAGAGACGGCGCTGCCGGCGCGGTTGCTCGTCCCCTATGTCGCTGACATCAACCCCGTTGTGGCCGCGATGGGCGAGCCGCTTTCCGTCGCGTTGCACGCCATTCGCAAGCAGCGTTTGCCATCTGGCGAGGCGGTTCTGGTTGTGGGTTGCGGACCGATTGGCGGGCTTGTTGCTCTGTTATTGTCGCGCTTGCACGACGGGCCGGTGCTGGTCTGCGACCGCAATGAACAGCGGGCAGGACTGGTCGCAAGAGTGACCGGCGCGACCAGCGTCCGGCTCAACAAGACAGCGCTGGAAGCCGTCCTTTCGGGAAAGACTTTACGGTACGCAATCGATGCGACGGGCAACATCGCCGTTTTGAATGCGATAATCGATGTCCTGTCGGGTGGCGGGTCTCTGGCGCTTGTGGGGATTTCGCACGGCAAGATCGAGCTCGATCCGAATATTCTGGTCGAGCGTGAAATCAGCCTGATCGGATGCCACGCCTATCAGGACGAACTTGCGGAAATCGCGGCCTTGCTTCCAGAGCTGGAAGCATCGCTTGTCGAATTGATCGATCGCGAGATTTCGCTTGATGAAGTACCTCAGGCTTACGACCGGTTGCTTGCAGGGCAGGCCGAGGGGCTGAAAACGATCATACGGATAGGAGCGTAGTTTAATCATGGGCTCTACCGGCAAATCGGATAGTGATCACGCATCGGCGATGGAATTGCCCGAGACAGCAGGGCCGCTTTACGAGAAGGTCAAAGCCCAGGTTCTGGAAAATATCCGGTCTGGACGCTGGCCCGGAAATTTTCGCCTGCCATCTGAACATGAGCTTGTCGATGCGCTCGGCATCTCTCGCATGACTGTCAATCGTGCGCTACGCGAACTCACCGATCAGGGCATTTTGAAGCGTATCCAAGGTGTCGGTACCTTCGTTTCACCACCAAAGCCCGAAACGACATTGATTGAAGTGGTGAATATTGCCAATGAGATCGCGGCGCGGGGTGGCACGCATCGCGCGCAGGTGGTGGCCCTCGATATTGTGCAGCCGGATGCAGCACTGTTGAACGCTTTTGAACTGCAAAGCCCAATACCTGTCGCGCATTCAATCATCGTGCATTTCGAAAACAATGTGCCGGTGCAATTGGAGGAACGTTTCGTCAATACGCAACTGGTGCAGGACTACGAGTTGCAGGACTTCCACACCATCACGACCTACGATTATCTGCAGAAGAGCACACCGATGACGGAAGTCGAGCAGGTGATCTCAGCCGTTACCGCAGATGCCCACATTGCAGCTTTGTTGCAAATCGAGGTCAATGCGGCTTGCCTCCATCTCGACCGCCGCACATGGACCAGAGAGACGGTCGCGACCGTCAACAAGCTGATCTATGCCGGTGATCGGTATCGTTTGGGTAGTCGCTATAAGCCCGAAATTTACCGGTAGCGTTTGCCCATTCGTGTTCGTCAGCGTTTCCGAACAATCTCGACATTGCTCTGTTCAATGCGCGCTTTGAGCAGGTCCTGACGCGAGACCAGACCAACCACATTATGGGATTGGGGGTCGAGTATCGGAATGCGCGGGATACCACTCATGACCATGAGATCGGCGACTTCACCCAGTGGCGTTGATGTAAAGGCAGTGGGCTGAGACGCGTCTGAAAGCGTCTCGGCGAGCGAGGCTGCTACCGGAGCGCCCGACACTTGCCATTGCAAAACTTCCGATCGTGAAACGAGACCGAGCAAGCGCCCGTCATCGTCCAGCACCGGATAGGCTCTGTGGCGTGCGTCTTTGGTGAAGAATGCAATTGTGGCATCAATCGACTGTTTGCCCGACAGGCATTGAGGGCTGGGCGTCATTACGTGTGAGGCCTGAAGAAATGCAAACGGGTCTACGGAATATTCCTGCAAGATGTGCCGTCCCCGACGCGCAATTTTCTCCGTCAGAATAGAGCGATTGAGAATGAGCACGCTGACGGCATAGGCAGAGGCCGACGCGGCAATTGTCTCGGGCAAGGCCGCAAAATGGCCGGTGAGTTCGACCGCAAAGATCGCACTTGTCAGTGGTGCTCTCATCGCGCCGCTCAATATTCCGGCCATGCCGATCATTGCCCAGAAACCAGCGCCGCCCGGCAGGAACTGTCCAATCAATGCGCCCAGAGCGCCGCCGAGCAGAAGAAGCGGCGCGAGCACACCGCCGGAAGTGCCGGACCCCAGCGCGATCAGCCACACCGCCGCCTTGACCACCAGTAGCAGTGCGATTGCCTTCATTGTCATTGAGCCATCCAGCAATTGCTGAATGCTGGCATAGCCTGCACCGAGAACATGCGGATCAATCAATCCGCCGATACCGACCGCAATCGCTCCAAGCGCTGGCCACCACATCCAGTGGATAGGCAGCCGGTGAAACATGTCTTCAATGCGATAAAGGCCGGTTGAGAGCAGCACGCTCTGGATGCCGACAATAGCGCCGAGGATCAACGCAAACAAAAGAGGCATTCCACCGCTGGCATCGAGGCTCATGAAGGGGAAAAGCGGCCCTGAACTGATCAGAAAGGGCCGCCAGGCAGTCGAGACCAGAACAGCGACGACCACAGGTATGAAACTGCGCGGTTTCCATTCGAAAAGCAATACCTCCAATGCAAGCAGGATGGCCGCCATTGGTGTGCCGAATATCGCCGTCATGCCTGCTGTTGCGCCTGAGACGAGCAGTGTTTTGCGTTCCGCTGCACTCAGTTCAAAAAGCTGGGCGAATAGAGAGCCGATGGCTCCGCCCGTCATGATGATTGGTCCCTCGGCGCCGAAGGGACCACCGCTGCCGATGGAAATTGCGGAAGACAATGGCTTCAGCACCGCGACCTTGAGCGAAAGACGGCTCTCGCCAAACAGGATCGCTTCAATCGCTTCCGGAATTCCGTGTCCACGGATTTTTTCCGAACCATATCGCGCCATCAATCCGATAATGAGGCTGCCGATGACCGGGATGATAATTGCCAACATGCCCAGTTGATTGTCGATGATCTCGGAATTCGCGAATGAAAATCGGCCAAACCAGAAAAGATTGGTCGAGAGGGCAATGAGCTTCAGCAGCAACCACGCCCCGAACGCGCCGCCTGTACCAACCACGACAGCCGCAAGCGCCAGCATCAACATACGGCGATCGGTCGTATGGTCGCGCAATCGTGGAAGATTTGGTATGGCTGAAGGCGTGGACATAATCGCTCCGGACTTGATGAGATCGAAAGCGAATTATATCGTAATGCGATATAATTCAAGAAGGTAAAAATGGCTTCGAGAAGAATGACTGATGACGATTATGCGGTGCTGGCGGATTTTCGCTATTCGTTGCGAAATTTCATGGCCTTCAGTGAAAGCAAGGCCGCCGAGTATAATCTGACACCGCAGCAACATCAGGCGCTGTTGGCCATTCGCGCAGCAGCAGACGGCAAGGCAACAGTGGGTTATGTCGCAGAGCGTCTGGTTTTGAAGCCGCATAGCGCCAGCGGATTGATTGCGCGTCTTGAAGCACTGGGGCTTCTGAGGCGTTTGCCGGGACCGGATGATAAACGGCAAACTCTACTCGGCCTGACCGACGAGGCGGAAAGAATACTGGCCGAACTGAGCCTGACCCACCGCGAAGAAATCCGCCGGTTGCGTCCTTTGCTGCTCGACTTGCTGTCGCGAATAGAAAGTGAAGCCTAACTGCGGGTCTCTGATATCAGCCAGCTGTGGCTTGTCTAGCCGATGGGCAGGCCAATTTCGGATTTCATTGTGCGCAAGGCGATTTCCGATTGCACACGAGCGACCTGCGGGTGCGGCAGCAATACGAGATGTATGAAATCAGCAAAGGCAGCAAGATCCTTGGCGACGATGATCAACACATAATCCGCATCGCCGGACACCGAATAGGCTTCGCGCACTTCTTCATGTCTTGCGAGAAAGCTGACAAAGGATTCATCAGTGCGTTCATTATGCGTCGATAGATTGATGCGTGTGATAGCCCGCAGGCCATAACCAAGCCGTACGGGATCGAGACGGGCAGAATAGCCTTGAATAATGCCTTCCTGTTCCAACCGCGTTCGGCGGCGCGAGCATTGGGATTGTGACAAATTGACGAGTTCGGAAAGCTCGGCATTGGTCAATGATGCATCTCGCTGCAATGTTTGCAGAATTGCACGATCAAAGGAATCGAGGGTAATTTCGTGCATGAAATGTCCTTATGGCTCACAATTCATGCAAATCTTCTTCGAGGTCGTGCGACATTGCAAGTACTTCGCGTAATCCATCCCGTAGAATCCGTCTTAATGACGATAAGGAGGATTCAAAATGGGACCATATCCGCACGACGCGCCGAAAGCCGAAATCAACGAAGCAAATCCTGCCGGAACGGATGGCTTCGAATTTGTTGAATTCGCCCATCCCGAGCCTGAAAAGCTCGACATTCTGTTCCGCGAGATGGGCTTTCGACCCGTTGCCAAGCACCGCAAGAACGACATTGTTCTCTACCGTCAGGGTGATATCAATTATCTTCTGAACCGTGAGCCAAACAGCCATGCCGCGGCGTTTGTTGCAGACCATGGACCTTGTGCGCCCGCGATGGCATGGCGTGTGGTGGATGCGGGCCATGCGCTGCGGCGCGCTGTGGAATTGGGTGCGGAAGAATATCGCGGCGACGGCAAGTCGCTCGATGTTCCCGCTGTCATCGGCATTGGCGGGTCGCTGCTTTACTTCGTGGATACTTATGGCGACGATGGTTCCTGCTATTCAGCGGAGTTTGAATGGCTGGGTGAGGTCGATCCGAAACCGGAGGGTTTCGGTTTCTACTACCTCGACCATCTTACGCATAATGTCGTGCGCGGGAATATGAACACCTGGTACAAATTCTACCACGACACATTCAATTTCCGTGAGATCCGCTATTTCGACATCGCCGGGAAAATGACCGGGCTGACCAGCCGTGCATTGACGTCTCCTGACGGGAAAATCCGCATTCCAATCAATGAAAGTGCGGATGATCATAGCCAGATCGAGGAATATCTTCGTGAATACAAGGGCGAGGGCATCCAGCATATAGCAATCGCCAGTAATGATATTTACGGCGGCACGGATGCAATTGCTGCGCAGGGGCTGGAATTCATGCCCGGTCCCCCGGACATTTATTATGAAAAGTCAAAGGCGCGTGTCAAAGATCACAATGAGCCGCTCGACAAGTTGAAGAAGCGTGGAATCCTCATCGATGGCGAAGGTGTTCTGGGCGGTGGCGAGACGCGCATCCTTCTGCAGATTTTCTCAAAGACCGTAATCGGCCCGATTTTCTTCGAGTTTATTCAACGAAAGGGCGATGATGGCTTTGGCGAGGGCAACTTCAAGGCCTTGTTCGAGTCCATCGAGGAAGATCAGATTCAGCGCGGTGTGTTAGGCAATGTGCAGCCGACATCCAAGAGCGGCCAACTGGCTGACAATCGTGCATGAGTGATGCGTGGCGCTCATATTCTGGCGCACCTGAGAACGGCACCGTCCTATGCGCCTCTTTGGACATAGCCGATGGTCACACAAAATGTCTGGTTCTTCGCGCTGATGGGAAGGAGTTTCCACTTCTTCTTATCAGGCAGAGCGGAATTGTGCGCGGATTCGTCAATGCTTGTCCGCATCAGTATCTCCCATTAAACTACCGATCAGATGAGATACTCTCAACCGATGGTGCGCGTCTTCTTTGCACAGCTCACGATGCGACGTTCGATGCCGAGAGCGGCGCGTGCCTGTCTGCCGGGCTGGACGGACTTGATGCGGTCCCTGTGGCGGATGACGGAAACGGGAATGTCGTCATCCACGAGCGCGAGTAAACAAGCAATGGGAGGAAGTCATGCCGAGTACAATTCGCCTGCATCGTGTCATTGCAGCAAAGCCTGAAAAGATTTTCCGGGCATTTGTCGAGCCGGACGCGATAGCGAGCTGGTTGCCGCCCTATGGATATCTTTGCACCGTTCACGAACTGGATGCGAAGGTTGGCGGTAGTCACAAAATGTCGTTTCGCAATTTCACGACGGGCCATGGCCACAGCTTTGGCGGGACATATCTCGAATTCGCTCCCGGTGAGCGTCTTGTCTACACAGACAAATTCGACGATCCGAACTTGCCGGGTGAGATGAAGGTTACGGTTGTTCTGAAAGCCGTTTCTGTCGGAACGGAAGTTACCATCACGCAGGAAGGCGTGCCGGATATTATTCCCGCAGAAGCCTGCTATCTGGGTTGGCAAGACTCGCTTCACAAACTCACCAAACTGGTTGTGCCTGAAATAAACGAGTAGCTATCGTCGCTATGTATAAGGACGGGAGCATCCGTCATGGTCATTCGCCACAGGGGCCTTATCGGTTGCAACGCGACAAATAATGCAACTGGTTCTTTTCGGAACAGATCGCGTTATTCTGATGGTTAGCTTGCGAAACATTTTGTCCTTAATCTCGGAAAAGTATCGAGATTAGCCAGCGCGAATGCTTATTTTATAGCTTTCTAATTTTTCTTGGTGGCTTTGCTTGCCTTAAAGCAACTGCGCCCTACTCTCCTTACCTGTCCGATTGTGGCTTGGAGGGCAGTATGCAGTGGCTTCAGTCCGTATTTGAGCAGGCACCGGAGATAGCATTGTTTCTGTCTCTGGCTGGCGGTTACGCGCTGGGAAAAATACATTTTGGGAAATTTCAGCTGGGTGGCGTGGCTGGTTCGCTGCTCGTGGCGGTTGTGATCAGCCAGGTCGGCGTTCACATAGATAATGGGGTGAAGGCTGTGCTCTTCGCCCTTTTCATTTATGCCGTCGGTTTTGAAAGCGGACCGCAATTCTTTCGGTCGCTTGGGCGTCAGTCTCTTCGCGAAATTGCGATGGCCGCCGTGCTGGCCATCAGCGGATTGGTGACGGTCGTTGTCCTGGCGCGAATATTCGGCCTCGACAAGGGTCTTGCAGCCGGCATTGCCGCAGGAGGCCTGACACAGTCAGCCATCATTGGTACCGCCAGTTCGGCGATTTCGAAACTCGGCCTTGCCGCCGACGAAGTTCAGCGATTGCAGGCCAATGTCGCGGTGGGTTACGCTGTTACCTATATTTTCGGGTCTTTTGGCGCGATCCTCGTTTGCGTCAATTTGCTGCCGAAATTCATGGGGCGGACCATACGCGACGACGCCATCAAGGCGGAAGCTGAACTTCTTGCGGGTATCCGGCTGCTCGGCCCCAATGAGCAGGAAGCTGCGCCTGATCTTGTCGGGCGTATCTATCAGGTAGACAAGGCTGCCGGAAAAACCGTCGCTGAAATCGAGGCCAAGACCTCAATCGACAACTCCATCACGGTCGAGCGCGTCAAACGCGCAAACAAGATCATCGGTGTATCACCGGATTTGAAGCTGGAAACCAATGATATCGTGCTCATTGTCGGACGCCGCACTGGTGTTGTCACATTGGGCAATGAACTTGGCTCAGAGCTGCAATCGTCCAATGGCATGGATGTGATCGTCGCCATTCGTGATGTGACGATCACCGCTCCGGACTTCGTCGGAAAGTCAGTCGCAGACATCAAGCAGCATATCAGCTCGGAACTGCGTCACGGCATTTATGTGATTGGCGTCAAGCGAGCGGATAAGCCGCTTCCACTCAAGGCCGACACCGTTATTGCTGCTGGTGATGTCGTTTCTCTTTACGGAACGGATCAGGATTTGCAGCGCGTTGCCAGCTCTATCGGGCCGGTTATTGTCGTCAGCGACAAGACGGATTTTGTCTTCCATGGTCTTGGAATTGCGGTCGGTCTGTTGATCGGTCTCGCAGTCATTCGTCTGGGCTCCATTCCGCTGACGCTCGGAAGCGGAGGTGGCGCACTTTTGTCGGGTCTATTGTTCGGCTGGTATCGCAGCCGCAACATGGCCATCGGCAATATGCCGACAGCCGCTTCGACGCTTCTGCGCGATCTCGGCCTTGCCGGTTTCGTGGCCGTTGTCGGTCTCCAGTCAGGGCTTCAGGCCGTTCAGACGATCGTCAGCAGTGGTCTGTCGATTTTCCTGATCGGCGTGGTGGTGACCATTCTCCCGCTCATCATCACCATGCTGTTTGGCCGCTATGTTCTCAAATACGACAACGTAGCCGTCTTTGCCGGTGCGCTTTCCGGTTCGCGCAGCGCAAACCCTGCCTTTGGCGAAATACTGGATAAGGCCGGTAACTCGATACCAACCACTCCTTTCGCAATCACCTATGCACTTGCCAACGTGTTCCTGACCTTGCTCGGGCCACTGGTAGTCGCGTTTTCCTGAGGAATAGATCATGGCGAAGAATGAATATAGCAAATATGCCAAGCTGAGCCCGTTTGAGCTGAAGGATGCCCTTATCGAACTCGCCTCCAGCAAAGCAAACCATGCCATGCTGAATGCGGGGCGCGGCAATCCGAACTTTCTGGCCACTATACCGCGCCGGGCGTTTCTGCGTCTGGGCCTGTTTGCCGTTGCGGAAGCAGAATTGTCTTATTCCTACCTCTCAACGGGCGTCGGTGGACTTCCGAAGATTGAAGGCATTGAAGGCCGGTTTCAGCGCTTTATTTCCGACAATCACGATCAGCCCGGTGTTCAGTTCCTCGGACGCTCGCTTTCCTACGTGCGCGATCAGCTGGGACTGTCGCCGTCCGAATATCTGCACGAAATGGTGGAAGGCATTCTCGGTTGTAACTATCCGGTTCCGCCGCGCATGTTGAAAATCAGCGAAGAGATTGTGAAGCACTATCTCGTCCGAGAAATGATCGGTGGCTATATGAGCTCCGATAAAGTCGATCTGTTTGCAGTCGAAGGCGGAACCGCCGCCATGACCTATATTTTCGATACGCTGAAGCAGAACAAGATTCTTACAGAAGGCGATACGGTCGCCATCGGCATGCCCGCTTTCACGCCCTATATCGAAATCCCGGAACTGAATAATTATCGGCTGAAAGAGGTGCATATCAACGCGGACCCTAAACAGGGTTGGCAATATCCAGAGGCCGAGCTGAACAAGCTGCTCGATAAATCGGTCAAGGTGTTCTTCCTGATCAATCCAAGCAACCCGCCTTCGGTGAAGGTGGATCAACGCGGGTTGGACCAGATCGCCAAAATCGTCAAGGAAAAGCGCCCAGACCTCATCATCCTGACCGATGATGTTTACGGGACATTCGCTGACGATTTCAAATCGATCTTCGCAATTTGCCCGTACAACACGATGCTCGTTTATTCGTTCTCGAAATATTTCGGTGCGACGGGTTGGCGTCTGGGTGCAATCGCCATGCAGAAGGACAATGTTCTGGATGCGAAGCTGAAGGACTTGCCGGGTTCGGCGAAAAAGGAACTGGATCAGCGTTATTCGTCGCTGGTGCCCAATGTCTCGAAGCTGAAATTCATTGACCGTCTTGTCGCGGATAGCCGCACCGTCGCCCTCAACCACACTGCGGGTCTTTCCACGCCACAGCAGGTCCAGATGGTTTTGTTTTCCCTGTTCGGTCTGACGGATGAAAAGGATGCCTATAAGACGGAACTGAAGAAGCTCATCCGTAATCGCGAGGCGGCGCTGTATCGCGAACTGGGCCTGCCACCGCAAACCGACAGCAATGAGGTCGACTATTATACCTTGCTCGATCTGGAAGACATTGCGCGTCGTCTCTATGGCGACGAGTTTGCAGCCTGGGTGAAGAAGAACATATCGCCGACCGAACTGTTGTTCCGGATTGCCGATGAAACCGGCATTGTTCTCTTGCCGGGTACAGGCTTTGGCACGCAGCAACCGGCGGGCCGCGCATCGCTCGCCAATCTCAACGAGTATGAATATGCAGCTATCGGGCGCGCATTGCGGACGATGGCTGACGAAGTCTATCAAAAGGAATTCAAATCCAAGAAATGATCGGGTTTGTCTTGGCCTTGAGCCAAGGCTGCCTTTTGAAACAAAAACGCCGATCTGTTTCACGCAGGTCGGCATTTTCATGAGATGACCTTTAACTTATAATATAAATTATAGTGAAATAGATGATAACGCCGATAACTCATACCACCTGACTTGTGAGCACTCCGCGGGCCTGCTACCAAAGGATTACGGAAAACAATGTGCAGGATCGCGATGATGACAACGAGAAGCAATGAAACATCCGCCCGTCCTGCGGGCAATCTTGTTGTCAAAGTCAGTGGCGAGCTGAAAAAACTGATCCAGTCCGGCGAGTTCAAGCCGGGAATGAAGCTGCCCAGCGAAGCAAAACTGACGGAAGCCTATGGTGTCAGCCGCACGGTTATTCGCGAGGCGGTGGCTGCCCTGCGGGCCGACGGGCTCGTCGAGGCGCGGCAGGGAGCCGGGGTTTTTGTGCTTGAGGCACAATCAGCTGAAGCTCTGCCGTTTCATAACCTCGATTATGACCGGGTTTCATCGGTTATTGAGCTGCTTGAGCTGCGCACGGGGGTGGAGGTGGAAGCCGCAGGACTTGCAGCGCTGCGCCGTTCTCCCCAGCAGGAAGAAGCTATCATCGACTGCCACCGGCAAGTACTCACTTGCCTGGAAGCTGGGCTTCCGACAGCGGAGGCGGATTTCGCATTGCATCTGGCGATTGCTGATGCGGCCAACAATCCTCGCTTTCGCGAGTTCCTGACGATGATCGGCAGTGGCGTCATTCCGCGTGCGGCTTTACAGTCCCAGTCAGATACGAATTCTGCCGAGTACATCGCGCGTATCCATGATGAACATTCCCAGATCATCGAAGCCATTTCCAATGGTGATGAAGAGGCTGCGCGTTCGGCAATGCGGCGGCATTTGAAGGGAAGCCAGATGCGATATCGCAGCATTCTCAGACAAGTTCGCTCTAAATTATAATATAAGTTGTTGACATATAATATCTGATTGCGCTAGGTCATATGCAGACATCAAAAAGGGGTCAACATATGGAACCGCAGCAGATCAAGGAAAAGCTTGGAGCAGGATTGCTCTCCTTCCCGGTAACGCATTTCGATGCCGAGGGGCAGTTTGCGCCGGAAAGCTATAAAGCCCATGTAGAATGGCTTTCGGGCTTCGATGCACCGGTATTGTTCGCCGCTGGCGGCACCGGCGAGTTCTTTTCTCTGCGCCCGAGTGAAATTCCGACCATCGTGTCTGCGGCAAAGGAGGCCGTTGGCAACAGTGGCACCGCGATTGTTTCAGGCTGCGGCTATGGGACGGAAATGGCGATTGAAATTGCCAAGTCGGCTGAAAAGGCTGGAGCGGACGGCATATTGCTTCTGCCACATTATCTGATCGATGCGCCTCAGCAGGGTCTTTACGAACATGTCAAGCGTATCTGCCAGTCGATTGGCATCGGCGTCATGGTCTATAATCGCGATAATGCCGTTATTCAGGCCGACACGCTAGCCCGGTTGTGTGATGAGTGCCCCAATCTTGTCGGTTTCAAGGATGGTGTAGGCGATATCGGGCTCGTCCGCCAGATTACGGCCAAGATGGGTGATCGCCTGACCTATCTGGGTGGGATGCCGACGGCGGAACTCTTCGCCGAAGCTTATCTGGGTGCCGGGTTCACCACTTATTCTTCCGCAGTCTTCAACTTCGTTCCGGGTCTGGCGGTGGAGTTTTATCGTGCGCTGCGGGCCGGTGAACGCTCCACATGCGAGCGTATTCTCAATGAGTTCTTCTATCCGTTCATGGCAATCCGCAACCGCCAGAAGGGTTATGCCGTGGCTGCCATCAAGGCAGGCGTTCGCCTTCAGGGCTTCAAAGCCGGGAAGGTTCGTTCTCCGCTTTGCGACCTGACCAGAGAGGAAGAAGGCCTTCTCGAAGCGCTCATCGGCAAGTACAGCCGCAAACAAGCGGCTTGAGAGACGGAATAGGAAAAACCGCGGGTCATCCCCGCGGTTTCTTTTTAAGATGCAATAAAGGCCGCGCTTAAAGTGACGCAGCCATTTCTTTCAGGCGTTCACAGGCCTTGGTCAGTTCCGCTTCCGAAGCGGCAATCGACAGGCGGATGAAGCCGGGCGCGCCAAAGGCGATACCTGGCACGCTGGACACGCCAAAATCATTGAGCAGATATCCCGCGACGTCAGTGTCGCTTTTCAAGGTCACGCCCGCTGGCGTTGTTTTGCCAATCAGTTTGGTGACACCGATGAAGGCATAAAATGCGCCGTCCGGCTGGCGGAAGTCGATATTGGGTATTTCCGACAGATGGGCTGTGACAAGCTCGGCGCGGCGACGAAACGTCTTAGCCGCTTCCTGTACAAAACTCTGGTCTCCATCGAGTGCGGCTTTTGCAGCCGCCTGCGCAATGCTGCATACAGAGGTGACGCTTTGTGACTGCATCTTGTTGATTGCTGCAATGAGTGTTTTTGGACCTGCCGCATAGCCAACCCGCCAGCCCGTCATCGCGTAGGCTTTCGAGACGCCGTTGACGATGAGAGTTCGTTCCCGCAATTGCGGGCAGACGCTGCCGAAGGAAACGAAGGGATGGTCGCGCAGCAAGATATGCTCGTAAATCTCATCGGAAAGGATGAGAATGCTCGGGTGTTTTTCCAACACCGCCCCGAGTGCGCGATATTCCGCAGCGCTGTAGATCGCACCTGTCGGATTGGATGGTGAGTTCAGCATGAGCCAGCGGGTGCGTGGCGTTATAGCCTCTTCCAGTTGTTGGACGGTGAGTTTGAAGTCATCTTGCCGCCCACATTCGACATAGACCGGCGTGCCGCCGTGCAAGGAAACGATATCGCCATAAGAAACCCAGCAAGGTGTGGGGATGACCACTTCGTCACCCGGTTCAAGTGTGGCGAGGAACGCATCGAACAATATCTGTTTTGCGCCATTGGCAACGGTCAGCTCTTCCGGTGAAAAATCGAGATCATTGTCACGCTTGAACTTGGCGATAATCGCGGCGCGAAGCGCTTCGGTGCCGGCTGCTGCTCCGTAACGAACACCGCCGGCATTGACCGCTGCACAGGCTGCATCGAGAACATGGCGTGGCGGTTCAAAATCCGGCTCGCCCAGCGACAGATCGACAATGTCTCGCCCCTCGGCACGCAGCTTTTTGGCGGCCATAGAAACAGCCATGCTCGGCGATGACTGAATGCCCGCTGATCTTCTATTTTCATATTGCATTGGAATGCTCTTGTTTGTGGATCGGAAAAAAGGAGAAGCCGCCCTAAAGGCGGCTTCTGACAGGATCTGGTGCTCAACCATTCACGACATAGTCGAATTCTCTGTCGCGTTGCTTGGCTTCCGGGCACCGTTCATCCGCAGCGCCATAGCCGCCGCCGCCCGGCAATTGCAGGATCAGCCTGCGTCCGGCGGGGACATGCTGACGGCCCTTGGCATTGAGCACCGAGCCATCATCGAGCAGCACCGCGCCCGGCGCTCCATTCTCGCCACCTTCACGTCCGCGCGGCGGGTGTTTGATGCGATCAAACATGGCATTGAAGTAGATTTCATGTCCGTCCGTCGGCGCAATCTCGACAACCTGACCAAGCCCACCACGGAATTTTCCGGCGCCGCCGGAACCGTCGCGCAATTCCTTGCGCCAGAAAATAACCGGGCCGACATGTTCCGTCGCCTCAATGGACATCGAATGAACACCGCTTGGAAAAGCGGTTGCGCTCAGCCCGTCGAGATGGGACCGGGCACCGGCTCCACCGCTGTTGAACAGAAGAACCTCGGCGCGCTGGCCGCCATCTTTTGGCGCCTTGTCGCCGGAAAGCGGACGCGCACTGACATGAAGGTTCCAAAGCGCGCCTGAGCCTTCCGCAGGTACCCGACCGGGCAGCATTTTATGGACCGCACCAAGCACTGCATCGGGCACCAGATGGCCGAGCACGTGGCGCACGGAAACCGGGGCAGGGTGCTGCGCGTTCAGGATGCAATCTTTTGGCGCAATCACCTTGAAGGGGAGAAGCGATGCGTGATTGTTCGGGATTTCCGGCGCAATCGAGCATTTCAGGCCGTAGCAGGCATAGGCAGCTGAATAAATCAGCGGACAATTGATGCCCTTGGGGCTAGGGGCAGATGTGCCGTTGAAGTCCGCAAGTATGTGATCGGCATGGACGTCGATCCGTACCGCGATATCGATAGGGTCGCCGTAACCGTCAACCCGCATCACGTTGGAATAAGTGCCGTGCGGAAGTGCTGCGAGTTTTTCAAGCGTGGCATCATAGCTGCGTTTGAAGATGAATTCGGCCAGCCCTTCCAGATCGTTGAGCCGGAACTCATCCATCATGTCCATCAAGCGGCGATGACCGATTTCGTTGCAGGCGGCGAGGGAATAGACGTCGCCGACGACCTGATGGCTTTCGCGAACATTATTACGCAAAATGTTCACGAGATCCTTGTTGACCACCCCGCGTTCCGCGAATTTCATGATCGGCACAAAGATGCCTTCCTCATAAACTTCGTTGGCATCGGGGCCAAAGCCACGTCCGCCCACATCCACCACATGGGCGGTGCAAGCGAAGAAGCCTGTCAGCGCGCCATTGCGAAAGCTTGGCGAGACGACGGTGAAATCATGCAGGTGGCCGGTGCCTTTCCACGGGTCGTTGGTTATGTAGACATCACCTTCGAAGATGTTCTCCCGCCCGATATCGTTGATGAAATGGCCAACGGCTTCCGCCATCGCATTGACATGGCCGGGCGTGCCGGTCACGGCCTGCGCGATCATCTGTCCGGCGCGATTGAAAACGCCAGCTGAAAGATCGCCAGATTCACGCACACTGGTGCTGAAAGCTGTACGAATGAGCGTTACGGCCTGTTCTTCAACGACCGAGATCAGGCGGTTCCACATGATCTGCATGTGGACATCGGAAATAGGTTTCACTGACATGGGTAAACTCCTTCAGGCAGCCTTGGCGCGCAGCAACAGGCAACCATCGGCCTGCATGATTGCTTCGCGGCTTGAGGTTACGATGGTGGATGTCTCGCGTTCCGTGATGACGGCTGGTCCTGCAATCCAGTCGCCGGGCTTCATGTCGCCGCGATCAACCACGCTGGCATCAAGGAAACGCTCTTCGAGAACGTCGAACACCTTGCGCTGGCCGGATACTGTCGCAGTTGATTGTTTCGTCACGGGTTTGGCGGGAGTTGGTGCTGCCGCATCTGCGCTGGCGCGTAGCGACCAGCTGACGATTTCAACATCCAGCCCATCAATCACACGGCCGAAGAAGCGCTCGTAGCATTCATCGAAAAGCGAGCTGAAAAGCGATGCATCCGCTTGGCTATAATCACGAACTTCGATGGTGACTGGCACTTCCCATCCCTGACCAACGTAGCGCATATAAGCGGTGCATTCGAGTGAAGGATTGGCATTTGGGGCGCCCGAGCGCACGAAGGAGGTTGCTTCCTGCACCAGTTCGGCAATCACGGTATTGATCGCCTTGGCGTCGAAGCGGCTGATGCGGCTATAAGCGCTGCGGACCGATTCAAAACCAAAAGGGGCACGCAGGAAGCCGATTGCAGAGCCGACGCCGGCGCCAGGCGGGATCAGCAGATCGTTGACGCCAAGCTTTTCGCAAAGCCGCGCAGCATGAACCGGGGCCGCGCCGCCAAAGGCGATCATGGTGAACTCGGACAGTTCCTTGCCGTTTTCCACCGCATGCATACGGGCGGCATTGCTCATATTCTCATCGACAACTTCGCTGAGACCATAAGCCGAGGTTGCGACATCGGAACCCAGTTTGCTGCCAATATCCGCATCCATGGCGCTTTCAGATGCCGAGCGCGATAGTTTCATCGATCCACCAGCAAAACTGTCTGGATCAAGGCGACCAAGGATGACATCGGCGTCGGTTACGGTTGGGTTGACACCGCCCCGATCATAGCAAGCCGGTCCCGGTTCGGAGCCTGCGCTATGAGGGCCGACGCGGATCTGGCGCATGGAATCGACGGTTGCAATCGAGCCTCCGCCCGCGCCAATCTCGACCATTTCGATGACCGGGATGGAGATTGGCATACCGCTGCCCTTCTTGAAGCGGTAGGTACGCGCTACTTCAAAGGTCTTCGACGTTTTCGGTGTCTGCTGTTCAATCAGGCAGATTTTTGCGGTGGTGCCGCCCATATCGTAGGATACGACCTGATCAAGCTTGTGATTGGCTGCGATATGAGCTGCGAAAATCGCGCCGCCCGCCGGTCCGGATTCAAGCAGGCGAACGGGAAACTCAATCGCACTGTCGACGCTGATAATGCCGCCGCCCGAGTGGATCATAAACACCGGCGCAACAAGGCCTTCATCGTGAAGGCGGCCTACCAGACGATTGAGGTACGATGCCATCAAAGGTTTGACATAGGCATTGGCGCAAACGGTATTAAAGCGTTGAAACTCACGCATCTGCGGCGAGACTTCCGACGAAATCGAGACCGAAAGATCAGGCTTCCTGGCCAGCAGTCGGTCACGGAAACGGCGCTCATGTTCGCCATTGAGATAGGAGTGGATGAAGCCGACCGCGATACTCTCATAGCCTTGCGCGATGATGCGATCGCAAAGCGCTGCCATCTCGGTCTCATCCAGAGGCTTGAGCACTTCGCCGCTCGCACCCATGCGCTCATCGAGGACGAAACGGTCGCTACGGTCGACCAGCGGGGCCGGGAGGACAATATCGAGATCATATTGCTCGAAGCGGCTTTCAGTGCGCATTTCGATAACGTCGCGAAAGCCTTTGGTCGTGACGAGCGCCGTTTTTGCACCACGACGCTCGATCAGCGCGTTTGTCGCAAGAGTGGTGCCATGGATCACCGTATCGATCTGGTTCAGCGCTATGCCAGCCTTTTCCGCGACCTCGCATATGGCTTTGACAATCGCATTTTCAGGGAACGCGTAATCGGTCAGAACCTTGGTTGAGTGCAGTGTTGAACCAACCTCCATCGCCACATCGGTGAAGGTTCCGCCAATGTCGACGCCAACCCTGATCAGTTTGCCATCTATCGTCATGTCTTGCCTAACTCCCAAGATCAGATTCTATGCGTTAAGTGCGGGGCCGGGCTGGAAGGCCGCGGTTCAGGCACGTGTTTCCTCGTTCCGGCAGGTGGTGCCTGCCGGTTCAAACTGTTGCTTTGTGGTGTTCGGCTAACTCGGAACGTTCAGACGTTCACCAGTCAGTCTGTGGTTAGTTCTTGCCGGTGAAGTCCACTCCATCAAGGGTGGTCGGTAACTTTGCGCGATCCACACCGATCCACTTTTTGTAAAGACCGTCGAGTGAACCATCCGCCGTGTGACGGGTGACAAAATCATTCAGGTAGTCGAGCATTTCCTGATCGCCTTTGCGAACCGCCATTGCCTGGAAATTGTCTGCGACCTTGTACTTGCGACCGTAGTTGCCGCTGTTGCCGGTCTTGTCGATCACCAGCCCATAGGTCACGCTGCCAAGAATTGCATCGACCTGACCGGACAGGAGCGCCTGCACGGTGGTCGCATCGTCATCGAAGCGCTTGATCTGCGTGTTGGCTGGGGCAACTTTCTTCAGGACCGGTTCGAAAACGCTGCCACGATTGACGCCAATTGTGTATTTGCCGAGGTCGTCATTGCCCTTGATATCAACGTCGTTCTTGCCCCAGACAGTGATGTCATTGGAGGAATAGGGAATGGCGAATTGAATGACCTTGGCACGCTCTGGCGTGATGGTCATGGATGGAACGAGAAAATCGACCATGCCATTGGTGAGAAGTGGAATACGGTTCTGACCGGTAATGCGCTCGAACTTGATCTGAACGCCCAGTTCCTTGGCGATCAAGTCGGCAACATCGACGTCATAGCCGCCATTCTTGCCGTTCTCATCGATAAAACCCCATGGAAACTGGTCCATCTGCACACCGATGGTAACGGTGCCCTTGGCCTTGATTTCCTCCGGCGTGGCGGCACCAGCCCCGGTAATCAAGCATACAGATGCGAGCAGACCGAATGCGAAGCCGAGTGAAGCCTTGGAACGAGCGAAACTTGAATTGAACATGTTCTTACCTCTGGTTGTTTTATTGTTATTCAACGGGACGCATTCATGCGCTTTTCAATCCGGGCGCTGTAATAGGTGAGCGGAATGCAGATCATGAAGTAGACAAGGCCGACAGCGCCGTAGACTTTGAGTGGTTCGAAGGTGATGTTAGCCATCAGCTGACCTGAGCGTGTGAGTTCGGTCAGTCCAAGCAGAGCCGCAAGGGCGGTGCCTTTGATCAGATTGACGAGAAAGCCAATCGTTGCGGGCAGGCCGATGCGGAATGCCTGGGGAAGCACGACATCCGACATGCGGCGGACATAGCCGATACCAAGCGCGCGGGCCGCTTCATCCTGCCCCGCCGATACAGCCTCAATGCTGCCGCGCCAGATTTCACCGAGAAATGCACTGGTATGGAGTGAAAGACCGATGATGAGTGCGACCCAGACATCGACACGAATGCCCAGCAACGGCAGGCCGAAATAGACGAAGAAAAGCTGGATCAGTAGCGGTGTGCCCTGAAAGATCTGGATATATGTCGCCATGAAATAGCGAAGCCATTTCTTGTTGCTGGTGCGTCCAAGGGCCACGACGAGACCACAGGCGCCGCCGAAGACGAAGGCGAGGAGTGACAGGATTACTGTCCAGCGAGCCCCTTCAAGAATGAACAGGAATTCTGCAAAGCCGAAACTACGTATCATCGGTCTGCCTCACTTCGTCGGGTAGGAAAAGTAAGTTCTGCCAATGAGTTGGAGAACAATGGAGAAGAACTGCGAAAGCGCGAGATAGATAACGCCGAGTGTGAAATAGACTTCAAAGCTGCGGAATGTCTCGGAATCGATCATTTGACCGACATAGGTGAGTTCTTCTGCGGAAACCGAAGCCACCAGGCTGGAATTGAGCATCATCAGGATGAACTGGCTGCAAAGCGCCGGGTAAACCGCGCGAATGGCCGGTCGGAAGATGATGAAGCGATAGACGTCAAGCGTGTGCAGACCCAGCGCTCGTCCTGCTTCCACTTGACCCTTCTTGATGGACTCCACTCCGCCGCGCACGATTTCGGCTGCATAAGCTGCGCAATTGAGCGTCATGGCGAGAATTGCCGCCTGTGTGGCTGTCAAGGTGACGCCAAGAGATGGCATTCCGAAGAAGATGAAAAATACCTGCACCAGAAACGGCGTGTTGCGGATCAGTTCGATATAGGCAAATGCCACCCGGGATAAGGTTCGTATCGAACTCATGCGCATCAACATGAAGACAATGCCGAGCATCAGCCCAAGCGCCATCGAGATGGAGGATATTTTTAGGGTTTGTAATGCGCCGCTGAGCAGCAGTGGCCACGCTGCCAGAACCGGCCCCATGTCGAAACTATATTGCATTGGCAAGCTCCCGTTATTTCGTCTGGTTCCCCTTTATGGTTAGTGATTGAGGATCTGGCCCAGAAATGCCTTGGCACGTTCGTGCTTGGGATTGCCGAAAAACTCTGCGGGAGGGGCGCTTTCGATAATCTCGCCGCGATCCATAAAGATGACACGGTGCGCAACGGCGCGCGCAAACCCCATTTCGTGGGTTACGCAGATCATGGTGATGCCATCGTCGGCAAGCGAGATCATGGTATCGAGAACTTCTTTCACCATTTCAGGATCAAGTGCCGATGTGGGTTCATCGAACAACATGATCTTGGGGCCCATACATAACGCACGTGCAATCGCCACACGCTGCTGCTGGCCGCCGGAAAGCTGGGCTGGATATTTGTTGGCCTGTTCGGCGATATGCACCCGCTTGAGAAAATGCATGGCCTTTTCTTTGGCCTCGGCTGTTGAAGCCTTATGCACGCGGCGCGGCGCCAGCATACAGTTTTCGAGTACGGTCATATGGGGGAAAAGGTTGAACTGTTGAAACACCATGCCGACGTCGCGCCGGATATGATCGACATTGGCCCCTTTATTGCCAAGGCGGGTTCCATTCACATCGATAGTGCCGTCCTGAATCTCTTCAAGATGATTGATACAGCGAATAAGCGTTGATTTACCCGAACCGGAGGGGCCGCACAGAACGATATGTTCACCCCGCTTCACGTGCAGGTCCACATTCTTGAGTACGTGAAGCTGGCCATACCATTTATTGACCGCGCTCATTGTGATGGCTTGTTCAGACATCTATCTCTCGCTTCATATGTGTAGGCAGAACGGAAATCGCCCGTTCAGGGCTGAACTTCGAAAATGGCGTCGACTTCGACAGCAAATCCCCGTGGCAGGGAGCCAGCGCCCAGTGCAGTGCGGGCATGTCGACCTTTCTCGCCGAAAACTTCGAGCAGAAGATCGGAGGCTCCATCAATCACGGCGGGATGATCTTTGAAGTTGGGCACCGCATTCACAAAGCCGCGCACCTGCAAACAGGCTGAAATGCGGTCGAGATCGCCATCAATGGCCATTGAGGCGCGTGCCAGAAGATTGAGCGCGCAGACACGCGCTGCCTGATAGGCTTCCGCTATATCCATGGTGTCGCCGACGAGGCCCAGATAACAGTCAACACCGTCGACGCGGGGCACCTGTCCGGAAATGTAGAGTGTGCTTCCACTCAACCGAAACGGAACATAGGTTCCGCTCGGGGCCGTCACGCTGGGCAAGGCAAGGCCCAACTCCGCCAGTCTGGAAGAAACGATTCCCATCTCGAATTCCCCTGTTTTTGTTCGCCTGTTCTGCAATTGCTTCAGCATCGAGCTATTCGCAACTCCATAGTGATATTATCACATGGCGTCTTGTTGTGATATTAGGTTTGCTGAAATAATATCACTTGTCAAGAATGAATCTCTGGCGCTATTTTTTATGAAGAGACATGTGAAAATGGGCGTTATGCCATATAAAACAGCTCACTGATCAACTTTTGGGCGAATTCAGAAGGTTGTGCTGCGAAATTTGAAAATCTATTTTTGCCAGTGTGTTTTGTTCCGAGGGTGCCCCTTTGACGCGGTTTCGGGTGTTTGAATAGCGGGTGTTGAGTGGCTTAGCTTCAAGAGATATTATCACTGATGTGATGATAGTATCTTGTCTTGAGCTTGCTAACCGCGTATCACCATGGAAAGACAATATTTTCCACCGGGACAGGCTCATATTGAAAACACTGACATCGCGAACGATTGAGAGCCTCAAGACACTGATTGGTGATGGTACGCTTCAGGTCGGGGACAAGTTGCCAACCCTTGCCGAGCTTGGTGACAAGCTTGGTGTCAGCCGCACGGTTATCCGGGAAGCTGTGGCAGCTTTGCGTTCTGACGGATTGCTGGAAGCAAAGCACGGAGTCGGAATATTTATTCGCGATCCCGGAAAGGCAGCTCCTCCCGTCTCGGACGATTCCATGCTGGAGCCGCTGGCGCGGCTTTCGCTTCCATTCATGGATTTGCTCGAATTGCGTATGGCTTTTGAAGTCCATGCCGCCGGATTGGCCGCACAGCGTCGGTCATGGGCGCAGGAAGCCAATATGTGGGAAGCGCTGAAGCAGTTCGAGGCTTCTATTGAGAATGAAGAAGCGCTGGATGAGCTGGACTTCATTTTCCACCGATCCATATCGGAAGCCACGAATAATCTGGCGTTTATCGAATTTTTCAGCGTCATGAGCCTGAAGATACTGCCACAGCCAGCATTTTCGCGGGATCTGAACCCCTCGCTTATCACGCCTGATTATATCCAGAACACCGTTATCGAGCATCGCGCCATTTGTGAAGCGATTAGTGCCGGGAATGCTGAGCAGGCACGTGAAGCGATGCAGGCACACCTCAATCGCAGCCATCAGCGCTATCGCGGGTTCAACGGCGCTTTCGGGTCGCCGTTGAGCAATATTGTGGATAGCTGAAACCTATTCAGTAAGTCGTGTCGGCGACCGTGTACCCGCTGACGGACTATGGTCGCGGCCTTCAACATTCGGGAGGTGAGGGCGGAACGACCGGCTGTTCGAAAGTGCGCTGCAACTGACCCCAGCCGGGATCGTGCATATGGGCGTCCAGTCCGGCTCGGGCGACCAGAGCACGCGCCTCTGCTTCACCGAAGGCAAGCGCCTCGTGCATATCGGCAGTTAGGACCACGCCGTCCTGCATGATAATCTTGCCATCCACGATGACAGTATCAACATCGCTGCCAAGAACCTGATGAACCAGCCGATGGACCGGCATCCAATTGGGCGTCAGATGCGGTTTACGCATATCGATGATCGCGATATCTGCTTTCTTGCCAGTTTCAAGAGAACCGATCTCATGATCCATACCAATGGCACGCGCCGCGTCGATGGTGATCATCTCGAACACTTTGCCGGGCGGCAGAAGGTATCGGTCGTGATTGTGCAGTATATGCTGGGTTGATTGCGCGATCCGCGCGACTTGCAGCATATCAAAATGGCGGCTCGGCGCTGCGCCATCCGATGTGATCGCGACGGGAACGCCCCGCGCAAGCATCTGCATAATCGGCGTGGAACGTCCGGGCGGCGCATGGGTGACGTGGGTGCCGGTTTCGGCAAGGATATCTATTTCCTCATGTGAGATGCCCCAGCAGTGCTGCAAATGCACATCGGGACCCAGCAGCGCATTTTCCTTGTCCTGATATGCCATCCGAACTTGGCCGGCAAAGGCATCGGAATGGATGCGAACGCCCCATTTGCGTGCGGTTTCGCGAATACGGCGCGCTTGCATCCGGTCGTTCTCCGTCAGATTGACGGCAAAATCCGGTGTGGAAGCGTTCGATGGCTCGACCGAAGGGACGATTGTGAAAGGCGTCAGAAAAACCCTGATACGGCCGTCGGCTGTTCCGTTGAGACTCTCAATAGTGGCTTCTGCACCCTCAATCATTTCTTCGAATGAAACAGTATCACGCACAGGCTTGCCGCTTTCCCATCGTGTCACCGATTGCGGCCATGGTAGCCCAGCGGGGCCGACGCAGATGATTTCACGCAGGCCGAGTTCCGCATAGGCGCGCGCGTGATTGGCTGCAAAAACCGGATCGTCACTGCGCGGCATGGAAGTGATGATGCTGGCCGAGGTTGTCACGCCAGCGCACAACCTTTCCAGGCCGGAAACGAGACCATCAGCGTACCAGTAATCGCGGGTCACATAATGATAATAGGTTGGCGTGACGATCCGCATCCAAAGCGAATTGGTGTCGGCGGCAATGCTGCGGATCAGCGCGTGACCGGCATGGCCGTGCGCGTCAATGAGACCTGGAATGAGCATCTTGCCGCGACAGTCGATTGTCTTCTTGTCGGTATGGCGGGGGGAGAGGTCTTGTGATGTGCCGATGTCGACAATTCTGTCGTTCTCGACCGCCACGGCTCCATCTTCGATAATCCGCCGTGTTTTATCGACTGTCACGACCGTTCCGTGAAGCAGCAGCAATCCAGTCATATCTTCCCCTTTTTATGTCCATGACGACAACGTTTGACACTGTGTGGTCTCATATCGATGTGTCGATGTTTTTGAACTTAATTGGCGACAATATCGTTGACAATAAAAGAATGGATTAAGATACTGCAACGAAATTCAGTCCAACAATCTTATCGTTATGGATGAGGGGAAAAGCATGTCGCGTTTAAATAGGTTTTTTATATCGGCCCTGATGGCAGCTGCCATTGCGGCTCCGGCGCTGGCCAGTTCTGCCGACGCGGCTACGTTACGTTGGGGCAGTCGTGCGGATATCTATTCGCTCGATCCTGATTCTGTTCCATCCACATCCAATCTGGCTTTCCTGAACCACATTTACGAAGGTCTGATCCGCTACGGCCCGAACTTCGAGATCGAGCCTGCGCTGGCAACCGAATGGAAGCTGGTTGATAACAAGTTCTGGCGCTTTACCCTTCGCAAGGGCGTGAAGTTCCACAATGGCGCAGATTTCACGGCTGACGATGTCGTGGCTTCCATGAACCGCGTTTCGGACCCAACATCACCTCTGCGCGGCAATATTCCGCTCTATGTCGGTGTCAAGAAGGTGGACGATTCCACAGTCGATATCGAGGTTTCGGCGCCATCCGCGCTGTTCCTCAATGACATGACCAATATTTTCATGTTCAACGCGACGTGGTTGAAGGACAATAATGCTGAAAAGCCGACTGATATCGCGTCCAAGACCGAGAATTATGCCACGCATAACACCAATGGTACCGGCCCGTTCAAGCTTGATAGCCGCGTTCCCGATTCAAAGACGGTTCTGATCGTCAATGATCAGTGGTGGGATCAGAAGAAGCACAATCTGGATCGCATCGAGTATATTCCGATCTCCTCGGCTGCGACGCGCGTTGCGGCGCTTCTTTCCAATGAAATCGATCTGGTTGATTCAGCGCCAATTCAGGATATTCCTCGTCTGGAATCAACACCGGGCATCAAGGTCGACAAGCGTACCGAGTTGCGTACGGTTTTCATTGGCTTCAACGGCAAGGAAAAGCTTGAGGACGGACGTCCGAACCCGTTCCTGGATGTTCGCGTGCGTCAGGCCGTCGAGGCGAGTATTGATCGCGATTTGATCAACAAAAAGATCATGCGTGGTTTGGCGCGTCCTTCCGGTTCGCTGATTGCGCCTGAAATTGCCGGCTATTCGAAAGCGCTCGACACCTATCAGCCAGCCGATCCCAAACTCGCCCAAAAGCTGCTTGAAGAAGCTGGTCAGAAGGGCCTGACGTTCAACTATCTTTGCATGAATGACGAGAGCATCAACGAGGAAGATATCTGCTCGGGCATCGCCAATATGATGAAACGCGGCGGTTTCGAACCGTCCATCGATATGGGCCCGCGTGCCGTTCAGCAGCCCAAGCGCACCAATGGCAAGGCTGACATGTTCAATCTGAGCTGGGCCAATGAACCCACACTTGATGCCTATTCGTTGCTTTCGCAGGTGCTTTCCACACGCAGCGGTTCCACCGGCGTATCCAACTATGGTGGCTGGTCTTATCCTGAACTTGATGAGCTGATGAAAAAGGCAGCACAGGAGCCGGATACGGCGAAGCGTCTTGCTCTGGAAGAACAGGCGCTGAAAGTTGCCAAGGACAAGGCAATTCTGATCCCGCTTCACCAGCAGCCGATTGCATGGGGGATGCTGGGCAAGGTCAAGAGCGTGGACTTCCGAGCCGATAACAAGCCGCGTCATTGGCATACGCAAATGGCTGAGTAAGGCCAGTAACGCGAAAACTGAAAAGCGCTTCACCATGGTGAGGCGCTTTTTTTATGGGCGAACAAGCTGAAAAGCCGCAATGCTCATTGAAAGGCCGTCACTTCGGTTGCTGCATAGAAATGTGGCAATGGTTGACTAATTGTAGAGCATAGTTGTCGACAAATAGGTTATTGAAACCCAAAAAATTGTCTACAATTACGTTGACAACTTTATATCGACTGGCAATACTGCCCTTCGTGATCTGGGAGGCAGGTCACCTCAAAAGGGAGAAATCAGTATTACCCGCCGTCATGGCGTGAGCAGGCACTGAAAACGCAGCACCGAAACGGATGCTGCGATGCATGAAAACAGACCTCCAAAAAAGGAGGCGCAAATTTCCAGAAGCGGAGCAAAATCTATGTTAAGAAAACTTGGCCTTGCGGCCACAATGCTGGCTGGGCTGACATTGGCTGGCCACGCCGAAACGCTCAAATGGGGCGCTGCGCGCGATATCTATTCGCTTGATCCCTATTCTTATGGCGACAGCTATACGCTGTCCTTCCTCAATCACATCTATGAAGGCCTCGTGCGCTACGACGCCGAGCTGAAGATCGAGCCTGCGCTTGCTGAATCCTGGGAAAATGTTTCCGAGACGGTTTGGCGTTTTCATCTGCGCAAGGGTGTCAAGTTTCATGATGGCGCTGATTTCAATGCCGACGATGTGCTCGCTTCGCTGAAGCGCGTCAGCGATCCGGTTTCGCCGCTGCGTGGTAACTTGCCGGCCTACAAGTCTTCGAAGAAAGTGGACGACTACACAATCGATATCGAGTTGAGCGGCCCTTATCCGCTGCTCCTTAACGACCTCACCAATATTCACATCTTCGACGCTGGCTGGCTGAAGACCAATAATTCGGAAAAACCCACCGACGTTGGCGCCAAGATCGAAGGTTATGCAACCTACCACACCAATGGTACGGGTCCGTTCAAGCTGGAAAGCCGCGTGCCGGATTCCAAGACCATTCTGGTCAAGAACCCGGACTGGTGGGACAAGGCGTCCAAGTCCAATATTGACCGCATCGAGTTCAATCCGATTACGTCGGCTGCAACACGCGTGGCGGCACTCCTCTCCGGAGAAGTCAATTTTACAGAAAGCGCGCCATCGCAGGATTTGCCGCGTCTTCAGGCGCAGCCTGACCTGAAGGTCATGGAACGTACCGATTTGCGCACTGTCATGATGGGCTTCAATCGCAAGCCGAAACTCGAAAACGGATCGGAAAACAAATTCAACGACTTGCGCGTGCGTCAGGCTTTCGCACATTCACTTGATCGCGACCTGATACAGAAACGTATCATGCGCGGCAAGTCGCGCACGGCAGGCGCGGTGGTTGCGCCGGAAATTCCTGGCTACACACCGGAACTGGATACCACACTTGCCTATGATCCGGCCCTGTCGAAAAAGCTTCTGGCTGAGGCTGGCGCTACGGATTTTCCGTTCACACTGGTCTGCACGACCGATGCTTATGTGAACGAAGAAGAACTGTGCCAGGGGCTCGTGAACATGTTGAGCCGTGGCGGGTTCAAACCGCAGCTTGATATTGCACCAACGGCTGCGCAGGCACCAAAACGTACGGGCGGCAAGGCTGACGTCTATATCATTGGCTGGGCGACTGAGCCGATGCTCGACAGCTATTCGATCCTGTTACAGATGATTGAAACCAAAACCGATAATGCCGGTGTCTTCAACTGGGGTGGCTGGAGCTATCCGGAAATCGACAAGCTGGTTATTGAGGCATCCACCGAGATGGATCGCAGCAAGCGGCTGGCGTTGCAGACAAAGGCCCTGCAAATGGTCAAGGACGAGATCGTCATGCTGCCGCTGCATCAACAGCCGATGGCGTGGGTCATGTCGAATAAGATTGATCATATCGTCCAGTTGCCAGACAACAAGCCGCGTCACTGGCTGACGCATTTTGCCGAATAGTCTCATCAAGATGCTCCGGGGCACGTCGCACCGGAGCATCCTGTTCCCAAGGAATTCACATGCTGGTTTTTATCATCAAGCGTCTGGCCAATGCCATCATGGTCATGCTGGCGGTTGCTTTGCTGGCCTTTTTGATCTTTCGTCTGGCGGGCGACCCCGTCGAGATGATGGCCAACGAACAGATGACACAGGCCGACCGCGATAATCTGCGTGAGCGTCTGGGGCTTAACGATGGCCTGATGACGCAATATACCCGGTTCGTGGTGAACGCCGCTCAAGGCAATTTTGGCATCTCCTATCGCAATGGTCAGGATGTGCTTGGCCTTATCGCCGAGCGCTTTCCGGCAACACTGGAACTGGTTCTGGTGGCCACCTTGATCTCGCTGTTGCTCGGCCTTCCCCTTGGCGTGCTGACTGCGATCAAACGTGGGAAATGGTACACGGAGGGATTGCAGTTTCTCTCCATTGTCGGTGTCTCACTGCCAAGTTTTGTGGTCGGTATCCTGCTCATTCTGGTTTTCTCGGTTACGCTTGGTTGGTTCCCGGCTTTCGGACGAGGTGATGTCGTACAGCTTGGCTGGTGGTCCACTGGATTGTTGACGCATTCCGGTCGTATCGCGATTTTGCTGCCAGCGATTGCGCTGTCGCTTTACCAAGTCACGCTTGTCATGCGTCTGGTTCGCGCTGAAATGCTGGAAGTGCTGCGTTCGGACTATGTGAAATTCGCCCGTGCCCGTGGCATTCCGCGCTGGCGCATCTATTTTCGTCATGCGCTTCGCAACTGCCTGATGCCAGTTGTGACCATGACAGCAATGAATGTCGGTTCGCTGATCGCCTTCGCGCTGATCACCGAAACCGTGTTTCAATGGCCAGGCATGGGCATGTTGTTCATTCAGGCCGTTACCTTCCTCGATATCCCGGTCATGGCAGCCTATCTCTGCATCATTTCCTTCATCTTCGTTGTGCTCAACACTTTCGTGGACATTGCCTATGCGGTGATCGATCCACGCCTGCGCACGGCGCGTTGAGTTGCCCATGGAACCGATTGTGGAGTCAAAGCCGATGAGCACCCCAACCATTCAAACCCCTTCCGTCCCGCGCCCATCGCTTTTGCAGCGGCTTCGTAAAAGCGACTTGTGGTGGTCGTTCACACACAGCAAGACCGCGATGATCAGCGCAGCGCTGCTCGCGGTTCTGATCCTGACGGCATTGTTTGCGCCCCTCATTGCACCGCAAAACCCCTATGACGGCGCTGCGCTTGATATGTGGAAGGCTGAACTGCCGCCGATCTGGGAAGAGGGCGGCGAATGGCCCTTCCTGCTAGGTACTGATACGCAAGGTCGCGATATGCTGTCTGCCATTCTCTATGGCACGCGCATTTCCATCGTCATTGGCATCGCTTCTGTTGTGCTGTCGTTGGTAATTGGCATGAGTGCCGGTTTGGTCTCAGGCTATTTCGGCGGCTTCATCGACAATCTGCTGATGCGCATCGGCGATATCACGCTGTCGATCCCAACCATTCTGGTGGCCATTTTGGTTTCAACCGTGGTGCGACAGATGCTGCCGGTCAGCCTTCGCGAGGTGGGAGCCTCGGCGGTTCTCATTCTGGCCATCGCGCTCTCTGCATGGGTGCAATATGCCCGAACTGTACGCGCTCAGGCCATCGTTGAAACCGGCAAGGATTATGTGTCCGCCGCCCGTCTGATCGGCGTTCCGGCGCGCCGCATCATGGCGAGACATATCCTGCCGAACACGCTGACCCCCATCATGGTGGCGGCAACGCTTAATTTCGGCATGGCCATTCTTACCGAAGCGACACTCTCCTTTCTTGGTATCGGCATGCCGCCGAGCCAGCCCTCTCTCGGGACCCTGATCCGTATCGGTAACCAGTTCCTGTTTTCCGGTTCCTGGTGGATCGTGCTCTTCCCCGTCATTCAGCTCTGCCTGCTGGTCGTGGCCGTCAATATGCTTGGCGACTGGCTGCGCGATGCTCTCAATCCGAAACTGAGGTAATATCGATGAACAATCTTTTGCTCCGCAATGTGCGCCCTATGGCCGGCGATACATGCGACGTTTTGATCAAGGATGGGAAGATTGCCGGTTTCGGACAGTTCGAGGCAGAGCCGGGCATGGCCACTGAAGATGGTGGCAATGCAATCATGGCGCCCGGCCTGATTGATGCGCATACGCATCTCGACAAGACAACCTGGGGCATGCCCTGGCATGTCAATAATCGTGCCGCGATCCTGCGCGAGCGTATCGATTTCGAACGCGAGCACCGGCTGGAAATCGGCCTTGATCCGCATCGCCAGTCAATGCGTCATGCCATCGGTCTTGCTGCCCATGGCGCAACGCATATCCGCAGCCATGTTGATATCGATCCCACCCATGGATTGTCATTGGTCGAAGGTGTCTGGGCAACACGCGAGAAGCTGAAAGGCATCATCGATATCGAAATCGTCGCATTCCCCCAGTCGGGCCTGATGGTCATGCCCGGTACGGAAGAATTGCTCGATGAGGCCTTGCGTCAGGGTTGCGAGGTTCTCGGCGGTATTGATCCATGCGGTATTGATCGCGACCCGAAGGGTCAGCTCGATATTCTGTTCGCGCTTGCTCTCAAGCACGGTGTACCGATTGATATTCATCTGCATGAGACCGGCGATCTTGGCGCGTTCACGATGGAACTCATCTTCGAGCGTATCCGCGCCAACGGTATGGAAGGGAAGGTGGCGATCAGCCATGCTTTCGCGCTCGGCATGAATGATTATTTGCGCGTTGGCCAGTTGATCGAACAGATCGCGGCTCTGGATGTTGCAATTCTGACGACTGGCGCGCCATCGGCCACGGTGCCGTCGATCAAGCGCCTTAAGGAAGCGGGCGTGCGTATTGGTGGTGGTTGTGATGGCATTCGCGACACCTGGGGACCGTGGGGCCAGCCGGATATGCTGGACCGTGCCAAGATCATCGGCATGAAAAACGGCGTCCGCTCGGACCATGATCTGGAGCATCTCCTCTATATCGTCTCTCAGGGCGGTGCGGATGTGATGCGTCTTGAAAACTATGGTCTGGATGTGGGCTGCAATGCCGACTTTACCCTTCTGACGGGAGAAACATTGGCCCATGCCGTGGTGGATATCGCACCGCGCCCTCTGGTGGTCAAGAACGGTCGCGTCACTGCACGCAACGGCGTTGCTGTGGTGGAGATGCCATGATGAATAACGCTATGGATACACTGACGCTCGGTCAGCGACCTGATGGACGGACCCTGATTACCGCCAGCTGGGTGGTTGGGCACAGGGATGGTGGCCACACGCTTTTGCGCAATGGCGAAGTCGTTTTTGAAAACGGCGAGATTGTTTTTGTGGGACATGGTTTCACCGGGGAACTGGCCCGCCGCATCGATTTCGGCAATGCGTTGATCTCGCCGGGTCTCATTGATCTTGATGCCCTGTCCGACCTCGACACCACCATTCTTGGTATCGACAACCATCCCGGTTGGGCCAAGGGCCGCGTCTGGCCACGGTCTTATGTCGAGGCTGGCCCATATGAGATGTACACACAGGACGAGCTGGCTTTTCAAAAGCGCTTTGCGTTCGGCCAGCTCCTGTTGAACGGGATCACCACGGCAGCTCCCATCGCCTCCCTGTTCTATCGCGAATGGGGCGAAACCGTTGCCGAGTTTGATGCTGCCGCCGAGGCCGCCGGTGAACTGGGGCTACGCGTTTACCTGAGCCCCGCTTACCGTTCCGGCGGTATGGTTCTGGAAGAACCGGGAAAGATTGTTCCGGTTTTTGACGAAGAGCGTGGTTTTCAGGGGCTGAAAGACGCCATTGCCTATATCGAGCGCCAGAATGGGCGTCACGGCGATCTGGTGCGCGGTATGCTGGCTCCGGATCGGGTTGAAACTTCGACACTTGGATTGTTGCAACGCACCGATGCAGCGGCGCGCGATCTTGGCTGCAAGTTCCGTCTTCACATGGCTCAAGGCACGATGGAAGTTGATACTGTGCGGATGCTGCACGGCTCGACGGCTCCGGTCTGGCTTGCGAAACATGGTCTGCTCAGCGACCGGATGATTGCACCTCACGCGACGAATGCCACAGATGAAGATCTGGGCCTCTATGCGGCCAATGGCGTTTCCATTGTGCATTGTCCGCTGGTATCGGCACGCAGCGGTTCGATCCTCAAATCCTTCTCCGCTTGTCGCAAGCGGGGGATCAATATTGCCATGGGTACCGATACCACGCCGCCCGACATGCTGATGAATTTGCTGACGGGCCTTATCGCCGGCCGCATAGCCGATGGTGCGCCGGACCGTTTGCGGTCTGCCGATCTTTTTGACGCCGCGACCATTGGTGGCGCAAAGGCGCTTGGACGTGCTGATATCGGGCATCTTTCGCCGGGTGCGAGAGCGGATATAGCGGTCTTCGATCTCGACGACACCATCATGGCCGCGACAGTTGACCCGATCACGACGATAGTCATCGGTGGTTCGGGCAAGATCACGCGTGCGGTTTTTGTCGATGGCCGCGCGTCCATGATCAATCGAAAGCTTGCAGGGTTGGACATGGAACAAGCGCGTCGTCAGGCGCAGGCCCAGTTCGATGGACTTATCGCCAAATATCCCGAGCGCAGCTGGAACCATCCTCCTGTCGCGGAAATCTTCCCTTCCAGCTATCCGATAGAAGGTGATTTCAATGCATGACATGCAAGAACCAGTCATTGAAGTGCGCAATCTGCGCGTGGATTTTCCGGGGCGTCATGGCACGGTTACCGCTCTGTCGGATGTGAGCCTGTCGATCCGCCCCGGTGAAATCCTTGGCGTTGTGGGTGAATCCGGTGCTGGCAAGTCCATGACTGGCTTGGCCATTCAAGGCTTGCTGGAAGCGCCCGGACATATTGCCGATGGTGAAGTGTGGCTTGGCAAACAGCGGATAGACACGCTGGATGACCGGGCTATGGAGAAAATTCGCGGACGAGAAATCGGCGCGATCTTTCAGGACCCGCTCACCTCGCTCAATCCGCTGTTCACGGTGGGCGCGCAACTTGTCGAGACGATCCGGCGCCATCTTGGTCTTGGTAAGGCTCAGGCACGCGAACGGGCCATCCAATTGCTGCGCGATGTCGGCATTCCTTCGCCGGAGGACCGCGTCAACCAGTATCCGCATCAGTTCTCGGGCGGCATGCGACAGCGCGTGGTGATTGCGCTTGCGCTTGCCGCATCGCCAAAGCTGGTGATCGCGGACGAACCGACGACGGCCTTGGACGTCTCGATCCAGGCGCAGATCATTTCGCTTCTGCGGAAACTGTGCAAGGAAAAGCAGACCGCTGTTATGCTCGTTACGCACGATATGGGCGTGATCGCCGAAGCCGCTGATCGCATTGCCGTGATGTATGCGGGGCGGCTGATAGAAATCGGGCCTGTCGAGCAGGTTCTGCATCAGCCGCGTCACCCCTATACGCAGGGCTTGATGGCCTCAATCCCGTCGCTTGGCGCGCGCGTGGAAAAGCTGAACCAGATCGATGGCTCAATGCCGCGTCTTGACGCTATTCCCAAGGGCTGCGCTTTCAATCCGCGTTGCAAGGTGGCGGTGCCACGCTGTCTTGAGGAGCGCCCCGAACTCAACCTTATCAGTCAAAACCCCAATCTTGGCGCTAGCGCTTGTTGGCTCAACGCAGGAGGCAACGTATGACGAACCCGTCGAAAGAAACTGCGGCTTTGACCGTCGAGCGTCTGGTCAAGACATTTGATGTCTCGGCTCCATGGCTCAACAGAGTGATAGAACGCAAGCCGCGCCAGTACCTCCAGGCTGTCAACGATATCAGCTTTACGGTGCCAGCAGGTGGTTGTCTGAGTATCGTTGGTGAAAGTGGATGCGGAAAGTCAACCGTGGCCCGACTGGTCACCGGATTGCATGGCGCGACAAGCGGCCAAATGCGGTTTGCGCCCGGCAAAAGTGGTGCGCCATTGACGGCGCAGATGATATTTCAGGACCCTTATGCCTCGCTCAATCCTCGTTGGCGCGTCAAGAACATCATTGCTGAACCATTGCGGGAATTGAAACTGCGCAAAACGGCGGCGGAAGTTACCGAGCGCGTGGAGGAACTTCTGCGCACTGTTGGACTTTCACCTTCCGATGGCGAAAAGTTTCCGCACGAATTTTCTGGCGGGCAACGCCAGCGTATTTCAATTGCGCGTGCCTTGGCGAGCGAGCCTGAGTTTCTCGTTTGCGACGAGCCGACTTCGGCGCTGGACGTTTCGGTTCAGGCGCAGGTGCTCAATCTTATGCGCCGCTTGCAGGATGAATTGGGCCTGACCTACCTCTTTATCAGCCACGATATGAGCGTCGTCCGCCACATGTCCGACCGCATCGCGGTCATGTATCTGGGGCGGATTGTTGAAGAGGGCGATACAGAGGAACTCTTCGCGCAGCCTCGCCATCCCTATACGCAGCTTTTGTTGCAGACGATCCCCAATATTGAAGCGCCCAACCGCAACCGCGCACCGGCAAGCGGCGAAATCCCCAGCCCGTTGAAGCCGCCTTCGGGCTGCACATTCCATCCGCGGTGTCCGTTTGCGGTGGCGCGGTGTGCGCAGGAAGCGCCGAAGATGCAGACTTTGTCGAATGGCACACGCGTGGCCTGTCACCTCGTGGAAGAGGCGGCAGCTGCTGCTGCCTGATGCCCGATCCGCAACCGCCGCTTTTGTCTTCGGTTTGAGGTTTGAAAAAGATGACGAGATCTGCGGAAAAGTGCTTCAGGCGAGGTTGAAGCGGGTTGTTAAATTGTCGACAATATGAAATATTATTGTAGATAATAAATCAGGTTTCGGGGACGCGATGGAATTCGATTTTGAAGAGCTGGACCCACAAAGCCGTTACAGGCTTCTGACGAATTTCATCGGTCCGCGACCGATTGCACTTGTGACGACCCGTTCACCGGCAGGCCATAGCAATGCTGCGCCGATGAGTTTTTTCAACGTGTTTTCGCACGATCCGGCAATTGTTGTTCTCGGCATTCAACCGCGTCTTTCGGGTGAGGAAAAGGACACGCTGGCGAATATCCGCCGCACTGGCGAATTCGCAATCAGCATGGTCGACATGGCATTGTCAGAACAGATGCTGATCTGCGGATTGGGTTTCGACAGCGAGATCGATGAGCTTGAAATGGCCGGACTGTCAGCGACACCCTGCCAGAAAATCGATGTCTCTTTCGCTGAGCAAGCGCCTTGCACGTTTGAGTGTCGTGTCGAACGTGTGATCGATTATCCGCGTCGCGCACTCATTCTGGGCGAGGTGGTGCATATGCACGTCCGTCGCAACTGTCTGGATAGTGACGGCCATTACGTCGATCCCGAATTCTATCAACCGATTGCCCGGCTTCATGCCGACAATTACATCACTTCAGATCGCCAGTTCGTTTTGAAGGCACCGCCCATCGCCGATTTCGTGAAGCCAGAAAAATAGGCCATAACGACGGTTCTTCGAGAATTTTTACCATGCACATTCATCTGATCAATCCTAACTCAACAGCGTCAATGACAGCGCAAGCTCTTGATAGCGCTCTGCTCGTCAAACACAGCAACACCAAAGTCTCAGCCTCAAATCCTGCCGACACGCCGGTCAGCATTGAAGGCGGCGCCGACGAAGCATTGGCTGTGCCGGGCATGCTTGCGGAAATCCGTAAAGGTGAGGCGCAAGGTGTAGACGCCTATGTGATCGCCTGCTTTGACGATCCCGGCCTGCATGCGGCGCGCGAGATCGCGAAGGGTCCGGTACTGGGTATTTGTCAGGCGGCGGTACAGGTGGCCATGACGATCAGCCGGCGCTTTTCAATCATCACGACCTTGCCGCGGTCGGTTCCGATCATCGAAGATCTGGTCAGTGATTACGGCGCAGACCGCCATTGCAGAAAAGTGCGTGCGATCAATTTACCGGTTCTGGGTCTGGAAGAAGATCCGGAGGAAGCGGAGCGCCTTTTGCTCAACGAGATCGAACTCGCCAAGCGTGAAGATCGGGCAGAAGCGATTATTCTTGGCTGCGCGGGAATGACATCCCTGTGCGACCGGTTGCGCGATGCAACGGGCGTTCCGGTGATCGACGGTGTCGCGGCGGCGGTGAAGCTTGCCGAAGCTCTGGTCGGCGCGGGCTATGCGACCTCGAAAGTGAACACCTATGACTATCCGCGCGTGAAGACAGGCGATACGGACGCCATCTGCGGAATATGTGCCTGAATTAGAAGCATCACGATGTATTGTTGACAATTTTGTAGGCGCTTTGCGGTTGCAATAGTTGACTTTTTCGGTCGCATCACGCTTCCTGAATCGGAACGGGAGCAAGACCATGACTGATCAGACAGGTGTCTCGACGCAGCAGATTGTTGAGAAAGTATGGCTATCCATTGCCGAGCGCCGTCTGCGTCCGGGGGTGCAGCTTAAAGAAGAGCAGATGGCGACGATTTTTCACGTCAGCCGTGCGCGTATCCGTCAGGCGCTTGCCGCGCTTGAGCGGGAAGGGCTTGTCACGATCATTCCCAATCGCGGCGCTTTTGTCTGCAAGCCGACCGTGGAAGAAGCGCGGGATGTGTTCTTTGTACGCCGGACTGTTGAGCGTTGTGTGGTCGAGCGCCTTGGGCGTTCTCCGTCAAAGGACAAGATCAAGATTTTACGTGAGCATGTCGCGAAAGAACGTGTCGCCAACAAGAATAATGTCACGACCGATATCATCAAGCTGTCGGGTGGCTTTCATCTGCTGCTGGCCGAACTGACAGGCTCTGATTTTTTGTTCACGACGATGCGCGATCTCATTTCTCGCACCTCTCTCATCACGGCTGTTTACCGCAATACCAACCGCTTCAACTGCGGGCCTGATGAACACGCGGAGATTGTGGAGGCGATTCTGCATGGCGACGTCACAAAGGCTGCCGATCTGATGGCACACCACCTCGAACATGTGGAATCGGAGTTGGACCTGCGGGAAATCAACGACCTCTCCCATGATTTGAGTGCCGCACTTGCCTGAGCGGATGTGACCGGAAAACGGGCCGCTCTTCTGTGCTTAGTTACCCTGGCCGAAGCCAGATGCGGCTTTATCAAATTATTTCAATGGATTGCTAACAGGTAAAGCCAGACGGGTATTGCCCGGTTGGTTCGTTATTGCTGTCTTTCTATGACGCGCATAGCGACTTTTCTCGATCAAAGATGGATAAATTTCGGTTGAAACTGGCTGTTCCGTTCTCACCGCAAAGAAATCTACCGTTCATCTTGACATATGTCATAAGTTAGCATTAGCTTGATTGAAATTGAGCAGATGCTGCTTCGAGGAGATCCTTGCGAGGGTGAAGCGCATCGAGCTTGGGAGGAAATATTTGTGACTGGATTGTACACTGCAATCTTCGATTGCGTGATTTTGCGCGGCTGCGTTTCAGGCGGAGTATCCGCCTGTCTGCGGTCGGGCGTGGATCAGAAACTGGCTTGTGCGTTGCAGGGTTCTTCGCCGAAACTGGTGAAGTCTCTATGAGTTACGAGTTCAGTTTCAGCTTTCTGGCTCAGTACTGGCCGCTGCTGTTAAAAGGTACTTTGGCGACGATCCAGATGTCCCTGATCGTGACTGCACTTGGTTTTGTGCTCGGTACGATCTGTGCGGTTGCCAGCATCAGCAAATACAAGTTCCTGCGTATTCTCGTGGCGATCTATGTCGAGGCGATCCGCAACACCCCTCTGCTGGTGCAGCTGTTTCTGGTCTATTTCGGGCTGTCTTCCATGGGCGTCAAATTTTCCGCCCAGACCTCGGCGCTGATCGGCCTGACCATCAATGTCGGCGCTTACTCCAGTGAGATCATTCGCGCCGGATTGCAGGCCATTCACCCCGGTCAGCTGGAAGCTGCCGACACTCTCGGCTTATCGCGCTTGCAAATGCTTGCAGGGATCATGCTGCCGCCAGCGCTTGAGAAGGTTTATCCCGCTCTCGTCAGTCAGTATGTGCTGTTGATGCTGGCAACCAGCGTGGCATCGCAGATATCGGCTGAAGAGCTGACCGGAGCTGCGTCCAGAATCCAGTCGATGACCTTTCGTTCCTTCGAAGTCTATCTCGTCATTCTGGTCATCTATCTCGTCCTTTCCCTATTGATGCGGGGGCTGTTCAAGCTTCTGGGGTTGGCGTTGTTTCCACGCAAACGCCGTCTTGGCACCAATCTTTAGGAGGTCGGGATGTTTACGAATTTCTCCTGGATTCATATCGAAGTTCTGCTTCAAGGCTTGGTCTGGACAGTTCTGCTCTCCATCATCGCCTTTATATTCGGCGGCCTGCTTGGCTTTGCCGTGGCGCTGGCTGGAATAGCAAAGAACAAGGCTCTTGTTGCTCTGGTCGATGGTTATATCGTTCTGGTGCAGGGCACGCCGGTTCTGATCCTGATGTTCATCGTTTACTTCGGCTTGCCGGTCTTCGGCATTGAAGTTTCGTCGCTTTTTGCGGCCAGCGTTGCGATGACGATCTTTGCCAGCGCTTTCCTTGGCGCCATCTGGCGGGGAAGTCTGCAATCCGTGCCGCGCACGCAGTGGGAAGCATCCGACTGCCTGGCCCTGACTGGATTGCAGGGGCTGTTCCTCGTCATCATGCCTCAGGCCGTTCGCATCGCGACGCCGCCAACTGTCGGCTTCATGGTCCAGATCGTCAAGAACACGTCGCTGGCATCAATCATCGGCATGGCCGAGATGACCTATATTGGCAAGGAAATCAACGCTTCGACGTTCCAGCCCTTCACGACCTATCTCGTGATCGCATTCTTCTACTTTTGCATTTGCTTCCCGCTCTCTGCGGCCAGCCGGAAATTCGAGAGGATGTACAGTGTCAGCCGTCGTTAAGTTTGTTGACGTTCATAAAAGCTATGGCTCGCTGCCGGTGCTCAGGGGTATCAATCTCGAAATCGAGAAGGGGCAGGTTGTTGCTCTTATCGGGCGAAGCGGTTCAGGCAAAAGCACAGCGCTTCGCTGTGTCGACCGGCTCGAAACCGTCAATAGCGGGGATATATGGGTTTGCGATCATCGGGTGAGTGATCCCGACATCAATCTGCGCGCGCTCCGTCAGGATGTTGGCATTGTCTTCCAGAGCTACAATCTGTTCCCGCATCTGACGGTTGAACAGAACATCACTCTGGCGCTGCGCTGGGTCAAGAAACTGACAAGACCAGCGGCGCGGGAAATAGCCGAGACGGTTCTGCGGCAGGTTGGACTGGCGGAAAAGATCGATTCCTATCCCGAACAATTGTCCGGCGGGCAACAGCAACGCGTGGCCATTGCCCGATCACTGGCCATGAAGCCGAAGGTCATGCTGTTCGACGAGGTTACCTCGGCACTCGATCCGGAACTGACCGGCGAAGTGCTGAAGGTCATAGAGGACCTTGCCCGAAATGGCATGACGATGCTGCTCGTCACCCACGAGATGGATTTTGCCAAGCGCGTGGCAGACAAGATTGTCTTCATGCATCAGGGCCAGATTTGTGAGCAGGGCGGGCCGGCAATTCTGGCCACTCCGCAAACGCCTGAATTGCGCAACTTTGTTGGCGCGCATCACTAACCATCCAATCAAAGCATGTGGTGTCGATGAGGAGCGACACCATCAACAACAGGAGGAGGAAATATGACTATTCTGAACAAGAGAAAATTTTTGGCGATGATGGGTCTTGGCATCGGCATGGCTGCCATGATGGCACAACCATCCTTTGCCAATCAGCTGGATACCATCCGCCAGCGTGGCAAGCTGCAAGTCGCTATTGACCTTGGCAATCCGCCTTATGCGATGCGCGATGCGAAGTTTCAGCCAACAGGCTCCGAAGTCGAAACGGCGCAGTTGCTGGCCAAAGACATGGGCGTGGATATCGAGTTCCTGACGGTTCCGACCTCGGGCCGCATTCCTTTCCTTGTTTCGGGCAAGGCTGATCTGGCCGTATCGACGCTTTCGATAACCAAGGAGCGGCTTGAGGTGGTGGATTTCAGTATTCCTTATGCTGAAACCGCAATCGTCGTGGCAGCTCCCAAAGAAGCAAATGTGAAGTCCTATGCGGATCTCGCCAATGCGTCGGTCGCCGTCACGCGCGGCACGGTCAACGACGCCAACCTGACGGAAAAGACAGCTGATGTTTCCGGCGTTCAGATCGTGCGGTTTGAAGATGATCCGACATCGAGCGCGGCGGTCACCAGCGGCCAGATTGCAATCTATGCAACGTCCCGCCCGCTTCTGACCGAGTTGATCAAGGCCAATCCCAAGCTCGACCTCGAAGAGAAATTTGTCGCCAAGGCTTATCCGCTCGGCATTGCGCTTCGCAAGAACGAGCCAAAGCTCAAGGAATGGATTGACGCCTGGATAAAGACCAATCTCGATAATGGCAAGTTGATCGACATCTACGAAAAATATCACGGCGCTCGTCTGGACCCGCAGAAGCTGCTGGCCAGTGATTTGCCTCGGTCGTGACACAGGTGCTGTGGCGGGATTGAAAACCACCCCCGCCACGGCTTCGGTCTGGATACTGATGGAACGGAACCTTGCTCTTGAGAACTTGGACGATCCCGAAACCAGTAGATGAGAGCGCATCCCGAAAAGTGTGAAACGGTTTTCGGATCAGATGCGCGTTAAAACAAACATCTGGAGCGCCGATCTGATCCGATCAGGACGAAACGCGCTCTAACGTGCAGGAATGAAATGATGACAGACAAGTTCAGTGTAAGAGACAAGATTGCTATTGTGACCGGCGGGTTGGGGCAGCTTGGCACACAGTTCAGCAAGTCGCTTGCGGAATCTGGCGCCAAGGTCGCGATCTTCAGTCGCCGGGCAATCAATGCCGCCGATCTTGAAGCGAAGTTTCCAGGCCTGACGAAGAACATTCGTGTTTATGTCGCGAGTGTTACGGACAAGGCCAGCCTTGAGCAGGCAACAGAACAGCTCATCGCCGATTGGGGCGTGCCGCATATTCTGGTCAATAATGCAGGCATCGATTCAAAGCCCTCGGGTTCGGCAGACCAGAACAGTCCATTTGAAATCTACCCGCAGAAATACTGGAACGAGATCATCGAGACCAATCTGACGGGTGTGATGCTGTGCTGTCAGGTCATCGGTTCGAAGATGGCCGACGCCAGACGCGGCAGCATCATCAATGTCGGTTCGATCTACGGCATCGTGTCGCCCAATCAGGCGCTCTATGCCTATCGTGAGGCACGAGATGGCGAGCCTTTCATCAAGGCCGTCTCCTATGCGGCTTCCAAGTCCGGCCTTGTCAACTTGACCCGCTATCTTGGCACCTATTGGGGAACCAAGAATGTCCGGGTGAACCTGATTTCATTCGGTGGCGTGAAAACTGCAAACTTCGACAAGGAATTTGTGGATGCGTTTCTTGAACGCGTGCCGATGAACCGACAAGCAGAGATCGATGAATATAATGGCGTGATACAGTTTCTGGCATCCGATGCCTCGTCATATATGACCGGCTCGAATGTCGTCGTCGATGGAGGCTTTACGGCATGGTGACAGAACAGGCAGACAATCGATATCTGACGAGGCGCGCGTTACCTGATCGTGACAAGCTGCACGTCTCGGTCGTTGAGGCGCTGGAAGCACAAATTCTTTCCGGCAAACTCAAGATTGGCGATCGTCTGCCTGCCGAAGCCGCAATGGCGCGTGAATTCAATGTCAGCACGCGATCTGTTCGTGAAGCGCTTCAAATTCTCGAAACAAAGGGTCTCGTTCGCCGCAAGCACGGTGAAAGAGCGCTTGTTGTGCGTGACGATGTCGGAGAATTTCTCGGTTCGCTTGCAACGACTGTCAAACAGCTCTTTGCCAATAATTCGGACTATCTCGTCCAGCTGATGGATGTGCGCCGGATCATCGAGACAGAAGTCGTGACGCGACTGAGTTCGGAAGACCTGGTGATGACGCCGGAAGTTGACGAGGCGCTTGCAAGTATGCGGGCTGCGGCTGACGCCAATGATATGGCCCGTTTTACCGACAGTGACGCCGCTTTCCATCTTGGGCTCGTGCATTCCGTGGGCAACGAGATCCTCAATGTCGTCTATGACAATCTTTTCTCGATCATCATCGACGTCATCCGGGTCACGAGCCGCGTGCCGAACAAGTCGCTGGAAGACGGGTTTGCCGAGCATGAGGAAATTTACAACCTCATCAAGGCCAGAGAACCAGAGACCGCCAGACAATCTATTCGCAGACAGATCGATGAAAGTTCGCGTTATCTCAAGGTGGCGCTGGACAATTCAAATCTTAAGAACAAGGTCAAAACCAAATGAGCAACTTCGATTATTCCGATACAGACTGGGCCTCAATCGAGCGTCTTTCGAAATGGTATTCCGGCGATGTCCATGACAGCCTGGAACAACTCGGCGGCTGGGGTTATCTGGACGGTATATCGTTACAGGGTGAATTGAAGCCGGGCGAAGTGGTCTGCGGTCCCGCAGTCACGGTGCAGTTCGCACCCAGCGAACGTCGCAATCAGCCGCAGGATGTCTATCACAACGCCATCGACAATGCGCCGAAGGGTGGCATTGTTGTCGTCGATGCATCTTGCGCGCAAGGCTCATGTTCGGGAGAGCTGATGAGTTCAGGTGCGAAAACACGCGGTGCAGCGGCTACGATCGTCAACGGAACAGTGCGTGATATCGCCCAGGTTCGTCATCTCGGCTATCCGCTTTTCGGTCGCGCCCGCTCGCCTGTTTCGGTGTCCGGCAAGATGGAACCGAAGCTGTCGCAGGTTCCAATCGAAATCGCCGGCGTGAAGATTATGCCGGGCGACGTTGTCTTCGCGGATATCGATGGCGTCGTCGTCATCCCCAAGGCCATGGTTGCAGCAGTCGCTGATCAGGCCGACAAGCTGGGCGCAAACGAAGCTTCGGCCCGCGACCGCATTCTGGGTGGCGAAAAGCTCCAGTCAGTGTGGCCGGTGGAGTCGAAATACGGCGCCTGATCAAGCGGCGCATGACATAAAAAAGGCCGCCTTTGAGGCGGCCTTTTCATAATATCGCTGTTGAGCCGATTATGGCGTCACGTCAAAGCCGAACCACTTTTCGGAAAGACGCTTGATGGTGCCATCAGCCTTGGCGGCTTCAATGGCTTCATTGAACATCTTCTGAAGTTCAGGTTCGTTCTTGCGAAGACCAACGGCAACGCCGCGACCCAGAATGCCGCCCTTAAAGAAAGGACCGGTCATGACGATATCTTCGTTGCCCGGCTTCTTGGCGGCATCGCTGAGATAAGCCAGCGATGCGACGACGAGATCGACGCGACCCGACTTGAGGTCGAGGTCATGCTGATCGGTGGTCTTGTATTCGCGGATATCGGCAGAATCCTTGAAATACTTGTCGAGCAGCGACAGGCCGAGCGAGGCAGTCTGTACACCGATGGTGCGACCCTTGATTTCAGCCTTGACGTCGTCAATGGCCTTCTGAGCAGCAGCTTCGTCCTTAGCCAGATAGAGCGTTTCGCCCGTATGCGGCAGCTTGGCGAATGGACTATCCTTCAGCGTGGCGAAGGTCTGCGGCGTCAGGCCGTAGGAAACGGAAAAGTCGATGGTTTCTTCGCGCTTCGGCGTGGCGGTCAGGCCAGCCATGATTGCGTCGAACTTGCCTGCATTCAGGGCCGGGATGATGCCGTCGAAAGGCTGTGCAATCATGGTGCACTCGACCTTCATGCGGGCGCAGAGGTCTTTACTCAGTTCGATTTCATAACCGTCCAGCGTGCCATCCGGCTTGGTGAAATTATACGGACGGAAAGCGCCTTCAGTTGCGATGGTGATCTTGGTCCACTTCTTCTCTTCGGCATGGGCCGAAGCAGCGGTCACAACGAGGGCCGAAACGAGAAGGGCTTTGAACAATCCCTTGGTATTCATCTTAATTACCTTACTGCAGTTAAGTGCTGAGCGGTCTTTTGGCATAAATTAGCGACGTTTGAAATAATCAGCCGGCGTTTTCGTGGCTGATAAATTTGCGAAAACGCTCTGATTTGGAGTTTGTGAACACATCTTCGGGCGCACCGTCTTCTTCGACCAGTCCCTGATGAACGAAAACGACCCGGTTAGACACGTCGCGGGCAAATCCCATTTCGTGGGTAACGACAAGCATGGTGCGGCCTTCTTCGGCCAATCCGCGCATAACGCGCAGCACTTCGCCGACGAGTTCAGGATCGAGCGCGGAGGTCGGTTCGTCAAACAACATCACCTTCGGCTTCATCGCCAGCGCGCGCGCAATGGCTGCGCGCTGTTGCTGGCCGCCGGAGAGATGCGACGGGTAGAAGTCGCGCTTGTCTGCGATGCCAACCTTGGCCAGCAGCGCTTCGGCCTCTGCGATGCATTCGGCGCGCTGCCGACCCTGAACATAGATCGGCGCTTCGATGATGTTTTCGAGAATGGTCTTGTGCGACCACAGATTGAAGCTCTGGAAAACCATGCCGAGTTCAGAGCGGATCCGGGAGACCTGCTTCTTGTCGGCGGGATAGGCTTCGCCCTTGGAATTCTTGGCCATCCGGATCGTCTCACCGGAAACGGTGACGGTGCCGGATGTTGGAATTTCCAGAAGGTTGATGCAGCGCAGCAAAGTTGACTTTCCCGACCCCGAAGAGCCGAGGATAGAGATGACTTCGCCTTCGCGCGCTTCAAGCGAAATGCCCTTCAGCACTTCATTCGCGCCAAAGCTTTTGCGCAGGTTTTCGACTTTTAGCGCCACCGGTGCGTTAGGAGAGATGGCTTTACTCACGATGTTTTTCCTTCGGTGGAGATGCTGACGGCTGGCTGGCGCAAATAGGGCGTGAGCCTGTATTCGGCGATCAGCAGCAAGCGTGTCAGAACGAAATTGATGGCCAGATAGATGGCGCCCGCAATCACGAACACCTCAATCACGCGGTAGCTTTCTGCGATGAGCTTGGCTGCAATGCCGGTGACTTCCATGAGCGTGATGATGGAGGCAAGCGAGGTCGCCTTGATCATCGAGATCATCTCATTGCCATAGCCGGGCAGCGCCTGACGGATGGCAAGCGGCATCACTACTCTGCGGAAGCAGGTGAAACGCGACATGCCGCAGGCTCTTGCCGCCTCGATCTGGCCATGTGGTACCGACAACAGGCCACCGCGAATGATCTCGCTTGCATAGGCCGCATTGTTCAGCGTCAGCGCGATGATCGCACACCAGTATGGTTCACGGAGAACGGGCCAAAGGAACGAATAGCGTATCGTCGAAAACTGGCTGAGGCCGTAATAGATGATGAAGATCTGTACCAGAAGCGGTGTGCCGCGGAACACGAAGACATAGAGCCGGGCAATCCAGTCGAGGACGCTTATTCCCGACAGACGCATCATGGCAAAGAGCAGTGCAAGAATTGCGCCGCAGACAATGGAGATGGCCGCAAGCTGCAACGTCAGCGGCACGCCGCCCATCATTGCCAGAAAGGATTCTGTATAGAATTGAAGGTTCATTTTGCCCTCCTGACGCCGCGTGAGAAGTGACGTTCAGCCGCTTGCAGGATGCCGCCGGAAACGGAGGAAATCAGCAGATAGAGAGCGCCCGCGATCAGGAAGAAGTTGAAGGGCAAGCCCGTGGACCCTGCGCCAATCTGTGCCTGACGCAGAATATCGACAACACCAACGACGGATATCAGTGCGGATTCCTTCAAGGCAACCTGCCAGACATTGCCAAGACCCGGCAGCGCATGACGCAGGGCCAGCGGCGCGATAATGCGGCGAAACTTCAGTGCCTGTCCCATGCCGCAAGCCGATGCTGCTTCAAGTTCGCCCTTGGAGACGGCTCGAAACGCACCACGGAACACTTCCGTATGATGAGCGCCGCAGGAAATGCCGATTGCCAGCACACCAGCCAGAAAAGCGGGGAACCCGATGAAACCCTGCGCACCGAAGAGCTTTCCAAGCGCTGTGATGGCGGCGCTGCCGCCAAAATAAAACAGGTAAATCACCAGAAGATCTGGGATGCCGCGAATGATGGTGGTGTAGCCATCAGCAATACCACGCAGTGTGCGTCCGCCGGAAATCTTTGCCCAGGCAGCAAAGACGCCAATGGTAGCGCCAAGCAGAAAGCCGACGACGGCCAGCGAGACCGTTACCAGAGACGCCATCACGAGAACATAGCCCCAGCCATCGGGGCCGAAGCTTAAAATATCGAAAAAAGCCTTCATGATGCTTCAGGCCAATTCTTGAAGGAGCGATTGAACTTCATTTCACTTTCCGGCGGCTGCATTGGCCGTCTTTCATTTCGCTGCGACGGGCAGGGCAGGTTGCACGCTGTCGGGAATAGGATTGACGAAAACGTCGCCATTCAGCCTTTTCACGTGGTCCTGTTTGGCTTCTGCAATCCGTTCTGGATGCAAAAACAGTTCCACGGCCGTGCTTCCCATGACCTTTGCGGCATGAGCCATTCCTTTATGAGCAGTTGATAATTTACCCTGCGCCACCATTTGCCACGAATGGAGCGGCGTGCCAATAGCGCAGGTAGCGCCACGCATTTGCACGGTGGGGACAACCCAGCTCACGCTGCCAACGTCTGTCGAACCAACGAGGGAATTGTCTCCCTTATAGGGTTCATAAACATCCTCACAAAGGGCAAGGCCTTCCTTCGGCTCGACGCCGAAACGGCGAAATGCGTCAGAAATGTCTTCCTTGGTCAGCGTGGCCTGAAAACGTTGTGCCACTTCCTGATCTTTTGCATCGAATATGGGGGGTCCCAGCCGTTCCAGCTCGCGCTGCATGAGCTGTTCCAGCGGCTTGTTGCCGATCAGATTGGCGTCGCCGCTAACGATTTCGCTGCGCACTGTCGTTTCCGTCATGAGCGCCGCGCCGTCAGCAATTTTCTTGACCCGTTCAAGCAAGGTCTGCATGACAGGCAGGCTCAGCGCGCGGATCAGATAACGTACACTGGCCTTGGCCTGCACGACATTGGGCGCGAAACCACCCGTATCCGTGACGGCGTAGTGAATACGGGCCGTTGATGGCATATGCTCGCGCATGTAATTGACGCCGACATTCATCAGTTCCACGGCGTCGAGAGCGCTGCGTCCCAAATGGGGAGCGGAAGCGGCGTGAGCCGCGCGGCCGGAGAAATGAAAGCTAATTTCGTTACAGGCCAGCGATACCGGGTCGTTGACGCCCGCGAACGGTGCCGGGTGCCAGCAAAAGGCAATATCGACATCGTCAAACAGGCCTTCACGCACCATGAAGCCCTTGGCCGATCCGCCTTCTTCTGCCGGGCAACCGTAATAGCGCACGCGGCCCTTGATTCCATGCGTTTCCAAATATTGCTTGACGGCGGCGGCGGCCAGTAGGGAGCCAGCGCCAAGCAGGTTATGGCCGCAGCCATGGCCGTGGCCACCTGCCTCGATGGGCTGTTCTTCTGCAATGCCCGCGATCTGGCTTAAGCCGGGAAGGGCGTCGAATTCACCAAGAATAGCAATGACCGGACCTTCGTCACCTGCTTCGCCCATGACAGCGGTCGGCAGTCCTGCGATACCACGCGAGACGCGAAACCCTTCGGTTTCAAGCATTGCAGCATGAGCAGCGCTGGACTCATATTCTTCGTAATTGGTCTCGGGATGATCCCAAACTGTGTCGCTGAGTTCGAAATAGGCAGCACTTTTGCCGTCTACGATATCCCAGATATCGTGATGGTTCTTCGCCATAGCTCGATCCTCCATCGTCTGGCTCCCTTTGTATTGGGGTCCGTTATTGTCGGCCCTTATGTCCTGGATTGCGCTTTTCAGCGCAATCCCGTCGAAGGGGGTAATCTGAAGTGGTGCTGATTACCCCCTTCTGCGTTCATGTCAAACATTGAATTGAAAGCCATCAACCGTGAATGCCTGACCGGTGATGAAGCACGGTTCGGATGTGGCAAGGAAAGTGACAAGGCGCGCGACATCGTCAGCGCAACCAAGGCGACCGAGCGCGATGCCCTTGATGACTTCATCGGCGCGTTCAGTGACATTCGTGTCGATTTCGGTGCGAATGACGCCGGGGCAGATCGCATTGACGGCGATATTCGGGCCAAGTTCCTTGGCGAGCGAGCGCGTCATGCCGAGAATGCCAGCTTTTGCGGCGGCATAGGCAAACTTGCTGACGGCTGCGGTCACGCCGCCGGAAAGTGCATTGAGCGATGACATGGAAACAATGCGGCCTCCGCCCAGTTGCAGCATATGCGGGGCCGAATGCTGGATATAATTGAAGCAGCTTTTCAGGTTGATCGCGATAGCGCGGTCGAACTCGTCTTCCGAAATGTCGAGAATGCCAACCGGGGCAGAACGGCCTGCATTGTTGAGCAGAAAGTCAAGACGCCCAAATGTTTCAATCGTTTGCGCAACGACTTCACCAGCCCGCTTGTGGCTGGAAACATCGGCCACGCAGGAGATTGCCTTGACGCCGAGGTCTTCGATTTCGGCTGCGGTTGCCGCCAGTTCCACTTCCAGCAGATCAACCAGCGCAATGTCATAGCCCGCACGCGCCAGATCGAGAGCGCAAGCCTTTCCGATGCCTCTTGCTCCGCCGGTAACAATGGCAACCTTGTTTTGTGAGTTCATTTCCAGATGCGCTCCTTTTTGTATTGCCACTTGATCGTATGTCTGCCACATTATTCCACAATAGGAATTTGGTTCACATATATGAACATTGAAAACAGTGGTGAAGTTAAGTCGGCCGTTCGGGTTCTCGAGATCCTCGAATTCCTCGGTCGTGCGCATAAGCCGGTGACGCTCAAAGCAATCGTCGCTGAGCTTGGTTATCCCAAAAGCAGCACGTTCAATCTGCTGGCCACATTGGTGGCGCGGGCATATGTCGTGCGGGACGATACCGAGTCCTATCGCATCCATGAGGCGTTTCGTGACGGGCCGGGGTGGTCGAGCGGCAGCGATGCCTATCTGATCGCGACGGCCCAGCCGATCATGGATGCCATGCGTGACAGTGAAGGCGAAACCGTCTTTCTCGGCACACGCCGCAAGGATGGGCGGGTTAAGCTCCTCGCCAAGAGCGTCAGTCATCAGGCGGTCCGCTTTGATTCCGATCTGACAGGGTCTGATCCTGCCTATTGCACGGCAATGGGGCGGGTTCTTCTGTCACATTGGCAGCCGGAAAAGACATCTACCTATCTAGCCAAAGAACGGATCGTTCCTTTGACGGAAAAGACCGTGATCGACCGCGTGCAGATACGCCGCATCATTGAAGCGGCCCGTGAGGACGGTTTTGCAATCTGTGACGAAGAGGCGGTTGTCGGCGGGTCCGGCGTCGCTGCTCCGGTGTTCGATGCCAGTGGCGACGTGATCGCGACGCTCAACATGGCCACCATCTCATCGCGCTTTACCGCATGCCGTCAGCGCATGATCGACGCCGTCGTCAAGCATGCGGCGGAGTTGAGCGCGCGCCTTGGATACAAACCAACAACAGCAGACAAGCAATAACATGGATATAGAATTCAAAGAAAAGCGGGTTCTGGTGACTGGAGCCGCAAGGGGAATTGGGCGATCTATCTGCGAGGCATTTGCTGCAGACGGTGCAATCGTCACTGCGACGGATGTGTTGGATGACGAACTGGTCGTGCTGGCCCGTGAGGCGCAGCCCGCACGTGGCGGTTCGATCAGAACCGTGCATCTGGATGTGACCGACGAGGCAGCGATTGCGGCACTGGCGGCGGTAGAAGAGGCTAATGGCGGGTTTGATATCTTCGTCCATGTTGCCGGTGGTGTCCTCGGACAGAAGAAGCGCCCAGTGGAAAATGTTCCAGCCGCCGATTGGGATCGCATCTACGACATCAATGTGCGTGGTGCATTTCTGGTAGCCCGAGCACTTGTCCCCGCCATGAAGCGTCGAGGCGCAGGAAAAATGGTCTTCATTTCCAGCGGCGCCGGTCTTGGCGTTAGCCTCACGGGCATTCAGGCCTATGCGAGTGCAAAGGCAGCGCTGATCAGTCTTGCCCGCCAGCTGGGTCACGAGCTTGGACCATTCGGGATCAACGTCAATGCGGTTGCGCCCGGCTTTTTGCGCACCAGCCCGGATTATGAGCGCCAATGGACCTCTTACGGCGAAGAGGGGCAGGCCGCAATGATCAACGAAATTCCGCTACGCCGGATCGGACTGCCGGAAGATATCTCGAATGCTGTGCTCTTTCTCGCATCTCCTTTTGCGAGCTGGATCACGGGGCAGACATTATCGGTCAGTGGAGGGCCGACATCATGACAATCGACGCGCCTGTTCCAACCTGGACCTGGTCTGAAGAACGCCTTCAAACCATCATGAATCGCGCCCGCGCTGGCCGCAGTTTCAAACCGTCCTCATGGCAGGGTGATGCTCGATGTGCGGTCGCTTTGTCCTTCGATTCAGACCATGATACGTTTGAACTGCGCGATGGCGGAAAGTCGATTTCGGCCCTGTCGCAGGGGCAGTTTGGTCCAAGGCAGGGTATCCCGCGCATCCGTGAAATTCTGCGCCGCGATAACATCCCGGCCACATTCTTCGTGCCTGCCATTTCGGCCATGCACTATCCTGATGAACAACGCGCCCTGATCGGCGAGGGGCACGAAATTGCCCTTCATGGTTGGATACACGAGCGCAACACATTGCTTGACGGCGAAACGGAGCGCGATCTTCAACACCGTGCCGCCGACGTGCTGGAAAAGATCACGGGTGTTCGTCCGGTCGGCATTCGTACGCCGTCCTGGGATTTCAGCGACAACACATTGCAGATCACGTCCGAGATGGGATTGATCTACGATTCATCGCTTATGGCGGATGTCGATTGCTACGAGCTTTTGCTCAATGGCGAGCCGTGCGGCGTCACCGAACTACCGGTGGAGTGGATTCGCGATGACGCGGCCTATCTCGTCATGGACAGATGGGGCGGGTTGCGCCCACAGATCGCGCCGCACGATATTCTCCAGATATTTCTTCGGGAGTTCGATGCAGCCTATGAAGAAGGCGGCATTTTCCAGCTGACCATGCATCCGGATATCATCGGGCACCGTTCGAGAATCTGGATACTGAAAGAGCTGATTGCCCATATTCGCACCCATAAGGATATATGGTTTTCGACCCACGCGGATATTGCGTGCTATGCCAAGCTAAATGGTTGATAACTAGAGATTTTCGGTGCTGTTGAAACTAACCTTGGCCCGATTTGCGGGCCAGGCATGTTTGCGTTTGATAGCCATGCGTGGCTTTCATAGAGCAGAACAAAGTTCATATATATGAACCAAATTCCGCTTTTCATCACTGGTCAGTGAGTTCAAACTCTTTGCAACCGGGCAGAGAAAAGTGCGTAACCGCCGCCCGCATTGCAGATAGAAAACACAAATAAGCATGAGGGAACTATGCTGAAGAAAATTGCGGCCATTGGCCTTTGCACTTTGTCGATGCTTTATAGCGGCAGCGTTTTGGCGAAAGACTGGAAAGCTGTGACCGTTGGTGTCGAGGGCGCCTTTCCGCCTTTCAACCTGACAAGCCCCGGTGGTGAGCTTCAGGGCCTTGACCTTGATGTCATCAAGGAAGTCTGCAAGCGCGCCGAGCTTGAGTGCAATATTGTTGCGCAGGATTGGGACAGCCAGATTCCGTCGCTGCTCGCTGGTAAATTCGACGTTGTACTGACGATGGGGCCAAACCCAGAGCGTCGCAAGGTCATCGATTTCTCCGATCCATATGTGATAACGCCGAACACGTTCCTGGTACCAGCTGATGGTCCTTTGGCCAACCTGCCGCACACGGGCGAAAGTCTTTCCACGGATACCGAGGAAGGTAAAAAGGCGATTGCTGATCTCAAGGAAGCGTTGAAAGGTAAGACTATTGGTGCTTCGCTTTCGACCAGCCAGTTGCAGTTTGTCGAACAGAATTTCGGTGATGCCGTTCAGGTTCGCACCTATAAGGGATCGGAACAGGTCAAGCTGGATCTCGAATCCGGTCGCGTTGACGGCCAGTACGACAATGTGGTTTTCGCACGCGACCGCGCTGAGAAGAGCAATGGCAGGCTCAAGATCACCGGGCCGCTTCTGGTTGGCGGCATTCAGGCAACCAATGTCTGCATCGGCCTGCGCAAAGAAGAGCCCGAACTGAAAGCCAAGCTTGACAAGGCATTGGGCGAAATGCGCGCAGACGGCACGCTCGCCAAGATGTCGGAAAAGTGGTTCTCCATGGATTTGAGCCCGAAGAGCTGAGTGAACTCAGCTTTGGTCTTTCAGGAAGGCCCCGCATTTGCGGGGCTTTTTCTGTTGTAGGTGCCTTAGACGGTTCGCTCCATCTGGCGATAGGATCATCTTAAATGCAACGCGTGCGACTTCATTCATCCTCTATTCAAACATCTGGAATTAAAGCATAGTCCGGCACATATGGAGGGACCAAGAATGGTATCTGTAGTTAAGACGACGGTTGCATCGCTTTGTCTTGGCGGCGTGATGGCAATGTTCTCGCCGATGCTCGCAACGACCGCTTCCGCAGCAGAGTTGCAGCGTTGCGCAAGTGAGGGTGGCATTTGCCGACTGCCTTACCCGGCTGAAGTTGTCTATGGAACAGGCGGACGCAACACGTCCCGTTTCATCGATCGCCCGGAAGTACCGTGCTCGAACCGTGTTTTTGACGACCCGGCACCGGGCAAAAAGAAAAGCTGCTCTTTCGTTGTCCGTGACCGTGACTACCGCGACGGTCGCCCTGATCGTCGGGGCCGACCAGACCGTTACGATGACCGGGACCGGGATTGGAGACCTTGCGCCAAGGAAGGCGGGTATTGCGACTTCTATGGTCGTAAACGTGTTCGCTATGGCGTAAACGGTCGCTTTATAGAGCGTACTTTCCGTGATGGGGTTGATTGCGGCAATTATTCATTTGGTGATCCGGCACCCGGAAAAGGAAAAGCCTGCTACGTGCTGGATTAGGTTCTAAAACATTTTGCAAGCCCGAAGGCATCCTGATTAAGGTGCCTTCGGGCTTGCTTTGTTTGATAGCTCAAGTGGAGCAGCACGCCTTCAATGCGCGGTTACAAGACTGTGTATGATCGAGAACATTGTGCGCGCACCATCGGCAGCGGCAAGGATGGCCTGCTGCATCGGCCCCGCAGCACAGTCGCCCGCAGCATAGATACCCTTCAATGAAGTCTCATTCATTTCGTCGCGCCACACGCCACCATCATCTCGTATGTTGAGTCCCAGTCCCGTGATGATGGGTGTCTGGCTTTGAAGTGGTCTGATCCATAGCGACTGGATATCTTCTCGACGCCCATCCTTGAGCACTATCCCGCCAATGGCGTGACCATCACCGCTGAGAACTTCTCTGATTGGCGTTGTTACCAGGCCGATCTCAGCGTGTGACAGGTCAGCCAGCTTCTCGGCTGGAAGGTCAGCGCCATTGGTGAAGACAGTCAGGCGACCTGCCCAGTTTCTGAAGAATGCGGCGTGATCCAGCATTGCTGTTGTCTCCGCAAGCACACCCCAATGCTCGCCGCGATGCTCAAAGCCATCGCAGAAAGGGCAATGATGAACGCCGCGTCCCCAGTTCTCCGCAAGGCCTTCAATGGCTGGAAGTTGATCCGTCACGCCAAGGGCGAGGAGAATTTTGGGCGCAGAAACGATGTCTCCACCGGCCAGCTCTACTGAATAGCCGCCGTCAGCTGGTTGGATCGCTTGAGCTAGACCTTCGCGATAGGTCACCGTTTCATAGCGTGATAGCTCTTCGCGCGAGACCTTCCGAAATTCTTGCGGCAGGATACCATCCCGTGACAGATAACTGTGCATGGCTGGCGCTTTCCGGTTTCTAGGCTCTCCGCCATCGATGACAAGCGCTCTGCGCAGAGCGCGGCCCGCAATCAGGGCCGCTGAAAGTCCGGCGGGGCCGCCGCCGATGATGATGGTCTCGTAATTTCGCATGATTGTTATCCGGTCATCTTGATTGCCGTTGATGTTGTTCGTGCCAAAGCAGCTTTGTTGAACTGTCGTTGCGAACTCCGAAAACGGTGTTTAATCGAATACGATACAACATAAGTTACATGAGATGAGGGAGTCAACAGTCATGTAACTTCACTTGTATCAATTTGCTTTCTGGTCAGAAATATCCGATAATCAGGGCCGTCTTTTCAGGCCGATACAAAGAGTGAAAACATATGAGGCAGGATAGCCGGCTCTCCCGCATGTTGCATGTGTTGATCCATATGGATCATCACGACGGCGCCATGACGTCAGAAGAAATCGCATCAATGTTGGACACCAATTCGGTGGTGATCCGACGCACGATGGCTGGGCTTCGCAAGGAGGGCTATGTGCATTCCGAGAAGGGACATGGCGGTGGCTGGACACTGGCGCGACCGCTGGACCAATTGACCTTGTTTGACATTTATCGCGCTGTTGGCGAGCCGTCGATTTTTGCGGTCGGCCCGGCCTACGACATGCCCGGTTGCGTTATAGAACAAGCAGTTAACGAGAAACTTAAAAGCGTTTTCAATGAAGCAGAGCAGCTGCTTATGATGCGATTGCAAGGCATCACCCTTGCCGATATCGCGCAGAATTTTTCTGCAAGTCTGGCGAGGAATGGCCATTCGGGAAGAGGAAAACCGACCTCTGTCTGAAGCTCCAGCTGGAGACGACCTGCCGGTTGGCTATTGCTTCCGTTGCGTCCAGGGCTCCACAATTTAACGATCATGAATAAGCCACATTAGGACAGGGTTCCTTGCCTTGAAGGCACGTGCAGGGACCGTGCTCTTTGAGGTTGAATCCGCGTAAAACCTCATTCAGCAACGGTTCATGATCACACCGGTAACGCTTCTGTGAAGTTGCCGCAATTTGCCTCTATTCGCATTCCAGCATGCGCGGAATCGGAAGCAGGCATTTGCTTATCAGTTCTGCTTTCCAGAAGGAGAAGGATATATGTCTATTCGTTCCAAGCTTCGCGCCACTGTTGCGATACCGGTGATGTCTGTCTGTGTTTTCGCACAGCCATCTTTCGCTGATATGCTGTCGCAGCCTTATCAAGTGGCACAGGAAAACAGCGAAGAGCGAGCACCTCAGGAACAGCCGCCGGCAGAGGGCGAGCGTCCTTCTGAAGAAGGTCAGGGGCGTCGTCATGCTGAGGAGCAGAAGCAGGCTGAACAGGAAGAAGCGCAGCGTCAAGCCGAAGAGCGCAAACGTGCCGAGCAGGAAGAGGCGCATCGCCAGGAAGTAGAAAAACAGCAGGCGGAAAAGGCAGAGGCTGCAAGGCAGGCTGAAGAGCGTAAGGCGGCAGAAGCGGAAACGCAGCGTCAGGCGGCTGAGGAGAAAAAGGCCGCTGAAGAAGCTGCCGCGCAGCAGAAGGCCGCCGAACAGGCACAGCGTAAAGCTGAGGAACAGCAGAAAGCGGAGCAGGAAGCCGCGGAGCGCCAGGCTGAGAAGCAGAAGCAGGAGAAAGCTGCCGCCGACGAAGCTGAAAAGCAGGCTGCTGAACAGAAGAAAGCCGCAGAGGAAGAGACGCAGCGCCAGGCCCAAGAGAAGAAGCCTGCACCGGAAGAAAGCGCACCGAAAGGCGAGGCTGAACCGGAGCAACAGGCTCCTGCCCACAAAAAGCCAGCCGCGAAGACGCCGGATGCAAGCGGTGTATCGGAAGAGACCGCCAAGGAACCCGTTGAGCGACCGAAGAAGAAGCCGGCCCCTGCCGACGATGCGCAAGCACAAAAGCCTGAGACGCAGCCGGAATCTGCGCCAGCTCCAGTCCAGCCGACCGAGCCGCAGACTGGTGAAACCAGCCCTGTTCAGCGGTCGGAACAACCAGCCGTCAAAGAACAGCATGGCAAGAAGAATCGCGAGCAATCACCGGTAGAACAGCAACCAGCGGAGCAGCCGCAGGAAGCTGAAAAGAAGCCAGAGCCTGTGCCAGCAATCGTAGACAAGCGCTCGGCAGCCGAAAAGGAAGCCATCGCGAAGGATCCGTCGAAGACCGATGAGACGGTGGTTCTTCCGGTTGAGAATGGCGCTGCTATTCTCGATAGCGACAAGGATGCCGATAATAGCGGTGGCAATCAGGCTCGCGAGCAACGTCGCAAGCAACGTGGCCAACAGCGTGAGAACGAAGCATCAGCGCCGCCACCTGCAGACGACGCTTCCGCTCAGGTTGCCATCCCCGAGCAGATCAAGGCCGATCTTCCCAAAAAGATTGAAGCCAATCTGAAGGAAAAGGGAAAGCGCGTCGATGAAGCACCCGCTTTCGTTGTCCCGGAAACCACAAATATCGTGAACAACACCGTTGTTAACAACACGGTCGTCAATAACACGACGGTCAACAATGTGACGAACAACGTCAGCAACGTGAAGGTGCTTGAACAGGTTGATAACCGTGTTGTTATGGATGTGGGCGACCGGATGTTCGTGCGCGGTGATGACCGCCCACGACTGCGTCGCAACGCAGAAGAAGCCTATTATGATGAGCTTCCACGCGGCCGCATGCGTGAAACGATTGTGCGTCCCGGTGGATATCGTGTGGTTACTGTTTATGACCGCTATGGTGATGTTGTGCAGCGCTCCCGTATCGACCGCGACGGCAATGAGTATCTGATGGTCTATGCCCCCGACTATGAAGATACGCCGCGTGCTGCCATCGCCGATGTGGGTTATGATCTGCCACCAATGCGCCTGACGATCCCTGTCAGCGACTACATTATCGACGTAACAGACGACCGTGATCGCGACTTCTATGACTTCCTGGCAATGCCACCAGTCGAGCGTGTTGAACGCGTCTACACAATCGATGAAGTGCGCCATTCGGCACGTCTGCGCGATAAGGTGCGTCGTATCGATCTGGACACAATCCACTTTGCGACCGGCAGCGCTGAAGTCTCGCTTTCACAGGCCAAGACGCTGCGCAAAGTGGCTGATGCCATGCAAAAGGTCCTTGCCAAGGACCCCGGTGAAACTTTCTTCATTGAAGGTCATACGGATGCTGTCGGCTCTGATCGGTCGAACCTCGTTCTTTCCGACAAGCGCGCAGAGTCAGTCGCAAGCCTGCTGACGGAAGTCTATGATATTCCGGCTGAAAATCTTGTCACGCAGGGTTACGGCGAACGGTTCCTGAAGATCAAGACTGATGGACCGGAGCAGGAAAACCGTCGCGTTACTATAAGACGTGTAACGCCGCTGGTTCGCCCGGTAGCGCAACGCTAACCACGGGTAGCGCATCACAAGTAACAGTTCAGGCCGCATGACAAATGCGGCCTGAGCTACAACGACTAATCTCCCAGCACCTGTTTGTCGTCACCGTCGCGGGATCGGACAAGCTCCTCCTTGATCTGTCGGAGCACATGGGCAGAGCGATTGCGGTCGGCATAGGCAACCATATTTGCCAGAATATCGATCGTCGCCAGATAGGCGTAACGGGTGGATGTGGGGCGAAAGATATTCTTGCCTTCATCAAGATCGATTGTGATCACCAAGTCAGAAGCCTGTGCAACAGGGGAGTTGCTTTGGGTTATCGCAATCGTGGGAATAGCGCGGGCGCGCAGCAAGTTCATGCAATGCACCAGATCGCGATCTCGTCCCGTGATGGATGAACCGATGACCACTGTTCCCGGTTGGGCGGCGGCTGAGAGCATATGGTTCATGCTGTGATCGGTTGATGCATTGATGCGGCATCCAAGGCGGAACAACCGGTTGTGGAGTTCATTGGCGATCATGGCCGAGTTGCCGGTAGCACCAAAAGCCTGAATAAAATCGGCTCCCCGCAGCAAATGGGCGGCCTTCTCCAATGCGACCAGATCGAGTTGGCGGTGGAGTTGAAAAAGCGCGTTCTGTGCTTTGGTGATAATGTCTTCCGCTACTTCTTCTACCGTGCTGGTTTCCGTTTCCGGCATCAGATAGCGCAACCCGACATAGGTGATCTTTGCCAGTTGCACCTTGAAATCGGAATAGCCCTGACAACCAATCCGTCTGCAAAACCGCGTTACGGTCGGCGGAGATACGCCCGCTTTCTCAGCCAACTCGCCAATGGAGGAGTTGACGACGAAATCGACATTTTCAAGCACAACAGCAGCAAGCTTTTTTTCGAGACCGGAAAGCCTTCCTTCCTTGTCCGACAATGCGTGAATGACGTCCATGGGATCTCCGGTCGGGTTGCAACTAAGGTTGGCAGGCAATCTTCCAAGCGTATGCTCTGAAAAATAATTACATAACTATGGAAATTTTCTACGTTCTGATTAATGATTATCTCTCAACTGAGGTCAATCAAGAAAATAATATACACCGCCATCGATCATCGCGTTGTACACCCGAGAGAGGCAATCCATGACGTTCCCTTGGCCAGAAGCCGGCACCCCACTTGAAAACATCCCCACGCCGATGCCGGTCATCGATGAAGATCGTATGGCTGCAAATATTGCGCGCGCGCAGGCCTATTTCGATCAGCATGGGAAGGCTTTTCGTCCGCATATCAAGACGCACAAAATCCCCTCTGTCGCGCGACGGCAGGTGGAGGCCGGCGCCAAAGGCATCAATTGCCAAAAGATCACCGAGGCGGAGGTTTTTGCCGGTGCCGGTTTTGATGACATTCTGATCACCTATAATATTCTGGGGGCAGCGAAGCTCGCACGGCTGAAAGCGCTCAATGAGAAAGTCGGTGGATTGAAAGTGACTGTCGACAGTGACTTCACGATCAAGGGACTTGGTGAGACCTTTGATTCCAAGCGACCGCTTGCCGTGCTGGTGGAATGTGATACGGGCGGCAAGCGTTGCGGTGTACAGACGCCGGATGCCGCTGTCGCGCTGGCTGAACTGATCTCCGCTCAACCGGGGCTGCGCTTTGCGGGTATACTGACGTATCCGGCGGCGGGAGGGGCAGCAGGGGTTGAGAATTTCATCGTCGAGACAATGACAAAACTTGCCGCGAAAGGAATAGATTGCCCGATCCGTTCCAATGGCGGCTCACCGGATCTCTATTCCGCGCATCTTGTGCCATCAGCCACTGAGCATCGTGCCGGCACCTATGTCTATAATGACCGCAGCATGGTTCGGGCAGGGCATTGCACCCATGACGACCTTGCCATGCATATTCTGGCGACTGTGGTTTCGAGACCTGCGCCGGGCAGGGCCGTGCTTGATTGCGGCTCCAAAGCCCTGACGTCCGATCTTCTGGGCTTTGTGGATCATGGCGTCATCGAAGGGTTCGACGGCGCACGGGTTGTTGCCCTTTCGGAAGAGCACGGTGTGGTTGATCTGACGGACTGCGCACAGGAATTTCCGCCCGTGGGAGCTGTCGTCCGCGTCATTCCGAACCACACATGTGTCGTCAGCAACCTTTTCGACCGCATGGTTTTTCATCGTAACGGCGTGGTGACTCGCGTTGAAGATGTTGCCGCGCGTGGCACCGTATGGTGAGTTACGTCTTGTCCGTGGTGTGAATTGACAGCGCGCGCCAAAAATAATGAACAGAATTTATGAAAAAGGAGCCGGATTTTCCGGCTCCTTTTTCATCTGATAAGTAAAATTATCTCGCTCGACACATTCTTCCTGAAGCCAAAGGCCTTGAATGAACGCGGATTTTTGACATGTTTCTGCGGAGAGGTCTCCACCGCATCGTGAAAATCAATTTCACAGATTTTCATCCAGTGACCTGCCGTAGTGCCATGATCACGATATCCGGTTGACACAGCCAATATTCGACGCATTATCAAGAAAATAAATTACAGAAAATAATCAAAGGGCGAACACAAGGCGGAGACCATCTTCATAGACCGATTTCAATTGTTGTGCGGACGGGATCGTCGGACTGCGTGAACTGCTCCTTGTGTGCAGGACGTGGAGACAATCCTGAAGCCAGCACGCGTGATCGTGAGGTCGTGTGCGTGATCATCTGCCAATAATACGTCCCTCGCTTAACCCGTGCCACCTGGAACCAACACATGCGCATATTCACAGCCTCGATGGCTACGGAAACGAATACATTTTCTCCCGTTCCAACGGACATGGATGCATTCAAGGCTGCCTTTTATGCCGGGCCGGGTGAGCACCCGGAAACACCGACTTTGTGTTCATCGGTTGTGCCACTCTTGCGACGCCGCGGCAAAGCTGAAGGTTTCACGGTTATCGAAGGCACATCCTGCTGGGCTGAACCTGCCGGGCTCATTCAACGCCAGACCTATGAAACGCTGCGTGATACAATTCTGGCAGAGCTGAAAGCAGCGCTGCCTGTGGATGCTGTCGTTCTGGGGTTGCATGGTGCGATGGTGGCGCAGGGCTACGATGACCCGGAAGGAGACTTTCTGGAACGAGTGCGCGCAATCGTCGGTCCTGACATTCTGGTCGCTGCCGAATTCGATCCGCACAGTCATCTGACCGCAAAGCGTGTGGCCAATCTCGACATCATGGCAACGTTTCTGGAGTTCCCGCATACGGATTTTGAAGAGCGCGGAGAGCACGTCGTTGATCTGGCTCTCAGGACGCTGCGTGGGGAGATCAAGCCCGTCATTTCGACGTTTGATTGCCGCATGATCACTATCTACCCCACCAATCGTGAACCGATGCGGTCCTATGTAGATCGTCTTGTGGCCATGCAGGGCAAGAATGGCATCCTGTCGATTTCTGTGATCCATGGTTTCATGGCTGGTGATGCGCCTGATATGGGAACGCGGATCGTTGTCGTTACCGATAATGACAAGGCCAAAGGCGACCAGCTTGCACGCGCGTTGGGTCATGAATTGTACCGTATGCGCAAACTCACGGCTATGTTGATGTTCGATACAGAAAGGGGCCTGGACCGTGTGCTGAGCGTGCGCGCCAGCGATCCAGCGCGTCCTGTTGTGATCTCCGATATCTGGGATAATCCGGGCGGCGGCGTGGCGGGTGACGCAACCTATATTCTGCGCTGCATGTTCGAGCGCAAGCTCGACAATTTCGCCGTTGCCACCATCTGGGATCCGGTTGCCGTTGCCTTCTGCCACGCGGCAGGCGAGGGAGCCGAGCTTGAAATCCGCGTCGGCGGCAAGTCGTCATGGCAAGGCGGCGAGCCACTGGATTTGCGCGTGACCATACAAAAGGTGGCGGATGCAGGCTGGCAGAGTTTCCGCAATAGTCGGGTCAATCTTGGGCGTGTCGCGGTGATCCGTCCTGTTGGAACGCAAATCGATATCATTCTGATTACCAGCCGGTCCCAGACCTATGAGCCGGATATCTTCACTAACCTTGGGATCGATTTTGCCAACAAGGATTTCCTCGTCGTCAAGTCGACCAACCACTTCCAGGCCGGGTTTCAGCCGATCGCATCGGAGATCGTCTATATCGCAGCGCCAACATCATACCCGACCAATCCGGCGGTGACACGATACAGGAAAGCAAGTCTGGAACTCTGGCCACGGGTCGCCGATCCGTTAGGGCTGGACTAACAATCGCGAACCATCAATCAGTTCAATCATAAAAGGGGAGTTACAATGAAGAAACGTTTCCTGCTCGCGGCCACCGCAGCACTTCTATGTTCAAGCGCCATGGCTTTCGCGCAATCATCGGATGGTGTTCTCACCATCGCGACCATTGGCGAGCCGCCAACGCTGGATGCGATGCAGACTCCAACCGATATTGTTCTGACGATTGATCAGCATATCTTTGAGACGCTTTACACCTATGATGAACAGTGGAAATCAGTTCCATTGCTCGCCGCCGGTATGCCGGAAATCTCCGAAGATGGTTTGACTTACCGGATTGCACTGAGAGAAGGGGTGAAGTTCCACGACGGTAGCGATTTTGACTCCAAGGACGTCGTTGCCTCCTTGAAGCGTTGGATGGAAATCAACTCAAAAGGCAAGCAGGTTGCTGGTATCGTGGACAGTCTGACTGAAGACGGCGACCATGCCGTCATCATCAAGCTGAAGTCGCGTTATGCGCCGCTTCTCGCCACGCTCTCGCAGGCATCGATTATTATCCCGTCCGAAACTGTCGCCGATACGCTGACGAAGTTTGTTGGCACCGGTCCCTACGCGCTGAAGGAACGCAAACCGGATCAGTACACGCAGCTCGTGCGCTTCGATGACTATAAGTCCCCGGAAGGCGCGCCAAGCAATTATGCAGGCAAGCGCGAAGCCATTGCAAAGGAACTGCGTTTTGTGCCTGTTCCCGATGCGAATACGCGCGTTGAGGGACTGATTTCCGGTCAGTTTGATTTCGCAGATTCTCTTCCTGTCAGTGCCTATGAGCGCGTTGAAGCGAGTGGCAAGGCAAAGCCGGTCATCTTCAAGAACTCCGGCTGGGCCTCCATGAACATCAACATGAAGGAAGGCGCGCTCGTCAAAAAGGAACTGCGTCAGGCGGTACAAGCTGCACTCAACGCCTCCGACATGATGCTCGCAGCCTTCTCCGATGACCGTTTCTACAGCGTCGATGGCTCCATCTTCCCCGAAGGCTCGTTCTGGCACACTGAAGCCGGTGTTGCCCGCTATGGCGAAGGTGATCCGGAGACAGCGGCCAAGCTCCTGAAGGATGCCGGATATGACGGCACGCCGATCAGGCTCTTGACCAGCCGTCAATATGAGTTCCACTACAAGATCGGTGAGGTGGCGAAAGCCTATCTTGAGGCAGCCGGTTTCAAGGTGGACATGCAGGTTGTCGATTGGGCTACATTGACGACACGTCGTGCCGATCCCAAGCAGTGGGATATCTTCATCACCCATTCGAATTTCCCTGGCGATCCGACGACGATTAACACCATCACGGATACCTATCCGGGCTGGTATGTGTCGGACCAGAAAGCCAAGGCCGTCGCTACCTATATGGATGCGACGAGCGATGAAGCAAAGCAGAAGGCGTGGGAAGGCATCCAGACTGTTATCTATGATGACGCGCCGCTCTATAAGGTCGGTAATTTCAATGCGCTTTCCGGCGTTGCAGATGGGGTTTCGGGTTATACGCCAACCTACTGGCCGCATTTCTGGAATGTAGCCCCGAAGAAGTGAGGCAAACCATGTCGAGGATCGTCCGGGCACTGTTGCATCGTTTGATAGGCATGGCCGTCGTACTTGCCCTTGTTGTGACGGTTGTATTCGTCATTGTCCGGGTCACGCCGGGCGATCCCGCTGCCGTCATGCTGGGGTCTGACGCGACCCCTCAGGATATTGCAGATTTGAGAGCGCGGATGGGGCTGGATGCGCCCCTTCTGGTGCAATATGGCCAGTTCGTACTGGGCATATTCCAGGGGGATCTGGGTCAGTCTATCTTTCTCAATCAGCCCGTGACGCAAGCCCTTGCTTCGCGTGCGGAACCGACATTTTTTCTCACGCTGTTTTCGATATTGATTGCAGTGCTGATTGCGTTGCCCGTTGGGGTTTTCTCTGCGGTCAAACGAGGCACTTTCTTTGACCAGACCGTGGTGGTGCTGACCATGGTCGCCGCAAGTGTGCCCAGTTTCTGGCTGGGCCTCCTCCTCATTCAGATTTTCGCCGTGCAATATGGCTGGTTCCCGGCGTCAGGTTATGGTGGTCCCGATACGAGCTTTCTGGAGCGTTTACATCACCTGATTTTGCCTGCTGTGGCGCTTGGGGTTGTTAATTCCGCACTGATTACCCGCTTTACACGCGCTGCTATGCTTGATGTGTTGGGGGATGACTATGTGCGCACTGCCCGTGCAAAAGGTGCTAGTGAACGACGTGTGATCCTCAAGCATGCATTCAAGAATGCGCTTGTCCCCATCATCACCGTCATCGGCCTTTCCATTGCAATGCTGGTCGCTGGCGCCGTGGTAACGGAGACTGTGTTCGGCCTGCCCGGCATTGGCAATCTGGTGGTGTCGGCGGTTTTGCGCCGCGACTATCCGGTTATCCAAGGCACGCTGCTTGTCGTCGCCGCCATCTATGTCCTGATCAATTTTGTGGTCGACATGCTCTATATTCTTGTAGATCCGAGGGTACGCCTGTGACGCTCGCTTCCATTTCCTTGCCCTTTGCATCGAGCTTGCGGCGTCTGTTTGGCAATAGAGCAATTTTGCTCGGTGCGCTCATTCTGCTCATTGTCGTGCTGGCCGCGATCCTTGCGCCATGGGTTGCACCCTATGCGCCCAACAAACTGTCTATCGTCAACAAGCTTCACGGACCGTCCTGGACGCATTTATTCGGCACCGACGAATTCGGGCGCGATATCTTCTCGCGTGCCATTTATGCGGGGCGTATTTCGCTGCTGGTCAGCCTCGGTGTGGTTGTGATCTCAACCGTTCTGGGTGTCATACTGGGTGTCACAGCCGGATATTTCCGCAAGCTGGATACGTCAATCTCCAGACTGCTCGACGCGATGATGTCCTTTCCGGATATTCTGCTGGCGATTGCGCTCGTTGCAGCACTTGGTCCTTCGTTGATGACCGTTATCATCGCGCTTGGGATCACCTATGCACCACGTCTGGCGCGTATCGTGCGCGGCTCGACACTGGTGATCCGCGAGATGCCCTATATCGAAGCGGCAATTTCGCTCGGTCTTCCCACCTGGCAGATATTGTTGCGTCATGTGCTGCTCAATCTCGCTTCTCCCATTCTCGTGCAGGCGACGTTCGTTTTCGCTTCGGCAATGCTGGCAGAGGCAAGCCTGTCATTCCTGGGTGTGGGCGTTTCGGCGGACATGCCAACCTGGGGAACCATGCTGGCGTCGGGGCGTGAATATATGAACAACGCACCCTGGCTTATGCTTTTCCCCGGCCTTGCCATCGTCTTTTCCGTCCTTTCGCTGCAACTTGTCGGCGACGGCCTGCGCGATCTCGTCGATCCGCGTCTCGCGAAGGAAAGTTGATCATGTTTGAAGAGCATAACGGCGATATTCGTCCTGTTCTGTCGGTTGAAAATCTGACCACCTCGTTCAAAACGGCGGAGGGTTGGCGGCCCGTTATCCGCAACATCAATTTCCATGTGAACGCTGGCGAGACGGTTGCAATCGTGGGGGAAAGCGGGTCAGGCAAAAGCGTCACCGCGCTTTCCACGATGCGGCTTTTACCACCTGCAAAATCGAAGTCGGAAGGCAAGATTTTGCTCGATGGTCGTGATCTTCTGCAGGTGTCGGAAGCCGAAATGCGCTCGGTAAGGGGCGGCTCCATCGGGATGATTTTTCAGGAGCCGATGACTTCGCTCAATCCGGTTTTCACGATTGGCAATCAATTGGCTGAAGCCTTGGTCCTTCATCAAAAACTGAGCTGGAAGCAGGCCGAAGACGAAGCCGTTCGTCTTATGGAGCGCGTCCGTATTCCTGCGGCTCGCACCCGCCTGAAAGAATATCCGCATAAGTTCTCCGGCGGTATGCGCCAGCGTGTGATGATTGCAATGGCGCTCGCTTGTCGCCCAAGACTTCTGATCGCCGACGAGCCGACGACTGCTCTGGACGTGACGATTCAAGCCGAAATTCTTCACCTCATTCGTGAACTGCAGCAGGAAGAGAACATGGCCGTTCTTTTCATTACGCATGATATGGGGGTGGTCGCGGAGGTGGCGGACCGTACTGTCGTCATGTTCCGTGGTGATATGGTCGAGACCGGTGGCACGGAAGAACTCTTCGCTGCACCGAAAGAAATTTACACAAAATCTCTACTCGCCTCCATTCCGCGTCTGGGGACCATGGGAGATGCTGCAGCGCCAAAGCGGTTTCCTTCGGTTGATCCGCAAACCGGACAGGCCGCTGACGGCGTGCAGACGAAACCCGTGCCCAAGAACAGAAAGCCGCTTCTTCAGGCGTCCAACATTGTCGTACGGTTTGATCTCCCGAATGGTCGCATTCACGCCGTTGAAGACGTATCGTTCGATCTCCGTCCCGGCGAAACACTTGCATTGGTTGGAGAATCCGGTTGCGGAAAATCGACGACCGGCCGGACGATCATGCGTCTGCTCCAGCCGACATCGGGAAATATCGTCATTGATGGTCAGGATGTGACCAAACTAGGTGCATCGCAGTTGCGCGAAATGCGGCGCAGTGCGCAGATGATTTTTCAGGACCCGTTTGCTTCGCTCAATCCGCGTATTCGCGTAGGCGCGGCAATTGCAGAGCCTATTCTAGCCCACAAGATGATGGGCAAGCGTGAGGCCAATCAGCGGGTCGCGGAACTGCTGGAGCAGGTAGGTCTCTCCGCTTCCGTCGCGGAGCGTTTTCCGCATGAATTCTCAGGCGGGCAAAGACAGAGAATTTCCATTGCGCGTGCGTTGGCGCTGAAGCCAAAGCTGATCGTCGCTGACGAGGCTGTTTCGGCGCTCGATGTTTCGGTCAAGGCACAGGTGGCCAATCTCCTGCTCGATTTGCAGGAGGAGAACGATCTTGCCTATCTCTTCATCAGCCATGACATGGCCGTTGTGGAGCGGATCAGTCATCGCGTGGCGGTGATGTATCTCGGCGAGATTGTCGAGATCGGTCCGCGCGAAGCGATCTTTGGCAATCCTCAACATCCCTATACGCGCCGCCTTATTGCAGCAGTGCCGATTCCTGATCCATCGTCGCGCGGGTTGGTGCGCCCGCAGCTTGGCGATGAAATCAAGAGTCCGTTGCGACCGCTCGATTATGTACCGCCCAAACGCAACTATATTGAAGTGTCGCCAGGGCATCTGGTGCAGGATTTCTCCGAATGGGGCGAGCGGCTAACTGCTGTGTGAGTGATACAACATACCAATTGAATAAGGAGCCTAGACATGAGCAATGAAAAGCTGATCCGTTACGAAACCGCTGACAATCAGGCTGGCGGACAGCGCCGCCCATTTGCAAAAGCGGTTCGCGCGGGCGATTTCGTTTATGTCTCAGGGCAAGTCCCGACACTTGATGGCGAAGTGGTGGTGGGCAATATCGTTGCCCAGACTGAACAGGTTATCACCAACATCAAGGATGTGCTGGCTCTCGCTGAGTGCACATTGGCTGACGTGGTCAAAGTGAATGTCTGGCTTGATGACGCGCGCGATTTTTCCAGCTTCAACGCGGTGTTTCAAAAACACTTCATTGACTATCCACCAGCGCGTTCCACGGTGCAGTCACCATTGATGATTGACGCCAAGGTAGAGATGGATGTGATCGCCTATAAGCCGCTTGCATAAAGCATGCACGACAATCGGCAAGCCGACCCAGCTTGGCTTGCCGATATTTACTTAGTTCTGGTCCAGCACGCGTGACAGGCTGAGTGCAGCCAGTGTGCAGATTGCACCGGATATCAGATATCCGCCAATGAAAATAATGCCAAGGCTGGTTGCCAGACCAAGTGCGACCAGCGGGGCAAAAGCTGCGCCGACCAGCCAGGCAAGATCGGACGTCAATGCCGCACCGGTATAGCGATAATACTGCGTGAAACGAGATGAGACAGCGCCGGAAGACTGACCGAATGTCAGCCCCAACACGCCAAAGCCAATAAGGATATAGGCATCTTGTCCGGCACTTCCTGCATCAAGCAGGAAGGGGGCGGAGAAGCTGAATATGGCGATGATGATGGCGCCAACCATCAATTCGCTCCGTCGTCCAATTCGGTCCGCGACAAATCCTGACAGGATAATGCCGACGACACCAATCGCAGCGCCAGCCACCTGCACCCAGAGGAAGCGTTCGGCAGGCTGTGTGCCTGAAAGGACAACCCAGCTCAGTGGAAAGATCGTCACAAGATGGAACATGGCAAAGCTCGCCAGCGGCACGAATGCGCCGAGCAAGACGTCGGTGCTATGTTTGCTCAACATCTCAAATACCGGCCGCGGCTGCAATTCCTGCGCTTCCATAGCCGCGCCGAATTCACTGCTTGCAACGATGCGAAGACGGGCAAATAGCGCAACGACATTGATCGCGAAGGCGACAAAGAATGGATAGCGCCAGCCCCAGGCGAGGAAGTCCGCTTCGCTGAGATTATGCACGAAATAGGCAAAAAGAACACTGGCGAGCGCAAAGCCAATGGGCGCTCCCAATTGCGGGATCATTGCATACCAGCCCCTTTTGTTCTGGGGCGCACTCAAACTGAGCAGTGAAGCCAGACCATCCCAGGCGCCACCGAGCGCGAAACCTTGTCCCAGTCTGAACAGGGCAAGCAGAAACACTGCCCAATATCCGATCGTCTCAAAGCCAGGCAGGAATGCGATAGACGCCGTTGATCCTCCGAGGATGACGAGGGCAAGCGTCAGTTTCGTACCTCGCCCGTACTCGCGATCAATCCACATGAAGATGAAAGAACCCACGGGGCGCGCAATGAATGCGAGCGAGAAAACTGCAAACGACATTAATGTCGCCGTCACCGGATCGGGTGCAAATGGAAAAATCAGCTTTGGGAAAACAAGGATGGACCCGAGCCCATAGACGAAAAAATCAAAAAATTCGGATGTTCGACCGATGACGACACCGATGGCGACGTTACCCGGCGATAAGGGCTTTCCGTCACTGTGGATGCGTCGCGCGTCTTGTTCAAGACCTGATGATGTCGGCGTGGCGGACGAACTCATGAAACTCTCCGAGGGAAACGTATCATGTGCTTTATGATGTCGCACCAACGCACGATATCAAGGAACAGGGCAAAAAAAAAGCGGGTATAGTTGCCTAAAAGCTGCTTTGCCGTGAAATTTTGATAAACTGAAAAATGGGTCTTCCCGAAATGCATTTGTGCCTTATCATGATTAAAGGAACAGAATGTAGGTCGGGTTTAACATGGACGCATTCTTTAGTTTCATACGAAATACGATACTAGCCTCGCTACTTCTGGGGCTGGCCGGGTGCAATATGGTCGTGATGTCGCCATCAGGGGATATTGCCGCTCAGCAAAGGGATCTCATCGTCATATCGACGATTCTGATGCTGATCATTATTGTGCCTGTCATTTTCCTCACGCTGTTCTTTGCCTGGCGATACAGGCAGTCCAATAGTGCTGCCAAATACGATCCAGAATGGCATCATTCGACAGCGTTGGAAGTGGTTATCTGGACAGCACCCTTGCTGATCATCATTGCATTGGGCGCGATCACCTGGGTCAACACGCACAAACTCGACCCCTATAGGCCTCTCGACAGAATTGACAGTGCAAGGCCAGTTGAGGCTGGAACAAAGCCACTGATCGTCGAGGTGGTGGCGCTCGACTGGAAGTGGCTGTTCTTCTACCCGGACTATGGTATCGCCACCGTCAACGAGATGGCCGCCCCCGTCGACAGACCGATTGATTTCAAGATCACCGCTTCATCTGTTATGAATTCCTTTTATATTCCGGCACTTGCGGGCATGATCTATGCGATGCCCGGAATGCAGACGCGGCTTCATGCCGTCATCAACAAAGCAGGTGAATATGAAGGCTTCTCATCGAACTATAGCGGTGAAGGGTTTTCGCATATGCGGTTCCAGTTTCACGGAGTTGACAATTCCGGCTTCGACAACTGGATAAATCAGGTGAAGCAAAACGGAACCGCGCTGAACCGGGATACATATCTCAAGCTTGAAAAGCCAAGTATCAAGGAACCTGTTCGGTATTTCGGAGCGGTCGAAGACGGGCTTTTTCAAGCCATACTTAATATGTGTGTACGTCCGGGCCAGATGTGCATGAGTGATATGATGCATATTGACCGGATGGGTGGCGCAGGCGTCGACAGCCGGGAAAATAAGGCCAAGCTTCAACACGACAATCGCTATAGCAATGATGCGGCTCAACCCGCAGCAACTGATGTTCAAACTACTCCAAGCACCAATCAGGAACAGGGCCATGACATGCATAATATGCACAACATGCCTTGAGGCTAATTCAGGTCGATTGCGTGACACAGGTTAGGACGAATTAAAGTTAGAGTTCAGACGAGTACACAGGCCCAAACATTGAAAACGCGATGATCGCGTGAATATAACTTCGGGAATGTTCTATCATGATTGGCGGTAACAGTCCTACGAGTATGATTTTTGGACGTCTCACTCTTGAGGCGATACCTTATCACGAACCGATCCTCCTGCTGACCTTCATAGTGGTCGCAATCGGAGGGATCGCCGTCGTGGGGCTGATCACCTATTTCAAGCTTTGGGGCTATCTGTGGAACGAGTGGTTCACCAGTGTGGATCACAAGAAGATCGGCATCATGTATGTTGTTCTCGCGCTGATCATGCTTTTGCGTGGCTTTGCGGATGCTATCATGATGCGTATTCAGCAGGCGCTCGCCTTCAACGGATATGAAGGCTATCTGCCTCCCCACCACTATGATCAGATCTTCACCGCCCATGGCGTGATCATGATTTTCTTCATGGCCATGCCCTTCGTCACGGGTCTGATGAACTATGTGGTGCCGCTTCAGATCGGCGCGCGCGACGTGTCGTTTCCGTTTCTCAATAATTTCTCGTTCTGGATGACAACCGGCGGTGCCGTCATCATCATGATGTCGCTTTTTGTGGGAGAATTTGCGCGTACTGGCTGGCTGGCTTACCCACCTCTGTCCGGTATTGACTACAGTCCTGATGTCGGGGTTGATTATTATATATGGGGCTTGCAGGTGGCAGGCGTCGGCACGACGCTATCTGGCATCAATCTGATTGCGACAATCGTCAAGATGCGTGCGCCGGGCATGTCTTTTATGAAGATGCCTGTGTTTACCTGGACGTCCCTGTGCACCAATGTGCTTATCGTCGCGACATTCCCGATCCTCACTGCAACGCTCGCTCTGCTATCGCTGGACCGTTACGTGGGGACGAACTTCTTCACCAATGATCTTGGTGGTAATCCGATGATGTATATCAACCTCATCTGGATTTGGGGGCACCCGGAAGTTTACATTCTTGTTCTGCCTGCCTTTGGTATTTTCTCGGAAGTGGTGGCGACATTCTGCGGCAAACGCCTGTTCGGCTATGCTTCAATGGTCTATGCGACCTGTGTCATCATGATCCTGTCCTACATTGTGTGGCTCCATCACTTCTTCACCATGGGTTCCGGCGCATCCGTCAATGCGTTCTTCGGGATCACGACGATGATCATCTCCATCCCAACGGGTGCGAAGATGTTCAACTGGCTCTTCACGATGTATCGTGGACGGATACGCTATGAAGTGCCTATGCTTTGGACGATAGGGTTCATGGTGACCTTCGTGATTGGCGGCATGACTGGTGTGATGCTGGCCATACCGCCAGCGGATTTCGTGTTGCACAATTCGCTCTTTCTCATCGCGCATTTTCATAATGTCATTATCGGTGGCGTTGTTTTCGGTCTGATGGCGGGACTGGTCTACTGGTGGCCGAAAGCTTTCGGCTACAAGCTCGATCCGTTCTGGGGCAAGATGAGCTTCTGGTTTTGGCAGATCGGCTTCTTCTTTGCCTTCATGCCGCTTTATGTTCTGGGCCTCAAAGGCGTTACGCGTCGTGTCAGTCAGTTTGAAGATTCATCATTGCAGATATGGTTCGTCATTGCTGCCTTTGGTGCGTTTCTCATTGCGCTTGGCATTGCGTCCTTCGTCATCCAGCTTGTGGTCAGTTTTCTGAAACGAGAACAATTGCGTGACTTCACCGGTGATCCATGGGGCGGACGAACGCTTGAGTGGTCAACCTCTTCGCCACCGCCGGAATACAACTTCGCTTTCACGCCCGTCGTGCATGACCATGACAGTTGGTATGACATGAAGAACCGTGGTTACGAGCGGCCGCTCACCGGTTATCGTCCCATCCACATGCCGCGAAATACGGGTGCTGGGGTCATACTTGCAGGGTTGAGCGTTGTTCTCGCCTTCGCCCTCATCTGGCACATCTGGTGGCTCGCAATCGCGTCCTTTGTCGCTTTGCTGATCACCGCCATCGGCCATACATTCAATTATAAACGCGATTTCTACATTCCCGCTGAAACCGTGGCGGCGACTGAAGATGCCCGTTCGAAACTTCTCGCTGGATAGGCTGAACTATGACAGAGACACATCTGGATCAAACCGAGAAGCCGCAGTTCTATCTGACGGAAGACCATCATCCGGAAAACAGCACCATGCTGGGCTTCTGGCTCTATCTGATGAGCGACTGCCTGATATTTGCTGTTCTGTTTGCTACCTATGGTGTGCTTGGTCGCAATTATGCAGCCGGACCATCACCGGCAGATCTGTTTGATCTCAACCTTGTCGCGATCAATACGGCGATGCTTTTGCTGTCGTCGATTACATATGGCTTTGCCATGTTGCAGATGCAACGCGATGACAAGACCGCAACATTGTTCTGGTTGGGTATCACCGGCATTTTTGGCGCGCTGTTTCTTGCAATCGAAATCTACGAGTTCAGCCATCTTATCCGCGAAGGGGCCGGGCCCGGTCGCTCGGCATTTCTATCCTCGTTCTTCACGCTCGTCGGCACCCATGGGTTGCACGTCACGTTCGGCATCATCTGGCTGATTACGTTGATGTTGCAGGTCATGCGTCACGGCCTGATTGTTGAGAACCGCAGACGTCTGATGTGTCTCTCAATGTTCTGGCATTTCCTCGACGTGATATGGATTGGGGTGTTCTCCTTCGTATATTTGTTGGGAGTTCTGGGATGAGTGTACAAGGCGAGCACCACGGAGCCCAGTCGGGGCATCACGATCACCATGGATCAGGCGCGGATGAAATCCACGCGACCTTTGGCGGATATATGACTGGCTTTGTCCTGTCGGTTATTCTGACAGCCATCCCATTTTGGCTGGTCATGGGGGATGTCTTCGCCAGCAAGCAGCTGACCGCTATGCTTGTCATGGGGATAGGGGCTGTCCAGATCGTGGTTCACATGGTTTATTTCCTGCATATGAGCCCACGCTCTGAAGGCGGCTGGACGCTGATGGCGCTGATCTTCACACTCATCATTGTCGGTATCGCATTGGCTGGATCGCTATGGGTCATGCACCATCTTAACCAAAACATGATGCCGATGAGCCCGGAAATGATGAAAAACATGCCATAGCTGCGGTCGCGACGACCGCCTTCTATGATCAGTCAGCTGAAAGCCGCTGTGACAGGATTTCGGCCACAGATTCAGGCAATGAACCTTGCGGCAATTCCAGAGCGGAAACGGCGCCCATGGCTGCTTGAACGTCGGCGATCTTGTCAGCAAGAGCGCCTGTCAGGCCCAACGCGTCAAGTGTGGCGGCGCTTTCACGCATTTCGGCTGACCGGCGTGCACCGTGACGCAGTGTTCGTTCAAACATGTAGCTGACGTTCTGCGGCCATCCGAGGCCAGGGTAGCTCGCTGAAAGCGAAGAAAGGACGTAGTCAAAGCAACCCGAAGCCGAAGCAGCCAGCATTGTTTCGACGGTTAGTGCTTCCAGCCCTTTGACGAAGAGTGAACGAACCATCTTGATGGCGGTCGCCGCACCTGGCTCCGCCCCGACGACTTCGAAGTTGAAGCCCAGGGTGCGCATTTCCTTGCTCACCTTATCCGCTGTCGAACCGGCGAGCAGCACAGGCGTTTGATGACCTCTTGGGTCAACGGGAGCCATAACCGCCATGTCGAGATAAGTGGCGCCGCTTTTTCCCACTATGGCGGCGGTTTCCTTTTTCCGGTCAGGTGAGACGGAATTGATGTCGATAAACAGCTGACCACTGCAAAGTGCATCCTTGACCGCATTGGCTGCGGCGAAGCTCTGGTCGGCGGTAACAGCGCTGAAAATCCAGTCGGCGCCCGCAATTGCTGCGCCTGCGGTGGGCTTTAATGAAACGCCGCGCGCATTGGCTGCGGCGGCAATTGAGCCGTCCGCTTTCAGGTCGTAGGCGGCTATTATTTTGGCGGTGCCGAGCTTCTGCAAACTGTCCGTAAATGAACGTGCAGCTTCGCCAAATCCAATAAATGCTATTTTCATAGTTCCTCTCAAGACTGGTGTGCCGCCACCAGATCGATGAATTGTTGCTGCGCTGCCGTTGGCATCCAGTTCTTGCGCGTGGTCAAGCCAATGGGGCGCTCGGTATGGCTAAGGTCGAGCGGCAGCTGTTTGAGAAATCCGCGAGCGAGTTCCGCCTGTGCCTGAAGATAGGATATGCAGCCAAGATGCTCGGTGCTGAGCAGCAGTTCGCGCATCAGCACCAGCGAGCTGGATTCGATGAGGCTATCCGGTGCACAATCGGCATTTTCAAACAGCCGGTCGAAGTGCTGGCGGATGGGCGTTTCGCGATTGCCGACGACCCAGGGATAGCGCGCCAGATCCTGAACGGTAATGGTGCTTTGGCGCATCAAGGGGTGTTCGCTTCCGGCAATCAGCGCCAGCGTATCGGTGAAGAGAACCTGTTGTTCCACATCGTCTATAGGTGTGGGAAATCGGAGCGCTCCAATAAGAAAATCGATCTCACCTCGCCGCAGAGCGGAAAGAAGATCGACATAGGGTCCTTCCACAATCTTTATCAGGGTCTTGGGACGCAGAACGCGAAACTTGGCGATTGCCTTTGGCAAAATATAGGACCGCGACAGCGGCATGCCGCCGATGACTACTCGCCCTGTTTCTTCGGAAACTGTATCTGCGACATCGGCTTCCGCTTGTTCAAGCTCGGCAAAAGCCAATCGCGCGGCTTGTGCCAGTTGGACGGTTATGCGGGTGGCGATGATGCCATAGGCGGTGCGCTCGAAGAGCTTGCGTCCTGAGGCATCTTCCAGTTGCGTGATTGCGCGGTGGACGGTGGGCTGGGCCAGATGCAAACGTCTCGCGGCGAGCGTGAAATTCTGAGTCTCATGGACAGCGATCAGCGCTTCCAGCTGAGCCGTGGTGACGGTGATACACAGACGCGGATTGATGCTGGACAGGATCGGGTCGATCAGTTCGAAAGTGCGCCGCACGCGTGTCGCAAAGGCTTCGCCATGCCGGTTCGCAAAGAGGCCGGTGCTGGTGCGGGAAAACAGCGACATGCCAAGCTTGCGCTCGATTTTCGCTAGCGCCTGCGTCACGGCGGGTTGTGAAACATGGCAGGTTTCAGCCGCTCTGGTGACTGAGTTGCTATCGACAACGGCCAGAAACACACGCAGATGCCGGAAATTATGACGCGTATCCGATTGCGAAGACGGCGATATGTGTGGGAAGAGCGGTGTTTCAGCGTTCATTTTTTCAAGCTTGCCAAGGGTAGCAAACTCTAGGCTGAGTTTAACGCTCTGTCCACGAGAGACGCGGCGATGCGGTGTACTTGGCCGGGACTGATCCATGCGTCAAACCTCACATAACCGCTTTCGAATTATAAACGGGAGCGGCGGATATCGCCGCTCCCGATACTCTTTACTTTGCAGGGTCCTTGACCTGCTCGTAGGTCTGAAACTCGGTGTTATAGAGTTCTCCGTCGACTTTCTCGACCTTACGCATGTAGATGTTCTGGACGATGTCCCGCGTCGCCGGATCGATGGAAATCGGCCCGCGTGGGCTGTTGATCTGCATGCCCTTGGCAGCGTCGACAAATGTATCGCCGGTTGCATCACCGCCAGTCTTTTCCAGCGTCTTGTAAATCAGCTCCAGTGCGTCCCAGGCGGACACTGCCACCATGTTGGGGCGCATGCCGCCATTTTCCTTCTTGAACGCTTCCACGAAGGCTTTGTTTTCAGGCGATGCGTGGTTCGCGGAGTAGGGCCCTCCGGTGATAACGCCGATAGCCGGATCACCCATATCATTGATGAGGTCATCATCGGTGACGTCGGCCATGGCGATGACCTTGATGCCAGACTTGTCGAGGCCGCGCTCGACAAACTGCTTCATGAAAGCCGCGCCCGCGCCGGTTGGCACGAAGACGAAGATGGCTTCCGGCTTTTCGTCTGCGGCGCGTTGCAGAAACGGGGCGAAGTCCGGATTGGCGAGTGGCACTTTGAGTTTGGACAACAGCGTGCCGCCATTGTCCTGCAACGTCTTTTCAAACCATTTTTCGGCATCCGCGCCCGGGCCATAGTCCGACACGATGCTGACGAATTTCTTGGTACCGTTTTCCGGTGCCCATTTGCCGATAACCGCTGCCATCTGCGGAATGGTCCAGGACGTCCGGAGAATGTAAGGCGATGCACCGGGGATTGAAGAAGTGGCCGCCACCATGATGATCTGCGGCACCTTGGCACGCTTTGAAAGCTGCGCCACAGACAAGGCCGTTGGTGTGTTGCCGAAGCCAGTCAGAATGGAAACCTTGTCTTTGGTCACGAGTTCCTGCGACAGCCGCAAGGCATTGTCTGGGGTGCTGGCATCATCCTTGATGATGAACTCCACCTTCTTGCCGCCAGCCGTGTCGCCGTGCGTGGCGAGATAGGTCTTGAGCGCGGCATTGATCTGCCGTCCGTTCGACTGAAAGCCGCCAGTCAGCGGTATAACGACGCCAACTTTGACGGTGTCCTCAGCCTGTGCCAGTGCAGGCAGACCGATTGCCGCCGCCACCAGTGCTCCAAGTGCAAGTTTCTTCAATCCCATTGTTTTCCTCCTCCAAATTTGACCGGACGTTCTGTAGCTCCGGCGATATGCTCAAGCTGTCGGCTGGTTCTACGAAAGACCGACACCCAAAAGCTGCCCCAGTGTTTTTTCGTCACGGGCCAGATCGTCGCTTCGGCCCGCATAGGCCACAGTCCCGCGGTCGAGAACGATGGCTTCGTCTGTAATGTTGAGTATTTGTTGTGCGTGCTGTTCCACGATGATGGCTGAAAGGCCTTCCTCGCGAACGATCCGGCGGATGGCGGCCAGCAGTTCTTCCACGATGATCGGCGCGAGACCTTCGGTTGGCTCATCAAGCAGAAGCACCTTTGGATTGATGACCAGCGCACGCGCGATAGACAGCATTTGCTGTTCGCCGCCTGACAGCTGGTTACCCATATTGGCGCGCCGTTCCTGCAATCGCGGAAAAAGCGTATAGACGGCGTCGAGTGTCCAGCGACCGGGCCGCGCAATGGCCGTGATGTTTTCCTCGACTGTTAGTGAGCGGAAAATGCCGCGCTCCTGCGGAACCCAACCGATCCCCGCCACAACGCGCCGTTCCGGTGCCATGCGCGCAATGTCTTCGCCATCCAGCAAAATGCGCCCACTGTGAAAGCGGGTCAGCCCGACAATGGTGTTGAGCGTTGTCGTCTTGCCGACACCGTTGCGTCCGAGTAGCGCCAGCGCTTCGCCAGCACGCAAGTTGAAGTTCACGCCATGCAGCACGGTTGCCTTGCCATAACCGGCGCAAAGTCCTTCCAGTTGCAGAAGATCAGCCATGCTGCCCACCTCCAAGATAGACTTCCTTGACGCGTGGATCAGAGGCGATCTCTTCAACATTTCCTTCCGCAAACAAGGCTCCGGAAACCAGAACTGAAATGCGGTCGGCAAAGCTGAAGACGAGGTCCATATCGTGTTCGATCAGCAGAACGGAAACATCGGCTGGAAGTTTCGCCAGACGCTTAAGCACTTCCTGCCGGTCGGCCTGCGGCACACCTGCCGCGGGTTCATCCAGCAGCAGAACTTTCGGTTCGCAAGCGATGGCAAGCGCTATTTCCAGCAGGCGTTGCTTGCCATAGGGCAGGGACGAGCAGGTGGAATCCATGACGCTTTCCAGCCCGAAATCCTCGACCAGCCGTGCTATTTCATCATCGATCCCGGGCAAGGAGCCGGTGCGGCGATACCATTGCCTGCCATATCCGCGACGCTCATTGATGACGAGCGCCAGACTTTCAACGACACTGAGTTCGGCGAAGAGCTGGTTGATCTGGAATGTGCGAACAAGTCCGCGTTTCACACGTTTCTCGCGGGAAACGGTCGAGATATCGGCGCCATTGAGACGGATTTCGCCATGTGACGGGGTAATCACGCCGGTCAGCAGATTGATCAGCGTGGTCTTTCCGGCGCCGTTTGGTCCGATCAGGGCATGGCGTGCGCCGCGTTCCAGGCGGAAAGTCACATCATTGGTGGCTTTCAGTCCGCCAAAGAACTTGCTGAGATGAATGGTTTCCAGTGCGGCGACGGTCATTGTGTGGCCTCGCGGGATTTCTGGGTGCGCCGCGACAGCCGTGCAGAAAGTGCGCGGATGAACTGGCGAGGACGGTCGCGCCCGAACAGAACGAAAGACACGAGAAGGACACCGAGCCAGAACTGCCAATATTGCGGTGTCACGGATGACAGGGCATCCTGGATCAGTTCGTAGACGAGTGCGCCAATCAGGCCGCCATAGAGATAGCCGGAGCCGCCGATGACGAGTACCATCAGGCCGTCTGCCGATTTCTGGAACGATAATACATCGAGCGAAATGAACTGCTGTGTCTGAGTGAAAAGCGCGCCCGCTATGCCCGCATAGGCACCGGCAATGGTGTAGATCGTCACCAGTCGGGGGCGTACAGGAACGCCCACCGCCGAAGCGCGCAGCGGATTTTCACGGATCGCTTGTAGCGAATAGCCGAAAGGCGAGAAGACGATGAGGCGGGCAAGCACGAACAGCACGAACAATACGGCCAGACTGTAGGCGTAGCCCGTATGGCCAAACAGGTCGAACTCGAAGATGCCGAAGATCGGCTCGATGGCAATGCCCTGAAGCCCATCTGCACCGCCTGTCAGCCAGCTCGCCTGATTGGCAATTTCATGGCAGACTGCGGCAACGCCGAGTGTCACCATGAGGCGGGTCAGGTCGCCACCGCGCAACAGGAGAAAACTTGTGGCGAAGGCCAGAAGTGCACCGGAGACAGCACCAACTGCGAGACCCGTCAGTGGCTCGCCGGAAACATAGATCGAAAACAGGCCGCTGGCATAAGCGCCGACGCCATACATCGCGGCCTGTCCGAGCGTTACCACGCCGCCATAGCCGAGGATGAGGTCGATAGAGAGCGCCAGAATGGCAAAGCCGACGACTTCGATCAAAATGAGATGCTGGTCAGGAAAGAGGAACCAGGCGGCAACGGCTGCAACCCAGAAAATGGCTTCCAGCACACCCCAGCGCGTTCGCCGTCTGAGACTTTGCGCGACATCCGCGGCGGAAAGTGTCTGTGTCTGGGCGTTATCCATCAGCTTGCCCTCGCAAACAGGCCCTGCGGACGGAAGACAAGCACCGCGACCAGAACGATATAGATGATGAAACCGCCGAGTGCCGGGACGTAATATTTGCCCATGACATCGGCAATGCCGAGCAGGATCGACGCCACAAGCGGTCCAGTCATGCTGGATGTGCCGCCGATGGAAACGACGATCAGGAAATAGACCATGAATTTCAATGGAAAGGTTGGATCAAGGCCAAGGATCTCTGCACCAAGCGCTCCGCCCAGACCAGCCAGTCCAGAGCCGACAGCAAAGGTTACGGCGAAGACAGTGTTGACGCGAATGCCAAGTCCGCGCGCGACACGGCGATCATCGACCGAGGCGCGCAATTGGCTGCCGAAACGGGTCCTTGCCAGCGCCAGTTGAAGCGCTATAGCAAGAGCGCCGCAAACGACGATAAGAAATGCACGATAAATGCCGATGCCAACGCCTGCAATTTCGACGCGTCCGCGCAGGAATTCGGGAAGGTTGAGGATCTGTTGTTGCGATCCCATCAGATAGTCGATCCCGGCCACGGCGATGAAAACAATACCGATGGAAAACAGCACCTGATCGAGATGCGATTTTTCATAAAGACGGATATAGAGAGTCTTCTCCAGGACGACCCCGGCTATAGCCGTCACGATGAACGCGATGGGTAGCGTCGCCAAAAAAGGCACGCCAATACGGTTCGTGAGAATGACGGTGACATAGCCTCCGGCCATGGCGAAAGCGCCATGCGCGAGGTTGATGAAGTTCATCAATCCCAGCGTAACCGCCAATCCGCATGACAATACGAATAGCAGCATTCCGTAAGCCACCCCGTCGAACAAAAGGGTAAGCATTCTTCCTCCCAGTCGGATCGCGCCGTAAGGCGCGCCTCTCTATCGGACGGATCGGAGGCGACCATGCACTCGCAGCGCTTCCAATGCGTCCTGATTGGCTGTCAGGATTATGGAAAGTACGCGCCAAACCCATTTAGAAATGGGCGTGACGACATAAGAAAATGCTATAGTTGAAATGAAGTCCGTCGAGATATCAGATTTCCCTATAGCAAAAACTTATCATGTTGCGCCCATAACCAAATTGGAATGTGGCGCGGTCTGTTGTGAAGTTTCCTCAGATTAGAGGAGAGTTTCATGACCGAGAAAAAGACGGCGCTCGTTATCAGTGCGCATGCAGCCGATTTTGTCTGGCGCTGCGGTGGAGCGATCGCGCGGCACGCCGAGCTTGGATATAACGTAACAGTCGTCTGCCTTTCCTTTGGTGAGCGTGGAGAGTCAGCCAAGCTCTGGAAAGATGCAGGTATGACGCTGGAGCGCGTCAAGGCGGCGCGCCGTGCGGAATCGGAAAAGGCGGCAAAGGCTCTTGGTGTGCATGACCTCGTTTCGTTCGATCTTGGCGACTATCCGCTGCGTTTGAACGATGAAGACAAGTTCAAGCTTGTGGATGTCATCCGCAATGTGCAGCCAGCTTTCATGCTCAGCCATTCGCAATATGATCCCTACAATACCGACCATATGTATGCCACCGAGATTGCGCTTGAAACGCGCATGATCGCGCAGGCCTGGGGGCACAAGCCAGGCGAGAAAGTGCTCGGTGCGCCGCAGCTTTATCTGTTCGAGCCGCATCAGACCGAACAGATGGGCTGGAAGCCGGATACGTTTTTAGACATCACGCCGGTGTGGGACAAGAAATGGGCCGCCATCCAGTGCATGGAAGGGCAGGAACATTTGTGGGCCTATTACAAGAACGTTGCCGAAAATCGCGCAAACCATTTCATGCGCAATTCGGGCGGGCAGTCCGGCGGTCGTAAGGCAAAATATGCCGAAGGCTTCCAATCTGTATTTCCACGTACCGTGGATGAGCTTTAAACAGCATGGCGTATGACAGGGAGGACGCCATGGAGCGGAGTTTTGATATTGCCCACCTCGCGCATGTCGAGGTTTATTCCGACAAGTTTGAGGAAAGCCTCGACTTTTTCACGCGCATCTACGGGCTGAAACTGTCCGGCATGGATGAGCAGTCCGCCTATTTGCGGGCCTGGGACGATTATGAATTCCATTCGCTCAAACTCACCCGGCATCACACCACGGGCGTTGGACATATCGCTTATCGCGTAGCGTCGCCAGAAGCACTGGAGCGCCGTGTGAAAGCGATCAGCGAAAGCCGATACAAGATCATCGGTTGGGTGGGGGGTGATCGAGGGCATGGCCGAGCGTTCCGGTTTGAAGATCCGTTCGGCCATGTCTTCGAGATCTATTGGGATACTGTACGCTATACCGGACAAGGCGCGGATGCGCCGGTGCTCAAGAACACCGCAAGCTCCTACACCGGCGCAGCACCGCGACGGATCGATCACCTCAATCTTCTTTGCAGCGATGTGACGGAGTTCCGCCAGTTCATGGAAACCTGTCTTGGGTCGCGTGTCACAGAGATGATCCAGCTCGATAATGGCCGTATCGGTGGTGCGTGGTTCACCATCAACAACAAGACCTACGATCTCGCCTGCACAGAAGAACATGGCGGCGGTCATGCGCGTTTGCATCATCTGACCTATGCCACGGATCAGCGTGAAGACATCCTGCGTGCAGCCGACATCTTCCTTCAAAATGGTGTCCATATCGAAACCGGGCCGCACAAACACGCCGTGCAGGGCACGTTCTTTCTCTATGTCTGGGAACCGGCGGGCAATCGCGTGGAATTGGCCAATTCGGGTGCACGTCTGATCCTCGCGCCGGACTGGGAGCCGATCGTCTGGACGGAGTCGGAGCGCAAAAAGGGACAGGCCTGGGGTCTGAAGACCATCGAGACGTTCCACACCCATGGAACGCCCCCGGTCGCAGGAAGTAACAAGGAGCGTTGAAATGCCAGTTGTCGTTCAGAATATTGCGCGCGCCAAACCGGAAGTCATTGATGGGCTGGCGGCGGCAGGTGTGGCAACCGTCCACGAAGCGCAGGGACGCAAAGGTCTGCTGGCAAGCTACATGCGCCCGATCTATTCCGGCGCGCAGGTTGCCGGATCGGCTGTAACGATTTCGGCGGCTCCGGGCGACAACTGGATGATCCATGTGGCAATCGAACAGTTGCAGCAAGGCGATATTCTGGTTCTGGCACCAACAAGCCCCTGCGAAGACGGATATTTCGGTGATCTGCTTGCCACTTCGGCACAGGCGCGGGGTTGCCGCGGGTTGATCATCGATGCGGGTGTGCGCGATGTGCGCGATTTGACGTCTATGGGCTTTCCAGTTTGGTCAAAGGCTGTCTTTGCGCAGGGAACGGTGAAGGAAACGCTGGGATCGATCAATGTTCCTGTTGTCTGTGCCGGAGCCTATATCGAGGCGGGTGATATTATCGTAGCCGACGATGACGGTGTCTGTGTCGTGAAGCGCAGTGAGGCCGAAGACGTGTTGAGTGCTGCACAAACGCGCCTTGCAAATGAAGAAGCCAAACGCGCAAGGCTGGCGGCGGGTGAACTGGGCCTCGACATCTACAAGATGCGCGAACGACTGGCGGAAAAGGGACTCAGATATGGATGAGGACGGCATTCCCTGCCTCTGGATGCGGGGAGGGACATCCAAGGGCGCTTATTTTCTGGCGGCCGACCTGCCGTCTGATAAGCAACAGCGTGATGCAGTGCTGCTGAGCGTCATGGGCTCGCCGGATGTTCGCCAGATTGACGGTATTGGCGGTGCCGACCCGCTGACCTCGAAGGTGGCCATCCTGTCGCCTTCAAGCCGCGACGACGCGGATGTGGATTATCTCTTTTTGCAGGTCTTTGTGGATCAGCCGCTTGTCAGCGACGCGCAGGGCTGTGGGAATATTCTCGCAGGTGTTGGCCCTGCGGCCATTGAAATGGGACTGGTGGCTGCAAAGGACGATTTGACGCCCGTGCGCATTCACATGGTCAATTCCGGTGAGATTGCGCTTGCCCAGATTTCTACGCCCAATCGCCGCGTCAATTATGTTGGAGATACCGCTATCGCGGGCGTACCGGGTACGCACGCCGCCGTACCGCTTCTTTTCATGAATGTCGCTGGCTCCATGTGCGGAACGCTGCTGCCGACCGGCAACGAAATGGACGTCATAGACGGTGTCGAAGCAACCCTTATCGACAATGGAATGCCTTGCGTCATCATGCGTGCCGCCGATTTCGGCATGACAGGCATGGAGACCCGAGAAGAACTGGAAGCGAATAACGATCTTAAAGCAAAGCTTGAAGTGATCCGGCTAAAGGCCGGTCCATTGATGAAGCTTGGCGACGTGAGTGAAGCGTCCGTGCCGAAAATGACACTCGTTTCTGCGCCCACTGCCGGTGGCGCGATATCGACGCGCAGCTTCATTCCGCACCGTGTTCATGCTTCCGTCGGTGTTCTGGCGGCGGTGACGGTCGCGACAGCAACACGCTTGCCGGCCAGCCCCGCAGCAAAGCTGGTGAACGCACCGAACGATGGTCGTTATGCGATTGAACATCCAAGCGGCGCGATGGAAGTTTTTCTCGATCTGGCAGAAGACGGAACAGTCAAAGGCGCAGGCACGATCCGGACAGCGCGCAAACTGTTCGAAGGCAGGGTTTTTCCGGCGGCGAGTGAGTAGCCATTTGACATGCATTTGATGAATATGCCTGTGTGAGGAGCGAAACAGGCGGGAAACAGATGCTGACATTGCGACAAATCGAAGTTATCCGGGCAATCATGGTGACCGGGACGATTGCCGGTGCGGCCAAGCTGTTGAATGTCTCTGCTCCGGGGATCAGCAGGCTCATGAAATATTCGGAAGATTCGCTCGGCATCCGGCTTTTCGACCGTCGCGGCGGGCGTTATGTTCCAACATCACAAGCCCGCAATATCTTCGATCTTCTGGATACGGTGCATCGGAAAATCGATGATCTGCAATCGGCTGTCGCGGATTTGAGCAAGGGCAAGGCGCAGGAACTTTGCGTTGCCTCCGTGCCGAGCATCGCCAATGTGATGGTTCCGCGTGCGGTCGCAAAGGTGCGTGAGCGTTATAGCGATGTTCACCTCGACCTCAATATTCTCAAGATTGAAGAAGCGGTTGACTATCTTCTGCTCGGACGTGGCGAGATCGTTGCAATCTCATCGCGTTTCGATCATCCGCTGATCGAGTTTGAACCGCTGGCAAAGGGGCGGTTGCTCTGCATCGTGCCTGAGACAAGCCCGCTGGCATCACGCGAAAAGATTACGCCTCGGGAAATGTCGGAACATCCGCTGATCGGCATCAACCCGAAAGACCCGTACGGTGCGATCATGGCGGCGATGTTTACCAATGCGGGTCTCGACTATCGCATGAACATCAAAGCGCGTTTTGGTACTACAGTGTGCAGTCTGGTCGCAGCCGGATTGGGTATAGCGATTATTGATGAGTTTACGGTTGCGCACGGCGTGGTGAGGGGTCTCAAGAGCATTCCAATTGACGCCGAGAGCGCTTTTCATACTTACATCGCCTACCGCAACGATCTGCCGCTTTCCGTCTATGCGGAACATTTCATCGATGTGTTGCGCAAGGAAATGAACGCTGTCAGTTCATTCAGCCGCAAATGCTGATCCGCTGCCAATTAACATCATGTTATGGATTCCTATTCATTTGGTAGGCGATATTATCACTGCCATTCGCTAATCTGTTCCTGGGAGCGCTCGAATGCGAGCGCGCAGGCTAGGATCAGTGAATTCATGGCATATGGCGATAATGCTCAATCTTCGCAGGACAAAGGACCGTTTCCGAATGGAGCGACGCGCCTTTTTCCAGTGGTTGGAGACCCGATTGAGCAGGTGCGTTCGCCGGAAGTCATGACGGAACTGTTCCGCGAGCGCGGCGAGAATGCGCTTGTTGTTCCGCTGCATGTTGCGCCATCCAATCTGCCAGTTGTTTTCGCCACATTGAGCGTGGTGGACAATGTATGCGGTTTGCTGGTGACGATACCGCACAAGCAGCAAGCCTATGAGTTATGTGCGGGATTGACGGATAATGCCGCCTTTATTCAGGCGGTCAATGTTGTTCGGCGCGCTGGAAATGGCTGGTACGGCGATAATACTGACGGGATCGGCTTTCTCGATGGCATCGAACGGGAAGGGTTCGATGTGCAAGGGAAAAGCGTCCTTCTCGTCGGATGCGGAGGTGCAGGAACAGCCATTGCGCTGGAAATGCTGAAGCGAGGAGTAGCGCGGCTTGCCATTCACGACGTCGATAGCGACAAGCGTGATTCTGTAATCGGCAAACTCAGTGCACGTTATCCGGGTAAGGTTGTCGTTGGCAGCGATGACCCTTTCGGGTTCGATCTGATTGCAAATGCTACGCCGATGGGTATGAAATCGAATGATCCATATCCCATAAACGTAACAAAGTTGCGGTCAGCGCAGTTTGCTGCTTGCGTGATTACTAAACCGCACGTATCGCCATTTATCGAGGAAGCTAGAAAACGGGGCTGTCAGACGATGATTGGTGCTGGAATGTTCGATGCGCAGGCGGAGGTCCTGGCGGATTTTCTGACTGGTCACGACGGGCACCATACAGGTCGCGCAACGTTGCCGACACCCGGAAGAGGGTAGGCTTATCTCTATATCTTGATCTCTATGAACTTAAGGGGAGGAACTAAAATGCATTATCGTAAGAAACTTCTGGCGCTTTCGACGGCAGTTTTCGCGACTTTCGGCGCAGCCCACGCAGAAGACGTGGTCAAGCTGGGCATGGTTGTCGAACTATCCGGTCCGGGCGCACCGTCCGGTACGAACTGGCGTGACGGCATCAAAATCGCCATTGATGAAGTGAATGCGGGCGGCGGCATTCTGGGCAAGAAGGTCGAGCTGGGCGAGTATGACACCCAAACCGACCCGCAGGTCTCGCGCGCGCTCGTGCAGAAGGCCATCGATGATGGCGCATATGCCATTCTCGGCACGATCTATTCGGGCTCGACGATGGTCAACATGCTGGTTGCCCAGCAAAACAGCATTCCGCAGTTCGTCGGTTCGGAATCGCCGAGCATTGTCGAAAAGGGCAATCCGTTCGTCTTCCGCACCTCGACCGGCGCTCAAAAGGGCGTCCCGGCGCTGACGTCCTACTTCACCGACACGCTGAAGGTGAAGAAAGTCGGCGTGGCCTGGCTGAACAACGAGTTTGGCAAAGGCGGCCATGATGTTTTCGTTGAGGAAATGAAGAAGGCCGGAATCGAAATTATCGCCGACGTTGCCTCCGAACAGGCGCAAACCGACTATGCGGCCGACGTTGCCAAGCTCAAGCAGGCCAATCCTGAAGCGATTTTCGTCTATATGAATCAGGAAGAATCCGCGCGTTTCCTGATCGAAGCGAAGAAGCAGGGTCTGAAGATGCCTCTCGTTGGCGAAGTAACGCTGACGGAAGCCAAGGTGGTCGAACTTGCAGGCGGTGCTGCGGATGGCGCTATCGCGCATGTTGGCATCACAGCTGCGGCGACGGATGTGCCGGGCATCGGCGAATTCGCAAAGAAGTTCGAAGAAGCCTACAAGCGCAAGCCGACGCATGACGCTTTGAAGGGTTATGTTGGCGTCTGGACCACCAAATATGTCACCGACATGGTGGGCAAGCTCGACGGTGAAGCATTTGCTGAAAAGATGCATGGTCTTTGCCTGAAGGCGGCTGACTATCCGAAAGTGCTTCTCGACACCTGCTGGGATGACCGCGGAGAAATGTCCCGCCCAAGCTTCATGGTTCAGGTGAAGGACGGTGTGCCGACGGTCATTGGTACTGTTCCGGCAAACTGATCAATCCTTTCAGCAGAGGCGGCGGCCCGGCTGCCGCCTCAGACGGGTAAAGTCATGTCCCAGTTTCTACAGGTTTTGTTATCCGGTCTTGCGACCGGCTCCATTTACGCACTTGTTGCGATCGGTTTCACGCTGGTTTGGCAAGCAGCCCAGACTGTGAACTTCGCTCAGGGTGAATTCGTGATGCTGCCGGCCTTCTTCGTTCTGGCGGCAATGACCATCTTCGGCATTTCGTTCTGGCCCGCGCTACTTATCGGGCTGGTGGTTGCTCTGATCGTACTTGGGCTTTTGTTCAAGAAGCTGATCGTTGAACCCATTCTGCCCCACGGGGGCATTACGCTCATCATCGCGACGATGGTCTTGGGCATCTTGCTCAAAGAAAGCGTGAAAGAGTTCTATTCCGCTGAAGCGCAGCCATTCCCATCGATGTTCCCGAACGATCCCATCGAGTTTTTCGGCGCGGTTCTCTCATTGCGTGACATTCTCAACCTGGCGCTGTCGCTCGGTATCGTTGTGCTGTTGACGCTGTTTCTCAATCGCACCCGCACGGGGCGCTGCATGCAGGCAACAGCGCAAAATCCGGCTGTTGCGGAAATTCTCGGCGTCAATGTCAAGCGCATGATCCTCTATACATTCCTGATCAATGCTGCTCTGGCGGCTCTTGCGTCCTATCTGATCAGTCCCGTCTATCTCGCAAAATTCTCCAATGGTGAAACACTTGGCCTTATCGCCTTCATTGCGGCCATTGTTGGTGGTTTCAACCAGATCCGCGGTGCGCTCGTCGGTGGATTGCTGATCGGTGTTCTCGATAATCTGACGGCGGCTTATGTCACCGCACAATATCGCGCCGCACTGCCATTGGTCCTGCTGATCGTGATTATCCTTGTCCGCCCGCAGGGCATCATGGGCACTTCCGAAGGGAGGGCTGTGTGATGACTGCAAGCAAGCGCAATATTTCAATTGCTGTCCTTTTGCTTTTGTCGGTGCTCGCACCGATTGGGCAGGGCAACTACATCATATACGTTTTGACATCCTGGCTGATCTTCTCGATCGCAGCGATGGGCCTCAACCTGACACTTGGTTACGCAGGCCAGATTTCGCTGGCGCAGGCGTCCTTCATGGCGATTGGCGCCTATACCACGGCGCTTCTGACGCTCGCCGGATGGCATTGGTTTCTGGCAATGCCGGTCGGCCTCGTGCTTTGCTTCATTGTGGGCCTTGTGCTTGGATATCCGGCGTTGCGTGTCAAAGGGCATTTCCTTGCCTTCGTGACGCTTGCCTTCAATACTCTGGTCTTTCTGGTGTTGCGTAACGAAGAGTGGCTGACTGGTGGCAATTACGGGCTCGTCGGCATGCCACGTCCTCATCTCGGACTGTTCGCCACCACCAAGCAGCTGCCATTCTATTACTTCACGCTCGGCATCACTGTTGTCGCCGCGCTGATCATGTGGGGTATTGTGCGTTCCCCTTGGGGCCGCGCCTTCAAGGCTCTGCGTGAAAACCCAATCCGCGCTGAAAGTCTTGGCGTTGATACACGTCGTATCACGCTTCTGGCGTTTGCCATCGGCTCCGTCTATGGCGGGCTTGCCGGATCGCTGATCACACCGCTGGTTCAGTTTATCGAGCCAGGTTCGTTCGGTCTCGTTCATTCGCTGCGCATTCTGCTCATGGTTGTTGTGGGTGGTGCAGGCTTCTTCTTCGGCCCTTTCATCGGTGCTGCAGTTGTGATTTTGCTGCCGGAAGTGCTTCGCTTCACGGAAGGCTACTATCTGATCATTTATTCCGTGCTGGTGATCGTCATGCTGATCTTCGTGCCTTCGGGCCTGATCGGAGTATGGGGCAAGTTCCGCGAAAAATTCTGGCCGAAACGTCAGGTGCGCGGTGACATGAGCGAAGGAGCGCGGCTGAAATGAGCAGTCCTGTACTTTCCGTACGCAATATCGAGAAGCGTTTCGGCGGCATTCACGCCGTTCGTGATGTGTCCTTCGACGTCAATCAGGGTGAGATACTCGGGCTGATCGGGCCGAACGGTTCCGGCAAGTCGACGCTGTTCAACTGTATCCTTGGCCAGCTTCAGCCCAATGCTGGCGAGGTGCAGGTCAACGGTAAGAATGTCTCGGGCATGCGTGCATCCGACCTCAACAAGCTTGGCGTCGGACGAACCTTCCAGCAGCTTTCCGTCTTTCCGAAGATGTCTGTTCTTGAAAACATCATCCTCGCTGGACAGGAACACAAAGGCACCATGGCCTCGCGGCTTTTCGGTCCAGGCGATGCCGGACTGACCGAAGAAGCGGAACAGATGATTTCGTTCTTCCGTCTCAACCATCTGCGCGACGAACTGGCGGGGTCGCTTTCCTACGGCCAGCAAAAGCTGGTCGATGCGGCCATGGCTTTCATGGCGGGGCCTAGTCTTGTTCTGCTCGATGAACCTGCCGGTGGAGTCAATCTGACGATGCTTGCCAATCTCAAGGACCGGCTCGTCGCTTATAATGCGGAACATGGAACAACCTTCGTGGTCATCGAGCACAATATGGAGTTCGTCATGAGCCTTTGCACGCGCATTATCGTGCTGGCGGAAGGCCGCATCATTGCTGAAGGCAAGCCCGAAGAAATCCGGTCAAACCAGATGGTTATCGACGCTTATCTGGGAGGATGACACATGCTTGAACTCAAAGACCTCCACGGTGGCTATGGAAAGATCACCATTTTGAATGGTGTCTCGTTCTCTATTCCGAAGGGCTCGATTACCACTGTGATCGGCCCGAATGGAGCAGGCAAGTCAACCGTATTCAAGGCGATCTTCGGTCTCTTGAACATCCATTCGGGACAAATCCTGCTGGATGGAAAAGACGTCACCCGCAATACGCCGCGTCAGATGATCGCCAATGGCGTGACCTATGTGCCGCAAGGGCGCAATGTCGTGCCGCAGCTTTCCGTCTACCATAACCTTGAGCTTGGGGGTATCACATCGCCTGATCCATCCAAGGTCCGCGCCCGCATCGAGCAGGTCATGGATCAGTTTCCAATGCTGCGGCAGTTTAGGGATCGTAAAGCGATTGAGCTGTCCGGCGGCCAGCAAAAGCAGCTTGAGGTCGCCCGCGCTCTTCTACTCGATCCGAAACTTATTTTGATCGACGAACCGTCCATCGGCTTGTCGCCCAATCTAGTTCAGGAGGTGTTTCAAACACTCATTCGCTTGCGTGATCAGGGCGTAACCATTCTCATGGTCGAGCAGAACGCGAAAGCCGCACTCGCGATGTCGGATTACGGCCTGGTTCTCGAACTTGGCCAAACGCGCATGCATGATGAAGCCTCAAAGCTTCTTGCTGATCCACGCGTGGGGCAGCTGTTCCTTGGCGGACATGTCGAGCATGACGACGCAAAAGTTTGACATCATCGACGCTCCCGCCAATCGTCTGGGGGAGTGTCCAATCTGGTGTGAGCAGACAGGCACCCTATGGTGGGTCGATGTGCTCACACCGGCGCTCATGAGCTATGTCCCGCAAGCGGGGCAAGTTCAACAGCACAAGGTTGAGGCCCGCCGTATTGGGTCTCTGGCCTTGCGGGAAAAAGGCGGCCTTATTCTAGCTTGCGACAATGGTCTATTTGCCTTTGCCCCCGAGAGCGGCGAACAGACGTTTATTGTGGACCCTGAACCGGGTGTCTCGGGTCATCGAAAGAACGATGGACGTGCGGATTGGGCGGGCAATTTCTGGATCGGCACCTTGCGCGAAGCGGATTACGCACCTGTGGGCGCGCTTTACCGGGTACAGCCGGATTATGCCGTATCACGGGAAGCCGCCGATCTCGCAATTCCTAACGGACTGGCCTTCGATCAAGATCGCAGGCGCATGTATTTCGCTGATACGCGCGCCTATACGATCTGGATGCGCGATTATGACCCCGCGCAAGACCGGCTTGGGGAGCCGCAGATTTTCGCAACGACGACTGCGCCGGAACGACCGGATGGCAGTTGCGTTGACGAAGAAGGCTTCGTGTGGAGTGCGATTTACGCTGGCGGCAAGCTCATCCGTTTTGACCCGGACGGCGCAATAGACCGCGTGATCGAACTGCCGGTCAGCCATCCGACCTGTTGCTGCTTTGGCGGCGAAGCCCTCGATACACTATTTGTCACCTCGGCGATTGAGCCTCTTGGCCCTGAAGAGCGAACACTAGAACCACTTGCCGGCAAGGTGCTGGCGTTCAAGCCGGGTGTTCGGGGACGAGCCGAATTTAAAACCCGACTTTGAAACAACGCCCAATCAATAGACGATACTGGCCCGAATTTGCTGAATGCGGGTGCAACAAGAACCGGAAGCAGGAGAGCACGCCATGAAGACTTCGATAGCAACGGTTTCGATCAGTGGTGATCTGCCACAAAAACTCGAAGCCATTGCCAAAGCTGGCTTTGACGGTGTCGAGATTTTCGAGAATGACTTTCTCACTTTCGATGAAAGCCCGCGTCAGGTTGGCCGCATGGCCCGCGATCTTGGCCTAGAAATAACGTTGTTTCAGCCTTTTCGCGATTTTGAGGGCATGCCGGAGCCGTTGCGTAGCCGCACCTTCGACCGCGCCGAGCGCAAGTTCGATCTGATGCAGGAGCTTGGCACGGATCTCGTTCTTGTGTGTTCGAATATATCGCCGGTTGCTATGGGCGGCCTTGATCGGGCAGCTGATGACTTCCGCGAGCTTGGTGAACGGGCCGCTCGCCGCAATTTGCGTGTGGGTTACGAGGCGCTCGCCTGGGGGCGCCACATTAACGACCATCGCGATGCCTGGGAGATTGTGCGCCGCGCAGATCATCCCAATGTTGGCCTGATCCTTGATAGTTTCCACACGCTTGCGCGCAAGATTGACGTGAATTCGATCAGGTCCATTCCGAAGGAAAAGCTGTTCATCGTCCAGATGGCAGACGCACCGCTGATCGATATGGATCTGCTTTATTGGAGCCGTCACTATCGCAATATGCCGGGTGAGGGTGACCTGCCGGTTCTGGATTTCATGCGCGCCGTGGCCGCGACCGGTTATGACGGCTATTTTTCGCTGGAGATTTTCAACGATCAGTTTCGTGGTGGGTTGCCCGCGTCCATTGCGGCCGATGGCCGTCGCTCGTTGATTTATCTTGGCGATCAGGTCCGGCGCGTCGAGCCTGAAAACCGGCTGACTGTGACCGATATGCCTGCAAGAGCCAAGGTGGAGCGCGTCAGCTTTATCGAGTTCACAGCCCATGCCGAGAGTGCGGATAGGCTCGCATCGGTGCTCGGCGCCTTGGGATTTCAGCTTGCAGGCAAGCACAAAACCAAGGATGTGGCGCTCTATCGCCAAGGTGAGATCAATCTGGTCGTCAATACCGATATACGCGGCTTTGCAAGCTCGGCCTATGCTGTTCACGGCACAACGGCCTATGCCATGGGCCTTGTCGTCGATGACGCCGCAGCGGCACAAGCGAGAGCAATAGCCTTGGGCGCGGAGCCGTTCGAGCAACCGCTCGATCCCGGTGAAATCGGTATGCCAGCGATACGCGGTGTCGGCGGCGGACTGATCTATTTCCTTGATGAAAAGACCGATTTAGGTCGTATCTTCGATATAGAGTTCGAGCCGGTCGCTGAGGCTGGCAGCTTCCATGGTGTTGGGCTTACCCATATCGACCATGTTGCCCAGACGATGAAGTTCGACGAGCTTTTGACCTGGCTTCTGTTCTACGCGTCGCTTACGGAATCCCGGAAATCGCCTATGGTTGATATTGTCGATCCGGGCGGCGTCGTGCGCAGTCAGGTCGTAGAAAATGACAGCGGATCGCTGCGGATCACGCTTAATGGTGCTGAAAACCGGCGCACATTGGCTGGCCGTTTCATCGCCGAAACCTTCGGCTCCGGTATTCAGCATCTTGCATTTGCCACCGACGATATTTTTGCGACGGCTTCAGCACTGAAAGCCAACGGCTTTCATACGCTGGAAATTTCGCCCAACTATTATGACGATCTTGAAGCGCGGCTCGGCCTCGATCCGGATTTCACGGATAAGCTCAAAGCCGCCAATGTTCTCTATGATCGCGATGAGACCGGTGAATATTTCCAGCTCTACAGCCCGACCGATGATCAGGGCTTCTTCTTCGAAGTTGTGCAGCGGCGCGGCTATAAAGGATATGGGGCCGTGAATGCCATCTTCCGTATTGCAGCACTTCGGCGCTATCTGAGGCCCGACGGCATGCCGAGAATGATGTTATAAATCGCTTTGGCGAATTGCGTGACGACGTTTAATCGCGCCGTCACAGCAAGCATATCTCCTCGGCCTCGCCCCCTGCTCTTGTCTTAAGCTTGCTGCGCAAGAAATGGTGGTTGATTTAAAGTACGTAACGGTAAATTGGATGAAATCTACTGCATTCCAATAAGTAAATGTTGCGCGGGAAATCAACTCGAGTATCTTGATTGTGGACTGATCCGGAGGGGAAACCATGATCAGACACTTCAAGGTGCTCTTCTTAACAAGTGCGGCTTTGCTGACAACCCACGCAGCATATGCGGATGAAGGTGGTGTCAGTTTCTGGCTTCCCGGGCTTTATGCGAGCTTTGCCGCAGTGCCAGCGCAGCCCGGTTGGTCCTTTGCGACAGTTTATCTTCACCCTTCCGTCAGCGCAGGGGCAAGCGAAGCATTTCCTCGTGGTGGCGATGGGCGGGTTGACCTTGGCGTCAGGGGCCGAGGTGATCTTGTTGCGTTCGGGCCGACCTACACATTCGCCCAACCATTATGGGGTGCGCAATTTGCCGTCAGTCTGCTTGCAGTTGCGGGACGCAACAATGCCTGCGTGGACGCAACCCTGACCGGACCACTCGGGCGTCATATCTCCGGCGAACGCTGCGAAAGCAAAACGGCGTTTGGCGACCTGTTGCCTCAGGCTACGTTGAAATGGAACGATGGGGTCGATAACTATCTTGCCTACATCACAGGCGACATTCCCGTGGGCTCCTATGATCCAGACCGGCTCGCCAACTTAGGGATTGGCCACGGCGCGATTGATGGCGGTCTTGGCTATACTTATTTCAATCCATCAACCATGCGCGAATTTTCGATCGTCGGTGGTTTGACCTATAATTTCAAGAACCCCGATACCGATTATCAAAATGGCGTTGATGCTCATGTTGACTGGGGCGCGTCACAATTCCTCAACAAACATGTCTATGTTGGTGTCGCTGGGTATGCCTATCAGCAGATTACAGGCGATCGCGGGGATGGTGCGACGCTCGGTGACTTCAAATCGCGTGTTTTCGGCATCGGTCCGCAAATTGGTTACAACTTCGATGTTGGTGAAAAGACATCCGCTTTCATCAATCTCAAAACTTACTTTGAATTCGGCGCGAAAAATCGGCCTCAGGGGTGGAATATCTGGGCTACGCTCGCCTTTTCCCCTCGTGCCGCAAAGAAGGCCGAGTGACCGTTCTGAATTGAAGCGGACGGCACTAATCCTGCCTTTTCGCGGCAGGTTTTGTTGATGGTGCAGGCCTTTCGATCACAATTATTCCGAACATTTCCATGTTACTGTTAAGTACTTACGTGAAGGATCACTTTTCCGCAGACTTCGGCGTCAGCTTAAACAGCCTCACTGCTGTTGCGACACCAATTTACGGAGAACGTGATGACGTACAAGTTCTACAAGAGCGGAGGCGGATCATGGAAAGGCCTCCAGAATTGCCTGCTCGTCGCTGCCGTAGGCGCTGCGCTGGGTACGACAGCGTTGGTTCCGATGCACGCGCAGGCACAGCAAACCCCGGCGGCAACAACCACAACGGAAACGCCCGCAACTTCGCAGCCATCGCAAGGCACCGGCAAGCCGAATATCCTTGTGATATTCGGGGATGATATCGGTATCACCAATATCAGTGCCTATTCTGACGGGTTGCTGGGGTATCGGACGCCGAATATCGACCGTATTGCCAAAGAAGGCTTGAGGTTCACCGATTATTACGCGGAAAACTCGTGCACGGCGGGACGTTCGACATTCATCACCGGGCAGGTGTGCCTGCGCACAGGGCTTTGCAAAGTCGGTATTCCCGGTGCAACAGTCGGCCTTCAACCGCGCGATATCACCATCGCACAGGCTCTTAAGCCGCTTGGCTATGCAACTGGCCAGTTCGGCAAGAACCATCTCGGCGATCGCGACGAGTACCTGCCCACCAATCATGGCTTCGATGAATTCTTCGGCAATCTTTATCATCTTGATGCGGAAGAGGAACCCGAGCGGCCCTACTACCCCAAAGAAGACACTGAGTGGGTAAAGGCAAATGCGCCGCGTGGTGTGCTCAGAACCTTCGCTGACGGAAAAATCGAGGATACAGGCCCTTTGAACCGCAAGCGCATGGAAACGGTCGATGATGAAACGACCGATGCTGCTTTGGATTTCATGGAGCGAAAGGTTAAGGAAGGCAAGCCATTCTTCACATGGATGAATACAACGCGAATGCACGCCTTCACCCATGTTCGGGATTCCATGAAGGGGCAGAGCGGTATGCCCGGCAATGAATATGCCGATGGCATGGTCGAACACGATGGCGATGTGGGTAAGCTGCTCAAAAAGCTGGATGACCTTGGCGTCGCCGATAACACCATCGTCGTTTACACGACAGATAATGGCCCCAACCAGTTTTCGTGGCCCGATGCGGCAACCACGCCTTTCCGGTCCGAAAAAGATACCAACTGGGAAGGCGCTTTCCGCGTACCCGCGCTCGTGCGGTGGCCGGGCCATATCAAACCGGGCGAAGTAACCAACCAGATCATGTCAGGCCTTGATTGGTTCCCGACGCTTCTGGCTGCAGCAGGTGATCAAAACATCAAGGATGAGCTTCTCAAGGGCAAGACTATTAACGGCAACCAGTTCAAGGTCCATCTTGATGGATTCAATCAGCTCCCGTTCCTCACGGGACAGGAGCCTAAGTCGGCCCGTAGCGAGTTCTTCTACTTTAATGACGACGGCAATCTGGTTGCAATACGCTATGACAACTGGAAGCTTGTCTTCTGCGAACAGCGCGCGCCCGGAGGTCTGCAAGTCTGGGCGAATCCGTTCACATGCCTGCGTGTTCCAAAGGTATTCAACCTCAGGATGGATCCATTTGAACGCGCCGATATTGTTTCGGATCAGTATTACGACTTCCTGTTCAAGAATGGCTATCTGGCAGCCTATGGGGTCTCCAAAGTTGCGCCGTTCCTGCAGACGTTCAGGGATTTTCCACCGAGCCAACGCCCTGCGAGCTTCAGCGTCGACCAGATGATTGAGAGTTTGATGGCGTCCCTCAACAATACGGGAGGCAAGTAAATCTCTTGCCTGACGCTCCGATTGCGAGCGCCAGGCGACTGCTAATCAGGGGGCTCCCATGACGACGGTGGGACTCCCTGATTATTTAATATCTGCGGCGTGATCATTCACGCGTTTTCGAGGTGTTTCTCCAATATGGAAAACTATTCCAACTCTCGCCGCCGCGACCATCTGAACCTTCCTTGATAAATTCTATATAAATTATAGGTTTTTCGCGAATGCGAGAGACCATGACCAAAAATACGTTAGAAATATCAACGGATGTGCTTGTTGTTGGAGGAGGGCCAGCAGGTTGCTGGGCCGCCTGGAATGCCGCTGCCAACGGTGCGAGTGTCGTACTTGTCGAAAAGGGATATGTTGGCACGAGCGGTGCCACCGCTGCCGGTAACACCACGACGATCTACACACGTCGCGGTACTGCCGAACGGAGCGCGACGGTCACACAGAGGGTGCGGTTGGGACAGGGTTTTGCCGAGCAGGAACGCATCGAACGCGTGCTCGACCGGACTTACGAGAACCTCGATCTCCTCGCCCAATGGGGCTACGACTTCCCAACTTACGAAGATGGAACACCCTATCGTGGCATGCTGCGGGGACCCGACTATCTGCGGTTCATGCGGCAGAAGCTCATCAAGGCCGGTGTCCAGATAATTGACCATTGCCCGATTGAAGAATTGCTCGTGTCCGATGGGGCGGTTGCGGGTGCCATCGCGCGATATCGTAGATCAGGCGAAACGCTGCATATCCGTTCCGGAGCAGTTGTAATTGCCACAGGTGGCTGTGCGTTCAGAAGCGGCGCGCTTGGCACCAACAACCTCACCGGCGACGGTTACCTTATGGCTGCCGAGGCGGGCGCTGTTCTTTCCGGCATGGAGTTTTCAGCACAGTTTGGCATTTCTCCCGCCTATTCGAGTGTTACGAAAGGCGTGGTCTATTTCTGGGGCAGTTTCAGCGACGAGCAGGGCAATGAACTTTCAGCGGCAGGGGACCGTCAAAGCGTTGTCGCGCGGGAACTGATCAGGGGGCCAGTCTATGCCGTTCTCGACAAGGCGCCACCCCGCCTTCAGGAGGGCTTTCGCCGGGGCCAGCCAAACATTTTTGTTCCATTCGACCGTATGGGGATCGACCCATTCACACAACGTTTTCCCATCACCCTTCGCCATGAAGGGACAGTGCGCGGTACTGGCGGCCTCAAGATTGATGATCGCACAACGACGACGATTCCCGGCCTGTTTGCTGCCGGTGATGCTGCCTCGCGTCTGGGCATGTCTGGGGCTTCGAGTGGCGGAGGCGGACCGAACTCCAGCTGGGCGATGGCGACAGGCTCCTGGGCTGGCGAGGACGCAGCCAAGTTTGTGCAATTGCTTGGCACAAAATGGCGTGACCGTGAGGTGCGTTCCGCTAATGCCCAATTGAGCGAACGGGCCAATCAGGCAACCGGCGATGTCGATGCGGTCTTGAACGATGTCAAACGACAGGTTCTTCCGCTGGATGGCGGGTTCTTCAGGAACCATGATCGTCTGGTCGCCATATCCGACAGGTTAGCTACATTTTGGCAGGACGAGAGCTGGCGATTGCAACGCACAACCAAAGTGCGTGAGGTCGAAGCACTTATCGCAACCGCTCGATGGGCGACCCATAGCGCGCTGTTACGCAAGGAAAGCCGCGGCTTGCAGCGACGTACGGATTTTCCCGAAACCAATCCCGCCATGGCTAAGCCGATTGACTCCGGTGGTGTCGACAACATCTGGGCTTCGTTCCAGACCGAAGATCGAGTGAGTGCAGCATCATGATAGAGATCGTTAGTGAAGACCGTTGCATCAAGTGCGATCTTTGTGTTGAGGCCTGTCCAGACGATGTGTTCGAGGCAGTACCCGATAGCGCTCCCATCATCGTGCGGCAATCGGACTGCCAAACCTGCTTCTTATGTGAGCTTTTTTGTCCGACAGACGCGCTCTATGTGTCGCCTCTTTCCGAGGCAATTGAAGGCGCGATAGAGAGCGAACTCATCGCACGAGGCGTGATGGGCAGCTTCCGTCGTGAGATGGGATGGAAAAATGCCAAGCCACGCGGAACGGCTGGCGACTGGAGTTACCGGATCTTCGAGACCGGCAAAATCATACCCTGACTGGAGAAATCTATGAGACGTTTTCTATCAACAATGCTGCTGGCTGTCGGCGTTCTAACAGCTGCGGCAGCGCCATCACATGCCGAGGATACGCCCGCGACTATTCGCTTTGGCGATGTGGGCTTTGGGTTCGGGACGCCATTCGGCGTTGGACTTCAGGCCATTGCTGATGCGAAGGGCTTCATCGCCGATGAATTCAAAGGCACTCCCACCAAGATCGAGTTCACTTACTTCACGGGAACCGGACCGGCCATCAACGAAGCGCTGTCCAACGGTCAGCTTGACTTCGCGTCCTATGGCGCTGTTCCGAATATCATCGGTAAAGCCAATGGTCTCGATACGGTCATCCTCGCGTCCTATGGTGGTACAACGATCTTTGGCGCGTCCAGACCTGATCTCGACATCAAATCCATTGCTGACCTGAAGGGCAAGAAAGTTGCCATCCAGAAGGCAACCATCATTCATTGGGCATTGATTACGGCTCTCAACAATGCTGGTTTGTCAGAAAAAGATATCACCATCGTCGATCTGAAAAATGCGGACCAGCTTGCGGCTATTGCAGCAAAGAGCGTCGATGCCGTATTCGGGGCAGACTTCCTGCTTCCACTTGAGGACAAAGGTCTGGCCAAGATCTTTTACAAATCCTCCAATGCTGGAGCGACTGGCGACGGCTTCGGTGCATTCCTCGTCACCGACAAGTTCCGCAAAACTTACCCGGAAGCAACGCAGAAAGTCGTGACGGGTTTTGTCAAAGCCGCGCAATGGCTGTCGGATGACAAAAATCGGGAAGAGGCATTCAATATCTGGTCGCGGGCAGGGTCGCCAATCGCGGTCATTCGCAAGTCCAATGAAGGCGGCGAGCTTGGTAAGAAGTACAATCCGCGTCTCGATGGTTTCTTTGCGGCGCGTTATCGCAGCGGCATCGACTTCGACAAGCAGCAGAAGCTCATTAGGCATGATATCGATCTCGATACATGGGTCGATAGAAACTACGTGGAGAATGCCATCAAGACATTGAACCTTCAGTCGTTGTGGCCTGATCGTTCCGCGACGGGTGAACTTCTGAACTGATCGGAGAAGGCTGATGGCGACGTTCGAAGCTGGAGCCGACTTTAGCGTCTCCCGGAGAATGAAAGTCGAGCGACTGGCGAAACTGCAGTCTCGCATCGCAAGCTCAGTTCTGGCCTTGACCGGGCCGGTTTGCCTGCTTGTTCTCTGGTGGATCGCGTCGGCCAATAGCTGGATATCGCCGCAAGTACTTCCACGGCCGGATTTGGTCTTCAAGACGTTTCTGGATCTTCTGAAGGACGGTGACATATTCTCTGCCGCCGTCGTCAGCTTCCAACGCATCGCCGAGGGCTTTCTGATCGGATCATCCCTCGGCTTTGCGTTCGGTCTCCTGATTGGGAAATCTAAAATCGCAGAGGCCTATCTGGGGCCAAGCTTCAGAGCGCTTGCTGCTGTACCTTCTCTTGGGTGGTTGCCCATTCTCATCCTGCTATTCGGCATCGAAGAAAGCGTGAAAATCATCGTTCTTTCCAAAGCCTGTTTTGTACCCATGGCTATCAGTACTGCGGAAGGAGCCCGAAACATTCCCAAGGGGTTTAACGAGGTCGCCGACATCCTAGGCCTCCGTGCACGGACCCGGTTTTTCAAGTTGACGATTCCGGCCATGGCTCCCTATATCGCAAGCGGGGTTCGGCTTTCGCTCAGTCAGGCATTTGTTTCCCTAATCGTTGTGGAAATGCTCGCGGGTACTGACGGGCTTGGTTATATGATGGTCTGGGGGCGCACCCTCTTCCAGCTCGATATCGTTATCGTTGGCATGATCGTTGTAGGTGTTGTCGGTTTTGTACTTGATCTTCTCCTGAAGCGGGCGGAAGCGCTCATGCGGAAGGGTAGTCATGTCTAAAGCTGAACGGTCCTCCTTGCGGCTTCCTCGCGGTGCAGTGGTGCCGCTTGCGGCGGTTGCCGTCTGGTGGGGTAGCGTGTCTGCGGGACTTATCACTGGTCCCATGGCTATTCATCCGTTGCAAGTGCTGGAGGCGCCTTTCCTTGATCCTTCAGGACGCGAACTATGGGCGGCGCTTTTAACAAGTATCGTTCGCGTTGTGATCGGTGGTAGCATCGGCGGCATTGCCGGACTCGTACTTGGTTACGTGGTTGGAAGTTACCGCTGGGCCGGTTTAGCGTTTGCTCCGTCCATTCATGCCGTACGTCAGGTGGCACTCTTTGCCTGGATACCGCTGCTGACAGCGTGGTTTGGTAATGGTGAGGGCACCAAACTGGTGTTTACGGCTCTCTCGACATTTTTCCCGCTCTTTCTGGCGACTGAGCAGGGGGTGAGGCAGGTCCCGTTCTCGTTGATCGAAGTGGCCGACACTTTGAATTTGCGGCGCTGGACCAGCATCCGCCGACTTTACCTGCCATCAGCGCTCCCCAGCATCTATGTCGGCTTGCAGATCGCTGCTCTGTCGGCCTGGATTGGAACTGTTGGCGCGGAATATGCCATTGGAAACGGTCGTGGATTGGGTAGCTACATCGCCAGCGCACGCGACCAGTTTCGCATGGACATTGTGATTGTCGGTGTCTTCACCCTTGCGGCGGGTGGCGTCTTGCTTGCATCCATCATTCGCCGCGTCACATCGATCATATCGCCTTGGAGCTTAGAGAATTGATGAATGCCCTTTCAATCGAACATGTCAGCAAGTCCTTTGTTCTCGATGGTACTCCTCGACCCGTATTGAAGGATATCAACTTTCAGGTCGGGCACAACGAGATCATATCCATTGTCGGCGCGTCCGGCTGTGGAAAATCCACACTGCTGCGGTTGATCATTGGGCTCGACGGTGACTACCGTGGGTCAATTACGCGTGGTGATACAGACGAAACATCGCCGGCAAAAATCGGTATGGTCTTTCAGGATCATCGCTTGTACCCGTGGCTGACTGTTGAGGGCAATGTCGAGCTGGCTTTCGACAAGTCTGATCTTTCGCCAGCATCCACGCGGGAGAGAGTACGGCATTATCTCGCACTTGTTGGGCTCAGTGACTATGCGAAGGCTTATCCAAAGCAGCTTTCAGGTGGGATGGCTCAACGCGCGGCGATAGCCAGAGCGCTGGCGCAGGAACCCGACATTTTGCTTATGGATGAACCTTTCGGGGCGCTGGATTCAATCCTGCGGATGCGTCTTCAAGATGAACTTTTGTCTATCTGGGAGAGGAACAAGGTCTCCATCATTATCGTCACGCATGATGTGGAAGAAGCACTTTATCTCGCTGACCGGGTTTTGATCATGGAGCCCAATCCCGGTCGAGTGCGTGATGTGTTCGATGTCGGACTACCGCGCCCACGCGACCGCAGCGCGCCCTTGTTGGGTGATCTGAAAAAGCGCTGTCTTGCCATGCTGGTTTGAACCGCCACAGACCTTATAAACCACGATCTCCCAGGCTGCCTGAACGCCGCTCTGCACTGTTCCGAATATGAACGGAATCGCTTGACTCGCTCAAAACGATCATTAATGTTCACATTTGGGAGCAGGACATGAGCGAAGCAAGAACACGTTTTCCGCAGGAACGTCACCGGCAGATGATGGACGTCATCGCCGACGCGAAGCGTATTGGCACCTCGGATCTGGCTGGCATCATGGGTGTGTCGCTTCCGACATTGCGCCGTGACCTGATCACGCTGGAACAGGCGGGGTTGATCCTGAGAATTCACGGTGGTGTCGTTGCCCGCGGTGCGGGTGAGGGCGTTGCCGAGCCCATGTTTCTGGAAAAGCTGCGCATAAGCCAAAGTGCCAAGGCGCGAATTGGTGAAGCGGCGGCTGCATATGTTGCCAATAACTCGACCGTTATTCTTGATTCCGGCACGACAGCGCTTTCTATCGCGCGCGCCCTTGCGGGTAGGGCAATCACACTCGTGACAATGGACCTCAAGATTGCTGAAGCGGCGGCAGTAGGCGCAACGGAAGTGCATATCATCGGCGGTCGGGTCAGAAATGACTATTATTCGCTTATTGGTGCGTGGGCTACCGAAACGCTGCGCCATATCCGCGCCGATTGTTTCTTTCTGTCCGCCGATTGCGTCGATCTGGAAGGCGTCTCTACCTCAACCATTGAGGAAGCAGAAGTGAAGCGCGCAGCAATCGCCATTGCGCAAAAGACGATACTTGTGGCCGAACAGCGTAAACTTGGATGCCGCAGCTTTGCGCCAGTTTGTGGGCTGCAGGATTTGAGCGGCTTTATCACCGATAGCGGCTTCGAAGGTTCTTTGCAGCCTTATCGCGACCAACTGCCTTTTCTGGAAACCGTTTAACGGGCACCTCGGGGGAGGAACTGAAATGCTAATCGCCAAACACGTTTTCGCCCGCTAGGCGGGCCAAGGCAACCAGCGCAGGGGAGAGCGCCGATGGATGCAAGACAGGATACGACAGGCAATTATCTGAAGGGGCTGGCCGTTCTGGCTATCGCTATCTTTGGAGTGTTGAGCCTGCTCGCGCCAGGCTTTCTAACGGCTGCAAACCTCAATTCAATGGGATTTCAGTTTCCAGAATTCGGATTGCTTTCATTGGCTGTCCTGCCGACGATGGTGTCTGGTGGCATAGACCTTTCTGTCGTGGCCACAGCTAACCTAGCCGCCATCGTGGCTGCGGTGATGATGAGGGCAGGGCCAGAACTCGCCATCCTTGCCATTCCGGTGGCGCTGCTGATCGGTGTTGCCTGCGGGTTGCTCAACGGCTTTCTGATTGCCTATCTGCGCCTGCCGCCAATTCTGGCCACGCTCGGCACGATGCAGCTGTTCTCCGGAATTGGTATCGTGATAACCGGGGGGCCGGCAATTACCGGTCTTCCGCAGTGGTACACAGCCTTCGGCAACTGGTCGCTGGGCGGCGTGGTGCCTCTGCCACTCGTCCTGTTTGTAGCCACAGCGCTTCTGTTGGGTTTTCTGCTCAAGCGAACGCCGGTCGGCATCCACCTGCGGCTGTTTGGTGCCAATCCTGTCGCGTCTCACTTTGCGGGTACGCGCGAAAAGGGTCTGTTGCTTCGCATCTACGCCATTGCCGGGCTTATCGCATCGATTGCCGGACTTGTGGTTCTGGCGCGGGTGAATTCCGCCAATGCCGACTATGGTAGCTCCTATCTGCTTCTCGTCATTCTGATCAATATTCTGGCAGGCGTTTCGCCAGCCGGCGGCTTTGGCACCGTGACCGGTGTGACGCTAGCCGTCATCTGTCTCCAGCTCATATCGAGCGGGCTGAACTTTCTGTCGTTCAGTGCGTTCTCACGCGATCTGTTCTTTGGTGGCCTGCTTGTGGTCGTCATGTCGGCGCGCGTTCTGGCAGGCCGACTTGGCCTTGCGCCCATTTTCCAAAGAAAGGCCCGAACAGCATGAAAAATCGACTACGTTCAACGCTCGAAGCATTGATGCTGACGCCTGGTCTGTCGGGTCATGAGGATCGTGTGCGGCGCCTCATCGCTGGCGATCTGGCTGATCTGCCGCTCGAATTTGTCACCGATCGTCTGGGTAATTTGATTGCAACAATGAAGGGGGATGAAAACGCACCCTCCGTGATGCTGTTTGCGCATACGGATCAGCTGGGCTTTATCGCGCGCAAGATCGAGGATAATGGCCTGATCCGCATCGAGCGGTTGGGCGGTATTCCGGAAAAGGCGTTGCCTGCACAGGCGGTGCTATTTTGTGTCGGCGAAGGGCGCGACGTTCACGGCGTTATTGCGAATAAGAGCCATCATGCCACGCCTGCCGAAGAAAAATACAAGGTTACGCCCTATGCCGAACTTTTCATCGATGTCGGCGCGGAAAGCGCTGTGGATGTAAAGGCGCTCGGCATCGAGATCGGCACGCCAGTGGTCTACGCTCCGCGCGTCATCCATCTCAACGAAAATCGCGTTATCGGAACGTCGGTCGATGACCGGGCCGGTTGTGCCGTCGTGATGGAAGTTGCCCGTCAGCTCGCGAAAGGTGGACCACGACCTACCGTCCATTTTGTCTTCGCGGTTCTGGAAGAGTTCAACCTGCGTGGTGCCATGGTCGCAGCGCAGGCCATCAAACCGGATATCGCCATTCAGCTCGATATCGGGCTCAATGCTGATACGCCGGATATGGCTCATCGCGGTGAAATTCAGTTGGGCGGCGGTCCGGCCATCAGCCTCTATTCCTTCCATGGACGCGGCACGCTCAATGGAACGATCCCCCATCCGGCACTGCCGAAACTATTCTCCGACACCGCTGCCAACGAAGCTATCCCGCTGCAACGCACGGCCCATACAGGCGCATTGACGGATTCGTCTTATGTGCAGCTCGTCAATGAGGGCGTTGCCTGTATCGATGTGTGTTTCCCGTGCCGTTATACCCATACGGCGCTTGAAATGTGCGATCTGCGTGATCTTGAAAACCTAACCGCGCTTCTGGTCGCGGCTATTGGCAGGATCGACAAGGACTTCAGCCTCGACAGGGATCTTTACACCTGATGCGCTATTATCTGGGCATCGACATTGGCACATTTGAATCGAAGGGCGTCCTTTCCGATGAGGAAGGAAGGATTGTCGCTTCTGCCGCACGTCCGCATCGCATGCTGGTTCCACAGCCGGGTTGGGCGGAACATGATGCCGAACAAAACTGGTGGGGTGAATTCTGTTCGATCAGTCGTGAGTTGATCGAAAAAAGCTCAGTGGCGGCAAGCGATATTCGCGCAGTCGCGGCCAGCGGCATTGGCCCATGTATGCTGCCAGTCGATGAAAACGGCGCTCCGCTCATGAATGCCGTTCTTTATGGTGTTGACACGCGTGCGGCTGCTGAGATCGAAGAACTGACCACTGAAATCGGGCTTGAACGCCTCATGCAGGAAGGCGGCAATGCGCTGACCTCACAGTCGGTCGGCCCGAAAATCCTTTGGTTGAAAAAGAACCATCCTGATATTTTTGACCGCACACACAAGTTTCTCAATTCCTCCTCCTTCCTCGTTCACAGGCTGACGGGCAACTATACGATTGATCACTATTCGGCGGCTGGGTTCTCGCCGCTTTATGATGTTGCGCGGCAGGACTGGACTGACGATTTTGCCGAACGCATCGTTTCACGTGAGCGGCTACCCAATCTCCTTTGGACAACCGATATCGCGGGAACAGTGACGCCGCAGGCGTCAGCCGCGACCGGGCTCGCTGTTGGAACGCCTGTGATCGCCGGGACCATCGATGCCGCCGCCGAGGCTGTCAGCGTTGGCGTGCAGAAGTCCGGCGAGATGATGGTCATGTATGGTTCGACCATGTTCATCATTCTGGTCACTGATCAACGCATCGCTGATACGCGGCTGTGGTATGCGCCTTGGCTTTTCCGTGGAGAACATGCCTGCATGTCCGGAACGTCGACCAGCGGAACGCTGACGCGGTGGTTTCAGGAGCAGTTCGCTCGCGAGTTACCCGCCGCCAGCGCCTTGCAATCCCTGGCGGAAGAAGCTGCATCGTCACCGCCCGGTGCAAAAGGGCTTTTTGTCGTTCCCTATTTTTCAGGTGAGAGAACACCTGTCCATGATCCGTCAGCACGAGGCATGATTTTCGGCCTTGATCTCACTCATAAGCGCGCTGACATTTATCGTGCGCTTCTTGAAGGCGTCGCTTATGGCGTCAACGACATTTTCAATACCTATCACGAAGCAAATGCTCCGCTGGAGCGCATTGCTGCTGTGGGCGGCGGTACCAGAAATGCCGTCTGGTCGCAGGCCATTTCAGACGTCAGCGAAAAGCTTCAGCTTGTAAGAAGCAAGACTATCGGTGCGGCCTACGGAAATTGCTTTCTGGGTGCGCTTGCGGTGGGCGATGTGGCGAAAGCCGATATTGAACAATGGAACCCGGTGGAGAGGCGCATTGAGCCTGATGCGGGGACAAAGCGCGTCTACCAGCAGGGTTTCGATACCTTCAAGACGCTCTACGAGCGGACTGCCGATCTGATGCGGATCGCATCGTCTTGAAGATAGCCCGGTCGCGGTCATGCGACCGTGCAGGAATTGGTGAAAGCCGCAGAAGCTTCGCCAGAATACAGCCTGACTGATTGCCGGGGAGGCAAGCAGGGGTGAACCAACGGAGGGAATAACAATGAATATCAGCTTGAGGAAAATGGCAGCCGGTCTTGCTGTCAGCGCAGCTATTGTTGCTGGTGGTGCATTCTATGCGAACGCGCAGGATGCAAAACACACTATCGTCACTGTCGTCAAACTTTCCGGCATTGCCTGGTTCAACCGTATGGAAACCGGCGTGAAAGAATATGCGAAGGAAAGTGGAAACAACGCCACCCAGATCGGACCCGCTTCGGCTGACGCAGCCTTGCAGGTACAGCTGATAGAAGACCTGATTGCCAAGAAGGTGGATGCGATCACTGTGGTGCCGAATTCCCCGGAAGCCCTGGAACCTGTATTAGGCAAGGCGCTACAGGCCGGGATCAAGGTGATCGGCCACGAAGCATCAAGCATGAAGAATGTCACCTATGACGTCGAAGCTTTCGACAATGGCGCCTATGGCGAACATCTGATGAAGGCACTGGCCGAAGCGATGGGCGAAGAGGGCGAATATGCGGTGTTCGTTGGCCATCTGACGGCAAAAACCCACAATGAATGGGTTGATGCAGCCATTGCCTATCAGAAAGAGCATTATCCGAAGATGAAGCTCGCGACCGACAAGATCGAGAGCAACGAGCAGCAGCAGACGGCCTATGCCAAAACCAAGGAACTGTTGAGGACCTATCCGAATCTCAAGGGCATTCAGGGCTCCGCAGGTGAAGATGTCGCCGGTGCGGCGCTCGCAGTCGAGGAAGCGGGTCTTGAGGGCAAGGTCAAGATTGTCGGCACCAGCCTTGTTTCGGTTTCAGGCCCATATCTTGAAAGCGGCACGATCAACATGATCTCGTTCTGGGACCCGGCCAAGGCTGGTATCGCCATGAACAAGCTCGCCGCAATGGCCATTGACGGCAAAGCTGTAACCGATGGCATGGACCTTGGTGTCGAAGGCTACAACAAGGTTCAGCTCAAGGACAAGGTTGTCTATGGCCAGGCTTGGGTCGATGTGACCAAGGAAAATATGGGCAATTACGACTTCTGATCCATGGATAATGGGCCGCCGGGACAACCGGCGGTCCCTATGGGAGAGCTGCATGAGTGATACGCAGAATTCCGGCGCTTTTGTTCTGGAAATGCAGGCTGTTGCCAAGTCTTACGGTCCCGTTCGGGTACTGGAAGATGTGGGTTTAAGCCTGCGACCGGGCGAGGTGCGCTGTCTTGCCGGTGAAAACGGGTCCGGTAAATCGACTTTGATCAAGATATTATCCGGTGTCGTTCGTGCCGACGCCGGGACGGTCACGATTGGCGGCAAGTTCATCGAAAATGACGCAAAAGCCGCGATAGCAGCGGGGCTTTCAGTCATCTATCAGGACTTTGCACTTTTCCCCAATCTGACGGTTTGGGAGAATGTCAGCTTTCTGGCGGCAGTGACCGAGAACAAGCGTTTCTTCAACCGCATGTCTGGACGTAAACGGGCGATTGAAACCCTTGCACGAATGAAGGTCGATATTGACCCCGATATTCTGGTTGAAACACTGCCAGTTGCTTCCAAGCAGCTGGTTGCCATTGCGCGTGCGCTTGCCAATGATGCGCGCATCATCGTCATGGATGAACCCACCACGGCCCTGACCCGCAGTGAGGTCGCCAAGCTTCTTGATATCGTCTTTGCACTGAAGGCTGAGGGCGTTGCCTTTCTGTTTGTCAGTCACAAGATCGAAGAGATCTTTGCTGTTTGCGACAGTGCCACAGTGCTGCGTGATGGCCATGTCGTGGTTGCAGGCCCGATTGATGAATTCGACCAAGCGCGCCTGGTGGAGGCAATGTCCGGTCGTCCAATTGACAGCCAGCGGCTGGCGCGTGAGGTGGTCACGCCTTCGGAAGCCATATTCAAAGTGCGCGATCTTGGACGACGCGGCCAGTTTGCCTCGATCAATCTCGATTTGCGCGCGGGCGAAATCATATCGGTGGTTGGTCTTCTTGGGTCAGGGCGAACGGAACTTGCGCTGGCTTTGTTTGGATGTCTTACGCCGGACGAGGGTCGCATTGAAGATGTGAATGGACCATTGCATCTCAGGGCTCCCGCAGACGCGATGGAACACGGCATCGCTTATGTGCCGGAAGATCGTCTGACAGAAGGCCTTTTTCTCAATCAGCCGATCCGTGAAAACATCATCGTCTCAAGTCTTGATGCGGATACTAAAGGTGGCATTGTCAGCGCGTCGAGCCTCACCGAGCGCGCGCGTGAAGCCGTTAAGCGGTTGCGTATCAAGACCCCCAGCGTCTTTCCACCTGTGGTTACGCTGTCGGGCGGCAATCAACAACGTGTCGTTCTGGCGCGATGGATGGAGAGAAAGCCGAAGCTGCTTATCCTCAATGGTCCGACGGTCGGCGTCGATGTTGGCTCCAAACGGGAAATCCACGAATTATTGCTCGCATTGAGCCGTTCGGGAACAGCGGTTCTGGTGGTGACTGACGACATCGGCGAAGCCATTGCACTGTCCGATACGATCAAGGTGATGGTGAAGGGACGAATTGTGGCCAGTTTCGATGCTGGTGATATCGACGAAGAAACGCTCTATCAGGAAGTCATTCGGGAGGACCGGCCATGAACAATTCGTTGATCCGGGTGCTCTCGACACCGCAGGGTGTGGTCTTTCTGACAGCTGTCGCCTTTGCAGTTGTGTTGAGCATTCTCAATCCCGCGTTCTTCTCGCCGGCAACGCTGATAGACCTGGCACGCAACTCACTGGTGACCGGAATATTTGCTCTGGGTGTCATGATGGTGCTGGCATCGGGCGGCATCGACGTATCCTGCACGGCAATCGGTGCCTTTGCCATGTACGCAACGGTAAAAATCGTCATGGGTATCGATATCCATGTTCCGATTATCGCCTATTTCGGTCTGGCGGCGCTCATTGGTGCCAGTCTAGGGCTCATCAACGGAATACTGGTCGGTGGGCTTGGTCTGCCGACGCTTATTGTCACCCTTGGTACGATGAGCCTTTTTCGGGGGGCATTACTGACCTTCGTCGGGACGGTCTACATCACGTCTGTGCCGCGCGAAGTTATCAGTTTCTCGCGCAGCATTCTGGTGCGGATGGAAAACGCATTGGGTCAGATGGTATCGCTTCCAATGTCATTCTTTGTTCTGGTAGGGGTCGCTATATTCGTCGCCTTCATCATGAACTTCACGCTGTTCGGGCGGAAAATTTACGCCATCGGCGGTTCTGAAGAAGCTGCCACTCGCATCGGCATACGTGTGGGGCGCGTCAAGCTATTGATCTATGTTCTGGCGGGCGCGATTGCCGGTCTGGCTGGAATGACACATATGACCCTGTCGCGCATGGCCAATCCGTTCGATCTGGTCGGCATGGAGCTGAACGTCATCGCAGCCGTTGTTCTTGGTGGAGCGCGAATAACAGGCGGTCACGGTACAGTACTCGGGACGCTACTTGGTGTATTTGTCATCACAATGATCAATACGACGCTGTTGATGGCGGGTGTGCCATCCTATTGGCAAAAGGTCGTTATTGGTTGTCTGATTGTGGTGGGTACGGGTTTGCCGATATTGATCGAACGATTGAGCCGGCATCGGGCGCGTCTGGCGCAGCCTTTGGGAGCGTGATAGGCGTCTATCGCGCGCGGCGAACAGTCACCGCGCGCGATTGTCTTTTCATTAGTCCTTGCGGGCTTTCTTCACGATGTTCATGAATTCCTTGGCACGTTCCGGATCGACTGCATTCCAGGTGTTGCCATCGACCTTCAGCGAAGAACCAACAATGCAGCCATCGGCAATCTTGAGGATGTCGGCGACGGTTGCATGACGCACGCCCGTATTGGCCAGAACCGCCGTGTTCGGCAGTACCCGCTTGACGGCTTCGAGGTCCGAAACATTGGCGGCTTCACCGGTGATCGTTCCCGACACCAGAACGGCATCGGGAATGGATGAGAACACAGCCGAACGTGCCCGGTCGGGGAGGGGGCGGCGATCCATTGAATCCGCGAATTCAGCAGATACGTTGTCCAGCATGACAAGATCCGAGCGGCCAAGACGATTGCGATAGCGCATCGTTTCACCCGCATTTGGCGTCCACGGCCCCATGTCGGAGGCATAAGTGCCGGTCAGGATTTCGCGCATGAAGGACGCACCGGTTGCTGTGGCCAAGGCGACCGAGCTTTTAGGGTCCCAGAGAACGTTGACGCCAAAAGGCTTTGCGATCTCACCACGCAGACGGCCAATGACATAGGCCATGGTTGCTGTGGAGGCGACATCGACAGCAAGTTCGTATGGACGGTCGTTTTCATTGCCGAACATAACGGCATCGACATCAGCGTCCTGCAATGCTGTGAGATCGCGACGCGCTGCCTCAACGATACCTTCGATGCCAGCTTCCGCGTCATAAAGCGGAGCGCCAGGCATCGGGTTAAGATGCACCATCGCGATGATGGGCTTCTTCGTCGGGAAAAGATCAAAAAACTTGCTCATGGTGAACCCCTTTGTTGTGCCCGTCTTCGGTTCAATCCGAAGACGGCGTTAGCTTCGTATTCTTCTTCCGACCTCTGGCCGGTTGATCTTCATGCAGTGTGTTCGCTCACATGTGAGCGCGCAGGATTGCCGGTAACTCTGTGTAGTGATGCAGGTAGTGATCGATTGGATTTCCTGGCTGTTCAGCCATACCGTAGCCGACCACCTTCATGCCTGCGGCACGCGCCGAGATTGCTCCCGTCAAACTGTCTTCGATTGCAATCATCTCGGCGGGAGCGAGCCGTAGCCGCTCAGCCGCAGCCAGATAAGGCTCTGGGTCCGGTTTGCCATGCCGCACATCATTGATGCTGATGGAAAAGCGCAGCTTGTCTGCAATTCCAAGCGCGGCGATGTTGGTGTCGACAATGTTGCGACCGGAATTCGAGACGCATACCTGCAACAGACCGTAGTCCTTTGCCGCGTCCATTGCTTCCAGGACGCCCGTGATGGGCCGAAGTTCGCCCGCATGGGCGATGTAATGGTCACGAATGCGTTCGATCCATGGCTCAAAGCTCAAATCGGCTGGCAGTCGCGGTTTGACCACTTCAAAGACGGCATCCATATGGACCCCGCGAAATCGTTCTTCTGGAATATCGCTGAGATCGGTGCCGAAATGTGCCGTACCGGTCAGAAGTGCCTTATGGTGAAGCGGCTCACTATCAACGAGCGTACCGTCTATATCCCATGCGATGGCTTTGATCGTCATCGTTGTGATTACTCTCTGTAAAGCGGCTTGAGGTTGGTGTAAATCTCGCGGAAACGTTGATAACCGCTGTTGTAAGTCGCAGCATTTTCGGGTCTCGGCAGGATGAGATCGCCGTTTTCAACGAAGGCGGAAATTCCCGACCAGCCATCGACTGCCTCTGCGCCCACAGCCGCCGCCCAGGCTGCGCCTAATGACGAGCCGGGATGCCCTTTGAGCTGACGAATTGGAGCCTGTAGTACGTCCGCCACGATCTGCATCCAGACGCGGCTGTTGGCGCCGCCGTCGGAGGCGAGATATTGCTTGGGGTGATGCCCCATATCCTGAAGCACTTCGATATGATGGCGCGCAGCATAGGCATAGGCCTCAAGCAACGCACGCCATACATGGCCGACCTTGTGATTGAGGCTAAGACCGGTAATGGTGCCTCGGGCGAAGGGGTCATGGATAGGGGTCTTCTCGCCAAGGAAATATGGGACAATCGCCACGCCGTCAGCGCCTGCATCGATTTTCGCGGCAAGCGTGTCGAGATGTTGGTGCAGGCTTAGACCTGCATCAATTGCGGCCTGCTTTTCGCCGCCTGCAAAGTTCTCGGCAAACCAGTTAAGCCCGGAGCCACCGGTCGACATGCAACCATTCGGCATGTAAAGCCCCGGCACCAGATGATAATCGAGGAACAGGCGCGGATCGGGCGCTGCCTTTGCTGTCGCAACCAGAATATCCAGCGCACCACCAAATTTGAGCAGTACCTGACCTTCTTGCGATACACCTGCCGCAAGCGCCGAGGCAATCATATCGGCAGCACCGCCGACAACCAGTGTTCCCTCTGCAAGGCCCGTAGAGAGGGCCGCAGATTTCGTTATTGTTCCCATGACCGCATGGGATGAAACCTTCGCAGGAACGACCGACAAAGCCAGATGGGTGAGGGCGATCAATTCCGGGGACAGTTCGTCGGTTGCGATGTCGACAAAACCGGCTTCCAGAGCCCAGTTTTGTTCAATCCGCCGTTCTCCGGTCAGCTTCCAGTTAATGTAGTCGTAGGAACCGAAAACGGTTGCGATCCTGGCAAAGACCTCCGGTTCGTGCCGTTCGATCCAGCGCAGCTTGGTGGCGACAAGCTGCTGGTTTATGCCGTTGCCTGCTTTGGTAATAAATTCGGCTTCATCAATTTCATTACGCAGTTCGGCGACCTCAGCGGCGACACGTCCATCGCTTTGCTGAATGCTTGGTCGAAGCACAGCACCATTCTCGTCCAGGAGAACAACGGCGGGCAACATACCGGTCACACCAACACCAACAATCTCTGAGGCTGCGATGCCGGCTGTGCCAATCAGCTCTTGAATGATGGCACAGCAATTGCTCCACCATTGTTCCGGGTCTTCTTCTGCCCAGCCGGGCTGACGCGACGTCAAGGTAACGGGTCGGGATGTGATGCCGAGCACTTCGTCCGGAAGTCGCACGAGAATGCCGATAGTAGAGGTGGTGCCGATATCAAGACCTAGAACGCAGCTCATGGAAATTTCCGGTCAAATGCCTGTAACAGGGGGAGCTATGATGATTTCGACATTCGCTCTGGAAAGCGCGCTGGCGATATTCGGAGGAGGGGCTGCATCGCTGATCAGGGTGTCGATTTCGTCGAGATCGGCGATCCTGATGAGGGACATATGGTTGAACTTGGCGCTATGGCAGAGAAGCACCTTGCGATTGGCGCGGCGCAGGTAAACCCGCTTCAGGTCACTATCTTCCGGCGAATAATCGAAGAGACCATCTGCCGTAATGCCCGAAACGCCAATAAAGGCGATATCAAACCACAGGCGCTCAAACTCGTCACAGGCCGACTTGCCACAGATGGAAAGTTCTTCACCGCGGATCTGACCCGCAGGGACATAGACTTCGCGCTGTGCGCCGCCGAGAAGCTGCGCGGTCCGGAGGCTGGACGTAAAAAACTTGACGCCCACGGTGTCACACAGGGCTTCCGCGAGCAGATAAGTGGTGGACCCGACATCAAGCGCCAAGCTCATGCGGCGTTCAACAAGCTCCAGTGCCTTGGCAACGATGCTCATTTTTTCGGGATTGTGTTCGCGCAGGCGAGCTGAAAAAGCAGGTTCCTCGCGGTCGAGAAAAGGTTCCGGCGCGTCATCATCGATGACGGCTCCGCCATGCGTTCGAACCAGCAGACCGTCGCGCTCCAGTTCAATGAGATCGCGACGAATGGTCATTTCCGAGACGCCAAGTTCAGCAGCGATATCAACAACCTGGAGGAATCCACGCTTGCGTGCGGCGTCGACGAGATGGGCATGGCGAACGCGGGCAGGCAGCCGTTTTGCTTCCGCTGGCTGGATGTCCTTTTGCTTGTCCGTCATGCTTTCCTCCGGTGGTTCGACCAGACATTCAACTTATTCATTAGGAGAAGGATCGAACAAAATCAATCGCAAAAAAACATAAACGAACATAATTTTATGTATTGCCAACATAATCAAACAGTGAATATGCTTTTTCGTGATCGATAACATTCGTTCCGAGGGTGAACAAAATGACAAACGCTGCAATGCCGGGCAAACTGGCCAGCGAACTGAACGGCAAGCGCGCCATTGTGACGGGTGCAGCTTCCGGCATAGGCAATGCGATTGCGCGTGCATTGGCGCGCCATGGCGTTCGTATTGCAATTGCCGATATCAACGGTGATGCTGCGAAACGCGCAGCAAGCGAATTTGGCGGCGATGCTGTCGGACTGGCGATGGATGTCAGCCAGCGCGCATCCGTCGAGGCAGGCTTCGATGCTCTGATCGCCCAATGGGGTGGTCTTGATATTGTCGCGGCAAATGCTGGTGTTTCCACGATGAACCGTGCGGTCGACCTCACTGACAAAGAGTGGGACTTCAATTTCGACGTTAATACACGTGGCGTGTTTCTGACCAACCAGATCGCCGCCCGCTATTTTCTCGCCAGCGACACCAAGGGCGTGATCGTCAATACGGCATCGCTTGCCGCCAAGATTGGGGCACCGCTTTTGGCCCATTATTCAGCAAGCAAATTTGCAGTTCTTGGTTGGACACAAGCACTGGCGCGTGAACTCGCGCCGAATGGAATTCGCGTGAATGCGGTTTGTCCCGGCTTCGTCAAAACCTCCATGCAATCACGTGAAGTGGAATGGGAAGCAGAACTGCGCGGCATTACACCTGAACAGGTCATTGCCGATTATGTATCACAGACCCCGCTTGGTCGTCTCGAAGAGCCGGAAGACGTCGCCGAAGTTGTCGTCTTCCTCTGCTCGGATGGCGCGCGCTTCATGACCGGACAAGGCATCAATGTGACCGGCGGCGTCTATACGACCTAGTGCAGACAAGGCGCTTCACGCCAGATGTGAAGCGCCCACGAACAAGAATGGCTGACAAAGTGCAGTCACCTCCAGGGGAATAACGGCGGCCGGCTAAAAATGGCCCGTGTCGCTGATCGTGCAGAAGGGTAGACCTGAATGGCGTCGATCGAACTAGAACACGTCTCCAAACTATACGCCAATGGCGCCTATGGGGTGCGTGATGTCGATCTCAAGATCGAGGACGGCGAGTTTGTAATTTTTCTCGGACCATCTGGTTGCGGGAAATCGACGACATTGCGCATGATTGCAGGACTTGAGGGCATCACCTCTGGCGACCTGCGTATTGGCGGTAAATCCGTGACGCGGCTCCCACCAAAAGATCGTAATGTTGCGGTCGTGTTTCAGTCCTATGCGCTCTATCCGCATATGACTGTGCGGCAGAATATGGGCTTCGGCCTCAAGATGCGTGGCGTGCCCGCTGCCGAGATTGCAGCCAAGGTTTCCGATGCTGCCAATATGCTGGGGCTGAACAAATATATTGATCGCAAACCCGCCGCACTGTCCGGCGGGCAGCGTCAGCGCGTTGCGCTTGGCCGGGCGATTGTCCGCGAGCCCAACGCCTTTCTTCTCGACGAACCGCTATCAAACCTTGATGCCCAACTGCGTGCTGAAATGCGGCTTGAACTGGTCAAGCTGCATCGCAGGCTTGGCAAGACCATCATCCATGTGACGCATGATCAGGTCGAGGCCATGACCATGGGAGATCGCATCTGTATCATGCGCGACGGCGTGATGGTTCAGGTGGGGGCTCCTCTGGAGGTCTACGCCAATCCTGCGGATACGTTCGTTGCAAAGTTTCTGGCGACGCCGCCGATGAACCTCATCCCTGTGCAACTCACGTCATCTGGCGATGGCAAGTTGCAGGCAAAGGGTGATGGCGTCGATATTCGTATTCCAGCGATGCACAAGCCGCATTATGCGGCCAGCAGCGGCAAACCGCTTCTGTTAGGTATCAGGCCTGAAGACATTTACGAAGCCCAGAACAATCCCGATTGGCAGCCGCTTGATCTGACTGTTGTTGCGGTCGAAAAACTGGGTGTCGAGACAGTCGTCATCGGGCAGATTGGAAACGACAAGCCGCTGGAACTGAATGCCCGCGTCAGCCGCCACTTTACCGCCGAAGTCGGGCAAAAGGTACGGTTGTTCATTGATACGAGACCGATGCATCTTTTTGATGCCGAGACCGAAAAGGTGATCAAACGACCACCGTTAGAACCCGGCCTTGTGACGGTCTAGGAGATGGCGATGCGCAAGATAGTCATCCATACGGGTCTTTTCATCGTATCGCTTGCGATCCTGTTACCATTGCTGTGGACATTGCGAACAAGCTTTGTTCCAGAGCAGATGGCCTATTCCACCGAACTGATGCCGCAGTTCACTTTCCAGAACTATGTGGATCTGTTCACGCAAAAACGCTTTGGCGTTTATTACCTTAACAGTCTGATTGTGGCGACGGGGTCTGTGTTACTCGCGCTGCCCTTTGCGGCAATGACGGGCTATGCCTTTGCGCGCTTCAAGACCGGTGGTCCGCTGGCCCGCTTCACCGTGCTTGCTACACAGATGCTTCCGCCCGTGGCGATTGTCTTGCCAGCCTTCATGCTGTTTCGCTCCGTGGGCATGACCAATTCTGTGCTCGGCCTGACGATTGCGTATGCTGCAATCAATCTGCCGTTCCTGATCTGGATTCTCATGGGTTTCTTCGAGGGTATTCCTGTCGATCTGGAATGGGCAGCGCAGACAGATGGTGCCAGCGCCTGGGGTGCGTTCTGGCGTATCGTCGTGCCTGTTTCTCTGCCCGGTATTGCAGCGGCAGGTGTGCTGGGTTTCATCCTTGCCTGGAACGAATTCCTGTTTGCACTGGTGCTGAGCGGCCCGGCGACAGCGACCGTGCCGGTCGGTCTCGCCTCCCTACAGACCTCCAACGGGGTTCAGATTGCGAAAGTGGCGGCGGGCGTCATTCTGGCCATTTTGCCGCTCGTGATCGCATCGCGTTTCATCCAGCGCTTCATCGTGCAGGGGCTCACATTCGGCAGCGTCAAATGACGCCAAGATAAATTGCATGCGGGTAAACATAACAAAGGGAACCACGAAAATGCTGAAATATGGGAACAAGTTAATGGCGGGTGTCAGCCTGCTTCTGCTGGCGGGAATGGGATACGCACAGGCGGAAACCGTCACGCTGCGCGCCCTGATGGAAGATGTGCCCGAAACGCACATCATTGAAAAACTGCTGCCGGACTTCGAGAAGGAAACCGGCATCAAGGTGGAATTTGAAAAGGTGGGCTATGGCGATATGCATGACAAGCTCGCCACGCAGCTTGTCTCGCCAGAAAGCTATTACAATCTCCTTGAGGTCGACTTCCTGTGGGCGGGCGAATTTCCCGCTGCCGGTTGGTTGACCGATCTGAAGCCTCTCGCCGAACGCGACAAGCTTGATCTGTCGGAGTTTATCCCCTCTACACTCGATCTGCTTGGCCGGACCGATCAGGCGATGCCGATCCTGCCGATGTACAACTACTCGATGGGCATGCTTTATCGAAAAGACTTGCTGGAAGATCCAAAGCTCAAGGAAGCTTACAAAAGCGAGTTCAATGCCGAGCTGAAGAAGCCCGAAACGCTTGAAGACTATGTGCAGGTCGCCAAATTCATGAAGGCGAAGGCAAATGTTGCGGGCGCGGCGATGCAGGGCCAGCGTGGCGATCCGAACAGCATGGAGTTCTCCAATTATCTGTTCTCGGCAGGTGGCGGCTATCTCGACAAGGACCGCAAGGTTACGCTCGACAGCCCGGAAGCAGTCAAGGCGCTGACACTCTATGTCGATGCAATCAAGAATGCGGCGCAACAAGGCGCACTGTCCGCCACGCTGGATGACACCATGCGCCTGATGTGCAGCGGTGAAGCCTTCAGCATGGTCACCTATTGGTGGATGCTGCCTCAGATGGACAATGCCGAAAAATGCCCGAATGTTGCGGGCAAGGTCGGCCTTTCCGTCATGCCGGGTGGTCATGGCGAAAGCGGCGGCTGGGGTTGGGGCATTCCAAAGAACGCATCGCCGGAAGCACAGGAAGCAGCCTGGACATTCATCAAGTGGGTTCAGAGCAAAAAGATCGGCATTGCACGTGCGCTTGAGGGCCACGCGCCTGTCAGCGAAGCTGTCTACAAGGATGCAGATGTTCTGAAGAAGTATCCGTTCTATGAGCAGGCTTTGGATGTCGTGGCTTCCGGAAAGTCGTTCCCGATATTCGCCTATTCGGCGCAGTATGAAGATGTTCTCGGCACGCAAGTATCGCAGGCGGCAGGCGGGGAGATTACGCCGGATGCAGCCATAAAGGCAGCCGCTTCCGGTCTGGAAGACCTTCTCAAGAAATAATGCTCTTGCCGCCCTGTCTGTTGAAGGGGAGGGCGGCAAAGAATCTTCAGTTTCACCCCGCCGGCATTCTAGGAAACGTTCGTATGTCCACGTCCACCACTGCAATCGACCGTACCTGGAAAACCGGCTGGGCGTTTTCCCTGCCAGGATTGTTGACCCTTGCAGTCGTCATGGGGCTGCCGCTTCTCTATGCAGTCCTGATGTCGATTTCCTCGATGACACTGATGCGGCCATCGCTGTTACCGTTCACGGGCTTTGAAAACTACGCGCGGATCATGAGCAACGCGCAATTCTGGAGTTCACTATGGCTGACGGTCAAATATTCGATCGTCACCGTGGTTGCAGAATTCATACTCGGGCTAGGGATCGCGCTCATGCTGAACGCGGTCGTGAAAACCAAGCCGATCTATTTCGCAATCCTGACCATTCCTATGGCCATGTCTCCGGTCAGTGTCGCCCTTATCTGGCGTATGCTGCTGCAGCCCAATCTGGGTATCGTGAACCACATGATGGAGACCATAGGCCTGCCAAGGCTTGACTGGCTCGGCTCGTCGGACCTCGCGATCTGGTCTATGGCCGCCATCGATATCTGGCAGCAGACATCCTTTGTCGTGCTTATCCTGGCCGCTGGGCTGGCTTCGCTGCCGCGCGACCCTTACGAGGCGGCGGAAGTGGACGGAGCGGGCAAGATCGAACAGTTTTGGTATCTGACACTGCCGATGCTGCGTCCCGTTGCGGCCATCGCCATTATCATCCAATTGATCAACGAGTTCCGCACCTATGATCTGACCTATGTTCTCACAAAGGGCGGCCCCGGCACGTCGACGGAAGTCTTGAGCTTCTTTGCCTATAGACAGGCGTTCCTCGGGCTGTCTCTCAACGAGGGTTCGGCAGCAGCATTCATCCTGCTTCTGATCGTGCTCGTCATAACAATCGTCTTCTTCTGGGTTCTAGAAAACAGACGGTTTCGGGACGTTGGCTAACCATTAGCAATACTGTGCAGCTTCCGCCTTACTTCATTTCGGGCAGAAGCAACCGTTCAGAACACCAGTTCCAAACAGCATCGACGGCCTTTCTCGGTGAGGTCGACCGTTTGCGGACAAGGTAATAATCCGGTTCTATTATGATTGTAGGCTCGGCCACTTGCACCAATCGTCCGGCCGCCAAGTCGGATGCAACGAAGGCTCGACACGCGAGGGCAACCCCCTGACCGGAGAGTGCTGCATCCAGTGCAAGTGCTGTCTGGTTGAACATCGCACCTGGCAGTTTTCCTTTTGAGCCAAGAAGCTCGGGCCAGTGATTATGCGCATCGTGCAGAAGTGGCATTTCCCGAAGCTGCTCGCTTGTCAGCGGCAAAGGCCTACCGTCGATGAGATAGGGGCTGGCAACAGCTACCAGTTCCTGACGAAACAACAGTTTTGCATCAAGCGTAGACGGGAAAGGCGGTCGTGTGAGGCGCAGCGCTATGTCCACATTGTCCCGGTCGAAATCGGAAACCGCCTCGGTCGCAACGGTGCGCAATTCCACGCCTGCAAGGTCGGCATGAAGTCTGGCCAGCCTTGGAATGAGAAGTTTCGCCGCGACAGTCGGCGTAACGCTGATCGTAACCGTCTCCGGTCTGTCCAGAAGCCGTCCAGTCGCTTCTCCAAGCGTATCGAAGGCACGGGTCACATCCGCCAGATAGTTCGCACCTTGCGTAGTCAGGGCTAGCCCACGTGGCAGGCGATGAAACAGCGTCAGGCCAAGATGATCCTCCAGTGCACGAACTTGTTGCGCGACAGCGCCTTGCGTGACACGCAATTCATCGGCAGCGGCACGGAAATTCAGTCTGCGGCCCGAAGCTTCAAAGGCGCGCAGGGCATTCAACGGCGGCAGTTTACGGCGTGACGGGTTCATGAAGTAGCCTGTAGATTTTCTACAGTATAACGTGTTTCTTTCTGGCGCGAAAGTCTCATCGAAATTTGGCATAGTGTGCTCAATATCGAAACAAAGGAGCCTTTGATGTCTGGAGAAAAAGTTGCAATCATCACCGCTGGCGGTTCCGGCATGGGCGCAGCGGCTGCACGGAAGCTGGCGCAGGATGGATATCGCGTTGCGATCTTGTCGTCATCCGGCAAGGGCGAAGCGCTGGCGCAGGAATTGGGCGGCGTGGGCGTCACCGGTTCAAATCTGGTCAATGACGATGTGAAGCGACTTGTCGATCTGGCGATGGACAAGTGGGGCAGGGTGGATGCACTGGTTAATTCTGCCGGTCACGGTCCGCGTGCGCCGATCCTCGAAATTACCGATGAAGACTGGCATAAGGGCATGGAGGTTTACTTCCTGAGCGCCGTGCGCCCGATCCGTCTGGTAACGCCAATTATGGAAGCGCAGGGCGGCGGCGCTATCGTCAACATTTCGACGGCATGGGCCTCGGAGCCTTCGGCTATGTTTCCGACTTCGGCGACATTCCGAGCCGGTTTGGCTAGCTTTACGAAGATATTCGCGGATAATTATGCCGCCAAGAACATCCGTATGAACAATGTGCTGCCCGGCTGGATTGACAGCCTTCCGTCTACCGACGAGCGGCGCGACAGCGTGCCGATGAATCGCTATGGCACTGCAGAGGAAATTGCCGCGACGATCGCGTTTCTGGTGTCTGATGGGGCAGGTTATATCACTGGGCAGAACCTTCGCGTCGATGGTGGTGTGACCCGTTCTGTCTAAATGGGGCTTGTCTGCAACAATCAAGAAGCGGTGCCGGCTATTAGGTCAGCGCCGCTTCTTATCGTATGGGGAGATGCTGAATGGATAACGTCACGGAAGTGGAACTTGCCGCATGGGCCGAGCTTGAAGCGGCGGCGTCTTCTCCGGAATCCGGCTTCCGTTATGTGAATCTCTGTTCGGTCGATGCTGATAACACCCCGCAGGCGCGAATGGTTGTATTGAGGCGAACCGACGTGGCCAAACGGGTGCTCGAATTCCACACGGATACCCGCAGCGCCAAGTGGCGTGAGTTTGGCGCGCGTCCTTATGCGACGGTGCTCGGTTATTGTTCACAGACGCGTTTGCAGCTTCGTTTGCAGGGAACCGTCGAACTTCACGCGCCGGGTAGCGCGGTTGCCGAAACGGCTTGGGATGTGCTCCCCGCCAGGACGCGTGGGACCTATACGGGAGGGCCGCCTGGAGACGAACGCGCCTTTGTGACTGACGAACAGCCCTTTTTATCGGAACTAGCAGACGGTGGTGATGGTAAAGAGCACTTCGGCGTGCTGGCTTTTCGAGCGGGTATGCTGGATTGGTTTCAGCTTCGGCGGGAGGGTAATCGCAGGGCGCGATTCAGCTATGACGCTGCGGGCGTGGTCATGGCCTCCGAGTGGATCAACCCTTGATATGAAACCACATCGCTTGCAAATTCCACTTCAAGCCACATGTACCCTAGCCAAACAATTGAATCGCGTAATCTATCTTATGGAACGTCAGGAAAGCCTGAGTGCACAACGCAGCCGATCAGATAACTCGTTCAGCATTGCCCATCGCAACGATTTCGGTTCGATTACGACCGTTGTTCTTTGCGGTGTATAGTGCTTTATCCGCGCGTATCATCACATCATCAAATTTGGTTGGCGCATTGCGCGTCACGAGTCCAATTGAAACCGTCACCGATATGGATGCGTTCTCTATCGCGAACCTGCTCTCAGCCACCGCATTGCGGATATGTTCCGCTGCTAACTCAGCATCCAGACTGCTTTTCTCACCAAAGATAATAACGAATTCCTCACCACCCGTCCGGGCGATGAAGTCGTCTGCTTCCAAGACACTTTTCAATCTCTGCGCAAGCGTTTGCAGGACAAGATCGCCTGCAAAATGGCCATAGGTATCATTGATGGATTTAAACCAGTCAATGTCCAGAACCGCTACTGCGCGACGCCTCGAATTTTCGTCGTTGGATTCTATAATCGATGTGCCATAAGCTATCAGTGAGCGGCGGTTCGGAAGATCCGTTAGATAATCGCGAGACGCGGCATTCTGCCAACGCCGCTTCACCTGATCGGAGCACATCAGCAGGAATGTTGTTGTCCCAATAACAGGCAGTACCGATAAAAAGACCGGCGTGACGCTGTTCATCCAATGGGTGTTGTCGGCTATTGTGAAGTTCGCTTTCGTATCCAGCGATACATATAAAATTGCACGAAGTATCGTTGTAAATGCGGCCATCATATAGATGACCGCCATTGCGAACCGGCTCCGGGATTGATACTCCGCTGAATGTTCCCGACTGATCAAGATAGACGTGGAGGCCAACATGATGATGGCCCAAAGTACCGATACTATAACCACACGCACTTTGATATCAGGGACATAGATTACGTAATAGAGGAATGCGAGCATCCCAAAAAGCGGTACCAGCAGCACATTTGAATAGAGCGGCAAACCGTGAAACCGCCTTATAGCAACATGGTACATGCTGAGCGCCAGAACCAGAACCACATTTGCGACAATGACGGTGAGATCTTTGGGTAAGTAAACTTCAGCCGCAAAAATCCCGCAGCCCAATGCCACAAGAAGTGTAGCCCATTGCCAAATACGGGCAGCGGGACGCAAGGCAGCTGGAAAATCCGAAAGGATGGCACTCAGAACACCACCATTTGCAAGAATGATCAGCATGACTGTGATATAAACTGACTTTGCGTCCATGCCCCGCCCTCTTCGATACTGAAGAAGTCGAAATGCTCCCCAGGTCGCCGGAATTCTTTATATTAAATATGCTTATTTTCCCAAATCAAATTCAAGATAGCAAGTAGTTCCTAAGAGATACTAACAACTATAATACATAGCGCGCTCATTGATAAATGCACAAGAATTGATAATTGCAGTATCGTAGAGTGAAATGCCGGTTTTTACCTGTTCAGCATTTTCCGCATTTGTTGATTTTCGGTGTTGAGCTTTTGGGCCAGTTGGCGTTTTAACGCGGTATTCTCGGCCTCAAGCTCAGCCAGTTCATCCAGAATGTCAGCTACGGCTTTAGGAGCTGGTTTGGCTTTCACCGGCTTGTCAACAATTGGCTTCAAGCGACGGCGCGCATTGACTTTTTTCTTGGCTGGAATTGGTGAAACTGTAGCTTCGGCGGTGACAGGCGCTTCTGGTTCCGACGAGGCTATGCTCGCTTTTGTGGCAACAGGTTCTGGTATATCGGCAATGAGGATCTTCGGCTCAGTCTTGGCTTCTATCTGTGGCGTTGGCGCGTGGACAGGTGCGGCTGGTTCATTGCCTGCCTGGGAGGCAGCAGGCGTTACGGGGTCGGCAGATGTCGGCGCCTTGGTATCTTCTTCCACTTCCCGCGCAATCGACTTCAGATCAAGGTTGCCCCACAGCGCATTGCCACTCTTGCGCGCACGCCGGTTCTTATATTCAACGACAACATTGCGGATTGGATTCTTCATCCGAAAATAGCTTTCTCAATCAAATTCGTGGAAGTGCACCGACAGGTACTGTGCTCTACCTACAGATTTCAGCCTCAGTTTTCAACAATCAATCCTGCTTCATAATAGATCGTCTCACCATGCTGATGTGATGGCATCTCTTCATAAATTGTCAAAGTAATGGCACTTATAGTTGCATTAAGCATTGTCCCATATATTCGGCACCCGGAAAGCTGACCCGAGTATCAATTCAGGAGAAACTGAACATGGCTGATGAAACCATTGTAGAAGCAAACCAGACCGCTGCAGCTGAGCCTGTGAGCGCCAAGCCGAAAACCCGCGCACCGCGCAAGAAGGCTGAGCCTAAAGCTGCGTCTGCCAAACCAGCTGCCAAGGCTCCCAAAGCGGCAAAGGCTGCGTCTGCCCCCAAGGCCGCCAAGGTTGTTGCAACTGCTGCGGCACCGACTGGTCGTAAGGTGAAGAAATATACACCAGCTGAACGCGCTTCCATTCTTGCTTCGGTTGAAAAGGCCACCAAGGGCGGCAAGACCACGCTGAAGGCTGCATTGCAGCATGCTGAAGTCAGCGAGCAGACCTACTACAACTGGAAGAACGCTGCAGGAAAGACCGCAGCTCCGGCGGCCGCGAAGGCATCACCAACGAGCGACGATCTGAAGGCGCTTGTAGCACTGGAAGCTGAAAACCTGAAGCTGCGCAAGGAACTGGCGGCAAAGCTCCGTTCCGAAAACACCGAACTGCGCAAGCGTCTCGGCAAGTTATAACAAACAGCCTATCGGGACAGCCCCTGCCCCGACCCTACCAAACAGGTGACCTGTGTAAACGCAGGCCACCTGTTTTCGTTTTGCAATCTACTGTGGAGCGCAATTCGGCAAAAGGTGTCCCTGACTATGTACCTCTCACCACTTCACTCTAAAGCCCAGCGTCCCTTTATAGGCGTAGCTGTCGCCGAAGTCAGCAAGGCTGGTATTGATAGCACCCTCGCCATAGATCGAGTATTTTTCGCTGTTCCAGTTATAGCTGCCACCAAGCCCGATGCCGCCCCACAGCCGCTCGTTCTCATTGGCAAATGTGGTTTCCGAAACATCCACTTTCGTTCCTTCGAGGAACTCATAGTAGAGGTTTGCGATGCCATAGACCTGTGTTCTGTCGATCAAGCCACTAGCATTGTACCAGGAGTTTTGATGCTCGATGGCGACACCAAGGCGGCCTTGCAGGCTTTCGCCGCGATCAAGACTGATACGCGCTCCGAAGACATCGTTGAAGATGTCGAAGTCAACCTTCGAATAGGTCAATTCCGCTTGCGGTGTGATCGACCAGTTTTGATTGAGTGTGTGGCAAGAAAAGCAATCTCGAGAGGCTTGGCGCATTTGTGCGAGCGGGAAATGCTAAGCTCGTTTGTCTGTCTGATACACTAAAAGAGCTATCACCCGATCTCGTGCAGAAGGCCGGCGTGTAAGCCGTCAGCTACAGTCAATTGGATGCCATTCAAGGTGACGTATTGAACTGCGCCGGATTTGCCGGAGACCCCAACTCGTGAGAAGTAGGATCTAAGACAAGCAGGACGACGAACAAATTTTCTCCTGAAGTCCGAGCCCGCGCTGTTCGAATGGTGGTCGAGCATGAAGCTGAACATCCATCGCGGTCGGCGGCTGTTTGCTTGATAGCCGCCAAGATCGGCTGCTCGGCGCTTACGCTCAATGAATGGGTTAAGAAGGCCGAGGTGGACAGCGGCAAGCGTGCTGGTTTGCCGAGTGAGGTCGCGGAGAAAATGAAGGCTCTGGAGCGGGAGAACCGCGAGCTTCGTCAGGCCAATGAGATTTTACGCAAAGCCTCGGCGTATTTTGCCCAGGCGGAGCTCGACCGCCCACTGAAGCGATGATTTCTTTCATCGACGAACACCGCTCGGTGCTCGGGGTCGAGCCGATTTGCAGACTGCTGCCGATTGCCCCGTCCACCTATTATGAGGTCATCGCCAAGCGAACGGACGTGGATTGCTTGGCGGCCCGCGCCCGGAGCGACACGGCCATGAAGATCGAGATACGCCGGGTGTTCAACGAGAACTTCCAGGTCTATGGCGTGCGGAAAGTCTGGCGACAGTTGCGGCGAGAAGGCTTCGATGTCGCTTGCTGCACCGTCGCACGGCTCATGAGAATGATGGGACTTCAAGGCATCATTCGCGGCAAGCCAGTCAAAACCACCGTGTCGGACACGTCCGCTCCATGCCCACTCGACCGGGTGAACCGACAGTTCTTCGCTCCAGCGCCGAACATGCTGTGGTTATCCGATTTCACTTATGTCGCGACCTGGCAGGGCTTCGGTTACGTGGCCCTCGTCATTGATGCCTTCGCCCGCCGCATCGTCGGGTGGCGGGCAAGCCGAACGGCCCATGCGGCTTTTGTGCTCGATGCCCACGACCAGGCGCTTCATGATCGGCAGCCCGTCCAGCGCGGCGGACTGGTTCACCATTCCGATCGCGGCTCGCAATACGTGTCCATTCGCTATTCCGAGCGGTTGGCGGAAGCAGGCATCGAGCCTTCCGCAGGAAGTGTTGGCGACAGTTATGACAACGCTCTCGCCGAAACGATCAACGGTCTTTGCAAGGCCGAGGTCATCCATCGACGTGGGCCGTGGCGCAACTTCGAAGCCGTGGAGTTCGCCACGCTCGAATGGGTCGATTGGTTCAACAACCGCCGCCTTCTGGAGCCCGTCGGAAACATACCGCCAGCCGAGGCCGAAGAACGATACTACGCCATGCTGGACGAACCAGCATTGGCCGCATAACTTAAACCAAACGGTCTCCGGCAAACCCGGCGCGGTTCATATCGCTGGATCCGCTTCAACCTGATGAACCGGCTTATATCCAGTTTTCGTCAGGTTCAACGGCAGAGCCGAAAGGTATTCGTATCTCACAAGAAGCGGTGTGCCATAATGTAGGGGGAATATTGCGTGAGTGCATTGAAATTACCGCCGAAGATCGCGCCTTCTCGTGGCTGCCATTCTATCACGACATGGGGCTGGTCGGCTTTTCTATAGCGCCGCTGTTTTCTCAAACGACCGTGGACTACATGGCACCTGCGACATTTGCCAGACGTCCGGTACTACGGCTACAGTTGATGTCCCGAAACAGGTCTACAATCACCTACGCACCGGTCTTCGGTTACAGGCTTGCCGCACAGCGGCTCAAGCAGTCAGACAGCGATCTTGATCTTTCTTCTCTTCGGGTTTCAGGAGTCGGAGGGGATATGATTGATCTTCGTAAGCTCAATGATTTTGCCAAAGCCATGGCACAGTTCGGATTCCACGAAGCATCGTTTACGCTAAGTTATGGACTTGCGGAGTCCACGCTTCTGGTCAGTTTTCGCCACGGTCTTCGTGAAGAGATGGTCAATCGCAAAGGACTGGAGGAAAATCTAGTAATATCCACTGAACGAGACGAACCGGATACACGCTTGTTGGCTGTGTGCGGCAGACCGTTGAACGGTCATGAGATTAAAATCTGTGCTTCCGACGGAACTCCCCTGCCCGAAGGCCAGATTGGCCAAATATGCATTCGCGGCCCCAGCCTGATGTCCGGCTATTGCGACGGGTCGCTTCAGTCAATGAAGCGGATTGCGGATACCGACTTCTTGGATACAGACGATGCGGGGTTCATGAAAGACGGCGAGCTGATTGTCACCGGTCGCTTCAAGGACATGATAGCAATCAATGGCCGCAACATCTGGCCGCAAGACATTGAACAGACTGTCAATGCTGTTCCGGAGTTGCAGAATACGCGCGTTGCAGCTTTTGCTGTCGATAGCGATTGTTCCGAGGTCATTGTCATCCTGGTTGAATACAGGAGCACACAGCGAGATAACGCCGAAATGCTCAAAAGGCAGATCACCGCGGCGGTCAATTCCAGCATTGGCATAACGCCCCATATAAAACTGGTCCGCCCCGGTAGCCTGCCCATGACATCGTCCGGTAAATTGAGCCGCGCGGGTGCCCGCACGGCTTATCTGTCGGGCACAATTGCCAAGACATAATCACAGCTCAAACTGATTTACTGATGTTGATGCCTAACGCAAATCAGTCGGCGCATTTCAACCCTCCCGGTAGAGTTGGGGAAACAAGCACTCTACGAACTTGGCCGCTGTGGGTCTTGGCTCATGATTGGCGAGCCCGGGGCGTTCATTGGCTTCGACAAAGATATATTCCGGCTTATCTGGTCGCTTTATCATGAAATCTATGCCCACCACGGGAATATTGATTGCGCGCGCGGCACGGCAAGCAGCATCAACAAGCTCGGGATCAACAAGCGATGTCACATCGTGGATGGTTCCACCCGTATGCAGATTGGCCGCTTTGCGCACGGTGATCTCACGGCCGTCATCAAGCACGCTATCGAGCGACAATTTCTGCTCCTGAAGACATCTCTTCGTTTCGGTGTCGACAGGAATGCGACTTTCCCCGCCGGTGGCGGCGGAGCGTCGTCGCGATTGAATATCGATGAGTTTTCGTACCGTCGTTTTTCCATCACCCACCACTCGTGGTGGTCGCCGCACCGCTGCTGCGACCAGCTCAAAATTGATGATGACCAGGCGCAGATCCTGGCCCTCAAAACAAGCCTCCAGCAACACCCTATCGCAAACAGTACGGGCCTGTTTGATCGCCGTTTGTAGGTGTTTCATATCGGATATTCCGACAGAAATACCGCGCCCCTGCTCGCCCCGCGCCGGTTTGACGACAAGTTTTCCATGTTGGTGCAAGAAAGCTTCCTGCGTTTCAACGCTTTCGTCTGCGGAAATCTGCGCAGGAACGACCAGCCCGGCTTTTTCAACGACCCGCCGCGTCACGGCTTTATCGTCGCAAATCGACATGGCAACACCGGATGTCATCTCGGAGAGGCTTTCCCGACAGTGAACCGAGCGTCCACCATAGGAGAGACGAAAGAACCCACCGTCCGCATCCGTAACATCAACCTGCACACCCCTGCGCATCGCCTCATCTACAATGATCCGCGCATAGGGATTGAGTGCTTCTACAGCTTCGAGGCGGGACGCGAAAAACTTTTCATTGATCGCGTTTTTGCACTTCACTGCGAAGAGCGGAACACGATTGAAACCAAGCTTCTCGTAGAGCCGAATGGCGTTCTCATTGTCGTGAAGTACAGACAAATCCATATGACGCAACCCACGCGCCTGAAAGTGTTCGGCAAGCATACGCACCAGCTTTTCACCGATGCCGGGCTGGCGTGCCTGTGGGTGAACGGCAAGGCACCACAGCGAAGCTCCGCGGTCCGGATCGTCGAACAGGCGCTGATGGTCAATGCCTGTCACCGTGCCGACAATTTCGCCAGTGGCATCGTCCTGAGCGACAAAATAGGTGACTGCACGGTTTACACGCTCTGCAGAAAAGAAATCAGCTCGAAGCTGAACCATGCCGCATGCGGCATAAACTCCATTGATACCGTCCGCATCAATTTCCGAAATGGCGCGGCGAATGGTGACGCCGCGCGTGCGGCGTCCTCCGGCCCGATAAGTCGACAGTTCCAGACGATAGGTGTGCGACGGATCAAGAAAAATCTCGTGCGGTGCCAACGACAACAGAACATGCGGATCGCTGACATAAAACAGAATATCGCGGCTTGCCGGGGCCTCCGCTCGCATCGCGTCGACAATGGCTTGATTGCTGTCGAATGTCTGCGCAAACAACAGTCGCCCCCAACCGCAGTCGAGGGTCACATTGTGTTGTCTGCTATCAACTTCTGCCTTGTTAGCGCCATGCGAATGCTCCTGGTAAAATCCAGCGCTTTCCGGCGTGCGCAAGCGTGTCAGACGATGCGAAAGAGCCTTGCCGCCCCTGACTTTCTGCCGGGTCATTTGTTCCTCACCATGATTTCGCATTCATGCCTCCTGCGTCTGGAGCCACATTTCCAGCAGTCCTGCTTGCCACAGCTCCGATCCGCGCAGCGGCGTGATGTGGTCTGATGGGTTGGCGAACAAGCGCTCAAGATAGTCACGCTGGAAAAGACCGCGCTCGCGCGCCTTCTGGGATGACAATGCATCGCGCAGCATATCGAGATAGGGCCCGGCGATATATTTGAGCTGCGGTACCGGGAAATAGCCTTTCTTGCGATCAATGACTTCACTTGGGATGACTTTCCGGGCAACGTCCTTGAGGATACCTTTACCGCCATCGCGCAGCTTTTCTTCTGGCGGAATACGCGCTGCCAGCTCTACCAATTCGTGGTCCAGGAAAGGCACACGTGCTTCCAGTCCCCACGCCATCGTCATATTATCGACGCGCTTGACCGGATCGTCCACGAGCATCACATTGGTGTCGAGCCTCAGCGCACGGTCAACAGGCGTATCGGCACCGTCCTCAAGCAACTTCTCTTCGAGAAGCTCCAGACTGTAATCCTGCTCGGGCATCCAGTCTGCGGACAATTGTGTGGCAAGCACAGCATGCGTGCGGTCGCGAAAGCCCTTGGCATAGTCACCGACCACATCGTTGGAATCCACAAGCGGTGGATACCAGTGATAGCCGCCGAAAACTTCGTCAGCACCCTGACCGGACTGGACCACCTTGATGTGTTTCGACACTTCTTTTGAGAGAAGGTAGAAGCCGACATTGTCATAGGAAACCATCGGCTCCGACATAGCAGCGATGGTTCCAGGCAAAGCCTCCATAAGGTCCGCTGACGGAACGAATATTTTGTGATGATCCGTTCCGAAATGCTTGGCTATGAGGTCCGAATAGACGAATTCGTCGCCCTTCTCACCATTGGCTTCTTCGAAACCGACAGAAAAGCTCATAAGACCAGTCTGGCCTGCTTCCGCCAGCAAGCCTACAATGAGGCTGGAATCCACGCCGCCGGAAAGAAGAACACCGACCGGAACGTCTGAAATCATGCGCCTTTTGACTGCCAGGCGGAGCATGTCCAACAGTTGTTCCTGCCATTCCTCCCGGCTTAGTGCGCTGTCGCCCGGCAGGCGGCGATAAGGCGCTTGCCAATAGATGCGATCCTTGAAACTGCCATTGGCCTCATAAATACGCATCGTTGCTGGGGGCAGCTTGCGTACGCCTTCATAGATCGTACGCGGTGGCGGCACGACAGCGTGGAAGCTCATGTAATTGTGGAGCGCAGCACGATCAATTGAGGTATCAACGCCGCCAGCCTTTACCAGTGCTGGCAACGAAGATGCAAAGCGCAACGCGCCGTTGACCTCGGAGAGATAGAGCGGCTTTATCCCGAACCGATCACGGGCAAGAATGATCCGTCCCGTATCCCGTTCGTGGATTGCAAAAGCGAACATGCCTAAAAACCGAGAGACGCAGTTTTCTCCCCAGGCGTGCCAAGCCTTCAGGATCACCTCGGTATCTCCATCGGAAAAGAAGTGATAACCCTTCGCTTCAAGCTCTGCGCGCAACTCACGGAAATTGTAGATACATCCGTTGAAAACCAATGTCAGACCGAGATCTGCATCGATCATGGGTTGCTGTGATTTTTCGGAAAGATCGAGAATTCTCAGTCTTCTGTGACCGAAGCCTACATTGCCCCGGATGACGATACCAGATGCGTCGGGCCCTCTGGGACTCAAGACATCTGCCATTTTCGAGACTGCCGAAACCGATGGCGTACCGCCATCGAACCTGACTTCTCCGCAAATTCCACACATAAAAAGGGTCGAAACCTCCATTGTCATAACGAGAGCGCATCTGTGACCGTAACGCCGTCAAACCCGCTTCGTCTCTTTGCACAGCCCGAAGACTGCTTGATCTTCCTACGGGCTATGCCCTCACGAATGGGGCCGTCGCGTGTGTTCTGGCGGCGGCCCTCCCAGTTGCAAATGCAACAGCGCCGGGATGGTTCCCATTTTTATCGGCTTTTCCTAAACCTTTCCGACGATGGTCGTGGCCTTTGAAAGCATATAATCTTCGGCGGAAACCATATGTTCGTAAGCAATCTGCCGTGCATCCTCCCGTCTGTTTTCGATAAGAGCGGCCAGCAGACGATGTTGAAAAACAAGCCCAGATTCGCGAGACGCAGGCGTTGGATCTGCATAGATGGCGCGGGCAACAGGCAAGTTGCGCAAAAGATGGTGGGTGAGCCCGGAAACGAAGCCCAGCAGCCGGTCTGGACATTGTTGCGCCAACAGTGAATGGAAATCCAATTCGGCCACCCGCTGTTGATATTGATCATCCAGATCGACAGGCGGGCGATCATAAAGACGCATGGTGTTCTCAAGTTGAACAATATCACCGTGCGTCAGCTTGCCTGCCAGCAATGCTGCAATTTCCGGTTCCAGCAACTTGCGTATCGAATAGATTTCGCTCAAGCTCGGCTGATCGAAGAAGAAAAAACTGCCCAGCATTTCCATGGCATGTCTTGCCGATGGCTCCGCCACAAATGCGCCGCCCCCCGGTCCGCTTCGCGTATAGATAAGCCCTTGTGTTTCAAGCGCTTTCATTGCTTCTCGAACCGTGCCCTTCGCAGCTTTGAACTGATCGATCAGCTCCTTTTCCTGTGGTAGGCGGTCACCGGGCTTCAATGTTTTGGCTCTGATGAAATCCTTGATGCGGTCGGCAATTTCTTCCGGCCTACGCTTGGGCTTTGCTGCCTTCACGCTCACACGCTTCAGTGTTTCGCCGCTGTTTTTAAGGCCCGTTTTGACCATGCCACTTCTACTCTTTCCTGATGCGTGGTGCGCTATCCAGCAATTGTCGCGTATAGGCGTGTTGCGGGTGAGCGAAAAGATCGCGAGCGGAAGCCTCTTCCACAATTTCCCCGAAATACATCACTGCCACCCGATCCGAAATGGCCTCTACAACAGCGAGATCGTGACTTATGAAAAGATAGGACAGATCGAATTCCCGCTTAAGCTCATCCAGCAACAAGAGGACCTGAGCTTGTACCGAAACATCGAGGGCGCTGACTGGCTCATCAAGCACGACAATCTCGGCTTCTGCTGCGAGCGTACGCGCTATCGCAATACGCTGTGCCTGCCCGCCCGAGAACTCATGCGGATAGCGTTCCAGCGTGTCTTTGGGCATCTGCACCGCATCGAGCAATTTTAACATTTTCTGTGTGCGCTGCGCTGCGTCGTATTTGCCGAGAAGCTTGAGCGGAACGTCTAGAATCTGTTTGATGGTCTTACGCGGATTGAGCGAGGCGACGGGGTCCTGAAAGACATATTGAATGACCTTGCCGAATGCACGCGCCCCCGATCTACGCAAATCGGTCACATCGCGGTCAGCGATTGTCATGGTTCCGCTTGTCGGTTCCGTCAGCCCCACAAACATGCGCGCAAGCGTACTCTTTCCCGAGCCGCTTTCGCCTACCACGGCAAGGGTCTCACCTCGCCGCAGATCAAGAGACACTTTTTTGACTGCATCGACCTGATGGTGTTTCCTGCCAAAGAGAGTTCGCCCACCGCCAAATGTCTTGGTAAGCTCCCGTGCACTGATCGCAATTTCACTCATGCTTTCATGCCTTTATTCTCCCGTCCGAAGACTTTGGCTACCTTGTCGAGAAAGCTCAGGCCTTGTCCGAGTTCTGGCACGCAAGCAATGAGCCGACGCGTATAGTCATGCTGCGGATTGGATAAGACCGCCCTCGCCGTACCTGTCTCGACAATCTCGCCATCTTTCATCACCGCAACGCGGTCGCAGATTTCTGAAACCACTCCAAAGTCATGGGTGATGAACAACAATGCTATGCCGCGTTCGCGTTGCAACTCGCGCAGCAGATCAAGAATTCGTGCCTGCACAGTCACATCCAGCGCCGTCGTGGGCTCGTCTGCGATGATGATATCGGGGTCATTGGCGAGAGCCTTTGCAATGCCGACACGCTGGCGTTGTCCGCCAGAAAGCTGATGCGGATAATGGCTGGCGCGTTCTCTGGCGTCTGGAATGCCAACCTTCTCAAGCAGGGCTATTGCTTGTTCGCGTCGCTCAGTCGCGGTAGTGCGACGATGCGCTCCGATAGTTTCCTCAACCTGCCAGCCGATGGAATACATCGGATGCAATGTCGTCAGCGGGTCCTGAAACACATAGGTCACCTTACTGCCGCGAAGGGTCGTAAGCTCCGTTTCCCGCATGGAAAGAACATCCTTGCCCTCCAGAAATATGGACCCGTTACGGATAAGCCCGGGCGGTGATGCGACAAGCCCCATGATTGAAAGGGCTGTAACGCTTTTACCTGAACCGCTCTCTCCAATCAGGCCGAGACACTCCCCCCGATGCAACTCGAGAGAAACGTTTTTGACAGCTGGCCTAAAATGTCCGCCGCTGACGAAACCTGTTTCCAGCGCCGCGACCGACAGTGCCGCCTTGCCAGACACATCAGACTTCGTAGCTCGATCACGGGCTATCTCGGTTCTGGCTCCGGGACGTGCAAGCGCACCTGACCGCAGGCGTGGATCGAGTATGTCGCGTACACCGTCACCAAGCACATTCAAGCTGATCACAAGCAGGAAGATCATCAGGCCGGGGACTATGGACACATGCGGAGCGTTGAAGAGCTGCGCCCTGCCCTCCCCCAGCATCGATCCCAGATCAGCCTGTGGTGGTTGCGCGCCCAGACCAAGAAAACTGAGACCCGCCGTTTCGAGGATCATCCAACCGGCGGTCGTCGACATGGTGATAACGATCACCGGCATGACATTCGGAAGAACCTCGGTCGCCAGGATCGAGAGTGGATTTTTGCCGGAAAGCCGCGCCGCATCGATGAACTCTCGATGAGCGAGACCCAACGTAACACCACGGACATTACGGGCAAAAAACGGGATATTGACGACAGCTATCGCGAAAAGCGCATTCATCAAACCTGGCCCAAGGACTGCTACAATCGCCAACGCCAAAAGAATGTAGGGGAACGCCATCAGCATATCGATGCCGCGCATCATCAGATTGTCGGTGCGCCCACCGACAAAACCAGCGACGAGGCCAATGGAAGAACCGATGATGGCCGCTATTAAAGTGGCGGCAAAGCCGACCGCTACCGACACACGTGTGCCCCAGATAACTCTGCTTAGAATATCCCGGCCCAGTTGGTCCGTACCGAGCCAATGGCCGGACGTGAACAAAGGCTGTAAACGTGTCGCGGGCGACGTGGCATCCGGGTTCGGCAACGGTAGCAAAGGTGCCGCCAGAACGACCACGCAGATAGCGACCAATAGAAAGAAACCGAAAGCGGCCAGCCGGTTGCTCATGAGCAATCCCCATGAGGTCAGACGTATCGGCGCGCGAACCACCGCGGTTTGTGTTAGCAAACTCATGTGCGAATCCTCGGGTCAAGCATGGTCTGGAGAATATCGGCAACCAGATTGAAGATAACGTAGCTTGCAGCCACCACAAGCACACCGCCTTGGACCAGCAGGATATCACGCGTGGATATCGCCTTTACCAGCATCGCGCCGATGCCAGGCCACTGAAATACGGTTTCGATATAAACCGCACCGCCCAGCACAAAACCGGCTTGTATGCCGATAACGGGAATGACACTGACAAGCGCTGCGCGGAACGCGTGACGGTAGATCACCCGTCGTTCGTTGAGTCCCTTGGCACGGGCAGTACGGATATAGTCCTGTCGCAGAACTTCCAGCATTGCGCTGCGCGTCAATCGCGCGATAACACCCGCCGCCACAACGGCAAGCGTTCCTGCCGGTAAAATCAGATGCCAGAGCAGGTCCTTTAGATCACCGCCGCCATAAACGGCATACATTCCGGAAGCCGGTAGTACCCGCCAATGAACTGCGAAGAGATAAATCAGCAATAGGCCGAGCCAGAATGAGGGAATGGAAATTCCGGCAAGAACGACAAAAGTTATCGCGCGGTCGGCCCAACCGAATTGGCGCACCGCTGAAACGATGCCAGCCAACAATCCGACGATGGAACACAGAACGAGCGCCACACCAGCCAGGATGAGCGTGGCATGAAATCGCTCCAGAACTTCATCAAGCACGGGCCTGTTGAGGACAAAGGAACGACCAAAATCGCCAAGCAACAGATTACCGATCCAGATAAAATACTGCTGCACCAGTGGCTTATCCAGACCAAGATCGCGGTTCACCCGCTCAACGTTTTCCGGTGTTGCATAGGAGCCGAGCAATGCGGTAGCCGTGTCGCCGGGGATCATCGCCATCACGAGAAAAACGATAATTGAAAGTCCCAACAAAACCGGGATGACTGCGGCAAGGCGTTTTAGAATATAGGCTGGCATTTCAAGCCCTCCTGTATGTCATGGGAAAATGCTGCCGTGAACTTCGGCAAGCTGGCTTGGGGCCTACTCCTTCGTTACGTTTTTGAGATGCAACAGGAAGGACGGTTGCAGCTTGAAGCCTTTGACAGCCGCCGTCGTGACGGCATTCTGCTTCCAGTTGGCCACAAAAAGCCACGGCGCATCATCGTGCACGATTGCCTGCACCTCGCCGTAAAGCCTGCCTCGTTCGGCCTGATCGGTTGACGTGCGCGCCTTTTCGAGAAGCGTGTCCAGTTGCGGGTTGGAATAATATCCGGAGTTGAAACCGCCCTTGTCAGGCAGAGCGTCCGTACGCAACGTCAGATATGGAACAGTGTCGGGATCATTGGTCATCCACGCCATTTCTGCCATATCGGCTTTGCCATCGAGACCCGTGTTTACGCGACCAAGAAACGTGTTCCATTCATAGGTCTCAATTTTCACCTTAAATCCAACGGCCTGAAGATCAGCCTGTATCGCTGCTCCCATGGTGATGGGATCAAGCATACCGGAACCGCCCTCCGTCACATAAAATGTGATCTCCGGATTGGTGACACCGGCTTCCGCCAGCAGTGCTTTGGCTTTTTCAGGGTCATAGGGATAAGGCTCTGTCTTGTCTTCCACCCAGTTGAAAGCAGGTGGAATGGGGCCCGCTGCCACAGTTGCCGAGCCTTGCAAGATATTATCGACGAGCGCATTCTTGTTGACTGCATAATTAGCGGCCTGACGCACCTTTTTATCCGCGAAAGGGCCCGTTTTTGCATTCAGAATCGTGAACCAGACGTGAGGTCCTGCCTGTTCTGCAACGGCAAAGTTCCCGTCCTGCTTGAAGGTCGCGAGGTTGTCTGGAGGCACTTCCACCATGACATCAAGTCCACCAGCCATCATCTCTGCGACGCGGGTATTGGGATCAGTAATCGGACGGAATACGATAGCTTCCAAGGCTGGCGCACCGTCCCAATAGTCGGGGTTTCGTTCCACGACAACACGCTGACCCGATTGCCATTCGGCAAATTTGAATGGACCTGTTCCCGATGGATGCCGCCCAAATTCCTTGCCGTATTTCTTTACGGCTTCGGGTGACACGATCAAACCAGTCGGATAAGCCAGATTTGACAGGAAGGGCGCAAATGGCTCCTTTAGTTTGAATTCGACCGTTGCCTGATCAATCGCATTGACCACTTCAATCGACGAGAAATTGAAGGATAGTGGGAATGGTCCAGTGTTGTAGAATGGGTGATCCTCCTTCAACATGCGATCGAAGTTGAACTTCACCGCTTCGGCGTTGAAATCGGACCCGTCTTGAAATTTGACACCCTGACGCAGCTTGAAGCGATAGGTTTTACCGTCATCCGAAATTGTCCAGCTTTCAGCGAGTGCCGGTTCAACCTCAAGCGTTCCATCCTTATAGCGCACCAGGCCGTCATACATATTGACCAGAATGCGGAAATCATTGGTCGCCGTCACCGTATGGGGATCGAGCGATTGCGGCTCGGCGATCTGTCCCACGATCAGCACATTGGGCGGCGTTTGAGCCAGCGACGGCATTGCAGGCCCGGCAATTGTGAGCGCTATTGCCGCCAGCGCAGCACGAAATAATCTTCTCATAGAGCGATCCCCTTTCGTTATGCAAATTAGATAACTCTAATTTATAGGCATAAAATTGATAGGATCAATGAATTATCATAATAAATTTTGAAACGACAAAAAAGGCGGGACCCAGCCCGCCCGATGGTTCGGGTGATTTTCTGCTATTCGGCAGGCGTGTCTTCCGGCTTCAAGTCCTGCTCTGCTTTGGTGGATTTCTGATGTGTGAAGCCCTTCAATCCCTTGGCGGTTTCTTCAGCGTCGCGTTTGATTTCCACGTCGCTCATAGCGTAATGAACGGCCAATTTTGCAATCGACGTCAAAGCACTCAAATGGATGCGCTCATATCCGTGAGACGCGTCCACACCGAATGTCAATAGCGCCGTGCGCACGTCATGCCCTGCTTCAACGGCGGAAGCAGCATCCGAGCGATAATAACGGAACACATCTTTCTGCACCTGAATATCGTGTTCGCCGCAAAGCTCGTAGAGCTTCTTGGTCAGGTGAAAATCGAACGGCCCGGTCTGGTCAGCCATCGCAAGTGTTACGCCAAATTCGGATGAGTTCTGCCCCGGTGCTGTGGTACCATTGTCGATGGCAACGAGAGAGGCAATATCGGGAACCACCACAGCCGATGCGCCGACACCCACCTCTTCACCGATCGTGAAGAGCCAATACGTATCGACGGGCGTTTCGATCTCGGCGCGTTGCATGGCTTCGAGTGAGGCCAGCATGATGGCCACGCCTGCCTTGTCATCGAGATGACGAGACACGATGAAGCCGTTATCGATAAACTCCGGTGCGGGGTCGACAGCAACAATATCGCCGACATCAATGCCAAGCTGAACAAGGTCGTCCTTATTGCGCGCCAGCGCATCGACCCGCAATTCGACATAGGGCCATCCGACCGGCTGGCTATCCACTTCTTCATTGAAAGTGTGTCCGGATGCCTTCAAGGGCAGGATTGACCCGCGATAGGTTCCCTTGCCGGAAAAGATCGAGACGCGCGCACCTTCTGCGAAACGGGCAGACCAATTTCCGATAGAGACCACTTCGAGACGGCCATTATCTTTCAGGTACTTAACCTGAGCACCTAATGTGTCGACATGGGACACGATGCCCCGAGCTGGGCGTCTGGAAACGCCTGGTCGGCGCGCCCGGATTGCACCACGTCTGGTCAACATGACTTCCAGACCGAGCATTTCCAGTTCACGTGCTACATAGCGGACGGCTTCATCCGTAAAGCCCGTCGGGCTTGGTATCGAAAGAAGCGCCTTGAGCCGTGTGACGAGATAGTCCTGATCAATGGAGATGGAATTTTGCATGACGCGAATGTCGCAGAATGCGGAAATATCGTCAACAATGCGGGGCCAACCTATCGTAATGTTGACCCCGCGAAGTTCAATCATCAGCGATTTGCGAAAACGCTTTCAATCGCCGCTTTTGTTGCTGAAACGACCTGATCGGCTTCGTCTTGCGTCAGACAGAGTGGCGGCGCAAAGCCCAGAATATCGCCTTCCGGCATTGCACGTCCGATGACCCCATTGGCAAGAAGGGCTGCCGAAATCTGCGCTCCAATCTTGAGGGATGGATCGAAGAATTTGCGATCATCGCGATCTTCTACAAACTCGATAGCAGCCATCAGCCCTTCGCCGCGCACGTCTCCGACATGCTTATGATCACCGATAGCGTCCTGAAGTGCCTTACGGAAATAGGCGCCCGTGGAACCTGCATTTTCTACCAGTTTCAGGTCATCGATGAGCTGGAGATTTGCCACACCGGCGGCGGCACAGATGGGATGCGCCGAATAGGTCCAGCCATGGCCAATCGGGCCCATTTTGTCCGATCCCTTAACCAGCACGTCCCACATCCGATCAGAGACTATCGATCCAGAAAGCGGTGCATAGGCCGACGTCAATCCCTTGGCGATTGTGATCAGATCGGGCTTCATTCCATAATGTTCGGAACCAAACATGCTGCCCAGACGGCCGAAACCGGTCACGACCTCATCTGCAACAAGCAGAATGTCGTATTTATCGAGAACAGCCTGTATCTTCTGCCAATAGCCCGCCGGGGGCGGAACAATCCCTCCTGTACCCAACACAGGCTCGCCAATGAACGCGGCAATGGTGTCAGGCCCCTCGGCGAGGATCATTTCTTCAAGCTTATCGGCGCAATCTTGCGAGAATTGCTCTTCGCTCATCGAGCGATCTTCGCGGCGGAAATAATATGGTGCCTGTGTATGCAAAATGGGCGCACGCGGCAAATCGAATGCGTTATGGAAGGTCGCAAGACCGGTCAAACTGCCTGTCATGACGCCTGAGCCATGATAACCGCGCCAGCGCGAGATGATCTTTTTCTTCTCGGGACGCCCAAGAATATTGTTGTAGTACCATATCAATTTGATGTTGGTTTCGTTGGCATCAGAACCGGACAAACCGAAATAGACGCGGCTCATATGCGCGGGCGCCCTGTCGATAATCATCTTGGCAAGTGTGATAGAGACTTCGGTGCCATGGCCGACATAGGCGTGATAATAGGCAAGCTTATGAGCCTGTTCGGCAATCGCATCAGCGATTTCCGTCCTGCCATAACCCACATTCACACAATAAAGACCGGCAAAAGCGTCTAGGCTCCGGCGTCCATTTACATCGGTGATAAACACACCCTTGCCTTCGTCCAACACGCGGGTTGGTGTTTCACCCCGCGCATGCATACCCATATGTGTCGAAGGGTGGAAAAAATGATCGCGGTCCCAGGCGGTCAATTCGTTGCTGTTGTTCAACACTGTCAATTTCCTTTCGTTTCACGACACATTCAAGCAGCGGTATCGATGCAGAGATATTTGAGTTCCGTGAAGGCGTGGATGCCATGATGTGACCCTTCACGCCCCAATCCGGATTGTTTCCAGCCGCCAAAAGGGATGGGGGCGCCGGTGATTTTCGCGCGATTGATGGCAACCATGCCGTATTCGAGCGCACGCCCCATCCTCAATTGCCGTGCACCGTTTGCCGTTACGACATAAGCGACAAGGCCATATTCTGTGGCATTAGCCCGCGCGATGACTTCATCTTCCTCATCAAACACAGCAATTGCAGCAACCGGGCCAAATGTTTCTTCGTGCATGATCGCCGCTTCATTCGGCACATCGACTAGCAAAGTCGGTTCATAGAACAGCGTATTATCGCCAATGCGTTTACCGCCTACGAGCATGCGTGCTCCACACACGCGTGCATCCGCAACGTGCTCTTCTACCTTTGTGACGGCCCGCTCGTGCATCAGCGGCCCGATATCCACCCCATCCTCAAAACCTTGCCCCACCTTGAGAGCAGCAATGCGCGCTGCAAATATTTCGGTGAAGGAAGCGAGAATACCCCGCCGGACGAAAATACGATTTGCCGCAAGACAGTCCTGACCAGATGTTGCGAATTTCGCGGCCATCGCTACATCTATGGCACGCTCCAGATCCGCATCGTCAAAGATGATCAGTGGTGCATGCCCGCCAAGCTCCATGACAAGACGTTTGACAGTTGACGCACATTTGGACGCAATCAACTTGCCGATCTCAGTAGAACCGGTAAAGCTCAAGGCGCGTATGCGAGTGTCGCCACAAAGCGTATCGACAATGGGTGCTGCTCTGCCCGTTACAACGTTGAAGATACCTGCGGGAAAGCCCGCTCTTTCGCCAAGCTCAGCCAAAGCAAGTGCGGAAAGCGGCGTCTCGGATGATGGGTGAACGACGACCGGACAGCCTGCAGCAAGAGCAGCAGCTGCTTTTCTGGTAATCATGGCGTTCGGGAAGTTCCATGGTGTCACCAGTCCCACCACGCCAAGCGCCTCACGACGTACCAACATCTCTGCATCGGGCAGATGACTCGCTATTGTTTCCCCGTTCAGGCGTTTTGCTTCTTCGGCAAACCATTCCACAAAGGCCGCGCCATAATCGATCTCGCCAAGAGATTCTGAAAGCGGCTTGCCCTGCTCCAATGTCATCAGCACTGCAAGGTCGTCCCGGTTCTGAACAATCAGTTCATACCATCGCCGCAAAATACCCGCGCGCTCCTGTGGGAGACGCCGCGACCAGTCTGGAAATGCGGTCTCCGCCACATCGATTGCCGCAAGAGTTTGGTTTTCGTTCAGACTTGCAACCCGCGCCAAGCGCTGTCCAGTTGCAGGATCGACAACCGGAAATGTCTCGGCTTTCTCACCAGACACCCAACGTCCGTTGATATAGGCAAGCTCGCGAAACAGGTGTTTGTCGCGAAGCCTTTTAAGCCCGTCATGTTGTATCAGATGATCCAGAACGGCATTCATCGTGCTTCTCCCAATTCAGAAAAAGCATCTCATGGGACCCCCGTTGATTTGGACCAAAGCAAAGTGCAACACAGGTGATTTGGACCAATCTTGCCCCTGTTCGCAGCCCGCTTGGTCTACGTCGGATTATCGGCAAGAAGTGACAGTGGAGCAGTGCCTTTCGCGTCCTTGACCAGCTTGGTCACGATGTAGGTGAAATATCGCTCGATACCTATATTCTGGTCCAGGAGCCGGTCGATCAACCGCTGGTAGCCGTCAATATCACGCGCGGCGACCATTAGAAAATAGTCCACGCCGCCGCCAACGGACCAACACGAAATGATTTCCGGCAATGCTGAAACGGCACGCTCAAACCGATCGAAGTCGCTTTGGCGATGATTGCCAAGTGTAATTTGCACGATCACATGTGCTATCGGGGCAACTTTGCGGTAGGCGATATGCGCATGATAACCGGTCACTATGCCCGCTTCTTCCAGTTTGCGAAGCCGTAGCCAGCACGGTGTCGGCGACAGGCCAACCTTTTCCGCCAATGCAAGTTTGGTAATTTTTGCATTCTCCTGCACGGCATCGAGAATGCGCAGATCAACGGCATCGAGCTTCAAGGCGGACTTCATTCGGTTGATCCGGTTCAAGTGTGGTTATCTAATTCAGCGCGCTCTTCCTTGGCATGAGCAAACAGGGCTGGCAAGGCTGGCCCCTAAAACAGCGGCTCAAATCTAATTGTAATGATCCAATATAATCATTGACATGATCTTCCCTGTCTTTCACACATATTGCAACGAAAATAATCAAGACATGGGGAACGAGCTTGCGGCCACACGGTTTCGCATATGGTGCGTTATTGCGCCCTGCGTTTGAGTACTGTTCAAATTGGCCGCAGCCTATCCGTTCCTCAACAGGTTTTGTGAGGCAATAGGCGTGTCGGAAACAGTGGGTATCAGGGAAATTGAACAAGCTCGCGACAGGCTGCAAGGTCATGTTGAGCGCACCCCGCTTGTGCGATCAAATGCCCTAAGCAAATTGTCGGGAACAGACATATTTCTTAAACTCGAAAATCGACAAACGACTGGCAGCTTCAAACTGCGTGGCGCAACGAATGCCGTACTAGGCCTTCCAGCATCCAAGCGAAAGTTCGGCGTTGTCACGGCTTCAACGGGAAATCACGGCCGCGCATTGGCTCATGCGGCTTCCTTACAAGGCCTCAAGGCCACGATCTGCCTGTCTTCGCTCGTTCCACAAAACAAGGTTGACGCTATTCGGCGACAGGGTGCCGATATTCGCATTGTCGGAAAATCTCAAGATGACGCGATGGAAGAAGTCGCTCGTCTCGTTCGCGACGACAAGATGAATTCGATCCCACCATTCGATGATCCACATGTGATCGCAGGCCAGGGAACGATTGGCCTTGAACTGCTGGAAAGTGCGCCGGAAATTGAAGCCGTACTCATTCCGCTTTCCGGTGGCGGGCTCGCAGCGGGTATAGCTGCGGCAATCAAGGCGCATAAGCCGATGGCCCGCATAATTGGCATTTCTATGAAACGGGGTGCCGCGATGCAAGCAAGTCTTGCTGCCGGTAGGCCTGTGAATGTGGAGGAAGTGGATACACTGGCGGACTCGCTTGGTGGCGGTATCGGCCTTGATAATCACTGGACCTTCGCTATGTGCCGCGACCTTTTGGACGACGTTGTTCTTCTTGAAGAAGAAGAGATTGCCGAAGGCGTGAGACATATGGCGATCTACGAGAACGAGATTGTTGAGGGCGCTGCAGCCGTTGGCATTGGGGCGCTTCTCAGCCGGAAAGTTGAGGTTTCGGCGCCGACCGCGATCATTGTTTCTGGTGCCAATATCGACCCCAGACAGCATCGCATGATCATGACTATCAGCGCAGAGAGGGCAAACTGATGGCCGAGATGCGGATACTGAGCGAAGGGGATCTCCGCCAATTCGTAGCGCTCGATCTGGAGAGTATTGCCTGTGTTGAGGGTGCGTTTCGTGCACTTGCAAGTGGTAAAGTCAGTATGCCTCCGATCCTTCGGCTCGACATTCCTGCCGAGCGGGGCGAAGTCGACGTTAAGACCGCTTATATTCCCGGCCTCGACAGTTTCGCGATCAAGATCAGCCCCGGCTTCTTTAACAATCCTTCGATTGGTTTGCCCTCAACCAATGGCTTGATGATCCAGTTTTCCGCGAAAACCGGGCTGATCGAAGCATTACTGCTCGACAATGGCTATCTGACGGATGTGCGAACAGCCGCGGCGGGCGCGGTCGCTGCAAAACATCTGGCGAGGGAGGACGCGAGCACGGCCGCAATCTTTGGCGCAGGCATACAGGCCCAATTGCAGCTCGAAGCCCTGACGCTGGTGCGCCCGATCAAGGAAGCCCGCATCTGGGCGCGCGATTTCGCAAAAGCGAAAAGCGTCGCAGCTACTCTTGCACAGAAACTCAATATTCCTGTCATTCCGATGCAGGATGCCCGAAAAGCCTGTGCGGGTGTTGATATTATCGTCACGACCACCCCATCTGAAAAGCCGCTTCTCGACGCTGACTGGCTGGAACCAGGGCAGCATCTCACTGCGATGGGTTCTGATGCTGAACACAAGAATGAAATAGATCCCGCGATCTTCCGCCGTCCAGTCCTCTACGTTGCGGATAGCTTGAGCCAAACACGCAGGCTGGGTGAATTGCATCATGCGATTGAAGCCGGGATTGTCAAAGCTGACGCCCCATTCCCTGAACTAGGAGAATTCATATCGCAGAGTGGCAGCTTCCATCGCAATTCTGAAGACATCACATTCTGCGACCTGACGGGGACGGGCGTTCAGGACACCGCCATTGCACGTCTTGCGACTGAGCGGGCGACCAAGCGCAACGCTGGCACCAAAATCGACTCGAACAAATCTGCTGGAGACAATCAATGAGCGTTGAACTCAATTTCACCCGCACCGAGTATGATGCCAGAATTGCCAAGACCAGACGCGCCATGGAGAAGGCCGGCTTCGATATCATTATCGTAACGGATCCATCCAATATGCACTGGCTAACCGGCTATGATGGCTGGTCTTTCTATGTCCATCAATGTGTCGTCCTTGCCATGGATGGAGAACCGATATGGTATGGGCGTGGTCAGGATGGAAACGGTGCAAAGCGCACGGCCTGGATCAGCCATGACAACATCATTGGCTATCCAGATCACTATGTGCAGTCGCTGGAGCGGCATCCGATGGATTTGCTAGCGGCCATTTTTGACGGCAAGGGCTGGGGCAATAAGACCATCGCGGTGGAGTTCGACAATTACTGGTATACCGCCGCCGCCCATCATGCCTTGCAGAAAAATCTGCCGAATGCGCGTTTCAAGGATGCGCAGGGGCTAGTGAACTGGCAACGCGCAGTCAAAAGCCCCACAGAGATTGACTATATGCGCAAAGCGGGCCGCATTGTCGAAGCCATGCACAAACGCATCGTCGACACGATCGAGCCGGGCATGCGCAAATGTGATCTTGTGGCGGAAATCTACGATGCGGGAACGCGTGGCGTCGGGGAATTTGGCGGGGATTATCCAGCCATCGTGCCGCTCTTGCCGTCAGGCCCAGATGCTTCGGCCCCTCATTTGACTTGGAACGACTTACCGATGAAGTCCGGTGAAGGTACGTTCTTTGAGATAGCCGGTTGCTATAAGCGCTATCATTGTCCACTGTCTCGCACGGTCTTTCTCGGCAAGCCCACACAGGCATTTCTCGATGCCGAAAAGGCCACATTGGAGGGGATGGAAGCGGGTCTTGCAGCCGCCCGTCCCGGCAATACATGCGAAGATATTGCCGCCGGATTTTTCGGCGTTCTGAAAAAATATGGCATCGTGAAAGACAATCGCACTGGCTATTCGATTGGGCTTTCCTATCCACCAGACTGGGGCGAACGCACAATGAGCCTGAGATCCGGCGACCGCACTGAATTGAAGCCGGGCATGACTTTCCACTTCATGACAGGGCTTTGGCTCGAAACCATGGGGCTGGAGATCACCGAAAGCATCGTCATTACCGAAACCGGCGTTGAATGCCTTTCAAATGTACCGCGCAAGCTGGTGGTCAAGGACTAGGCCTATCATGATGCACACAACGCCACCTTCCCGCCCTTCCCCAATCACGCCGAGTGTCGATCTCAACCGAGATGGGGTCCAGCATGGTCATTTGCGGCTGCCTTGGTCGCGGGACGATTCCGCCTGGGGCTCAGTGATGATCCCCATCTGCGTGATCCGCAACGGCGACGGTCCGACAGCGTTGCTGACTGGCGCTAACCATGGCGACGAATATGAGGGTCCCGTTGCGCTATATGATCTCGCAGCAAACCTGATGCCGGATCAGATCAAAGGTCGCGTTATCATCGTGCCAGCGATGAACTTTCCAGCCTTTCAAGCGGGTACACGCACCTCCCCTATCGACAGGGGCAATCTCAATCGCAGCTTTCCGGGTCGTCCGGATGGTACTGTGACGGAGAAAATCGCCGACTACTTTACACGCTATCTGTTGCCGGAAGCCGATATCGTTCTGGACTTTCATTCAGGAGGTCGCACGCTGGATTTCCTGCCCTATGCGGCTGCGCATGCTTTGCCGAACAAAGTGCAGGAGAAGCATTGTTTCGCCGCTGTCAAAGCCTTCTGCGCGCCCTATTCCATGCGCATGATCGAGATTGATGCTGTAGGCATGTACGACACAACTGCAGAAGAAGCCGGGAAGCTCTTTGTAACAACCGAGCTCGCCGGTGGTGGTACCATATCCGCCCGAACGGCTGCCATAGCCAAACGCGGCATTCGCAACCTTTTGCGTCATTCCGGCATTCTGGAAGGTGAGATAGAACATTCGCCGACTGTCTGGCTTGATATGCCATCACAGGATTGTTTCGGCTTTGCAGACACAGATGGCCTTCTGGAGCCTCTTGTTGATCTGGGTTCCGAAGTTCGCAAAGGCGATGTCATTGCCCGGGTGCATAGCATCACGCGAACAGGCGGCGCACCGCAGGAATATCGCGCAAAACTCGACGGTGTTCTGGCTGCACGTCACTTTCCAGGACTCATCAAGATGGGTGATTGCCTCTCGGTTATCGCCACGATCTGCGAGGAACCCGTCGCGGGTTAGCGTACCAAACGAGACACGAAAGCAAAAAGCCGGTGCAAAACAAAACCGGTAATCTCAAAGAGGAGTGAACACGATGCGCATGAAACTCTATACGATCTCCGCCCTGCTTTCAGCGGTGGCCACGGTTGCTCTGACATTGCCATCACAAGCCGTCTCGATCGACGATCTTAAAAGTGCTGGCTTTGTTCGTGGAGCAACTGCCAACGAGATGCCCTATGGCTATATGGACGAAAGCGGCGCGGCCAAGGGTATCGGTCCCGATGTCGCGGCAGCGATCTTTAAAAAGCTTGGCATCGAAGAAGTCGACTGGACCGTGACGCCGTTCGGCTCTCTCATCCCCGGCTTGAAAGCCAAGCGTTTTGAATTTGTTGCCGCTGAACAGAATGTCTTGCCAGAACGCTGTAAGCAAGTGCAGTTCACGGTAGCTAATTCCAGCTATGGTGAGGGTCTTCTGGTACCCAAGGGTAATCCCAAAAACATCCACTCATACGACGATATCAAAAAGGACCCTTCCCTGAAGGTGGCGATTGTATCGGGGGCAGATCAGATCGACTTTCTACATGGAATGGGGATCGACGAATCCCAGATCGTCATGATTCAGGGCAATGCCGACGCACCATCCACGGTGCAAACCGGACGGGCTGATGCCTATGCCGCGACCGAGTTGACGGTAGCAAAGCTTGTCGAAAACTCGCCGCAGCTGGAGCAGGCTCATCCGTTCACCGATCCTGTCGTTGACGGCAAATCGGCTCGAAGCTTCGGCGCTTTTAGTTTCCGCCCTGAAGACAAGGACTTCTACGCGGCTTTTAACAAAGAGCTTATCGAATTCAAAAAGACCGATGATTACAAGAAAATCCTGACAACATATGGGCTTAGCGAAGAAAGCGTAGAAGCTGCTCGCTCGGCTGACACAGCGGCGCTCTGCAACGCAAAGTAAGCCTATCAGCACCCGCCGGTCTCAACAGGGGTCGGCGGGTCTAGTCTTTTCTCTGCCCGGGAGACGACCCTATGCATTGGACGGAATATCTACCCGCCCTTTTCAAAGGTGCCCAAGTCACCATCATTCTGGCTCTCAGCTCGATGGTGATTGGCACGATACTCGCATTTGCTGCTGGCATAGCCCGCTTTGCAGGCGGAAAGATACTGTCGACGATTGCCGTGATCTATATCGAGGTCTTCCGTGGTACCTCGCTTCTCGTGCAGCTATTCTGGCTCTACTATGCTTTGCCGCTTATCGGCATTTCCTTTGACCCGATCACGACCGGTATCATGGGGTTAGGTCTGAATATTGGTGCTTATGGTGCGGAAGTCGTGCGCGGCGCACTGCAGGCAGTGCCGGAAGCACAACATGAAGCTGCGCGAGCGTTGAATTTTGGCAAGCGACACACGCTATTTCACATTGTCCTGCCGCAGGCAATCGTCGAGATGATGCCAGCCTTCGGTAATCTCGCCATCCATAATCTCAAAGATACTGCTCTTGCATCTCTGATCGCTATCAGTGATTTGACGTTTCAGGCGCAGAGATTGCGTAATCTGACGCTGGATAGCGTCACCATTTATTCCCTGACGCTGCTTGGTTACTTCGCGATGGCTCTCGTGCTTGCAACCGCAATCAGATGGCTGGAGCGACGTCTCCGACGCCAGACAATGGCCGGAGGTTTCGCATGATATATGGATATGCCTGGGACACCTCGTCCACCCTATCCTTCGCCATATCGATCCTGCCGATCCTCGCCATTGGCCTGACTGTAACGCTGAAAGCCGCAGCGACCGGTTTTGCCATCGCTTTGGTACTTGGACTTGTCTTCGCACTTCTGCGTCGCAGCCAGCTCAAGATCGTATCCTGGCCGACCATCGTTGTTGTGGAGTTTTTGCGCGATACCCCACTCTTGGTGCAACTCTTCTTCCTCTATTATGTGCTGCCGGTCTACGGCATCGTCCTGCCCGCGTTTTTGACAGGAGCGCTGGCACTTGGTCTCCAGTATTCGGCCTACACGTCGGAAGTTTATCGCGGCGGCATCGAGGCGATTCCTCGTGGACAATGGGAAGCAGCGCGCGCGCTCAACCTAACGCCATGGCGGACGTATCGCGATATTGTCATTCCGCAAGCAGTGCCGCGCATCGTCCCAGCCATGGGCAATTATCTGGTGTCGATGCTCAAGGAAACCCCGGTTCTATCGGTGGTCAGCATTGTCGATATGCTCAATCTTGCCAATTTGATCGGTGACCGCACCTTCGAATATCTCGTGCCATTGTCTATGGTCGGCCTGATCTTCCTTATCCTGACGCTCATCTGCTCGGCAGCCATCCGTCTGCTTGAACGCACACTTCCAAAGAACGGGATCGCTCTCAAATGACCCAGGAAATCATTCGCTTTCAGAACGTCGTCAAACGCTTTGGAGCACTGACCGTATTGGATCAGTTCAATTTCTCGGTCACGACTGGCGAGAAAGTTACGCTCATTGGCCCATCCGGTTCCGGTAAATCTACCGTACTGCGTATTCTCATGACGCTGGAACCCTTTCAGGAAGGTACACTGGAACTAGGGGGCATGCCCTATCATGAGGCGGGCGGCAAGGAACCATTTCATGCCAGTGAAGCGCATCTACGCAAGATCAGATCGCATGTTGGAATGGTGTTTCAAAGCTTCAATCTCTTTCCCCACATGTCCGTATTGCGCAACATCATAGAAGCGCCGGTTCATGTCCTCGGCCTCAAACGGGCCGAAGCCGAAGCACGCGCGCTGGACCTGCTATCGCTTGTTGGCCTTTCAGACAAGAAGGATCACTATCCATCGCAACTATCAGGTGGCCAGCAGCAGCGCGTCGCCATCGCGCGATCTCTGGCAATGCGTCCTCGCGTTCTGCTTTTTGATGAACCAACATCGGCACTCGATCCCCAGTTGGTCGGCGAGGTACTATCGGTGATACGCAGCCTCGCACAGGAGCATGATCTTACCATGCTTCTGGTGACCCATGAGATGCGCTTTGCGCGCGAAGTCTCTGATCGCGTGTGCTTTTTTGATAAAGGGCGCATCTGCGAACAGGGCACGCCGGAGCAGATATTTCATACGCCGAAAGAACAGCGAACCAAAGAGTTCCTCCAGTCCGTTCTATAAGGTCAGGCGATGGCGCCGACGTCATAGACAGGAGGAAGCTGCGCGCAGGTCTCCCGGATCGTCTCGAGTGCCTTGCGCAAGGCCGTGCGGGATAACCGCCCGCCAAGGCAAATCCGGATGCCTCCTTGGCCACGATCGGCGCCAGCAACAAACGGGTCCGATGGCGTCACCGCAACTCCCTTATTTGCCAGCGCCCTCACCAGCCCGTCTTCCGACCAATGACGCGGGATCTTGAGCCAGGCGCACAGAGACAAGGGGTTGCTCCCCGCTATCAGGGGCCCCAGAATATCGGTGACCTGTGCCTGTCTTGTCCTCAATTCGCCGCGTTGGAGTTCTAGCAACTCGTTGACGGTGCCATCCTCGATCCAGCGGCTTGCCATTTCGCCCAGAAGGTTAACCCCGCTCCAGCTGGTCACGCGCAAGATGGACGCGACACGGATGGAATATTGCGAAGGGACAACAAGATAGCCGGTGCGGAGGCCCGTCATGACGGTCTTTGTAAAACTGGTTACAAAAAAGCCGAGCTCGGGGAGCAATTCCGGCATTGAGGGTAACCGCTCTTCGAGGATCGGTTTATACACTTCGTCTTCGATAACACAGACATCATATCTGGCTGCGATTTCGGCGATCGCCATTCGGCGTTGCGCCGACATGAGATGGCTTGTGGGATTGCCCAGTGTTGGGATCAGAACAAGTGCGCGTACATCGTCCGCTTTGCAGGCCAGCTCCAAAGCATCTGGAATGACGCCCTGCTCATCGATTGGCAGGCCGCGCAAAGTAAAGCCCAGCACGTTTGCAAGCCCGATAATTCCATGATCGGTCAAGCGCTCGGTCAATACAACCTCACCCGGCTGAACAATCGTCGCGACTGCGAGAAACAGGCCATGTGCCGCGCCATTTGTAATGACGATGCGGCCCGGATCGACATCAACGGATAGACCGCGCAACCACTCCTGAGCAACCGCGCGATGACGATCCAGACCGGCTATCGGGCGACAGGGCCGCATGAAGCTGGCATTTTCCGATTGGCTCAACTGTTCGAATAGATGCTTTGAAGCCCGCTCATGCGCTTCTGTATAGACAGCCCGAATAATCGACATGTCAGACGTACCGCTCGGGTCACGATCCAGCATGAAACGATCCGCACGCTCTGTCACGCGATTGCAGACATATGTCCCGCGCCCCACTTCCCCGCGCAGATATCCGCGTCGTTCGGCCTCTTTGTAGCTGATACTGACGGTCTGAACCGAAAGACCAAGCTTGTGCGCCAGCTCGCGATGGGTTGGCATTTGCGTTGCCGGTTGCAAAATACCGTTCTCGATGTCGTCTACGATTTTTTCCGTCAGAAGTCGGTGCTTGGTTGCGCCTTTGCGCAGCTCCAATACGGGTTTCCACATGCGCGCACTGGCTCCATCAGGACAAAATACCGATTGAACTGTTATAGTGGTTTTTTGTCATGATATACAGACCAAATCCGGTTCAAGGGCCCTTCACCCACACATTGTGAAATCAGGCTTTTGTGGTCGTGTGATCGAGCCGATGCCTTTGACCGAACATGCTTTGACCTCGCAATAACCCTGAAATCAACTCTTTGCCGTCACATTGGACCTGTGCACTGGCCACGTCGCCCCAAATCGCCTCTAGCAGAATCTCTGGAAAGGAAAGATGATGCCAAGAATTGTATCGCTTGCATTCGTAACTCTCGTCGCCCTGACCCCTGCCGCAATGGCCCAGCAACAGGCACCGCAGCCGCCGGCAAATACGGCACCTGCGACCGAGCAACCATCGACGGCACCGACGATACAAACTGTGGCTGTCGTTGACATCAAGGAACTCCCGGCCGAAAGCCAGAAAGAAGTTCAGGCCGTTGTCGAAAAGCGGAGTGCTGACGATCTCACCAAATTACGCACTTCGGTGAAGACGTTCCCGCAGGCACGCGAGGCCCTTCAACAGAAGGGTATGAACGAGCAAGATGTCATTGCAGCCAGTCTTTCAGAAAACGGCGCTTTGACCCTGATCACAAAAAAGGCGAGTTAAGCTGTAGCGCATACGCGCTGCCTTTGTGGATCACTCGTTTGTTGAGACAAAAGTCGGACCGGAAAGGTCCGATTTTCCAGATCACACCTCACTAAAACTGGTTCGAAGTGTGACGATATCGTCGTGATACTCAATACGACCATCGCGGATGATAATACCGCAATCGCAATACTGCATGATCTGCGATATTGAATGCGAAACCATGATCACCCGCGCATGCGAGATTTTGGCGTCAAGTGCGGTCTTGGATTTGGCTTTGAAGCGCTCATCCCCCACGGCAATAATTTCATCGATCAGATAACAGTCGAAATCAATAGCAAGGCTCATGCCAAAGGCCAAACGTGCTTTCATCCCGCTGGAATAGGTTTTGACCGGAAGATGGAGTGCCACACCGAGCTCGGAAAAATCGCCCACATAGTCGATCATCTTCTCCGTATCCTGCCCGTATATCCGCGCGACAAAACGGATATTTTCCAGCCCGGTCATTCCTCCATTGAACCCGCTTGAAAAGCCGAGCGGCCACGATACACGGCCATGCCTTAGAACGCGCCCCCGGTCTGGCAGTTCGGTCCCAGCAATCAAGCGGATCAAAGTCGATTTTCCGACCCCGTTGGGGCCAAGAATGGCAATATTCCTGTCTTTCGGAAAAGAAAAACTGATGCTGTCGAAAATGACCTTTCTTATCCCGTTGGTTTTATAGGATTTAGATAAATCGATCAGATCGATCACGCGGCTCTCCTTTTTCTGAAAAGTCGCTCTCCGCTAAAGCCTGCTGTCATAAGAACAAGTATCGATTTCAACAGATAGGCGCGGTCCAGAACCGTACTTTCATAGTTCGGGTAGAAGCCATCACGCATCCACTCGACCGCGTGCAAGATCGGGTTCCATGACAAATATGCAAGAATATCGGGGGGCAACAGGCTCGGCACATAGAAAATTCCGGACAAGAAAAACAGCGGACTGGTGACGATCTTCTCAACATGTCGCCAGGAATCCCACAGTGACAGAATGACGGCATTTACAATTCCGAAAGCCAAGCCCAAAAGTGCTATAGCTGCAAAAGCTTCCATCGTCCTGCCAGGATGGGCGGGCATGCCGCTTGTGTCCCACAGCATAATGCCACAGAAGACCAGCATGAATATAACGGCATAGGTCGCAGTGATCAGTGTCGCACGCGCAAGCAAGACATCCAGCTCCTTTATTGGTGGATAGGTCAGTAACGCCTTGTTCGCTTCAAATGCCGCCATCAGTGAAGACGATAATTTGCTGAAGAACTGTAGCGTCAGAACGCCTGTTGCGAAGAAGAGGGCGAAGCTCGATCCATAAGGCGGATTTCGCCCGGTGAGCGTGAACACCATAACAAGAACCGCTATGCTCGTGACTGGCACAATCACCGCCCAAAGATAACCGATGTGGGATGCGCCGAAAGCTGCGCGCGTTTCGCGTAAAACAAGCGCTCCAATCACATGGGCCTGCAATTGCAGCAACCCCATCATGACAAGTGATCCCGTATGGAATAGACCATGAGAGCAGCAAGCCCCCACAGCGCAGCAAGGATTGCACCTAACTCAAGACTGTTGAAAATACGTTTGGGATAGAGCGGATATTCCGGCAGCAACGGCGCTTCATAGATCGCCAGATAGCGTTGCTGTCGTCCTGCTTCCACCCGCGCTTTTTCCAGTGACGAAAGCGCCGAAGCATAGGCTTGTTGGGCAAAATTGCGTTCGACTTCAAGTGTCTCATAGGTAGCGAGTAATTTGGACAATGCCGTGTCAGGCAAGTTCTTACCGCCTGCGCCTTTCGTTGCCTCCAGTTTTTTTGCGGCAATCTCCTGTTGGAGCGCATCGGTCTGGCGTCTGAGAATTTTGAGCGAAGGCGAGTCTTCGTCCACAGTGCCGACGAGCGCAGCTATTCTGGCTCGCCGTTCAGCCAGTTCCTTCTCAAGCCCACCGACAATTTCGATCTGGACCTGAGCACTTCGTGTCGGGTCGATCGACTTTTCATCATCACGGAAAGAACGTAATTTTTCTAATGCATTACGAAGTCTGTCTTCTGCATGCGTCACCTCGCCCCTGGCAAAGGAAACAGCATCCGTTCTTGCCCGTTCCGATAATTCGTTCACGAGTTCCGTACAATAACGCAAAATGAGATCCGCGATTTTCTTCGAATCTTCGGGCGTGAAAGCATTGACCTTGAACGAGATGACGCCCGAAATATTGTCATAGGATGTCTGGATCATTCCACCCCAATAGTCGACAACGTGTTCAATATCACTACCAGAGGGAAGATGGGAGATAATGTCCGGTCCATTGGAAGCATAGGCAAGTCGCAGCGGGAAATCTTTCTCAAGCTTTTCAACCATGCTGCGGCTTTTGATGTATTTGAGCAGAATGTATGAATCCGACGTTGTGCTTCCGGCATTTGCAATGCCGGTGAATGTCCCAAAGAAGTCCCCGCCGCTTCCGGCGTCCATGCTTCTGACTGCAAATCCGACGCTTGCGATATAACGGTCTGAAGCGACAAATGCGAAGTACAATGCGCCCAGTATCGTGGGAACTATCACGAAAACCACGAACGAAGTCGCCAACAAGCGACGTCTCCGCTTTTGAGGCCGGAGCTTCTTTTGTGCGGGTGTCTCAATCTCTGCTGACGCGTGCTGCATCTTCAGGGATACGACTGTTCTATTGGCTTCGTTCAATTTCCGTTTCCACCGTGTGACTTCTCGGTGGCAAACCCGGTACCGAGCTGAGGGATAGGAACTTTGCTTTAATTGCTTTGGTTGTGCGCATGGCAAGCTTATAGGCCCGCCTCCACAATGAAATTTGCAGGCGTGAGTGATCACGCCACGCAACCAGTTCCTGCACAACACGCTCTGGCGTGGTATAATGCCCGGTTACGGAGCTCACATATACTGGATATTGGATCAGGGTTCCTGCGACGAGTTCATCCAGACTTAGCTGCCGCTTTCTGGTAGCGGGAACGACGTCTACCGTGAGCCCCCAACCCGAATAGAATGGCTTTCCATAGCAGGTGACGGGAATATTTCTCAGAAGTGCTTCGAAACCCGTGAGCGAGGTCATCGTGTGGACTTCATCAACCACACCAAGCACTTGAGCTATTCCAGCATCACACAAAATCTCATCACAATAGGTGCTGAATGGAGTGTTTTCCATTCCTCCGAAACGTAAACCTGCTGTCACGTCTGGATGGGGTTTGTAAACGATATAGGCATCGGGCCTAGATTGGCGAACAGCCTTCAACAACTCGATATTCGTAGCTATCAGCGGCGCGCCCCAACGCAGCGAAGCATCGTTCTCAACCTGACCTGGCACCAGAATGACGGTTCGTCCCTCCTGAGGGCGACTCCACATCGCCTGCTGAACATTGTACTTGGAAAGTCCGGCAGCAACTATACTGTTACGAAGTGCCGCCGCGCGTTTCAGAAGTCGTTTATCCGCATCAGTGTTCGAGAGGATTTCGGTAAGAGCGGATGCTTTCGTTGCATCATAGTAGATGCCTGTGTCATCCACTACCCATGACAGCGGAGGTGTCAGTTCTGCACCCAAACCCACAGACCTAAGGAAGCCATCCTCAACTTGACGAACGGATAATGGGTTACAGATGCCCGGAGGATATTGCTTTCCCCAGATCAAAACATGTGAATTGGCCGGTACAGTCTCACTGCTCTCGTGAAAATCAATTTCAGCACCGGCAGTGAAACGGCGCAGGATTGGTTGCTTCCATTGGCTGAACCCGACAGCATGCAGCTTTCGGGGCAAACGCTCTCGCATGGCGCGTTGAAATGCTAGATAATTGATCGCGTGCTCCACCTCGCAGCTTTGCCCATTCTCTGGATCGACATATCGAGCGTAGCCAATCAGAGCTGCATGAATGAGCTTTTCGATACTCACCTTCTGGCGTCTGATTGGTGACTGTTGTTCATCTTGTGTCAGACCCCACCCGCCATAAAAAGGCATGCCAAAGCAACGGACTTCCTTGCCCCAGATCAATGCTTCAAAACCGATCTGAGATGTAACTGTATAGACCCGTTCGCAATTCTCTATCAGTCGGACGGGATGGCAGTTTTCGGTAATCCACTGGACGCGCGGATTTTCTAGAACCGCTGAATTGGTCAAGTAGCCTCGTCGCTTGCGGGTGAAAACGTCCGGGTGCGTTTTGATAATGACGGTGCAATCCGGGTTTTCGCTTAGGGCAGCAAAGAGCATATAATGGAATGCACGTCTATCGGCGCAGCCATAAGAAATTGACCGGTCTCCGCAGACCTGATCAACAACGAGAACATACCGATCTGGCAGGACGTCATCATATTCACGAGCGAAATTATATTTGGAAACGCGCCCTTGTCGCCATGATTGAATGAGTGCTTGCGCCCGGTCGAACTCAACCAGCGAAAGCGGCTTCGCAATCAGATGTTCAAGGCGGCTCGGACGCGTTCCATCGTAATAGATGCCTATATCGTCTTGGACGAGCGACATGGATGGATCGTCGCGTTCCACCGAACGCAAAAAGCCATCTTCCAGTGCCAGAAACGGCAATCCCCAATAGGTAGCGAGACGTTCTGCAAAACGAGACTGCAAGCTGCGGCCCCAACCGGCCAGAGCATCGATATCACGCAATCCGCTGAACGGGACATAGCGGGGCTCGGCATTGAGCAACGCAGCCAGATTTGACAATCGCGCGGCCTGCGCAGATAGAAACCCCAATCTTTTCAAAGCCGGGGCCCTTTCAGTTAACTCGATCCATGATTTGCCCGAGGCGATGCTTCCACGTGTGATGCCGGAGCACGTGATCGCTCCCTGCGCGAATACGTTCGCGATCTGTGGGAGACCAACCATCCCGGGAAAGCCTGTTGAACAAAGCGCGCGCTTGCTCCTCGTCGTCAACCATTTCGCAGAAATCCCGGAAATGGCGAATAACGGCGGGGGTGGTGTTTGTCACGGCGAGGCCGCCACTGGCGATGATCTCGACCAAACGCCTTGAAAAGGCGGTTCGGGAATTATCGACCGTATTGACATTGAGGCAGGCAATATGACGGCGATAGACATCGGCTGTTCGTGTATGGGCAATCGCCTTTTTGACGTTAATCCAAGGCCGCTGCGGAAAGCGGTATTGTGCTGACCGGCGATTGGAATTGCGGTTATAGACCGTCAAGCCAATCTCATTAGCAGCCTCAAATGCCATATCCTGCCATTGGCGACGATGAGTATGGAGATGTCGGCTATAGCTGCCGACGAAAGCAAGTCGGCGATCTGGTTCAATCCGCGCCGGATAGTGGATTGCGGGTTGAACGGCGAACATCAATACGTCGAGCGTTACCGTGTCTTTAAGTGCCGCCCGATAAAGTGGAATCGTGTTTTCATCGACAGTGAAGATATGCTCGAACAGACTTGCCGAAGCGAGAAAACGATCAAAATGTACGCCGTCCTCGCGGTTCCAAAACACGGTCGGGACATTTCCATCCCGTGCACGCCCTACCAGACAATCCAGCACCGCATTGCTACGTTCCGGATGATCAGGGTAGGAAGCAATACCATAGCGCCAGCTACCCCAGAAACCCTCCCACGCGGATTCAACCAGCAGAAGATCGGGCTTCCAATGGTCGAAAACATAGAGGCTGTTCCAATAGGTGAGGTTCATCACCCGGCATTCGTGCGACAGGCAGGTCCGTGTCGGTTCATCGGCAATCAGGGCAATCTTGAGACCGGAGAAGATGGACCGTTGTGGGGTCAAGACGAAACCTCCGCATGGAGGCCGCAGATCAGAGTCAGCTCCTGACGAATGATCTCGTCAGCGCTGCTTTGGTTGCGAACGCGTTTGGCTGCGGCCTTCGACATATCCAGGAATTTCTGCGGATGTTTGTATAAATCGGCGATAGCCGTTGCCAGTCCGGCAGCATCTTCTGGTTTGGCCAGATAACCGCAGGTTTCGTCCAGAAATTCGGGTATGGCGGATATTCCGGTCGTAACCGGCACGAGCCCAGAAGACATTGCTTCATCCCGGGAAACACCTTGCGAATCCCATCGCGTCGGCGTCAAGAAAACCCCGTAATTTTCCTGAAGTGCGACAATTTCCGTATGGGAGACAAAGCGCTTTTCCAGAAAAACATTCTTGAAGCCCTGAAGAGGTTGGGTTTCCTCGTCGAAGAGTTGCCCGTCGCCAATCAAGCGGAACTCAAGAGCCGAAAAGAACGGCTCATCCTTCAGTGCCAGTATGGCGCCAACGGACAAGTCATTGGCATATTTCTTGGAAGCGTAGGTTCTGATCGACAGAATCCGCTGGCGGTGAGAAATGTCTTTCTTGCGATAAGCGAAAAGCTCTGTATCAATCGGATTGTGAATGATGGAATATCGCCATTCTGCAAGGCGGAACCCCAGATCTTCCATCACCTCTTCAGAAAAGTTCTTCGACACAAAGATGATGTGCAGATTGTCATGCTGCTTAGCCAGTAGCGTCTGCCAGAACTCGAGCCTCTGCTGGCTTTTGGCCTTTTCTGCCTGTCGCTCCATATCATTGCGGAAATTGAATTCTCTGCGATGCCAGGGCTGAATTTCCGCACCATGAATCCAGACATTGACCCTGACCCGATCGATATGGCGTTCCAGCACCTGCCACATTGCCGGATCAAGAAAATGCACGGCAACGCTATCAAACTGCCGGTCGCTAATCAGCTTGTCCAACGCTTCCGCACCACCTGTTGTCACATCAACATCTTCGAACTCGTGATAGCCGAGAGCGCTACTCGTCTGAAACCTGAAGACATCGACAGGCACACCGTGCTTGAAATAGTGCTTAATCCGACTGTGCACGAAGCCATTCCGATAGAGGTCGTCATAGCGGGGATAGTGGTTGGTCAGAACGAGGTGGCGCGCTTTCCCAAGAAGCGTGCCTGGCACCATTGCTTTGTGGCCTTTGAAAAGCCTTTTGACTTCAGCGGTTCCAGGACCGTAAAGGCGCAAGCCGATACGAATGAGGGCTGCACCTTCCGGCAGGGTGCAAGTGGCGTTCTGGTTGGCATGGAATATTTCGTGGCTGAGCTTCTGCTTCTTTGCGTCGAGATAAACCAGCACGCACTGGACATTTAGTCCCGGGGTCGTTTCCAGATGGAATTTTGCAATGCCGGAAAAGCCGAGCGCTGCCGGTTCCAGTTCTTTGGCGGCATAAACATATTCATGCTTGCCATCAGGCAAGGTTGACGACATGTGCCAGCTCTGACCTTCAACCACCAGTGTCAGACATTCGCTGCCTGATGTCTTGAAAAGGCCAGCCAGTTCCGGCGCAGCAATCGCGGAATCTGCTCCCGCCGGCATTGCATCGGGCTTGATTGCCTCAGCATGAGCGATCAGGGACTCCATGCTGAGGCCCATATCGAAACTCGCATCGTCAACCAGTTTCAGGGCAGTTTCGGTCGCCGATGTTCCGTTCTCACAGTAATTGAATTCGTCGACAAACAGCGCGCGATCAACAGTAATAACCTTCTGATGAAGACCCGCGATCCAATCGCAAACCGCTTCATTTTCAATGACCGAGACCGCGATCAGCGCCGCCTTTGCCATCACCGTTTTACCGGGACGATAGCGTTGGCCGGTGTCGCTCAAACTGATCCCATCGGCTGAATCCTGCGCATAGTAATGGTCACGCTTACCGATGGCCTCGCCATCGAAATAGCGTGTCGCCAGCGCAAGATCGGTCAGATAGTTAGGACCATAATAATCCACCGCAATCATACCCGCGACGTAACGGGTGTTGCCGGCAAGCGAAGTGAAACGCGTTTCCAAAAGACGTGCACTGTCAACCACATGGACTATATCTTTCTCCTGCGGTCCGACTTCAAAGCCGTTAGTGATAATCAGAAGGCGCTTTTGCCGGTAGGCCTGACGCTGAAAACTCGCCCGTATCCGATCAAATGCCTCGCGGTCGTCCGCATATGCGACCACCAGAATATCCGGGAGCAGTTGGGCCGGTTGGGTGCGCAACGCCTTTGAAGCAACGTAAGCGAGGCGATCCTGCATCGTGTGTTCACTCAAGACCTTGCGCAGTCCTGCCAGCCTGAATTTCCGCTCCATTGTTTCATTGGCAATACCATCAAGTCGCCGGATGATTTCCGCACCATTATCGCTGCAAATCACCAAGTCGCCGAAGAGATTACGTACTCCACGTGAAAAGTTGCTGATCGTAACTGTATTGCTTCCAAGCAGCTCGTAAACTCGTCGCGCGAACATGCTTTGCGACTGTTTGATCGAATTCATGTTGATAGCATGCGTGTAGGCCTTATAGGCTCTTTCGATCTGATCGTAGGGAAGATGCCCCACAATGAAGGGCTGAAACTCTGGTGGGAACTGATAGCGTGGGTCATCCTGTCCGTAGTTGCGGTCATAGATTGCCACTTTATGATTTTCGGCTAGCGCCGAAATGATACTCGCCAGATCTCCGTTGCGTTCGGGGTAACGGGCATAATAGGCACCCGCAAAGGAGAAGGCCTGTTCGCGAGCATAGATTTCAATCGGATTGAAGCGATTTGTGGGGCAGGCAAAAGGCAGGAGCCAGACATTGTCATGTCCAAGCGCTGCTTTATAGCGCCCGATACAATCAATATCTGTCGTGAACACATGATCGAACAGCACGGCCGTGTTCAGGAATGTCTCGTAATGGACGGGATCTTCCTTATTCCAGAAAACGGTCGGTATTTTTCGATGCCTGCACCACTCCACCAGCTCGACCAAATGGTTGCTGCGATGCCCGACCTGATTGCCCCACAGCTCATCTTTTCCGCGCCAGGCAGATTCAACAAACAGGATTTCAGGCAAGAAGGCCTCAAGTTGCTCACGCCAGTCGGCTGGCGTTAGTTGCAGTAGAACGGCTTCATTCTCGTAAGACGCATAGGTGAAGTCGTCCATGATGCAGGCAATTTTCAATGCCTTGAGTTGTTGAGCACTATAGCCCGCCTTTTCGAAGGTGATTGAGGGCAGCTTGGGCGCTGCGGGAACCAACCGGGCGGGTTTCAAATCACCCTTGGCGCGCCGCCTGGCGTCTTTTGATATATCCCGAAGACGCTGCGGCAAAAGCGCAAGACCCTGCCAGGATTTGCTCGCCTGAATAAGCGCAAAGCCGAGCTGGAACGAAATCATATTGCGCGTCCGCAGCGTCTTTGCCTCCGCCAAAACTCGCGCCCGTTCAGCAGCATCGACCTTGTTTTGCAGCGTCATGATGTGAGCGCTGGAGCGCTGAACCTGTCGTTGCAATTCTTCATAGCGTATTCCGCCGCTGCGTATGTCCAACTGCGCAGCTTCAAGCCTGCCGGATGTGGCTTGATGCAAACCTCTTTCGGCTTCCAGTTCCTTTTGGGTCTGATCGTGAACGAGTTTTCGTTGCACCGCATCGGTACGCAATCGCAACAAACTATGTTCAGCATCGGTCAGGCTGGACGACAGCGACGCGATTTTCTCATCCTTGCCTGTAAGCTCAATTTGCAGTTCGCCAATTTTACTTTCGAGAACCCGACGCTGGAACCGCTCGCTCTCCTGCAACTTCGCAAACAGCTCAAGCTCGGCCTTTCCCTGACTGACGATCGCAAGCGCCGCTTCCAGTTCGCCAGAGAGACGTGTGATTTCCTGATCCTGATCGTCGCGTTCGGCGCGCAGCTGTTTTAAACGGCCCGTCGCAATATTCGTCTCGTTTGTCTGTGTAGTGAGGCGTTCACTGGCTTCCTTCAGCAGCGTCTCGACCGCCTCAAGGCGACCTTCTGCCAAAATAACCTTTTTCTCAGCCACGAGCCGCTCGCGCCGCTCGGTTTCCAACGTTCCGGCGAGCTGCTCAGCTTCACGTCTGAAACGTTCCGTCAAAGTTTCAAGAGCTGCATGTTCAGCCGACAAGCGGGCTATATCTTGGGCAGACGCTGCTCTTTCCAGCTTTGCCTTCTGCAAGCTGTCTTCCAGCAGATCGACATTATCGGCTATCTCTGCGTCTTTGCTTCGATGGAGATGTATTTCTGCATTCAGCGCCGCAATTCGCTCCTCCGCGAGCAGCTGAATAATCTCCGCCTGCGATATAGTGTCGATCAAGGTATCGTTCTGATCGCTGACTGCTTGCAGCCGGGTCTTCAGCTTATTGATCTTGGTGGTCAACGTGCCCGATTTAGCGATCAGATCACGTTCAACTTGTTGAAAGGCTTGCTCCACTTCCAGAAGCAATGCCTCGGGCGGCATTTCATCCAGATCACGCGTTTCTTCGCGCTTTCGACCGGTAAAGCCAATCCATTTGCCGAAAAACCTCACTTCCTTGATGTCAAAATGTGTCGAGAGCAGGCGCCACGGTGCGAGCAGGTAGAATGTATGCTTGTGGTCTGGCCAGTCATTGACGCCAAAGGGCACGGTGACAATGAGGGTTCCGTCTTCATTGAGTAATCGTGCCGCAGCGGTGACGAATTCATCCGGCTTCGTCAAATGCTCCAGCACTTCGCTCATGATGACGGTGTCGAATGTTTCGGCTCCGAAATCCGTGCCTATGAAATCGCCATGAATAAACTTGACGCTTTTCTGGACGTGCGATGGCTCACGCGCAATGAACTGGCGCGCCTCGTCGATTGATCTCTTTGAAATATCCAGAGCAATGACGGAACGTCGTTCCCGTCCAAGTAGAATGGACGTGATGCCCTGACTACAGCCGACATCGAGAATGCGCATACCTGTAGCACGAGCACATATCCAGTGGATGCGCTCGCGCGTGGATTGGGCAAACTCTTTGCCAAGCTGCCCTAGATAGGCTTCCATAATGCGGTCATGCAGATCGGGCAACGGCACGGCGTCCGTAATCCCGGTTGCTATTGCTTGTTCAGTCATATCTGCTGATTGAAGTGTCATGCTAAGGGCTCAACCTTCAAGCGCAGTCTCAAGCACCTTTGCGGGCGCAAGAACTCTTTGGTTCGCCAACAATCCCACCACATCGATGATGTGCTGGTCGGAGCGTAAGGATTTCTCTGCAAGGATTTGAAACTGCCGGTGGCCGACCAGAACCAGCAATATGTCGGCCTCATCCGCAGCCGTTGCGATGTTCACAAGGCGGGCCGTTGACAGACGCGGTGGAAGCTTTTCGATGTTGGGTTCGACAATGATTACTTGGTCCCCAAACTCTTCATGGAGTTCGATCGCTATTTCCAGCGCAGGGCTTTCGCGCAGATCATCGATATCCGGTTTGAAAGAAAGTCCACAGACGGCAATCATGGGCTTTCGACCCTCATGAGCCAACGTAAAGCTTGCAGCTGCGGTTCGAAGCTTTTGCAAGGTCCATTCCGGCTTCGCATTGTTCACATTGCGGGCTGTACGCACCAGATGCGCCAGATCAGGCGCTCCGGCAACGATGAACCAAGGATCGACAGCAATGCAATGCCCTCCGACCCCTGCACCGGGCTGGAGAATATTGACCCTTGGATGACGATTGGCCAGCCGGATAAGCTCCCAGATATCGATCCCACTGCGGTCGCAAATCAGCGAAAGTTCATTTGCGTAGGCAATATTCACGTCGCGAAAAGCGTTTTCAGCGAGCTTGCACATTTCGGCTGTGCGCACGTCCGTGGCGATACACTCACCTGTGACAAACACTTTGTAGAGCGCTCGCGCAGCGGCTGCGCATAGTGGTGTGATGCCGCCAATAATGCGGTCATTATGTACGAGTTCTTCCAGAACCCTGCCGGGCAGGACTCGTTCAGGACAATGCGCAATCCTAATGTCGGAAGTTTCTCCGGCATCCTGTGGGAATGTCAGATCGGGTCTGGATTCAGCCAGCCATTCCGCCATTCTCTGCGTTGCACCAACAGGTGATGTCGACTCCAGAACGACGAGATCTCCCGCCTTCAACGCAGGAGCGATAGCGCGTGCTGCCGCTTCAATATAAGATAAATCCGGCTCGTGGCCGTGTCCGATGAAAGGCGTTGGCACGGCAATCAAAAAGGCATCTGCGGGATCGACTACCGTGGAGGCACGAAGATAGCCATTCAGCACTACTTGCCTGACGCATTCGTCGAGACCGGGTTCGACAATATGGACCTCACCCCTATTGATTGTAGCTACGACAGAAGCATTGACATCAACGCCCTGAACCTTGAGCCCATGTTGGGCAAAGACTGTGGCAGTGGGAAGTCCGATGTAACCAAGGCCGATTACAGATAGGGTTTCATAGGCAAAGGAACGCTGCATGAAAGTGGTCCTGTCAGGAAAGCAGTGCAGAGGCATGTTTGCGACCAAGACCAGTCGAATAATTTTGGAGGGCTTTGACGATGGCAATCGATGCCAGACCGTCCCCGTAGGGGTTCTGTGCCGTTGCCATTTGCATGTGGATTTCTGGATCACGAAGCAGCTCGCTGACCCCATCAAAAATGCGATTTCTGTCGGCGCCGACCAGTTTCGCGGTGCCAGCCGCGACAGCTTCAGGTCGTTCGGTTGTCTCGCGCATCACAAGGACTGGCTTGCCGAATGTGGGCGCTTCTTCCTGGACACCGCCAGAGTCCGTCAATATCAGATAGGAGCGCTTCATCAGCCAGACGAAAGGCAAATAGTCCTGTGGTTCAATCAGGTAAATATTTGAAACCCCGCAAAGAAGTCGCCCTACAGGCTCGCGGACACTGGGGTTCAGGTGCACCGGATAGACAAAATCGACATCCGGGAAACGGCGTGCCAAATCGCATATTGCTTCGCAGATGTTCTCAAAACCAGTGCCAAAATTTTCTCGCCGGTGGCCGGTTATAAGCACAAGCCGCGCCTTCGGGCGTAGGAAGTCGAAGCGTCGACGCATAGTGCTGTCCAGCTTTGTATCATGTGCAAAAAGCTGTTCTGTGTGGACCAGTGCGTCAATGACGGTGTTCCCGGTCACTGTGATGGTACGTGCCGGAATACCTTCCAACAGCAGGTTTGTGCGCGCACTTTCCGTGGGCGCAAAATGAAGAGCAGCTAATGCGCCTGTCAGTTTACGATTGGCTTCCTCCGGCCATGGAGAATAAAGATTGCCGGTCCGCAAACCCGCCTCAACATGGCCAATAGCGGTGCGGTGATAATAGGCCGCCAGACTTGCGCCAAAGGTCGTGGACGTGTCGCCGTGAACCAGCACAATATCGGGCGAAAAATCATCGAACACCGCATCCATGCCATGCAGAATAGCGCTCGTGATGTCGCCGAGCGTTTGACCTGGTTTCATGATGTCGAGGTCATAATCCGGTGTCAGATCAAAAAGCTGAAGGACCTGATCCAGCATCTGCCTATGCTGTGCCGTCACGCATAAGCGTGCCTGGAACCCCTCGGTGTCAGAAAGACGCCGCACCACCGGTGCCATCTTGATCGCTTCGGGTCGAGTGCCGAAGACCGTTAGTACTTTCATGTGCCCCCACATCAATCGTCGGAGCGTTTCCGTTCAAAACCGGAATATGGAAGCGCTGATTTATCTCTTTGTTCATTCGGCCTTGCAGAAACCGTTCATTCTCCAATCACCTGTGCTGTTCGGGCTGTGCCGAGAAGCGGTGAAACGATCAGTGACAGAAATTTGCTCAACTCCGCGGCGGGATGATTTGCGACATAAATGACATCCTTGTCTCGCATCTGAAACGACTGGGAAAGGAAGAAGGATTCCGGCTTGTTGAAATCAAGCCGGTAGATGACTGGCACGCGTCGCATATCATCCGTTGGCAAAAGGTCAGCCCGCTTACCTATCATCTGTTGCACAAGATCATGAGGTTCGAACCTGAAGATAAAGACACCACCGGCATCGGCAGCTCTGTCACTCAGACCGCCCACTTGCGCCAGCGCTTCTGATAGAACCAGCTTTTCGGAAGGGAACGCTACAAGCTGACTACTTTTCACCGCGCCGAACGCCGAGAAAGTTCGCGGCTGGTGCGTTACGGTTATGTTGTCGCCGGATGCAAGCCAGATATTATCACTCGGATGGCTGACGGCATCTTCAAGTCGCACGGTTGCACTTGTTAAGCCACGTGTCACGGTCGCAGTGCTTTCGAACATGGCTTTTTTGGTTCCACCTGCGAGCGCCACCGCATCCAGAAGTTTTAGTCCACGCAGGGGCACTGGAAATGGACCGGGACTTGCCACATCCCCCACAACAATCAGCACTTTGCTTCGATTTTCGCTGACGAGAACCTGTATCTGCGGCTCTGCGGCCTTCCCTTTCAGGCCCGCTTCTATCGATCTGCGTAGGGATTCTGTGGTTTGTCCCGCAGCGTGTACCTGTCCGACATAGGGAATGAAGACCATTCCTCGCTCGTCCACGACAAGTTGAAGAGTTGCGCTCTTTTTCTCCGCTGTCGAAAACAACCCGTCGGGGGCCGCTTCCCAGATATTCACGGCAAGCCCATCACCAGCACCGATTGTCATCGACTGCCTGTTGCCAAGTTTGCCCTTGAAGCTGTCCGGAATGCCATTGAATTGATAGTTTCTCAGGTAGGACAGGATGGCTGTATTGAGCGGTAGGACAGAGTAGTTTTGATGGTCGGCTTTGTTTGTTGTCTCAGTGCCGACCGCTGATGTTAGCGGCCCACTGCCAGGTACAGCGGTGCATCCCGCCAGACCGGATATAGCCACAGAAGCGACTATAAGGCGTGCAAACTTGATCATCATGCTGCATCCCTTAAAACGTCATGCCGGACCGCAGACGAGCGGATCGCATCGACGATAGCCTTGCAGCTTGCTTCAATGCCGTGTGCGGTGAAAAAATCACCGGGTCGTAAGCAACACGTCCGAACCCAGGAAATGTAGCGTTTTCGCAGTCGTGCGTGAGCTACCGGTCCACCTTTCCAAAAGCTATCAAAATCCGGGTTTCCAAACGCACAAGTAGCGATGTCTTTATTCGCATAAACCGCATCTCCAATCACCAGCAGAGGAACGCCGTGGTGGATCGCCGAGAAACCGGAGGTACTATTGATGGTGATCATGCCCGCGGAATGGCGCGTCAGATAACCGATTGACCCAACATCGACAATATCGACGCGATCCCTGATGCCAAGCCGGCTCGCTTGTTCGTCTATCCGGTGCCGATCATTGTCATGACCGCGCTCAAGCGGATGTATTTTGAAAACCAGCCGAAGCCCGTTCGGAGCCGTCGCAGCGAAACTATCAAGCACTTCGGAGATCAGACGCGTGTTGTTCCACCCTCGAGCAGCACACTTCAACTGTGTATCTTGAGAGACCTGAAGCGCTACAACAAAGTACTGCCCCACATTGTGCTCCAGCAGTCGCTCAATGACGGCGCTATTCCTTGACTGCCCCCAAAACCAACGATGGAAGTTTTTGGTCCAGCCCAAAATCTCTTGAACCGCATTGATCTCGCGGTGCAAAAGCCGCCTTTGTCTGCGCCTCCCAAAGAGTGTAACAAACCCGTAATAGAGGCCTCCATAGATGCACATGGCGGAAAATTGCCCACGATGCGCGGTGTAAGAAACCTCGGCATCGCTCCGATAGTGGCTTGGTGGAAGCTGTCCCGCAATTGGTGAAAATGCGTTGTTTGCACCGAACTCCAGTGTGATTGCACCGGGGCGTATATACCCCTCCTCAAGGGAAATGACGGTTAGTCCTAATCTTTCGCCGACCAGGCGCGCAACGACGTGAACCGGTCGTTCTGATCCGAAGAGAACCATATGGGTGATTTTCTTTTCTACTGCCTGAGCACAAAGCCAAGCTTCGAGACCATCCATATTTCCGCGATAGATCAACGTATTGCCCAAGACCCCCGCGAACAGCCGATCTCCCGGATTAAACACCACCTGAAAACAATGAAAACTCTGCTGTTTCAAGCATTTACGAAGTCGATAGAAAGCAGGTCCCACGGGGCCTTGCAGCAGTAGAACCCGCTGCCACGGTTCAGACCTTAACTCGTCTTTCAGAACAGCCCGCACAATGGTTTTCCTGTTTTCTCGCGCGATAATTCGTACGGAAGTGGTGGTGTTTGACATGACTAACCACCCTGCTCGTTCACTCGTTGGATTTACCGTTTGCCCAATGCGTGCTCTTCAATTCTTGACCAGCAGAATAACAACACAAACGTGATAACAGAGCTGGCAAAGCGAACAGGAAATCGCTGAAATAGCGAGCAATCATTTGTTTGCAAAGCACCGGGAAAACACGAGGCGCCCGCCCACATGGACGCAAAATAAAGTATATATTTATGGTTGAGCGATGTAGAACTTGCAGTTACACTGCTGAAATGACAATGTTTAAAGACATTGATGGCCTGCTTTCGCAGATGGGACGGCTTCTGGTTAGATTTTGGCCGCAACTGCTTTTGATTGGCGCGGTTGGCTTTGTTGCGCGTGACTTGCTGATGAATGCGGCAGTTGCGACTGGACTCAGATTTCCATTGGGCGGCATGGTTATCCTGTCGCTGGTTGTTCTGGTCAAGCTTCTTGTCTTCGTCACGATGTTTGCTGTCTTGCGCCCCGGCCTGCCGGCGTTAGTGGGCTTGCGTGAAAGCGCGTCCAAGGGGGCGTCACCGCGAAAAGATGACAAGCGCGGCGACCGCATGCTTATGGTGACTGCCGCAGCGATTCTGCCGTTCTTTGCCTATTATGCCGCCTGGGGGTTCCTAGGTGATACAGTCCGCGAATATTCCCGTCTGGCTTTGGATCGTGTGGCCTTAGGGGAGAAAATCCAGATATTCGACCTCGTCCGCTCCCGCAGTCTGATCGCGGCGATTGTTCTTTGCTGGATCATCAGATGGGCTGCCAAAAAAGGTGCCGACAAAACCCAATCGCCATGGCTCCGGCTGCTGATCGTGGCCGCTGACGCCAGCTGGATATTCATAGGCCTTTATGCCCTCGATAAATGGAAGGACGATTTCATCGCATGGCTAGGAGCGGGGTCGTTCCTCGAGTATCTTGAGGCTCAGGCGCTGTGGTTTTCAATAGAAGCTTATGCAGCGGCTCCGGATTTTGTCCCTGTTGAATTTCGCCAGCCGGGCTTCATCGAGCAAGCGCAGGCTCTCTTCTTCTATGCGTTGCTGCCGTTCGTCTGGTTGGTGATGACTTCCATTATTTATGGTTATGATCTGTCGGCGAAGCGAGCAATCATCCCTCCTCTTCCCTCGCGCGTGACTACATTGCGAGGATGGTTGCGAGATTTCATCGCCCATTATCTGGGTGGATATCGCTCGCGATATCGACCCGTCTGGACATGTTTGCGGCTTGTCTTCGGCGCGGGTCTTGGAACATTGTTGAGTTTCATCGTGTTTTATAAGGTAATCAGCTGGGGCGGAGCGTGGATCTGGTTTGGCACCACCCATATTCTTGGTCCTTACGATATCGAGACCTGGCAACGTATCTCCGATATTCTGGTCATCCTCATCGGCAGCCCATCGGAGCTTGACGGTGGCATTGTGCTTGACGCAGTGAGAGTTGCGCTGCTGGCAGCCGTACTTGAATATTCCGTTGCAGGCGGCTTATCGAGCGTCACTTCAAAACCAGGCTCTGCTGCGGCTCGCCCCGCATAGAGACCGCAATGGTAAAACCCTTGGCGTCGTCAGGAACGAGGAATGTTTCCACGATTTGCACAGTTCCCTTATCCGCGCTTTGAAGCAGATTGAGACAGTGCTGCTTTTCAGCTGCATCGCGTTTCAACTTTTGCAATACTCGATCCGTTAGGAAGGTCGGGCTCCAGCTTCGGCTTTGACTATCCGTCAGGGCAATAATGCAAGGCATTGCCTGCTTGAACCGATCAGGATCATCAATATTGAGTTCGAGTTCCGCCACAATCATATTGGTCTGGGGTAGCTCGCCGGGAAAAGGCGTCAGCGCCAGAAGCCTCCAGTTCGCACCTGCATAGCCCGGCATTTCGCCGCGCTCGGCTATTATCGGCTGACGCAATTTATTCTGCGCCCATTCTATATAGCCGCCGCGCGAATGGACCAGAACCGCAAGCGGAATGAATAGCACCAGCAATGCGAAGCTGATCCAGAAATTTCTCTTCTCGCGCCGGACTTGTTCCACAATCATCTCGCCTCCAAACCCCAAGGTTGAATGCGACCACCGCGCTTGATGAGGATCGACGGGTGGATGTGGTTCGCATTTGGAGGGCCGACGTGGATTTCAGCCTGTTGCGCGAGCGGGGTGATCAGGCTTTCTGCCACGAGAAGGGAGCCGCCTTCGATCTCACGTTCCGGCAACTCGAGTATGAGGAGAACAGGTCTCGGAATGCCCGGCTCCAGCCTTTCAGACCCAAGCAACCCCCACGCATTGGTGATCCGTTGGCTCATCGAATATTGTGCACCACTCGGCCCCTGCCACAAAGCCGACAACAGATTGATGCTCTCTTTGTTCGCTTTGGCCGCAGCTTCCAGCACCAGCCATTTGCCCGACGTGGTGTAATTGCGCTCGGTCCCAAAGCTGGATGTGACCAGTTGATCTGCCGTATAAGCTTCTGCAACTCCCATAGTGAATTTGGCAGTTGAGACTGGCTTTCCCTGTTCACCCTTCACTTTAACCATTGAAACGATGTCGCTGTAATACGGTGTTGAATGTTGCATAGCGTATAAGCCAGCAATGGTAACAACCACGGCGATGAGGGTGAGAAGCGCCCGTCTCATTCACTATCTCCGGATGTGGCATCCGCAATCTTTAGTTCGACAGCGGCAACCGGGTCGCGATCAAGCCAGTTGGATGCGCCATAGAGGTTGTCGCGTTTTTTGTATATCTGGCTTCCGACCGATAGTCTTATCTTATCCGGTAAGGCCGCATCGATGGGTACTTCCCAGGCGAGTGTCAGCTTTTCCGCCAATCCCGGATGGATCGCACCAGCAACAAATCGATCACGGGCAAGATAGATCGTCGGATCGGCCAGCCCCGTTACAGGAGGGTCGAGCGCCAGCAATTTCATTGGGACAAATGCCGATGCAGCCGAGCGGTTAGCAGCGTCAAAGTCGACTATGAGGAATTTTTTGGGTGTAATCGGCTTAAGACCCGTGGGCGACGACGTGCTCAACCGCGCGTTAGAAACTGTTATGTTCCATCGTCCGGTATCTATCGTTTCGCCCGCTGTGAAAACCTGCAACGGCTTCGGGTTGGCCGCTTCATAGATTGCAGTCGCATAGGAAATAACGCTCGCCAAAGCACTGCCGACCCCAGCAATGATGATTGTAGCAAGGCGCTGCCGGACACTTCTTCGTTTTTCGTCCGCCATGACCCTCCCCGTCTGTGGCGTTTCAACGATTGTCCCAAGCCCGCTAACGCTCCTATAGCATAATCCTTCCGTTTCGTCACCTTAAGCGACGTTGTCGCTTAAGGTGACATGCAACTTAAACACTATCCCGCAGATAGGTCTCATCCCGCGATAAGAGGCGGATTGATCTGGGCGAAACCTGCCTGACGTTGATAGGGAAAATGCGGATATGGTGCCGCAACTGCGCTGGCTGCATCGAGTATTGCAATCTGCTCGGGAGACAATGACCAGCCCACGGCACCAAGATTCTGGCGCAATTGCTCTTCATTCCGGGCACCTACGATAACCGAAGCCACAGTCGGCCGCGACAATAGCCAGTTCAGTGCCACTTGCGGCACCGTTTTACCAGCTTCTCCCGCAACGATCTCCAATGCATCGATGACATTGAACAGATGCTCCGTTTCCACGGGCGGACCATAGCTCGCCGTCTCGTGGAGACGGCTGCCTTCAGGAAGTGCCTCTCCCCGCCTGATTTTCCCGGTCAATCGGCCCCAGCCAAGGGGGCTCCAGACCAATGCGCCCAGTCCCTGATCAGCACCAAGCGGCATCAGATCCCACTCGTAATCCCGACCGATCAATGAATAATAGACCTGATTGGCAACATAACGCGGCCAGCCATAGCGATCTGCAACAGCGAGCGCCTTCATGATCTGCCAGCCAGAAAAATTCGACACACCGACATAGCGGACTTTGCCAGCCCGCACGAGCATATCAAGCGTGGACAGGACTTCTTCCACTGGCGTATGCGCATCAAAGGCATGAAGTTGCAGAAGATCGATGTAGTCCGTGTCGAGCCGCTTTAGTGCCTGTTCCACAGAACGTATCAGGCGAAATCTCGACGTACCGGCATCATTGGGACCTTCTCCAACCGGCAGGCTCATTTTGGTTGAGATAATGACACTGTCGCGCCGTCCACGGATTGCAGCGCCCAGAACTTCTTCCGAAGCTCCGTTCGAATAAACATCCGCGGTGTCAAACAGATTGACACCAGCTTCCAGACATATGTCGATGAGGCGGCGTGCCTCATTCACATCTGTGTTTCCCCACGCGCCGAACAAGGGGCCAGTTCCACCAAACGTCCCCGCTCCAAAGCTCAAGGTCGATACTTTGAGCCCAGAACGTCCTAGAAAACGATACTCCATAAGGTTTTACCTTTCAAAACGGTGGGGCGCTATGAACCCCGCAACACTTGATGAATAAACAATAGACCTCCGCCAACCTGTGATATAGATTGCAACAATTCAAATCATTTGTGAATTAGAAGACCAATGGCTAGATCAGAGATCAACCGTTCCGGCGAAATGGAAGTCTTTACCAGCGTTGTGGAGCAAGGCGGTTTTTCAGCGGCTGCAAGAGCTTGCCGGATGACACCTTCTGCTGTCAGCAAGCTCGTCGCCCGATTGGAAGCACGGCTTGGCGCACGCCTGATAAATCGTTCAACGCGCGCGCTTCAGCTTACGCCTGAGGGATGTGCATTCTACGAGCGCGCAACCCGGATTCTTGCCGATATTGAAGACGCCGAACGCATTGCAGGCGTCGGCGAAAGGCCTGTCGGCCGCATTCGTTTCAGTACCAGTCCATCCTATGCAACGCATGTTCTGGCACCGATCTTACCCGCATTTCTGGAACTTTATCCAGATGTTACGCTTGATCTGACGCTGAGCGATACGGTCGTCGATTTGCTGACTGAGCGGATTGATGTGGCGGTACGGGCAGGACCATTGAAGAGTTCAAGTCTCGTTGCGCGCAAACTTGGTGAAACATCGCTGATCGTAGTTGGTGCGCCTGCATATCTTGCCCGCTTTGGCACACCGCAGACGCTCGAAGAACTTGCTTCGCACAATCGCATCGGTCTTGGATATATACGCACAACAGATGGTTGGCCGATGGTCCAGAACGGTGAGAATACCGTCGTCCCAACGGTCGGGCGCGTTCAGGCCAGTGATGGGGAAGCGGTGCGGCGCCTGGCTCTCAGTGGAACGGGGCTTGCACGCTTGACCGAATTCACGGTTCGCGACGACATCGCCGCTGGAAAGCTCGTGCCTGTTCTGGAACATTTAAACCCGCATGACCGAGAGGCGTTCCATGCTGTTTATATCGGTCAAGGTGGCCCGTTGCCATCAAGGGTTCGGGCACTTCTCGACTTTCTTGCTGAAAGAGGCCGCGTAACTTGACATGATTAGCCCCCGACAGTTCTTCTGTCAGGGGCAGGTTGTGAATCCCAAGCCGCTTTATTCGGCGGGTTGAGCCAAGCAATTGACATCGGCACTCGATGTTGTGCGTTCTCCAGACAAGGCTCGCTGTCCCAATCCGACGATCAGAACGGTTGTCACGGTCGCCACAATCGACACCCAGAAGCCGTTGGCAGCGCCAAAATTGTCGACTACCCAGCCTGCGATAAATGCACCGAGCGCCATCCCGATACCAATCCCCGTCATGACCCAAGTAATCCCTTCCGTGAGCATGGTTTCCGGCACCCTTCGCTCGATAAGGCCAAAGGCAGTGATGAAGGTGGGTGAAATGGCAACACCGCTGACGAACACAGCCAGTGCGAGCACGGTAACCGACGAGCTGGCAAACAAAAGTGGTACCGCCGTAACTGCAAGTACACTGACCGCGATCAGTAGCTGTAGCGGCAATTGAATTCTTGGCTTAAGCGCACCGAGCGTGAGCCCAACGACGAAAGACCCGATGGCATAAACACCAATCACCAGGCTTGCCATATTGGGCTGCCCAAGCTCTCTGGTGATTGCCACAGCACTGACTTCCGCCGTCGCAAAGGTTGAGCCAACGAAGACGAGTGCAAGCGTTATAATCTGAACAGACCGAAGCCGGATGGCAGAACGCTGTGGACCGGCTTGATCAGAAGCACGAACCTTCGGCTCTGTGGAGCGCTGCGCCAGGAACGCAATAGTGCCAAGTGCGAGAAAAACCGTGCTGATCAGCATCCCGGCCTCTGGAAACAACGCGACAGCCAGGCCAACCGAGAGTGAAGCGCCAGCGATATAGACCAGCTCATCAGCTGCCGATTCAAAGGCAAAGGCCGTGTTCAACTCAGGCCTTTCGCGGAAAATCTCCGTCCACCGAGCCCGCACCATCGCAGGTATACTTGGCATAGTACCTGCCAGAAAGGCTGATGCAAACAGCGTCCAGTTCGGCCATTTCTGATTGGCGGCCAGAATGAGCGCTATAAATGCGACCACCGAAATGACAGTGACTGGCCCCACGACAGCCCGCTGTCCAAATTTGTCGACAGCCCTTGAAATCTGTGGTGACAGAAATGCGTTGGTCAGCGCGAATGTCGCCGAAACTGCGCCTCCGAGCCAATATTCCCCATGCGTCAGAGACAGCATAGCGACAATTCCAATTGGGGCCATTGCCATTGGGAGACGAGCAAAACCTGCTGCGCCCGAAAATCCGAGGGCACCCGGCGCCCGGAAAATCTCTCTATAAGGATTAGACATGGACGTGTTCCTTGATGATAAGGATTTACCACTTACATACGTGGCGTATGCTAATTAATTAGTTGATACGCGGCGTATGTCAACTAATATACGCATCGTAGGTAAAATTGGAGAATGATATGCGCAAACCCCGTAGCGAGATGATCGCGGAAACCCGGGCAAAACTGCTTGCAGCCGGGCGTCAAGCATTCGGGACGGTCGGCTATGCGGATGCTTCAATGGATGACTTCACAGGCGCAGCCGGTCTGACGCGCGGTGCACTGTATCATCACTTCGGCGACAAGAAGGGGCTTCTGCAAGCTGTCATCAGCCAGATCGATGCCGAAATGACCGACAGACTTTGCGCTATTTCTTCGCAGGCCGCCTCACCTTGGCAGGGTTTCGTTGATGAGAATGTTGCCTATGTCCAGATGGCTCTCGAGCCGGAAATCCAGCGCATCATGTTCAGAGACGGGCCAGCGGTGCTTGGCGACCCATCCGGCTGGCCGAATGCCAATGGCTGTATTGCAACAGTTGCCCGCAGTCTCGCCGATCTACAAAAGGCTGGCATTATTGTCGATGTCGACCCGGAAGCTGGTGCGCGGCTCATCAATGCGGCAAGCAGTTGTGCCGCTCAATGGATCGCCAATGCAGATGATCCGGAGATCATATCGGGAAAAGCTGTCCAGACATTTCGTATTTTCCTTGAAGGGCTGCTTTTAAAAAAGGAAACAGCGGCGGTGCACTCCGAAGCCTAAGACAGGTGCAGGCGTTTTTCCTTTCCTGCGTCGCTTGTGCGATGCTCCTCCCATGGCGATTTGTTTCCAGCAAGTCACGAAACGGAGGCGCCCATGAACAAGACGATCCATTTCAATGCATTCGACAAGAATTGCGTTGGCCATCAGTATCCCGGTCTATGACCTGCCTTTGCCTGCGCCGCTGGAAACGCGACACGTGAAGGCGACATAACATCGAATGCGCCAATCGTCTTAAACTGAAGGTCCGCCACTGTTTGATACGGGAATCCGGCTTGACCAACCCCCGCGGGCAACCACCTCGCAACCCGGCGAAAAGTTGGCCATCCCGCTGTTCAGCAGGCTTCAGCCAATTATAAAGCAAGCCCGGACTGGCTTCGTTTTTCGCGTAATAAGAGCCTGGATAAGGGTCTGTCCGCTTGCACTCTGATAAAAAGAGCTTCTGGTTTTTAGGTTTAAAACAACACGGCGTCCAATCGCCCCACGAGCTCTCAATTACCTTGCCAGAATTTCTACATTCACCGACTTTAATGGAAAAACCGACCTTCGAATGATCGGTATCTTTAGCTAAATATTGTTTTTTGGCCGGAGATCAGATCATGGGACTTACCGCTAATTCACGCACGGCAGATCATCAGATCGAGCCCTTATTTCTTCAGCGTTGGTCGCCGAGAGCCTTTACCGCCGAACCTATCAGCGAGGCCAATTTGCTAGCGATACTCGAAGCTGGCCGGTGGGCGCCTTCTGCCTATAATGCTCAGCCATGGCGCTTCATTTATGCCCGCCGTGACACACCGCAGTGGGAAAGCCTTCTTTCGCTTCTCAACGATTTCAATCGCAGTTGGGCGCAAAATGCGTCGGCACTCGTCGTGCTTGCCTCTCAGAAAACATTCACAGCGCCCAACGCTACTGAAGCACAGCCCTCCTCAACACACTCCTTCGATACAGGTGCAGCGTGGGCGGCGATTGCTTACCAGGCGACCTTATCGGGCTGGCATGCACATGCGATGGCTGGCTTCGATCACGACCGAACGCGGACAGAGCTTGCAATACCTGACGATGTCGCCATTGAAGCCATCGCAGCGATAGGCCGCATTGCCGATAAGTCCACGCTTTCGGAAATTCTGCAAAAGCGTGAAATTCCGAGCCCACGCAAGCCTCTCAGCGAGATTGCGTTCAATGGCTCGTTTTTTAACATCAAAAAGACGACAGCCTGAAGAGCGCGCCACCCGTCTAAGACTTTGGACGATGTGGTGAGCCGATGTTCAAATCGGCTCACGCCTTTGCAGCATTGAGAACTGCATCGAGAAGCCCCGGAAAACGTTGGTCAAGTTCTTCTCGCCTTAGCGACAATAAACGGCCACGACCGTTCGGCTTGTTCCAGACCACACCGCTTTCACGCAGCACTTTCATCAGATGCGAACGCGTCGATTTCGGTACATTCGGATCGCTCAAATGGCAGCGCGCCATTTCCAACGGACCGCCATCCAACTGCCGAACGATCTCCAGACGCGACGGATCGCTAAGCGCAAAAAGCACCTGAGCGAGCGCTATCTCATCGCGATCTGGATGAGGCAAATCAACCGGGTTAGATAAGATTTCTTCCGTCATTGTTCGAATATAGTTGAACCATCGTCGGTTTCATAGTAGAAAATGGTTCGAATAATATCGAACCATTGCGCAGTCGCTTCAAGGCGATTGCATCAGGTAAAGCCATGTCGAACGATCAAATTCACGTCTCAAGCGGCGAACGATCCGGCTTCGCGATTGCTTTGGTCAGCCAATTTGTCATGATGGCCAGTGCAAGCTTGCCCTCTCCCTTTTATCCCGCGCTGCAGCAAGAGATTGGGTTTTCGCCTGCTGCAATGACGGGTATTTTCGCTATCTATGCTGGCGCTTTACTCACCACCCTCCTAGTTGCTGGCGCAAGTTCTGATTATATCGGCCGCCGTCCGGTTCTATCCCTCGGCTTCCTGCTTCTCGCCCTATCCGCCTTCGCCTTCATGACAGCTACAAGCCTTGCGGGATTGTTGGTTGCAAGATGTGTTCAAGGTGTCGCCTGTGGACTTTTGATAACGGCATCCTCGGCAACTGTAGTTGATTTTGAACCGCGCAAGTTTCCCGGCATAGCCGCAATCTGCAATTCCGTTGTACCACTTCTAGGATTGGCTGCTGGGGCTGTGATAGCTGGCCTTATCATGGACATGTTCGAACAGCCGCGAAGCTACGCTTTTGGTGGGCTTATCTTCGTCAGCCTGGTTCTGGCTGTCATGATATGGACCTTGCCTGAGAGTTCACCGCGCCATCGCGGAATACTCACCTCATTACAACCGCGCTTGGGACTACCATCAAGCGTGAGGAACATGTTCTGGAAATGCGCGCCTGCTGTTGTTGCGGCATGGGCCACCGGCGGCTTTTACCTCGCTCTTGGGCCGCTCATCATGTCCAAGATTTTCAACTTCCATGACTATCTCGCTCAAGCAAGCGTCATCACATTCTTGTCCATTGGTGGGGCGATTGCCAGTTATGTCGCGCGCAAATTCGCGCCGCGAAATACTATGCTATACGGCACGAGCAGCCTTGCTGTCGGAACGATCTTCACCCTCGTTGGTATTCTTTCATCCAACATCACTGTCTATCTGATTGCGCTTTTCATCGCCGGAACAGGCTTTGGAACATGTTTTTATGCCAGTTTGCGGAGCATCGTGCCACTGACACCAGTCAGCGAGCGAGGTGAGGTTTTCGCTTCGATCTTTACGCTCAGCTACCTTGCCTTTGGCATGCCTGTTGTTGTGGCTGGCATCGCCATGCCTTATCTCGGCCTGCAAACAACACTGTTGATCTATGGCCTCGCCATAGCCCTTATGGCTGCGATAGCCGGAGCTTTGAGGAAAGCCGACCGGCTGGAAAAAGCATGCCCATCACCGGTTCTCGGTAAATAGCCGAAAACCATGTCGTAAAGGCGAGCTGCCTTTAGAGTTTGATCTGGGTTTCAATGCGAACGAGCATTTTCCGCATTTTTTGATTTTCGGTGTTGAGCTTTTGGGCCAGTTGGCGTTTTAACGCAGTATTCTCCGCCTCAAGCGCAGCCAGTTCATCCAGAATGTCAGCTACGATTTTAGGAGCTGGCTTGGCTTTCACCGGCTTGTCAGCAATTGGCTTCAAGCGACTGCTGGGATTGACTTTTTTCTTGGCTGGAGTTGGTGAAACTGTGGCTTCGGCAGTGGCAGGCGCTTCTGGTTCTGGAGAGGCCATGCTCGCTTTTGTGGCAACAGGTTCTGGTATATTGGCAATGAGGATCTTCGGCGCAGTCTTGGCTTCTACCTGTGGCGTTGACGCGTGGATAGGTGCAGCTGGTTCATTGTCCGTTTGAGAGATGGGAGCTGTCCCCTGATCGGCAGATGTCGGCGCCTTGGTATCTTCTTCCACTTCCCGTGCAATCGACTTCAGATCAAGGTTGCCCCACAGCGCATTGCCGCTCTTGCGCGCACGCCGGTTCTTATATTCAACGACAACATTGCGGATTGGATTCTTCATCCGAAAATAGCTTTCTCAATCAAATTCGTGGAAGTGCACCGACAGGTACTGTGCTCTACCTACAGATTTA
>NZ_VCPE01000007.1 GCF_005938105.1 Brucella haematophila | reverse complement strand
CAACATTGCGGATTGGATTCTTCATCCGAAAATAGCTTTCTCAATCAAATTCGTGGAAGTGCACCGACAGGTACTGTGCTCTACCTACAGATTTAAGCCTCAGTTTTCAACAATCAATCCTGCTTCATAATAGATCATCTCACCATGCTGATGTGATGGCATCTCTTCACAAATTGTCAAAGTAATGGCACTTATAGTTGCATTAAGCATTGTCCCATATATTCGGCACCCGGAAAACTGACCCGAGTATCAATTCAGGAGAAACTGAACATGGCTGATGAAACCATTGTAGAAGCAAACCAGACCGCAGCAGCTGAGCCTGTGAGCACCAAGCCGAAAACCCGTGCACCGCGCAAGAAGGCTGAGCCTAAAGCTGCGTCTGCCAAGCCAGCTGCAAAAGCTGCCAAGGCTCCCAAAGCGGCAAAGGCTACGTCTGCCCCCAAGGCCGCCAAGGTTGTTGCAGCTGCTGCAGCATCGGCTGGCCGCAAGGTGAAGAAATATACGCCAGCTGAACGCGCTTCCATTCTTGCATCGGTTGAAAAGGCCACCAAGGGCGGCAAGACCACGCTGAAGGCTGCATTGCAGCATGCTGAAGTCAGTGAGCAGACCTATTACAACTGGAAGAACGCCGCTGGAAAGACCGCCGCTCCGGCAGCCGCAAAGGCATCAACGACGAGCGACGATCTGAAGGCACTTGTGGCGCTGGAAGCCGAAAACCTGAAGCTGCGCAAGGAACTGGCGGCAAAGCTTCGCTCCGAAAACACCGAACTGCGCAAGCGTCTCGGCAAGTCATAACAAACAGGCTATCGGGACAGCCCCTGCCCCGAATCTACCAAACAGGTGACCTGCCTAAACGCAGGTCACCTGTTTTCGTTTGGAGGAATGCCCTGCTTTCTTCCACTGCTACGAATGGCTTTAATGAACCTTCCTTGAGAAGTGCGGAAGCCTGATCATTCTTCGCAGTGTTTCATCTCGCCGGAAAAAATGGTGATAAAGCGCTGCCCCTGCATGCAGCACAATCAACCCCATAAAGCCGTATACGCATATTGTATGCAGCCACGACCAGAGTGTTTCATCGGCGTCTGACACGGGCAGCGGGATATTGGGCATAACGAAAAGGTCAAAGACATAGCTGGGGATACCAAGCGGCGAAGTCGACACAATTGCCCAGCCGGTAAAGGGCACCAAGATTGTCATTGCCAGCAGAAGCCTGTGAACAGCTTTGGCAACACGCCATTCAAACTGATTAACATCGGAACTGGGCGAAGGATGGGGGTTCGCGGCAAACCAGAACACCCGGATAAACGCCAGACCAAGGATTAAAAACCCGAGCGATTTATGCCATTGGTATAGTGAAAACTGGGCCACCGGACTATTCGCCATAGTCTGTGTGAGAAACCCGAGACCGATCTGCCCGGCGATAAACAGAGCGATCAACCAGTGCAGTATCCGCGTGACGTAGCCATAGGTGGTCTTTGTGTTGCGCCACATAACACCCTCCCGGAACCGGCTCCGGTCTTATTCGAATTGTTTGTAGGCGCTCATGGCGATTTCCTGAAGGCGAGCGCGCGGCAAGTCACCGACAAGCGCACAATCAAGAGCATTATCGCTCCATATGAGCGCCTCCAGATTACCCTGTGTCAGATAACGCAACGATGTTTCCTTTTTCTCGTCCGATGGAACAATAAAAAGGGTCACGCGTTTGCCGCTCGTGTCTTCATACATCAGTTGGGCGGCTGGCCCGCCATTGGCCGGCAATAGACGACCTCCGACCAAAGAGAGCCCTTCTGCCCGCAGATCCGGTATGACCAGAGTGCGCTCCAGTCGCTTGGAAAGCCAAGCCGACAAATGTTGCTCCTGCTCCGCTTTCACCTCAACCGGATGCACGACTTCACTCGTATAAAGGTTATGGGCAGCCATAGCCTCGGTCGCGATTGGCATCGAAGACGATGGTGTGACCTCAAGAACACCGCGGCCAAACCATCCGGCCCCTGCTCCTACGGCGATCAACACCGCTGCCGCGGCGGCCATACGCCACGAACCCAGTCGTGCAGTGCGAATTTCGCTTTTGATGGCCGTCGGGTTCAGTCGTGCTGGTACAGGCTCCTGAGCCACATTGGCATAGAGTGCTTGCAAAGTTTCATTCTGTCGTTGCCAGGCCGCCATCTCGGAGGCCAGTTGAGGATTAGCGGACAGCTCTGCCTCTATCACCTGGCGGCGTTCGTCCGAAAGCAGCCCATCGACATAGGCCTGTAGCTCAGCGTCACTGATCAACTTGCTTTTCATTTCAAGGCCCTCAAATGCGAACCGTTCTCCTCTGTAAGACTGCGCAATGTCGCGCGGGCTCGCCCCAGACGGGACATCAAAGTACCGAGCGGAACTTCCAACACTGAAGCTGCCTCGGTGTAACTCATACCTTCGACGGCGACCAATAAAAGTGCCTCGCGCTGTTCGGACGGCAGTGTTTGTATTGCGCGGGCGGTCTCAGCGAAAGCAAGCCGGGATGGAGATGCACTTGGAACCTGTGGCTCGACCATGACGCTCGATAATGGCGCATTGTCCGGAGCCCGGCGCCTGTGACGCAACTCGTTGCGCCACAGGTTTACGAGGATGCGGAAAAGCCATGCGCGCAATGGACCAGACGGCTTCCACAAACTGCTTTTGCGAATTGCGCGCTCCAGACAATCCTGCACCAGATCGTCGGCCCAATCGATGTCATGTGTCAGCGCTCGGGCATAACGCCTGAGCGCTGGAACACATTCCTCAATTTCCTCCAAAAAGCGCGACATTCCCGAACCGCTCCTGCACTCAATCCTTGGCTATGTGCCAGACACCGCCGACTCCGTCACCAGACACATCGCCGGGCTTTTTGTCGCCCTGCCAAAGGTATAGCGGCTTTTCTTTATGTGCCCACTGTTTCGTGCCATCCTTGCGCGTGACGAGACTGAACTCGGAATCCATTTTCGCATCCTTGGAAGCCTCCAGCGGCGGCCATTTCTTCGCGCAGTCATCGTAGCAATTGGATGCCCCCTTGCTGTCCTTGTCGAACACATAAAGGGTCATTCCCTTGGCGTCGGTCAGAACTTCACCCTTCGCTGTTTTCATCGTCTTGACGGCACCAGAAGCATAATCTTCGCTATGGGCAGCCAATGGCATGCTGATGACAAGAGCGGCGGTTGTCAAAAACGCTGTCACTTTAATCATGATAGTCCTCCTCTACGGGTTGGTCTTAGTCTCCATCTTGAAGAACACCGCAGGAGTGAATTTAATCCCTATCACCCAACATTATTTTGTACCCAGCAGATTCATGTCGAAATCGACCACATTGGAATAGATCGGTGTGCCGACATCCATGCCATAGGGTGATCGCAAAACCTTGCCGGTTACATGAAACGTAACGGTCTTCTCATCGTGGCCAATCATGGACGCAAAGAATGTTTCACCATGTGACTTGCCGCGGGCGGTCAAAACGCCGTCGATCCGGGCGTTCAGAGGCCCCGTCTGTGTGATCTTTGTCGATCGAAATGCGAGAACCGGATAATGCTCAATATCAAAGACCGCTGACGATCTAAGAAAATCGCTGATGCGGGTCTGTTTCGCGTCGACACTCACTGGCTTGAGCGTAAAGGACACGGACGACTTTGCCAGATTTTGAGCATTGAGATTAAAATCACCGGCAAATTCAGCGAAAGAACCAGCCAGCCCGCCACCGCCAACCTGACCGACATGAAAACCGATCACCGATGAACGCTGGATCGTATAATGTCCGTTGACGGCTTCCAGACTGTCGGCCAGCGACGATGCTGGCGAAAGGAAGAGTAACACTGAAATCGAGAGTGCGCGGATCATGACGACCTCCCATGTCTGCTGCATTATAGCATCAACACCCGGTCCCGCGTTTTAATCCGTCGGTCGTCACATTCTTTGCGAGTAAATCTTTATTTGCCGCCGGTCGCGATAATAGCGACCGGCGGCAAAATCTCTGAACCTTGATTACTTGTGTTCCGGCCAGCCGTAGCGGTCATCCAGCGCGTCATAGTCGGCCAGTCCAGTCACCGCGCTGAATTCCCCATATGTCACCATGGCATCTGCACGGCTATGCGGAGTGCCTTCCGCCTTCAACACATCAAGGGTGTCCCGAACGGCTTTAACAGCTGAGAAAAGAGCGGAAAGCGCATAGAACGCAACGTTGAAGCCAAGCTCTTCTAGGTCCTTTGCCGTCAGCGCAGTGGTCTCGTTGCCGTCGACAATGCTGACAACTTTCGGACCCAGAACGCCCCTTGAAACCGCCTCAACGTCGGCGATCTTCTTGATGCCGTCGACAAAAACGAGGTCGGCGCCAGCATCCTGATAGAGCTTTGCACGGCGAATAGCCTCATCAATGCCTTCGCTCTGAATCGCATCTGTCCGCGCTATCAACAGCATTGGATGCTGACCACGCGCTTCGACAGCACAGCGCAGACGCCGAATGTTTTCCTCTGCCGGAATGACGCGCACGCCCGAGCGTTGGCCGCATCGCTTCGGCAATTGCTGGTCTTCAAGATGGATTGCGGCAACACCAGCCTGTATATACTCCTCTACCGTTCGCCAGATATTGGCGGGCCCGCCATAACCGGTATCGGCGTCGGCAATAACCGGGATATCAACCGCCCGAACCATGTCTCGCGCATGTGTCGTCATTTCAGTTTGCGACAGCAAGCCTATATCCGGCAAACCAAGCCGCGAGGCTGTCGCACCAAAACCGGTCATGTAAATAGCGGGGAATTGTGCCATCTCGACCAGACGTGCCGTCAAAGCATCGGCTGCGCCGGGTGCCTGAAGCAAACGACCGGATTCAATGCCAGCTCTCAGTTTTTCAGCTGTGTTTTTCATCATGCTCTCCCGTTCAGCGACCGCCAGACACATCTAAAACGACACCGGTAATATAAGACGCCTCTCCGGAGAGGAGCCAAACCGCAGCATCAGCAACTTCAGCCGCAGTGCCAAGCCTCTTCAGCGGGATCATATTGGCCATCGCTTCGATGTTTGCCGGATCAGCAAAAACATCCTGCTGAATTTCCGTGTTGATGACGCCGGGAGCCAGCGCATTAACACGCGCCTTCGGTGCCAGTTCCTTGGCAAGCGCAACTGTGAAGGACGCGATTGCGCCTTTGGTTGTTGCGTAGACGATATTGCCAACCATGCCACCCGTGCGCGCAGCAATCGAAGACAAATTAACGACTGAGCGGTCATCTCGACTGGAAGGAGCACGAATGAACGCGCTGGAAACATAAAAAGCGCTTTTCAGATTGACGCCGAGAACACGGTCAAGTTCCGGCTCGTTCATATCCTCGACAGTCATGCGCTGCCCGATGATACCGGCATTGTTCAAAAGGTGATCAATGCCGCCAAACGACATCACAAGCGCTTCCATGGCAGTTTCAACCGACGATTGTTCTGCAACATTGACCGTTGCGGTCAGTACGCGGTCGCCATGAATGGCCTGACATTCAGCGAGTCGCTCGGCATTGATGTCCCACACGGCAACTTTCGCGCCAAGCCCTACCAGCTTGTCGGTAACGGCACGTCCGATTCCCGAAGCGCCTCCAGTGACAAGAACGGTCCGGTCAACGAAATAGCCCGAGCTGGCGATTGCCGATTGAGATTGCTGCACTTTAATCCTCCCGCCACACATGGCGTCATGTTTCAGTCGGCGGCAAGAATGACCAGATCAATCCGATTGTCAACTAGGGTTCTAGTTTATGTATGCCACTTGTGCGTACTTCCTTTCCGGTCTATAGGTGCCCGACGAAAGGTGTCGCGGAGGGCGACATCAAAGCTTAGGGAGGAATGTCATGGCGGATGCAATCCGTGCTGACGGCGCTCATTTGAATACAAGTCTACGCGACCGAACGATCCGCAAACTCAATATGCGCATCGTCCTTTTCTGCTTCATCTGCTTCATCGTGAACTATCTGGATCGCGTGAATATCGGCTTCGCCGCGCTGCACATGAATGACGACATCGGCCTGACCCCATACATGTTCGGTCTTGGTGCGGGGATTTTCTTCATCGGCTATCTGGCTTTTGAAATCCCCAGCAACATGATCCTGCACAAAGTCGGCCCTCGGATATGGATCGCCCGTATCATGGTCACCTGGGGCATCGTCTCTTGTGCTATGGCCTTCGTGCAGGGGCCAACCTCCTTCTATATCCTGCGTTTTCTGCTCGGCGTTGCCGAAGCTGGCTTTGCGCCAGGCGTACTCCTCTATCTGACCTACTGGTTTCCAGCCAAAGAACGTGGCCGCGCAACGGCCCTCTTCATGGCTGCAACCGTGCTGTCGATTGTCATCGGAGCCCCGATTTCCGGCTGGTTGATCGACGCTGGTGAAGGCCTGTTCGGCCTGCATGGCTGGCAGGCAATGTTCATCCTCGAAGGGCTGCCTGCAATCGTTCTTGGCGTCGTCACATTCTTCTATCTTGTCGATTCACCGCAAAAGGACAGCAAATGGCTGGCAGCGGATGAACGCGCCTGGCTTCTTGAACAGCTTGCCGAGGACGAGAAGAACACCCAGCCCGACACCCGTCACAGCCTGCGCGAAATCTTCAGCGATTTCCGGGTATGGCTTCTCACGCTGGTTTACATGTTCAATGGCATCGCGGTTTACGGTGTGATCATGTGGCTGCCGCAGATCGTGAAGACCTTTGGTCTGACGACCCTGCAGTCTGGCTTCGTCTCGGCCGTGCCATTCATTTTCGCAGCATTCGGGCTCGTCTTCATTTCGCGCAGTTCCGACCGCACGGGCGAACGCAAGATTCACACGGCTATCTCCGGCCTTTTCGGTGGTCTCTTCCTGGCGGCCAGCGCACTTGCGCCTAACCCTTATCTGGGCCTGTTGCTTCTCTGCATCTGCGCCTTCTTCCTCTGGTCCTATCTCGGCGTTTTCTGGACCTTGCCAACGCAGTTCCTCACTGGCGCAGCAGCGGCTGGCGGATTGGCCGCAATCAACGGCTTTGCCCAAATCGGCGGTTTTACTGGTCCTTATATTGTGGGCTGGGTGAAAACTGCGACCGATAGTTTTTCGATCTCGCTTCTGGTACTTGCAATATTTCCGATCATTAGCTTCTTCCTCTGCATGAGCTTGAAAGCTAAACGCGACTAGACCACATTACCGGCAGCGATCTTTAACGCGCTGCCGGAAATTCTTTGAGGAGACCGTGTACTGGCATGACAAAGCCGAAAACGCCCCCCCGCAAGAGTCTTGTCCCGACGATCGCTGATAAAATACGCGCGGCTATCGTCGACGCCGAGCTCGATTTCGGGGAAAACCTCTCCGAAGACACGCTGGCCTCGGCATTTGAAGTCAGCCGAACGCCCGTGCGTGAAGCGCTCAATCTGTTGCAGATGGAAGGGCTGGTGATCATCGTCCCGAAATCCGGCACCTATGTCTTCACGCCGACGCTCGAAGACATTGCCGAACTTTGCGACTATCGCGTTGGGCTGGAAAAGCAGGCCATCGCACTAACGCCGCAACAATCGCTGCCATTGGCCGTCAGTGAACTGCAGAAGCAGCTGATAGCGATGACTGAGGCCATTGAAAGCAGCGATATGCAGGCTTATGGCCGCGCCGATACGGCATTTCACCTCGCCTTCTTCCATCATTGTGGCAATCGTTATCTGAAAAATGCCTATGATCTTATTCTCGGCCGCGTGGCATCATTGAGAACACATCTTGCCATTCGCGCTGAAGGTGAACCGGACCGGTCCTATAAGGATCATGCGCATATGATCAGCCTTTTTGCCGATAACAAGCGCGACCAGCTTTCAACGATACTCACCGCGCATATTCTTCGTACCAAGGATAATTATCTCGACGCGTTTCAAAAGCTGTCGGCAAACGTCAATGGCGGCAGAGCAGCGCGACTTCGCCGACGTCTGGCACTGACCGAATAATCCAGAACCACATCGCCCGTTATCGGGCTGGTTTTTAATGGCGCCACGGCGCCATTTTTGTTTCAACATCATCAGACCTCTAGCAATTCACTGATGGCAAGAGCCGTAGTTGGCGGCCCAGTCTGCGCAACCTCCGCCAATCGCACGCTGCGGTTTAAAATCTGATACATCAGATATTGACATATCACGAAGTAAGCAGTTATTCCTTTAGCCAAGGAGTTTCAGGGAGATTTGAACTTTGGATTCGCAGGCGTTAGCTCTCAAGCCGATTAAGCTGAGAAATCTCAGAGATCATGTGCATGACAGTTTGCGGGAAGCCATTATTTCCGGCCGTCTGAAATCCGGTGAAAAACTGAACGAACGCCAGCTAGCCGCCGATCTCGGCATCAGCACCAGCCCGCTCAAGGAAGCGCTAAGGCAGCTTGAGGGCGAAGGTCTGGTCAGGACTGAATCGCGTCGTGGCACATTTGTGTGCTTCAACGAGCGCCAGGCGGAAGAAATGATGCTGGCTCGCGCCGCGCTGGAAAGCATCATTGCGCGACAGGCTGCAAAACACGGAAGCGAGGAAGCCTTTGAATTCCTTCGCGCCACCATTGAGGAAATGCGCGCGGCAGTGGAAACCGGCGATATCGACGAACTGATTGAGCTAAACGAGAAATTCCACGACGGCATCCATGAAGCATCCGGCTGTGAATATCTGCGCCGGTTGCAAAATGCGCAACGTATGTATGACCACGCAGCCCGCGTGACCGTGCTGTCACGTGATGATGTTCGCCGTCAGTCGTTCGGCGAGCATGAGGCCATCATGCTGGCGATAACCAAAAGAAATGGGGATTTGGCCGAACGGTTGATGCGAGAGCACATCGTAAAGGCAGGGGAGACGCATATCGAACTGGTCTTCTGATCAGTCTATTGGGAGGAAACAATGGATCTAGCAGGCTACCGCCGGGTGCTTCGCGGCATTTCGGGCGTGCATGCAACCGCTTATGATGCACAAGGCGAAATCGACCCGGTGCTGACGGCAAAAATCGTCTCGCGCATCGCAGATGCCGGCGTTCATAACATTGTCAGCGGCGGCAATACCGGAGAGTTCTACAGCCTGACTGAAGATGAAGTCATTCGCCTGCAGGCACTGGCAATTGAAGCTGTTGCCGGGAAGGCAGCCGTCACCGCCGCTGCGGGACGTTCGGTGCGTGAAGCCATAAAAGTAGCGAAAGCGGCAAGCGCCGCCGGTGCTGACGGCGTGATGATCCATCATCCGCTTGACCCCTTTGCGGCACCGCATGCACAGGTTGACTACTTTATCGCGATTGCTGAAGCGATTGATCTACCCATCGTCGCCTATATCCGTTCTGATCTTATACCGCTTGATGAAATGGTCCGGCTTGCCACCCATCCGAAAGTCGCCGGGGTCAAGTTCGCATCCCAGAACACGATGCTGTTCTTTGAATGCTGCCGGGCAACAAAAGGAATGGATGCCACCTGGATTTGCGGCCTCGCGGAAAGTTGGGCCCTGCCCTTCTATGCGCTCGGCGGACGTGGGTTCACATCCGGGCTGGTCAATGTTGCGCCCAAGCGTTCGCTCGCCGTCTGGAATGCACTGGAAGCTGGCGATTACAATCACGCGCGTTCGCTGGTTGAGAGCATCGCCGAATTCGAAACCATGCGAACAAAATACCGCAATGGCGCCAATGTGACGGTCGTAAAGGAAGCTTTGCAAATTCAGGGGCTAGCCGTTGGCAAAGTCCGGCTTCCGGGGCTGCCGCAACTTGAACAACATGACCGCGAAACGCTTCAGCAGATCGTCGCGGGTTGGGAGACAGATGGCTTAGTCTGACAGATGAAATCAGGGCGTCCTGACAGGGAGAAGACGGACGCACCGCAGAACCAAAAATGGAGGAGAACATGAATAAGGGAATTTCACGCCGCACATTCATGGCGGGGGCCGGGCTTGCAACGGGCATGGGGATCATGCTGCCGAAAGGTGTTTGGGCACAGTCGGCAAAGCTGCCGTCATCACCGGTAGCATTGAACGTTATTGATGCTGCCGGCAATCTCGCTTTGACCCAACCGATATTTGATAATTTTGCATCCGAACAAAAGGCGCTCGTTTCGCGCTTTACATTCAATAAAGCGCCAGCGCCTGAACTGCCGGGCAAGATCAAGGCTCAACAGCGCGCTAATCGCATCGATATCGATCTGGTCATTGTCGGCCCTGACGCACTGTCGGCAGGACTTGCCGACGATATCTGGACCGATATCATCGCCTTGCCGGAAAACGGCCTGCCCAAGCTGCAGGACATCTATCTTGAGCCAGCATGGCGTATGCAGGAAATGTCCAAGGGCAAAGGCGTCGTGGTTTCTTATTACCCGTCGGGCCCACTTCTTGAATTCCATCCGGACAAGGTCAAGACCGCGCCTAAAAACGCTGAGGAACTTCTGGCCTGGACCAAGGAGAACCCCAAGAAGTTCATTTATGCACGCCCCGCCAATTCCGGGCCAGGTCGCACATTCCTGATGGGCCTGCCCTATCTTCTCGGCGACAGCAATCCGAAAGATCCTATCAATGGTTGGGAAAAGACCTGGGCCTATCTGAAGGAACTACACAAGAACATCGAATATTATCCGGCAGGCACCGGCGCCCTGATGAAGGAACTGGGCGAAGGCACCCGCGACATGACGGTGACCACCACGGGCTGGGACATCAATCCCCGCGCGCTCGGCGTCGTGCCGAAGGAAATGGGTGTTAGCAAACTTGAGGGTTTCCATTGGGTTTGCGATGCACATTATTTTGCAATTCCAAGGGGCGTTTCGGAAGAAAAGATCGCCGTTTTGATGGAGTTCATCAAATTCGCATTGAAGCCCGATCAGCAGGCTTATTCTTACGATGCCGGTTATTTCTATCCGGGTCCGGCGGTCAAGGACGTTACGATTGAGATGGCACCAAAGGAGAGCCAGAACATCATCGCTGAATTCGGACGCCCCGAATATGCGGAGTGGATCGCCAACAATCCGATTGAACTGCCGCTTGAACCGGAGGCGCTTGTCGCAGCCTTCCGGCGTTGGGATGAAGAGGTCGCAGCCAGCTAAACCTCTTAAGCGGGCATTTCCGGGCGAGCTGCATCAACTCGTCCGGAACGGTCCATGATCGTCAAACCAATCATGGTGTTTGCGTCAATGTCCTTTCAAGAACTCCGGCTAGACCGGATGAGCCGATCATTCGGAACTTTCAATGCGCTGAGGGAAATCAACCTCACCATCCGGAAAGGCGAATTTATCGCGCTTCTCGGCCCTTCTGGCTGCGGAAAATCAACCGCTCTCAACTGCATTGCCGGTCTTCTCGGCACGACAGGCGGCGGCATTTATATCGATAACCGTCGCGTCGATCAGCTGAAGCCGGAGGATCGTGGCTTTGGCATGGTTTTCCAGAACTATGCGCTGTTCCCGCATATGAACGTCCTGCAGAATGTTGGCTTCGGCCTTAAAATGCGCGGGCTGGCCAAAAGCGAAATAGAAAAGCGTTCGCGTGCTGCGCTGGCCTTGGTGCGCTTGCAGGGACAGGAAGAAAAGCTCCCCGGGCAACTCTCTGGCGGCCAACAACAGCGCGTGGCGATCGCCCGCGCGATTGTGATTGAGCCTCCTCTGGTGCTGATGGATGAGCCGCTATCCAACCTCGACGCCAAGCTACGCCTTGAGATGCGTGCTGAAATTCGCCGCATCCACAATCAGCTTGGTTCCACCACAATCTACGTCACACATGATCAGGACGAAGCCCTCTCGCTTGCAGATCGCATTGTTGTTTTACGCGATGGCGAGATCCGTCAGGTTGGCAAGCCCAATGAGCTATATGAAGCACCACTCTACCGAGATGTCGCTGCATTCATGGGATTTCGAAACGCCCTGCCCGGCAAGATCACCCGTATCGAAAACGGACGGGCGACGATTGATGTTGCAGGCAGTGAACTGACCGGGCGTTCGGTTGATACGTTGAAAGTCGGTGACGAAGCCGTTTTGATGGCGCGCGGGGACGACGTCGTTTCAGGTTCAGCCCATCCAAACACCTTACAGGCAACTGTCGAAACCATTGAATATCGCGGCCGTGAATATGTGGGCACAGCACGCACGCAAACGGGTCTGGAACTCATCTTTCACGGTCCCAAAGGCGTAGAGCCCGGCAGCCAGATTGAACTTGGCATCGATGCCGCCAATGCGCTCATCTTTCCGGCGGAGGGCTGAGATATGGCCGATATAGCTCAAGAGCGATATGCCGAAGCGCCACTGACACCCGGCCTGCGACAAAGGCTGGCCAATCGTGGCTTTGACGGCGTGACGCTGCTGATCCTGCCCGCTCTGTTGTTTGTGATCGGCGTCTTCATTTACCCGTTTCTCTACGGTCTGGTTCTGTCGTTCAATCCGCTGGACGGCGGCGGCGCATTCGCCAATTACGCAAAATTCTTCTCCGATCCGTTTCTTTATAAAACCATCGGCGCCACCCTATGGCTTGCCGTTCCGGTTACGATTATCAGCGTGTTGTTTGCAGTACCTATTGCGTTGCGCGTTCGGCTGATGCGACGTCAACGGTTGCTGACGACCATCCTCGTTCTGCCTATTACGCTTGGTACAGTTCTGATTGCGGAAGGCCTGCTCAACTATCTCGGTCCGCAAGGCTGGTTCAGTCGCACACTAATTTTCATCGGCCTGATCGACAGTCCATTGAAGCTGACCAATAACTACTGGGGTGTCTTCGCCTCGCTCATCATAACCGTCTTTCCATTCACGTTTCTATTGACGCTCTCCTACATCACTGGCATCGACCCCGCATTGGAACGGGCGGCGGCCACCCACGGAGCCAATAGCTGGCAGCGCTTTCGATATGTCATGCTGCCCTTGCTGGTGCCGGGACTGGTTGTCGCGGCCTGCCTTACTTTCGTTCAGGCTTTCGCCGTCTTCCCTTCCGCCGTGCTTTTGGGTGCACCATCAGGCCCCACACGCGTCATATCCATTGCTGCGGCACAAGCTGCATTCGAGCAGTACGACGACTCCATGGCATCTTCGATTGCCATGATCATGGCAGCCGTACAATTGCTCGTCGTCGGTGCGCTTCTTGGCGTCCGCTCATTTTTCTATCGTGGCTCGACTGCAGGCGGGAAAGGATAAATCATGGTTCGCGATACATCCCTTCTCTCCAAACTCTGGATCACAGTTGTCTGGCTTCTGACCGGCTTCTTCGTCCTCAATGTTCTGGCGGTCATCACAGCTGTGGTCGTGTCGAGCTTCGGCACGCGCTGGCTTGGCACCTGGCTGCCAGACGCCTTCACCACACGATGGTACGCGGCGGCCTGGGCTGAATTTCAGCTGGATCAGGTCTTGCTGGTAACGTTTCAGGTGGTCTTTGCCGTTGTTATTCTATCCGGCATTCTCGGCGTAACCGCCGCCTACGCCATGGCTCGACGCGATTTTCCCGGCAAGAAATTCGTGTTGCTGATTTTCCTTTTGCCCCTGCTCGTACCACCGATAACCTTCGGGATACCACTTGCAACCGTTCTCTATAAATTCGGTGTCGGTGGAACATTCTGGGGCGTGGTTCTTGCCAATCTTGTGCCGACCGTACCCTTTGTCATTCTCGTCATGATCCCCTTCATCGAGCAGATCGACCCCAAGGTCGAAGCGGCAGCGCGCGTCTTTGGTGCCGGAACATTCAAACTCTTCATCCATGTGCTTCTGCCCATGCTTTTACCCGGTGTTCTGGCGGCGATGCTTCTGGTTCTGGTGCGTACGGTAGCCATGTTTGAACTGACCTTCCTGACAGCAGGTCCCACATCGCAAACACTTGTCGTGGCACTTTACTATTCGGTGTTCGCTGCCGGTGTCCGTTCCGTCCAGTCCATCGACGCCATGGCCGTGATCTATATGGTGACTTCGCTGGTCTGGCTTCTTCTGGCCCTGCGCTTCGTCAATCCCACGCAAATTGTTGCGCGTAACCGTCAACCATCCGCGCATTAGCATGCAAGACTGAACAGGAGCCTTTGATGAAGATCACGGCTGTCGAAACGGTGCAGTTACCGCACTTGAACAACATCTTGTGGGTTCAAATCCACACTGATGAAGGCATCGTGGGTCTGGGCGAGACATTTCGCGGCGCGAATGCCGTGGCCGCCTATATTCATAGTGATATTGCGCCACAATTGGTCGGCCAGAACCCGCTTGAAATCGACCGGATATCCAAACTGCTGCTGGAGCCATATGTAGGCTTTCGGTCTTCTGGTGTGGAAATTCGCGCTGCTTCCGCTATCGATATTGCGCTTTGGGATATTTTTGGACGGGTCACGGGGCAGCCAATCCACCAACTGCTGGGTGGGCTGTCGCGGCAATCCATCCGTACCTACAATACCTGTGCTGGCTACACCTATAACAAGAGCGGCTCGCGGCGCTATATCGGCGATACGGACGAAGGCACGGAAGGGCCTTACGAAGACCAGCTTGCCTTTCACCGCGATGCAGGAGCGCTCGCCGAAAGCCTCCTTTCCGAAGGTATAACGGCCATGAAAATCTGGCCATTCGATCCATTCGCCGTGGCGTCGGGAGGAAACTTCATCCATGCGCAAGATCTGGACAAGGCCCTCGTGCCGTTCCGCCAGATACGTGATGCTGTCGGCGACAAAATGGAGATCATGGTCGAGTTTCACTCCATGTGGGACCTGACTTCCGCGCTGACGATTGCACGGGAACTAAAGGCATTCCGTCCATTCTGGTCCGAAGACCCGATCAAGATGATGAACCCGCAAGCACTTGCGGTCTATGCGCAGAAATCCGGCATCGCTGTTTGTGCCAGCGAGACAATGGCAACCCGCGCGCAGTTCCTTGACGTTCTTCGCGCCGATGCATCCGATTATGTCATGCTGGATATTTCCTGGTGCGGCGGGCTTTCCGAAGCAAAAAAGATTGCCACCATGGCCGAAGCTTTCCAGCGCCCCATTGCGCCACATGACTGCACGGGGCCGGTCGTCTTTGCAGCCTCGATTCATCTGTCACTCAATGCGCCCAATGCCATCTATCAAGAGTCGGTCAGGGCCTACTACACCTCATGGTATCGCGATCTGGTCACAGTGATGCCGCGCATTGAAAACGGCCTGATTTATCCCTTCGAAGGTGCTGGGCTCGGCCTCGCACTCTCTGAATTTGTTCTCGAACACCCTGACGTTATCCGCAGAAAGACGAACGCATTATGATTGGACCATTTCACTGCATTGCCGATCTGCGCGGGGAACTGATGGAAAGTCCCGTCTGGGACGAGCGAAGGGCAACGCTCTTTGCGTGCGATATCAACGGACGCAAAGTTTACGAAATAGACCTCGAAAAGGGTCCCGTGTGCGAGTGGACCTTTGAAGCGGAGGTTCCCTGTATTGGGCTTGCCGAAAGCGGTAAGCTGATCGTGGCTCTCGCACGCGAGGTCATTCTGTTCGACCCGGACAAAGGTGAGAAGCAGACAATCTGGAACGGCTATGACGAGCCGGAAACATCGCGCCTTAATGACGGTAAGATCGGCCCCGATGGCGCGCTATGGATTGGCAGTATGGATTGCCGTCCAGCACGGCAGCCCATTGCAAAACTCTATCGGATAACAGCCGACGGACAGGCTGCGATCAAGGCGCAGGGTTTTGAGGTATCGAATGGCCTTGCCTGGACACCCGATGCAACCACGATGTTCCATACGGATTCCCGCGGCCCATGGATTGATCGCTATGTGTTCGATCCTACAACTGGCCATCTTGGCGACCGCAAACGCATCCGCGATCTCGACGAAGAAACTGGCAGGCCGGACGGTGGTGCTTGCGACGCCGAGGGTACCTACTGGAGCGCAGGCGTATCGGCTGGTGTTTTGAACCGCTTCAGCGCTGATGGAACCTTGCTTTCCAGCTATCCCGTTCCTGTTCCTTCGCCGACAATGCCATGTTTCTGCGGGCCCGATCTGAAGCAGATCGCGCTGACGTCGCACCGCCTTGGATCAGCCGATAAATTGACCTCAGCCCCACAATCAGGCGGCGTGCATCTCGCAACAATTGCGGTTGCCGGGGCAAAAGTGGCCCGCATGAAGGGAATCTGAACGAATGAAACACCTCCTTTTGACCGGTGCCTCCGGTAATCTTGGCCGCATGCTGACCCGGAAACTCTCGCAAGCCGGATACCGCCTGCGCCTGTCCGATATCGAGCCATTTCCTGACGCACTCCCCGAAGGCGCAGAATTTATCCAGGCAGATTTGAGCGGTGCCGCTGCGATTGCCGATCTGGTTCGCGGGACCGATGCGATATTGCACTTCGGTGGTATCAGTATCGAAAAGCCCTATGAACAGATTGTCCGGGCCAATCTTCTCGGCGTCACGCATATTTTCGAAGCTGCGCGTGCGGAAAAACAACGGGTGATCTTTGCCAGCTCCAATCACACGATTGGTTTCTATGAACGCGACGTGGTTCTGAACAGTGATGATCCTTTCAAACCCGATGGCTATTATGGGTTGTCGAAAGCTTACGGTGAGCTGCTCGGGCAGATGATGTTCGAGAAGCATGGCGTTGAAAGCGTTCACGTGCGGATTGGTTCATGCCTTCCAGAACCTACGGAAGCGCGGCATCTGGCCACCTGGCTATCACAGGATGATCTGGTGCGGATATTGATCGGATCGGTCGAGGCGCGCGAAACCGGCTGTGCCGTTGTCTGGGGAATTTCCGCCAATGCGGGTCGCTGGTGGGAAAAGGACGATGCAAGCCGTATTGGATATGTGCCGCAGGATGACGCCTCACGTTTCGGCAATCTGGCTGAAACAGGCGACCCGATCACCCGTCGTTATCAGGGCGGCGCTTTTACAGCACAAGACTATACACGTGGTGATTAGCTTTCATGGCCAAATCCACAACGTCATGATTTCAATTAAAGCGTGCTCGCTGAGCACCAATCGAGCCAGTCAATTTTCGGGGAGAACTTGAAATGCCCAGGAAGCAATATGCCGACCTGCGTTCTGCACGCTGGATGTTGCCGGATGATCAGCGCTCTTCCGGCCATCGTTCCAGAACCATGCAGATGGGCTATGATCCGGTGGACTGGGAAGGCAAGCCGATCATCGCGATCATCAATACGTGGTCGGATGCGCAGCCATGCCACGCCCATTTCAAAGACCGTGTGGAATGGGTCAAGCGCGGTATCTTGCAGGCAGGCGGTTTCCCCCTCGAACTGCCCGCACTGTCGCTGTCGGAAAGCTATGTTAAACCCACAACAATGCTCTATCGCAACATGCTCGCGATGGAGACCGAAGAGTTGCTGCGCTCTCATCCTGTCGATGGCGCTGTTTTGATGGGCGGATGCGACAAGACCACGCCAGCACTCATCATGGGTGCCACAAGCGCCGCCCTGCCCTTCATTTTCCTGCCAGCTGGTCCCATGCTTCGCGGCAACTATGCTGGAAAAACGCTCGGGTCGGGCACCGACATGTTCAAGTTCTGGGATGAGCGCCGTGCGGGCACCATCGGCAAGGAAGAATGGCAGGGCATCGAAGGCGGCATTGCCCGCAGCTATGGTCATTGCATGACGATGGGTACAGCTTCAACAATGACGGTGATCGCCGAAGCGATGGGGCTCTCCCTCCCCGGCGCGTCATCCATTCCAGCCGCTGATGCCAACCATCAACGCATGTCTACCCAATGTGGACGTCGGATTGTCGATATGGTTTGGGATGATCTGAAGCCCGATCAGATCATAACGCCTGCTGCCGTTAAGAATGCCGTTATCGTCGCGATGGCGACCGGATGCTCGACCAATGCCATTATTCACCTGATTGCCATGGCGCGCCGAGCGGGCATTCCATTGGAGCTTGATGATCTCGACCGTATCGGTCGCACAACGCCGGTGATTGCCAATATTCGACCATCGGGAACGACGTACCTGATGGAAGATTTTTACTATGCAGGTGGCATTCGTGCTTTGATGAAGCAACTCGCCGCCAAGCTCGACCCGACCGCGATAACTGTTACGGGTGAAGCACTGGTAGAAGGATTGGATAAGGTACAGGTCTGGAATGACGATGTTATCCGTCCGCTGTCCAATCCTGTTTATCACGAGGGTTCATTGGCTGTCTTGAAAGGCAACCTGTGCCCCGACGGTGCGGTCATCAAACCCGCGGCCTGCGATCCCAAATTCCATCGTCATAAAGGCCCGGCATTGGTTGCAGACAGCTACCCCGAGCTGAAAAAGATCATTGATGATCCTGATTATCCGCTGACACCGGACACGGTGCTTGTATTGCGGAACGCCGGGCCGCAGGGCGGTCCGGGCATGCCGGAATGGGGCATGATCCCGATGCCGAAGGCGCTTTTGAAGCTCGGCCTGCGCGATATGGTGCGGATTTCCGATGCCCGCATGTCTGGAACGAGCTTTGGCGCCTGTGTTCTGCATGTAGCGCCCGAGTCCTTCGTCGGAGGACCACTTGCCCTGCTGAAAACGGGCGATATGGTGGAACTCGATATTCCCGCCCGCAGCCTCAACATGCTTGTTCCAGACGAAGAACTGGCTGAACGCCGCGCCGCGTGGAGAACACCTGAGCCCAAATATGAACGCGGTTATGGCTTTGTCTTCTCCAAACATGTCGAGCAAGCGGATAAGGGCTGCGACTTCGATTTCCTGAAAACCGACTTTGGCCGTCCGGTTGATGAACCGGTGATCTATTAAGAGGCAGACCATGAGCGAATATGTTCTCTCCGATGAAACCCGCGCCAAACTGAAGAAGGTCTCCACGGCCTCGGTTGCCACGGCACTTTACAAACGCGGCCTGCGCAATCAGTTCATTCAAGGCGCGCATCAGGTGGCGCGTAAGCCAGAAAATATGGTCGGGCAGGCCTTCACCTTGCGTTATATCCCCGCGCGCGAAGACCGAAACCCTATCACGGTCTTCCGCAACCCGGACCACAAGCAGCGCGTTGCGATCGAAACCTGCCCGCCCGGCTGGGTTCTGGTTATGGATGCGCGAAAGGATGCTCGCGCAGCAACTGCGGGGTCTATACTCGTGACCCGGCTTGCATTGCGCGGCGCGGCAGGCATTGTCTCGGATGGCGGTTTTCGCGACGTAACGGGCATTGGTGAGTTGCCCATGCCGGCTTATTGCGCAAAAGCATCCGCACCGACAAACCTCACCTTGCACGAAGCCATCGACATCAATGTGCCGATTTCCTGCGGTGACGCGGCAGTGTTCCCCGGTGACGTATTGGTTGGCGATGCCGATGGCGTCATGGTTATTCCCGCACATCTTTGTGAGGAAATAGCCGAGGAATGTATCGGCATGGAAATCTACGAAGATTTCGTGTTGGAAGAGGTGAAAAACGGCGAGGCTATCATTGGACTTTACCCATGCACCAAGGAGAAATTCGAACAGAAATTCCAGACATGGCGGCGCGACCACAATCGATAGCAATATCCTTTTGGCACCAGTCTGCCGTTCAAACCGCGTGTTTTACGGCTGCGAGCATTTTCGTTTCGTCTGGACGCAAGGTTAGGACCCTCACGCCATTGCTGGTGACTGCAACTGTGTGCTCGAACTGTGCCGACAGCTTCCCGTCGCGGGTGACAACGGTCCAGCCATCCTTTTCGGTTTTCACCTTGGCAGTCCCCTGATTGAGCATCGGCTCAATGGTGAAAACCATACCTTCGCGCAAGCGTGCACCAGTACCCGGTTTGCCGAAATGCAGAACCTGCGGTTCCTCGTGCATTTGCGTCCCAATACCATGCCCGCAATACTCGCGGACAACGCTGTAGTCGTGCCGCTTGGCGTGGCGCTCGATGGCATAACCAATATCGCCCAGCGTCGCGCCGGGGCGTACCGCTGCAATGCCTTTCCACAGAGCCTCATAAGTCACACGCACCAGACGGGATGCAAAAGGCGCAACGTCGCCAATCATGTAAGTCTTGCTGGAATCCGCAATATAGCCGCCCTTTTCAAGGGTGATATCGAAGTTGATGATCTCGCCATTCGCAATGACGTCATCATCGGACGGCATGCCGTGGCAAACAACATTGTTTTTTGAGGCGTTCAGGACGAAGGGATAGTCATACTGCCCTTTACTGGCAGGCCGCGCCTGTAGTTCGCCGGTAATGAACTCCTCGACCAGATTATTGACCTGCATCGTTGTCATCCCAGCAAGCGGTGTGCGATCCAGAAGCGAAAACACAGAAGCCAGCAATGCTCCAGATATCGCCATCTGCTCAACTTCGGCAGGCGTTTTCGTCATGATGGCCGAACGACCATAACGGGGATTTCTACCTGTGCCGCACGCAGCTGCATCTGCACAATTTCGTTGAACGACATATCGGGGTTGGCCTGCGCCAGCATTCCGATCTTCATCCAATATTCAGCCTGCGCATTGATCGAACGGCACATGACGTCGCTCGCCTTACGCAGTTCTTCATGCAGGTCGTCACCGATCTTCACGATACCCATCAATGTCTCCTAGTCACATGCCATTATATGGATCATATACGTTTCATATATCGTGCGCAATACGCTTGGCAGACCCTTCTGCACGGCTGTGCACATTTCAATTTAAAACAGAACAATTGAACCATTTAACAAAAATTCGGAATGAATTTTACAAAAGCGTTGACAGCTCTGCGCAAAAAGCAAAGATTATGCACACGTTTGCAAAAACGTCGGCGTGGAGGCGCCGGACATTGGGAGGGAAACAATGCGTTCGACATTTTTGATTGCGGCGCTCGCCGCTGGTTTATCGTCAATAACTTTCGCAGCACATGCCGCTGGCAATCTCAATTTGATCTGTTCGGCCGACGTCGTGATCTGCGAGCAGATGAAGAACATGTTCGAAAAAGATAGCGGTATCAAAGTGAACATGGTTCGGCTTTCTTCCGGCGAAACTTATGCGAAGATTCGTGCCGAGGCACGCAACCCCAAGACCGATATCTGGTGGGCGGGTACCGGCGACCCACATTTACAGGCCGCCTCTGAAGGGCTAACGCTGGAATATAAATCACCGATGCTCGATCAGTTGCAGGACTGGGCCAAGAAACAGGCGGAAAGCGCCAATTATCGCACTGTCGGCGTTTATGCGGGCGCGCTTGGCTGGGGCTACAACACTGACATTCTAGCAAAGAAGCAGCTGAAAGAGCCTAAATGCTGGGCTGACTTGCTGGACGCGTCCTACAAGGGCGAAATTCAGATGGCTAACCCCAACTCGTCCGGCACGGCCTATACTGCGCTAGCAACGCTGGTGCAGATCATGGGTGAGGACAAGGCCTATGATTACCTGAAGAAACTCAACGAGAACGTTTCTCAATATACCAAATCTGGTTCAGCGCCGGTCAAATCGGCTGCGAGGGGAGAGACCGGCATTGGCATTGTTTTCATGCATGACGCTGTGTCGATGACCGCCGAAGGGTTCCCGGTCAAATCGATCGCTCCTTGCGAAGGAACAGGCTATGAAATCGGCTCCATGTCCATCGTCAAAGGTGCCAAGAACCTCGACAATGCGAAGAAGTGGTATGACTGGGCGCTCACGGCAGATGTCCAATCTCATATGAAGGATGCCAAGTCCTTCCAGCTACCATCGAACAAATCCGCAGAAGTTCCAAAAGAATCGCCGCGCTTTGAGGATATCAAGCTCATCGATTATGACTTCAAGACCTACGGAGACCCCGCCAAGCGCAAAGAGCTTCTGGAGCGGTGGGACAAGGAAATCGGCGCGCACGCCAACTAATCCGGTTTTGAACTTTCAATCGTCGTTTGGACGCGTTGCCGCTTCTGGCAACGCGCCTGCCGAAATGGTTTTTCCGCGAAAGCCTAAACCGGTCATCGCCGCCAATCCGAAACACGAAGGGAAGCGGGCACCCCAATGGCTCAGCAAAATCGCAGACTGGATCTTGTCCTGGCACTTGCGCTGGTCGCCTTCGTTCTATTGCCATGGTATCGCATAGAAGATGGCTTTTTGAGCTTTAGCTGGCTTGCGGGCATATTCAGCGACGGTGCGAACGCACCCGGTATTTTGCAGATCGTTGCCTTTTCTCGCCCTTGGCTTGGCATACCCGCAGCTCTGATGCTGGTTTGTGCATTTGCTCGCATCGCATTGCCTGTGGGCAGTCGCAGCCCCATTCTGATCTGGGCAAGCCTAATCGGCCTTCTGCTCCTCGTCCTTCAAGGGTTCGCCATCGGCATTTCTGGTTGGAACTGGACAATCAGCGAAAATCTATTCGGTCCGCTCGCTGATGGACAACCAGCCTTGGGCGCCGGTGCTCTTCTGATCTGCCTTTGTTTTCTACTGATTTTCTCGTTCGGGCTTGCAGAGCGCGGCGTCATGAAAGGCGATGCTTTTGTCGTCTCATCGATCACCTTGCTCGTAGCGCTGGTAGGCGTTTTTGTGTTTTATCCGGTGCTTAGCATGTTTGCCGGTTCAGTTCAGGATTTTGACGGTTCGTTCAATCCGGCGGGATTTATCGGCAACATACAAGATTCCTCGATCTGGAGCTTCGCCTGCGTGATTGGAGAAGGCCGCTGCGGTGTCGCATGGCGCACATTGTGGCTTGCGTTGATGACAGCATCCGGCTCCACAATACTGGGCCTCGCTTTCGCGCTCGTCGCCACGCGAACCGGATTCCCCTTCAAAAAAGGGCTCCGGCTCTTAACCATCCTTCCCATCATCACGCCGCCATTCGTTGTCGGTCTCGCACTGACCTTGCTGTTTGGACGCGCAGGGGTAGTAACCGAACAGATCTCCAACATATTCGGTGTCGAACCGGGCCGTTGGCTCTATGGTCTAACCGGCATCTGGATCGCACAGGTTCTGTCCTTCACGCCAATCTCCTTTCTTGTTCTCATCGGTGTTGTTGAAGGCGTATCACCGTCGATGGAAGAGGCGTCGCAAACCTTGCGCTCCGACCGTTGGCGCACATTCCGCAGGGTTTCTCTGCCCTTGATGGCGCCAGGTCTGGCCAATGCTTTTCTGATAGCATTCATCGAAAGCATGGCCGATTTTGGCAATCCGATGGTTTTGGGCGGCAGCAACGGGGTGTTGTCGACCGAAATCTTCTTCGCAGTGGTCGGCGCACAAAACGATCCCTCGCGCGCAGCCGTGCTGGCCATGGTGCTACTATGCTTCACGCTAAGTGCTTTCCTTATTCAGCGCCTGTGGCTGGCGGGCAAGAATTTTGCGACCGTTACCGGAAAAGGGGACTCCGGCGTACATGCCGGACTACCACGCGGATTGAAAATCGGCGTCTATGCACTGGTCATTCCATGGATGATATTCACCATCGTCGTTTATCTCATGATCCTCGTTGGCGGCTTTGTGCGCCAGTGGGGGCTGGATAACACCCTGACGCTAGAGCACTATGCACGCGCTTTTTCCATTGCATGGACCGAGAATGGCATCGCATGGACCGGCGTCGCATGGAACTCATTCTGGACGACGATGGAAATTTCCCTGCTCTCAGCGCCGCTTACCGCTGCCGTTGGCTTGCTCACAGCCTATCTGATTGTCCGCCAACGTTTTGTCGGCCGTAATCTGTTTGAATTTGCATTGATGCTAAGCTTTGCAATCCCGGGCACTGTTATTGGCGTCAGTTACATTATGGCGTTCAATCTGCCGCCACTCGAAATGACGGGAACTGCGGCAATCCTCATCGCCTGTTTCGTCTTTCGCAACATGCCGGTTGGCGTTCGTGGCGGTGTCGCCGCGATGAGCCAGCTCGACAAGAGCCTCGACGAAGCTTCGCTGACATTACGGGCCAATAGCTTCCGCACTATACGAAAGATCATTCTGCCGCTCTTGCGCCCGGCGATCACCGCCGCATTGGTCTATTCATTTGTGCGTGCCATCACATCGATCAGCGCAGTGATCTTTCTGGTCTCTGCACAATATAACATGGCCACGTCCTATATCGTTGGCCTTGTCGAAAATGGTGAGTTCGGGGTTGCCATCGCTTACTCCTCAATGCTGATCGTGGTGATGATTGTCGTCATAACGGGCTTCCAGATGCTCGTCGGCGAACGAAAACTCAGACGAGAAAATCGCGTTGCCGCAGTTACGCCCGTCAAAACCGTCAATCAGGAGAAAGTAGCATGACTGCGATCCGTCCCGGCTCCGTGACATTCGAAAATGTTTCCAAGAAGTTCGGAAGTTTCACCGCCCTGCCCGACTTGTCCCTGACTGTCGAACCGGGAACGCTGGTGACACTGCTTGGCCCATCGGGTTGCGGCAAGACGACCACGCTGCGCCTGCTCGCAGGGCTGGAGCACCCGACGTCAGGCCGCATCCTGATCGGCGGCAAAGACGTCACAAATCTTCCTGCCAATGAGCGCGATGTTTCCATGGTGTTCCAGTCTTACGCACTGTTTCCACACATGAGTTCGCTCGACAATGTTGCCTATGGCCTGGAATCTTCTGGTTACAAGAAGAAGGAAGCACGCGACCGCGCTGAAGAAGGCCTAAAGCTCGTTGGTCTAGCCGGCATGGGCCATCGCCTGCCCGCGGAACTCTCAGGCGGGCAACAACAGCGTGTGGCTGTGGCTCGTGCTTTGGTGCTGGAACCGCAGGTTCTGCTTCTGGATGAACCGCTTTCCAATCTTGATGCGCGACTTCGCCGAAGGGTGCGAACGGAAATTCGAGAACTGCAGCAACGTCTTGGTTTTACAGCGGTCTATGTTACGCACGATCAGGACGAAGCGCTGGCTGTGTCAGATACCATCATCGTAATGAAAGAGGGTAATATTGCTCAAAAAGGTAGCCCGCGTGACCTCTATGAGTCCCCCGCTTCGGCCTTCATCGCAGACTTCATGGGCGAAGCCAATGTGGTGCCCTGTGACGTGATCGAAACCAAAAACAATGAGGCTATCATACGCATCGGAGCGCTGACGCACCGTATGTCAGCGCGCAACGCCAGAACTGGCCCCGCGCAACTGGCAATTCGCCCGAACGCTGTCAATCTGCGGCCGATAGCAGGTGGTGATTTTCCCGGCCGTATCGCGCATGCCGCCTATCTGGGAGATCACATTGAATATGAGATCGAAACCGAACATGGCAAACTCTTCATAGTCGATCCAGAAGCCGATCAGGCCTTGCCGCCGCTGACCGACGTCTCGATACACTTTAAGACGCGTGGGCTCGCTCTCATCAGTCAATAGGCCATAGTAACCGCCTTGTGACCGACACTACTCCCGACGAAAGCAGAAAATGACGAATCATAACAATCAAGACCTGGAAACGCGACTGGCTCTTGCCAAAGACATCGCATCAGCCGCTGGCGCTAAGGCGCTCGATTATTTCAACAATCGTGAAGCACTCACTGTTGAATTCAAGCGCGATCCACAGGATGTGGTCTCCATCGCTGACCGTGATGTGGAACAACTTATTCGCACGTTGGTTTCAGAAAAATTTTCAAACGATGGCTTTCTCGGCGAGGAATATGGCCTGGACGAAGGATCATCTGGTTATACTTGGGTCGTCGATCCTATTGATGGAACCAGCCCCTTCGTCAATGGCATGCCGAACTGGTGCGTTTCGATTGCCGTTTTGAAGGATGCCGAACCTGTCATTGGTGTTATCAAGGCACCTTGTTTTGACGAGCTTTATGCCTCTGCAAAAGGTCTTGGTGCAACACTCAACGGCCAGACATTGAAACTTGATTCAACGAAGAACATCCAAAACGCTGTCACTGGCATCGGCGCTAATAATTATGTCACTTCGCAAACCGTTGCCAAAATCGTCGAGAATCTTCTGGAAGCTGGCGGCACATTCATTCGCAACGGTTCAGGCGCTTTGATGATTGCCTATGTCGCTGCAGGCAGGCTCGTCGGTTACTATGAACCATACATGCATGCATGGGATTGCATGGCCGGATTCTGCCTTGTGCGTGAAGCAGGCGGCTATACCCATCCATTCCCCGTCGATGGAGAAAACATTCTTAAAGGCAGCCACGTATTTGCCGCTGCGCCCGGTGCCATCGATGATCTGAAAAGGGTTGCAGGTCTCTGAAAGCTCAGTCGCCTATCATCTTGCTCACTGGCATTCCGGTTGACTTCTGACGTATTGAGGCTCGCCCCTCCGCTGAGCTATTTGACGGTTTGGGGGAACAGGAAGGTCACGCCTGCCTTTATACCCCATTTGGGGCCCGCTTCTGGCCCTTCCAACCAGTATTTCGCACCAAGCGACAGGCTCATCGTCTGATCACCGACCTTAACAATCTGCGAGAACGATCCCGAAACAGGCACAGTCCATTGATCGGCTGTCCAGTCATAGTCGGCATCAAGGTTGGCCGATATGGTCCTGCCTTTACCGATATGCCACGCGATGAATGGTTGAAGCTCGGTCTGGTTCACGTCCGGTCTGCTACCAGAACCCATCACTGACCATATATGGCTTGCTGACATGCCTGTCGTGATCGAACTGGTTTGATAAAGCAGCAAGCCCGATGGGCCGAGAGAAAACTTACCCGACCCCAGCAGATCATCTGTAGCAGTTGGAAAAGAAAACTGCGGCCCAACCGCCCAGACCAGTGGACCATGAGCCGCTGGAGTGAATGAGAAAGTTTGCGTGATATCGCCTAGCCCATAAGTGCCGCCGACCTCACCAAACGGGTTGGTATAGACGAAAGGAATATCCGTATGTGAGATGACGTTCCAGCGATCATTGAACCGCATCGGTATCACTGGCTCTATATCCAGAGAAAAGCCACGAACTTTCCCACTTCGCCGGCCAAAATCAAGATCAGAATGCACCGGCACGCTGATCATGAATGAAGCCGGGTTAGAGACCTTTCGGGCCAGCTCATCCACATCGTCATTAGCGGATTGAGCAAGCGACGGCGTCGTTATCAGCAGGATAGAAACCACGCCGCCCAAGATAAGCTGGCCGACTTTTTCGCCAATTCTTTCTCTCGGGAGCAAATCTGTGGTCACGCGGTTTCCCATAAGCGGCCTCTGCATCTGCGTCCAATTAAGACCCACAGACGTTTTCCGATAAAATCTCTATTGTGCTGTCGCCTGCGAGAACGCCACGCCGGTAATCCGGTCTCCATCAAGGCGGTAGACAAGCGATTGTTCCACCGTCTCTCCTAAAACTTTATGTTCATTCGAATAACGTGCAAATTGCTTGGCTTTTACCTTCCCCAGACGTTCTTCCAAAGTACGTTTGTCATCTTTCAAAGCTGGAATTGGCAGTTTGAGGTTCGAGAGATCGATACGGGGTTGCCCACATTTGGCTGACTTATCTGTTATAACTTCTGCTGCTATCAGATTAAGAACAGCGCCATCACCTTTCTTCTTGTTCATGCCATCCGATATGAACCAGATTCGCCGGGGCAAATTATCACCAGTAATCTCATAACACAGCCAAGCCGTTCTAGCCGAAGACGAGCTATGCCCATGAACGCTGCCCCCAGCCAGAGTTTGAATTTCATCAAGGGTCGTTTTTCCAAGCGAAACATCCTTGTCAGCCAATCTGATCAGATTATCAAAAGGAACGCTGAATTGAACGATCCTCGCTTTGGCGGTTTGCCCACCCAGAACCATAGCTGGAAATCCGCTTAACTTATCATTTTGTGCATATGCTGGCGAGTAGGTCAGAACCGCAACTATCATCCCAACCATGCCCGCCAAGCCGGCGGTATTGAATGATCTGATATGCATAGCCATCTCCCTCATCATGCCATGGTGGAACCTGTCATGTGCAGAATGTCTTCACTCAAAATGCACATGCGCTCACAGAAACTGCGTCCAATCAGTCAGTCGAAGCCGTTGGCTTCTTGATCGATATCGGCATCGACAATGTCAGGTAAACCGCATCGCCTTCCGCCCTGTTTTCAGCAGCAAACTCGTGGAAATATTTAAGGCGAGCCGAAACCGGCGTTTCGCCCATTGCAAAGTTCCAAGCGGCGGTCGCGCCAATGGCGGCCACACGCCCCTTGAACGGTCGCGCTGCGCCATCGCCACTATCACCAGAAAGTTGTTGGTAGTAATAACCAACCAAACCAGCATCGAATTTCTGGTTGAAGTGCTTTACCGCCGCCCATTCAAAATGGAACTCGTTACCAGTTCGGTAATCGGTAGCTGGATTTTCCGCATTGAAGGTTATGCCGACAATACCAGAAAGGTCCCAACCGATTGTCGGATCCAGCCAGGTTCCGGCGGCAAATATGTCAGCCCCCCAATGGTGGAAAGCGATATTGGAGATCTGACCATCCTGATAGTCGCCAATAGGCACATTGACCATCGTACCAAGCTGATAGTGAAAATTACCGGTTTGCCAACCAAGAAACCCACTGACGATTGGATCACCAACGGTAAACACCGTATCGCGTACACCAGTCGAAATTTCCCCGACACGGGGACCATTCAGAACAACATCGGCCTCTGTCTTCTTCCAGCCGATGGGCAGCGATGCACTCAGACCAAGAGAACCGCCAGCCACACTTTCCGGCAATACCCACATAAGTGTCGGAATTTCTATAGCCGCTGTGCCCACGACACCAGCAGCCAATTTACCACCAGTGGGAAGGCTTTTATTGCCGCCGAGGTCGCCGCGATAATAGTAAAAATCATTCTGGAAATAGACGCCAGAAGGTGGCGTTATAGCCGCTGCGGGCCCTTTGGAACCCAAGAGGTAGAAGCCCGCGCCTCCTTCAGCACTCATCGCGACTGACGGAACAAGCAACATTCCCGCGATTGCTGCCAACGCTTGCATATGAAGCGAAATTCGACCCATAACGTCCCCTTGACTACGAGCGCGAAAGCTCAGTATTCCTGCGAATCTACGAATACTAATTTGCTTTATACTCTTTGCTTTTTATTTTTCGCGCAACGTTAAATTAGTAAGTTACCGTAAATCCTCCATTCGCTACGGCTTTCAACTATCGACTTTTATCAATCAAGGTCGAACGTTTATTTGGCGTGCCAAACCACCTGTCGAAATGAGTGCGTCGGTCCAACAGGAGAGCGATTTCCTATGCTCGCATGCGGAGCGAAATCTTCCGAATTCTGCGCACCCATTCCGATGCTGGATATAGATAGCAACCTCTGCCACAACACCCCCCGGCGACCGAATCAGTTTCGTTGCGCCGATTCATGTAGCAGCGTCTTCGTCTGAACGATCTTGATTTGAGCCATAATGACGTTTGTTACCACGTTTGGTACGCTCATCGCCGCTAGTTCCTCACCGACGGTCTTGCTTAGATTGGGATTGGAGTGCTTTACATCCTGGAGTTCAGCGAGCGCTTCTGTGGGGCGCAACTGAACAAGTGCTGCCAGGCGAAAGCCGGTCGCAAAGTCATTCTGCGGCGGAAGCTGATTTGCCCGCAGCAATACATCATGCCAGTCACCGCGTCGGGCAGCATCAAGCGCGAGAACGGTGCGCGCTTTCAAAGCGATATTGCGTTTGTCTTGATTACTTTCATCAACCAAAGCAATCGCTTGCTCCCAATTTTCATTGGCAAAGAGAACCATCGCCAGACCGGCTTTCGCCTCCAGATTATTGGGATTGAGCGATAGTGCGCGCTTTCCCGCCTCAAGCGCTTCATCAATCCGGCCCTTACGGAAGTTAGCTTCCATCAAGGCAAATTCAGCCCGATCAGACCATGGCGCAATCGAGACAGCATCCCGCGCAAGTTCCAGACTGCGATCAAGCACTTCCCTGCTGATGACTGGCCCGTTGGCGTTCACAAGAACCCGGGACAGAGCCGCCATGGCATCGCTCTGCCTTGGGTCACTTTTCAATGTCTTTTCAAGACAAATCCCGTCGTCTGGTTGCGCCTGTCCTTTCGCCAATGCTATCTCGGCTTTCAGCACACAAACATTGCCGGTGAACGGCACCTTCACATCAGCGGCGATCCGGTTATTGATCACGCTATTGGAAGCGGCCAGCTTTTGTGAAAGCGACGAGGACAGAGAAGCCCGCACCTGTTCTGCGGATTGTCCCAACCCTGACGCCTCTTCAACGCCAGAACTGACAATAACGTTTTTGACTTCATCGTTTACTTGCCACCAGATGCTCTTTATCTCGTCTTCAACGCGATATCGCATGCGAACTGTATATGCCGGGAAACGCGTTTGAGGATCGATAGACCCGCTATCATCTGAACGAAGTGCTAAAGTATGAAAATTGCCGAGTGCAATAAGCAAAGAATCCCGAACATTCTCAGCCTCTACGTTAAAGGCAGGATTCTCGGCACGAAAATCAATTGCTACTGTGGGCTTTACGGTATCGGTTGACCGATGGGTTAGAAAATAGACCAGTGCTAAAGAAACGAGCAAAGCGAAACTGGCCACCGCCAGATCAAGGTATTTGAGCCTCCGTCTCAGAGTTGTTGGGACGGACATTGGAGGCGGAATTGCATCGCGCGCCACAGGCGTATCCGACTCGGGTGTTTCGACAGCTGCGCGGCGATTGAAGGCCAGCGCATATTTGCCCTTTGGAAGCTCGATCTCAATTGGCTTTTCTCTACCGAAAGCTTCATAATACTGAACTAGCGCGGCACGCAATCGACTGACTTCAATGCGGACGATAGGGTCAGTCGACGGGTCGAAACTGTCCGGACGCCCCAGCACATCAATCGCAATAGAGTATCCTTTTACCCCTTCACCGCAGCCCGTAAAATAGAGCCCGGCAATGTAGTTGAGAATAGCTTTGCCGCGATCGGTCGCGCGAAACCGCTTATCCGCGATCAGATCAGCGAGCGCGGACTTGACTTCCTCATCCGAGGTTTTCCGATCATCGAACGCATTGCTATTCCGTGCCATACCACCCCTCGCGGACCCGACATGAGAATACATTAGCATTTTCGATTAAAATAATCCCCGTGCGGCTATTGTCAATAATCGGCAATCAATAAAGAATAGTGTTTCATTTTGGAGCAAAAACCTCACCGATGCAGCAAGCAATACTGCAATACGTCCTCCTCTATCTCCTTACATATTGTTTCATATTCTAAAGAAAGTGAAGTTGCCTCACTTTCATTCCTCCGCAGTTTTTCAAGCATATTACTTGCCTCATCATAGGCTTCAAAAAGGCCAATCAGAGGCTCACTGACAAGTTGCCTGAGCTCGGTGCGGACAGATGGAAGCTTTAACATGAGTTTACTGAGCCCGCTTTTCGAAGCAGAGCTGGCGTTGCGGCGGACTGTTTCATCCCGGTTCACTGTCCACGGATCTCCCCTCAACGGATTTGTATGTAAAGCATGACACCAATTTGTGCGGGTGGCAGTACGTTACGGTAAATCTACCCGTGCTGCCCGGGCCAGGCGATCCTTGCCAGCGAGAGGGTGTCAACCGCCAGCGAATGCGCACACACGCATTTACTGTAACGTACTTACGAGCGCCCAAGAATTATTCGAGCCTCTTCGAGTTGCCATCGACATGAGCATCGACGACATCCCAATTTGCCTCGCGAACAGGAGCACGGAATGTTGAGACAATCCATTTTGAGGAGGCCGCTATGAAGAAGCCCGTCATCCGCCGACTACTTTCGGCGACCGCCGCATTGGTCATGACAGTGACGTCTGTAACGGTTGTGACCCCCGTTCATGCGCAACAAAATGCGCCTGCGGAACCCGCGGCGAAACCGAATATTCTCGTGATCTTTGGCGATGATATCGGCCAGACCAATATCAGCGCCTATTCGTTTGGGGTCATGGGCTATCGCACACCGAACATCGACCGTATCGCACAGGAAGGGCTGATGTTCACGGACTATTATGCCGAGAACAGCTGTACCGCTGGACGCTCATCCTTCATCACCGGGCAAACGCCGAAGCGAACCGGCTTGTCGAAAGTTGGCGTGCCGGGTGCAACGGTTGGTCTGCAGGCACGCGACGTTACCCTCGCCCAGGCGCTGAAGCCTCTTGGTTATGCCACCGGTCAGTTCGGTAAAAACCACTTGGGCGACCGCGACGAATATCTGCCGACCAATCACGGCTTCGACGAGTTTTATGGCAACCTCTACCATCTCAACGCCGAAGAGGAACCCGAAAACCCGAACTGGCCGAAGGATGATGAAGCCTTCACCAAAATGAGCACGCCGCGCGGTGTGCTCAAGGCAAGCGCTGACGGAAAAATCGAGGATACGGGTGCACTGACGAAGAAGCGCATGGAAACCATCGATGACGAAACCACGGACGCTGCAATCGACTTTATCAAGCGTCAGGTCGACCAGAAGAAGCCATTCTTCACCTGGATGAACACGACACGCATGCATTTGTTCACCCATGTTCGCCCTTCGATGGTCGGACAGAGCGGCATGACCGGCAATGAGTATGCCGACGGCATGATCGAACATGACGGTGATGTCGGAAAACTCCTGAAGACGCTGGATGACCTGGGCATCGCGGACAACACAATCGTCGTTTACACGACCGACAACGGTCCAAATCGCTTCACTTGGCCGGATGCTGCAAACTCGCCATTCCGCAATGAAAAGGATTCCAATTTCGAAGGCGCTTTCCGCGTGCCGGCAATGGTGCGGTGGCCGGGCCATATCAAGCCCGGTCAGGTGTCGACAGATATGTTCTCCGGTCTGGACTGGTTCCCGACTTTGATGGCTGTTGCTGGTGATACCGATATCAAGGATCGCCTTCTCAAGGGTACCAGCATTGGCGGCAAGCAGTTCAAGGTGCACCTGGACGGCTATAACCAGTTGCCATATCTCACAGGGCAAGAATCCAAGAGCGCTCGCAATGATTTCGCCTATTTCAACGATGACGGTGTTCTCGTTGCCTATCGCCTTGGCGACTGGAAAGCGGTCTTCGTTGAGATGCAGCATCCCGGTGGCTTTGCCGTGTGGCAGCAGCCTTTCACGCCGCTGCGTGTTCCCAAGCTCTACAATCTGCGCATGGATCCCTATGAGCGCGCCGATATTGTTTCGGACCAGTACTTCGACTGGCTGACAAGAAACGATTTCAAGCTGGCGCAGATGACGATGCACGCCGCAGAATTCCTTCAGACCTTCGTTGAATATCCGCCTAGTCAGGAACCGGCAAGTTTCTCGATTGATCAGATTGCCCGCGATGTCGAGGTCAAGATCAAGGAGAACGCAGCGAAGTCCAAAGCGAACTGAGATTCGAAATGACGGCACGCGCTTCAGCGCGTGCCGTTTCTTCGTCGACAGGAGCACAGCATGACTGCACGCGATGACATTCTGAAACTTGGTGACAGTGTGGGACAATCTGTCATCGGACAGGAGCAAATGGTCGAGCGCCTATTGCTGGGTGTGATTTCAAACGGCCACATACTGGTTGAGGGGCTCCCCGGGCTTGCCAAAACCCGTGCAATCAAAAGCCTTGCGAAAAATCTCGAATCCGAGCTTTCGCGCATCCAATTTACACCCGATCTGCTGCCTGCGGATGTCACTGGTTCTGAAATCTATATCTCAGACGGCGCAAAAAGCGCCTTTCAGTTTCAGCAGGGTCCGATCTTCGCCAATCTCATTCTTGCCGATGAGATCAATCGCGCGCCCGCTAAGGTTCAATCAGCCTTGCTGGAAGCGATGGAAGAACGGCAGGTAACTGTCGGTGGAAAGAGCTATCAATTGCCGGACCTGTTCATGGTGATGGCAACGCAGAATCCGATTGAGCAGGAAGGGACCTACCCCTTGCCCGAGGCACAACTGGATCGATTTCTGCTTCATATCCGGGTCGATTATCCCGATGAACAATCCGAAGCTGCGATCATGCGTCTTAACCGGAGCGAGGAACAGGAAGCCCATGATAAGCGTCCTGCAAAGGATAAAGCCACTCGCCTGTCCGCGAAAAGCATCTTTGAGGCGCGCAAGGAAATAGGCACGATTACAGTGTCGGAGCCGGTTGAAAAATACATGGTCGCACTGGTTTTTGCGACACGTTATCCAGAACGATACAATGCCGATCTGGCCAAACTTTTACAGGTAGGTGTGAGCCCGCGCGGTGTGATCGGCCTTGATCGCATGTCGCGCTCCTATGCCTGGTTGAAGGGCCGTGATTTTGTTACGCCCGATGACGTCAAGGCCATCATGCACGATGTATTCCGGCACCGATTGCTGTTGTCTTATGAAGCACATGCGTCAAACACAACGCCCGACCAGATCATTGACCGCATCGCCGAGCTGGTGGCTGTGTCATGAGCGCAAGCCTGAGCGACGATACCGGTGTTTACGTAGACACCTCCGCGCTCGTCGCACTTGAGGCGCAAGCGCGTGATCTCAGCTTCGTTCAAAAGTCGCCTAGCCATCGCCAGCTTGCGGGCCGGATGCGCTCGGCGGTACGTGGTCGCGGTCTCTCCTTCGAGGAGTTGCGCGAATATCTGCCGGGCGACGATATCCGCTCTATCGATTGGCGCGTCACGGCGCGCACGAAGAAGCCAGTCGTGCGAGTTTACAGTGAAGAGAAAGAACGCCCTGCCCTCCTGATCGTCGATCAGCGTATTAATATGTTTTTCGGTAGCAGACGCGCGATGAAATCCGTAAGCGCCGCAGAATGCGCAATGCTGTGTGCCTGGCGTATATTGGGATCTGGCGATCGCGTCGGTGGCATCGTATTCGGCGATACAGACACGACGCAGATCAAACCGCAACGCAGCCGCAATGCCGTCATCGGTCTGGCCAGCCAGATCGCGGAAAAGAACGCCGCGCTCAATGCCGGCTACGCGCATGATCCCGCGCCGACAATGCTGAATGACATTTTGCATCACGTCAGTGCCATCGCCTATCACGACTATCTCGTGATCGTTGTCAGCGACTTCGACGGTCACGATGATACGACGCGTGATTACCTGCTCCAGATTTCGAGCCGCAACGACGTGATCTGCCTGCTGGTCTATGATCCATTTCTGCTTGATCTGCCGAAGAGCGGCGAACTGGTCATCAGCGGGGGCACAACTCAGGCCGAGTTGACCTTCGGCAAAGAATCAATGCGCAACTCCATCGATAGTTTTGCGCGTAACCGCGGGCGTGAATTTCGCTCATGGCAACGCGAGCTTGGTCTCCCCATGCTGCCTATCTCTGCGGCCGAAGAAACCGCCCCGCAATTGCGCAACCTCCTTGAGAAGTCTATGTGGCGTCAAAGGAGGCGGTAGTGGATCAAGCAACAGAGACCGCCCTGCGTTCGCTCCACGACATTGCTATTCCGCCGCCGATCCCATGGCTGCCGCAGACATGGGGATGGGTACTGGCGGCGGCCCTGCTCTTCCTGGCAATTGCCATCCTCATTGTGCGATGGGCGATCCGCTATCGACGCAACGCCTATCGGCGCGAGGCGCTCCATATTCTTGAAACAATATCCAACAGCGCGCCCATGGTACGGTCAACGGAAACAGAAATCGCCGAACTGATGAAGCGCACGGCGCTTTCTGTCTGGCCTCGTACTGACGTGGCGGCGTTATCCGGCAGCCAATGGGTTGCTTTCCTCGAACATCACAGTCCAGAGCCGCTTGGAACCGACCTGAAAGCGCTTCTGACAGGTCGCGAATACGAACCCAACCGGCAGATAGACGACTTGGCCATGATCGTTCGTCAGGCGCGGCTGTGGATCGAGAGGCATCATGTATGAACTCGATCATCCGTGGCTTCTGCTTTTGTTACCGGTACCGCTGCTTTTCTGGTGGCTATTGCCGAGCCATCAGGTCTCGACAGCTTCAATCAGGCTTCCCTTCTTCAAAGATGTTGCAAGAGCAGCCGGTGTTGAGCCAACAATAGGATCAATCATTCCGCGACGAAGCTGGTGGCAGATCGTGCTCGAACTGATCGCGTGGAGCCTGCTGGTTCTGGCACTGGCCCGGCCGCAACTGATCGAACCACCGATTACAAAATCGATACCGCAGCGCGATATACTACTGGCGCTCGATCTTTCCCAATCGATGGACACGCGCGATTTTGCGACACCAGGCGGCGCGCTGGACTCGCGGATCAACGCCGTCAAAACGGTGGTAGCCGACTTTGTTGCAAGGCGGGCAAACGACCGGCTCGGCTTGATTGCCTTTGGCGACGCCCCTTATCCGCTAGCGCCGTTCACGATGGACCACGATTTGATACGGACGATGATTGGATCCCTCGTGCCGGGCGAGGCCGGTCCCAGAACCGCAATGGGCGACTCCATCGGCCTGGCTATTCGCATGTTCGAAAAGTCGAACGTGCCCGAAAAGGTGCTCATCTTGCTCTCCGATGGCAACGATACGGCCAGCAAGATGCCACCTCTGAAAGCCGCAGAAATCGCCAAAGACGACCACATTGTTATTCACACCGTCGCAATCGGTGACCCAAACGCGACCGGCGAAGATAAGGTTGACACACAGACATTACAGGCCATCGCCACACAAACGGATGGACGCTATTCCTTCGGTCAGGATCAGGCCAGTCTGGCCGCCATCTACGATATGCTGGACAGTATAACGCCACAGGAACAAAAAGAGTTGTCATGGCGACCGCGACGGGAGCTGTTCCCGTATCCGGCGGCACTCTCATTGATGATATTGATCTTTTCCCTTCTTATTGGAGTTGCACAGGCACGAATGGCGCGGAGAGCAGCGGCATGATCTCCGACTTTCACTTCCTTCGCCCGGCCTGGCTGATTTTATTGATACTGCCGCTTGTCTTGGTTTGGCTTGCCGCGCGATCTTCGGACGTGAGGCATAAGTGGAAGAATATGATCGCTCCACATCTGCTCGAGCGACTGGTCATCGAAGGAGACAGCAAGCGGCGTTTTCAACCGGCGACACTTCTGGCGTTGATCATGGCTATCATGATCCTCGCTATCGCTGGTCCAAGCTGGGACAAGGAAACTCCACCTTTCGTCCACGACACGGCATCACTGGTGATCGCGGTCGATCTTTCGCAAACAATGGATGCCATTGACATCAGCCCCAGCCGCATCGAACGAGCCAAGCTCAAAATCCATGATATTCTGGCAAATCGCGCCGGGGCTAGAACGGCTGTGATCGCCTACGCAGGCACTACACATCTTGTTTTACCCCTCACCGACGATACCGATCTGATTGAATCCTATACCGATGCGCTTTCGACGGGCATCATGCCGCGTCCGGGAAAGGATACAGGCGCAGCACTTACCCGCGCAGCCCAACTTTTGAAAGAAGACGATTCTTCCGGAACAATACTGTTCATGACAGACGGAGTAGAAACATCGGCCATCAAGTCACTGGACGATGAACGGGATACTGGCGTTGTGGTGTTGGTCATCGGCACAGCGGATGGTGGGCCGATCAAGACCGGAGACGGCGGCTTTCTTTCATCAGACGGTGGTGCACGCCTCATTACCAAACTCGATACTGAAAGCATGGCGCAACTGCGCGCCTCGCATACTATCGCAGTCACAACCGTCACCGACGATGATACCGATGTTCGTTGGATTACCGCGCAAATACAGGGAAACTTTGCGCAGCAGCAATCGGATAAGGAAAGCCGATGGCGCGACAGCGGATGGTGGTTCCTCATCCCGGCAGCGCTCTTGTTCGCCCTCACATTCAGACGCGGCTGGGTTGTCCGGCTGGGCAGCATAATCATTGCTTTTCACCTGATCGGAAACGACCCGGCAAGGGCGGGTTCATTGGAAAATATGTGGCTGACGCAGGACCAACAGGGGAGAATTGCTTTTCAAAAAAACGAATTTTCCAAAGCTGCAAAGTTGTTTCGCAATCCCATGTGGCGTGGTGTCGCCGAATACCGGGCCGGGAATTATCAGGAAGCCATCAATGCATTCGCCATCATCGACAGCCCCGAAAGCTGGTACAATCAGGGTAACGCGCTGATGCATCTGAAGAAGTTTGACGACGCTGTCTCTGCTTACGAGAAGGCACTTCAAGCAAACCCAAAGTCGGAAGACATTCAGGCCAATCTCGCGACAGCAAAGCGCCTCCTGCAAGCACAGCAGAAAGAGGAACAGGATCAGGCGGAAGATCCAGATTTGAAGCCCGATAGTGTCCAGTTTGATGACAAGGGTAAAGAAGGCAAAGATGTTGAGATTGCCATGTCTGAACAGACGTCTCAGATGTGGATCAAGAACATTGCCGTCAGCCCAGCCGCCATGCTGGCACGCCGTTTTTCGATTGAGGCGGAAGGCGGCACCAAATGAGGGTTCTGTTTCGTCTCATCGTTTACGGCCTGCTTCTGACGACCCGATTTCTCGTCAGCAACGCCGCGGCGCAGGAACCCATTATACGCGCCAAGATTGAAGAAACCGGCACAATTGTGCCGGGCCAGCAAGTTCATCTCGTTCTAAATGTGCTTGCCCCGGGTTTCTTCATCTCGCCCCCACAATTTCCCCTGTTCGCGCTGCCGCACGCTCTGGTAACATTGCCTGACGAACGATCCCAGAACGTCACGGATACCATAAATGGCGTTCAGTTCAGCGGCATTCAAAAGCGCTATTCCATCATACCGCAAGTCAGCGGAAGCTATAGCATTCCCGCAATCGCGATTTCGTTCGACTATCTTGAGGATGGAAATCGCAAGCACGCAACCGCGACGAGCGCACCGCTGTCTTTTGGCGTCAGTGCCGCTCAACACGACGGACAACCTGAATTCGCTGCCGGGTCGCTGGAACTGACGCAAAGCTTCGACCGACCACCGGAGAAATTACAGACCGGAGACGCTCTGGTCAGAATGCTTACCATTACCGCAACAGATACGGTGGCGATCACCATACCGCCGGTCAATGTTGGAACATCACAAGGCCTGAACCAGTATGTAAAACCAGCAACTGTGGCCGACAATGTTCCGGTGGGGCGACAAACAGCAAGTCGACGCGTCGAAACCATCGTCTACACGGCTTCCAAGCCTGGCACGTTCACGCTACCTGCGGTTTCCTATCGCTGGTTTGATGTGCAATCACAGCAGGCTCAATTCGCAACTTTACCGGCGACAACCGTTACGGTCGCTCCAGGTACAGCGAAATCTGCGACATCCGTTGAACCCGCTCGCAAAAACATGCCAAGTCGGCAGGTGCTTTGGATATTGGCGTTAGCCTTGCTTCTGTTCGCAGTCGTTCTTGCCCTCGCTATGCGATATCGGGCGCGGCTTTCGAAACTTCTGCACGAATGGAACGAGCGGCAGCGAAGCTCGGCAGGCAGGCAAAAACGACAGACACTTCGTATTATCAGAACAGGCGACTACGCACAGATCAATGCCGCGCTGGAAGTCTGGTCCCGACGCAATGGATACTCGTCAGTTGAGGATTGGGCCGCAGTAGCAGGTGACGTTTCACTGACGGCGCAAGTCGAAATTCTGCAACGACAGCTTTATGGAAATAGCGCCCCGGAAGAGATTGATCGCCGTGTCTTCGCTCACGGCGTTGAGAACCGCATTTCGCGTCAAAGCGCCTTAAAGCCACCCGCGCTTGTATCGCTGAACCCCTGATACACTTGCCTGATTTACCGTAACGTACTTCCCGCCAGAGGGCCACAAAGGCAACCTTTGTACAATTTCGCGGAGGATGACGATGGGTATGAACGCTTCGAGCAAACGTTATTCCGAGCAGGCTTCAGACGAAATGGCCTGGATACCGGGGGGTACGTTTCAGATGGGGTCGGACAGCCACTATCCCGAAGAAGCACCGCGACATCCGGTTAAGGTTGACGGATTTTGGATCAGCACGACACCCGTCACCAACCGTCAGTTTTCCCGCTTCGTTGAAGAAACGGGTTATATGACGATGGCGGAGAAAGCACCCAATCCCGATGACTATCCCGGCGCCCTTCCCGAAATGCTGCGCGCAGGCTCGCTTGTGTTCACGCCACCAAAAAGGGTGGAGGGCCGCGATATCGGTCAATGGTGGAAATTCAAATTCGGAGCAAACTGGCGCAAGCCATTGGGTGGGCTCAGCGATTTACGCGGTAAGCTCGATCATCCCGTCGTTCACGTCGCCCATTGCGATGCGCTTGCCTATGCGCAGTGGGCGGGTCTCGATTTGCCAACCGAGGCAGAATTCGAGTTCGCAGCCAAAGGCGGACACGAGGACATGGAATATGCGTGGGGCAATGACCTGATGCCGGATGGCGTTGCCATGGCCAACACGTGGCAAGGCGTATTTCCCGTGAAGAGCACGAAACCCGCAGGGCGTGAGCGAACATCTCCAGTCCGGTCATTCCCCGCGAATGGTTATGGCGTCTACGACATGATCGGCAATGTCTGGGAATGGACCAATGATTACTGGACAACGCGACATGCGGAACCGGCTGCAAGTCCCTGCTGCATACCCAGTAACCCCCGTGGGGGCGAAGCATTGGCGAGTTTGGACCCACAGCAACCCGATATCCGCATCGCCAGACGTGTGCTGAAAGGCGGCTCTCACCTCTGCTCGCCGGATTATTGCCGTCGCTATCGTCCGGCTGCGCGCCATGCAGAACCCGAAGACACATCCACAAGCCATGTCGGATTTCGGTGCGTGAAAAGGCCAACAAACTAGGGGGAAGTTCATGCGTTCGCTTGCGCGGTTAGTGCTGATCGTCACGTTGCAGATTTCAACATCGGCATGGGCCGCAGAGCTTTCCAACTGGAATGACAGTAAATCCAGGCAGCAGATCGTCGACTTCGTCGAAAAGGTAACCAAGCAAGGCAGCAGAGATTATGTTGCGCCTGCCGACCGAATTGCCGTGTTCGACAATGACGGTACACTCTGGACGGAGCAACCCTATTACTTTCAATTGGCTTTCATGCTGGACCGGGTCAAGGCACTGGCTCCCGATCACCCTGAATGGAACACCACGGAACCGTTCAAATCCATCCTCAACGATGATCTGGCAGGTATTGCAAAAAGCGGCGAGAAGGGCGTGGTAGAGCTTGGCATGGCGACCCATGCCGGTATGACGACCGACGAGTTCAACAAGATCGTCACGGATTGGTACGCAACCGCGAAGCATCCAAAGACGGGTAAGCCCTTTACGGAAATGACATTCCTGCCCATGCGTGAGCTGCTTGATTATTTGCGCGCTCATGACTTCAAAACATTCATCGTGTCTGGCGGTGGCGTGGAGTTCATGCGCCCCATGACCGAAAAGGCCTATGGCATTCCCGCTGAGCAGGTGATCGGCAGCAGTATCAAAACCCAATATGCCGTAGAGAATGACCAACCCGTCCTGAAACGCTTGCCGGAGGTTGATTTCATCGATGATGGTCCCGGCAAACCCGTTGGCATCAATCGCGCTATTGGTAAGAAGCCGATTTTCATCGCGGGCAACTCGGATGGTGATTACGAAATGCTGCGCTGGGGCACCGCATCTCCCAACAGCCTCGGCATCATCATCCACCACACCGATGGAGACCGGGAATATGCCTATGACCGGCAGTCGTCATTCGGCAAGCTGGACAAAGCTCTGACCGAAGCACCGAAAAGAAACTGGGTCATCGTCGACATGAAGAATGATTGGAAGAAGGTCTATGCCTTCGAATGACCTTTCATTTCACATGCCATAATCCGCAGTCCATAAACACTCAAGGAGGACTCCAATGCCGATCAACAGGCGCATTCTCCGATGTACAGTCAGCGGGCTATTCTTGCTCGGCATGATTACAATATCTGCCGCTCAAGACAGCAAGGCCGCTTCCGACAGGATCGAACCCGCTTCGATCCAGGCCTTAGAGAATATGGGGAAGCATCTGCAATCCTTGCAGAAATTTACCCTGAATTCACAAACGAGCGTGGACGCTGTTCTGGATACCGACCAGAAACTGGAGATCGGCGGCGAGATAACTTATGAGGTCGAAAGACCGAACAAACTCCGTATCGATCTGAAAACGGATGTTGTGCAGGGTGAGTTCATTTATAACGGAACAACATTCACCTATGTCTCGCCAAACAACAATACCTATGCTCAGGCTCCAGCGCCTGCGACAATCAAGGAAACACTTGAGGAAGCCGCTCAGAAGTATCATCTGACTTTCCCTCTGGCGGATTTGTTCGCCTGGGGCACACCAGACGCGCCAATCAACGAAGTTGTTGAGGGATTCCATGCTGGTAATGCAACGGTGAACGGCAAAGCAACGGATCATTGGGCCTACCGAACCGGGGATCAGGATTTCGAAGTCTGGATTGCTTCGGATGGTCCACCCTTACCCCTCAAGGTTTCGCTTGTTGATCGCGACGATCAGACCCGCCCACGCATGACGGCCGTTCTCAATTGGAACGAAACGCCCGATATTCAGGCGAGCGCTTTTGAATTCACGCCGCCGCCCAATGCGCAAAAGCTCCGCTTCCTGGAAGAGGGGAATCCGCAATGAAACTCTTTCGCGTCACGATAGGAATTTTGTTCGCCACGGCCATGATTGCTCCACAGATCGCAGAGGCTCGCGGAGCCTTTGGCGGTCGCATGCCACGCATGAATTTGGGCGGCGGCGGAATGCACGGGTTTGGTGGTGGCGGTGGCTTTCATGGTCCCCGTATGGGCGGTTTTAACGGGCCAGCGCATTTCGAACCGCGGTTCAATCCATCTATGCCACGTCCTCGCGGCGGTAATGTTCCCCACGCTAGAACGGGGCCGAGCCTGCATCCCGCGCATCATCCGGAGCCGGGTCCGCACCCTACGCCTCATCCAGCTCCCCATCCGGCACCGAAGCCACATCCCGGGCCGGGTCCTGCTCCACATCCGGGGCCAGGGCCGGTTCCTCCAGGACCGGGACCGCATCCTTTGCCGCCACCTCCTCCGCCTCCGCCGGGGCCATACTGGCCGGGCTATTGGAATGGAGGTTGGGATCCGGCAGCCGCAGCCATAGTTGGCACCGCCGCAGCCGTTGCTATTGGTACGGTCATCGCCAACGTCCCACCAGACTGCACCAATGTTGCTGTCAACGGCATAAACTACAAGGACTGCAACGGAAATTGGTTCGAGCCGAAGTATAACGGACATTCCGTCGTCTATGTTGCGGTCGCTCCGCCAAAGTAGCGAGAACTGGTTACCCGCTTCGTCATTACAGACGAAGCGGGTAACCTGCCGATGCCATTAATCCTTTCGTCAGAGATGTGGAAAGACAACCTTACCGCAGAAAACTCCTCGTGGATTGCCTATGCATTTGTGGTAGAATGCTGGGAATTGAGGTCCGATGCAGATTTGTGACGGCTTGGCGTAAGGAGTTTCAGGCCGATGAGGCAGATCAATCGTTGTGTGTACAGAGGGGCAGCATTAGCCTGCCTGTTTGTGACCTCCAATGTCATGGCTGCCGATCAATCGACCACCTCCGCACCGCAGGAACCGCGCGGCTGGATCATTACGCTCGGGGCTGGCACCGAATATGGACCGTCTTATGAAGGCGCGCACGATAAATCGTTCAGCTTTGTGCCCTCTTTCGACATTCGACGCTTTGGTGAAGCAGCAGACCTCAGTGCTCCCGACGACAATATCGACTATTCGCTGTTTGAATTGGGTGGCGTCGAGATCGGACCGGTTGTCAGTCTTCGCGGCAACCGCAAGCCCTCTGACGACCCAAGCCTGCAAGGGCTGCACGAGATCCGCTGGAGCGTGGATGCCGGCGCGTTCGCACAATATTGGGCTATCCAGGACAAACTTCGCTTTCGCGTCGAAGCCCGGCAAGGTTTGCGGCATGATGACGGCTTTGTAGCCGATCTAGGCGCCGACTGGTTTCAAAGCGCAGGCAAGGATTTGATTTTCTCGGTTGGCCCTCGCCTCTCCTTCGCCAACGCAACCTATATGCAGAACAATTTCGGCGTCAGCGCCAATGAAGTGGCAAATGGGGCCGTTCTGCCCGCCTATGATGCACGCGGAGGTTTGAAATCGGTTGGCGTTGTGGCGAGCGTCACTTACCAGCTCACCGATACAATGAGCATTCAGGCTTATGACAAGTTTGAACGACTGGTGAGCGATGCCGCCGACAGTCCAATTGTCACGCAAGGCGGCTCACCCAATCAAAATTCCATCGGCATCATATTGAGCCGGTCATTTGAGCTCCGGTTCTGACAATTCTGCGTCAACCTGTTCGGCGGTGGATACCAGCCAGACACCTGACAGAATGAGAACGCTTCCAGTTATCTGCAAAAGATTGGTCGGTTCCTGAAACCAGAACCAGCTGGCGGCCAGAACCGCCACATAGCTGATGGCCGAAATCGGAAAAGCCTTGCTGAGATCGAAATCGGCGAGCACTTTCATCCAGAAGAAGAAGCAGGCAATCTCCACCGCCACGGCAGCCAGCATCCATGGTGAGGTCGCCGCTGCTATTGCCCAGCCGAGGCCTGTCGTTGTGATCTGATCCAGCTGTTCAGCCGCAAACTTCACAAAAATCTGCGCCAGTGTGTTGAAGACTGGAATGGCAATCCAGAGGGAAACGTGACTTTTCACAACTTCGTCTCCGGTGTTTCATCAACGGCGAACATGGGTGAAACCAGTTTCAAAGCAGCCTGAATGATGGGATTGCGATGGCGGAAAAACATCGTATTGCGCGTCAGGCGACTGCCGAGCCGTACCTTGTTTTCATAATAAGCTTGTCCGCTTTGATAGCGGCACATACCGTGATTGAGGCAGTATTCGAGATTGTTGAACCAACTCAGATAATAGAGATTGTATTTGCGCCCAGCTTCCGCATCCATGCAGAAGAATTTATCAATCAGCACCTGTTCATCGCAAACGAATATGTTTGCTGCAAGAATTTGATCGTCCGCCTTGTAGATTGTACAGAAAGCTCGCCCCCGCATCTGCCGTAATATGCCTGTGAAATAGGCGCTGGTGAGCGCTTCGAATTGCCATTCGCTTCGTTCACGCGTGTGATTATAAAGCTCCATGAAACGGGGCAAGAAATCGGCGATTTCCGAATGATATTCTAAAGTCACCGCGTTACGACTGCGCAATTTGCGGCGCATATCTTTGCGTGTTGCCGGTGAAAGCCGGGCGAGATAGTCGTCGATGGAAGCGAAGTCAATATCCAGCCACGCAGTTGCCAGACCGGGCATGGCGGCATAGCCACCGGCAGCAAAGACATCGCACAAGGCGGCTGGCAATGTCTCAGGCACATCCTTGATGCCGCGCAAAGAACATCCCTCCGCGTCCGCCATGCGGTTGAAGCCTTCGAGGAGTTGTTTTAACAAAACCGGCTGCATCTCCGGCGCAACGGACATATGAAATCCGGGTGTTCCATTCTCGGTACAGGGCGAGCCAAGACAGGCGAGACGCAACGTGAGAAAGCTCGACCAATATTGCCGGAAACCGCGTACCAGCCTGCGTACTCGCCCTTCTTCCAATGTCGTATCGAGTTGATACTCCGTCAGAAAAGCTGGCATTGCAGCAACGATACGCTCATTTTGAACAATCGTCACATAGCGCCAGTGGAAACCTTCAATCCCTGCTTGTTCGACCGCTAGCAGATAATCATAATTTTCGATTTCGTTGTGAAAACAATCGTTCCACGCTTCCCGACCGATATGGGTTATGGAGGCGACAACCCGCGTTTCAGCAAGTGCTGTCTTGCCGATGAGTACCGGGGTGCATGCAGGCAATCCGTCAAACAAGCTCGCAAGCATTATGCCCCTCGAAATAGCTGGCCGTGAAATCTGCGACTGAACGATGCTGCCGATCCACATGAATCATGTGATAGCTATCCTCAATCCAGTGCAGGCTGTTGGGTGCGCCCAGATTTCGGGCGATATATTCTGCCTGACGTGGATTGCTGAGATCGTCTTCACGCGCGTGCAGTATGAGCGTTGGCGTGCGAATGGCGGGCAGCTGCTTTCGAAACGCCCGCCCCAAACGGTACATTTCAATAATCCCGGTTCCGGGGAAATGTTCCAGCACGCCCTCCGCCGACATGCCGGTCATAAGCCGCCGCAACCGATCATCCTTGATGCCCATTGCTGGTGTTTCAGAAAAATTGAGCCGATCAAGAAATGGCACATGCGCGAACCAACCGATCTGCCGGGACAGGAAAGGATAAAAGAAAGGCACGCCCCAGCCATCATAATGAAAGCATGGAGAATAAAGTGCGACGGCCTTTATGGAACCGGGATTGCGATGCGCCGACAAAAGCGCCAGCTTTCCCCCCACGCAGATACCAGCTGCATAGGTCGTGTCCGCATAGGCCTTCAGCTTCTCTGTCGCTTCATCGACACTATCAAGCCAGTCGCGCCAATGGCTTTTGCGAAATGACGCTTCGCTTTCTCCGTGTCCAGCGAGAAGAGGCGCGTAGACCGTAAAGCCCCGTCGATTGAGAAGTCGCCCGACCAGGCGCATCTCCGCCGGGGCGCCGGTCATGCCATGAACCAGCAGAACAGCTTGTCCGTTTGTGCCTGGCATAAAGAATGAAAACGGATCGGAAAGGTTCATGAATTCTGCTTTCTTAAAGCCCAGTCAGGCCGACGCAAACGACGCCAATTGTGATCAGAGAGACCCCGAAGGCGTGACGCTGATTGATCTTCTCGGAAAAGAACAAGGCCCCGGCGGCAACCATCGCAGCGTAACTCAACGCCATCAAAGGAAAGGCTATGGACAACGGCACCTGCTCAAGCACCAGCATCCAGCAAAACAGTTCCACCGCCCAGAGCACGACACCCAGCCACGTGACCGGCAGCAATAGAGTGCGCCACATATTCGGCGCGCGATCCGCCGCAAATTTGAAGCAGACTTCCCGGCCCACTTCCGTAAGGATGCAGAAAATCACCAGTGCCAGCATCGACAAAGAGAGCGTTCCAGTCATTGCACCATCATCCCGCTCAGCATGTGCAAAAGCTGATGATTGACCGCACTGTTGACCGCTATTGTTCGTTCCGTGACCGCCGGCCCTGCTGGCTGATCGAGCAAGATCTCGATGCGTTTTGCCATCGTCCGCGCAAAAGTCCCTCGATAAACAGGGCGGGAGTAATCACCGATCACGTCGGCTCCCACGATCCGGTGACGTCCACTGATTGCGCGGAGCGCCTCCGTTAAAAATGGCATCCGCATCCGCCCTTGATCCCAGTTCGTGATGGCCTCATCACGGGCAAGAACATCCTTGTCTATGGTGATATAAACAGCTTCGGTACCGATACGGGAGGTCAGACGCGATAAGAAATCCGCCTCTCCACAATCGGCAATCGTTCGCCAATTGATGTAACCCCTTCTGTGAGAATGACTCGCTCCAACGCCGTAACTGTACCAGACACGGCTGGGTGCATGGTCATAGGGATAAAGTTCGAGCCGCTCGTCCCGCAAAAGTGAAAGATTGGCGCCTTTCCATTCCGGCAAGTTCAGGTCGCTACTGCACACACCGATGGTAATAATCTTCTTCACCAGGGGATTTGCCGCAGCGCGATTGATCCAGGACCCGCAATGCACACCATTTTTGAAATGGACCCAATCAGGGTGATTGTCGAAATGGATCAGCGTGATCGGTTGATGCGATTGTTCCAGTGCGAGTTCAAGCAACAGGGATGTGATGTGATGAAAATCCCCCGAGCCCATGAAGAACAGGGAAGCCTCTCCAACCCTCTTTGAAAAAGCAACCGATAGCTGTTTCTTCAACTTGGTCAATTCATCCGGGCGGGCCCAGAGGCGAAGCAAGTCACCTTCAGCCTTGGCCATGATTTCGGACGCGCCGGCATCGCGGCACGTCCTCATGAAGTCGGACTGCAGCTCCAGCGCATCATCAAGATGAAGAAGATGGAGCTGCATCACCTCACCGCTTTGCTGCGCGTATGAAGAGCTGATCGAGCAGCGTCAGAGCCAGATCAATCTCCTCATGGGAAATAAGCAGATTGGGGGCCAGCGTTATGACATTCTTGTGGTAGCCACCAACATCGAGCACCAAACCATAGTTCTTGCCATTGACAGCAAGGTCGCCCTTCATGCCTTCATCACACATCCAGTCAAGCGTAGCTTTATCCGGAGTGTAGCTGTCTTCCTGGCAGACCTCTAGCCGAAGCGCGAGGCCGAGACCATCGACTTCACCAATGGTCTTGTGCTTGGCCTGCAACTGTTTCAACCCATTGAGGAAGTAAGCGCCCTTCTCCATTATGGTCGCGCCGTAGTCTTTCTCTTCTTCCAGCATTCGCAGTGTCTCAAGAGCAACAGACGTACCCATAGGATTGCTGGCAAATGTTGAATGGGTTGAGCCTGGGGGGAAAACGCCCGGATGGATCATGTCTTCGCGCGCCCAGACACCCGACAACGGGTTGAGGCCGTTGGTGATTGCCTTGCCGAACACCAACACATCCGGGTTGACGCCGAAATGCTCAATCGACCAAAGCTTTCCGGTGCGATAGACCCCCATCTGAATCTCATCGACCACCAGCAAGATGCCGTGTTCATCGAGAACCTTCTTGAGCTCTTTGAAGAAATTCATCGGCGGAATAACATAACCGCCCGTGCCTTGAATTGGCTCTACATAGAAGGCAGCGAATTCAGACTTTCCAGCCTTTGGATCCCAGACGCCGTTATATTCGCTTTCGAACAAACGCGCGAATTTCTGAACGCAATAATGCCCGTATTCTTCCTTGCTCATGCCCTTGGGGCCGCGGAAATGATAAGGAAATTCAATGAACTGCGCACGATCGGAGAAATGGCCGTAGCGGCGGCGATAACGATAGCTCGATGTAATCGACGATGCACCCAACGTACGACCATGATAGCCACCTTCAAAGGCAAACATCAGGCTCTTGCCACTGCTGAAATTGCGCACCAACTTGAGTGAATCCTCGACAGCCTGCGATCCGCCGACATTGAAATGAACGCGGCCCTTTGTGCCGAACTTGCGTTGCGCGTCCTGCGCAATCAGGGCCGCGAGTTCCACCTTCTCGCGGTGCAGATACTGTGAGGCGACCTGCGGCAGCGTATCCAGCTGGCGATGAGCCGCTGCATTCAAGCGCGGATTGCGATAGCCGAAATTGACCGCCGAATACCACATCTGCAAATCGAGAAATGGCGTCTCCTGTTCGTTGAACAGAAAGGACCCTTCGCAACCGGTGAAAAACGCGGGATTTTCCGAGTAATGGACCGTGTCACCATGCGAGCAATAAAGCTCTTCAAGCAGACGCAGATCGCTTTCAGTTTCGGCGACAACCGAATAGGGTTGGGATGAATTGGAAGTCACAGTCTTGTTCATGGATGTGCTTTCTGGGAATGATTAAATCTTTACGACAGGCGCAATTCCAGCGCCCGCTTGCGACGTCTGGGTACCCAGCCGTGTTAGAGGTTAGGTATTCAGAGGTCTGGGAACTTAACGATACTGACGATTATTCAGGCAGCTACGAAGCGCTGCGGCAGTCCCTCTTCCCGCAACGCGGGTAGTAAGGCCCGCAGACTTCGCGTGACATCCCGAAATCCCTCATAGGCTATGAAAGGGATATTCTGGTTGCGGCAATGATCCGCCAAGGCATGCTTGGCGAAGATAAGTTCTGGCCGATCGGACACGCAGAAGTCCGACCGGCCATCGCCAACATAGACGCGAGGGACGGCAACATCGAGAACTCTGCATTTGCAGACGCCCGATGCAGCCCGACATCCACTGTCGGCGTAAGGAGACAGGAGCGCGTAAGTCACGCGTCCGGCATTTTCAGTTATGAGCAAGCGATTGGCGATGACTGGCAATGGGCCAAGATCAAATCGCGAGAGTATGCGCCTGATAAAATAGTCCACACCGTCGCTGACAATGGTGACAGGCAGCCTTTCCGACTGGCAGAAGGTCATGAATGAGACAAAGCCAGCGTCAATCTCGATTTCATCGAGCACCTTGTCGAGTTCGTCGCGACGCGCATCAATCAAGGCGACCTGCTGGCGCATGCAGGTGCCGGAGTCGATCTCGCCCGCAGCCCACTGCGCTTCGATTTCTTCCCACACTGGATCGGCAAGACGAGACAGAACATAATCCGTTGCATCATGCGTAGAGATCGTTCCGTCAAAGTCACAATATATATGCATCTTATCGGCCTCTGCTAATTGACAGGGCTTCTAGCAGCCGTAACTGAGGCGATGCTGATGGGAAAATGAAGCGAAACTGAAATTGGGCTTGTTATTGAAGGATTATATGTCTTTTAAGCAAAAATATCAGCGATGTGACAATGCGATTACGGCTTTGCTAGCCACCAGTACGGCGCACAAACCTGTGCCATTTGCGGGCGCATCCAGCGAAACATTCACGGCGAGGCGCGTCGCAATATCCGCGACGATGGCAAGCCCCAATCCCGTTCCTTCCTCTTGCGGCGAGCCAACACGATAAAACCGCTGGAACACGGCTTCTCGTTGTTCCGATGGAATACCGGGACCGCTATCGCAGATCGTCAGCCGCCATTCCGTTTCATTCGCCTCATGGAGCGAAACGTGAATATCACCCTCCTCCGGCGTATATTTGATGGCGTTTTCAATCAGGTTCTCAATAAGCAAACGCAATAAGGGCTCGTCGGTGTCGACCCATGCGTCTTCCACGCCATCCAGGGTTATATCCAAACGCTTCTGCCGGATGACAGGACCAAGTTCGGCCAGGACGGAGGCCGCCGTATCATAGAGATTGAAACGGCTATATTGGACCTGTTGGTAGCTGACCCGTCCGGCCTGCAAAAGCTGTTCGATCAGACGCATAGCTTTCTCGTTGCTTTGCACGAGACTGGCAACGATGGCTTTCCGCTCATCCTCATTGTCCGATTGTTCCAGCATCTGGAGCAACAGTTTCAAACCGGCATGGGGCGTACGCAACTGGTGTGCGGCGTGATCGGCAAAACGTCGTTCGGCGGTCAGCGAGCGATCCAGCTTGCTCATCAATTGATTGACGGAGCGCCCTAGCGGCGTGAGATCGCGCGGCAATCCATCCGTCGGAATGAACGAAAGGTCATCTGATGAACGACTGCGTATCTGATTGATGAGTCCATAAATCGTCCGCAAGCCGCGTCGGATACCGAACCACATCAGTAATCCGATCAAAGGAATGAGGATCAACAGCGGAATAACCAGATTAAGCAGAATGTTGGAGACCAGTGTATTGCGCAGTGCTGTTTTCTCACCGACCTCGACGACAAACTGGTCGCCCGGTATCTGGAGCGTGTAAATTCGCCAAAGCTCACCATCATAAACAACATCGGACAAACCGCCGCCTGACAAGGGCTGTTCCGGGCGAAAGGCAGTTGTGGAATAGACCGCAATCCCTCCGTTTTTCCAGACGCGAAACATGTGCGCATCGGCGTAGTCGTCAACGTCTTCGTTCAGCGCCAACTGATCGCCCATGGCAAAGTCGAGATCCTTGAACTGCCGCGCTTCGTTGAAGTTGTGCTTTTGCAGAGGCTTTTGCAGCAGGTTCCACAGCACATTGGCATCATTGATCAGCTGCGCATCATAGATATGATTGATTTCGCGCAGCGCGCTTTGGAAAGCGAACACACCGATAATCACCAATGCGATCAGAATTGTCGGGGCAACGCGGATGAAAAGGCTCCACGTCAAAGTGGGCTGTTTCATCTTTCAACCATATATCCGACACCGCGCATTGAGGTTATAAAATCTGAACCCAGTTTCTTGCGCAGATTGTAGATAATCACCTCGGTGGTGTTGCTTTCAATGGCGCTTTCCGTGCTGTAGAGCGCATATTCGATATCGCGCTTGGTCACATACTTGCCTGCACGCTCCATCAGCAGCTTCAAGAGCTGAAACTCTTTCGCCGTAACAGGAATTGGGCCGTCGCTTCCACGCACAACCATTGCCGCCGGATCAACTTCAATCGGGCCGCTTTTCAGGATACTGTCTGCCCGACCATCACGCCGCCGCAACACAGCACGCAAACGGGCGAGCAGTTCTTCCAGATCAAATGGTTTGGTGAGATAGTCATCGGCGCCGCCGTCCAGACCCTCGACCCGTTGCTGTGGCAGATCGCGCGCCGTCAGCAACAGGATAGGTATGCTGTTGCCGGTTTGCCGGACTTTGCGCAGGACATCGATGCCGCTCAGTTTCGGCAAGTTAACATCGAGCACCACGATGCTGTATTCGAGCGTCGTCAACGCCTCGACCGCCGCCTCGCCGTCCTGAACCCAATCGACGCCATAAGCATGTTTCTCAAGCGCCTGAGAGAGAGAACGCCCTAATATAATGTCATCTTCAACAAGTAAGACGCGCAATTGTTTAACCTTCAGCCATGAAGAATTTGAATTCTTAGCCCGGCCATTCCGGCAATTTTACGACAGTCTTTGGCGCTGCAGTATAAATCAGGGCGCAGTCTTTTTCTTATGCACTCTCCATAACGCGAATGTGCTGTCCACCGCCGATATCGATGAACTGCGTGGGTGGTGGTATCTGGTGCACGTCATGCGTGCCAAAACTCTGCGGATAGAAAGCATAGCCCTCCGGCGCTTCCGGCGCAGTTCTGTCGTCGAGAAGACGCCCACCGGCTAGCTCGGTCATGGGGTCGGGTATGGCCGCGATCAATCGCCTTGTATAAGGATGGGTTGGATTCGAGAAAATCCGGTCCCAAGGTCCGCTTTCGACAATCTGCCCGAAATACATGACAGCCACGCGGTCACTCATATGTTCCACGACACTCAGATCATGGCTGATCATGATATAGGACAGGCCTAGCCTTTCCTTCAGCTCCAGCAATAGATTGATGATCTGCGCACGAATGGAGACGTCGAGCGCCGAGACCGGCTCGTCGAGAACAATCACCTTCGGATTAAGCAACAGCGCCCGTGCAATCCCGATGCGTTGACGCTGACCGCCAGAAAATTCATGCGGAAAACGTTTCGCATGCTCGGGCTTTAGCCCGACGAGGCGCAAGATTTCCTCGATCCGCCCATCCACCTCGCTGCGCGATGCCACGCCATGAAGTCGCAACGGGGCGGCAAGCGACGTATAAACCGTCTGGCGCGGGTTGAGCGAGGCGAACGGATCCTGAAACACCATTTGCGCCATTTGCGCGCGTTCAAGCCGTGATGGTTCATTTCTGCCCGTGATCGGGCGGTCTTCAAAGTAAATCTCGCCACTTGTCGGTTTCTGTAATCCTACAATCGAAAGCGCGAGGGTGGATTTACCACAGCCGGATTCACCCACAATCGACAGGCATTCGCCCTTGTTGAGCGTCAGGCTGAGATTGTTGACAGCGCGCAGCAGCTGTCTGGAACGGCTGAATACACCGCCAGAAACAGGAAAATAAACGCATATATCGTCAATGGTGACGAGCGGTTCCGTTGTTCGCGTTGAATGCATATCATTCATGATGAAAACACCTCACCACACCCGCATCTTGCAGCGGCGTCCATCCTGGTTTTTCCGCGCGGCATATTTCGGTTGCGCGTGTGCAACGCGGTTCAAACCGGCATCCTTTTGGAAAAGCGGAAATAGATGGCACGACGCCTTCGATTTCCTGTAACTGGCGCTGTCCTTCCTTCTGACGTGAACCGAGCTGAGGCAGCGATGCCAGAAGACCATGCGCGTAAGGGTGCGACGGATGCTGGAACAAGCCAGCCGTTATGCGCTCCTCCACCAGATGTCCAGCATACATGACACCAACGCGGCGGCACATTTTGGCAATGACACCGAGGTCATGGCTGATCATCAGCACAGACGTGCCCCGCTGGGCGCAAAGCTCCTGCATCAGGCGCAAGATTTCCGCCTGCACGGTCACGTCAAGCGCAGTCGTCGGCTCGTCTGCAATCAAAAGATCAGGATTGCACGCCAGTGCAATCGCAATCATGACGCGCTGGCGCATGCCGCCCGACATTTGGTGCGGATAATTCTTCACTCGTTGATCGGGCGCCGGAACCTGCACATTTGCAAGCGCTTCAACCGCCTTGCGCTCGGCTTCATGCCAGGTCGCGCCCTGATGCAGCACAAACATTTCCGCAATCTGCCGCCCGACAGGCGACAGAGGATTGAGCGCGGTCATCGGCTCCTGGAAAATCATGGCAATACGACTGCCGCGCAGCTTGCGCATTTCACGCGATGACAGACTGTTCAAATCCTGTCCGTTGAAGCGGATGGCGCCGCCAGTGATCGACAAAGGTTTGCGCAGCAGACCGATCATCGACAACGCGGTGATGCTCTTACCGCAACCAGATTCACCCACGAGACCGAAAGTTTCTCCCGCGCCAATGGTGAAGGATACATCTTCAACCACGTTGTGCCTGGAAGAGCCGGACACGATATCGATGCGAAGGTTTTCCACCTCCAGAAGTGCTTTTTCGCTCATACCTTGCGTGTCCTCATATGCGGGTCGAGCCAGTCGCGCAGGCCATCACCGAACAGATTGAGGCCAAGCACGGTGAGGAAGATCGCCACGCCGGGAAAAATCGCTGCCCATGGCGCATTGACGATAAGTTCGCGCGCGTCGGTCAGCATATTACCCCAGCTTGGATCAGGCGGGCTGATACCAAGCCCGAGATAGGAAAGTGCGGCCTCAGCCAGAATGGCGTCACCCATGCCAAGCGTACCAATGACAAGGATCGGGCCGATCATATTGGGCACGATTTGCGTGATCATGATGCGAATATCGCTATAGCCCAGCATTTTCGCAGCCTGCACGTAACCCTGCTTCTTGAGTGAGAGCGTTGAGCTGCGAGCGATGCGACATGTCCAGGACCAGTTCGTCAGACCAAGCGCCAGCAAGAGGCTGGGCAGGCCGGGGCCGAGAACCGCCATGATGGCCAGCGCAAAGATCAGTGACGGGATTGCCAGCATCAGATTGGTCAACCCGTTGACGAAATCATCCCACCAGCCGCCGAAATAGCCCGCCGATATTCCAAAGCCAAGACCGATCACTGTGTTGATGCATTGTGAGACGATGCCGACCGTCAGCGACACCTGCGCACCGTAGAGGATACGCGAGTAGACGTCACGTCCTTGCGCGTCTGTCCCGAACCAGAACTGGGCATCGGGCGGCAATTCGGCATTCATGAGATCGGCATCAAGGACCGGATGATAATGGGCCAGCAGCGGCGCGAAGACTGCCGCTGTCAGGATGATGATGCAAACGAGCCCGCCGAATAGGAGATTAAAACGCAGCTTCATTGGCTTACTCGTGGCTGATGCGCGGGTCGATGACCGCGTAAAGAATGTCAACGATCGTGTTGATGACCAGGAACCATAAGACGATCACGAGAATTGCGCCTTGGACAACGGGAATATCGCGCAGCGAGACGCTATCGATCAGCAATGAGCCAAGACCGGGCCATGAGAAGAGCTTTTCGACGACGACGGCCTGCCCCATCATCGAGCCGAATTGCAGGCCGATTGTTGTTATGATCAGCACAAGCGCGTTGCGCATGACGTGCCATTTCACGAGCCTGAAGCTGTTCATGCCCTTTGAACGGGCCGTGCGGATAAAATCAGCGCCCATCACTTCCAGCACTGCGGCGCGTGTCGTTCGCGCCAGCAAGGCCAAAGGTGCTACACCCAAAGTCAGGGCGGGCAGAATGATATTGCGTATGCCGCCGTCGCCATAACCGAAACTGGGCAACCAGCCGAGTGTTAGTGCAAACAGGTACATTGCCAGCAGGCCAAGCCAGAATTGCGGCATTGAAAGCCCGGAAACCGCGCCGATCATCGTCGTGCTGTCAAGAATGCTCCCCGGCTTGAGCGCCGCCACAAACCCCAGCGGCACGCCGATCAAAATTGCAAATCCCATTGCTGCGAAAGCAAGCTTCAAGGTCGGCCACATGCGCTCCTGAATGAGCGTAACGACCGGCTGTCTTGAGCGATAGGACGTGCCGAGATCGAATTTAGCCAGCTGAACGAGATAGTTGCCAAACCGCACGTGAACGGGTTTGTCGAGGCCGAATTCCTGCGTGATTTTTTCGACCAGTTTCGGGTCGCTCATGCCTTTGCCACTGGCAACAAGACCGGTCGCGATGCTGCCGGGAACAACGCTGAATATGACGAAAACCAGCAACGACACCGCCAGAACTGTCGGTATCATCTGCAAGACGCGGCGCACAATGAAATAGAGCACGCAGTCCTCCTTTCGGATCAGCGACGAAACGCTGGAGCAAAGGGGATAAGTGGCCCGCTCGTTTGCGAGCGGGCCGATCCATGTGAACCGGGATTAGCGACCGGACGGAACCGTGTCGTCGACCCACAGCTTTTCATAGGACTGAACAGCAATTTCCGCCGCATTCGGCTGCAGACCATGCAACCACGGCTGATGCGCAAGGACGGCCTTGTTGTAGTTGAAGAACCAGACCGGCGCTTCTTCCTGCAACAGATTGTTGGCCTTCTTCAGAAGTTCGTTCTTCTCTTCTTCGCTCTTGGCGGCCTTCGCAGCATCGACAATCTTGTCGAATTCCGCATTGGAGAACTTCTGATAGTTACAGGCCGACTGCGGTGTCTTGGAATAGAAGCACTGCATCGCGGTCAGCGCATCCGGTCCGCTTTCCAGTGACCACATATAGGCCTGGAAATTGCCAGCCGGAACGACATCAGCAAGCACCGACGCTTCGACAGGCTTTGCCTTCACCTTGATGCCGACTTTTGCCAACATCGGGATGATTGCCTGAACAATGGTCAAACCCCAGCTTTCATTCTGCGTTGCAGTCAGTTCGAACTCAAAACCATCCGGATAACCGGCCTCTGCGAGCAGGGCCTTGGCTTTTTCAGGGTCATAAGGGTACGGCTTCGCATCCTTGTCGAATGCAGGCGACGAGTTCGGAAGCCAGCCGACCGCACGATAAGCCTTGTCCTTGACGAGACGCTTGATGATCAAATCGCTATCGATAGCGTAGTTGATCGCCTGACGAACGCGCTTGTCCTGAAACGGCTTGAAATCGGGATTGAAGCCGACTGCGCGCGTATAGGCCTCGGCCACTTCCAGCATGTTCTTCGCGAGTTCCGGGTCCGCGCGATAGGTGCTGTATTGTGCTGGTCCGAGCACCGCCACATCGATTTCCTTGTTGCGGAAAGCAACGTCACGTGCGGCGGCATCACCCATGATCATAATATTGATTTTGTCGGCATAGGGTTTGCCCTTGTCGTAGTACTTATCCCACTTCTCAACCGTCAGACGGGATCCCGGGACATATTCGGCGAATTTGTAAGGTCCAAGCCCGATCGGGTGACGCTGAAACTCCTCACTATCGCCCTGCCCGGCCGGATAAATCGCCGTGTTGTTGTACATAAACTGATAGCCGGGATCGATTGGCTGCTTGAGCGTGATTTCCAGCGTATGATCGTCGATCTTCTTCAGGCCGGAGATTTCCTTGGCCTTGCCCTGCGCATATTCGTCCGCGCCCTTGATTTCGGCAATGTAACGCGCCGGAGGCATGGCCTTCTTCGGGTCCATCATCCGGGTATAGCTCCAGATAATATCGTCTGCTATCAGCGGCTTGCCATCATGAAAAAATGCATCCTGACGCAGCTTATAGGTATAGACGAGCTTATCGTCAGATACGCTTACATCCGTTGCGAGACCCAATACGGGTTTACTCTGATTGGCATCCCAATCATAAAGCGAACGATGAATAGCCTTGGCGTAGAATTCGTCCTGGGTTGCAGGCGAGGACTGAATATCCAGTGTCGAAAAACTGTCACCATATGGCGCGACAAAGTTGATGACACCGCCAGAACGCGGCGCGTCATCGGCAAAAGCCGCAGTTCCCGCCAGCAATGCGACGGACATCGCCGCAAGCAACGCAAATTTCCTCATGATCTTCCCCTTTTGATTTTTGTAGATCCGATGAATGAACGTATTCAGGCAGCGTAACCGAAGCTTCGCTGCCTGTTCTCCCTATGAACGTTCGAACACCACTTCGCCTTCGCGAATGGTGAGCATGCAATGCGTATCGTTGAGAATTTCCTCCGGCTTTGCCGTGAGCATATTGCGCGAGAAAACCGCAATATCCGCCGCCTGTCCCGCGACCAGCTTGCCCTTGACGTTTTCAAGCTTCTGCGAAAAGGCGCCATATTCGGTGTAGACCTGAAGAGCCTCTTCAATGGTCACACGTTCGCGTGCATCCATGACCGTGCCCTTGCCCGTTTCGCGCGTCAGCATCGAATAGATGTTGGGATAAGGATTTGGATGGCAGACCGGCGCATCGCTTCCCGTCGCAGGTTTGAAGCCGAGGTCTTTCCACGTCTTGAGCGGGTAGCTTGAAAGCGCCCTCTTCTCGCCCAGAACGGAAATATAGGCATCACCAAAATCATAGATGAAGACTTGCTGCGGGCATGGATAAATACCGGCCTTCTTCATACGTTCGTGCTGTTCCAGCGTCGAGAACCCGCAATGTTCAATGCGATGACGCCGGTTCGGATCCGGATAGGCGGCAAGCGCCTTCTCATAGGCGGTGATGAGCTGCCCGATGGCCGCATCGCCGATGGCATGGCAGGCCAGCTGATATCCCTTCTTATGGGTATCCAGCACCAGTGCTTCCAATTCCGCAGTCGGCAAAATCTGCACGCCAATATTGTTGTCGTCGCCGAGATATGGCTTGCTCATCCAGGCGGTGCGACCACCAGCAGAACCATCGAGGAATATCTTGACCGCGCCAACGGTCAACATGTCATCGCCGACACCAGAGACCAGCCCGGCCTCGTAGCATTTTTCAACGATTGAAGGGCCCGGGTCGCCCAGCAGAACCAGCCATGTGCGTACCGGCAACCGCTTTTGCAGCTTTGCAATGTTGTAGGCGCGAATTTCGTCAAAGCCTGCAACCTGACCGACAGCCGCATCCATGACGCTTGTAATGCCATAGGAAAGCAGCAGATTGCCCGCAGCCTCAATGGCTTCGATCATTTCTTCCGTGGTCGCGGTCGGGATCGCCTTGCGAACTGCGCCCTGTGCATTTTCGGCGACCATACCGGTCAGGACACCGTTCTGCTGCTCGATCAATCCGCCATCGGGAACAGGCGAGTTCTCGTCAATACCGGCCAATTCAAAGGCCTTCGAATTGAAGATAGACACGTGACCGCAGGCACGTACAAGCATGACAGGATGGTCTGGCGCAACCGCATCGAGTTCCGATTTATGCGGGTGGCGACCAACATCAAGCTTGGTCTGATCGTAGCCACGCGCCTTGATCCAGGTACCAGGGGGAACCGTTGCCGCCTTTTCACGGATTGCGCTGAGCAGGCTTTCAAGCGTGGGCGCTGCATGGGCGGTTGCGTCGAGCCACTTGAGCGTAAGCCCGACCGATATGAGGTGAAGATGGGAATCGTTCAGTCCCGGTGTGGCGAAACGGCCTTTCAGATCGATCAGCTGCGTCTTGTCGCCTTTTAGGCCCCAGAGCTGATCTTTGGTACCAGTAGCAAGCACTTTACCTTGCCAGATTGCCAGGGCTTCGACTGTGCCCTCTTCATATCCACACCAGATCGTGCCGTTATAAATTATGGTATCAGCACGCATTTCGGGCATTACAGACATTCAGCGATCCCCTCCCTAAGTTACCGCTTTCATAGAACTATTGAGCAGAGTTCCACTGATGTATCAACCGTTCAAGCCGTGGATTTGACAAATTTTTTGGGAGCAACTTGAGCAAAGTGACGAACTTGCCGACGGTTTGCCGAAACAGGCAACAACCGCAATTGCTCAGCCGGGCAGGACTGAAAGCCGGCTAAGAGCGACATACAATTTGAACGGGAATAAGAAGCCGCACTTCAACAGCACTAGCGGCCGAGGATCACAAGACGTGCTGAAAAAATGAAGGCGGAGCCATATGACCCCGCCCTCTTTTGTAGAGATCAAATGATGCCGAGAGCATCCATGGCTTCTGCCACCCGTACGAAACCAGCAACATTGGCGCCAAGGACATAATCGCCCGGCGTGCCATATTCTTCCGCCGTTTCAGCACAAAGATCATGGATATTGCGCATGATCTCGGCAAGACGCGCTTCCGTCTGTTCGAAAGTCCAGCTGTCACGCGATGCGTTCTGCTGCATTTCGAGAGCCGAGGTTGCCACACCGCCAGCATTGGCAGCCTTGCCGGGAGCGAAGAGAACTTTCGCATCCTGGAATATCTTCACAGCTTCCGGTGTGGAAGGCATGTTCGCACCCTCACCGACGGCGATAACGCCATTTTTCACGAGCGTCTTGGCGTCTTTGCCCGTCAGTTCGTTCTGCGTTGCCGATGGCATCGCCACGTCGCAAGGCACATTCCAGATCGAGCCGCCCTCGATGTAATGGACCGACTGGCCCTTCTGGCGCGCATATTCGGAAATACGCTCCCTGCGCACCTCCTTGATTTCCTTGACGAGATCGAGGTCGATGCCGTTTTCGTCAACGATGTAGCCGTTGGAATCCGAACAGGCGACGATCTTACCGCCAAACTCGATCACCTTTTCCATCGTGTAGATGGCGACATTGCCCGAACCGGAAACGACGACGCGCTTGCCATCGAAGTCCTGCTTGCGGGCCTGAAGCATGCGCTGCACGAAATAGGTCGCGCCATAACCAGTTGCTTCCTTGCGCGCTCTCGAACCACCATAGAACAGCGCCTTGCCGGTTAGCACGCCAGCCTCATAGCGGTTGGTCAGGCGCTTGTACTGGCCGAACATATAGCCGATCTCACGTCCACCAACGCCGATATCGCCTGCCGGCACGTCGACATATTCGCCAATATGGCGGTGAAGCTCGGTCATGAAGGACTGGCAGAATCGCATGATTTCGGCATCGGAACGACCGCGCGGGTTAAAATCCGATCCACCCTTGCCGCCACCGATCGGCATACCGGTCAGCGCATTCTTGAACGTCTGCTCGAAACCGAGGAACTTGATGATTCCGACATTGACAGACGGATGGAAGCGAATGCCACCCTTATAAGGTCCCAGCGCCGAATTGAATTGAACGCGGAAACCGCGATTGATCTGGACGCGGCCCTGATCATCGACCCACGGCACACGGAAAATAATCTGACGTTCTGGCTCACAAATGCGCTCAATCAGGGCATTGTCGGCATAATATGGTCGTTTCGCGATGACGCGCCCAACACTTTCCAGCACCTCTCGAACAGCTTGGTGAAACTCAATTTCACCTGCGTTGCGATGGAGGACATCTTCGAGAATGGGCTCGAGCTTTTCATGGACGTTGACCAAAATTTCATCTCCAGAGTCGGTATGTAATCTCATAACGGTCACTCTCTAGAATAAAATTTGACCAATTTGAATAAGTATTAAGCATTAATTGTGCGAATGGAACGAAATCGCTCACTTTTAATGCACGAACGCCCTGAACTGGTATCGCCAGACAACGTATAGCGCGCTGCCGATCAAGATCACGACACCTAAAAGTGTAATATTGTCTGGGGCTTGATTAAAAAATAGCCAGATGAATAATGCCGAAGAGATTTTTTCGATATCGTGGAAGCGAGACCATGTTCCCTCCATCAGCAGGATCCATGACTGGGCCTAGCGTCCACCGCCGAAACTGGTCGTGATATGATGCATGAATGCCTGCGTTGCGGCTGACACTTCTGAACTTGGGAGAGCCAGTTTCATTCCCAGTAAGGGCAGCGTTGGCATCGGCTCGTGCACAATATGCAAATCCGGTGGCACCGCATTCTTGGTCATCACGCTGATGGCAAGCCCCGAGCGCGTCACCGCGATCAGGCCGGCAATGCTGTTACTGGCGTAAGAGATACTATATTGCAGTCCAGCTTTGGTCATGGCGTCACAGGCAGCACGGTGATCCATCGCGTTGGAAGCTGGCAGCGCAAGCGGTATCCTGTCACCGAACTCGTGCTCTTCAAGTGTCGCCTTTGCGCCGACCCAGACCATCGCCTCGGTTCGGATGATATCTTTGGCATCGCTCGGATTGAGCGTCGAGATCAAGGCAAGATCGACTTGCCCTGAATGCAGCAGCCCGCGCAATTCGACTGTCGGGGCAGCGACAACCTTGATGTCGACATTGCCGTGATTGGTACCAAAACTCCTGAAAATCTTAGGAAAGAAAGCCAGCAGATAGTCTTCCGGGCAGCCGAAAACGATGGACCCCTTCAGACCATGATCTGAGAAAGCCGCAAGCGCTTCGTCGTGCGCTTTCAGGATACGCTCGGCATAGGTGAGAAATTTTTCGCCCGCGCTCGTCAACCGAACACCGCTTCCGCTGCGATGCATAAGCGTTTGCCCAAGCGCCTCTTCAAGCCGCTGCATCTGCATGGTCACAGCCGATTGTGTACGCCCAACCTGCAATGCTGCCGTGCTGAGTGAACCGGTTTGTGCGGCGCGAACAAATGTCTGCAACAAGCGGGGGTCCAAGGATGCCTGCATATCAATTTTCCTGATAATTTAACGACATTATTATCAAATTTACTTCGAAGTATCCAGCTGCAATGGTTGATCAAAATCTGGCCGGAGAACCGTCATGTCAAACAACCTCGAGCCCGAGTTCTGGGCCAATGTCGACAAGCACTTGATCCGATATGGAGGTGTCTTCGACCCAGCGATCATCGAGCGTGCAGATGGTTGCTTCGTTTACGATGCCGACGACAGAGCCATTCTGGACTTCACCTCCGGGCAAATGAGCGCTCTGCTCGGCCATTCTCACCCGGCAATCGTTGAGAGAGTAAAAGGACAGGTCGAGACCGTTGCACATTTGTTCAGCGGCATGCTTTCGCGACCCGTCGTCGAGCTTGCAAAAAGGCTAGCACTTCTGGCACCCGGTCTCGACAAAGTGCTGCTCCTCTCCACCGGTGCGGAATCGAACGAAGCTGCCATTCGCATGGCAAAGCTGGTAACTGGCAAACATGAAATTGTAGCGTTTTCCAAGAGCTGGCATGGCATGACGGGTGCCGCCGCATCTGCGACCTACTCCGCCGGGCGTAAAGGCTACGGCCCCGCAATGGCCGGATCGATCACGGTTCCGGCACCCAACGCATTCCGCCCACGCTTCAAAAAGGCCGATGGCACCATTGATTGGCATGCTGAACTTGATGATGCTTTCGCCCTGGTCGACGCCCAGTCCATCGGAAGCCTGGCCGCGTTTATCGCAGAGCCGATCCTCTCTAGCGGCGGCATGCTGGAACTGCCGGAAGGGTATCTCCGCGCACTCAGAGATAAATGCCACGAACGCGGTATGCTTCTCATCCTTGACGAGGCGCAGACCGGCATTGGCCGTACTGGCGAAATGTTTGCCTATCAGCGCGATGGTGTGACACCAGATGTGCTGACCATTTCGAAGACGATCGGTGCGGGGTTGCCGCTGTCAGCCGTGCTTACAACCACCAAGATTGAACAGGAGGCCTTTGAGCGCGGCTTCCTCTTCTATACGACCCACGTCTCGGACCCACTGCCAGCGGCAGTCGGTCTGGCGGTACTGGATGTTGTCGCCGAACAGGATTTGGTCGAGCGCGCACGTCACCTCGGCAAGAGGCTGATCGATGGTCTCAATGCCATCATGCAGCGTTACGAGTGTGTCGGCGATGTGCGCGGTCGCGGCCTCTTTGTGGGCATGGAGATTGTCAAGGACCGCACGAGCCGGCAACCGGACCATGAACTTGGCGCACGCATCGCAAAAGAAGCGTTCAATCGCGGCTTGAACATGAACATCGTCAAGTTGCCGGGCATGGGCGCCGTCTTCCGCATCGCACCGCCATTGATCATCACCGAAGAAGAAATCGACCTCGGCCTCGATATCATCGCCCAATCCATCGAACACGAACTCACGACAGATCAAAAGGCAGCAGCAGAATGATGAACGCGGCGACACCAGTTCCTGCGGAACAAGAACAGCCGCAGACAATCCGCGTGTTGGTAGCAAAACTTGGCCTCGACGGCCATGATCGCGGCGCGAAAGTCGTTGCGCGTGTTCTGCGCGATGCCGGTATGGAAGTGATCTATACCGGGCTCTATAAGACGCCGCTTCAGGTCGTTCAGGCTGCCATTCAGGAGGACGTTGACGTCATCGGCGTCAGCCTGCTCTCAGGCTCGCACGTGCCATTGTTTCGCGAACTCGGACGCTGCCTGAAAGAACAGGGCGCGGGACACATCTTTGTCGTTGCTGGCGGCGTGATCCCAGAGCAGGACTATGCCGCTTTGATCGATGGTGGTGTGGATGCCATTGTGCCACAGGAAGCGCGTGTGGAGACAATCGTTACAACCATCACCGATCTTGTAACGTCCCGTGGCCGCATATGACAGCAGTTGCTCAAGCCACCACACGAACGAAACCCACCTACAGACCATCGCAGGATTTCGTTGTCGATGTGCTTGCCGGAGACATTCTGGCTATCGCCCGGATGATTTCGCGGGCTGAGACAGGAATTGCCGAAGCAAGTGCAGCATTGGCCGATATCTACCGGCATGCGGGCAAGGCCCATATCATCGGCATCACCGGTGTACCGGGTGCTGGAAAATCGACTCTCGTTTCGGCACTCATCAAGGCATTTGCCGCTGACGGTCACAAAGTCGGCGTGGTTGCCGTTGATCCCAGCAGTCCCTATTCGGGTGGCGCGATCCTTGGTGATCGCGTGCGCATGAGCGACAATGCGCAGGCGAACAAAGCGTTCGTCCGCAGCATGGCGACACGCGGCCATCTGGGCGGTCTTGCACCCGCCACCTTGCAGGCTGTCGATGTGCTCGACGCCGCAGGCTATTCACCGATCATCATCGAGACCGTCGGTGTCGGTCAGGATGAAGTCGAGGTCGTTTCAGCGGCGCATACGGTTGTAGTGCTTTCCGCACCGGGTCTTGGCGATGACGTTCAGGCGATCAAGGCTGGCATTCTGGAAATTGCCGATATCCATACGGTCAGCAAGGCCGACAAGCCTGAGGCAGCTGCAACACTTGCCGCACTGAAAGCCATGATGACCCTGGGGGGACCGGCGGAACAGACATCCTGGACGGTTCCCGTTTTCGCGGTCAGCCCGGTGACGGGTGACAAGGTGAACAAACTCAAAGATCTGATCCAGCAACATTGGGTTCATCTCAACGATACTGGCGAGCTTGCGGCCCGCCAACGAAAAATCTGCATGACACGCATACTGGGTGCCGCACGCCGCCTGTTTCACAAGCGTTTCGTAACCGGCGCGGCCGAAATCGAAACTCTGCTGCAATCGGTATTGGAGCGGCGAGACGATCCGGAGACGGCTGCACGCATTCTTCTCAGCCGCAGAGAGGCTTTGAAATGACAAAACTATATCGCGAAGAAGCCATCGGAAGCATCAGTGCGGCACAGGCCACATGGGAAGCCAATGAACTTGCCGCCACGCTTGCCACCCGACCGGAGGAAAAAGCCGAATATGAAACCGAATGCGGCATTCCGCTGAAGCGCGTCTATACGGCAGCAGATGTTGCCGATATTCCTGCCGATGCGCTCGGTTTTCCCGGAGCCTATCCGTTCACTCGGGGACCCTATCCCACCATGTATCGGGGACGTCCATGGACGATCCGGCAAGTTGCGGGTTTCGGAAACCCTGAAGCGACCAATCAGCGCTATAAATATATGGTTCAGACGGGGCAGACAGGTCTCTCCACCGATTTCGACCTACCCACATTGCTAGGCCTCGATTCAGACGATCCAATGGCATTTGGCGAAGTGGGCCGATGCGGGGTTGCCATTGATACGATCGACGACGTTGACCGCCTGTTCGACGGGATCGATCTCGAACAAATCTCGGTATCCCTGACAATCAACCCGTCGGCTTGGGTCATCTATGCCATGTATGTAGCGGTTGCCGAAAGCCGTGGTTACGACCTGACAAAGCTTGCAGGTACTTTGCAGGCTGACCCGCTGAAGGAATATGTCGCGCAGAAGGAATGGATTTATCCCGTTCGCCCCGCTGTGCGGCTGCTGCGCGACCTGATCATGTATAGTGCCAAGGTCACGCCGAAGCTCAATCCGATCAGTCTCAGTGGCTATCACCTTTCCGACGTCGGCGGCAACGCGATCCAGGAGATCGCCTTCATCATGGCCTTCACCACAGCCTATTGCGAAGAAGTGATTGCCGCCGGCATGGACATCGACGACTTTGCGCCACGCCTCTCATTCTTCTTCATCAGCCAGCAGGATTTCTTCGAACAAATCTGCAAGTTTCGTGCGGCAAGGCGGGTCTATGCGAAGCTGATGGCTGAACGTTTCGGTGCGAAGAAGGCGGAGTCGATGCGGTTGCGTGTGCATGTGCAGACCGCCGCCATGAGCCTGACCAAGGTCGAACACCAGAACAATCTGGTGCGCACGGCAATCCAGGCACTCGGCGCCGTTCTGGGTGGATGTCAGAGCATGCATACCAACGGGCTGGATGAAGCTTTTGCTATTCCGACCGAAGAAGCCATGAAACTCGCCATCCGCACCCAGCAGATCATTCGTGACGAGATAAATGTAACGGCCGTGGTTGATCCGCTTGGCGGTTCCTTTTTCGTCGAGCGCCTGACGCACGATATGGAAGAGGAAATCTGGAAGGTCCTGAACAAGGTCGACGAGCGCGGCGGTGCAATCAAGCTTGTCGAGGAAGGCTGGTTCCAGCAGCAGCTGGCCGACTCCGCTTATGCGACATTCAAGAAGATCGAAACTGGTGAAAAGGTTTCCGTCGGCGTCAATCGTTATGTCGATGAGACAGCTACGAGCGCCGATGTCGACATCCATCCCTATGACGAGGAATGTACCCAGGTCCAGATCGACCGCCTCAACGCCGTGCGCTCGAGCCGCGATAACGCACATATCAAGACCTTGATGGCGGAACTGGTTGCGCAAGCCCGGACCGACGACGTGAACCTTTTGCCGAAAACCATAGAACTCGTGAAAGCCAAGGCGTCGCTCGGCGAGATATGCCGCGCATTGCGCGACACCTGGGGCGCTTATGACGAACCAATGATCGTATGAGACATAAAATGGGAAATACTGTTGTCGTTCATGTGGATGGCGTCATCGCCTGGGTCAAGCTCAACCGACCTGACCGGTTGAATGCCATGAACCAGGCTCTGGTGAATGATCTTGCCGCTGCACTGGATCAAATCGAGGCTGACGAGGCAATCCGTGCGGTTATCTTGCATGGCGAAGGTCGTGCATTCTGCTCTGGCGATGACCTGCAAGATCTCGATAATCAGACCACGTCGGCTGATGCCACGCAGGCGTGGGTTGAATCCATTCAGGCGATCACTTTGAAGATCATGGGATCAAAAAAGATCGTCATTGCCGCCATTCACGGCTGGTGCGTCGGCGGTGCGCTCGAATGGGCGATCAATTGCGACTTCCGGATCTTTGCAAAAACGGCGCGCTGGTTTTTTCCTGAAGTCAGTTATGGGTTCTTTGTCACCGGCGGCGTCACCGCCCTGCTGACAAAACACATCGGCCCGCAGGCTGCGAAGGAACTCATTATTCTGGGTGAGCGTCATGATGCCGCCAAGGCACTTCAAGTCGGCATCGCCTGGAAAGTTGTCCCAGACGAAGAGCTGCTCAAGGAAGCGCGAGCGCTCGCGCTAAAAATCGCCGACCGTCCGGCAGCGTCAGTAACTGCAATCAAAGAAGCAATCAACGAAGGTTTCCATTCGTCGCTCGAACAGGCCATGGCGCGCGAAACACGTGCTACCGTCTCCGGCTTTCTGTCCCCTGACGCGCAGATGCGCGCGAAGCACTATTAATCAGATGGGGCTGGCGATGGATCAAATCCCCCTGCAAACGGTCATTCCCGGACAGAGCGACAGTGCTATCGATATGCGGGTACTGCCCAAAATTCTTGCGCATCAGGCAGAGATGCTGGGCGACAGGCCTTTTATCGACATTTGTGGTCGCAAAGCCAGCTTCCGGGATACGCACCACATTTCGAACCGGCTCGCCAACGGCCTGCGCGCGCTTGGCGTCGAAAGATCGGACCGCGTGGCACTTTTGCTGCCCAATTGTTTCGAGTTTGTCGCGATCTGGTTTGCGGTTGCAAAACTGGGTGCCATCGAAGCACCGAACAATCCGGATCTCAAAGGCGAGCTTTTAAGCCACAATCTGAACAATTGCGGCGCGAAGGTGCTGGTTGCCGATGCGAGAAGGCTGAGCGACCTTGCCAATATTCAGGACCAGTTACCGCTTATCGAAACGCTCATCCTGATCGATACGACTGCCACTGCCGCGCGAGCGGCCGGTGTGACCATCAAGCAGATCGTCACTTTTGACGAATGCATGACCCAACCGGATGAGTTCGAACCGGTCGATGTCCACTATTCCGATCCAATGGCAATTCTCTATACGTCTGGCACCACCGGCCCTGCCAAAGGCGTTTTGATGTCGCATCATCATTGCTATTGCTGGACCATGGCGATGGCGCTCAATCTCGGCTACACCGCTGCCGACAGCTATTTCTGCACATTGCCCCTTTTCCACACCGACGCGCAGATGTTTGGTGTCTATCTGCCGCTCATCTTTGGAACGCAAACCACTCTGGTCGAAAGTTTCAGCGCATCGCGCTTCTGGGAACAGGTACGAACCAGCGGAGCGACAGCCACGAACCTGCTCGGTGCCATGGGCGTCATCCTGGCCCGGGCAGAACCAAAAGCGGACGATAGCAACAATCCTCTTCGGGTCTGTCAGTGCATTCCGATGGTTCCTGATAAAGCCGCGTTTGAACACCGCTTTGCCATGAAACTCGTTACCGGCTATGGCCAGACCGAAACCAGTTTCGTGACCCTTGATACGCCCGGCACTACCCGCGACGGTTCATGCGGAAAGCCTCACCCGGATTGGGAGGTAGCAATCGTTGACGAGCACGACCGACCCGTTGCACCCGGCGTGGTAGGGGAAATCGTCTCACGCCCGAAAAAGAACTGGTACATGTTCTCCGGCTACTATCGGGCCGAAGCCAGAACCGTCCAGACGCTGCGCAATCTCTGGTATCATTCGGGGGATGCCGGCTATCAGGATGAAGACGGCTGGTTTTATTTCAAGCACCGCTTGAACGAAGCAATTCGGCGACGAGGGGAAAATATCTCCGCCTTCGAGGTCGAGACGATTGCCGAAGCGCATACCGACATTGTTGAAAGCGCCGCCTTTGGTGTTCCCTCGGAATTTACCGAAGAAGACATCATGCTGGTGGCCATGCGTCGACCGGGATCGTCCCTCACACCAGCCGAACTGGTGGAGCATTTTCGCGCTCAGGCACCGCGTCATATGACCCCGCGTTACATCGAACTCATCGATGGGCCGCTGCCGCGGACCCCAACAGAAAAGATTGCCCGCAGTGAGCTTAAAAAAAGGGGAGTGACTGCGGAAGTGTTTGACCGGGGGACGCGCTGACGCGCGCTGCCCGGCCCAAAGGTCCTGAAAACAAGGGAAATCTGCGCGTGTGGGCAGCGCAGGCAGGGACATTGTTTGTGCCCGCGAATAAAATGGGAGACTTTCATGAAACGGATACTGCTTCCGGCAATCAGTTTGTCAGTCATGCTCGCCCTCGGTGGCGCTGCCTCTGCGGATATCGTGGTTGGCGTAGCTGGCCCAATCACCGGCCCCAATGCTGCTTTCGGCGCCCAGTTTCAAAAGGGCGCGGAGCAGGCGGCGAATGACATCAATGCAAAAGGCGGCATACTCGGCCAGAAAATCAAGGTTGAGATCGGCGACGATGTTTCCGATCCCAAGCAGGGTATCTCGGTCGCCAACAAATTCGCTGCTGATGGCGTCAAATACGTCATCGGCCACTACAATTCCGGCGTTTCAATTCCTGCCTCTGAAGTCTATGCCGAAAACGGGGTGCTGGAATTTTCACCGGCATCCACCAATCCGCAATATACCGAGCGTGAGCTTTGGAACACTTTCCGCACCTGCGGTCGCGATGACCAGCAGGGCAGAGTGGCCGGCGACTATATTGTCGAGCATTTCAAAGACGCCAAAATCGCCATCGTTCATGACAAGACGCCTTATGGTGTCGGGCTGGTCGATGTCGCCAAGAAGGTGCTGAACGACGCTGGCGTCAAGGAAGTCCTCTATGAGGGCATCAATCAGGGCGACAAGGACTTTTCAGCACTCATCAGCAAGATGAAAGAGTCAGGTGTTTCACTGATCTATTTCGGTGGTCTCCATACGGAAGCCGGGCTGATCATGCGCCAGTCTGCCGATCAGGGGCTGAAGGCTACGCTCTTTTCCGGTGACGGCATGGTCTCCAATGAGCTTGCCTCGATCGCGGGCGATGCGGTTATCGGCACGTTGAACACATTCGCGCCCGATCCACGAAAGAACCCGGCTGCGAAAGAACTCGTCGAAAAGTATCGCGCGCAAGGCTTTGAGCCTGAAGCCTATACGCTTTACTCCTATGCCGCGATGCAGATCATTACGCAGGCCATCGAAAAGCTTGGCTCTGCGGACGATGCGCAGAAAGTTGCCGAGACCATCAAATCGGGCGGAGCGTGGCCAACAGTCATCGGTCAGATCAGCTATGACGCAAAGGGAGACATTACCCGGCCAGACTATGTTGTCTATGAGTGGACGAGAGGCGAGAACGGCAAGCCTACTTACGGCGAGAAATAAGCGCAGCTTTCGATCCATCAACCAAAGTGCTTAGTCAAAGCGGCGCGGGTTCTAAACCGCGCCTCTTTATTTTCCTACGTCTAAACGGTCTTAGCTCTCTGAGAATTCCAGAACTGTACCGCTAGCGCTTTCAGGACGCACAGCCACACCCACCGACGTCGACACAAAGGAAACGCCATGTGCGGACAATGCTGTACGCGTTTTATCCAGTGAGCTGACACGAATGCGCAGCGCTGCAAATGCGCTGGCGGGTGTCTTGCTCAGGTCAACTTCTGGATAAAGCGATGCGGCTTTCTCACTATCCACAACCAGTATATCGGCGGACTCTGGTCCCGTCAGAACCTTCCAACCACCATCATACTCAACCGCTTCCCCCGCTTCGAAAAGACGGGCAAAGCCCTTCGCAGCCTCTGCGGGTTCATCCGAGATGGTTACGATGGCAGATAGTCCGATTGCCCCATTTTCATGTTCGATCAATTCCGGCAACCAGACGGTTTCGCGGGTCTTGTGCTGGCACATGAACACCATGCCTTGCGGGACTTCGCTGTTCGCGAAGGATACGGTTTCAAACGCTGCAACGCCTCCGCCACCACCCGGCAATTGCACGGGACGCTGAAAGGCGCCGACTTCGCCCGTCGCTATATCGAGCGCTGCAAGCTCCGCCTTTGCCTCGCGTGCATTATCGATCCGGCAGGCAATTGCATGCAACCCTTCCCCCTGCGCGGCCAGTTTCTCACGCTGGTGCAAATTGCCCGGCGTTTCGGCAACAATGCCCAGAAGTTCGAAATAGTCCTCCGGGAACATGATCGTATAGTTGCCGGTGCCTTTCTCCTTGCTGTGCAGCCCGCGTGGGCTCAGTGTAAAACCGAAGCGACGGTACTGCTCGGCACTTTTCTCCAGATCGTTAACCAGCAGAAAAACGTGATCGACGCCTTTTACCGGATGAGACATGCGGAGTTTCCTTTTTTCATAAAATCAGATGCTAGGAATTGAGGCTTATTTCTTTGTCGGCGCCAATACAATCTCATGGATTGTGACGCGCGGGTTCATAGTGGCAACATAGAGTGCAGTTTCAGCCATGTCTTCCGGCTGGATGACGTCATCCATGCGTGCAGGATCAAAACCCGGGCGACGCGCCAGAAGCGGCGTCGCCACTTCGCCGGGGCAAAGAACCGTGGAACGAATACCGTTTTGCCCCTCCTGCGCGTTCAGGCTCGCGCTCAAATCGTTGAGTGCATGCTTGGATGCGCCATAGGGCACGCCACCAGCCGGTGATGAAAAACGTCCCGCCCACGAAGATGTATGGATCATCAGGCCAGCGCCCTGCTTGCGCATCGGGGTCAGTGCGGCTGCGATCACATTGATCGCCCCCTTGATATTGATATCGATGACATCATCCCATGAATCGAAATCGATATCAGACCAGCTGCGGCGCGGGATATTAAGACCAGCATTGTTGCAGAGTATATCAAGACGTCCGGCCCAGCCGACGATGGCTTCCGCAGTATCTGCCATCGCTTTGCGGTCAAGCACGTCAGCAGGAAACGTCCGAACCTCACCGCCAGCGGACGTGATCTCATCAGCGATAGACGCCAGCGCATCCGCTTTCCGGCCGGTCAGAGCGACAGGCCAGCCCTGGCTTGCAAACCGTCGCGCCATTGCAGCCCCGATGCCGGACCCGGCACCCGTGATCCACACCGCACCTGGCTTGGTTTTGCCCGCATTTTCGCTCTGTTCGGGAGAAATCTGGCTCATCAACAAACTCCAATATAGAAAATCGACATTTATTAACGCATGGTTATCGAGAAATTATACTAATTTTATCATTTAAATTAGTTTATCTTGACAAAATCATAGCGGATTCTAGCATAACCGTGCTTGCATAAGAAAAAGGCCCTTGAGAGCTGCTTTAAAGAGCGTTTTCAGGGGGTTGAACAATATCGGGACGTGCGGGAAAAGAGGCCGGAAAGCCCTCCTCAACGTCCTTCAGGGGAACATAGAATGCATATCAGAAAAGCTGGCCTTGGCCTGTTTCTCGCGGCCTTTTCGCTTGCGACGGCGTCGTCCCACGCCGAAGAAGTGAAGCGCGGCGGTACGGTTATTGTCCATATGAATACCGAGCAGGGCGTCCTCAACCCTGCGCTGCGCGCCTCCACCGGCGTTTACCAGATCACTGGCCGTATCATGGAGCCTCTGATCGACCGTACCTATGAGGGCTATGTGCCGGTTCTGGCAACGAGCTGGTCTTCATCGGAAGACGGCAAGGCCATCACCTTCAAGCTGCGCGAGAATGTACGCTGGCATGATGGCCAGCCTTTCACCTGCGATGACGTTTCATTCAGCGCGATGAACCTCTGGAAGAAGCTGCTCAACTATTCGACCACGCTTCAGGCCAATCTCGAAGCTGTCGACTGCACAGATCCGCATACGGCCGTGTTCCGCTATTCCAAGCCGATGCCTCTGGAATTGCTGGTCGCCGCCATGCCAGATCTCGGCCATCCGGTGCCGAAGCATCTTTATGAAGGCACCGATATTCTGAAGAACAAGTACAATTCCGCGCCGGTCGGCACGGGTCCGTTCAAGTTCGTCGAATATGAGCGCGGCCAGCACATTATTGCCGAACGCAATGATGATTACTGGCGCGGCAAGGAATATCCTTATCTCGACCGTATCATCTGGCGTTTCATGCCGGACAAGGCCGCGGCTGCCGCAGCGCTTGAAGCTGGCGAAATGATGGAAACCGCCTTCAACGGCATTTCCATGTCGGATACCGAGCGCCTCCAGAAGGATGGCCGCTTCGACACCGGCACCAAGGGTTTCGAAAACAACGTCGCCCATTCGACCATCGAGTTCAACCTGCGCAATCCGATCCTTGCCAATCTGAAGGTTCGTCAGGCGATCTATCACGCGCTCGATATCGACTTTGCGATCAAGACGATCATGCGCGGCTACGCCAAGCCGGGCCGTGGTCCAATCCCGAGCGCTGGCGGCGCAAATTATACCGATCAGGTCCAGACCTATCCATATGACGTGGAAAAGGCCAAGAAGCTACTCGACGAAGCCGGCTATCCGGCAGGCCCTGATGGCATCCGCTTCAAGCTGCGCCATCGTCCGGCACCATGGGGTGAATATACGCAGCTTTGGGCTGAATATTATGCGCAGGCCATGAAGGAAGTCGGCATCGACGTCGAAATCCTGACCAATGATGCGCCTGGCTTCCTGAATGGCGTGTATCGCGATCACGACTTCGACACGGCGAGCGGCTGGCACCAGTTCCGTTCTGATCCGGCTGTTTCGACCACCGTGTGGCTGCGTTCCGGCGCTCCGGTCGGCACGGCATGGTCCAACCAGTTCGGCTACAAGTCTGACGAAATGGACAGCCTGATCGACAAGGCCGCAAGCGAGCTGGACCCTGCCAAGCGCGCCGATCTCTATCACCAGATCCAGCAGCTTGAAATGAAGGACCTGCCGGTCATCTTCGCCATCGAACATCCCTTCGTCGGCGTGACCAACAAGGTTCTCAAGAACCACCACAACACACCGCGGTGGGATTCGTCGAGCTGGTACGATCTCTGGATCGATCAATAAGCCATACGAGACCGCTGCCGGGCTTCCCGGCAGCGGTTCCTCTCTTTTATGAATGCTGACTATGAATATCTTGCAGGATAATCCGCAATGTCCCTGCCCCCAATCCTGACCTTTGCGCTGCGCCGCATCTTGCAGGCAATCCCCGTCATCCTCCTCATCATGATCGGGGCGTTTCTGCTGATCAAGCTTGCGCCCGGCGACACGGTTGATGCGCTTGTTGGTGACATGGGCGGCGCTGACCCGCAATTCGTTGCCAATCTGCGCACCGAATATGGTCTCGACCAACCGGTCTGGGTACAGCTGTGGATTTACATGACCAAGCTGGCTCGGTTCGATTTCGGCTGGTCCTATGTCTATGAACTGCCCGTGCTGGATGTGCTCAAGGCTCGTCTTGTGCCGACGCTCCTGCTTATGCTCTCTTCCCTGTCGGTCGCCTTTATTTTCGGCATAGCGCTTGGCGCTTTTGCGGCGCGCAAGGCCTATTCGCTGACCGACAATGTCATCTCCACGCTTGGCCTCGTGTTCTACGCCATGCCAAGTTTCTTCCTCAGCCTCATCTTGATGTTCATCTTTTCCGTCAAGCTGGGCTGGCTGCCCGTCGGCGGTTACAAGACGCTGGGCGGCTTTTATACCGGTTGGAAGAACGTTTGGGATATTGTCGTGCACCTCGTCATGCCGACGACGGCGCTTTCACTTATCTACCTCGCTTTCTACATGCGCCTGATGCGCACGAGCGTGCTGGAAGTGGCCGATCTCGATTATGTCCGAACGGCCCGCGCCAAGGGCGCCAGCGGCGCAAGGCTGATGTTCCATCACATCATGCGCAACGCTTTCCTGCCAGTCGTGACGTTGCTTGGTCTCCAGTTTTCCACCGTGCTTGGCGGATCGGTTGTGATCGAAACAATCTTCTCGCTGCCCGGCCTTGGCCAGCTTGCCTATACCTCGGTGATCAAGCGCGACCTCAACACGCTGATGGGCATTATTTTCCTGTGCTCGGTGCTGGTGGTGATCGTGAACTTCATCACCGATCTCATCTATGCGCGGCTTGATTCCAGGATCGAACTGTCATGACATCCCAGGACCTCTCCCTCACTCGCCCGCCTGTGTCCCGCGCGAAAGTTCTGTGGCAGCGTTTCAGCCGCAACCGCGCCGCTGTGCTGGGCCTCGTCCTTTTCATCGCTGTGGTCCTGATCGCGCTTCTGGCCGATTTCATTGTCCCCGGCGACCCGCTGCGCCGCGCTGGCGATCCACTTGTCTGGCCTTTCATCAATGGAGCCACACCGCTCGGCACCGACCAGCTCGGTCGCGATATCATGGCTGGCATTTTCCATGGTGCACGCATTTCGTTGCTGATTGGCGTCGTCGCGACCCTGATCTCGATCATCATCGGCATCGTGATTGGCGCGCTTGCCGGTTATTATGGTGGCTGGGTGGATGACGTTCTGATGCGCGTGACCGAAGCTTTCCAGACCGTACCCAGCTTCGTACTGCTTCTGACGCTGGTGGCCATTTTCGGCTCATCCATCGAGAACATCATTATCTGCATCGGCATCGTGTCATGGACAGCGTCTGCCCGTATGGTGCGGGCCGAGTTTCTGGCGTTGCGCAAGCGCGAATTCATTGACGCTGCACGCAATCTCGGTGTCGGCAACATGTCGATCATCTTCCGCGAAATCCTGCCAAACGCTTTGCCGCCAGTGATCGTGTTCGCGTCCGTGGTTATGGCCACGTCCATCCTGATGGAAAGCGCACTTGCATTTCTTGGCCTCGGTGATCCCAATTATGCAAGCTGGGGTAACATGATCGGCCAGGGCCGCGCTGTGCTGCGTACCGACTGGTTCTGCTCGGTTATTCCCGGCATTGCCATTCTGCTCACCGTTCTTTCCTTCAGCCTGCTCGGCGAAGGCCTGAATGACGCGCTTAATCCGAGGCAGAAGAAATAATGACCGCCGCACCTGTTCTAGAAATCAGCAACCTGCAAATCGCGCTGCCGAAGGGCGCCGACCGTCCCTATGCCTTGCAGGACCTGACGCTGACCATCAATCCCGGCGAAATCGTCTGCCTCGTTGGCGAAAGCGGCTCCGGTAAATCGCTTTCGGCAGGCGCGATCATGCGCCTTCTGCCGGAACCACACGTCCGCGTAACCCACGGCACGATCAAGCTTGAAGGTACCGATCTTTATTCGCTCAGCGAAGCCGACATGAAAAAGCTGCGCGGCAATCGCATCGGCATGATCTTTCAGGAGCCAATGACTGCACTCAACCCGCAGAAAACGGTTGGCTGGCAGATCGATGAAGTGTTGCGCCTGCACACCAAGCTAAGCCGCAAGGAGCGTCGCGCTGCCGTGCTTGATATGCTGGCAGAAGTGAAAATCCCCGACCCGGATTCTGCCTATAACGCCTATCCGCACCAGATTTCGGGCGGACAGCGCCAGCGCGTCATGATCGCCATGGCGCTGATCCTTAAGCCGCGTCTCATCATTGCCGATGAGCCGACCACGGCGCTCGACGTTACAACACAGGCCCAAATCCTGAAACTGATCCGTGATCTGCAACGCGAACACGACACAGGCATCCTCTTCATCACACATGACTTTGGCGTGGTTGCAGAAATTGCCGACCGCGTCGCTGTGTTGCGGCTTGGCGAGCTGGTTGAGCAAGGCCCGGCAAGTGAGGTGCTGAACCGTCCCCAGCACCCTTACACAAAGGCACTGATCACATCAGTTCCAGCACTCACGCCGCCCGAGCCGAAGCCATCCGTTGAAGCGCAGCCAATTATTCTCAAGGCGAGCGCTTTGCGCAAAACATTCAAGGCGCGGGGCGGATTGCTTACCGGCAAACGCAGCGCTGTACCCGCCGTGAAAGATCTTTCGTTCGAATTGAGGCAGGGCGAAACGCTTGGCGTCGTAGGCGAAAGCGGGTCGGGTAAGACGACTGTTTCGCGCATTGTCACGCGTCTGCTGGAAGCAGATAGCGGCAAGGTCGACGTAAACGGCAAGGATTTTCTGAGCGCAAGCCCGCGCGAGGTGCGCGCCATGCGCAAGAATATCCAGATGGTCTTTCAGGACCCGATGGCTTCTCTCAATCCGCGCCGCCGCGTGGTTGACCTGATTGCACAAGGCCCTATCGTCCATGGCGTGCCAAAAGCACAAGCCCACGCGAAAGCACGGGAATTGCTGGAACTGGTCGAGCTTTCGCCCGCTGCCGCCGACAGATTTCCGCACGAATTTTCCGGCGGACAGCGTCAGCGTATTGGTATTGCTCGCGCCTTGGCGCTTGAACCACGCATCATTGTGGCAGATGAGCCGGTCTCGGCGCTGGACGTCTCGGTGCAGGCGCAGGTGCTGCGGCTTCTTGCCGATCTGCGTGAACGGCTGAACCTGTCGCTGCTCTTCGTCACCCATGATCTGCGTGTTGCAGCCCAGCTTTGCGACCGCATCATCGTCATGTCCAAGGGTGAAATCGCCGAAACCGGCCCAACGGCTGAGGTCTTCGCCAACCCTCGCCACGAATACACACAGCGCCTGCTTGCCTCGATCCCTGGCAAGAACTGGACGCCACCCCGTTCGGAAAACGCGTGAAGCCATGCAAAAAGTAGAATTCCCACCCTCCATCTGGGCCGCCACTGCGCCTCCCCGTACACCGGCCAAGCCGCTGACAAGTGACGCTGAAGCCGATGTCGTTATCGTCGGCGGTGGTTTTACGGGTCTGTCGGCGGCACTTCATCTGGCGAAACGCGGTAAGCGCGTCATCCTGCTGGAAGGCAATGCCGTGGGTTGGGGCGCATCAGGACGCAATAATGGTCAGGTCATCCCGACGATGACGTCCGCCGAACCGGATGCCATCGCCAAGCGTTATGGTGCTTCGGGCGAACGCTTTGCAAGGCTCATTGGCAACAGCGCCGACATTCTCTTTTCAATCGTGCGCGATGAAAACATCGAGGCCGAAGCCGAACAGAAGGGCTGGTTCCAGCCTGCCCACTCGCCCGGCCGCGTGAAGCTCTCGCAATCGCGTGTGGAAGCATGGAAGCGGTTCGGCTTTCCGGCAGAATTTCTTGACCGAGCGGCCACATCGCAATTGCTCGGCACCGATTTCTGGTATGGCGGCATGTTCAACCCGACCGGTGGCCATATCAATCCGCTGGCCTTCGCGCGCGGCCTTGCCGCAGCGGCGGAACGTCATGGAGCGATCATACACGAGCAAAGCCCGGTTAGGTCCTATCGACAGATCGGCGATCACTGGGAAGTGCGTACCGACAACGCCACCGTACGCGCCAAGGGCTTTCTTCTTGCCACCAATGCCTATACCGGCGAGCTGCGCGAAAGGCTTGCCCCACGTCTGGCCCGTACAATCGTGCCGGTACTCTCGTGGCAGATGGCGACTGCACCTGTGAGTGACAATCTGCGCGCGACAATTTTGCCCGGAAGACAGGCCGTTTCCGATACGCGCGGCGACCTGCGCTTCTTCCGCTATGATGCCCGCAACAGGCTGATCACCGGCGGCATCGTGATGGGCGATTTCAATGTCGCGGAACGCGTCAAGCGCAAGACTGCGCGTAACATGGCTGAATCTTTTCCGGCATTGGGCGAACCAGAAATCACCCATGTGTGGAGCGGCTATATCGGCATGACGTGGGACCGTTTTCCACGCGTTCATCAACTTGGCGCCAATGGCTGGGCATGGATCGGCTGCAACGGGCGCGGCGTAGCGCTTGGCACTTCGCTTGGCCGCGAATTTGCACGCGCGCTTGATGGAGAGCCGGTACAAGAACTCGCCTTGCCGGTTTCAGAACCAGTGCCGCTACCCTTTCATAAAGTCGCGCGAAAGATCGCGCCCTTCTATCTCGCCTGGCTTCGACGCAAGGACCTCTCCGAGCCCAATCTCTAAGCCAGCTCATTCAACGTTCATGTGAAAGGTCAGATCCATGAATCAATTGCCAATTCTCGAACGCCGCCGCATTGAGGCGATGGTCATCAAGAACATCTACGATGTCGTGCGCGAACGCTCCGGTGAAGAAGAAGCGCAGACTGTCGTGGGCGAAGCCGTCAGCCGCTCCGCTATTGAACAGGGCAAGAGCTTTGCCGAGGATCTCGGCCGCACGCCGACGCTTCAGGATTTTGCCGATATCCAGCCGCTCTGGACAAAGGAAAACGCACTCGAAATCGACGTGATTTCGCGAGACGAAAGCCATTTCGATTTCAACGTTACGCGTTGCCGCTATTCGGAAATGTATCGCGAGATGGGCCTTGGTCATATCGGCCATCTTTTATCCTGCAATCGCGATGGTGATTTCTGCATCGGCTATAATCCTGCAATGAAGCTGGAACGCACGCAGACCATCATGAAGGGCGCAAGCCACTGCGATTTCCGCTATACCCTCGACGCCACCGAAGAAACGACAAAGGAAGCCTGATATGCCGGTTGAAAACTGGACGTCGAACCAGCTTGACGAACTCGTCGCGTTCCGTCGCGACCTGCACGAAAACCCTGAGCTGCTTTACGATGTGAACCGGACAGCGGACAAGGTTGCCGAAGCGCTGCGCGCAGCTGGCGTCGATGAAGTCGCAACAGGCATCGGGCGCACCGGTGTCGTAGGCGTCATTCGTGGTCAGACCAATAATTCCGGTCGCACTGTCGCCTTGCGCGCCGACATGGATGCACTGCCTATTCTGGAAGAAACCGGCGCAGAATGGTCATCGAAAGTGCCGGGCAAGATGCATGCCTGCGGCCATGACGGTCATACGACGATGCTTTTGGGCGCTGCCCGCGAACTGGCGCAAAGCCGGGCCTTCGATGGTACCGTCGTCGTTATTTTCCAGCCTGCAGAAGAAGGCGGTGCTGGCGCCAAGGCAATGATCGACGACGGCCTGTTCAAGCGCTGGCCGGTCAACGAAGTTTACGGCATGCACAACCGCCCAAACCTTGAGGTCGGACATTTTACCATTAATTCCGGCCCGATCATGGGTTCGGTTGACGTGCTCGACATCACCATCGAGGGCGTTGGTGGCCATGCAGCCTCACCGCACCAGACCATTGATCCTATTCCGGTGACGGCGGCACTCATTCAGGCTATCCAGACACTGACTGCCCGCACGCTCGACCCGTTGGACTCCGCGGTGATTTCGATCACCACCATTCAGGGCGGCGATGCATTCAATGTCATTCCGCAGAAAATCCGGATGACCGGCACGGTCCGCACGCTTCGCGAGGAAGTGCGTGATCATATCGAGAAAAAGCTTGCCCGTGCAGTACAGGGCATCGCCGACGCATTTGAGGCCAAGGCGACACTCGATTATCAGCGCAACTATCCCGTAACCGTCAATCACGAGCAGGAAACTGAACTCGCAGCCCTAGCAGCCGAAGCGGTCTCAGGCGCCGAGCGTGTCACGCGCGACATGCCCGCAACGCTGGGCGGCGAGGATTTTGCGTTCATGCTGAACGAGGTCCCGGGCGCGATGATCAATATCGGCAATGGCCCAAGCGCCAATCTGCATCACCCTAAATATGACTTCAACGATGATGTCATTGCCTGGGGCTGTTCCTATTGGACGACTTTGGTGCGCCAAAGATTGCCGATTTAGCAGCTCTGAAACGCTTGCATTTCATGAAGCGTTCGGTGAGGCGGTCTTCCACCTCACCGAACATTTTTAAGCAGCGCTTTTCAACGACCTATGGGCGGAAATTGGGAACAACCAGTCATATGCGATATTGAAAAGAAACGCATAGGCCAGGTAGAAAAGCACAATCACCACGTCCATCATCAGGGCTGCGATAATTGAAATACCCAGATACCAGGCAATGAACGGTATCAGCAGAACAACGAGTCCTGCTTCAAACAGGATGGCATGCACAACGCGCAGAGGCATGGTTTTACGCACCGTTCCTCTCAGTCGCAACATGGCCCGATCAAATCCAAGATTGAAGAGAAAATTCCAGATGGTTGCGGTTGTCGCGGATATGATCCCGATAACACCCATGGCTTCTACCGGCTTGTTAAAGAGAATGGCCGAGCCCGGGATGAAGATTGCCAGTCCAATAATTTCAAACAACGCCGCGTGGCGAACACGATCCATAAAACTACGCACTTTGATTAATTCCTTGATATTGGTGCGGCCTTTCTATCTAATATTATAGATTTGAAAAGTTAGATACTATCTGGATTTGCGATAGATGAATGTCGAACTGGACCAACTGGAAGCATTCGTCGCAGCCGCAGAACACGGCTCCTTTTCGGCAGCAGCACGTCATTTGCGCAAAGCACAATCAGCGGTCAGCGTGTTGATTTCGTCTCTGGAAGATGACCTCAATGTCAAACTCTTCAGCAGGGCGACACGCAGCCCTGCGCTCACCGAAGCAGGCGCAAGGCTGTTACCCGAAGCCCGCCTGATGCTGGACAGACGTGAGCATCTGATTTCAGTCGCACGAAACTTCGACGCACATGTTGAATCAAGGCTGGTGGTCGCTTTGGATGAACTTTATCCAGAACCGGCGGTCGCCGCGCTTTTTGCTGCGTTTGCGCAGCACTATCCCCATGTTGAACTCGAATTGCAGTTTCCACATTCATCCGTGATCGCCGGACTTTTGAAAGACGGCAAAGTTGATCTAGGCGTCATGTGGCGTCTCGATCAGATACCGCCTGAGCTTGGATTCCAGACCATTGGCTGGGTGCCGCTTGTTCTCGTATGCGGACACAACCACCCGCTCGCCAGCATGCCCGTCAGCTGGGAAGATTTGAAAACCCATCGACAGATCATGGTTCGCAAACGTAGCGATGAAGATGAAAAACACCGGCTGAGGGTGGCCGCAGAAGTCTGGTGGGTGGAAAGCCACTGGGTCATCCTGCAAATCCTGAAACAGGGCATCGGCTGGGCTTATATCCCAGAACATATCCTGCGGGATTCACCTTTGGCTGGCGAGCTTGTCATTCCAAAATTACAGTTTGATGGTGGAGCCCATCCCGTGGCGCTTGAACTCGTCTGGAACAAGCATCGTCCGCATGGCCCCGCCGCAAAGTGGCTCAGACAGCAATTTGCTTCAAACAAATTTTGATCTGGTCCAAGCAAACGATCTCGGGCTCTGCCGGGAAATCGAAAATGCCACTGTCCCTCACTGGTCTGGGATCATGGTGGCAACAATCCTGTCTTCAATGTCTGTGCTTTCGGCCAGCCCATTGCGGACGCCGATACGATCAGCCAGCGATCTGTTCTGGCTCATCTTGTTTTTGCCCTCCAGCTTTTGGATTGGCATGCGTAGACCGACGATACCGCGCAACTGGCCGGCGATGTAAGCCTCCGGTGCATCACTGACAGCCCACGGGTGGCTTCTACCCTTCTCATGGAAATTGGTAAGCCTGTTGACGACCTCCAGCAGCCGATCAGGATCTTCGAAAAACTCAACAGGACCCGAAGCATGGACGGCAGAGTAATTCCACGTTGGCACCACTTTGCCGTGCTCCGCCTTGGTCGCATACCAGGACGGTGTGATATAGGCTTCCGCCCCAGTGAAGACCGCGAGGCCCTTGCCCAGCACCGGGACTTTCCACTGCGTGTTGGCGCGTGCAAGGTGGCCGTAGAGAGTGCCGTATTCGCCTTCGCTCGCTTCTAGAAACATAGGCAACAGCGTGACCATTGGGCCTTCGGTTGTCGCCGTTACGAAGTTAGCCGTACGGCATTCGCGCATCATGTTGTGTAACGCGGCGAGATCATCCACGTGGAACGCGGGCGGATTGTACATCGACATTCTCCTTATATCGAAGTCGCTCTACGCCTTAACTGGCTTTATAAAAATGACCATTTGCGAACATTTCAAGCATACCAATCCGAATGAAACGAGAGCAAACTGTCCTCTGCTACGGTTCTATCAAAGCAGACATCCGCACCAGATCGGCCAGGGATCCCGCCTGCATTTTTTGCATCACATGGGCGCGGCGAACCTTCACCGTAATTTCTTTCACGTCGAGTTCTGCCGCGATCTGCTTGTTCAAGAGACCTTGTACGACAAGCGCGAACACATCGCGTTCACCGGCAGTCAGGCTTGACCAACGAACGCGGACCTCTGAACGGGCTTGTTCATCCTGAAGGCGCTTTTTCTCGCCTTCAATTGCCCGGTAGACAGCATCCAACAGGTCGTGATCACGGAATGGCTTTGGCAGAAAATCCACCGCACCGTTTTTGATAGCTCTGACGCCCATGGCAATATCGCCGTGACCGGTAATAAAGATTACCGGCAGGTGAATACCAAGCCCCGCCATCTGCGCGAAAAAATCCGTGCCCGTCTGCTCTGGCATTCGCACATCCAATATCATACACGCCGGACCGGCTTGCCGTTCATGATCAAGAAAACCACGCACGGACGCAAAGCTCATCGCCTTCATGTCAATGGAGGCGAACAAATCTTCCAGCGCCTGACGAACTGAAAGATCGTCATCAATAATATAGACGACTGTAGCGTTTTCATGTGTTGCCGTCATACTTGCCCGTCCTGACTGCTGGTACTTCCAAAAGAAATGTCACGCCGCTCGACCCGGCTCCCAATGCGCCTTGGGCATCGGTCCAGATGCGACCGCCATTCGCCTCAACAATTGTACGGCTGATCGTAAGCCCCAGCCCAAAGCCGCCCTCTTTTGTCGTCCAGAAAGCATCAAAAAGGCGTTCTCTCGCGGTATTCGTCAGTCCCGGTCCGGTATCAGCTACCGTGAACTGCAAGCTGGCGTTTTCCCCGGATGAGGATGTGATCAAGAGATTGCGCGCGCCCTTCTCCACTTGTGCCATGGCTTCGACGCCATTGAGGATCAGGTTTCCGAAGACCTGCTGTATCTGTACACGGTCCGCGAAAGCGGGCTGTAGATCACTAGCCAGGTCAAGCTCAAAATGGACATCATTGCGATAAAGCTCGGCGGCAGCCAGATCGACCATTTCGCGGATCGCCATGTTGAAATCGAAGCTCCCGACCTTCGGCTTTTCTCCTTTCGACAGGCGGCGGACGCGGTCGAGTATCTCGCTCGCGCGATGAGAATCCGCAGATATCCGCTCGAACGCGGATAGCGCACGCGACGCGTTTGGCGGCTCCTGTGTCAGCCAGCGCCGCCCCGCCCCAGCACTCGTTTCGATAGCGACCAAGGGTTGACTGACTTCGTGGGTGATCGAACCGGTCAACTGGCCAAGCGTAGTCAGGCGCGCGAGACGCAGCAGGCGTTCTCGCGTCTCATGAGCTTCAGCTTCAGCATCCACCAGCTTCAGGCCAAGATAGGCCGTGCATGCGATAGCAAGAATGCTGATCAATGTGTTGATGAACCCGACATTATAGGCGCCGGAGCGCGTCAGACCAAAGCTCACGATGGTCAGAAGAATGCACCCAGCAGCAACGCCAATAACGGTGCAGTGGGTGAACATTCTGGCCGAAACCAGCACGACCGCCGTATAGAACACAGCCGCCGCAATCGCGTAGTCGGTAAATGTGTCGAAGGCGAAAATCGCGGCACTTACAAGTGCCAGCCCCAGAGATGTTACAACGTCCCGTGGAGACATACGGCGAAAGCCTTTCATTCGCATTGAATGTCTCCTTTTTGATTTGGGGTCAGGCGGCTCACCGAAGCCTTATACCGCTAATCGTCAGGCTTGATCTACCATGATCCGCCGACAAGCAAACGGACGGATTTCGCATGAACTTGCGTCGACCGTCGTAAGAGCCAGCATGTTTGCCGCTGACTGAGCAAACCCATCCGGGATAATCGGTATGTCGCATTCGCCAAGCCGATAGCGACTGAAACCAATATCCAGCAGGAGAGGCGCTGCCCCAGATTTCTAAGCCGCGTCCAGAAGTCTGGCTGACGCTGGCGCAATGGTGCGTTCTGGAGGATATATTTTCGCCTTTCTGGCCGGTTGCGTTTACGACGCGGTCTCCGCTTCGATGCGGGTGGAGCGAAAGCGCAAATGCGTTCAGCGGTCATGCTTGTCTCCTCAAACAGCCGGTTCAAAAAACGGATGAAAAAGCGACCAGCAGCAGAACTGCTGGTCACTTCCTTCGATGTGGCGTTGCGAGGCACCGACAACGTCACATCAGAACCACTGGCCAAAGCGGCGAATGTAGAAGGTCTTCATGGTCTGGGCGACGACGCAATAGGCAAACAGCGTCGCAACAAGCCAAGGGAAATAGGCCCATGGGAGCGGCTGCAAGCCAACCATTGCGCCCAAAGGCGAGAATGGAATGTAGATCCCAAGCGCCATGATCAAGCCCGTCATCAACATCACGGGCAAAGCTGCTGTGCTTTGGATGAACGGTATTTTCTGCGTGCGCAGCATATGCACCACAAGTGTCTGCGACAGCAGTCCTTCAATGAACCAGCCCGACTGAAACAGCGACTGCATTTCCGGCGTATTGGCGGAAAAAACATACCACATCAGCGCGAAAGTCGTGATGTCGAAGATCGACGATGTCGGGCCAATCCAGAGCATGAAGCGACCTATATTTCTGGCGTCCCATTTGCGTGGCTTGGCTAGAAATTCCTTGTCCATGCGATCCCATGGCAAGGAAAGCTGCGAGATATCGTACATCAGGTTCTGGATCAGAAGATGAATGGCCAACATCGGCAGGAACGGGATGAAGGCGCTTGCCACGAGAACCGAGAATACGTTGCCGAAGTTCGAGCTGGCGGTCATGTTGAGATACTTGATGATATTACCGAAGGTTTCACGCCCTTTGATAACACCCTCTTCCAGCACCATAAGGCTCTTTTCGAGGAGAATGATATCAGCAGATTCCTTGGCGATATCAGTACCGCTATCGACCGAAATGCCCACGTCCGCGTCCCGCAGTGCCGGGGCATCGTTGATACCATCACCGAGAAAACCAACCGTATGACCATTTGCCTGCAATGCCTTGAGAACACGCGACTTTTGCAAGGGGGTGAGCTTTGCAAAAACGGTGGCCTGCTCGACCGTCAAGCGCAACGTCTCATCGCTCATCTTCTCGATTTCACGACCGAGGATTGGCGTGCCGGGCTCCAGCCCAACCTCGCGGCAGATCTTGGTGGTGACGACTTCATTGTCGCCAGTGAGAACTTTGACAGCAACACCATGATCGGCCAAAGCCGCAATCGCTGGACGAGCAGTCTCCTTTGGCGGGTCGAGGAAGGTCAACAAACCCTGTACCACCAGCTCCTTCTCATCCGGGATACCATAACGCGTCATGGTCATGGCTGGCGCGATCTCGCGCGTGGCAATCACCAGCACACGGAATCCATCGCGATTATAGCCGCGTGCCAGTTCAACAAGTGCATCCCGGCGAATATCATCAAGCGGCTTGATCTCGTCGCCATCGCGGATTGCGGTCGAGATTGCCAGCATCTCTTCGACTGCACCCTTGCAGATCAACAGATGTTCGCCGCTGAGACCTTCAACCACGACCGACAAACGGCGGCGCACGAAGTCGAAGGGCAGTTCGTCGACCTTGTTGTAAATTCGGGCGGGTGCAGTGAGTGAAGGCAAATCTTCGGAAAAGCGGATAACCGCCTGATCCATAAGGTTCTTCACACCACTCTGATGGTAGCTGTTGAGCCAGGCCAGACGCAATACGCTGGGGTCAACCTGACCATGAACGTCAAGGTGATGTTCAAGAATGATCTTGTCCTGGGTCAGCGTGCCGGTCTTATCCGTGCAAAGCACATCCATTGCGCCAAAATTCTGGATGGCGTTGAGACGCTTCACCACCACCTTACGGCGCGCCATGGCAACAGCACCTTTGGCCAGATTTGATGAAACGATCATTGGTAGCATTTCGGGCGTCAGGCCTACAGCCACAGCAAGCGCAAACATGAATGCGTCCGGCCAGTCTCCTTTGGTGAAGCCGTTGATCAGCAGGACGACTGGCACCATAACCAGCATGAAGCGGATCAGCAGCCAGCTCACGCTGTTCACACCGCGATCAAAGGCGGTTTCTGCACGCGAGCCCACAATCGCTTTGGCGAGAGAACCAAAATATGTCCGCGCACCTGTAGCGACCACCACGGCAGTCGCCGTGCCACTGACGACATTCGTGCCCATAAAGCAGACCGTCGGCAGATCGAGCATATCTTGCTGACCACCTGACGACGCGGTAGCCTCGGCAGACTTTTCAGCAATAGCGCCAAGCGTGTCATATTTTTCAACCGGCAGGGCTTCGCCCGTCAAGGCAGCCTGACTGACAAAGAGATCGCGTGATTCAAGGAGGCGTACGTCGGCCGGAATCATATCGCCAGCGGATAGCTTGACGATATCACCGGTAACGAGTTCTGCCATTGGCACTTCGATCAGCTTCGCCTCGGCGCTTTGCCCCGCCCCAAGGCCCTGCCGGCGCGACACTGTTGCCGTCGTGCGGACCATTGCCTTGAGCGCTTCCGCGGCTTTACCAGAGCGAAACTCCTGCCAGAAACGCAGCAGCGCACTGAGGAACACCATCGTAAGAATAATTGTCACGCCGGTATATTCCGGCTCCTCGCCACTGCGCAGCGGCAAGATGATATCGGTGACAGACGAAATGGCCGCCAGCGCAACCAGCACGGCAATGAACGGGTTCTTGAACGCGAGGAGAAACTGCACAAAAGCATGCGGGCGTTTTTCATGCGCCACATGGTTGGGGCCGTCTTTGAGAAGGCGCTCCCTGGCTTCGGCCTCAGTCAGTCCGTTGAGGTTTGTTCTAAAATTGGCAAGTGTCGTGTCGACACTATTCTGCGCCTCGCGCACGGCACGCATCGACAGCTTCCTGTCGTCCTTGCGCGCCGTCGCTGCTACAGGCTGTTTTACGATGGCATTCATGTCTTTATCCTCATGCCGCGATACTCGGCACGAGCACAGACATGCCCATCCCGTTACAGGATGTGCAAAGCCATGCCGCACCGTCGAAGCGACGTCCGGTTTGTTTGTCGATAGAAATCCTGAGATGCCCGCCCGGATAGTGCTACACGCACCGACCGAGCGGACCTACTCGGGTCGTCGTCCATGGTCGAGTTTCCTTGTCTTAAATGGCAGCCGATGGAACAGGACTGCCGATCAATGCACCCAGTTTGATGTCCGGTTCTGCTGACCGGCAGCGAGGAGTAGGCCAAAGCGCTCCAACACCGGCAAAGACCGATAACGCGCGATTTCCTCGGGATCCTTGGTCCAGCGGCATTCCACGCGACCATTTTCCGGGTTCACATACCAGATCGTTGTCAGCCGCGAAGTCTTCCCGGAAATCCTGTCACCGCTTGCCTCTGCTTTGTAAATGGGACGATACGTGGTCTGTTCGCTGGAAGCGGTTGCGTAGCTGGGGTTACGCATATGCACGCCGAAGCGCGCGCCAAAATTGGCGATTGCTGCTGCAATATTCATCTCTTACCTCATGACGCGCCACTGCAAGCGTCCGGGTAAGAGCATGAAATCAGCTCTCTCCGAACAACCCCAGTGGCGACAGCTTTCGACTACTGTCGCTGGGCATTGTGGTTTCCTGTGTTAAGGAGCTGAATTCTTTCGCTCCGACGGCATCTCAATAACAGATGAACCAGTCATGAGCTACGAAAATGCATGCCTTCTACAAGGTGCATTATGGTACTTAAGATATACCAAAGTATACGGTTTGCGCCGAGCACATCATTGATCGCGGCGTTTTGCCAATCGCTCCGTTATCCACTGCACAATGAAATATAGGCCAGGCGTGAGCAACAGACCGATCGTCGTTGCCGCCACCATACCGCCAAAGATTGTCACGCCCACTGCCCGACGCGCGCCGGCGCCAGCCCCCGAAGACAGGATCAAGGGGAGAATGCCCAGAATAAACGACACAGCCGTCATCATCACAGCCCGGAAACGTTGCTCGGCTCCGGCCCGCGCCGCTTCGCCCGCAGTCAATCCCGCTTCTCGCTGTTCCTTTGCAAATTCGACAATCAAAATTGCATTCTTCGCGGCAAGGCCGATCAACAGCACCATCGCGATCTGAACATAGAGACTATTTTGAAGCCCGAAGGCCTTCAGAGCGGCAACCGCACCAAGCAAGGCTGCCCCCAATGAAACGATAACCACTGCTGGCAAAGCCCAGCTTTCATATTGCGCGACCAGGAAGAGATAAGCGAAGAGGAACGCAAGGGCAAAGACCAAACCTTCCTGACCGCTGCTTCTGCTTTCCTGAAAGGACAAGCCCGACCACTCATAGCCATAACCATCCGGCAATTTTTGCGACGCTACGGTTTCCATCGCTGCCATGGCCTGACCGCTACTCGCGCCCGGAGCCGGAACAGCATTGACCTGCGCGGAGACCGCGAGATTGTAGCGTGTGATCACAAAGGGAGCGAGAACGGTGGTCAAGGACACCACACTGCGCAACGGAACCATGGTGCCGTTGCGGTTTCTCACATGGAGTTTCAAAATGTCTTCGCTGTGAGCGCGAAAATCAGAATCTGCTTGCAGGTTGACCTGAAAGACACGACCGTTAAGCGTAAAGTCGTTGACATAGCGCGAACCAAAATTAGCACCAATCACGGCGTAAATATCAGATACGCTGAGCCCGAGCGCCTCGGCGCGGGAACGGTCCACATCGACATAGATTTGCGGCACATTCGCATTGAATGTCGTGGCTGCGCCGCCGATTTCCTTGCTCTGATTGAAATAGCCCAGAAGCGCGTTTGTCACCTGCGCGATTTCCTCGGTCGATTGCCCCTGCAAGGCTTGCAGACGGAAGTCCAGCCCGCCGACAGATCCGATACCGGCTATTGCAGGTGGTGCAAACACCGAAACAATCGCACCGGGGATTTGCGCAAATTGGGACCGCAGGGAACCGATGATATTATTAAGTCGCAGCTCTTCCTTCTCGCGGTCCTCCCACGGCAAGAGTGCGGCGACGGCCATGGCCCCATTTGGTGTGCTGGTCGCTTGCAAAATACTGAAGCCCGCAACCGTTATCACGTCCTGAACCCCGGGCGTCTCGGCAAGAACCTTTCTGACATTTTCGACGATGCGATTGGTGCGGTCGAGCGAAGCTGCACTTGGCAACTGGATATCAACGAACAGCGCGCCCTGATCCTCATCAGGCAGGAAAGTAGCCGGTAGATTGACAAAAATGAGATATGCACCGGCAAAGCAGGCCGCAATGGCCGCAAGCGGCACATACCAGTATTGAACGAGAACGCCCACACACCGGCCATAGGCATTGCGGGTGCGTTCCATGAAGCCCGAAAACCACGCCAGAGGGCCTCTTCGAAAACCGCTCTGCCCTCGCCTCAGCAACAGCGCTGCCAAAGCCGGACTGAGCGTCAGGCCGACGAATGAGGATATGACGAGAGCCGACGAAATCGTGACCGCGAACTGGCGATAGAGCTGTCCCCCAATGCCTGCCAGAAACGCTGTTGGTGTGACCACAGCAAGAAGTACCAGCGTTGTCGAGATGATCGGCCCGGTGATCTGATGCATCGCCTTGCGCGTTGCCTCAACAACTGTAATGTCCGGCGTATCATCCAGTACGTGTTTGACGTTCTCGACAACAAGAATAGCATCATCGACAACGAGGCCAATGGCGAGAACCAAGGCCAGCAACGAAATCATGTTCAGCGAATAGCCAACCGCTAACAGAACTGCGACTGCGCCAAGCATTGAGACCGGTATGGCAAGAGCAGAAATCAGCGTCGCGCGCCAATCCTGCAAGAAGATGAACGTCACCGCCAGTACGATGACGAATGCTTCAAACAATGTGCGCGTGGTCAATTGCAGGCTGGCATCGACAAACCGCGTTGCATCATACACGACATGATACTGCAGCCCTGCCGGAAACCGCGATGACAACCGCTTGAGTTCAGCCTGAACGGCTGTCGCGGTCTGTATCGCATTGGCGCCGGGGGACTGGTTGATCTGCAGCATAGCAGATTCATGACCGGCGAAACTTGCTCGTGATGCATAGTTACGCGCACCGAGTTCGAGACGAGCGATATCCCGCAAGAACACCTTTGCACCATCGGCTCCGGTGCGGATGACGATAGCTCCAAATTCGTCCGCATCACGCAACCGCCCCTGAGCTACCAGTGTATATTGAAGCTCAGTCCCCACCCGCATAGGAGGCGCACCTGACTGCCCGAGCGTAGCCTGGATATTCTGCCGCTGAATAGCGGCTGAAACCTCATCAATGGTTATCCCAAGCGCATCCATTCGTTGCGGATTGAGCCAGACGCGCATCGAATATTCTGACGCGCCGGTAACGCTCGCCTCACCGACACCGGCCACACGCGAAATCGCGTCGACAATCGTCGTCGTTGTAAAGTTGGTGATCTCCAGCGCGCTCAAGCTGTCATCAGGGGAATAGAATGCTATGCCCAACACGAAATCGGGCGAGCGTGATCGAACAGAAACGCCTTGCTGCGCCACGGCTGCAGGCAACCGCGAAATCGCCAGCTGCGCGCGATTTTGTACATTGATCTGTGCAAGCTCCGGGTCCGTGCCCACTTCAAAGGTAACCGACAATGAATACTGCCCGGCATTGGAACTCGTGGACGACATATACATCATGTCATCGACGCCATTGATGGCTGTCTCCAGCGGACCACCAACAACGTCAGCAATTACCTCTGCACTGGCACCCGGATATGTTGCCGACACCGTGACTGTTGGTGGCGTAATCTGCGGATATTGCTGGATGGGCAAAGAGAAAACGGCGATTGCACCGGCAATGGAAATGAGAAGGGAGATAACGATTGCAAGACGCGTTCGCCTTATGAAGGTTTCAGAAATCATTGAGCGGCCCCCGGTTCTTCCGGCGACGCTTCCTGCGGCGAAACAGCTTGTCCGTCCGCAATTCTTTGCAGACCTTCGACGACTATCGTTTCACCCTCTTTGATCCCTTCTCTCACAGACCAGTCATTGCCGATGCGCACGCCGGTTACAACCTGTCGTCGCGTAACGGTATTATTGTCATTCAAAACAAAGACAAACTTGCCCTCCCGGTCCTGCAAAACGGATGCCATGGGAACAATCGGCAATATCTTCGCCGCTTCATCCGCCAGACTGACAGCAACGGTCTGGCCAGGGAGAAGAATGTGATCCGGATTTGCAAACAGGGCGCGCACGGTGATTGTGCCCGTTTGCGCATTGACCTCGTTATCGATGAACTGGACGGTACCGGCAGGCCCATATGATTTGCCATTGGCAAGGGTGAGTGTGGGCTGGAAACTGTTCAGATCGACTGTCCCACCGCGCGCTTCCTTCTGACGAATGGCGATGAGCGTCCGGTCTGTAATGGAGAAAACAACCCGAACGGGGTCGAGCTGAACAATGCGCGCCAACGGTCCAGCATTGGGACCGACGAGATTACCAACGGTAAAAAGCGACCTGCCAATGGTGCCATTGATCGGGGAACGGATCTGTGTGTAGGAGAGATTGAGCTTGGCCGTATTGAGTGCAGCCGCCGCACTTTGCACATCCGCCGACGCGATATCGAACGCGGCCTGAGCATCATCCAGCGACGCTTGAGAAGCGGTATTCCGATTTGCCAATGTTCGCGTTCGCGTCAAGGTCTGCCTGGCAGCATTCTGGGACGCTTGCGCACGCGCCACCTGCGCTTCGGCTGATGCAGCCGCCGCCTGCATTTGATCCGGTTCAATCTCGAAAAGCGGATCGCCTGCTTTTACCGCACTGCCCTGTTCGAAGCTCTTCCCTTTGAGAAAGCCGGTGATCCGGGCCTGTATATCAACTGCTTCTATCGCTTCGACCTGGCCATTGAATTGCAGCGGAGCGGTGGACGGTGCGGAGCCAACCTTTCTCACGACCACCGATGGCGCGGTGGGAGATTGCTGGGCAAGGCCCGGATACATGAACAGAAACGAAAGCACCCCGGAAAGGGCAATATTCAAGGAGATATAACCGAGGGTTTTCATCAACTGTGCGTCCTCCTGCGGCCAGATATCGACCAATCATTCATGCATTTCGTGTGCTAAAGGCTATTCCCACATAGGCTAAACCGGCAATCAGCAAGGCAATTCCAGCGATCGATCCCGATGCGAGTTCGCGTGTCAAAGGCCATTTCAGGAAAAGTGCGGCGCTGGCCATCCAGGCGATAAGCCCTGAGATTGCGAACCAGTACCAGCCCTTGGTAGGATGAATCTTGATCGATAATGCGATCTGAAGAAATCCGTGTACGAAAACGACAATTGCAATCAGCAAAGTTATTGCCAGCGCGCCTTTGAGTGGATTGAGATAAATCATTATTCCACCAACCAGTTCCACCACACCCGCCAACTCTTGCCAGACAAAGCCCGCCCAACTCTTAACCCTGAGCGACTGGATAATCTTGACGACACCGATTGCCATCAGGACCACACCGAAGATGGTACTTGCTGCAAACTCCGAGAAAACAGGCAGAAACAGGCAGAGTGCTCCTCCTGCTAACAACAAGACACCGATGCCAAGAAAGCCTTTCCACTTCTTCTGCTCAATCGTCTTGCGCTCCAGATGCGGTAAATCATGAACGTCCATACATAAGCCCTTTCAGCCACGATCATGATCTTCAGCGCGCCCTCTACTGAACGAGAGACGAATAGAAAATGGCGCCCATCAGCGGCGCCATCTCACAGTGCGAACATTGGTTATGCGACCATCACGGGCACGGATTGTTACGTCGTAGGTTCGTCTCAACCGATCCCCCCGATAGAGGAAGTGACTTCCCCTGCAATCTATCGCACGCACATTTCGGAAGCCACGCATCCTCAAAAGCCTGGTACCATCGGAACAACGAATTCTATGGCCGTTATTTATCCTTGTACCAACTAAAGCGGTTTGATTTTGGCTGAATGCCTGAACAGGTTCCGCAATCGTGCCCACCACAGTTAGGGCCAACAAAGCGAGTATAGCGGCAATGGATCGAAACATTATCCCCTCCTCCTCGATCCCTCATCGAAGAATGTCTTCTACGAATGTGCTCAACGACAAGGCGCTTCAAAAACGCGCCCGTGCTGATCCCGATAACGGCAGTACTGAACACCATTCCGGGTCTGCGCGACCCCAACCAGCGTTCCAGCTGCGGCACCGATTGCAGCACCTGTAAGCGCTCCGCGCGTATTGCCGCCAATCGCAGCCCCGGCGAGACCACCGATTGCTGCACCGCCGACGCCATATCCAGCGGTTCTCTGTTCTGAAGACGTACAAGCACTCGCGCCGAAGCCGACAGCGGCAACAACCAACAAGCTAAACATGTATCTGTTCATGGCATCCTCCCTCCGAGGCAGTGAGCGTCAGAAATAGTTCCACGTTAGTCAGGATCGAAATGCAGTACTCATCACCAAAGCATACACTGCTTTGGCTCTTCGTTCAGTCGGGATGTGGTTCTAGGGTATTGAATTTACTTCAGATTTAAGAGCAGGTTCAGGAAGATTTATCTGCGGCCTGGCCTATGCCACCGGTCAACGCGCACGACCCGTCCATCCCGCGCTCTAACCTCAACCCTTAATGCCTGCTGATTGCGCGTTCCGCGGATGACATAGTGCGGTCTCCTGCAGTCGATTTCACGAACATTCGTCAAACCGCGCATTGCAAGACGCCGGGAGGCTTCCCTGCAGGTTAAAGATCGACCGTTGTTCAATTCCGTACCGACAACGACGCTTCGATGAAGTGGACGCGCATTAGCGTCAATAGCGAAAAAAAGCGTAGATAACGCTGCCAGAAGGATTACGGCTTTCGATGCAGGAGCAATTGCATACATCTGTGACCCTCCACTTTGCTATGGATTATTTGAATATAACTACATTTAAAACTTAACAGCAATCCCTTTTATTTAAGGGCGCACAGCTAACCAATAAGCCAATCTTTCGCTTAACAGATTGGCTTATTGCTGGACATCGGGCAGTTGATACTATGGAGTGGCGCTGCTCCAGCCAAGAAATTGCAGATCCGTTTGTTTCGCAACGTCTTCGCATTCATCATGAAGAAGAGCTCATCATCCTTCAATAATGGTTCGGTCAGGCAAGCGACATGCGGCAACGACGGATTTGATAACCGAGCTATTCGAGGTGCAGATAGCGCCGTTATGTGTACGGCCCGACAATTGTTCGAGACCGCACTTTAATCGTAACGGCTACCCCGAGCGGGGTGATGAATTTAAGACAATAGGTCGTTTAAGATTTTCTTTGTAAGCCCATAGGACGCGCTAGCCAGTCCGATTTGATGGCCGTTTTGGAAAGCTCGAGATCGGCCAATAGTCTCTGTTGCGCCAATTCCGGCATGTCGGATGCGCGCGGCGCTCCGCTCGTCCGACTGACATGCATCAGCACCTGTTCGCAAAGCGCCGTTTCTTGACCAGCTTCGTTCAGCATACGCATGAAGAGATGCATCCGCTTGCGATCAGCGTCCAGAACAGACAACACCACATTCAATGTTTCATCCACGTGGCATTCTTTCAGGTATCCGATGCGGCTATCGAGCGTGTAAAGCGTGGCATTGTTCGCCTCGCGATAAGGGGTGTCGACCCCTATCCGATCCATATACGCGGTCGCCGCATCCGAAAAGACGATGCCATAGGCATAGTCACCCATATGCCCATTATAGTCGATCCAGCTCGGTGAGACGGTCGTGCGATAGATGAAAAAAGCATCACTCAAACTCACTTCCTCCGTTCAAACCAGGCATAGAACTCCCCGACGATACCTTTACGGAAGAGTATGACGCATGCCATGAAGATGAGGCCCGTGACGATTGTGACCGGGAAGTCGGATGTTGCGAGATAGTTCTGGAGGGCGACGACGAAGGCGGCGCCGACGATGGGTCCGATCAGCGTGCCGATGCCGTCAAGCAGCGTCATCAGGATGACCTCGCCCGACATCTGCCAGCCGACATCGGTCAGCGTTGCAAACTGGAAGACGAGTGCCTTCATGCCGCCTG
>NZ_VCPE01000006.1 GCF_005938105.1 Brucella haematophila | reverse complement strand
AACCCGACGGCCCTGCCTCACGCAGAGCCGCATCTCTCACAGTCGAAGCTTCCATCCAATCAGCCTCTTACTGCTTTACCAACGGACAGCCGCTTTCTTCCGGCTTCATATAAGCCTGATCGCCGGGGATCGTTGCCAGCACCTTATAGTAATCCCAAGGGGCCTTGCTTTCATCCGGCTTCTTCACTTCCATCAGATACATGTCGTAGATCATGCGTCCGTTGGGGCCGACCTTGCCGTGACGGGCAAAGACGTCTTCAACTGGCATTTCATGCAGCTTCTTGGCGACGGCTTCGGTTTCGTCCGTGCCCGCTTCCTTGATCGCCTTCAGATATTGCGTGACGGCGGAGTAGGTGCCTGCCTGAATCATGTTCGGCATACGGCCGGTGCGGTCGAAGAAGCGCTTGCCGAATGCGCGCGATTCATCATCGCGATCCCAGTAGAAACCTTCGGTCAGGGTCAGGCCCTGTGCGGCTTCGAGGCCGAGACCGTGCACTTCCGACAGGGTGAAGAGCAGGGCGGCGAGGCGCTGTCCGCCTGCAACAATGCCGAATTCTGCGGCCTGCTTGATCGCGTTGGAGGTATCGAGACCCGCATTGGCGAGACCGACAACCTTCGCGCCGGAAGACTGCGCCTGCAACAGGAACGAGGAATAGTCCGTGGTGGACAGCGGATGGCGGACGGAACCCAGTACCTTGCCGCCCTTCGATTCCACGAATTTCGTGGTCTGTTCTTCCAGCGAATAGCCGAAGGCATAGTCGGCGGTCAGGAAGAACCATGTATCGCCGCCCTGCTGCACGAGCGAACCGCCGGTGCCAACTGCAAGCGCGTGGGTGTCATAGGCCCAATGGAACCCGTAAGGCGTGCACTGCTTGCCGGTCAGTTCCGATGTGGCTGCGCCCGTATTGATGGTGATCTTCTTCTTGTCCTTCGACAGCGCCTGCACGGCAAGGCCGACGGACGAGGTCGTCAGTTCCATGATGGAATCGACCTGCTCGGTGTCGTACCACTGGCGCGCGATGTTCGACGCGACGTCAGGCTTGTTCTGATGGTCGGCGGTGATGATTTCAATCGGCGCATCGAGCACCTTGCCACCGAAATCCTCGGCAGCCATTTTGGCGGCCTCATAAGACCATTTGCCACCGAAATCGGCATAGACGCCCGACTGGTCGTTCAAAATGCCGATCTTGACTTTACCATCGGAAATTTCAGCTGCTGAAGATATGGCCGTTGCAGCCAGCAGTGCTGCCGTTGCGAGTGCAAGACACTTCATAAAATACTCCTCCCAATAATTCCCTTAACCCCTCGATAAAATCGAACGGTATCCTCCAGTGAAGCGGCCTTTTCCAGGCAGGATGACCGACCTCCTCAGATCGATCATCTTTGTGCTTCCGCCCGATCTGTTCCTCCATTCGGGCTTTCAATTCGAACGGTAGCATTGACAAATGCGTACAAGAACAACAATTTTTGAACAGCGTCTGTTCAGAAATGTACAGATGCCTTGAAGGAAATGCAGGCAGTCTTTTGGGAGCCAGGCATGCGGCAGTTTACATGGGACGATCTGCAATATTTTCTGGCCGTTGCGCGCACCGGGCAGCTCTCAACCGCAGCGCGGCAATTGCGCACCAGCCATGTGACGGTGCTGCGCCGCATCGACCGGCTGGAGCAGGCGCTGGCGACCAAATTATTCGAGCGCAACCCGCGTGGTTATATGCTGACGCCAATGGGGGAACGTCTGGTCGAGCCTGCGGAAGTTATGGAACGCGAGGCCATGAAGTTCCAGACAGAGGCCACCGGCAATCTGGCGGCGCTGTCGGGTGTCGTGCGTCTTTCGACGCTTGAAGGCTTCGGCAATTTCTTTCTGGCTGATCGCCTGCCGGTGCTGGCGCAATCCTATCCGAGCCTGTTCGTGGAAGTGGTGACGATCCAGCAAATCATGTCGCTGTCGCGCCGCGAGGCAGAACTGTCGATCACGCTGCATATGCCGCGCAACGGGCCATATCACAGCGACAAACTCACATCCTACCGGCTGTTCATCTATGGCCATCGCGACTATCTGGCCCGCCATCCGCCAATCCGCAGCAAAGAGGATTTGGCCCGCCATCCCTTCATCGGCTACATCGAGGACATGGTGTTTACGCCGGGGTTGGACTATATGCGCGAGATTCTGCCGGGCCAGCGCTGCACCTATCAAAGTTCCAGCATTCACGCGCAACTCCTCGCCACACAGACCAGCTATGGCCTGTGTGTGCTTCCCTTCTTTATCGCCAGCAAGCATCCTGAACTGGTACCGGTTCTGCCCCGCGATATGCATCTGGTGCGCGAATACTGGATGAGCTGCCATGTCGATGTCATGGCAGCGCCGCGTATCCGCGTCATCAGCGATTTCATGGTTCGCGCCGTGCGGGAATTCTCAAGCGATTTTCTGGGCGAAAGCCTTTTGCAGCCGTGATTGGCGAGGCCCTGACGTCAGAGATTGACGCCGGTAAAGGCGATAAAACACGCCACGGCGAGCGCGATGCAACCAAACAAAATAATGGATAGACTAAGCGTGTTCATGGTCCCCCTCCACTTTACGCAACGTAAAGTGGGTATGCGGGGCTTTTAAAGCGGAGTCCAGCTGGAATGTTTACCAGTGAGACGAAAGTTGTAGAGCCTGTTCCAAAAGTCGCCCTGTGGGGCTGCAAATGGCAATTTTCTGCATTCCGGTGCTCACGTACCCAAAAGTACGCTCCGCTCCGGTACTCGAAAATCACCATTTTCGCACACACATGCCGCTTTTTGATTCAGGCTCTTGGATGGATCGTGTCATGAAAAGCCCCGGACGAACCGGGGCTTTGGATTACTTCTGCTTGGCGAGGCCTTGTTCCCGCATCTGGCTGAGCGACATTTTCGGTGAAAGCGCTTCCGGGTCGATGCGGATTTCGATCAAGGCAGGCTTGCCGGATTGTTCGCAGCGCTCGAAAGCGGCTGCAAAATCGGCTGTCGCTTCGACCGTTTCGCCATGCAGGCCATAGGCGCGTGCAAGAGCGGCGAAATCCGGATTGGCAAGGCCCGTGCCGGAAACGCGACCCGGATAGGTTCGCTCCTGATGCATGCGGATGGTTCCGTACATGCCATTATTGACCACCACGAAAATCGCCTTGGCATTATATTGCGTGGCGGTCGCCAGTTCCTGACCGTTCATCAGGAAGCAGCCGTCACCGGCAAAGGCCACAACGGTCCGCTCCGGTGCGGCAAGCTTGGCCGATACCGCAGCCGGGACGCCATAGCCCATGGAGCCGTTGGTGGGCGCCAATTGGCTGCGATAGGTGCGGTACTGGTAAAAGCGATGCGGCCAGGCGGAATAGTTGCCAGCGCCATTGGTGATGATGGAATCAGCTGGCAGATGCGCGCGTAGCCATTCCATGATCTCGCCCATCTGCACCGCGCCCGGTATGACCGGCGTTTTCATATTATCGCGATAATCGGCATTGGCCGTTTCCGCCCATGCCTTGCTGCGTGGCGCGGCAATGGGGGCAAGCTTCGATGCAGCGCGGGCGAAAGCCGGCATGCTGGCATTGATCGGCAGATCGGCGTGATAGACACGGCCCAGTTCTTCGGCACCCGGATGGATGTGGATGAGCTTCTGTTGCGGCACCGGAATGCTGACAAGCTCATAACCCTGCGTGGTCATTTCGCCAAGCCGCGCGCCGACGACCACGAGAAGGTCGCTGTCGCGCACGCGTTGCGCCAGCTTCGGGCTGATCGACGTGCCCATTTCGCCCGCATAAAGCGGATGGGTGTTGTCGAACATGTCCTGACAGCGGAAGGAAGCAGCCACCGGCAGATGCATGTTTTCGGCAAATGTGCGCAGGTCGCGCACCGCGTCCTGATCCCAGCCGCCACCGCCGACGATCATCAGCGGGCGTTCGGCCTTTTCGATCAGTTGCACCATGTCCTGCAACTGGTCCTGACCCGGATGCATCTCGACCTTTTTATAGGCCGGGGCATCGCTGACAGCGGCATAAGATGTCAGCATATCTTCCGGCAGGGCGATCACAACCGGGCCGGGGCGTCCGTTGACGGCGCGATGAAAGGCCTGACTGACCAGCTCCGGAATGCGGGCGGCATCGTCGATCTGCACGACCCATTTGGCCATCTGGCCGAACATGCGGCGGTAATCGACTTCCTGAAAGGCTTCGCGCTCCACCTGGTCGCTGGCCACCTGACCGATGAACAGGAGCATCGGCGTCGAATCCTGAAAAGCGGTGTGTACGCCGACGGAGGCGTTGGTCGCGCCCGGTCCGCGCGTGACGAAACAGATGCCGGGCTTACCGGTCAGTTTGCCATGGGCGTCAGCCATATAGGCCGCGCCGCCTTCCTGACGGCAGACGATTAGATCGATTTCATCCGGTACGTCGTGAAAAGCGTCGAGCGCGGCGAGATAGCTTTCTCCGGGAACGCAGAAAACACGGTCCACGCCGTGAATGCGCAACGCGTCCACCAATATCTGGCCCCCGGTACGCGTATTGGGTTTGCTGGTCATCTGATGCATTTCCTCACTCTCAAATCTCGGACGATTGTTCGTCTCTTCTTTGGATGGCGGGGCGAACCGTAGGGCCCTTTGGTATGCACCACACGCAGTTGATATTGTTCGGCCCCTCCCGGTCAAACATATGCATAACAGCATAGCCCCCGGCGTGAATACAGACTAAACATGATGAGCAAAACAGATGATCTCATGTCGGGAGGACAAGATGGCGCAAGCAAACTCTGGCAAAATTCGTGTCGGCATTGGCGGCTGGGCATTCGAGCCGTGGGACGAGAGCTTTTATCCGGAGAAGCTCGCGAAGAAGCGCCAGCTGGAATATGCGTCGAGCAAGCTGACCTCGATCGAGATCAATTCCACCTATTACGGCCCGCAAAAGCCGACGACCTTTGCCAAGTGGCATGACGAAACGCCAGACGGCTTTGTCTTTTCGCTGAAAGCGCCACGTTTTTCGACCAATCGCCGCGTGCTGGCCGAAGCTGGCGAAAGCATTGAGCGCTTTCTGACCGGCGGCGTGATGGAGCTGAAGGAGAAGCTTGGCGTCGTTAACTGGCAGTTCATGGGAACGAAGAAATTCGATCCGGTGGATTTCGAAGCCTTTCTCAAGCTTTTGCCAAAGCGCCTTGACGGACGCGACCTGCGCCATGCGGTGGAAGTGCGCCACGACAGTTTCAATTCGCCCGATTTTACCGCGCTGTTGCGGGAATATGGTGTTGCAGCCGTCATTGCCGGTGACAGCGCCTTTCCGCAATTTGCAGATCTGGCAGCCCCTTTCGCTTATCTGCGGATCATGGGCACCAGGGAAGGCGAGCCGCTCGGCTATAGCGAAGCCGAACTCGACCAATGGGCGACAAGGGCCAAGGCGATTGCCGCCGGAAAGGCTCCAGGCGGTTTGCGCACCATCGAACCTGCCGTGGATGACGGCGTGGCGCGCGATGTCTATCTCTATGTTATCAGCGGCTATAAGGCGCATAATCCCCATGCGGCTATGGCCTTGATTGATCGGCTGAAATGATGCCTCGTGACGGCTGTTGATTTTCATCCGAGTCGTCCGAGACCCATCATGCCGCATCTTGATCTTCCCGCCCTTCGCGCTTTCGTCGACACCATCCCGCAGAACTATAAAGGCCCCGGCGGTGTCGTCGCCGTCGTCAAGGACGGCGCAGTCGTCCTCAGTCATGCCTGGGGTTTTGCCGATCTGCGCGCGCGTCAGCCGATGACGGCGCAAACGCGGATGCCGATCTGCTCGGTCAGCAAGCAGTTTACCTGCGGCGTGCTTCTCGACAGCGTCGGCGAGCCGGAAGTGCTGGACGATGCGCTGGCCGCCTATCTCGCCGGTTTCGAGGATGAGCGCCCGAGCCTGCGCACCCTGTGCAACAACCAGTCGGGCCTGCGCGATTACTGGGCGTTGACGGTGCTTTGCGGCGGCGACCCGGAAGGTGTGTTTCTGGCGGAACATGCACAATCGCTGCTGAAACGCCTGAAGACAACGCATTTTGCGCCGGGCAGTCATTATTCCTACTGCAATGGCAATTTCCGCATTCTGGCGGATTTGATTGAGAGCCATACGGGCCGCTCACTGGTCGATCTTCTGTCGGAGCGGATTTTCAAACCGGCTGGCATGAAGACGGCGGAACAGATCACCGATACGGCGCAATTCACTGAATGCACCGGCTATGAAGGCGATACGGTGCGCGGCTTCCTGCCTGCCACCAACCGCATCCACTGGATGGGCGATGCGGGCATTTGCGCCTCGCTGGACGACATGATCGCCTGGGAACAGTTCATCGACGCAACGCGCGATGACGAGACCGGCCTTTATCGCCGATTGAGCGGGCCGCAGGTTTTCAGCGATGGCGCAGCAGCGCCTTATGGCTTCGGCCTCAAATTTGAGGAAGTGGGCGGCAAGCGGCTCACCGGCCATGGTGGCGCGTTGCGCGGTTGGCGCTGCCAGCGCTGGCATTGCGCCGATGAGCGGATTTCCACCATTGCCATGTTCAATTTTGAAGGCGGCGCTTCTGATCTCGCGGCCAAGCTGATGAAGCTTGCGCTCGGTGTGCCATCGCCGGAACCGGAACGGGTCGAAGCCGATGCGGGCTGGTTCGGGTCGTGGCTCGACGCGGAAACCGGTCTGGTGCTCAGCCTTGAGGATGCCGGGCGCGGTCGGATGAAAGCGCGTTTCGGCACCGGTCCGGAAGTAATGGATGTGGTGAGCAAGGACGAGGCGCGGTCCTCCATGACCTCGATCCGCCGCGAGGGCGATACGATCCATCTCGCGCGCGCCGATGAAAACCTGTTTCTCACCATGAGCCGTGTGACGGGCGAGGCCAAGCGCGACATTGTTGGGCGTTTCCGCAATGAAGAGCTTGGCGCAGACTTAGCTCTGGTGGCCGAAGGCGGCGCGATCTACGGCGCGTTTGAAGGTTTTCTGGGCAAAAGCGACATGTATCCGCTTTATGCCGTGGGTGCCGATGTCTGGCTCATGCCGGTGCAGCGTTCCATGGATGCGCCGTCGCCGGGCGAATGGAAGCTGGTCTTCCGTCGCAATGACAAGGGCGATATTATCGCGGCTTCGGTCAGTTGCTGGCTGGCGCGGGCTGTCGACTATCTGAAAGTCTCCGGCTGAACGAGGAAAGTCATGAGCGAGCTCAAGGTCAGAACCCGCGAGACGGGTGCGGTTGCCGAAATGCCGGAAGGCCAGTTGCCGGTGATCACCACGCCAACGGGCGGCAAGGTCGAGCTTGTGACCAGTGTGAGCCAGCCGGGTTTTAACCCGCTTGATCTGATCTATGCATCGGTCGCCGCCTGCATGGCGCTGAGCGCACGCATCGCTGCAGGCAAGCTTGGTTTGCGCGAAAAGCTGGCCGATGTTCGTGTTGAGGTTAAGGGCGACAAGACACATGAAAGCCCGTCAAGCATCGAGCGGTTCCATATCGCATTTCACTTCGATGGTGATCTTTCAGCCGAAGAGAAGCGACACATCGCCGAACTGGCCGAAGAAATCTGCACCGTCAGCAATACGCTGCGCAGCAATCCCGCTTTTGACCTGAAGGTCGAATAACAAAAAAGCCCGGTTACAACCGGGCTTTTCTTTGAATGGTGGGTGATCACACCGCTTCGTCGTTGGCAGGCTTTTCCCAAAGGTTCACGCCGCCTTCGACCGCATATTTGTCGATCTCTTTCAGCTCGTCTGCCGAGAAGGAGAGATTGTCCAGCGCCTTGACGTTTTCAACGATCTGTTCCGGCGAGCTTGCGCCGATCAGCGCCGAGGTTACGCGCGGATCGCGCAGCACCCAGGCCAGCGCCATCTGGGCGAGGCTCTGCCCGCGCTTCTTGGCGATCTCGTTGAGGCTGCGGGCGCGCTCAATATTGTCGTAGCTCAGATGCACCGGGCGCAGCGATTTGTTGCCCGGCTGGTTGATGCGCGCATCCGCCGGAATACCGTTGAGGTAGCGATTGGTCAGCAAGCCCTGCGCCAGCGGCGTAAAGGCAATGACACCGGTGCCGACATCGTCGGTCGCCGACAGCAGATCCTTTTCGATCCAGCGGTTGAACAGATTGTAAGACGGCTGGTGGATCAGAAGCGGCACGTTGCGCGCGGCCAGAATCTTGGCGATTTCGCGCGTCTTGCCTGCCGAATAGGATGAAATGCCGACATAAAGCGCCTTGCCCTGTTCGACGGCGCTGGCCAGCGCGCCAGCTGTTTCTTCCAGCGGCGTATTGGCATCGAAACGGTGCGAATAGAAAATATCCACATAGTCGAGGCCGAGACGTGACAGGCTCTGGTCGAGGCTCGCAAGGATTGCCTTGCGCGAGCCGCCGCCACGCCCATAAGGGCCGGGCCACATTTCCCAGCCAGCCTTGCTGGAGATGATCAGCTCGTCACGATAACGGCCAAGGTCGCTTTTCAGGATCTGGCCGAAATTGCGTTCTGCCGAGCCGGGAGGCGGGCCGTAATTATTGGCAAGATCGAAATGGGTGATGCCAAGATCGAAGGCCTTGAACAGCATCGCCTTCTGACGGTCGAGCGGAATCCCGTCGCCGAAATTGTGCCAGAGGCCAAGCGAAATGGCAGGCAGGACGAGACCACTGCGCCCGACACGGCGGAAATTGGCCTTGTCGTAGCGGTCGGAAGCGGCAAGATAAGACATGAAAAACCCTGTCGTGAGTAAGGTGCGGCTGCACCTCATATGAAGTGGGCGGAAGGAATCCGATTTCTTTCCGGCGAATAACTAAGCCCACACTAGTTATAGGACGTGGCGGAATTCTTTCAAATTCCGCCTGATTTTCATCCGCTTTGCGTCAGATGACGTTGCGAATGCGCTCCACACCGAGCTTGATGACGCTTTCCATCGCTGCGCGGGCCTTTTGCGGATCGCGGGAAGCGATGGCATGGGCAATGCGCAGGTGATTGGCCGCACATTCGGCTATGCCTTCGCGCGATGCGGCAGGTGAGGAAAGCTGGAACGAAACGGCAAGTGCTGCCTCGATCAGCCCGCTGACCGAACGCATGAACGGATTGCCCGACATGCGCGCAACCGCGAGATGGAATTCCAGGTCGACCTTGGCGATGGTTTCCGGCGTGTGCTGCGGATTATCGAACTTGGCGGCGAGCGCATAGAGTTCGACGATTTCGTCGCTGGTGGCGCGTTCGGCTGCGGCGGCTGCGGCAGCCGGTTCGAGCGCCATGCGCATTTCGGCTAGGTGGTCGACAAAGACTTCATCGAAGCCCGCTTCAAAGCGCCATGTCAGAACATCCGGGTCGAAGAAGTTCCAGCTGGCATGGCCCAGAACACGGGTGCCAACCTTGGCCTTGGGTTCAATCAGGCGCTTGGCGGCAAGCGTTTTCATCGCCTCGCGCAGGACCGTGCGGGAAACGCCGAAGCGCAATGACAATTCGTTGTCACCGGGCAGGATCGAACCTTCGGGAATGGTGCCCGCGACAATGCCGCGCCCGAGTTCCCCCACGACGACAGCGTGGCTGTTATGCCGCTTGCGTCCGGTTATGGCCGTTTCCAGCAATCCCAATTCAGGCCTCCTTCATGCGTTGCCGCGCCAGTCTTAAGTCGGAGAACCACAACAGTCCTCGTTGCAGGGCGATGAACAGGAACAGCAATATACCGATTGCGATTTTCGTCCACCAGGAAGACAGCGTGCCGTCGAAAACAATATAGGTCTGTATCAGCCCCTGTATCAGAATGCCGACAAATGTTCCCGCCACCAGTCCCGCGCCGCCGGTCAGAAGCGTTCCGCCGATGACCACGGATGCGATGGCATCCAGCTCCACGCCCACCGTCGCCAGCGAATAGCCGGACGAGGTATAGAGCGTATAGACGATACCGGCGAGGCCGGAAAGCACGCCCGACATCGTATAGATGCCGATGGTCGTGCGGCCGATGGGAACGCCCATCAGTTCCGCCGATTGCTGATTGCCGCCAAGCGCATAGATGTTTGCGCCAAAGCGCGTGCGGTGGGCGAGAATGCCGCCAACGATAAACACGGCCAGCATCAACATGGCGATGAATGTCAGCCTGCCACCGCCCGGCAGCCGGAAATAGAGCCCCTGCAACGTGTCGATGAAAGGGTGTGAGATCGGCACCGATTCCGTCGAGATCAGGAAGGCCGCGCCGCGCGCGAGGAACATACCGGCCAGCGTCGCCACAAAAGGCGGGATGCCGAGATAATGGATCATCATGCCCATCCATGCGCCAAAAAGAGCGGCGATGACGAGAACGAGCGCGAATGCCACAATTGGATGCACGCCGAGCTTGCCGACGAGCACCGCGACGAAAACGCTGGTAAAGGCGATGACTGAGCCGACGGAGAGATCAATGCCGCCGGAAATGATCACGAAGGTCATGCCAACGGCGGCGATGCCCAGAAAGGCATTGTCGGTCAACAGATTGCCGATCACCCGCGTCGACAGCATGTTCGGGAACTGCACGGCGCAGATCGCATAGGCGATCAGGAAAATCGCCACTGTGGTCAGAAAGGGCAGGTTGCGAAGAATTCTCATTGTCCTGCTCCTCGCTGAGGCCGGGCCTCTTGCCGGGGCTGTGCGTTCTGATGGGTGCTATTGGTGGCGCCACCCTTGCGCTGCGAGCGCAGGAAACCGATCAGGTTGACGATGGCCGCCGACTGGAAGGTGAGCACCACGATGATGATGCCTGCCTTGATGATGAGGTTGAATTCCGGCGGGAAGCCCGCCATCAGAATGCCGGTGTTGATTGACTGGATGATGAGCGCGCCGAGCAGCGAGGCGGTGATCGAGAAGCGTCCGCCATTGAGTGACGTACCACCGATGACAACGGCCAGAATGGCATCGAGTTCAAGCCACAGCCCGGCATTGTTGGCATCCGCACCGCGAATGTCGGCGGTTGCGATCAAGCCTGCAAGCGCTGCGCCAACGCCGGAAACGGCATAGACGCTGAACAGCAGGAAGCGTGCCTTGACGCCCGCCAGCATGGCAGCGCGGCGATTGATGCCGGTTGCCTCGATCAGGAAGCCGAGCGCGCTGGAGCGCACAGCGATGCCGACGACCAGCCCGGCTAGAATCCAGATCAGCACTGGAATGGGTATGCCGAGAAACGAGCCGGAACCAAGCGCGGCGAAGGCGTCATTGTTGAAGGTGAGGATTGCGCCTTCGGTGATGAGCTGGGCGATGCCGCGTCCCGCCACCATGAGGATCAGGGTCGCGATAATCGGCTGGATATCGAAGACGGCGACCAGAAAGCCGTTCCACAGGCCACAGAGCAAACCGACGCCGAGAGCAGCCGGAATGACGATAGCCAGTGGATAGCCCGCGACGATCAGCGAGGCGGCGAAAGCGCCACTGATCGCCATGACCGCGCCGACGGAAAGGTCGATGCCGCGTGTGGCGATTACCAGCGTCATGCCGACGGCCAGAATGGCGACAGGTGCCGCACGCACCAGAATGTCGATCAGGCTGCCATAAAGGCGACCATTCTGGAACGAAACATCGAGAAAGCCAGGCGAGATAATGGTATTCGCGGCAAGAATCAGAATGAGGGCTGCAAGCTGCGGCGCCAGTCTTTTGAATTTTCTGGATATGCGGGCAATCATGCTGCGGCTTCCTTCTGGCTTGCAGAAGCGATTTTCGGGCCGGTCTCTGCTATTGCACGCACGATATTGTCGGCGGTGATTTCTTCACCCCGCAATTCCGCGACGTGGCGGCGGTCCGACAGAACCACCACGCGATTGGCGACGGCGGCCAGTTCTTCGAATTCGGACGAGATGATGACAAGCGCCATGCCTTGTGCGCAGAGTTCGCCGATCAGCTTGAGAATTTCCGCGTGCGCCCCGATGTCGATGCCACGTGTCGGTTCATCGAGGATCAGAAGGCGGGGATCGGTGGCGAGCCAGCGCGCCAGAATGGCCTTTTGCTGGTTGCCGCCGGACAGAAACTTGATCGGCTTGTGCGGATCGGGCGGCCGGATATCGAGCGCCTTGATATAGCGGTCGGCCAGTGCCGCCTTTTCACGCGAGGACAGCGGCTTTGACCAGCCGCGTTTGCCCTGCACGGCCAGCGCGATATTTTCGGCCACTGAAAAATCACCGATGATGCCGTCTGTCTTGCGTTCTTCCGGGCAGAAGGCGAAGCGCTCGGAAATGGCCGCGACGGGCGAGGGAAGCTTTATCTCCTTGCCATCGACCGTGAGCTGGCCGCTATCGGCTTCATCGACGCCAAACATGAGAAGGGCGGTTTCGGTGCGACCCGAACCCAGCAGCCCGGCAATGCCGACAGCTTCGCCGGGCTTGATGGCGAGATCGAACGGGGCAACGCTGCCTTTCTTGCCATAGCCGGAAAAGCGGATGGGCGCGACCGTGTCGTCGCTGACCTCTTCGGTCAGCTGGCGGCGCACGGTTTCCTGCAACTGGTGGCCGAGCATCATGGAAATCAGGTCGGTGCGCGGCAGTTCCGACAGGTTGCGGCTGCCGACCAGACGACCGTTGCGCAGCACGGTGGCGCAATCGGCAATCGCATAGACCTGATCCAGAAAATGCGTGATGACGATGATGCCGAGCCCTTCGGCCTTCAACTGGCGCAGCACGGTGAACAGCATTTCGACTTCGCGCGCATCAAGGCTGGCGGTCGGTTCGTCAAGGACAAGCACCTTGCCCGACAAATCGACGGCGCGCGCAATCGCGATGATCTGGCGTATGGCAACGGAGTAGGCCGAGAGCGGCGCGCTGACATCGATGCCGAGACCGTAGCGCGCGAGAAGGGTGGTTGCGTCCTTTTCCATGCGCCGACGATCGACAAAACCGAAACGACGCGGCTGGCGACCGAGAAACAGGTTTTCGGCGACGGTGAGGTTCTCCAGCAGGTTCACTTCCTGATAGACGGTGCCGATGCCGAGCGTCTGCGCCTCCGCCACGGAAGCGGGCGCAATGGGCTCTCCGTCAAGAAGGATCGAGCCGTCAAAGCCATGATAGGCGCCGGTCAATATCTTGATGAGTGTGGATTTGCCCGCGCCGTTTTCACCGAGCAAGGCATGGATTTCGCCGCGGTTGAGCGCGAAATCGACATGGTCAAGTGCGGTGACGCCCAGAAAGGATTTGGTGATAGAGCGCGCTTCGAGAAGCGGTATAACCGACGCCTGTTGAGCGCCTGTTTCAGGGCGAGTCATGGCAGTCTTCCGTTTGCGAATTGCAACGATACCCTTGGCCAAAACGGGCCGAAGGGAAACCCGGGCCGCCGAAAACTGGCGGCCCGAATGACACGAAGATTAGTAGCCGAGGCCCTTCTTGGCTTCGTATACGGCCTTCGGATCGTCAGCCTGCGTGTAAAGCTTGGATTCCGTCTGAATCCACTTCGGCGGAACAGTGCCCTTGGCCTTGAAGGCTTCAATCGCATCGAAAGCCGGACCGGCCATGTTCGGCGTCAGTTCCACGGTCGCATTGGCTTCGCCATTGGCCATGGCCTGGAAGATATCCGGCACGGAATCGATCGACACGATCTTGATGTCGGTGCCCGGCTTCAGACCGGCTTCCTTGATGGCCTGAATGGCGCCGACGGCCATGTCGTCATTATGGGCATAGACAGCGCAGATGTTCTTGCCGCCGCCTTCAGCCTTGATGAAGCTTTCCATGACTTCCTTGCCCTTGGTGCGGGTGAAGTCGCCAGTCTGCGAACGGGAAATCTTGATGTTGTCGTGACCCTTGATCGCTTCTTCAAAGCCCTTTTTGCGGTTGATCGCAGGCGAAGAACCGGTCGTGCCCTGAAGTTCGACCACATTGCAGGACTTGTCGCCCACGTCCTTCACAAGCCACTCACCGGCAACCTTGCCTTCATGGACCTGATCGGAGGTCACGGCGGTGAGATAGAGATCTTCCGGGGAATCGATCTGGCGGTCGAGCAGAACGACCGGAATTTCAGCTTCCTTGGCTTCCTTCAGGACGGCGTCCCAGCCGGTCGAGACGACCGGTGCGATCAGGATCGCATCCACGCCCTGTGCGATGAAGCCACGCACGGCCTTGATCTGGTTTTCCTGCTTTTGCTGGGCGTCGGCGAATTTCAGCGTATATCCGCGCTTTTCAGCTTCCTGCTTGGTCAGGGCCGTTTCTGCGGCGCGCCAGCCTGATTCAGAGCCGATCTGCGAGAAGCCGACCGTCAGCGACGCCGCCGACACGCTTGAAATCAAGGCGAACGAAAAAACAGCCGACAGGGCGGCGATACTGCGTTTCATGATTGTTCCTCCCAATAAAAAGGCCCTCCCGGCCTTCCTGTTTATGAAGCATATAATATTACTTTATGGCAAGCGCCTTTCGCTGGATCGCAATGAATTTTGGCTGCGACAAACAGGCATTTTTAACATTAGTGTAATAAAATCAGTTGGTTGAATCCGGGTGGCAGCGTTGTCACATATCAGACTGTGCATGGGGCAGTTCAGCTTGCTTGACAAAGCAGGTCTTGGCAAAATAGTCATATTAATAATAGAAGCTGCCGCAAAGCGTTAGCATGCGTTTAATCGGCCGGTATGGAGTGCCCGCGATCTCTTCGCGGTTAGGGAGGTTCAATGTTACGTCTGGTACAGTTCCGCGATGCGGGCGGTGAAACGCGTGTGGCTGCATGCGGGGATGATGGTGCGGCGCATGTCGTCAATGGTGCTTCGACGATCTATGAACTGGCCTGGGCGGCAATTGGTGCGGGCATCAGCCTTGCAGAGCAGGTGGAGCGCAATGGCAAGGGCGAAGCCGTCGATATCGACGCTGCGCTGGCTGCGGGTCGCGTCGGCCTGCCGATCACCCATTCCGATCCGGCTCATCTGATCGTTGCAGGCACCGGCCTCACGCATCTCGGTTCCGCCGATGGTCGCGACAAGATGCACAAGGCTGCGCAGGCTGCCGAAAAGCCGACCGATTCGATGCGCATGTTCCTGATGGGCGTCGAAGGCGGCAAGCCGAAGCCCGGCGAAACCGGTGTTCAGCCGGAATGGTTCTACAAGGGTGATGGTTCCGCGCTGGTCGCGACCGGCGGCGAACTGGTTTCGCCTTCCTTCGCTGAAGATGGCGGTGAAGAGCCGGAGCTTGCAGGCATCTATCTGATCGGGCCGGATGGTCAGCCGCATCGTCTTGGCTTCTGCCTTGCCAATGAATTTTCCGATCATGTGACCGAAAAGCAGAATTATCTCTGGCTCGCTCATTCCAAGTTGCGTCAGGCATCGCTTGGACCGGAGCTTTATGTCGGCGCGCTGCCGGATCATGTGGAAGGTGTTTCGCGCATTCGTCGCGGCGATGAGATGATCTTCGAAAAGCCGTTCCTGTCGGGTGAAGCGAACATGTCGCACACCATCGCCAATCTGGAACACCATCATTTCAAATACGAGCTGTTCCGCCGCCCGGGCGATATTCACGTGCATTTCTTCGGCACGGCGACCCTGTCCTTCTCGGAAGGTGTGAAGACACAAACCGGCGACCAGTTCGAGATTTCGGCCAAGCCGTTCCGTTATCCGCTGGTCAACAAGCTCGCCGAGGCGACAAAGGCACAGGCTGCGGCGGAGAAAGTCGCCGTCAGCGCATTGTGAGTAACAAGATGCCAGCTTCGTCCAACATCGCTTTAGCAATTGTCGGTCTTGGCAAGATCGCGCGCGACCAGCATCTGCCGTCCATCGAGGCGGTGGATGGTATTGCGCTGGCCGCTGTCGCCAGCCGCAATGCCGGGCTGGATAGCGTGCCGTCTTTCACGGATATCGACCAGCTGTTGGCATCCGGTGTGGCCATCGACGCCGTGTCGCTATGCACCCCGCCGCAGGGGCGTTTCGCGCAGGCCTATGCCGCGCTGAAGGCCCGCAAGCATGTGATGCTGGAAAAGCCTCCGGGCGCGACCATTTCCGAAGTGCAGGCGCTGGACCGTCTGGCCAAGGCGGAAGGGTTGACGCTTTATGCCACCTGGCATTCGCGCGAAGCCGCCGCAGTGGAACCGGCCCGCGATTTTCTGAAAGACGCGGTGATCCGGTCGGTAGCAGTCGCGTGGAAGGAAGATGTGCGCCATTGGCATCCCGGCCAGCAATGGATATGGGAGCCGGGCGGGCTTGGCGTGTTCGATCCGGGCATCAATGCGCTTTCCATCGTGACGCATATTCTGCCGGAACGCTTCTTTCTCACGCAGTCGGACCTCTATTTCCCGGAAAATCGCGCCGCGCCGATTGCGGCTGACCTTCAATTCCAGACGGAAAGCGGTATTCCGGTTTCGTTTGAACTCGATTGGCGTCAGACCGGACCACAGACCTGGGACATTCGTGTTGAAACCGACAAGGGCACGCTTCTGCTCAGCCATGGCGGCAGCCGCCTGACCATAGCAGGTGCGGAAAAAATGGCCGAGCCGGACCGCGAATATCAGCGCCTTTACAAGCATTTTGTGCAATTGATCGGTGAGGGGCGTTCGGATGTCGATCTCGCTCCGCTGACCCACGTCGCCGACGCCTTCCTGTTTGGAAAGCGGCACGCGGTTGAAGCTTTCGAAGATTAGGAAATGAGGACGTTCGCGGCCTCTTACCCAGCAGGACAAAGACATGAACAAGCCCGTCACTCCGAAAACGCCAAAGTTCCGCTCGCGCGCATGGTTCGACAATCCTGACAATGTCGACATGACGGCGCTCTATCTCGAGCGCTACATGAATTATGGCCTGAGCCAGGAAGAATTGCAGTCGGGCCGTCCGATCATCGGCATCGCGCAGACGGGTTCGGACCTGTCGCCCTGCAACCGTCACCATCTGGAACTGGCTAATCGCGTCCGCGAAGGCGTGCGTGAGGCAGGCGGTATCGTCATCGAATTCCCGGTTCATCCGATTCAGGAAACCGGCAAGCGTCCGACCGCCGGTCTGGACCGCAACCTTGCTTATCTCGGCCTCGTGGAAGTGCTTTACGGCTATCCGCTCGACGGCGTCGTGCTGACGATTGGCTGCGACAAGACCACGCCTGCCTGCCTTATGGCTGCTGCAACCGTCAATATTCCGGCGATCGCGCTTTCGGTTGGCCCGATGCTCAACGGCTGGTTCCGTGGCGAGCGCACGGGTTCGGGCACCATCGTCTGGAAGGCGCGCGAACTTCTGGCCAAGGGCGAGATCGACTATCAGGGCTTTGTGAAGCTTGTTGCTTCTTCGGCTCCGTCGACGGGTTATTGCAACACGATGGGCACGGCAACCACGATGAACTCGCTTGCTGAAGCGCTGGGCATGCAGCTTCCGGGTTCCGCCGCTATTCCAGCACCGTATCGTGATCGTCAGGAAGTGGCCTATCTGACGGGCCGCCGTATCGTCGAGATGGTCTATGAAGACCTCAAGCCTTCGGACGTTCTGACCAAGGATGCTTTCGTCAACGCCATCCGCGTCAATTCAGCCATCGGCGGTTCGACCAATGCGCCGATCCATCTGAACGCGCTCGCCCGCCATGTCGGCGTGGAGCTGACCGTGGACGACTGGCAGAAATACGGCGAGGAAATCCCGCTTCTGGTCAATCTCCAGCCAGCGGGTGAATATCTCGGTGAAGATTATTACCATGCCGGTGGTGTGCCAGCCGTCGTCAATCAGCTGATGGGGCAGGGCCTCATCAACGAGGATGCACTGACCGTCAACGGCAAGACCATTGGCGAAAACTGCAAGAACGCCACCATTGAAGACAGCAATGTCATCAAGACTTACGATCAGCCGCTGAAGAAGCATGCCGGTTTCCGCGTGCTGCGCGGCAATCTGTTCTCGTCGGCGATCATGAAGCTCAGCGTTATTTCGGATGAGTTCCGCAATCGCTACCTTTCCGACAGCAAGGATCCGAATGCCTTTGAAGGCAAGGCGGTCGTGTTCGACGGACCGGAAGATTACCATCATCGCATCGACGATCCGTCGCTGGAAATCGACGAGCATACGGTTCTGTTCATGCGCGGCGCTGGCCCTATTGGCTATCCGGGTGCGGCGGAAGTGGTCAATATGCGCGCACCGGATTATCTGCTGAAGAAAGGCATCAGCTCGCTGCCATGCATTGGCGACGGTCGCCAGTCGGGCACGTCGGGTTCGCCGTCGATCCTCAACGCCTCGCCGGAAGCTGCCGCTGGCGGCGGTCTGGCCATTCTCAAGACTGGCGACCGCGTGCGCATCGATCTTGGTCGCGGCACGGCTGATATTCTGATTTCGAATGAGGAACTGGCGGAGCGTCACAAGGCTCTGGAAGCCGCTGGCGGCTTCAAATATCCAGAAAGCCAGACGCCTTGGCAGGAAATCCAGCGTGCCGTTGTCGGCCAGATGGAAACCGGCGCGGTTCTCGAAAACGCGATCAAGTATCAGGATATCGCGCATACGCGCGGCCTGCCGCGTGACAACCACTAAGGCTTTTCCGGATGGCTGTTGATAAAAAGCCGTTTGCTGCTGTCGCCGACTGGGGCACCACCCGGTTGCGGCTCTGGACGCTGGATGCGGACGGTGCCGTGCTGGGTGAAAGCCGGGGCGATGACGGTTTGCTGCGGGCAAAGGAAGCCGGTTTCGAGCCGACGCTCGAACGGCATCTGGCTACGCTCGGTGCGCCTGCCGATCTGCCGGTGGTGATTTGCGGCATGGCCGGTTCGCGGACCGGCTGGATCGAAGCGCCCTATATGAGCCTGCCTGCCGGGCTGGACGGCATAGTGAAGGCTGCGGTGCGCGTACCTGCGCGCCGCCACGTCATCATGCTGCCGGGCGTTGCGCGGCGGGATGAGGCGGCACCGGATGTCATGCGCGGTGAGGAAACCAAGCTGCTCGGTCTGGTGCATGGGGGCACGCATGACGCCGTTGTCGTCATGCCCGGCACCCATGCCAAATGGGTGCGGATTGCCGATGGCGGTCTTGCTGATTACCGGACCTTCATGACGGGCGAATTGTTCGCGCTTTTGAAAGACAAGTCGGTGCTGGCTGGTGCGCTGGAAGGCGCTGGCGAAGTCGACCCGGCTGGAGCGGCTTTTGCGGCTGGCGTCAAAGCCTCGCTCGAAACGCCGGAACTGATCGCCAATGCGCTGTTCTCGGTTCGCGCGGGCTGGCTTGTGCACGACCGCAAGCCGACCGACCAGCTGGCGCGGCTTTCCGGCCTGTTGATCGGGCTGGAAGTTGCAGGCGGGCGCACGCTATACGGCAAGCCGCAGCAGGTGCTGCTGCTCTCGGACGGTATGATGGGCGGGCTCTATGCAAGCGCGCTTGAAATTGCCGGGCTGACGGTCAAGCGCGTCGAGGCGGACGAACTGGTGCGGGACGGCCTGTTCATGGCGGCAAAGCACGCCTTTGCGGGAGGTGCCCAATGAGCGCGCGTGTTGCATGGCCGAAACTGCGTTATCCGCTGGTCGCGATCCTGCGCGGCATTCGTCCGGAGGAAACCGAAGCAATCGTTGAAGCCCTGATCGAGACGGGCTTTGAAGCCATCGAGATCCCGCTCAATTCGCCCGATCCATTCGTGTCGATTGGCAAAGCTGCGAAGCTCGCGCCTGCCAATGTGCTGATCGGTGCAGGCACAGTGCTGAGTGTCGAGGATGTAGACCGGCTGAACGATGTTGGCGGCAGGCTGATGGTCAGCCCCAATGTCGAGCCGGAAGTCATTCGCCGTGCGGGTGGCCATGGCATGGTGACGATGCCGGGTGTGTTCACGCCGACGGAAGCCTTTGCGGCGATCCGTGCAGGGGCATCGGCGTTGAAATTCTTTCCCGCCAGTGTGCTGGGCGCAGACGGGATCAAGGCGGTTTCCGCCGTCCTGCCGAAGGATATTCCGTTTGGCGCCGTGGGTGGCGTATCGGAAAGCGATTTCGCAACCTATGTCGCGGCAGGGGTGAGTTGTTTTGGCCTCGGATCGAGCCTTTACAAGGCTGGTTTCACGGTGGCCGATGTGCGTGAGCGCGCCAAACGCGCGGTCGCGGCATGGGAGGCAATTGCGGGCTGAAGGAGGCACGCAATTTGTTTGGGTTTAGGCATTTTCGATTAGGGTTTAAACCCTCGTTCGGAAATGGTCTTGGAGGCATTCCGCAAACTGCTGGCCAACTATTTGGGCGGGGAGCGGGAGTTTGGGAGAACGGCAGGCTTCGCGGAGAAGTCTGTCCCAATTTTTGGGAGTGTAACAATGGCAGGCATGAAAACTCTAACCCTGGCAGTCGCGATGGCCGCGCTTGCCTTCACGGGCATCGCCCGCGCCGAAGACAAAGGTCTTGTGGCAGTCGCTATGCCGACGAAGTCGTCGGCACGCTGGATCGCGGATGGCGACAACATGGTCAAGGTTCTGAAGGAACGCGGCTATCAGACCGATCTTCAATATGCTGAAGACGATGTGCCGAACCAGCTGGCGCAGATTGAAAACATGGTGACCAAGGGCGCCAAGGTTCTCGTTGTTGCGTCCATCGACGGCACCACGCTGTCCGACGTGCTGGCCAAGGCGCATGAAGCAGGCATCAAGGTCATCGCTTATGACCGCCTGATCCGCGATACGCCGAATGTCGATTACTATGCGACCTTCGACAATTTCCAGGTCGGCGTGCTTCAGGCGCAGTCGATTGAAACGGCGCTGGACCTCAAGAACAAGCCGGGCCCGTTCAATATCGAACTCTTCGGCGGCTCGCCCGACGATAACAACGCCTACTTCTTCTACAACGGCGCCATGTCCGTATTCCAGCCTTACATCGACAGCGGCAAGGTTGTCGTTGCCAGCGGCCAGACCGGCATGGACAAGGTTGCAACGCTGCGTTGGGACGGTGCGACGGCTCAGGCCCGCATGGACTCCATCCTGTCCGCCTTCTATTCGGACAAGCGCGTCGATGCAGTTCTGTCGCCTTATGACGGCATCTCCATCGGTATCCTGTCTTCGCTGAAGGGCGTCGGCTATGGCAGCGGCGACATGCCGATGCCGGTCGTTTCCGGTCAGGACGCCGAAGTGCCTTCGGTCAAGTCGATCCTCGCCGGTGAACAGACCGCGACGATCTTCAAGGACACCCGCGAACTGGCCAAGGTCACCGTCGATATGGTCGACGCGCTGATGAGCGGCAAGGAACCGGAAGTCAACGATACCAAGACCTATAACAATGGCGTCAAGGTCGTACCGGCCTATCTTCTGAAGCCGGTCATCGTCGACAAGTCGAACTGGAAACAGGTTCTGATCGACAGCGGTTACTACAAGGAAGACCAGATCAAGTAATCTGGGTTTCTAAGGGATGGCGGGCGCGCCTGATGGTGCAGCTTGACGGCGCGTTCGACACCACCTTGCATATGCGCGGTTTCGGGCCGAAAATCCGGCAGTGTTCCGGCTTCGCCTGAAACAGCATTGAATTTCTGTAATGCCATTGCCTCAATCCCAAGCTTACCTCAGTTTCGAACTGGGGTAGGCCGTACGATTGACAGCGTTGTCTTTTTTAGTGCGTGTTTAAAAACACATTCTGAAACAAGGCCATAGTCTGCATGCAATGGCATTCAGAAATCCTGCGCCATCAGTCAAAGCAACCGCAACGGCGCTTCGAATGGGCAGGGTTCAACAGGGTTTGGAGCGTCGTGTTGAGCATCCGGAGGGATGCGAGGCGCTCTGTCGGGAGTGAGCGATGAATGTAGCCAATCCTGTCCCGCTTGAAGAGCAGGGAAGCCAGCATAACGCGGCTGGCAAACCTATTCTTGAAATGCGCGGCATCAGCAAATCCTTCGGGGTCGTGAAGGCGTTGAGCGACGTCAATTTCACGGTCATGCCGGGGGAGATTCACGCATTTGTCGGCGAAAATGGCGCTGGCAAATCCACGCTCATGAAGGTGCTCTCGGGGGTCTACCCCCATGGCAGCTATGAAGGCTCGATCTTCTTCGACGGAGAAGAACGGCAGTTTCGCGATATCAATGATTCCGAAGCGCTGGGCATCGTCATCATCCATCAGGAACTGGCGCTGATACCGCTGATGTCGATTGCGGAAAATATTTTCCTCGTCAATCCACCAGCGAGCCGTGGCGTCATCGACCGCAGTGCCGTGCATATGCGCACGCGGGAACTTTTGAAAAAGGTCGGCCTGTCGGAATCGCCCGATACGCTGATCACCGATATCGGTATCGGCAAGCAGCAGTTGGTGGAAATCGCCAAGGCCTTGTCAAAGCGCGTGCGCTTGCTGATCCTCGATGAACCGACGGCCAGTCTGAACGAAACGGACAGTGCGGCGCTTCTGACGCTCCTGAAGGAGTTTCGTGCGCAGGGCATCACGTCGATCCTGATCTCGCACAAGCTCAATGAAATTCGCGAAGTTGCCGACAAGATCACGGTGCTGCGCGACGGCAAGGCCGTGGCGACGCTTGATTGTCATGCAGGTGAGGTCGAGGAAGACGATATCATCCGCAAGATGGTCGATCGCGATCTGGAAAGCCGCTATCCGAAGCGTGACCCAAAGATCGGTGACGTGATTTTTGAAGTCGACAACTGGTCGGTCTATCATCCGCTGCACCCAGAGCGGCATTCGGTCAAGAACGTGTCGTTCAAGGTCAAGGCGAGTGAAATCGTCGGCATTGCAGGCCTGATGGGCGCTGGCCGCACTGAATTCGCCATGAGCCTGTTCGGGCGTTCCTGGGGCACGAATATCACCGGCGAGGCGCGCATCAATGGCAAGGCCGCGGATATTTCCACCGTGGCGCGGGCGATCAAGTCCGGGCTTGCCTATGTGACCGAGGATCGCAAGAAGCTCGGCCTCGTTCTGGGTGAAAACATTTCGCGCAACATTTCGCTGGCCAATCTGCGCGGCGTCAGCCCGAAGGGCGTTATCGACGATATTCGCGAAATGAAGGTTGCCGGTGAATATCGCAACCAGATGAGCATTCGCAGCCACAATGTCTTTCAGCAGACGGGCACGCTTTCGGGCGGCAACCAGCAGAAGGTGGTGCTGTCGAAATGGCTGTTCACCGGACCGGATGTGCTCATTCTCGATGAGCCGACGCGCGGCATCGATGTCGGCGCGAAATACGACATTTACACCATCATCAATTCACTGGCGGAGAGCGGCAAGGGCGTGGTCGTCATTTCTTCTGAAATGCCGGAACTGATCGGCATCTGCGACCGCATCGTCGTCATGCATGAAGGCGCTTTCGTCGGCGAAGTCGCCGGCGAAGAGGCAACGCAGGAAAACATCATGCGGGCCATCATGCGGAACAAGGGAAAACGGCAATGAGCGAGAATATTATCGGAAGCAGCCAGACGAGCAGCGTTGGGCGTTATCTCAAGAACAATCTGCGCGAATCCGGGATGCTGCTCTCGCTCGTCGCGATCATGATCTTCTTCCAGATCGTCACGGGCGGCGTGCTGATGAAGCCGCTGAACCTGACCAATCTGGTTCTGCAGAACAGCTACATCGTCATCATGGCGCTCGGCATGCTGCTGATCATCGTAACCGGCCATATCGACCTGTCGGTCGGTTCGGTGTGTGGTTTCATCGGCGCATTGGCGGCGGTGATGATGGTGCATTGGGGCATCCCGTTCCCGATTGCCGCCATTCTCTGCCTTCTGGTCGGTGGTCTGATCGGCGCATTGCAGGGCTTCTGGGTCGCCTATTTCAACATACCGTCCTTCATCGTGACGCTGGCGGGCATGCTGGTCTTCAAGGGCCTGATGCTGGCTGTGCTCGGCGGCCAGTCGGTTGGCCCGTTCCCGGTCGTGTTCCAGAAGCTCTCGTCGGGCTTCATTCCGGAAATTTTCGGCACCACGGCAGGCGGCGTGTACCTGACCTCGCTGATCATCGGCGTGCTGCTGGCCGCTTTCATGATCTGGCAGAATGTGAAGTCGCGTCAGCGCCATATTGCGCATGAAGTGGAAACGGAGCCGTTTGGCCTGTTTGTCATCAAGAACATTCTGTTCTTTGCGGCTATTGCCTATCTGTCGCTCCTGATTTCCATGCATCGCGGCCTGCCGAATGTGCTGATCATCATGGCGGTGCTGATTGCGGCCTATGCGTTTCTCACCAATCGCACGGTGATCGGTCGCCAGATTTATGCGGTCGGCGGCAACCGTCATGCGGCCAAGCTTTCCGGTGTGAAAACCGAACGGCTGACCTTCCTCGCTTTCGTCAATATGGGCGTGCTGGCAGCTCTCGCCGGTCTGGTTTTCGCGGCGCGCCTGAATACGGCAACGCCAAAGGCGGGTATCGGCTTCGAGCTGGACGTGATTGCAGCCTGCTTCATCGGCGGTGCATCGGCTTATGGCGGTGTGGGTCGCGTGACAGGTGCAGTGATCGGCGCGCTTATCATGGGCGTCATGAATAACGGCATGTCGATCCTCGGCATCGGTATCGACTATCAGCAGGTCATCAAGGGTATCGTGCTGCTGGGTGCTGTCTGTATCGACGTCTATAACCAGAAGCGCTGATTATTTTGGCTCTGGCGGCCTGCAAGGCAAGCCAGCGTCACATCATTTTGAGGCTTCGCCGTCGGGGGGCGGGCGAAGCACCAGACCGCGCTGGAAGCAATTCCGGCGCGGTTCTGTTTTGTTAGATCGCCGTGCGGCGAGCGTGGTCGAGATAAATCTCGCGCAGGCGTTGGGCGACCGGACCGGGCTTTCCCGTGCCGATGGTCTTGTCGTCAATGACGGTGATCGGAGTGACGAATGTGCCGGCGCTGGTGAGAAAAGCTTCCTTGGCCGCGTAGGCTTCGTCGATGTTGAAAAGGCGTTCTTCCAGCTTCATGCCGGTCTCGGCAATCAGTTGCAGCAGCGACAGGCGCGTGCAGCCGGGCAGAATGGCGTTGCTGTTGGGGCGCGTGACGACAACATCATCCTTGGTCACGATATAGGCCGTGGACGATGCGCCTTCAGTGACATAGCCGTCTTCGATCATCCAGGCTTCATCGCAACCGGCATTCTTGGCGATTTCCTTGGCGAGCGCTTGCGGCAGCAGGCACACCGTCTTGATGTCGCGGCGCTTCCAGCGCAGATCATCCAGCGAGAGCACGCGCGCGCCGGTTTTCAGCGCAGGCTTGTCGAGCAGATTGGCTTCCTGTGTGAACAGAACTACCGATGGCTTGATACCTTTACCCGGCACAAAGTCGCGGTCGCGGCCATCGCCACGGGTGATCTGGAGATAGACCAGTCCCTCGGTCAGATTGTTGCGGCGTACCAGCTCGCGCTCGATCGCGACGATCTCGTCTTCGCTCAACGGCATCGGAATGCCGATTTCGCCGGTGGAACGGCGCAGGCGTGTCATATGCGGGCCGCTGTCGATCAGCTTGCCTTCCAGCACGGCGGTTACTTCATAAATGCCGTCGCCGAAAAGGAAGCCTCGGTCGAAAATGGAAATGCGGGCATCGCGCGCGGCAACATAGTCACCGTTGACATAGACAATACGGTTCTCGAGGTCTTCTGCTGTAACGGCCATGGTGGAATCTGTCCTGAAAAGAAAGGGCCGCGACGAATGTCGCAGCCCTTTCATAATCCACCCGATATTCTCAAGAAACCGTTATTTTCAGGCAGCCTGTCTGGCTGCCTCAATGGCTTCGCTGCGAATTTCTTCCGTCAGTTTGAGGCGCAGTTCGGAAAATTCCGGGCTTGCCTTGATGTGGTAGGAACGCGGATGCGCGATATCGACCGGCGTGATCGATTTGATCTTGCCGGGGCGTGCGGTCATCGTGACCACGCGTGTGGCCATGAAGATCGCTTCTTCGATATCGTGGGTGACGAAAATCACGGTCTTGTGCTCGCGTTCCCAGATGCCCAGCAGCAGTTCCTGCATCAGGCCGCGTGTCTGGTTGTCGAGTGCGCCGAAGGGCTCGTCGAGCAACAGGATTTTTGGATCATTGGCCAGTGCGCGGGCAATGGCGGTGCGCTGCTGCATGCCGCCCGAAAGCTGTTTCGGCCAGTGATTTTCAAAGCCGCGCAGCCCCACCTTGTCGATATAGCTATCGACGATTTCGCGGGCCTCTTTTTCCGGCAGGCCCTTTTCACGCAGGCCGAAGCCGACATTCTGGCGGATGGTGAGCCATGGAAACAGCGTATAGGACTGGAACACCATGCCGCGATCAGCACCCGGTCCGGCAACCGGCTTGCCTTCCAGCGTCACCGTGCCTGTCGTCGGCTTGTCGAGACCGGCGATGATGCGCAGAAGCGTGGACTTGCCGCAGCCCGAAGGGCCAAGAATGGTGACGAAGTCGTTCTTTGGAATGATGAGATCGGTTGCTTGCAGGGCCAGCGTCGGCTTGCCGCCATGCACGCCGGGGAAGGTGCGGCTGACGCCCTTAACAACCAGTTCCTGATCGGTCTTGGGAGCCATTATGCGAACCTCCATGCAAAGAGCCAGCGGTTGAAATATTTGAAGGCAAGGTCGGAAATCAGGCCGATGACGCCGATGATGATGATGCCGAAAATGATCTGGCCAGTGGCCATCAGCGCCTGGCTGTTGATGATCATATAGCCGATGCCCGATGATGCGCCGATGAGTTCGGCCACGATCACATAGGTCCATGCCCAGCCGAGCACGAGACGCAGCGTTTCGGCAATGTCGGGCGCGCTGGCAGGCATGAGCACGCGGCGGATGATGCCGCTGTTGGACGCGCCCAGCGTATAGGCAGCTTCCACCAGATCGCGGCGGGTATTGGCGACGATGACCGCGATCATGAGGATGATCTGGAACACCGCGCCGATGAAGATAACGAGCAGCTTCTGGGTTTCGCCGATGCCAGCCCAGAGGATCAGGAGCGGCACGAAAGCCGAAGCAGGCAGATAGCGCGCAAAGGAGACGAAAGGCTCCAGCAGCGCTTCGATGGGCTTGTAGGCGCCCATGGCTACACCGACCGGAATGGCAACGAGGCTTGCCAGCACGAAGCCGCCCAGCACGCGCCAGACCGTCATGCCGATATCGGACAGGAAGCCCTGATTGGCGATGAGGTCATAGCCGTCTTTGACCATGGTGATCGGATCGGCGAGGAAGGTGGCGGAGACAAAGCCGCCAAGCGTGGCAATGCCCCAGAACACAAAAAATAGAATGAAAAACAGGATGCCCAGTAAGATCCGGGTCGTGTTGCCTATCGGCTGCAAAGGCTGCATGTCATTGTCCGTTCAGTCGCGCGCCCGTCTTCAAAGAGAGACGGAAGGGGAGAGGTCGGTCCGGGCGTCGCCGCCCGGAACAGCACTCACTATCTGTTCTGAACACTTTGCCCGAAAGGTGTTTCATGCCTTTCGGGCTGCGTTCCAGAAAGCGATCTTACTTGATGAAGCTCGTATCCACGATGTCATCGAGGTTCGGCTTCGACTTGATCACGCCAGCCTGCAACAGCAGATCAGCCGCTTCAGCGGAGAATTCCTTGAAATCGCCATCGAAGAACTTGTGGTTGGCGGCCTTGTCCTGCCAGCGCAGATATTCGGCGGATGCACCGAATTCCTTGCCCGACTGCTTCACGTCCTTGCCCATGATTTCATAGGCCTTGTCCTTGTCCGCAGCGATCATTTCGAGTGCTTCGAAATAGCTGTCGGCAAGCGCCTTGGCAGCTTCCGGGTTCTTTTCGAGGAAGGCAGGCGTGCAGCCAACCGTATCCGTCACAGCCGGATAGTCGAGCGTGGTGGCGAGAATCTTGCCCTTGTCAGGTGCAGCACGCACGGTCGAGAGATAAGGCTCATAGGTCATGGCGGCGTCGTTCTGGCCAGCCACGAATGCCTGTGCTGCCGGTCCCGGCTCCATGTTGACGACCTTCACATCCTTGGTGGTCATGCCGTTTTTGGCGAGCATGAAAGCCAGCAGGAAGTAAGGCGAGGTGCCCGGTGCGGAAGCGGCAATTGTCTTGCCCTTCAGGTCGGCGAAGGAGTTGACGTCGGCGCGCACTGCAATGCCGTCAGCGCCATAGGACTTGTCCATCTGGAAAATCTGCTTGGATTTCACGCCGACAGCGTTCCAGACGATCCAGGTTTCAACGGTAGTGGCTGCGCACTGAATGTCGCCCGATGCCAGCGCCAGATGGCGGCTCGCCTGCGGGATTTTGTTCAGCGTCACGTCCAGTCCGTGTTTTTTGAAAATGCCAGCTTCCTTGGCCAGCGTCAGCGGGCCAAAACCCGTCCAGCCGGAAAAGCCGATGGAAACGGCTGTCTCAGCATGTGCTGCCGATGCGAAAGCGAATGCTGCCAGCGCAACACCTGCAAACCACGATTTTTTCATGAATAGTACCCCTTTTATGTGTTTATAAGCCTATACATATCGATCTTAGCAAATTAGCAGGACCGTATTTCCTGTCCAGAGAGGCCGACAAAGATTTCTTTGCGGGCATTTCCGGCGGGAATTCATTTAAGCGTCTGATCCAATTGCGATAATCGTGATCAGAAACAGGTCTCCCTTACCCTTTAGTTCAACGGAATTTGTGACAGGCGCAGTCAGGATTGCAGCTTCATGGGGACCGAGATGTACGATTCCCGTGTCGGTCTGGAGTGCAAATTCTCCTTCTGCACAGAAAATAAGCAGCGTTTCGCCCGTGGCCCCGGTTTCCAATGTCGCCGCAGCATTGCTCCCGCTGATGCGGCGGACGCGATGCATATAGCGCGTGCGTCGAGTCATGACATTGAGATCGGTAATGGCGGAGCCGATCAGGCGCGCAGCCGAATGGCTGTCTGCCGCAAAGGCCAAGGGCGCGCTGTCGCGGGTGAGGGTGCTCTGCTGTCCGTCGACATCGAGCAGGATGCCGTCGCCCTCGAGCACCGATAAGGTGCGGTCGATACCGGGAAAGACGGAAAACGGGCCGTCATTTGCGACGGTCGCCATGGAGATGCGCCAGTCGAAATCATCGACCGACGCGCCTTGCGGGTGGACGGCGATCTCAACCGTCACGCCGCCGCCGTTTTTCCACGGCATGCGGCGATGATTTTCGGCCTTGAGAAGAGTGACGGCCATTCGACCTCAATTCCCCAGAATGCCGGGCAGGCGCAGGCCCTGCTGCTTGGCCCAGTCGAGCGCTTCTTCATAGCCCGCATCGGCATGGCGCATGACGCCGGTGGCGGGGTCGTTCCACAAGACGCGCTCCAGACGGCGGTCGGCGTCTTCCGTGCCGTCGCAGCAAATAACCATGCCCGCATGCTGGCTAAAGCCCATGCCGACGCCACCGCCATGATGCAGTGACACCCAGGTTGCACCAGAAGCGGTGTTGAGGAGGGCGTTGAGCAGCGGCCAGTCGGAAACGGCATCCGAACCGTCCTTCATGGCTTCCGTTTCGCGGTTTGGCGAGGCGACCGAGCCGCTGTCGAGATGGTCGCGACCGATGACGATAGGCGCTTTCAATTCGCCATTGCGGACCATTTCGTTGAAAGCGAGGCCGAGACGATGGCGATCACCGAGGCCAACCCAGCAGATGCGTGCTGGCAGGCCTTGAAACGCGATGCGTTCTTTCGCCATGTCGAGCCAGTTGTGCAGATGCTTGTTGTCCGGCAGCAGTTCCTTCACCTTGGCGTCGGTCTTCGCAATATCTTCCGGGTCGCCGGAAAGGGCAGCCCAACGGAACGGGCCGATGCCGCGGCAGAACAGAGGACGAATATAGGCCGGCACGAAGCCGGGGAAGGCAAAGGCGTCTTCAAGGCCTTCTTCCAGCGCCATCTGGCGAATATTGTTACCATAGTCGAGCGTCGGAATGCCCATATTCCAGAAATCGACCATCGCCTGCACATGCAGTTTCATGGAGGCGCGCGCGGCCTTTTCGACGGCTTTCGGGTCGCTCTCTTGGCTTGCGCGCCATTCGGCCACGGTCCAGCCGAGCGGCAGATAGCCATGCACCGGATCATGCGCGGAGGTCTGGTCGGTGACGATATCCGGCTTCACACCACGCTTGACGAGTTCCGGGAAGATTTCAGCCGCATTGCCGATCAGCGCGATGGACTTTGCCTCGCCTGCCTTGGTCCAGGCATCGATCCTGGCCAGCGCTTCGTCGAGGCTGTGGGTCTTCTCATCGACATACCGGGTGCGCAGACGGAAATCGGCGCGGGTTTCGTCGCATTCCACGGCGAGGCAGCAGGCGCCAGCCATCACCGCCGCCAGAGGCTGCGCGCCGCCCATGCCGCCGAGGCCGCCGGTCAGAATCCACTTGCCGGTGAGGTTGCCGCCAAAATGCTGGCGACCGGCTTCGACAAAGGTTTCGTAAGTGCCCTGAACGATGCCCTGCGCGCCGATATAGATCCACGAACCGGCGGTCATCTGGCCATACATGGCGAGACCCTTCTTATCCAGTTCGTTGAAATGATCCCAGGTTGCCCAATGCGGCACGAGGTTGGAATTGGCGATCAGAACACGCGGCGCATCCTTGTGGGTGCGGAAAACGCCGACCGGCTTGCCCGATTGCACCAGCAGGGTTTCGTCTTCATTGAGCGTCTTGAGGGTGGCAACGATGCGGTCGAAATCGTCCCACGTGCGGGCAGCGCGGCCAATGCCGCCATAGACCACCAGCTCATGCGGACGCTCGGCCACATCGGGGTCGAGATTGTTCATCAGCATGCGCAGCGGCGCTTCGGTCAGCCAGCTCTTGGCGTTGAGTTCGTCTCCGCGCGGCGCCCGGACTTCGCGCTCGTTATGGCGTGGGTTCGACATGGTGTTCTCCTCAGGCTTTCAGGTCGTGCGCAAGCTTTTCCAGCCGCTGCAAAAGGGTTTTGAGATGGACGCGCAGCCTGTCCGCCTTGGCCGGGTCATAGGCGAAGGGAACGGCTTCGGTCGCAAGATGGGTTGATTGGGCAAGCTCCATCTGGATGGCATGCACGCCGGTTTCCGGCTTGCCGTAATGGCGCGTCGTCCAGCCGCCCTTGAAGCGGCCATTGAGGATCGACGTGTAACCTTGTGCCGCGGCGGTCACTTCGACAGCCGCAGCCTCGATCTTCGGATCGCAGGTCTTGCCCATATCCGTGCCGATGTTGAAATCGGGCAATTTGCCTTCAAACAGAAAGGGAATATGCGAGCGGATCGAATGGCAGTCATAGAGGATGGCAACGCCGTGGATCGCCTTCACACGGCTGATCTCGGCGGCCAGCGCTTCGTGATAGGGCTTGTGGAAGCGTGCCGTGCGGTCGGCAATATCGGCTTCAGTCGGCGCTTCGCCATCCTTCCAGATCGAAAGCCCGTCGAAGTCGGTTTCGGGGATCAGCGTCGTCGTGTTCTGTCCCGGATAGAGGCTTGCGCCCGCCGGATCACGATTGGCGTCGATGCAATAGCGATGGAAGGTTGCACGCACCATGGTCGCGCTGTCGATGAGACCGTCATAGAGGTTGTGAATATGCCAGTCGGTATCGGCAAGAATTTTGCCATTGTCGTTGAGCCGCGCCCAAATATCCTGCGGCACATCGGTTCCGGTGTGCGGCAGGCCGATAATGACCGGCGATGCTCCCTGACGAACTTCAAACGGGCTCATGATCACGCCTCCAGCGCTGGCAGGATGCCGCTTGAAACTGCACCGGCAAGCGCACCGTCAGCCACCAGATCGGCGGCGTTCTTGAGGTCGTCGGCCATATAGCGGTCGTCTTCCAGCGTCGGCACGCGCCCGCGCAATACGGCGATGACCTTGGCCAGTTCCGGGCTGGTGGTCAGCGGCTCGCGCAGCTCGACGCCGAGTCCGCCGGTCAGCGCCTCGATGCCGATAATGGCATTGAGATTGGCGGTCATCTGCAACAGGCGGCGCGCGCCATGGCAGGCCATGGACACATGGTCTTCCTGATTGGCGGAGGTTGGCGTGGAATCGACGGAAGCGGGATGCGCCATCTGCTTGTTTTCGCTCATCAGCGCGGCAGAGGTAACTTCCGCGATCATCAGGCCGGAATTGAGCCCCGGCTTGCGGGCGAGGAAGGCCGGCAGGCCGAAGGACAGCGCCGGATCGACCAGCAGCGCGATGCGGCGCTGGGCGATTGCACCGATTTCGCAGACGGCAAGCGCAATCTGGTCGGCGGCAAACGCGACAGGTTCGGCGTGGAAATTGCCGCCTGATACGGCGCGCCCATCCGAGAGAACCAGCGGATTGTCGGTAACCGCATTGGCTTCAATTTCCAGCGTGCGGGCGGCCTGTCGCAGAATGTCGAGGCAAGCGCCATCGACCTGCGGCTGGCAACGGATGCAATAGGGGTCCTGCACGCGCTGGTCGCCTTCAAGATGGCTCTGGCGAATGACAGAACCGTCGAGCAGGGCGCGCAGTGCCCGGCCAGCATCGATCTGGCCCTTATGGCCACGCAGCGTATGGATTTCCTCGTGGAACGGCGCATCCGATCCCATGGCGGCATCGGTGGACAATGCACCGGTGATCAGAGCCGTCTGTGCTGCGCGATGGGCGCGGAACAGACCTGCCAGCGCAAGGGCCGTTGATGTCTGCGTGCCGTTGATCAGTGCCAGCCCTTCCTTGGCGGCAAGCACGACCGGCTTCAGGCCGGCCTTTTCCAGCGCCTTAGCACCGGAGAGGCGTTCGCCCCGATAGAAGGCTTCGCCTTCGGCGATCATGGCCGCCGTCATATGGGCAAGCGGCGCAAGATCGCCGGACGCGCCGACAGAACCCTTTTCCGGGATCATCGGGATCACGCCTTTTGCCAGCATGTCTTCGAGAAGCGTGATGACTTCAAGCCGCACACCGGACGCGCCGCGACCGAGCGAAATCAGCTTCAGCGCCATGATGAGGCGCACGATATTTTCCGGCAGCGCCTCGCCGACGCCGCAGCAATGCGACAGGATAAGGTTGCGCTGAAGCGTGGCGACATCGCCGGGCGCAATGCGGATTGAGGCGAGTTTACCGAAACCGGTATTGATGCCGTAAACCGGCTCGTCGCCCGCTGCGATTTCTGCAATGCGCGCGGCTGCCTTTTCAACACCGGCATGAAATGCGGGGTCGATGCGCACAGGAACCGCATCGCGATAGATGGTTTCCAGCGTTTCAAGCGGGACAGAACCGGGCTTGAGGATGATGGTCATGACAGGCTCCGTTGCGGATAGTTAGATGTGGCCCTTGAAAACCCGCTTCCACAGCGGGTTGAAGCCGATGCGATAGACGAGTTCGGCGGGCCGCTCGACGTTCCAGATGGCGAGATCTGCATCCTTGCCGACCTCCAGCGTGCCAGTCTGGTCAAGAATGCCCAGCGCCCGCGCAGCCTCGCGGGTGACGCCTGCGATGCACTCATCAACCGTCATGCGGAAGAGCGTTGCGCCCATATTCATGGTGAGCAAAAGCGAGGTCAGCGGCGATGTGCCGGGATTGTTGTCGGTGGCGAGCGCCATCTTTGTGCCCGCGGCGCGGAAGGCCTCGACCGGCGGCTTCTGCGTTTCGCGGATGAAGTAATAAGCGCCGGGAAGCAGGACGGCCACTGTTCCGGCCTTGGCCATGGCGGCAGCACCTTCCGCATCGGTATATTCGAGGTGGTCGGCGGACAATGCGCCATAGGATGCGGCGAGGGCTGCGCCATGCAGATTGGAAAGCTGGTCGGCGTGAAGCTTGACGGCGATGCCATGCGCCTTGGCCGCATCGAATACGCGGGCGATTTCATCCGGCAGAAAGGCGATGCCCTCGCAGAAGCCATCCACCGCGTCGGCCAGATGCTCGGCTGCAATGGCGGGCAGCATGTCATCGATGATCTTGTCGATATAGGCAGCCTTGTCGCCATTCATTTCCGGCGGCAGCGCATGTGCGCCAAGGAAAGTGGTGCGGATTGCCACGTCGCGTTCTTCGCCAAGCCGACGGGCGGCTTTCAGCGACTTGATTTCGCTGTCGCGGTCGAGACCGTAACCGGATTTGACCTCGACGGTCGTAACGCCTTCGGCGATCAGCGCATCAAGACGGGGCAGGGTCTCACGCACCAGATCGTCTTCGCTGGCAGCGCGCAGGTTCTTGACCGAAGAAACAATACCGCCACCGGCCCGCGCGACTTCCTCATAGGAAGCGCCCTGCAAGCGCAGCTCGAATTCATGCGCGCGATTGCCGGCATGAACGAGATGGGTGTGACAATCGACGAGGCCCGGCGTGATCAGCCGGTTTTCACAATCGATTTTGTCAAAGGTCGCATAGTCTTCGGGCAGCGCCGACTGCGGGCCGACATAGGCGATCAAGCCGTCCTTGACCGCAAGCGCTGCATTCTCGATGAGACCGAGACCGTCCGCGTCATCGTCCAGCGTGGCAATGCGCGCATTGATAAAAACGATGCTTGAATTCTTGAGCATGATCGTTTTCTCGCTTCCCCTGTTTTTTGATAATGTATATACATATTAGTGAAACAGCCAAGAGAAAAAATGCGCAGACAAGCGAACTGTTGAAAGATGGCATTTTAACCTGAAAACTGTGACACGGCTTTTCGCGTTGGAATGGGTAAAACAACAAGCGCAGTCTGCGCGGGAACATTCGAGGAGAACCGATCCATGTCAGCTGCTACGCCCGAACAGCGTTTTATCCATGCCGGTCAGGCGCTTCTCGACAATGGTTGGGCGGGAAATGTCCGCATTGGCATCGCTGGCGGAAAGATCGCTTCTCTTGAAGTGGATAAGGCTGCCGGGGCAGGGGATGAACGCCACGCGGCGATTGTCGCAGGCGTGCCGAACCTGCACAGCCATGCGTTCCAGTATGGGATGGCGGGGCTTGCGGAAAAGCGCGGACCGTCTGCCGATTCGTTCTGGAGCTGGCGCGAGATCATGTACAAATTCGCGCTCACCATGTCGCCCGAACAGGCGGAAGCCGTGGCGCTGCGGCTTTATGTCGACATGCTGGAGGCGGGGTTCACCCGCGTCGGCGAGTTTCATTATCTGCATCATGACCGCGACGGTACGCCCTATGCCAATCTCTCCGAAATGGCCGACCGCATTGTCGCTGCCGCAAAGGCGGCGGGCATCGGCCTGACGCTGCTTCCGGTTTTCTATGCGCATTCGGGTTTCGGCGGCAGCGCGCCCAATGGAGGCCAGCGCCGCTTCATCAACGATCCGGACCGCTTTGCGCGGCTGATCGAGGGCTGCAAACAGGCGCTGTCGGGTTTCGACGGCGCGGTTTTAGGCGTTGCACCGCACAGCCTGCGCGCCGTGACGCCGGATGAACTCAATCTGGTGACGAAGCTTCTGCATGAGACGCCAGTGCATATCCATGTGGCCGAGCAGGTGAAGGAAGTGGAAGACAGCATCGCCTGGTCGGGCAAGCGTCCGGTCGAGTGGCTTCTCGATAATCAGGACCTGTCCTCGCGCTGGTGCCTGATCCACGCGACCCATATGACCGATGACGAAACCCGACGCATGGCCAAGGCCGGTGCGATTGCCGGTCTCTGCCCCGTGACGGAAGCCAATCTCGGCGACGGAACCTTCAATGCAACGGTGTTTGCGGAGGCGGGCGGCAAGTTCGGTGTCGGCTCAGATTCCAATGTGCTGATCGGCATTGGCGATGAATTGCGCCAGCTGGAATATTCGCAGCGCCTCCATCATCGCGCCCGCAATGTACTGGCCGAGAGTGAAGCTTCCACGGGTCGCGCCCTGTTTGATGGTGCGGTGCGCGGCGGCAACATCGCGATGGGTCGCGCCGATGACGGATTGAAGCTTGGCGCTTCGGCGGATTTTGTCGCGCTGGATACCGGACGTTTGCCGCACGCCAAGGGTGATGCCGTACTGGATGGCTGGATTTTTGCCGGGCGTGCGCAGGTCAGTGATGTGTGGGTACGCGGCGTGAAACAGGTGGAGGGCGGACGTCACCGCTTGCGCGATCAGGCCGAGCGTGCTTTCCAGAAGGCGATAGGCGAGTTGCTTGCCTGACGCATTTCCGGCAAAAGCGGGAAAACAAAGGGGACGTGGCATGGCGGATGACGATTCAGCGGCAAAAGACGGTCCGGTGCTTTCACTGCATCAGCGTATTTTGGACGATATTGAATCGCGCATCCTGTCGGGGGAATGGGCGCCCGGCCACCGTATCCCGTTCGAGCACGAGCTGACCGAACAATATGGCTGTTCGCGCATGACGGTGAACAAGGCGCTGACCCAGCTTGCCAAGGCTGGCCTGATCGAGCGCAAGCGCAAGTCCGGCAGCTTCGTTTCCTTCCCGCGGTCGCAGGCCGCCATTCTCGAAATTCATGATATTCGCGATGAGGTCGCGGCGCTCGGCGCGCCGTACAGGTTCGAACTGCTTAAGCGCTGGGACCGTCTGAGCGGGCCAGCCGATGCGCAGAAGATCGATATTCCGCGCCACACGCAGATCATCGATCTGGTCTGCCGTCATCATGCCGGACAGCGGGTTTTCGCGCTGGAAGAACGTATCATCAATCTGGACGCGGTGCCGGATGCGGCTGCGGCGGATTTTTCCGAACATTCGCCCGGTCCGTGGCTCGTGGCTTGCGTGCCGTGGAGCAGCGCGCAGCACTCCATTCGCGCCACAGCGGCGACGCCGGAAAATGCTGCATTGCTCGATATTGCGCCGGGTTCGCCCTGTCTGGTCGTTGAACGTCAGACCTGGAATGCCGATCTGCCGGTGACGCATGTGCGCTTCACCTATCCCGGTGACAGCCACGCGCTGGTGGCGAAATTTACACCGTCGCAAGGCTGACCTCGCTAGAGCGGTTCCTATTTTAACAGAATCGTCGGAACCGCTCTATCCATTTGTTTTCACGCATTATCCTACGCATCGAAGCAGGATCAGAAATCAGTCCAGTGGACTGATTTCCCTGCGTAGACGCTTCGCACTTTTGCTGGAAATGCTCCAAGAAAAAAGCCGCCGCAATGGGAGCGGCGGCCAAGTGGCGGTATGATCTGGGTGGTGATCACACCGCGCATTGGTTGGAAGTTTTATGCGGCGCGCTTCAGGGCGTCACGGATGACCGAAACGATCGTGTCGATCTGTTCCTTTTCCACGATCAGCGGTGGCGACAGTGCAATCACATCGCCGGTGACGCGGATCAGCAGGCCCTTCTTGAAGCAATCCACGAAGACGTCATAGGCGCGTGCGCCCGGTGCATCCTTACGCGACGAAAGCTCGATGGCGCCGACCAGACCGAGATTGCGGATGTCGACGACATTCGGCGCATCTTTCAGCGAATGCAGCGCTTCCTGCCAATGATCGGCAAGCTGCGCGCCACGGGTCAGCAGGCCTTCTTCGGCGTAGACTTCCAGTGTTGCAAGGCCAGCGGCACAGGCGACCGGATGGCCGGAATAGGTGTAGCCGTGGAAAAGCTCGATTGCGTTTTCCGGGCCGTTCATCAGGCCGTCATAGACCTTGCGCGCGGCAAAGACAGCGCCCATCGGAATAGCGCCGTTGGTCAGGCCCTTGGCGGTGGTGACGAGGTCTGGAACCACGCCGAAATAGTCGACAGCAAACGGCGTGCCGAGACGACCGAAACCGGTGATGACTTCGTCGAAGATCAGCAGGATGCCGTATTTGTCAGCGGTGGCGCGGATGCGCTCCAGATAGCCCTTCGGCGGCAGGACGACGCCAGCCGAACCGGACATCGGCTCGATGATGACAGCGGCGATCTTTTCAGCGCCGTGCAGCTGAACCAGACGTTCCAGATCATCCGCCAGCTCGATGCCATGTGCAGGCAGGCCTTTCGAGAAGGCATTGCGCTCGATGTCGAGCGTGTGGCGCATATGGTCGGCAGGGATCTGCGGGAAGACGCGGCGATTGTTGACCAGACCGCCAACCGAAATGCCGCCGAAACCAACGCCGTGATAGCCCTTTTCGCGACCCAGCACCATGGTGCGGGTGCCCTGACCGATTGCGCGCTGATAGGCGATGGCGATCTTCAGTGCCGTATCGACCGATTCCGAACCGGAATTGGTGAAGAACACGCGGTCGAGCTGCGCAGCCGGGCCACCCGGCGCGATGGCAGCGAGCTTTTCGGCGAAATCGAATGCAATATTGTGGCCCATCTGGAAGGTGGGCGCGAAGTCCATCGTGGAAATCTGGCGCTCAACGGCTTCGGTAATCCGCTTGCGGCCATGGCCGGCATTGCAGCACCACAGACCAGCCGTCCCGTCGAGAACCTGATGGCCGTCAGTGTCGGTGTAATACATACCCGATGCGCTGGCGAGCAGGCGCGGAGCGGCCTTGAACTGCCGGTTTGCGGTGAACGGCATCCAGAAGTTTTCAAGACTGGGCGCGTTGGTTTTGGTGAGCATGGTAACCTCCTATTTTAAGCCAACAGGACACGCTTTGCGAAGGGCAACAAGCCCTTTTCTTCAAGAGTTTAACCCATTGAAATCATGTGACTTGGAATAAAAAGTTGTGCTATATCGAACATCATAAACAGAAGGGGAATGCCCAATGAGCATCGATATCGGCGGAAGGTTGCGCTATGTGCGCATGCGGCAGAATCTGTCGCAGCGCGAGCTTGCCAAACGGGCTGGTGTGACCAACTCGACCATATCGCTGATCGAGGCCAATCAGTCCAATCCGTCGGTCGGCGCTCTCAAGCGTATTCTCGATGGAATTCCGATCGGCATGGCCGAGTTTTTCGCGCTGGAGCCGGATACGCCGCACAAGGTATTCTATCAGGCGGAAGAGCTGGTGGAAATCGGCAAAGGCCCCATTTCCTACCGGCAGGTGGGCGACCATCTTTTTGCGCGCTCGTTGCAGATATTGAAGGAGCGCTATGAGCCGGGCTCCGACACGGGCAAGGTGCTGCTCATGCATGAGGGCGAGGAGGGCGGCATTGTCATATCGGGACGCATCGAGGTGACAGTCGGCAGCGACCGGCGCATATTGGGGCCGGGAGACGCCTATTATTTTTCCTCAAAACTGCCGCATCGCTTTCGCTGCATCGGGCCGACAGCCTGCGAGGTCGTCAGCGCCTGCACGCCGCCGAGTTTCTAAAGCATTTCCAGCAAAAGTGCGAAGCGGTTTTGCGTTCGGAAATGCGGAGGAAGAAAGTCATTTCCAGCAAAAGTGCGAAGCGCCTACGCGGGGAAATCAGTCCACTGGACTGATTTCTGATCCCGCTTCGATGCGTTCGGAAATGCGGAGAAACACAATGGCGCGCAGGCGGTGTCTTTTTAATTGTAGCGCGAGATGCCGAGATCGTCGGCGCGGATATCCGGCTTGTTGCCGCTGACCAGATCGGCCAGAAGCTTGCCGGAGCCGCAGGACATGGTCCAGCCCAGCGTACCGTGTCCGGCATTGATGAACACATTGTCGTAACGGGTTCCGCCGATGATCGGCGTGGAATCCGGTGTCATCGGGCGCAGACCCGACCAGAAGGTCGCGGCCTTGAGGTCGCCGCCCGGGAACAGATCGCTGACCGACAGGTCAAGCGTTGCACGGCGGGCCGCCGGCAGATCCTTGGTGAAGCCGGACACTTCCGCCATGCCGCCGACGCGGATACGGTCGCCGAGGCGGGTGATGGCGATCTTGTAGCTTTCATCCAGAACCGTCGAGACCGGTGCGCGGGCTTCGTCGATGATCGGTGCCGTGATCGAATAGCCCTTCACCGGATAGATCGGTGCATTGAGGCCAAGCGACTTCACGAGCGCAGGCGTATAGCTTCCGAGCGCGACCACATAACGGTCTGCCGTGAGAATGCCGTCTGACGTTTCCACACCGGAAACGCGACCGCCGGACAGAACCAGCGACTTGATATTCACGCCGAAGCGGAACTTGACGCCCATGCCTTCGGCGATCTTGGCCAGCGCATTGGTGAACTTGAAGCAATCGCCGGTTTCGTCATGGGGCAGGCGCAGGCCGCCGACAAACTTGTCCTTCACGCGAGCCAGAGCCGGTTCAATCTTGGCGCAGTCGTCACGGTCGAGCACTTCGAACGGCACGCCGTCCTGACGCAGCACTTCGATATCCTTGCCGATGCCATCAAGCTGATATTGCTCGCGGAAGAGCTGCAACGTGCCCTGCATGCGCTGGTCATATTCGATGCCGGTATCCTTGCGGAGCTCGACAAGAACATCGCGGCTATATTCCGCCACGCGCACCATACGGGTCTTGTTGACCTTGTAACGGCTGTCCGTGCAGTTGGCGAGCATCTGCATCAGCCAGACATACTGCTTGGGATCGGATGTCGGGCGGATGATGAGCGGCGCATGCTTCTGGAACAGCCACTTTGCCGCTTTCAGCGGAATGCCGGGAGCCGCCCATGGCGAGGCATAGCCGGGCGAAACCTGACCGGCATTGGCGAAGCTGGTTTCCAGCGCCGGACCTTCCTCGCGGTCGATGACCGTCACTTCATGGCCAAGCTTGGCCAGATAGTAAGCCGTTGTGACGCCGATGACGCCGCTGCCGAGTACGGTAATCTGCATGTTCGCCTCTTTTTTGTTATGCATTTTGGCTCGAACGCGCGCTATCCACGTAAATACGGGCATAGCGGTTGCCGAGCGCTGTCAGAATTTCATAAGGGATCGTGTCACATTCGCTCGCCACGTCTTCCAGACGCTGATGCGGGCCGATCAGTTCCACGAGACTGCCAAGCTTGAGTGTGCCTTCCGGCAGAGCGCTGACATCAAGCGTGATGGAATCCATCGAAACGCGCCCGACGATGGGCAGGCGGGTATCGCCATAAAAGGCCGAACCCTTGTTGCTGAGTGCGCGGAACCAGCCATCGGCATAGCCCACTGCAATGGTGGCGATCCGCATGGGGCCTTTGGCGATATAGGTGCCGCCATAACCGATGGCCGCACCCTTTTCCACGTCGCGCACCTGAATGACGCGGGCTGAAAGCGTCAGCACCGGAACGATCCGGTTTTCCGCCTCGTGCTCCGTGGCCGGATCGACGCCATAAAGCGCGACGCCGGGGCGTGCGAGGTCGAAATGATAGGATTTTTCAAGGAAGCTGCCGCCCGAATTCGCAAAGGCGACGGGCAGTTTCGGTAGACGCGCCAGTGCGGCGCGCATGGCGGCAAGCTGGCTCGCATTGGCCGGGTTTGCCGGTTCATCGCCGCTCGCCAGATGGCTGATGATGAACCGCACATCAATGCCGTCGAGCAGCGAAAGATTGTCGGCCAGCCGGTCCAGTTCCTTGGCTGAAAGGCCGAGGCGCGACATGCCGGTATCGACTTGCAGGAGCGCTGGCAGTTTCTTGCCGCTGCTGGCCGCCAGATTGGCCCAGTTTTCAACCTGTTCCAGCGAATTGAGCACCGGCACAATGCCCTCGCGGGCGCAGGCGGCTTCGGTGCCGGGTTGCAGGCCGTTCAGCACGTAAAGCGTCGCATCGGCGTTGAGTGCAGGCCGCAGCGCGATGGCTTCACCCAGATGCGCCACGAAGAAGTCGCGGCAGCCCGCTTCATAAAAGGCGGGTGCAACGCGCTGTGCGCCAAGGCCATAGGCATCGGCCTTGACGACCGCTGCCGCGCGGGTCGGCGCGATATGCCGCGCAACGGCGGAATAATTGTGCCGCAACGCCGCAAGATCGATGGTCAACACGCCGCCAGCGGCGAGATCGCTTTGCTCTTTCGAAAAATGCATCGACATATCAACCATATCCATTGCGCAATTCTTATTGCCCCTTATCCGTCGGATGCGTTGCCGCATCCTAACGGGCATCGAGATATATTAATCGAAGACTATTCGAATGTTTTTGCTATCTGTCGCAGATTATGCGAATTTTGGCACATCCTGCGCACGTTTTAGCTTTTCATTCGAAGAATATGCATGGCGACACTCGACAGTATAGACCGGAACATCATTCGTTGTCTGCGCCGCGACGGGCGCATGACCAACAGCCAGCTTGCCGCCGAAGTGGGGCTGTCCCAGTCCGCCTGTCTGCGAAGGGTGCAGATTTTGGAGGAAGGCGGCGTCATCCGTGGCTATACGGCCATCGTCGGCTCATCGGGCGGTGACGAGCGACTGGTCGCCATTGTGCGCATAACGCTCGACCGGCAGACGGAAGAATATCTCAACCGCTTTGAAGAAGCCGTGCGGCGACACCCGGAAGTGCAGGAATGCTATCTGATGACGGGGGATGCGGATTACATTCTGCGCGTCGAAGCTGAAAACGCTGCGGCTTATGAAATCATTCACAAGGAAATCCTGTCGCGCCTGCCGGGCGTGGCGCGCATCCATTCCAGCTTCGCCATTCGCACGGTGCTGCTCTCGAAAGCGCCGACAGTGCGGGGATAGGGCGCTTGATGTAGCCGCTACGCCTCTCCCTCATCCTGAGCCGGTGCGAAGCACCGAGTCGAAGGACGAGGGCAGGCGTTGTGGCTGTTTTCCCTCGCCCTTCGAGACGCTCTCCTTCGACAGGCTCAGGAGAGGCTCTTCAGGGTGAGGGAAAAGGAAGCGTGGTCGCTTAAAAATTGACCGAATGCAGGACCGATGCGTCGATCGTGTTGATATCGCGCTTGCCGCATAGCGCCATGGTGACGTCGAGTTCCTTGCGGATAATCTCAAGCGCCAGCGAGACGCCTTCCTTGCCCATGGCGCCGAGGCCATAGAGGAAGGGGCGACCGATGAAGACGCCCTGTGCGCCGAGCGCGCGGGCCTTCAGCACGTCCTGACCGGAGCGGATGCCGCCATCGACATGCACTTCGATCTGATCGCCAACGGCGTCGACAATCGGCTTCAGCATGGAAATGGACGAAGGTGCGCCGTCGAGCTGGCGACCGCCATGGTTGGAGACGATGATGGCATCGGCGCCGGTCTTGGCGGCCATCTTCGCGTCTTCAACATCAAGGATACCCTTGAGGATCAGCTTGCCGCCCCATTGTTCCTTGATCCAGGCCACATCGTTCCAGTTCATCTGCGGGTCGAACTGTTCCGCAGTCCAGGAGGAAAGCGAGGACAGGTCGGTCACGTTCTTGGCGTGGCCGGCAATGTTGCGGAAGGTGCGGCGCTGCGTGCCCATCATGCCGAGGCACCAGCCGGGACGGGTCGCCATCTGCCAGATATGCTTCGGGGTGAACTTTGGCGGGGCGGACAGACCGTTGCGGATATCCTTGTGGCGCTGGCCGAGGATTTGCAGGTCGAGCGTCAGCACGAGAGCCGAGCAGCCTGCGGCCTTGGCGCGGCCAATCAGATTCTTCACAAAGTCGCGGTCCTTCATCACATAAAGCTGGAACCAGAACGGCTTCTTCGTCACCGAGGCAACATCCTCGATGGAGCAGATGCTCATCGTGGAGAGCGTGAAGGGCACGCCGAAAGCCTCAGCAGCCTGTGCGGCCAGCATTTCGCCATCGGCGTGCTGCATGCCGGTGAGACCGGTCGGTGCAAGTGCGACCGGCATGGCCACATCCTGACCGATCATGGTCGTTGCGAGCGAACGGTTGGTCATGTCGACCAGCACGCGCTGACGCAGCTTGATCTTCTTGAAGTCATCTTCGTTGGCACGATAGGTCGACTCAGTCCAAGCGCCCGAATCCGCATAATCGAAAAACATTTTCGGGACGCGGCGCTGGGCGAGCCGCTTCAGATCGGCGATTTCAACGATGTTGGACATTACTCTTGCCCCTTGTGGTAAGTTTTCTTGACCACTCGCATGAAGGATCGCGCGACTGAAATCAAGTGCGAAGCTACAAAACACCGACATCAACTGGTCGTCAATTGAAGGGCGGGGCTATTTTGCTTATGCTAATGGTCTCCATAATACGTTCGCAGTGGAACAAGGATTGAGACATGAGCAAGGATGGCAAGGGTTCCAAAACCGGCTTTATTGGCAAAAGCTCAAGTGCTGCCGGTGGCTGGGGGGCTCTGAAAAGCTGCGGCAAGCAGCTTCTGGCCAGCGGTGCGCCGCTGACGGGCGCCCGTGCCTTGCTCAAGGCCAATCAGCCTGATGGTTTCGACTGTCCCGGTTGCGCGTGGGGTGACCCGGAACATGGCTCGTCCTTCGAATTCTGCGAAAACGGCGTCAAGGCGGTGGCCTGGGAGGCGACCGACCGGCGCACCACGCCCGCTTTCTTCCGGGACCATACGGTTTCGCAATTGCGCAAATGGACCGATTACGATCTGGAAAATACCGGCCGTCTGACACATCCGCTCCGCTATAATGCGGCGACCGATAAATATGAGGCGGTTGAATGGGATGTGGCGCTGGAGCGCATCGGCGCGCTTCTGCGTGCGTTCGATCATCCCAACCGGGTTGAGTTCTACACGTCAGGCCGCGCCTCCAATGAGGCTGCCTTTCTCTATCAGCTTTTCGTGCGTGCCTATGGCACCAATAATTTCCCCGATTGCTCCAACATGTGCCACGAAGCCAGCGGTGTGGCGCTGAAACAATCGGTCGGTGTCGGCAAAGGCACGGTGCTGCTTGAGGATTTCGAGCAGGCCGATGCGATTTTCGTCGTCGGGCAAAACCCCGGCACCAATCATCCGCGTATGCTGGGCGATCTGCGTCGTGCTGCCGAACGCGGCGCGCGCATCGCGGTGTTCAATCCAATTCGCGAGCGCGGGCTGGAGCGTTTTGCCGATCCGCAGAACAAGCTCGAAATGCTGCATGGCGGCAGCGAAGCGATTGCCAGCGATTATTTCCAGCCGCGTCTGGGCGGTGATCTGGCAGCGTTTCGCGGCATGGCGAAGGCGGTATTCGCGGCGGATGACGCGGCGCTCGCCGCAGGTGAGCCGTCCATTCTGGCCCGGGATTTTCTGAGCGCCCATACCGCCGAACTCGAAGCCTATCGCGCCGCCGTGGATGCGACGACGTGGGAGGAGATCGAAGATCAGTCCGGGCTGTTGCGGCAGTCTCTGGAGCGGGCCGCGCAGATCTATATGGATGCCGAGCGCGTTATCTGCACCTGGGCCATGGGTGTGACCCAGCATCGCCATTCGGTGATCACCATTCGCGAGATCACCAATTTCATGCTGTTGCGCGGCAATATCGGCAGGCCTGGCGCTGGCCTGTGCCCGGTGCGCGGCCATTCCAATGTGCAGGGCGACCGCACGGTTGGCATTAACGAAAATCCGCCGCGCGCATTTCTCGATGCGCTGGAAAAGGAATTCGGTTTCGATGTGCCGCGTGAGCCGGGCCATAATGTCATCGGTGCCATTGGCGCCATGCTGGACGGCACGGCACAGGCCTTTATCGGCCTCGGCGGCAATTTTGCCCGCGCGACGCCGGACAGCCCGATCATTGCGAAAGCGCTGTCGAGCCAGCGTCTGACCGTGCATATCGCAACCAAGCTCAACCATTCGCATCTGGTGCCGGGGCAGGATTCGTTCATTCTGCCATGTCTCGGGCGCACCGAAATCGACCTGAATTCCAAGGGCGTGGCCCAGATCGTCACGGTCGAGGATTCCATGAGCATGGTGCATGGATCGGGCGGCATCAATTCGCCAGCCTCGCCGCATCTGCGGTCGGAAGTGGCAATCATTGCGGGCATGGCCAATGCGACGCTCGGCCCCAAGCCTGTCAACTGGCTGGAAATGGCCGACGATTACGACCTGATCCGCAACCGCATTGCGCGGGTGCTGCCCGATTTCTACGATTTCAACAAGCGTGTGCGCGTGCCGCGTGGTTTCCATCTGCGCAACACGGCGCGTGAACTGGAATGGAATACGACAAACGGCAAGGCTACGTTCTGGACCGGCGCGCTGCCGGAAGCCATCGAGCACCAGCAGGCGCGCGGGCGACCGGGGCGTTATGTGTTGCAGACCTTCCGCAGCCACGACCAGTACAACACGACCATCTACGGCATGGATGACCGCTATCGCGGCGTCTATGGCGAGCGGCAGGTCGTGTTCATGAATCCGCTCGATATGGCGGATATCGGTGTCGAGGCGGGCGACCGCGCCGATATTGTCGGCGACTTCGTCGACGGTCTGGAACGGGTCGCGCGTGACTTCCGCTTCGTGCCCTATGACATTCCGCGCGGCTGTATCGCTGGCTATTATCCGGAGATGAATGTGCTTGTGCCGATTGGCAGCTCCGGCGACGAGAGCTTTACGCCGACCTCCAAATCGGTGATCGTTTCGTTCCGTCCGGTACAGCCCGTCGCCGCTTGATGGATCAAGCCGCCGCCGACTATATGGCGCTCGTCGAAAAGCTGGCCGGCCATGCACAGGACCTGTCTTCGCTTGGCGCAGGCATTGTTGCCGCGCTGGCGTTGGGCGTCGCGTCCGACAGCCGGAGTTTCGCACGGGTGCTGGGTGTTGCGCATGCACTGGTGCTGCGCGAGGTGAACCTGCTTGGCGCAGACGGCGGCTATATCGTGATCACGCAGCGCGATCCGCGTACCCAGCGCACGCGCTATGAACTTAGCCCCGCCGGTGGCCAGCTGGTCGATAAATTATAGAACCAATCCGCTTCCAATTTGAATAGTCTCTTGGCTGCGTAACGCCGGGCGTAGCCCTGTTGTGTCCAAGAGCTGGCAAAAATCGTCAGCTGCAACGGGCGCTTGCGTATTTCATAAAAACATCACTTGCTATTGGTTCTATATAGGTTCTATCATGCTGGTCATGAATAGAACCACCTTGATCACTTCCATTGAAGAACGCGGCCTGCATGATCCGCAGCGGACGGGGCCGCTTTATCGCAATCTGGCGCGTATTCTCGGTGAACTGATTGAAGAGGGAAAGCTGGCCCCTGCGGTTGGTCTGCCGCCAGAGCGTGATCTGGCCGAGGAGCTTGGGCTTGGGCGCATCACGGTGCGCAATGCCTATAAGGAATTGCTGGCGCAAGGCGCGGTTGAATCCCGGCGCGGCAGCGGTACATTTGTTGCAGAGCGCCCAGCGCGCATCAGCCAGCATCTGTGGCGGCTGACATCGTTTTCTGAAGACATGCTTTCGCGTGGCAAGGAGCCGGGCGCGCGCGTGGTGACGAACCGTATCGACAAACCATCGCCAGACGAAGCCTTCCGGCTGGGCGTCGGCGTGGATACGTCCATTGTGCGGCTCGACCGTTTGCGCCTCGCCGATGGCGTGCCGATGGCTTTTGAGCGCGCTGTGGTGCCGCGCCATTATCTGGATACAGATCGTGTCGATGAAGCGTCGCTTTATGGCGCGCTGGCGCGGCGTGGTTACAAGCCGGTGCGCGCCTTGCAGCGGCTGACTGCCGTTACGCTTGATCCCGGCACGGCGCGTCTTCTCGGCGTGCATCGCGGCGCTCCGGCGCTTCTGATTGAACGCATCTCGCATCTCGATGACGACCGTATCGTCGAATACACCCGCTCGCATTATCGCGCCGACGCCTATGACTTCGTCGCTGAACTGAAAATTGGAGAATGATCATGGTGAACCAACCATCCCTCATGTTGCAGGAAACCGAGCAATCGCCTGCGGTGGTTGCAACGCTTCTGGAAAAGGAAGCCGGTACGCTGGCCGAGATCGCAAAGATTTTCGCGAAGAATGAACCGGCGGTCATCACGACGGCGGCGCGCGGTTCTTCTGATCATGCGGCGACATTCTTCAAATATCTGATGGAAATCACCATGGGCATTCCGGTCGCCTCGATCGGGCCTTCGGTTGCTTCCGTCTACGGCTCGAAGCTGAAGCTTGCCGGCGGCGTGCATTTCACCGTTTCGCAGTCTGGCGCCAGCCCCGACATCGTGGCGGCACAGGCGGCTGCCAAAAAGGGCGGTGCGACGACGATTGCCGTGGTCAATGTGGTGGACAGCCCGCTCGGCAAAGAGGCGGATCTGGTTCTTGCGCTGAATGCAGGCGAGGAAAAGAGCGTCGCGGCCACAAAGTCTTTCATTGCCGCCGTTGCAGCCCTTTCGGGCGTGGTGGCTGCCGCCAGCGGCGATGCCGATGTGCGCGCCGGTTTGCAGCGTCTGCCGGAAGCGCTTGCCGCAACCCGCCCGGATGGGCGCGAAGCGGTCGAGACCCTTCTGTTCAATGCGCGCTCGCTTTATACGGGCGGTCGCGGCACGGCCTATGCCATTGCGCTGGAAGCTGCCCTGAAGGCCAAGGAAACCGCCAATATCCACGCGGAGGCTTTCTCACTGGCCGAGCTGATGCATGGTCCGATGCGACTGGTCGAGGAGGGGTTCCCGATCCTCTCCTTCCTGCCGCGCGATGAGGCTTTCGACACCAATATTCAGGCTCTGAAGCGGCTGCATTCCTTTGGCGCGAGCATTGTGACGCTGTCCGATGCCGAAACGCCGGGCTTCCGCCTGCCATCGGCCAGCACGGGCAGCCCGCATCTTGATCCGCTGGTCTCGCTCATCAATTACTACCGCGTCATTGAAGCGGTGACGCGCCGCAAGGGTTTTGACCCCGACAAGCCGCGCAATCTCAACAAGGTCACGGTGACGGTATGACGAAAAAATCAGCAATCGCCGGTGCGCGGATTTTCGACGGCGAGCGGTTTCACGACCAGTCCGCCCTTGTTTTCAGCGAGGGCAAGGTTGAAGCCATTGTGCCGGAAGCAGCCCTTGGCGAGGCCCATCAGGTCGAGCGCCTGAAGGGCGGCGTCATTGCGCCGGGTTTCATCGATGCACAGGTGAATGGCGGCGGCGGGCGTATGCTCAATGATCAGCCGACGCCGGAGACCATGTTCGTGATTGCCGAAGGTCACCGTAAATACGGCACGACCAGCCTGCTGCCGACGCTTATTACCGACACCATGCTTGTGCGTGATCGCGCCATTGAGGCCGCAGTCGAAGCAGTGAAGGCTGACAAGGGCGTCGCGGGCCTGCATCTTGAAGGACCGCATCTGGCACCTGCGCGCAAGGGCGCGCATCTGGCCGAGCTGATGCGCCCGGTCGATGACGCTGATATCGCTCTCTACATCCACACGGCGGAGCAGATTGGCACATTGCTTGTAACCGTCGCTGCCGAACAGGTCACGCCCGAACAGGTGCGCCGTTTGAGTGATGCCGGTGTTGTAGTCAGTATTGGCCACAGCGACACGACGGCGGAAGAAGCCTTCAAGCGCTTTGACGCGGGTGCGCGCAGCGTGACCCATCTCTTCAACGCCATGAGCCAGATCGGCCATCGCGCGCCGGGTCTTGCCGGGGCGGCGCTCGATCATCCGGATATCTGGTGCGGGATCGTTGCCGATGGTCATCATGTCGATCCGATGGCGCTGCGTCTGGCGCTACGCGCCAAGCGCGGCGACGCCCATCTGTTCTTCGTGACGGATGCGATGTCGCTGGTTGGCTCCAATGCGACAAGTTTCGAAATCAATGGTCGTGCCGTGCAGCGCGTGCCGGGCGGCATCTGCCCCAAGCTGATCCTGTCCGATGGCACCATTGCCGGTTCCGACCTCGATATGGCCTCGGCGGTGCGCTTCGGCGTGGCCGAACTGGAGCTGACGCTGGCCGAAGCCCTGCGCATGGCGAGCCTTTATCCGGCACGGTATTTGCGGCTTGCAGATCGCGGATTGCTGCGTCCGGGCATGCGCATGGATGCGGTGCATCTTGATGACGGGTTGTTTGCGAAGACAACCTGGCGCTCCGGCGTGAAACAGGCAGCCGGGTGAGGGGAAAGCAGATGACAGCCATTACAGACCGCTATTTCAACGATCTGATCGCCCGTCTGACGAGCCTGCGTGACCACCTGGCCGGGCCGATGGAAAAGGCAGCCGACCTGATTGCCGCCGCCGCGCGCGCTGACCGTCGGGTCTATGTGTTCGGCACCGGCCATTCCCACATGATGGCGGAAGAGCTGCATTATCGCGCCGGTGGTCTGGCGATCACCGTGCCGATCCTCTGCGGCGCGATCATGTTGCAGGATGGCGCAGTTGCCAGCTCGCATTTCGAGCGGATCGACGGCGCGGTGCTGCCGATCCTCGATCGCTATGGCATTCGGGAGGGCGACGTGTTGATCGTCGTTTCCAATTCCGGCGTCAATGCCGCGCCAATCGAAGCGGCACGCTATGCCCGCGAGAAGGGGGCGGCGGTGATTGCAGTCACTTCCGTCACCTATTCCAGCGCGATTGCCAAGGGACGCACGCAACTGCTTTCGCTCGCCGATGTTGTTCTCGACAATGATGCGCCTGCGGGCGATGCCGTGCTGGAAGTGGAAGGCAGCGCCCTGAAGGTGGGACCGGTTTCCACCGCGCTTGGCGTGACGATCCTGAATGCGATCTTTGCCGATGTCGCGTCCCGCCTCGTGGATGATGGCGCCGCTCCGGTCTATCTCAGCGCCAATATGCCGGGCTCCGGTGACGTGAACCGGGAACTGGTCGCGCGGTATAGGGATCGCAATCCGCATCTTTGATCAAATAAGAGCAATCTTTCTTCCAAAGTTGCTTGATAGCGCAATCCGGTCAGTGCATTACGCATTCTGGCATGGCGGAGACCGCATCGTGAACTAGTTTCAAGGCGCGCGCTTTGGCTTGCGCCTTCGAAAACTGAGGAAGTCCGATGCATAATTTTGTCCTGACCGTCACCTGCAAGTCCACCCGCGGTATCGTTGCTGCAATTTCGGGTTATCTTGCGGCCAAGGGTTGCAACATCATTGATAGCGCCCAGTTCGACGATCTCGATACGGGTCGTTTCTTCATGCGCGTCAGTTTCATTTCGGAAGAAGGCGTAGCGCTCGAGACCCTGAGCGAAGGCTTCCAGCCCGTCGCAGCGCCGTTTGAAATGGATTTCGATTTCCACGACAACGCCAAGCGCACCAAGACGCTTTTGATGGTCTCGCGCTTTGGCCATTGCCTCAACGATCTGCTCTATCGCTGGAAGATCGGCGCGTTGCCGATCGATATTGTCGGCGTCGTGTCGAACCACTTCGATTACCAGAAGGTCGTGGTGAACCACGACATTCCGTTCCATCACGTAGCCGTCACCAAGGCCAACAAGCCCGAAGCCGAACAGCGTCTGATGGATATCGTCAACGATACCGGCACAGAGCTGGTCGTTCTGGCGCGCTATATGCAGGTTCTTTCCGACCAGCTTTGCAAGCAGATGTCTGGCAAGATCATCAATATCCACCACTCCTTCCTGCCGTCTTTCAAGGGCGCAAACCCTTACAAGCAGGCCTATGAGCGTGGCGTGAAGCTGATCGGCGCGACGGCGCATTACGTCACCGCCGATCTCGACGAAGGTCCGATTATCGAGCAGGACGTGGCGCGCATCACGCACGCGCAGAGCGCTGCCGATTATGTTTCCATCGGTCGCGATGTCGAGGCGCAGGTGCTGGCGCGTGCGGTCCACGCGCATATCCACCACCGTTCATTCCTCAACGGCAACCGCACCGTGGTCTTCCCAGCAAGCCCTGGATCCTTCGCCTCGGAACGCATGGGCTGATATTGCCATTGGATAAATATAAAAGGCGGCTCATTGAGTCGCCTTTTTGCTATCTGATAATTGATCATGAATTGTTGGAATAGATTGAGAGGGATAATAATATAAAAGGTAAATTGTAAAAATTATTTGGAGTGGGATTATGAAAAAATATTTTCTATTTTTCTTCGCAATGCTTTCGTTCAATGTTGTCAGTCATGCGTATGCGGGGGATGACAAATTGAAAGACGGCGACTTTGTTTCCACGCAGAGCGAGTGTGAATCGAAGTGTGATGGACAATGCTTGCAGACAAGCAATCACTGGATGTGCTCCGGTTTCCCTAAGTAGCGAGCGGTTACACCGAACTCTTCGACATTCGGGCGAAGTCCCGGAGTGAAACGTGCAGATATAAAAAAACCCCGCCGGAGCGGGGTTTTCTTTTGACCTTTTTCAAGATCAGTCGATGTCGAAGGAAACGCCCTGTGCGAGCGGCAGAGCCTTCGAATAGTTGATGGTGTTGGTTGCGCGGCGCATATAGCCCTTCCACGCATCCGAACCGGATTCGCGACCGCCGCCGGTTTCCTTTTCGCCGCCGAATGCACCGCCGATTTCGGCGCCCGAAGTGCCGATATTGACGTTGGCGATGCCGCAATCCGAACCTTCAGCCGAGAGGAAGCGTTCTGCTTCCTGCAGGTTCAGCGTGAAGATCGAGGACGACAGGCCTGCGCCAACTTCGTTATGGCTCGCTAGAACGTCGTCGAAGTCGGAATACTTCATCACATAAAGGATCGGAGCGAAGGTTTCTTCGAGAACCGGGCCTTCCTGCTTCGGCATTTCGACGATGGCCGGACGCACATAGTAAGCGTTTTCATGGCCGGTATCGACGCGCTCGCCACCCTGAACCTTACCGCCGTGAGCGGAAGCTTCCTTGAGGGCCTTCTGCATGTTGTCGAAGGCAACCTTGTCGATCAACGGACCGACCAGAGCAGTGGTTTCAAGCGGCGAGCCGACGGAAACGCTGGCATAGGCCTTCTGCAGGCGCGGGACGAGAGCGTCATAAACGCTTTCATGAACGAACAGGCGACGCAGCGTCGTGCAGCGCTGGCCAGCGGTGCCCATGGCGCCGAAAGCAATTGCGCGCAGCGCCATGTCGAGATCGGCCGACGGGCAGACGATACCGGCATTGTTGCCGCCGAGTTCGAGGATCGCGCGAGCGAAACGCTTGGCAAGACGCGGACCAACTTCGCGGCCCATGCGGGTCGAGCCGGTGGCCGAGAGAACCGGAACCTTCGGGCTGTCCACGAGGACTTCGCCGATTTCGCGGTCGCCGAGCAGTACCTGCGAGAGGCCTTCCGGTGCATCGCCGAAGCGCTTGAGGGCGCGCTGGAAGATCGCATCGCAGGCGAGAGCCGTGAGGAGGGTCTTTTCAGACGGCTTCCAGACAACCGAGTTGCCGCAAACGATGGCGAGAGCCGCGTTCCACGACCAGACGGCCACAGGGAAGTTGAAGGCGGAGATGACGCCGACAACGCCGAGCGGATGCCAGGTTTCCATCATGCGATGGCCGGCGCGTTCGGTTGCAATCGTCAAGCCGTAGAGCTGGCGCGACAGACCGACAGCGAAATCGCAGATGTCGATCATTTCCTGCACTTCGCCGAGGCCTTCCGAAGTGATCTTGCCAGCTTCGATCGAAACGAGGCGGCCGAGATCTTCCTTGGAAGCGCGCAGTTCTTCGCCCAGAAGACGGATCAGTTCGCCGCGCTTCGGTGCCGGAACGTTGCGCCAGGCGCGAAAGGCTTCATCGCCCTTGTCGATGATCTTGGCAGCGTCGTCCTTGCTGTGGGTCTTGACGGATGCGATCTGCTCGCCCGAGACCGGGCTGAAACCAGCAAGGTCGCCTGCGGTGTAAACGGCAGCGTCAACACCGAGCTTGGCGAGAAGCTCTGCGGCTTCCTTCTTCACGTCGACTTTTCTGACAGCGGTGTTCATAGCTTTCCTCTCTATGTCTTAACTTTACTCTGCCGCTTCAAGGCCGCCGAGGCGGGCCTGTACGGCTTCGATGGATTCACGTTCGATACGGGCGTAATGCTCGAATTCGTTGAGAACCTTGGCGCCAAGGTCTTCTTCAAAGCGCTTCTGGTTCGGGCTTTCCACGAATTCCTGCGTGTCGTCATCGCCCAGATTGGACTGGAATATACCGGCAGCGCTGACCGGCAGGAAGTCTTCATAGGTCAGCGGGTCGAACTGAACCGCGCCAGCGGCTACAAGAAGCTCGATATCGGTGTTCGGCTTGAAGCTTGCAAGCTTTGCGGCATCCTTGACCGAATAGGCGAAGTAGCCGAGGCCTGCTTCACGAATGCCAGCCCATGTGTCCGGGAAAGCCGCGAAAGTGTCGCTCAGCGCCTTAACGTAAGCGCCTGCATTGGAGCCATCCGGGGCCGGACGGGCAATGGCGCGGGTGTCGTTGAGAAGCTTGTCGTAAAGGCCGCGACCCTTTGGCGTCAGCGCAATGCCGCGCTGTTCAATTTCACCGAAACGGGCGGTGTGCGAGCCGGGGGTCCACTGACCGTCGCCGCCGATAAAAGAGACTTCTTCTTCCAGCGCCTTGAACGAGGTCTGGCGCAGAAGGATCAGGCACTTGCGGGTCGGCGGGCCTTCGACAACAGCCTTCGGATTGATGCCGCGTTCCGGCATCTGGTCCTGCACGGCGTCGATGTCGAGCGTGCGCGGCGTCAGATGGTTGATGTGCGGGCCCTTGAACGAAACAACGTCGGCAATCAGGCGATGCGCATCATGCAGGCGATGATAAAGCGCAGTCGAGACATTGGCGTGATCGTGCCAGCGGAAGGTTTCCAGCACTTCAGCCACGAAAGCCTTGGCGTCGGCATCATTGAGGCCGCCTTCGGCTTCTGCCTTCTCGACGAGCACTACCGCGCCCGCGGTGAAGATGTTGCGCTTGGCCAGAACGTCTTCAGACTCTGCCCGCAGCTTCTCGTCGGCGATGAGATCGAGCCGCAAAAGCGAGGTGAAGACGCGGAACGGATTGTGCTTCAGCGCGGCATCGTCAATCGGACGAAAAGCGGTGGAGTGAACGGGAACGCCAGCGGCGCTCAGATCATAATAGCCGACCGGGAACATGCCCATGACCGCGAAGACGCGGCGCATCATGGAAAGTTCAGCAGCGGTGCCGAGGCGAATAGCGCCATGACGCTCTTCGGAAATACGCTCCAGCGAGTCGGTTTCCGTCAGGCGTTCGTGCAGATGGCTATCGTCCGCCAGAACCTTGGCGTTCACATCTGCGACGAGTTCCATCAGGGTGCCGTAGGCAGGCACTTCTTGCTTGTACATGCCGGACATCGCAGCCGAAAAGGCGGAGCGAATGGCGTCTGGCGATACGAATTTCTGCGCGTTCATGGCGTATGCTTCCGTAGAACTTGGATCGTCTTTGTAGGGGTCATATTCTGCATTGCGAAAACATGACGGGATTATGATGAAAATGTATCATATCAGCCGCTTTCCGGTTATGATTGCGCCGAAAGCAACTATGTTAATGCGAGATTGGAATGAAGCTAAGCAGGAGACTGATTCCGGACATCGCCACTTTGCAAGCCTTTGAATGTGCTGCACGGCATGGCAGCTTCACCCAGGCGGCCAATGAACTCAATCTCACCCAGAGCGCCGTCAGCCGTCAGATCAAGGATCTGGAAAGCCAGCTCGGCGTGCTTCTGTTCGAGCGTATCCGCCAGCGCATTCTCCTGTCCGATGCGGGGCGCAAGTTTCTGCCGGAAGTCCGGCGTCTTCTCAACCAGACCGAAGATACGATGTTGCGCGCCATGGCTTCGGCGCAGTCCACATCGTCGTTCAGCGTCGCAACTCTGCCGACATTCGGCACGCGCTGGCTGATGCCGCGCATCCCCGATTTTGTCGAGAAACATCCGGGCATTGCCATCAATGTGGCATCGCGTTCGGGCGTTTTTGATTTCGAGGAACAGCCGCACGATCTTGCCATTCACTATGGGCAGCCGGTCTGGGCGCACGCAACCTGCACTTTTCTGTGCAGCGAGGTGATTGTGCCCGTCGCAAGCCCGCGCCTGCTGGAAGCGCGCCACCCGGCCGCGCCGGAAGATCTTGAAAGCGAGCCGCTTCTGCATCTGGCGACACGTCCGAAAATGTGGGCGCAATGGTTTGAAAGCTGCGGCGTCGAGGGGCAGTCAGCCTATCGGGGGCACCGTTTCGACCAGTTCTCGATGGTGATCGGGGCGGCTCTGGCCGGTCTCGGCTTTGCGCTTCTGCCGCTTTATCTGATCGAGCAGGAGCTGCGCGATGGCGATCTGGTGCTGCTTTTCGAAAAGCCCATGCGCACGGAGAATGACTATTATCTCGTTGTGCCGGAAGGAAAACTGGAGAATCCGCTGACCCAGGTGTTCTGCCAGTGGATCGCCGGGCAGGTGGGCAATACGGACTATTCGGCACTGGTTCATTCCAAACCGGAATGAATTGTTGCGCAATTAGCGCTGTCCATCCGGCTTTCGCGGCGTGAAATAGATACAGTCGGGCGGATAGCCCGTTTTCCAGTATATGAAATGGTTGCTCTCAATGTTGAACGATCCGCGCTCTCATGGTCTTTGGGAAAAGACCGCTCCGGCTGCTCCGAAGACCACGTCGCTGCAAGGCGACCTGACGGCGGACGTGGTGATTGTGGGCGGCGGTTTCTCCGGTCTTTCCACGGCTTTGCATCTGGCGGAAAAGGGCGTGAAGGCGATCGTCCTTGAAGGCATTGAGATCGGCTTTGGCGGTTCGGGGCGCAATGTCGGTCTGGTCAATGCCGGCATGTGGGTGATGCCCGATGATCTGCCGGGTGTTCTCGGCGAAAAATACGGTGCGCGTCTGCTCGATGTTCTGGGCAATGGCCCGAAGCTGGTTTTCGAAATCATCGAGAAAAACAAGATTGCCTGCGAAGTCGAAAAGCAGGGCACGCTGCATTGCGCCGTTGGCGCGAAAGGCCTGAAGGAACTGGAAGACCGCTGTGAGCAATGGGCGCGTCGTGGCGCCAATGTGAAACTGCTCGACGCCAGGGAAACCGAAGCCAAGGTCGGCACCAAGGCCTATGCGGGTTCGCTGCTAGATCTGCGTGCTGGTACGATCCAGCCGCTGGCCTATGTGCGCGGTCTGGCCCATGCGGCAGTTGGCGCAGGCGCACAGATTTTCACCGGCAGCCCGGTGGTCGGTGCTGAAGAAAAGAACGGCAAGTGGACTGTCAAAACCGCCAAGGGTTCGGTCACGGCGGACTGGGTGGTCGTTGCCACCAATGCCTACACCAATGCGCCATGGGCCGAAGTCCGCGCCGAACTGGTGCATCTGCCTTATTTCAACTTTGCAACCACGCCGCTCTCCGACAATCTGAAGAAGAGCATTCTGCCGGAACGGCAGGGCGCGTGGGACACGAAGGAAGTTCTGTCGTCCTTCCGTTTCGACCAGCAGGGCCGTCTGGTGTTCGGCAGCGTCGGCGCCCTGCGCAATACAGGTGCTTCCGTGCACAAGGCCTGGGCGAAGAAGTCGCTCAAGCGCCTGTTCCCGCAGATAGGCAATGTCGAGTTCGAAGCGGAATGGTATGGCAAAATCGGCATGACTAATGACAGCCTGCCGAAGTTCCATCGTCTGGCGCGCAATGTGGTCGGCTTCTCCGGCTATAATGGTCGTGGCATTGTGCCGGGCACCGTGTTTGGCAAGATCCTGTCGCAGCTCGTTTCGGGCGAAATCAAGGAAGACGATCTGCCGCTGCCGGTCAGCGATCCGAAGGCGCAGAATTTCCGTGGTGTTCGTGAAGCCTATTACGAAGCGGGCGCGCAGATCGCCCATGTGGCGGAAATGGTAATCTGATTTTTTTGCACCCCTGCGGCTTGTCATAAAACCGCAGCGCAAATCCTCTATTGCGATGCGCATCGTCTCCAGATTGGAGGGATGCGGATCGCTGATAGGCAAAAACATTCAATGCCTTATAAGCCTTCCGATGGACGTGATTCCGCCGGAAGGCTTTTTGCTTTCCAAGCATTTCCAGCAAAAGTGCGAAGCGGTTTTGCGTCGGATAATGCGTAAAGACAAATAACTGGAGCGGTTCCACCGCTTCGAATTTACGACGCAGGATGTTTGACAGGTGCAGCATGAATGGAAATGATCGTGCCTATCGCCATAACAGTATCTGCGCGCTATCAGTTCGCACGCGGCAGGGCTGCGCTGGCATTGCCGGCCATGCTGGCGAGCATTACACCGAAATTCGAGGAGCAAACCCCATGAACAAGATGCTGAAGCGGGCCGTCGCCGTACCTGCGCTTCTTGCTCTATCCATCGCTGTGGCACAGGCCGACACGCTGACGCTTTATACCTCGCAGCCCGAAGCGGATGCGACCAAAACCGTCGAGGCTTTCCGCAAGGCCAATCCGGGAACGGAAGTGCAGATTTTCCGCTCTGGCACCAGCGAACTCCTCACCAAGCTTGCCGCTGAATTTTCCGCCGGTGCGCCACAGCCAGACGTGCTGCTGATCGCCGATGCGGTGACCATGGAAGGCCTGAAGAAGGACAAGCGTCTGCTCGCCTATCCTGAAGCGAAGGTCGATGGTTTTGCCGCCGACGCCTATGATGCCGACAAGACCTATTTCGGCTCCAAGCTGATCACCACCGGCATTGCCTATAATACCGGCGCATCGCAGAAGCCGGAACATTGGGCCGATCTCGCCAAGGCTGATTATAAGGGCCAGGTGGTCATGCCGAGCCCGCTTTATTCGGGCGCAGCAGCTTACCTGCTGAGCGGTTTTGCGCTCAACAAGGATCTGGGCTGGGATTACTTCAAGAATCTCAAGACCAATGAGCTGGCAAGCGTGAAGGGCAACGGCGCTGTGCTGAAGTCTGTTGCCAGCGGTGAAAAGCCTTATGGCATCCTCGTCGACTTCATGGCGCTCAACGCCAAGGCCAAGGGCTCGCCGGTCGAGTTCGTGTTCCCGTCGGAAGGCGTGCCTGCCGTGACCGAGCCGGTCGCCATCATGGCCACTGCCAAGAATGTCGATGGCGCCAAGAAGTTCGTTGACTTCATCCTCTCTGACGACGGCCAGAAGCTGGCGCTGGATCAGGGCTATCTGCCTGCCAAGGAAGGCGTTGGCCGTCCTGCCTGGCTGCCGGAAGGCACCAAGATCAACATCATGTCTATCGACACCCAGAAGGTTCTCGATCAGACTGATGCCGACAAGAAGCAGTTCTCCGAGCTGTTTGGCGGATAAGGCATTTCGATGCGTATCATGAAAGACCTTCAGGGCCGCGATGCGGCCCTGATTGTTGGCGTAACACTGATCGTGGCGGTTCTGTCGCTTCTGCCGATGGGCAGGCTGCTGGTGGAGCTTGTTGCGCCGCAGGGGCAGTTTTCAACATCGGTTCTGGTTGAGACGCTGGGCAGCCAGTCGACATGGGTTGCGACATGGCATTCCCTGCAAATCGGCATTGGCGGCACGCTGCTGGCACTTGCCTTCGGCATTGCCGCGGCCTTGCTGGTCGGCCTCACCAATATGCGCGGCCGCAATGTCTTCGTGCTGTTCTATGTAACGCCGTTGTTGATCGCACCGCAGGTAACGGCGCTGGCCTGGCTCCAGCTGTTCGGGCCATCGAGCCAGTTTCTGAAACTCCTCGGCATGGCTCCGCCACTTGGCAGTCGCAATCCGCTCTATTCCGTCTGGGGCATTATCTTTCTGCTCGGCGTGCAATATGGGCCGCTGGTTTTTCTCATCGTGCGGGCGGGCCTGCGCAAGCTGCCGCGTGAACTGGTCGAGGCCGGTTTGAGCGCAGGTGCGAGCAAATGGACTGTGCTGCGCACCATCATATTGCCGCTGATGACGCCATCGATCATCGGCGCTGCCGCTCTGGCCTTTGTTTCCTGTGTCGGCAATTTCGGCATTCCGGCTTTTCTCGGTATTCCATCGAATTATCTCGTCCTGCCGACGCTGATTTATCAACGCCTTGCCGGTGGCGGTCCATCGGTCCTGTCGAGCGTTGCCGTGCTGTCGGTGCTGATCGGGCTGATCGCCATGGCGGGCATTGCAGCGCAGGATTATGCATCGCGCAGGCGCGATTTCCGCATCGTTTCCACATCCTTGCCCGCAGCCCCTTTCGCGCTCGGCCCCTGGCGTCTTCTGGCGGAAGTTGTGGCATGGCTGATGATTGTCGTTGTACTCGCACTGCCATTGATCGGGTTGACGCTTTCGGCGCTGGTCCCGGCCTATGGCGTGCCGCTGACTTTCGCCACCGCGACATTTGAAAATTTCCGCTTCGTGCTCATGGAACATGGCGGCGCGGCGCGCGCCTTCGGCAACAGCATCCTGCTGTCGCTGATCGCAGCACTCTTCGCTGTTCTCATCGCCGTGCCGCTTGCCTATATGCTGGCCTGGCGCAAGCGGCGCTGGACCCCGGTGCTCAATTTTGCCGCCGAGCTGCCTTATGCTCTTCCCGGCGTCGTGCTGGCGATTGCCTGTCTGTTGCTGTTCCTGAAACCGCTGCCTGTGATCGGCGTCAGCCTGTACAATACACTCTGGATCATCCTGTTTGCCTATCTCGCGCGCTTCTTCGTGCTGGCGCTGCGGCCAACGGTTGCCGGTCTGCACCAGATTGACCGTGCGATGGAGGAGGCGGCACGCGTTGCAGGTGCGGGGCTTTTCTATCGGCTGCGCACGATTATATTTCCTCTTGTCGCACCGGCGACGCTTGCAGGCGGCGTGCTCATTTTCATGACCGCGTTTTGCGAGCTGACGGTTTCTGCGCTTCTCTGGGCGTCGGGATCGGAAACGCTGGGTGTGGTGATGTTTTCTTTCGAACAGGCGGGTGATTCCGCCTATGCGGCTGCCCTATCCATTGTGGCCGTTGCGGTGACATTCATGCTGATGCTTGCAACAAATCTGTTTGCGCGGCGTCTTCCAAACGGAGTCCTGCCATGGCGCGACTGAAGATCGACCAGGTATCCAAGACGTTCAACGGGTTTCAGGCTCTGTCCGGCGTGACACTGGATGTGAATGACGGCGAGTTCGTTGCCATTCTTGGACCTTCCGGCTGCGGCAAGACCACGCTTCTGCGCATGATTGCGGGCTTCGAGGAAGTTGATGGCGGTGAAATTAACATCGGCGACAAACGCGTCTCACATGCAGGCGGCAACGTGCCGCCAGAAAAGCGGCAGGTCGGCATCGTCTTCCAGAATTATGCGCTCTGGCCGCATATGACCGTGGCGGAAAATGTTGGCTACAGTCTGCGCGTGGCCAAGGTCGCCAGGGCCGAGCGGGAGCGCCGGGTGAGGGAAGCGCTTGCGCTGGTCGATCTCGACGGTTTCGGTGACCGCCGTCCCGCCAACCTCTCCGGCGGACAACGCCAGCGCGTGGCGCTCGCCCGCTGTCTGGTGGCGGCACCCTCGCTGGTGCTGTTTGATGAGCCGCTGGCCAATCTCGACGTGCATCTGCGCGCCTCGATGGAAGACGAGTTCGCCGCGTTCCACAAGCGCACCGGCACCACGATCATCTACATCACCCATGATCAGGCGGAAGCCATGGCGCTTGCCGATCGCATCGCGGTGCTCGATCATGGCAAGCTTCAGCAATTTGATACGCCGCGAAAGCTCTATGAAGAACCCGCCAGTGAAATGGTGGCCTCCTTCATTGCCCATGGCATGGTTCTGCCTGCCGAAGTGGTGTCTTTTGCGCAAGCGGGACATTGCGAAGCGCTGGTGTTGGGCAGCCGCGCGCAGGTGCGCTGTTCAGGCATCGAAATGCCGCGCGCCAATGCGCAGCTTTGCGTGCGGGCTGCCGATCTGAAACTCACCGAAACCGGCGGAATTCCGGTCCGCGTGAAGCGCTCCGTCTATCGCGGCGGTGGTTCGCGTATTGAGGCCGAAGTCATCACCAGGCCGGAAATTGCGCTGCATTTTGAAGTGCGTGATCCCATCCGGCTGGACGAAGGCGACGAGGTGCGCATCGCCATTTGCGGCGGCTGGATCATCCCGACCGAAGATATGCCCGTGCGCAAGGTGTCGACGGGCTTTCCGATCGGCAACAAGATCTGACGCTAACCAAAACGCGCAAGTCTTCTTGTGAGAAATGGTGTCTCCATATAAGCTTCAGCTAATGTTTTCGCTGGAGGGGAGATGGCGGCAGCGCGTTTTTCCAATATTGATGGCCTGCGTGCGATAGCCGCAACATCAGTTGTGTTTCATCACTTCTTCGCCGATATACTGCATCACGCGACCTATAAGGACACGCCGCTATTCGGCATATTGATGTCCTTGGTCACAAGCTTCGACTTTGGCCGTTTCGGCGTTGTTCTGTTCTTTCTGATCAGCGGTTTTGTGGTGCCGTTCAGTATCAGGAGCGGCAATAAGGGCGAGCATCCGATCCGGCGTTTTGCCATAGGGCGCTTCTTCCGCCTCTACCCGGCTTTCTGGCTGTCTCTGGCTTTCATGTGGGCCTATCTGACGTTTACGGGTGACAGTCCGGAATTGAAAACACTGGCCGCCAACGTGACCATGGCGGCAAATATGTTCGGCCAGCCGTGGCTGTCGGGCGTTTATTGGACGCTCTTTATCGAGCTTGCCTTCTATGTCCTGATCGCACTGGCTTTCATGGCGGGCGTTTTGCGTCAGCCGCTGATGATCTTCGCTGCCGGGCTGCTGCTGGCGGCTTCCACCGGCGTGCCGTTCATGCTGCGCTCGTTCGGCATCAACTTGCCGGTGATCTATATCGGGCTGCATTTGTCGTTTCTGTTTTGTGGTCTGCTCTTGCGTCTCGCCGTTATCGAAAAGGCGCCGCACGCGGTCTGGACCGCGCTGGTGCTGGTGGTCGTGCAGATGAGCATTATCGGTTCGATTGGTGATTTCTCGCTGGCCCGGAACGACACATTCTTCATCGTCGGCAAGTTTCCGGTCATTGCCGCCTATATCGCGGCCTATGCGGTTTTTCTGCTGTCACTCTGGACCATGCGACCGAAATCCGAAGTTTTGGCCGCGACGGGCGAAATCAGCTATTCAATCTATCTCTTTCACGTGCCGGTGTTCTGGACGATCTTTCTGTTCCTGCCGCCGACCGGCTTGTGGAGCGACCTGATAACGATGGTGCTCTGCGTGGTGGCTGCCTTTGCCGTTTCCAGCCTGACCTATCGTTTTGTTGAAAAGCCGATGATCGCCTTTGGCCGACGGTTGGCCGGGCAGGCAAAACGCCCGGTGCCGCAGGTACAAAACTAGAGCATTTCCAGCAAAAGTGCGTAGCGGTTTTGCGTAGGATAATGCGTAGAAACAAATAGATAAGCGCATCACGAAAAGTGTGAAACGGCCTTCACGTGGGTGGTGAAGGCCGTCTGGTTCTTATTTCTTCTTCATTGCTTCCAGCAGTGCAGCGCCGAACCCGCCTGTTGCGGGCTGTTCCTGCTTGCGCTGCGGCGTGAAGTTTTTGGCCGGGCGTTGGTCACGGGTGTTGGGACCACGCGGAGCCGGGGCATCGCCACCATCTTTGCGCCCGGTGGCATCGCCACCATCTTTGCGCATAGAAAGGCCGATGCGCTTGCGCGGTACATCCACTTCCACCACGCGCACCTTCACCACATCGCCTGCTTTCACCACTTCATGCGGGTCCTTGATGAAGCGGTCTGCGAGTTGCGAGACATGGACCAGACCATCCTGATGCACGCCGATATCCACGAAAGCACCGAAGGCCGCCACGTTGGTCACGGTGCCTTCCAGCATCATGCCGGGTTTCAGGTCCTTGATGTCGTCAATGCCGTCGGCAAAGGTTGCGGTCTTGAATTCCGGACGCGGATCGCGGCCCGGCTTGTCCAGTTCGGCAATGATGTCGCGCACGGTCGGCAGGCCGAACCGTTCATCCACGAAAACCCGCGGGTCGAGGCTTTTCAGCGCCACGCTGTCGCCCATCAGCGAACGCACATCGCGACCGCATGCGGCCACGATCTTCTTCGCCACGCCATAGGCTTCCGGGTGAACCGATGAAGCGTCGAGCGGTTCACTACCGTTCGGAATACGCAGGAAGCCCGCGCATTGCTCGAAAGTGCGGTTGCCAAGACGCGCAACTTTGAGCAGTTCCTTGCGGTTCTTGAAAGCGCCTTCGGCATCGCGATGGGCCACAATGGCCTCGGCGATGGATGTGCCAAGCCCCGACACGCGGGCAAGCAAGGAGGCGGATGCCGTGTTCAGATCGACACCAACCGCGTTCACCGCGTCTTCCACAACGGCATCGAGAGCGCGGGCAAGGCGTATCTGGTCGACATCATGCTGGTATTGGCCGACGCCGATGGATTTCGGCTCGATCTTGACCAGTTCGGCCAATGGGTCCTGCAAGCGGCGCGCAATGGAAACCGCACCGCGCAGCGAAACGTCCAGCTGCGGGAATTCCGAAGCGGCGGCTTCCGATGCCGAATAGACCGATGCACCAGCTTCCGACACGATGACTTTCAGCGGTTTTGGCGCTGGCATGTCCGACAGCATGTCCACGACAAGACGTTCCGTTTCGCGACTACCGGTGCCGTTGCCAATCGCGATGAGTTCAATCTTGTGCTTGCGGACAAGGCTGGCGAGTTCAGCCTGTGTGCCGCGCACATCGTTTTTCGGCGGGAAGGGGTAGACGGTGGTGGTGTCGAGCAGTTTTCCCGTGCCGTCGACCACCGCTACCTTGACGCCTGTGCGGATGCCCGGATCGAGACCCATCGTGGCGCGCGAACCGGCAGGTGCAGCCAGCAACAGGTCTTTCAGATTGCGGGCGAAAACATTGATCGCCTCTTCTTCGGCGCGCTCGCGCAGGTCGCGCATCAGGTCGAGCGAAAGCGAGAGCGAGAGCTTCACGCGCCATGCCCAGCCTGCCACTTCCATAAGCCACCGGTCGCCCGGCAGCGTGCCGCCAATTGCATAGGCGGCAGCGATCTTGCGCTCGACGGGTTTCACAGGTGAGGTGTCGTCGGCATCGATTTCGATGTCGAGCGACAGAAAATCCTCGTTGCGTCCGCGCAGCATGGCGAGCGCACGGTGACCGGCGACGGTGGCCCAGCGTTCAAAATGATCGAAATAATCCGAGAACTTCGCGCCTGCCTCCTGCTTGCCGTCGACAACGCGTGAACGCAGAACGGCGCGGTCCTTCAGATAGTTGCGCAGATTGCCGATCAGCTCGGCATTTTCCGCAAAACCTTCGGCGATGATGTCGCGCGCGCCATCGAGTGCTGCTTTCACATCGGCGACTTCGCCGGTGACATAGGACGCCGCAATCTCGGCAGGCACAAGGCGGCGGTCGGTGAGGATCGCCTCGGCCAGAGGTCCAAGGCCGCGCTCGCGGGCGATTTCCGCACGGGTGCGGCGCTTCGGCTTGTAGGGCAGATAAAGATCTTCCAGCTCGGCCTTGGTCTGGACATTGGCGATCTTCAATTCCAGTTCGGGCGTCAGCTTTTCCTGACTACGGATCGATTCCAGAATGGATGTGCGGCGCGCTTCAAGCTCACGCAGATAGGCAAGGCGTTCGGACAACTGACGCAACTGCGTATCGTCGAGCCCGCCGGTGACTTCCTTGCGGTAGCGCGCGACGAAGGGCACGGTCGAGCCTTCGTCCAGCAGACCGATAGCGGCGAGTGCCTGCTCTGGCTTTGCGTTGATTTCCGCCGCGATAATTCCGGCAATGCGCTTGCTGTCGTCCGCCATCTTCATTCCAATCTCAAATATTTGCAGCGAACATAGTCGGATGTCCGTTCGGCGCAATCAAGGCGGTATCGATGTTCCACAGGAAAGGCGGCAGTTTGGCCGTTCACGCCGATGTGAACACCTCACCCCTTTTTAAATCGGGTTTCAGCGATATCTATATCGTGAAATGACGATATGCATTAGATCAGCGAGGTGATTGCAATGTCGGACGTTCAATCCACAGTCTCGGCGATACCCTTGGATGAGATATTCAAGGCACTTAGCAATCCGGTGCGTCTCGAAATTTTGAGCTGGCTCAAACAGCCGGAGGAACATTTCTCCGCTCAGCACATGTCTTTGGAGATGGGCGTTTGCGCGGGCCAGTTCGAACGGTGCGGTCTGTCTCAATCCACCGTTTCAGCCCATTTGTCCGTGCTGACAAAAGCGGGGCTGATAACGCCCCATCGTGTCGGCCAATGGACGTTCTACAAACGTGACGAAGAGGCAATTGCCGCCTTCATCGCGTCGCTATCCGGTCTTTGACCAGCTTTCCCGTTTGACCAACTTTTCCAACTTGCCCAACTTTTCCAACTTGAAGGAAATGCACTATGGCCACCTTGTTCGATCCTGTCACCGTCGGTGATCTGAAGCTTGCCAACCGCGTTGTGATGGCGCCGCTGACGCGCAATCGCTCGCCGCGCGCCGTGCCGAATGACCTTAACGTCACCTATTACGAGCAGCGCGCCAGTGCTGGCCTCATCATCACCGAGGCAACGCCGATCAGCCATCAGGGGCAGGGCTATGCCGATGTTCCGGGCCTTTATTCGGCCGAGCAGCTCGCTGGCTGGAAGCGCGTAACCGATGCCGTGCACACCGCTGGCGGCAAGATCGTCGTGCAGATGTGGCATGTGGGCCGTATTTCCCACAACACCTTGCAGCCGAATGGCGGCAAGCCGGTTGCACCTTCGGCAATCATTGCCAAGTCGAAGACCTATCTGGTTCATCCTGATGGCACGGGCGAATTCGCGCCGACCTCCGAGCCGCGCGCGCTGGAAAAGAGCGAGATTGCAGAAATCGTCGCCACCTATGCCAAAGCCGCCAAGGATGCGATTGACGTTGCCGGCTTCGACGGTGTCGAAATTCATGCGGCCAATGGCTATCTGATCGACCAGTTCCTGCGTTCGGGCAGCAATCAGCGCACCGACGAATATGGCGGCTCGATTGAAAATCGCGCGCGCTTCCTGTTCGAAGTGGTCGATGCGATCACCAAGACGGTCGATGCAGGCAAGGTCGGTATCCGTCTTTCGCCGGTCACGCCCGCCAATGATGCCTCGGATTCCGATCCGCAGCCATTGTTCGATTATGTCATCGACAAGCTTGCCGCTTATGGCCTTGCCTATGTCCATATTATCGAAGGCGCAACCGGCGGTCCGCGTGACTTCCAGCAGGGCCCGCAGCCTTTCGACTATGCTCATCTGAAGCAGGTCTATCGCGACGCTGGCGGCGATGCCGCCTGGATGGTCAATAATGGCTATGACCGCGAGCTGGCCGAGGAAGAAATTGCAAGCGGTCGCGCCGATTTGGTGGCATTCGGCAAGCCGTTCATTTCCAATCCGGACCTCGTGCGCCGTCTGAAGGAAAATGCGCCGCTCAACGAACTGGACCAGCAGCATATGTATGGCGGTGGCGCCAAGGGCTATACGGATTATCCGGCTCTCGCCTGATATTGAAAATGAAAAAAGCCCGGTCGCGAGACCGGGCTTTTTCTTTGCGATACTTGAATAATCAGAGCCTGGCGCGTGTCGAACGCGGCGTGGCCAGCAGCAGGTTCGTTTCGCTGGCCTTGATGCCGGGCACCAGGCGGATACGACGCAGCACTGCATCGAAGTCGGTGAGGGTGGCCGCGCCCAGCTCAACCACCAGATCGAAACGACCATTGGTGGTGTGGACGGCGGAAATTTCCGAGAAACCGCCAAGCGCCTTGACCACACGGTCGGCGACATGGCCCTCGATTTCGATCATCATGATGCCGCGCACCGGCAGGTCGACAGCGTCGGAGCGCAGAATGACCGTATAGCCCAGAATATCGCCTGAACGTTCCAGCCGCTCCATGCGCGCACGTATCGTTGCTCGGGAAACGCCAAGGTCGATCGCAATGTCGGAAATGCTGCGGCGGCCGTTATGGCGCAAAAGCGTAATAAGCTTTTCATCCAGATCGTCCATAGTTTCTCCAATTTGAAAAGCCAATCCGACATTCTGATAAACCAAACCGATAAAATTGCCAATCCGGTTGGTTCACATCGCCAAATAAAAATGATGAATCTTGGGACAATAATCAGAAGGAACCTTGTTTAATGCATTGCAAGATTTTGGGACTGCCCGTTCAGGAAGGCACTGGCCGCGCAGGCTGCAATATGGGTCCCGATTCCTACCGAGCTGCCGGTATTGCGGATGCCATCCGCGAGCTTGGTCACGGCTTTACGGATCTCGGCAATCTGGTTCCAAGCCCCGCTCTGGCTGCAAAGGCCCCGCAGGAACATCCAAACCACGCGATCAAGGCGCTGCCAAGCGCAGTTGCATGGATTGAGGCGATCAGCGATGCGGCTTTCCGCGAGAGCGAAGAGGGCTTCCCGATTTTCCTCGGCGGCGATCATCTTCTGGCCGCCGGAACGGTTCCGGGCATTGCGCGCCGCGCCGTCGCAAAGGGTCGCAAGCAGTTCGTGCTCTGGCTTGATGCGCATACGGATTTCCACACGCTGGAAACCACAACCAGCGGCAATCTGCATGGCACGCCGGTCGCCTATTATACCGGGCAGAAGGGCTTCGAAGGCTATTTCCCAAAGCTTGAAGCCGCTATCGATCCGCACAATGTCTGCATGCTGGGTATCCGAAGCGTCGATCCGGCGGAACGTCTGGCCATCCAGAAAACCAAGGTTTCGGTTTTCGACATGCGCATGATTGACGAGCACGGCGTGGCCGCTCTGTTGCGCCGTTTCCTCGACCGCGTGAAAGCGGAAGACGGCCTGCTGCATGTCAGCCTCGACGTCGATTTCCTTGACCCGTCGGTTGCACCAGCTGTCGGCACCACGGTTCCGGGCGGCGCGACCTTCCGCGAGGCGCATCTCATCATGGAAATGCTGCATGACAGCGCCCTGGTGACGAGCCTCGACCTTGTCGAGCTGAACCCGTTCCTTGATGAACGCGGCCGCACAGCCACGGTCATGGTCGACCTGATGGCAAGCCTTCTGGGCCGCAGCGTCATGGATCGTCCGACGATCAGCTACTAAGGCGCCTCACCTGTCTGCACGGGCCATTGCTGCGGCCCGAGGCAACAGAATGACGCTCCGATCATTGTATCAATACGCAATGCGTTCCGAAGGTCGTGTCAGTCTTTCGGAGCGTGTTTAAGGAGAATTTGAATGACCCAGCCGAACCTCAACATCGTCCCCTTCGTCAGTGTCGACAACATGATGAAGCTGGTGCTTTCCATCGGTGTCGAGACTTTCCTGAAGGAACTCGCCGATTATGTGGAAGAGGACTTTCGTCGCTGGGAAAATTTCGACAAGACCCCGCGTGTTGCGTCCCACTCCCGCGAAGGCGTGATCGAGCTGATGCCGACGAGCGACGGCACGCTCTATGGCTTCAAATATGTCAACGGCCACCCGAAGAACACGCGTGAGGGTCTTCAGACTGTCACGGCTTTCGGCGTTCTGGCCGATGTCGGCAGCGGCTATCCGATGCTCCTGACCGAAATGACGATCCTGACGGCGCTGCGCACGGCTGCCACTTCTGCGGTTGCCGCCAAATATCTCGCGCCGAAGAATGCCCGCACCATGGCGATCATCGGTAATGGCGCGCAGAGCGAATTCCAGGCCATGGCGTTCAAGGCGCTGCTCGGCGTTAACAAACTTCGCCTGTATGATCTCGATCCGGAAGCGACCGCGAAATGCATGCGCAACTTGGCCCATGCAGGCTTTGACATCGTCGCCTGCAAGTCGGTTGAGGAAGTGGTCGAGGGTGCCGACATCATCACGACTGTGACGGCTGACAAGGCCAATGCCACCATCCTGACCGACAATACGGTTGGCGCGGGCGTGCATATCAATGCCGTTGGTGGCGATTGCCCGGGCAAGACCGAATTGCACGGCGATATTCTGCGTCGCTCCGATATTTTCGTCGAATATCCGCCGCAGACCCGCATTGAAGGTGAAATCCAGCAACTGCCAGAAGACTATCCGGTCAACGAGTTGTGGGAAGTCATCGCCGGCAAGGCAGAAGGCCGCAAGGATGCGCGCCAGATCACCCTGTTCGACTCCGTCGGCTTTGCCACGGAAGATTTTTCGGCGCTGCGTTACGTGCGTGACAAGCTGAAGGATACAGGCCTTTACGAGCAGCTCGACCTGCTGGCCGATCCGGATGAGCCACGCGATCTCTTCGGCATGCTGCTGCGTCACGAAAAGCAGCTGGAAGCAGATAAGTCGAAGCCCGCCGCCTGAGTGTCTGATCCAAAAGCCGCCATGCTGGTCTGCAAATGGCAATTTCTGCGCTTCCGGTGCTCACGTACCTTTAAGTACGGCTCAAGCTCCGGTTCTCGAAATCACCATTTTCGCCATGGCCTGTCGCTTTTTTGATTCAGACACTATAGCGGACGGCGAGCATGACGCGGGGCGGCGATACGCCCCGCTTGCGTTGCAATGGCCATTTCGAAGCTGTCGGCAATGCGCCTTGCGCGGTCGATGAAGATGATCGCCGCTTCCGCAGGATAAATATCGCGTGCGGTTTGCTCGAATAGCGCAAGCCAGCGGTCGAAATGCTCATTCTTCAAATTGAGCTTGAGATGTGGCGGCATGGGTCGCCCTTCATATCCGCCGGTCTTGAGAATGACCGACGACCAGAATTGCGCAATCTGCGCAATATGATGATCCCAGTCATGCACGGCCTCCGCAAAGATCGGCCCGAGCAACTCATCTTCCCGCGCTCGTCCATAAAATGTGGCCACCAGTTCCTGAATGGAAGCAATGTCTATCGATGGATGCGGCTGGTTGATGAGAACGGTCATGACGAGGCTTTCAGGGTTGTACCTGCCGGATATAGGCGCTCGTCTCCGGCTTATCCAGCGCAGCTTTGCCGCATGCTTGTTCTATTCTTCGAAGCGGCCTTGATTATCGCGGTCACGCTCATAGCGCTTCTTGAGCGGAAAGGGTGGCAACCAGCTCTCGCGGCGGATCGTCCAAAGCTCGTAGGTCGGCACGAATTGATCGGGGGCATCCAGTGAGCCCAGATTGATCTCGATCTCATCACCAGACTGGCCAAAGACCGTGGAACCACAGCGCGGGCAGAAATGCCGTCCGGCATAATCGCGCGTCTCGCCGCTAACCGTGACTGCATTCAGCGGGAATATCGCCGAGGCATGAAAGAGCGCCCCGTGATGCTTGCGACAATCCAGACAATGACAGAGGCCCACCCGATAGGGACGCCCCGTAGCTACCAGCCGGACATTGCCGCACAGGCAACCACCCGTGAACCGCTCCATGGTGCACCTCCTCGATCCAGCGCGTTACTCTTCCTATAATGAGGCGCTTTGCCAGCAATGCAACCGATGCAAATACTGCCGAAATATTGCATGGATGACGGCTTTCGTTGTGGTCGAATCTGTCGTCGTCGCTCCAGCCACGGTGGCTGAAGTTACGGATACTGAGCAAAGGAGCACTTTTATTCGCGGCAGCCCACATTGGTCATTTATAGTAAATTTGAGGTGCCACCGTTATTTTTTTAACAAAATCAATAAGTTTCTTACAGTTTAATCGATGTTGCTAATATTTGTTTATCTTCTATGAAGATTTGAAATTATCTACTGTAAATTTAAGTATTGCCCCTCAAATTAAATTAGTTTCTTAATGCCCCAGGGCTTTAATGCAATGAACTGAGGGGTTTCGATGCATTTAGGTGTTCGCGGATTGACGGCCGCCCTATTGCTTTCCACGACGGCGCTGTTCACGGTTGGCGCTGTGCTTCTGCAATCTGGGGATGCTCAGGCAGCGTGTGTGTTTACACCGACTGCTGGTGACGATGTTTTCATCTGTGATAGCGGCACCTCCGCAGCAGGTCTGACGGATACAAGCGGCAACAACACGCTCCTGCTGCCCGAAGGCGGCAGCGGCACGGTCAATGGCAATGTGACCTTCGGAGCCGGGGCAGACCGCATCGAACTGCATTCGGGGTCGATTGTCGGCAATGTCGATCAGGGAAGTGGGGCAGACGCCTTTGTCATTACCGGCGGCTCTGTGACGGGCAATGTCCAGCAGGGCGCGGGTATCGACGATTTCCAGATGACTGGTGGCCAGATCGGGTCGCTCAATCAGGGTGATGCCCGCGATACGTTTTTCATGTCGGGCGGACGGATTGTCGGTGCCTTCGAAGATGGTGATTATGCCGTCATGACGGGCGGGCGTATCGGTCGTGTGGATATGAAGCTCGACAAAAACTACTTCAATATGTCGGGCGGCATCATCGACGGAAATCTGGTGACGGGTTTCGACACTGATACGATCATCATTTCCAACGGCAGCATCGGCGGCAATATCAGCGTCAGCGGTGGCGCGGACAGCGTGACAATCACAGGCGGTACGATTGGCGGCAATGTTCTCATGAGCGTCGGCAACGATCAGTTCACCTGGAACGGTGGCGGCGTCGTGAATGGCTTTGTTGATCTCGGCGGGGACAACGACGTTGCCGTGCTCGCCAATCTGACCGATGCCAATATCGGCGCAACGTCGCGCATCACCGGTGGTGTGGGGATCGACAGCCTGACCTTCGACAATGTCGTGGCAGGTGGTGTCAGCCGCTTTGACAGTTGGGAAACCGTCAATCTTACCAACAATACCAGTCTGACTTTCGATACGGCGTTCACGCTGGGTGACGCCGGAACCGGCACGGGCACGCTCAATATCGACGCGACGAGCACCATTCTGGGCGGCTCTGCACAGTCGAGTATCGTGCCTTTCACGGCGGGACAACTGGTCAATGTGGTCAATGCGGGCCGCATCGACCTGACAAATGGCGGCTCCAGCACGACCGACAGTTTGACGATCACGGGCAACTATACCGGACAGAACGGACTGTTGCTCATCGATACGGTATTGGCGGGCGATGGTTCGCCATCGGACAGACTGGTGATCGACAGTGGTACCGCTTCCGGCAACACCACAATCGAGGTGAACAATGTCGGTGGTGCGGGTGCCAGAACTGCTACCGATGGTATCATGGTGGTACAGGCGCTCAACGGCGCGACCACGACTGCGGGCGCTTTTGCGCTGAATGAGCCTCTCGCGGCGGGTGCATACCAATATTACCTGTTCAAGGGCGGCGTCTCCGCCAACACGACAGAAAACTGGTATCTGCGCTCGACAATCGTGCAGGGAATTACGCCGACCGCACCTGTCGTACCAACGCCTGTGCCGCTCCCGGCGCCAGGTGTTGCGCCGCCATCGGCTGATGCGACGCCTGTTGAAGGCGATGTCGTCACGCTTTATCGCGAAGAGGTGCCGGTCTATTCCGCGCTGCCGCCAGTCGCGCATCATCTGGCGCTGACCACGCTCGGCACATTTCATGAGCGCCGGGGCGAACAGGACCTGCTCAAGAGCGGCGGCTATCTGCCGTCAAGCTGGATGCGGGTGTTCGGTCAGGACGTGGAGATGAAGTGGAAGGGCACGGTTGGGCCCGGCGTCGATGGCAGTCTTCTCGGCGTTCAGGTTGGGCAGGATTTGTTCGGTTATGAATCGTCCGGCGGTCATTTTGATCGCTTCGGCGTCTTCTTCGGTTATGCGCGTGCCACGGGCGACATTACCGGTCAGGCGCTTGGCTGGAACGATCTTGCAGTTGGCGATCTGGACGTTTCGGGCACCAGTTTCGGCGGCTACTGGACTCATATTGGCCCGCAAGGCTGGTATCTTGATGCCGTGTTGATGGGGACATGGTTCGACGGCAGCGCCAGTTCCAACGCACAGCAAAGTATCGATGTCGGCGGTCATGGCGTGACGGCCTCGCTGGAAGGCGGCTATCCGGTGGCGCTGGGCGGCAACTGGACACTGGAGCCACAGGCTCAACTGATCTGGCAGCATCTGTCGCTCGATGATCAGGCAGACAGCTATTCCAGCGTGACATTTGATTCCGACAATGCGTGGACCGGTCGCATCGGCATGCGCTTGCAGGGTACGCAAGACACATCGTTCGGCAAGCTGCGCCCCTATCTGAAGGCCAATCTCTGGCAGAATTTTTCATCGGATCAGGTCGTCATCTTTGGCACCGATCCTATCACCACGAATTTGAAAGGCACCTCGCTGGAAGTGGGCGGCGGGGTAACAATCGATGTAACGGAAAAGGCCAGTCTGTTTGCGACGGCCGACTACACAACCAATCTCGGAGGAGAGCGAACGCGCAGCTGGGAAGGCAATATTGGACTGAATGTAAAATGGTAATTTTAATGGCGGCTGACGGCGTCGCCATATTCATTTCAGATGAGGGAACACGATAATGGGCAGACGCGCATATGATAAACTTGCGAAGATTTGTGCATCTCTGAATACGTCCGAACAGGAACTGGCTTACGCACTCGGCATATCGCGCATCGCGCTCAAATCAATCGAACGGCCCGACGCCCCCCTCTATCTGCGTCTGGCGCTTGCAGCGCTGTTGTCGGACATGGACCCCGATGAAGTGCTGAATGCTACGCATTCATCCCCCACGATCGACGTACCGCTGCACATCTTGTCAACGCGGTAGAACTCAAAGGTTGAAGACCAGAGGGTGTTGTCATGACAAAAACTGTCGCCCTGCTTCTCTTGATTGGCTTCTTAGCTTACCCGCAACTGGCGTCGGCGGCATGTTCGCAGGCGGCCAGTGCTTCTGAGCTTATGGCGCAAAGACAGCTTACTGCCTTGCGCGCCATGGAGCGGGGGCGCGGGTGCAAAGGCGACAGCGGCGGGGGGCTGTTCAATGCTTGCCGCGACCTGTCGGTGCGCATTGCGGAAGTTCAGCGGCAGATTTCAGCCGGGCTCGCGTCACGGTCCTGCTCCGACGCATCATCTGCAACACAGAGCGCCCGCGTGGACCGGCCAAAGGCAGCGACTGTCACGGCAAAAACCGACGACAAGTCTACGCCGTCCTGGGGAGGAAAAGGTGCACTGACCTATTGTGTTCGCCTTTCGGACGGTTATCTGTTCCCGGCGCCGCATTCGCAATTCGACAAAGCCAACAGCACCTCGGAAACGCTGGCTCAATGCCGGTTCATCTGCCAGAATCAAAATGTCGATCTCTATGTTCTGAGTGACCCGAATGGCGAAACGGCAGATATGATTTCCGCCACCAGCGGCAAATCCTATGTCGATCTGCCGACGGCTTATAATTATCAAGGCGGCGGTGATTTCCAGAAATGCGACTGGGCGGGCTATGTCGCCAAGGTAAGCGAGCTGCGTTCTAGCAATCGATCCGCCAAAGCCATGCGCAATGTGGTCATGCCGATGCCGGACAATCGCCCGGCACGCAATGCCGATACGGTTGATACGGTCGCCACAGCTGCTTTCGCGCCATTGACGGACCGGACGGTTCGCGTTGTCGGCCCGGCTTTCATTTTCGACGAGAGTTTGAAGAATTAGCCCATAGTAAGGGATGAACGGGTACAGGTTTCAGAGAACATCCGCTTCCAGATCGGACGGATATGTCCGTCATAGGTGATGCACTCGGAGTAAAGGCCGCTTTGGACGCGGCTTTGTCCGACAGCTTCCCAATGCGGCGAATAGTCATTCTGCCAATCAAAATCTTGCGAAAGAAGTGTTTCCTGATCGAAAGCGGTCGGGTCGCAGGCCAAAATTCTCTGCGCTTCTTCCGCCAGAGGCGTGTATTTTTCGACTGCGGCAATCTTTCTGCTTCGCGCGGCTGAATCCAGCTGAAGCACGACTTCAGTTTTTCCCGTAACATTTGTGGTTGCCGCAGAACAGAGATGACGAGCCGAAATGGCCGATGCGACAAGACGATGCTGCACCATTTTACCAAACGCCCAGGCCATATCGTGCATCGGATTGTAGCCATCCAATGCATCAGAAATAATCTCCACAGGCCGGTCCAGAGGGATATCATCGAGAATTGCATTGAGCATTGTTGTGAAAAGTGCGCTTTGACCACCCAGTATCGCGCTGTACCACGCCTTGTCTGTTATTGTGCCGAAGACAGCACCGGGCAACCCGCCTGCGTTTTCAATAACAGCTCTGGAATAGTGGGTTCTGGATGATAGCTTGCCGCCTGATCCATCCGTCAATAAATATACCGTCGGCCGGTGCAGCTCTAACCAATGGTGAATTCTAAGTTCGTGGCCCGGATGAGCCAGAATCAGGATGTTCCGTGTTGGTGTGGGCATGTGGCCTCTGCGTCGTATATAGGCTAATCCTTCGCACACTAACTATAAATTGCAAGGGCTTTCCAGAGTGCGCGTTCTTATCACAAATCTGTTCATACACTCGAATTCGGGCACGGAAACCGTGTCGGCCCTGTTGGCCGATGGCTTGCGTCAGGCGGGGCATGAAGTGGTGGTCTTTGCCCCCACGCTGGGCGGTCTGGCGCTAGGAATGCGCGCGAGGGGCCATAAAGTCCATGATCGTATCAGCGAAATCGCCGAGAAGCCTGATGTTATTCATGCCCATCATTTGACGCCGACGCTAATCGCCATGGCGCGATTTCCCGATGTGCCTGTCGTGTTTACGTGCCACAGCTCTTTTTTTGAGGTTGAGGCGCCGATGCTTCATCCGCAAATTCGTCAATGGGTGGCGGTTGATGAGGCGTGCCGGGCGAAAAGTCTGTCACGCGGCGTTCCGTCGGATCGCTTGAGCATCATTCACAACGCGGTGGATTTGAAGCGCTTCAAGCCGCGAGAGCCTCTTCCGACAAAGCCCGTGCGGGGGCTGTTACTCACCAAAAACCGCGAACATCAACAGGCGGTGCGGCAAGCCTGCGCGAATATGAATGTCACGCTGGACGAGATGGGGCCAGCGACGGGTAAGATTTCGGGTGAAATCGAAAAAGATCTCCTGAATTACGACGTCGTTTTTGCAACCGCGAGAATGGCAATCGAAGCGGCGACAGTGGGCTGTAGCGTGATCGTCTGTGACGCACGCGGCTTTGCTGGTCGCCTTTCGACCGAGAATATGGAGCACTGGCGGGATTGGAACTTCGGCGTTGGGCTCTTGGCCCAGCCAACAACGATTGAAAATGTGACGCAAGCCATATCCGAATATGATGCAGACGATGCACACGGTGTGATGCTCTATATGCGATCAGTCGCCGGGCTTGATGCTTATATCGATGACTATGTGCGGATTTATGAGAAGGCAGTTGACGACCATACGCCGCTCAATACGACAGAATGCCATCTGGCATCGGCGCATTGGATCGAGGAACTGGCCGTGACCAGCGAAAAAAGAAAATGGCATGCGGTTGCCACTGAGCTGGGCCAGCTTCAGGAGAACAATTATCAAGATGTTTTTCTGGCACGTCTTGGTGATGTTGAAGCAGGCTTGAGAGATGTTCGCAGGGACGCCCAGGAAAGCTCTGTTTCCGTTAGAAACCAGCTTGAGGCAACGAATGATCTGCTTGCTTCCATAAATGGATCGACCGCTGCTGTTGGACGCTTCACAGATCAGGCAAGAAATTTCTACCAAGCGCTCATTCCCGCATCTGTCCGCATGTTGTTTGACACTCGTTATTAGATTTTATGGGATTGTCCGAAATTACGTGAAATTATCTGAAAATATGCATTATTTCAAAGGCTTAATTAGTGGCCTGTGAGGGCGGCTGATAGAGCAAATTTGACACTTGAAATCGGAAAGTCAAGCGAGATTCCCACTAACGCAGGAAAATGGGCTCTGGCTTTTAAACTGCCCTCAAAAAATCCGCCACATCCTTTTAATTATCCGCAAATCGTTGATTTTATTTATGCTGCTCTAAAAGAGGGGCTTTTAAGAGCCTCCGAACCCCTCTTTGAAAAAGCCGTAAAGCAGGCCGAAAATCAATTTTAAGTAAGAACTGCGGTTCCATCTTAAGCGGAAAGTCTGAAAGTCATTTAAAAACAAAGTCATATAAACTGCCTTCTGCGTTCGCATCCTATTTTAAATCAACTCATGATCTACGAGGATGACGGCGGCTTCGTCCAGCGATGGGCAACGGATATCAGGCGGAAGATAGTCAGGCAAAGCGGACCATGCTTCCGCATGATCGCCTTCGGCTTCGCCCTTCAAGAGCCGCCAGTAGAACAGAAGCCATACAGGCGTGACATTTGAGGGTGCAACTTCTACGAGTGTTTTGAGCAAGCGGGCATACATTAAAGTCACCATCTAAAAACGGTTGATCGTGACTTGATGTTGGCGGGTAGCTGCCTTCCAGTGAAGGCCGAAAGGGCATGGCAAAATTGCCATAAAAAATAGGCGCGGCCCGCGAAGGCCACGCCTATCAATAATGGCAAGGTGGAATGGGTTATGCGGCCTTTGTCGCGCTGACCTTTTGGGACGGAGTTGCCATCCGCTGCATTGCTTTTTCTATGGCCGAAATCTTGACATTCAGCGATTGCGATATGTGGGAAAGCGAATAGCCTTCCTTGATTTTTTCAGCAATGAACTGGTCGCGCAGACTCTTTGGATCGGCATAGAGGTCATCTGCGACTTGCGGCGACATTTCATAGCCGGTGCTCAAGCCGAATTCTTTTCTGATTTTCACTTCCAGCCAGGGCAACATACTGCCGATCTCAAGCAGATCGGTAGAGCCGTTCGCTTTCTCTATCAACTCGTTATATTGATCATAGGTTGGGTAGAAGACGCGTTCTTGTTGCTCCTCTGACCAGTCAGAATAATATTCGGGCAAATCAAACCCGGCTTCTCTGGCCGCTTCTACACGCATTCTTGTGATGCGCTCTGCCAGTTCTGTAATGAATGACGGCTTACGGGAAATTTCGGGGAATAGTGCGTGCAGGCGGAATACGTCTGCCAGCAACAAACTCCTGACATTCTTGATTTCTTCGACTTCCCTGTCGAACAGGAAGCGTACGCCGACGCCGATTTCAATCAGTTCGGAATTATCCAGTGTTTCTCCAACCATATGAGCAAGGGCCGTTAGGCGATGTTGAATGTCTTCGAGTGCGTCTAACACCACACTGGCAGGGTTACGCTTGGGCGCAGTTGTGCTATTGCTGGCTACAGCTTCGGGCATGGGGTCTACTCCTTTGCCTGCGGTTAGGCCGCGTAAGGTGTTAGCGCATCTTGCGCGGCTGCTTTATTTATGGCACCATGAATCCAACAAGTCAATATATGGCGCTATAAAACTATGAAGCAAAAAAAGATTGGACGTCCAGCGGTAGACACTGAGGCGGTCAACGTTCGCCTCCCTCGGGAAGTCATTGAAGCCGTTGACGCTTATAGGAAAAACGAGCCTGATTTACCGACAAGGCCGGAAGGCATTAGGCGCTTAGTGACAGTCGTTCTTCGCGAAAAAGGCTATCTGTCCGATGACAAGTGAGCAGCAACAGCAACGCCGCTGGCTTCCTATTAGTGATATATTGGTGCCATCTGACCGCTTGCGTCCGGTCAGCGACGAGGCGACGGAATCCTTGGCCGCTTTGATAAAGGAGCAAGGACAGCTAAGCCCGATTGCTGTCTATATGTCCAGCGCTGCGGAACGCCCTTACACGTTGATCTATGGTGCGCGGCGGCTGCGGGCGATGGAGTTTCTCGGAGAAGAGCGTATCGAAGTGGTCTTGCGGCGCAGAGAAGATGCGCGTATGTTGGAGATAACCGACAATCTTAATATTGCCGGGTTGTCGCAGATAGAGCGTGCCGATTTTCTTTTTGCTTATCGCAAATGCTGGGAAGAACAGCATGGAAAGATCAAAATAGGCAGAAGAAAATTATTATCTCATGATGAGATAATTAAAGAACCCAATTATTTCAATGACTTAGAGTTAAAATTAGGTATTTCAAGAGCGCTTGAGAACAGGCTTTACCGCATTGCGGCGCATCTCCACCCCGACTTGAAAGAGACCTTGCGGCACTCGCCAGTCGCGAACGATCAGTCAGCTTTGCTCAAATTCGCGAAGATGGAGCCGGTCAAGCAGCATCAGGCGGCAATAGCGTTCCGTGAGACTGGCGATCTCAAGATGACTTTGAAGGTCATTGAGCCGACCAAGGGACGTATGGATGAGCAGACACGCCTGCTCGGCAATTTCATTGAATCGTGGTCGCGTATGAATGAGGCGACCAAACAGAAGGCGTTGGAACATGCAGGGCTGACCCGCGCACCGATGCCGAAAGATAGTCTGACAGAACTGGCCCGAAAATCGCCGGAATATGCGCTGCCCGACGTTTTCGGCACATTGGTTGAGCGGGAAGCCGTGCCGAGGACAAACCGCGAGTTTGACAAGCGGTATAGGGACCATCTGTATGAGGGACACTTAGCCGATATCCGCGCGGAAGAGCGCTGGCGGGAATTAGCGGAGGCGGCAAAAAAGGCCCCCAAAAAGGAACCAGAGAAACGGCGCAAGAAATCCGCAAACGGCAAGGTTTTGGGAAGGCCCCGCAAGACGTTCGCAATGCGGCTTCATGAGTGGTTCATTCCGCAACTGGCGGAGCAGCTTTTGCGACACAAGGTTGATGAGAAGGCTCCGCTCCTGAAGGTTTGCCGGGAATTGACCGATGAGAAGCAAGAGATACTTGCCGCTTGGCTTGCCTATCCATCCGGCTTTGATCTGGATGAAGCTCATGGTTGGGCAACAAAGGTTCTCTCTGAAGGCGAGCCACCGGAAACGCAGTCTGATTATTTTGAAGACGGACAGGATATCTCGCGTACTTTGAATTAGAGGCACTTTAAAAGCCCTTGGAGCGCGATTTAATGCGTCGCAGCAATTCGGTTGGCGGCTTTAGGCGGGAAGCGCGCCAGCGGCCAAATTTGGGGCTTGCGCCAATTTGGCGGTTATGGTGTCCTATGCGCAGGCGCGAGCCAGTTTAACCGGGACGGTTTACCGGACCCGCGAGGGATTGACGCCCCTCCGCGCCGTTTTCTTACAAGCACTCCCTAAAACCTTGATTTCCCTGACAGTGTCAGGCGTTCTGACATTGTCAGGATATTCTACTGTTGCGCCTATCCAAAACAGGCGGACGGTTAGTAGTGAGCAAAATCGACAATTCAGATCGCTTTGATGATTTTGACGGCCTCACCATTTTCGAGATCCTTGAAGAACTCATAGGTGAGGATCAGGCCCTCAAACTGTGCCGGGAACACGGTGGGCGCACCGTCTACATTCCGTATAAAGCCGGGGACGATCATTGGCTTGTGCTTGCGATTGGCAGAAGCGCTGCGGATGCGATCATCAGTTACTTTTGCACCGGCAAAAGCGGAGTACGTCTTACGCTTCCTATGGGCGAGAATAAAAAAGGTGTGAGACTTTTCGCCACCGTCAGCCGTATGACGGATGAAGGATATGCGGCTGGGCGGATCGCAGTTGCCCTGCGTGTGCACGAGCGCACAGTTTATCGGCTGCGCAAGAGAATTACAGCGGCGCGCTGCAAGATGCTCGGTGTCCCCGTGCAGCGGATGCTACGAGAAGGTCTGTCGGCGGAAGAAATCGCAGCGAAGCTGCATATTCCGCTTGCCGGTATCAAACCGGTTATCGCGGAAGTCGAACGGCGCAATAATCCGGTTTCGTTGGCGGTGGTGCAATGAGCGGCGGCGCAATCATCCAGTGGGCGCAACTTTTGCCAGCCGGGCCGCATATCGATGCGCGTGACGGGCGTTCGTGGGCTTACGATCATGCAACCGTCATTGCGGCGTTTCGAGCCAATTCCGGTCCGCTGGCGGTCGATTACGAACATGCGCAGGATCTTCTTGCACCCAAGGGAACGCCCGCGCCCGCTGCGGGCTGGATCGTCGCCATGGAAGAACGCGATGGCTCACTATGGGGACATATCGAATGGACAGAGCGGGCCGCGCAACTCATTGCCGCGAAAGCCTATCGCTATCTTTCTCCAAGCATCCGTCATGACGCAGAACGCCGGATTACGGGCCTGAACGGGGCCGCTCTGGTCAACCGTCCAGCGCTTTATCTGGAACCGCTCGACATGGCGAACCGCGACGAGGACGCCGCCCGCATCGGACTTTCCATTGCCAGCCGTGCGCAAGCGTATCAGCACGAACAGACGGCTTTGGGCCGCTCAATTACCATTTCGCAGGCCGTGGCAGCGGTTATGTCCGATCCGTCCAGCTTGTCCGAAACCGACTGATTTTAAACAGGAGAAACCGCATGAACCGCCCCTTTCCAGTGAGTGCTACCTTAACCGCAATCGCCATTGGCTATAAAAATCCGAATGCAGGCATGATTCACAGCGGCGTGCTGCCGCCCGTTCCGGTCATGTCCGAACGCTTTTCATGGCTGACCTATCCGATCGCCCAGGCATTTACTGTTCCCGAATTGCAGGTAGGCCGCAAAGGTCGCGTCAATCAGGTTGAGTTCTCGACTGAACCGAACGAAGGCACGGTTCGGCATTATGGTCTGGATGATGTTATTCCCATCACCGATATAGACGAGGCGAAAAAGGCGCGGGAAACCAAACGCAGCACCTATGATCCTGAAGCTGCCGCGACTGAAGGATTGTCCCGCCTGATTGAACTGGGCCGCGAAGTTCGCGCCGCCCGGATCGTCCAGAAGCCGGATAACTACGATGCGCAACGGCGTATAGAGCTTTCCGGTGAACAGAAATTCTCCAACTTCGAGAAATCCGACCCGTTTGCCATGCTTAACGACGCGATGAACAAGCCGCTTGTTTACCGGGCAAACACGGTGTCGATGGGGCAGGAGGTCTGGGAGGTCATCAAGCGCCACCCGCGTCTGATCAAGGCTGCGAAAGGTGGCTTGACGGAAGACGGCGCAATCAGCCGCGAACAGTTTGCTGAACTCTTGGAGATCGATCCGAAGCGGCTGCTTATCGGCATTTCCATGGAGAACGCAGCCGCCAAGGGCCAGCCGGTCAATCTGGTGAAGGTGTGGGGCAACTCCATCCAGTTGCTTTATGTCGATACCTCCAAGGCATCGCCGGAAGACAATATTCTGACGTGGGGCTTTACGGCGGAATATGAAACCCGGATTGCCGGTTCAGTTCCCGCGCCGGAAGTCGGCCTGAAAGGCGGCGCTCGCATCCGCGTCGGTGAAATGGTGGAAGAAGTCGTTTGCGCCAAGTCGCTCGGCTGCATCATCCAGAACGTCATCTAACGGCTTGTCGCCCGGAATTGCGGGCGGCGCTTCCTCTTTTCTCATTGATCGGATACCGCCATGGATGTTTCGCTTCTGATCCGGCTTGTTGACCAATTCACCGGCCCTGCACAGAAAGTGCGGGGATCGCTGGAAAACATCGGCGCAGGCATAAAGAAGTTCGGAGACGGCTTCTCCGGTGCCATTAAGGACGGCTTCCAGATTGAAAACCTTGAACAAGCGACAAAGAATGCAGAAGCAAAGCTGACACAGGCGCGCAGCAAGCTCCTCGGTGCATTCGGTCAGGCGCTTGCTATCGGCGCGCCGGTCATCAAGGCAGCGCAGTTTGACCAGTCCATGAAGGGACTTGAGAAAGTCCTCAATGATTTGCCGGTCGAACGTGTCCAACAGTTGCGCAAATTCGCACTGGACACGAGCGCTCTTATCCCGGTCGCCGCAAAGGACATTCTTGAACTTATGTCGGAAGCCGCGCAGGGCGGCGTTCCGCAAGAGGAACTCGAAGCGTTCTCGACCTATGTGGCGAAAGCTGCTGTCGCCTTCGATATGGCAGGTCAGGAGATCGGGGAACGGTTCGCCAAGCTTCGCAACGTCTACAAGCTCAATCAGGAAGGCATTGAGGACCTTGGCGATGCCACAAACCATCTATCGAACAATATGGCCGCAAAGGCCAACGAAATCACTGATTTTACCAATCGGGCGAATGCCGCTGCGGGTACGCTGAAGTTATCCGCCGTCCAGATGGCTGCTATCGGTACAGCAATGGTTGCAGCCGGTTCCGTTCCCGAAACGGCGGCGCGTGGTATGGTTGCCTTCTCCACCCGCGTTCTGGCGGGTGGCAAGAAAATCGACGCCGCATTTGAAAGCATGGGGGTTTCGCGAGAGAAACTTCTGGATGATATCCAGAATGAAGGTCCAACGGCGCTTCTGAAATTCTTCGAAACACTGGCGGAAAAGGGCGACGAAGGCAAGGCCGCGCTCAAGGATATCGTCGGTCAGGACTATTTCAAGGATTTCGCCAAGCTGATCGACAACCCGCAGCTTCTGGCAAAGGCTCTGCAACTGGTCGCCAATCAAAGCGACTATGCCGGATCAGCGACCGAGGAAGCCGCCAAACAGGCAGAGGGCGCAGTCAAAAAATGGGAGTTGCTGGTCAATAAGCTCAATCGCGGTGCTATCATCATTGGTGACAAGCTGTTGCCGACACTGGTTGAGTTGGCCGAAAGCGTGGGCGGTGTTATTGATCGGTTCTCCGCCTTTGCCGACGCAAATCCCGGCCTTGTCAAGAAAATCGTTTCAACCGTTGCGGCTTTGATGGGGCTTTCGATTGCTGGAAAGGTACTTGGTTTTGCCTTTGCCGGAATGCGGGTTGGCCTCTTACCGCTGTTGGGCTTCTTCCTCAAGTTCAACAGCGCTGGACGCAATGTCGCCAAGGGTTGGCTTCTCATGCGTCTTGGTGCAGAGGGAGCGCGAAGGGTGTTCGGGCTGTTCGCCGCTTCCGCTCGTATAGTTGCAGCCGGGCTGCGTGGGATTGCTTCAGGGGCCGCTCAAGCTGCTCGCCAGATAATTTCTACGCAAGGACGTGCTCGCACGATGGCGACCGCGCTTCGCCGCGTCATGGCCGGTTCGTGGATGCTGTCCATGGGCTTCCAGATACTTGACGATCTCGGACGCACCCCGGAAGAACGCCTTGAACAATTGCGCAAGAATGCCGAGCGCTGGCAGAAGTTTGAACAGGACGTAGAGAAAAGCTGGTTCGGGCAGATGTGGCAGGGCGTGAAAGACCAGGCCAATGCCATGATGGGGCTTGAACAAGGCGTCATCCCTGCCGAGGCGCTTGCCGCTTGGGGCAAAGCCAAAGGGCAGCAATTCTATAATCTTGCCGGTGACTGGATCGACCAGTTGGCGGCGGGCCTGTCGGCATCGTGGCAGAAGATACGGGATTGGTTCACACAGAAAATCGAAGAACTGAAATCCCTGTTTACCTTCGATATGAAGATCAATTGGCCTGAGCCTCCAGCATGGTTGACCTATTTGATGGGGCTTGCCGGTAAAGGCGCAGAGACGATCAAGGGAGCGCTTACGCCGGACGCCGTCACGCCCTATGTGCCGAAGCCTTATAGCGGCCCGGATAGCCTGTCTTCCGTCCTTACAAACGGCAATATCGTCACGCTGGGCGACGATCAGTTGCGGCAGACGATAAGTGCGGAGATTGTCGATAAGCGACCACCACAGCAGACCATAAACAATAGCTTTGTCATTAACGGTGCTGCCGATCCTAAAGCAGTGGCAAACAAGGTGCTTGGACGCATCGGGCAATCCATCAGCAGCGGCAGAGCGGGCGCGCTGCATGGAGGAACTGAATAATGATGGCGGCATCTGAGAACGTGAAAGACCAACCGGTCACTGTTCCTGAGTTGATAGGCTTCTATACCGAGGTTCTGAACGGCATCAGCGCCAGTGATAAAACACTGGTGCGGGCGTTCCGCGACACGAGCAATCTTACCGCGGAACAGCGGGACGCATACGCTCAATGGCTCGATGCGCGGAACGCCTTCCTTCAGGACATTATCCAGCTTGCTATGGAACGGCACATCTTCGAGGTGGATAACAGGAATTAGCAAAGGAGATTGCTCCGGCTCTTTTGCTGATAGCGCGATGGGAAAAGCGCGACTGGCGGCGGCGGCTTTATGTACGGGAAGCCGCCGCCGCATTATTATTGATACAACCTGTCGTGGATTTGAGAGACTGAATAACGGCCCATGTCGGATTGGTTGCGCTCTCTTTGGCGAATTTATCCGGCAGGCTAAAAGTGGCTTCCGCCAGATGCGATTTAAAGATTACGTAAATGGTCTTTTAGAGACCTTTTAAACCGATGCACAAAAAACGGTTGCTGTAAAAACCAACGTCAAAAATCTCAAAACGAGCGTCACGCTACACCGCAAAATGCTTTACAGATGGCGACAGCAGTAACGCGTGCCCGAAACTTAGGTTCGATATGCTGGAAGGAGACGATGGTAGCGGAGGTCCGTCGCAATAACGTTAGCCGCAGCGAAATTATTGATTTGATTGCTTTTTCGCCGACGTCTGGAAGGCACGGTTGGAAGATTTTCCCACCGAGTTACAGGCATACGCCCGCAAGATTTACAGAAGGCCGCGTTTAGCGGCCTTTTTCATGCGCCTGCGCTGAAATTCTCGGCTGGTCTGAAATCGACGTTCGCGTTGGTTTCGACTTTGCCGACCTGACCACAGAATTTTTTGACAACGCGGCGATTTACCCCGCAAAGCAAGGCCGCTTGATGGCGGTCGGTGAGTTCCGGGGTGAGACGGTTATAGCGACGATTTTCGTCCTACTTGGAACTGAGGCGCTTTCGGTAATTTCTATGCGCCGCGCCAGCCGGAAGGAAAGGAAGTTATATGACGAACAATAAGCGAAAGGCGATCCGACCGCTGACAGATGCGGAGGAAGCGGAAATTCAAAGGGAAATCGCCTCTAACCCCGACGCGCCGGAATTGACGGATGAACAGGCCACGCAGCGCACGACGTTCGCGGAGGCGGTTCGGCGCACGCGAGGCCCCGGCAAGAAAGCCCCGAAAAAGCGGTCACGCTCCGGCTCGCCCCCGACGTCGTAGAAGCCTTGAGGCAGACGTGAAAGCGGCGCAGGAAGGCGCGGAAGCGCTGGCGGCTCGGAATACCGAGCTTGCAGCCAAAGCCAAGGCCCCAAAATCCGGCCCGGCTGTCGATATCGAAGCGATCAAGGCGAAAGCAGTGCGGAGGTCGAAGAGCATTCAAATCCACTTGTTATTGCAACATGCTTTGAGCATGTTCTCGGTATGGGCAAATACATCTACGACATTCGCGACTGCGATGTGACCGACAGAGTTTCGTTGCAAACGTTCCGTCAAAAGCGGGAACAATGGAGTACATGGCTTGACGATGATCCAGATCACGCCATCTGGAACGTCATCCATACTCTTGTCTGGAGAGACACAAATTTTGCAGCCATTAGTAAACTGGCTCTCGAAAATCCGACAGGGCCACTGCATACCACGCTTATCGGAGAAACACTCGTCAGTGGACATGTCACGATGCAGGTCATGGCACTCCGACGCCTTATTGATCGTCGTAAGGACGTTATTTCCCTGCCTCGATTGATTACTGACCTCAAAGCTAATTGGCAGTTATTGACCCGCGAGAATTTCGTTTGTTTCGACGGGTTGCCCTATGACTATGAAGCAGCGGCACGAGAGTTTTGGAAGGATAAGAAGCCGGAAGGCGCTATATGGGTGGATACGACCGGCCCCTGGCGTACGGAACATCGGAGAGATTGCATCGCCACTTTGATCGCCTTGCTGGTATTTCTCCGACCGACCGTAAAAGGCACGATGTTCTTCCGAAAACGCTGATTGCAACGGTTGAACGTTGGTTGCTCAATAGCCGAGCAATGGATGTAGCGGAATGGAGCCACGTACATGTAGCGCATGCAGCAAACGCGCAAAACCGTGAAGCGATTGCCCATGTGCAAGTAACAAATAACACTATTACGGCTGCTATCCGGGAAATTGCTCGTGTTACCGAAGCGATATCCGGTGAAATTCTATACATAGGAGGGCGATTAGGCGCATTAATGCCGATTGCGCAGTACGATATCTTTGATCGTTTGGAACGCCCCATTGCTTCAACGCCAATTCGCAAAGTGGCGGAAGAAGCATGGGATGCAAAGACACAGGAATGGGACGAGGCCGTCCGCGATGTGGCAGACGATCTTTTGAAATAAACGGTCTAGAAGACCTGAAAAATCCGCTTCGTTTTATCGATTGCGGCACGATTATTACTCCGGCGGGCCAGCCGCCGGAGACGTGTGGTGTTGGTTAAGCCAGTCCGCGAATTTTATCGAGCTTGGCTTCCGCATTCCGCTGACGCGCGACTTGGGCCAGTTCGGAAGGAACAACCCGACGACCAACCGGCCAAAACGAAATTCCTGCCAGTTTGAACGATTGAAGGCCGAACGGGATGCCGATGATCGTCATGCAGTTGAATACTCCTGCCACCAGATAGGTTAAGAATAGCACGATCCCAAACGTGCAGGCCCAAATAATGTTGGCGATGAACCCAATCGTACCTGTTGCCGCCGTCGTTGCAGATAGCTTTTTAGCGTCTAGCTCACGTACATGCACGACGTCTTTTCCAAATGGAAAAGCCGACATTTTAGCCATTTCAATAGCCGCACGGGAAATCGGCAGACCAATTATACTGATCGCAAACAAAACTGCGCCAATCAGCCAAAGGAACGCGATAAAGGCTCCCCCAAAAACAAACCATATAACATTGCCAGCAAAACGCATTTTATACCCCCTAATTTTGCAGTGAGTGACGTTCACTCCGCAAGCTGAGCTTTAGCGTATCCGCGTTTTGGTAGTCCAGTTGTGGTGCGATCAAATTCACATCTATTGCGTGCGATATTCTTAACGTCAAAGGGCTGTTTGTAGACGCCATTTCCCAAGCAATATTGCCGCGCCTTCTTTTGCTGCAATTTGAGCCGTTAACGAACCGTATTTCTCGCCAACAATTTCAACCCAATTTCGGAGTGTCGGCGGCAAGCTTTTTGGAAAAATATCAGCATCATTTGAGTTATGTTATTGAAGGACGTTTTAAAATGTGTTTATAGATCCATTTTATTGCTTGTTTTCGAAGTAATATATTGGAGATTATTTATACATTAACTTGAACCTCAGTATGGTTCCAGTGGTTATTCGGTCATTTTTATTGACTTTAATCGGCTTGTTGCTATCTTAATGCGCAAGGCCGACCAGTGCCCCTGTTTGATGGACTTAGAAACAATCAAGTTGTTCGTCAGGGAACGCACATGCCTACGTCCGAGCCTAATTTCCTTACCGCACGCGCAGTTTGCACGATGCCGGACGCTCCGCGCCGTTACGGGGGTGCGGCATGACCGTTCGTCTTATTCCTGCCACTCACCGCAAGCGTGAAGAACTGGATAAGCAAGCGGTGCGGCTCTTCGCGCAGGTGAAGCCGTACACCTATGCTTCTGTTCGTGGGTATCTGCTAGCGGAAGGGTTAGGCATGGGCGCGGATCATACCGAAGCCAACCGTTATGCTGATGAGGCCATGGCTTATATCCGCCGCCGTATCGAACAGATCGCGGCTATTACGATCTATGATCCCGATGCACGCATTAACTTCTGGAACCATTTTCACGAAGCCACGGGAGCGAACCGTTGAAAACGTTCATGGATCACATGGACGATGAAATCGTTCGTGACGACAAACAGAAAGCGCCATCGCCAAAAGGCGGTGACGCTGATGTGCGATTGATGCTCTTCATGCGAGCTTTCAAGGCCGGTCTGGTTTGCAGCGAGAAAGACCAGAAAGGCGCTATCGAAATCCTCGCTAATGCTTGCATCTACATTTCACGCTGCCGTAACGGCGTCAACGCTCGCGATAAGTTTGAAGCTCTTTGCAAGCGCTATTTCCCCGACGCCGACCGGGAATTGACCGACCATACCTATAATGAATGGCTGGAAGAGCGCGGTCTAATGACGGTCGAAGAAACCGGCGAACGCCTCAATATTACGCCAGAACAGCGCGAAAAACATCAACTTTGGCTTCTCGGCGCTCGCGGTGAAACGCAGGAACAGCGTTACGCCCGCCGCGCGGAGCGCGCGGCGGCGCGTGAAGTAGCGCGCAAGGCTCGGAAGAAGGTCACCGTTACAAGTATCGCCAAGGAACTCGGCGTAACGCGCATGACTGTCCATCGGTGGATAAAGACCGGAAAGCTAAAGGTCGAAAACGGTGAGACTACTCCCGGTTACACTCTTGTTTCCGTATATAATAAGGAGGAAGCGAAAAGTGTAACATCGGGTAGTCTCAATCAGTCTCAGCCTTGGATCGTCCTCGGCATTAGCCGCGCTACCTATTTCCGCAAGAAGCGCGCCGAAGGCGGACGGCTTCAAAGCCGTCCCGCCGATAATATCGCGCAGATTGATAAGACCGTCGCTGCGGCGATAGAGCCGAACGTTCTTCGGCCTGATTTCAATCTCTCTACAATCCGGTCCATTGTCATCATTGATGGCGTTGCAACCATCGTTGCTTCGCAGCAGCTTGCCGTTAGCTCTTCGCACTCGGCTTCGCCCGACATTCTGGCGAGGTCTTGCGGATGACTTTCCAGCGCCACTTCGCCCGCCATTACACGCCCCCCTGCAAAACGATCTTTTGCGGCCCCCGGAAGGGCGCGGGCAACACGGCCCCGGTTTTCGAGCGTATTTCCGATTTTGTAATCTCCGTTTTGTTTGAGGTTTATGCGCAGTGAGAACACCACAAAGATCGCCCGAAGTTAGCTTCATTTATCGCAAGTGTTGCGCGAGTAACCTCGCACTAGGCGCATGGGTCGAGGCTGTTAATGAGCCGCCAATTGGTCGCGGCGATGTTCTCGACGTTCCGTTGTCGACTTCTATAACGTGGCAGCGCGAAATCGGCGTTGCTCGCCACGAAGCCAGCCACGCGGTTACGGCCCACGTCCTTGGGGTATCGATTGCCTCAGTAAGCATCGACGTTCCCGCGCTAATCTCATATGTCCGCCCCTCCGACGACGCCGCCAAGCGCGTCGCGTTGGCGGTCGCGGGTCCAATCGCGGATGATTTGCTTGCAGGCGTCAAGCCCGGAACGGGCGTTGTAGAAATTCGAACTACCATGCGGCGTATCCGTTCTTGTCGTTTCGGGGCCTGTGATAGTTGCGCCGCTGCATTCGACGCATTGATTGCCGCTGGTGGAGCGCAGGCGTCTGACCGCGATGTATTCCGCATCATTCGCCGCATTGAGCGGCGCGTGATTGCTTTCCTCGAAAATCCCAAAACCCAAATCGCGGTTTCCGCACTTGCATCTGCCTTAATGGAAAAAGGTGTTCTGGATGGGGAAACCGCTCACGAAATTATTCGCGCAGCCGGACCGGCTGCGTTGGAGATTTAGAAAGATATTCGATGCCTGATCCTCATTTCAAACAACGCCGTGATGCAATCCGGGCAGAGGCAATTACTAATGCACTTCTGCATCGCGCCGATCCTGAAAATCACCCGCTGACTACAGAAGGCGCTCGCGACTTCGTAGGTTATTCACTTGTAGAGTTGGCGCGCGATACGCTGGAAAATGGCGGTGTTTCTACAAGAGGCATGTCGCGGCAAGAAATTGCCGAGGCAGCTATGCAGGTTCGCAGTAGCGGAATGCATACCGCCGATGCCTTCCCGACTATCTTGACGAACGTGCTGAACAAGTCGCTTCGCTCCGGTTACGAAGCCGCTCCGCAGACCTTCCGTCCGCTCTCCAAGGTCAGCTATATTCCCGATTTCAAAGAAGTGGCCCGCGTGCAGCTTAGTGAGGCACCAACGCTTGAGGCAGTCGGCGAACACGGCCAGTTTAAGCACGGCGATATGGGCGAGGCTTCCGAACGGTTCCACGTCGAGACTTTCGGTAAAATCGTATCGCTGACCCGGCAGACCATTATCAATGACGATATCGGGGCTTTCACCCGCATTCCGCGCGCCTTCGGCGTGCAGGCTGCACAGCTTGAAAGCGATGTGGTTTGGGCGCAGATCATCGGTAATCCAACGATGGGCGACGGGCTTCCCCTGTTCCATTCCAAGCATAAAAATCTTCTCGCAACGGACTGGATCAGCAAATCCAGCTTTTCGGAAGCTTTCCTTCGGATGGGGTTGCAGACGGGAACGGACGAAGCCACGTTCTTGAATTTCGCGCCTGTCTTTCTTATTGTGCCGAAGGCATTGCAGACGGATGCGGAAACCTTTCTTGAGCTATTCTATCCGGCAGGCCAACAAGACGCGGTTCCACCATCATTCCGCAACATCACGGTCATTTCCGAGGCACGACTTGATCAGGGTATCGAGCGCTTTGGTATCGCTGGAAGCGAAAAGGCTTTTTACTTCTCAGCCTCGCCATCTGCCGTCGATCTGGTCGAAGTTGCATATCTCGACGGCCAGCAAGGCGTTTTCACCGAAACTCGCACGGGCTTCGAAGTTGACGGCATAGAAATCAAATGCCGCCTCGACATTGGTGCGAAAGCCATCGACTGGCGAGGCTTCTCCAGAAATTCAGGACGTTAATCAATGGCCGCGCCTATGAGCGCGGCCTTCAAATTCATGAGGTCAAGAATGCTTGATACCATCAAAAAAATCATCAAAGGCGGCGACGCTCAGACGTCGGAAACACTGAAAGCCGCGCTTGCCAAAATCGACCTAGCTAAGTTGCAGTCCGATCTTGACGCTGCACGTGGTGAAAGGGCGCGGCTTCTTCTTGAGGGAACGGACGCCGATATTCAGACCGCTGAACAGAAAATCGACGCGGCCCGGATCGCTCTTGATCGCGGGCGAGCGGCTTCGGAAGAAATCACAGCCCGCATTGGCAAGGCGGAACAGAATGAAGCCGAAGATGCGTTTCAAGCCGAACGCGCAGCCGTCGAAAAAAAGGCAGATGACGCAGCCAAAAATCTCGCAAAGGTCTACCCGGAAGCCTCGAAAGTCATCATCCAAGCTCTCGAACTGCTCATGCAAGCACAGGCGGAAGTTGACAACTTCAACAGCCGTTGCATCGCGCGCGAGCGCGCCGATGACCGTATTGACGACGTCGAAAACCGTGCCTGGGGCGAAACGGACTGGCGGCGGTATCCGCAATACGGCGTGATTGCCAATACCAGTCTTCGTCCAACGCCGACGACGCCCGGCTTCGGTTCGGGACGCCAGCAACATAATCGTTAGTATAAGGCCGCGCCATTCGCGCGGCCCCTTTGATAGGGGGCCAACATGGCCAATCTTACATCTTCACTTCTCGTTCGGCTTGTCGATGGCATTTCCAAGCCAGCGGCAAAAGCGGCGACCGCCATGCGCGGTATTGGGAAGGCTGCGACCGACATAAACGGTATGCAGTCCCGTTTGCACTCGGCGATTGAGCGTAACAATAAGGCGCTCGACAACGCGCGTGGTCGCCTGTTTGATGCCGGTGCCGCACTTTATACACTCAAGGCGGCGCTTTCCGCGCCATATGATGCAGCGGTAAATCTTGAAACGCAGCTTGAGGATATCGGCCAGAAGGCCAATATTCCGCAAGAGCGTCTTGGCGCGCTTGGCAAGCAGCTTCGCCAAGTTGCTCGCGACACCAATCAGGCAACGTCGAAGATGGCGCAGGGTATGGATACCCTCGTCGGCTTCGGCGCAAATGAAAATGATGCGCTCGGCCTTCTCAAGCCTATTGGTCGGGCCGCGACCGCCTACCGCGCGGAAGTCGATGATCTTGCCAATGCGGGTTATGCCGCCCTTACAAATCTTCAAGTACCCGCAACGGACTTCGGCAAGGCGCTCGACGCCATGGCGCAGGCCGGTAAGGAAGGCGCTTTCGAACTTCGCGACATGGCGCAGTATTTCCCGTCGCTCGGCGCTGCATATGGAGCGCTCCAGCAAAAGGGTGTTCCCGCTGTTGCTGACCTTGCGGCGGCATTGCAGATTGCCCGCAAAGGTGCCGGTGAAAGCTCGGAAGCGGCTACCAATCTTGGCAACGTCCTTCAAAAGATCAACGCTCCGCAGACCCGCAAAGCTTTTAAAAAGATGGGCGTTGACCTTGAGAAGTCGATGAAACAGGCGGCGGCAAAAGGCATGACGCCTATTGAAGCCATTGCCGAAATCACCAACCGGACGCTTAAAGGCGATCTCGGCAAGCTCGGCGATCTTTTCCAAGATAGCGAGGTTCAAAAGGCGCTTCGTCCTCTTATCCAGAATATCGCGGAGTACCGCCGTATCCGCGCCGAAGCGATGAAGGCGCAAGGCGTCGTTGAAGAAGATTATCAGCGCCGCCTCAAGACGTCTCGCGGCTTCGCGGATCGCCTTCGCGCGACCATTGAAAACCTCAATGCCTCGCTTGGCGTCGCTCTTCTTCCAGCCTTAAACGATATCGCCGACAAGGTTTCCGAAGTGGCGAACAAGCTCGCCGCCTTCGCCGAAGCCAATCCGAAGCTGACGCGCTCTATCGTAATGGTGACGTCATCGCTGATCGGTATGCGCATCGCTCTTACGGGCCTGCAATTCCTTGGCCTGATGGGTAAAGGCGGTGCGCTATCTGTGGCATCCCTTGCCATCGGCAGTATCGGGAAGGCAAGTAGCCTTACGGGGCGCATACTATCGGGTACGCTTGGCAAGGCAGTAACAAGGGTTTCCGGGTACTTCGGCACACTTGCCTTTCGTTCAAGGCTCGCTACGGCGGCAACTGGCAAAGCGCCGGGCGTATTCGCCCGGCTTGCTGATGCTGGTATCGTTGCCGGTCGCGGCCTTCTTCGGATGCTCAATCCGCTCAATCTCCTGCGCGGTGGCTTCTCTATCCTTCGTGGGGCAGCGGTAGTCCTTCGCGGCGCTCTGATGTTTACCGGCGTCGGGGCTGTCCTAGCCGGGATCGCGGCGGAGGGCACGCTGATCTACAACAATTGGGAAGGTTTGAAATCCTTCTTCGTTGGTGTCGGCGAAGGCTTCATGAAGGCTCTTGAGCCGGTAAAGCCGATCATCGAACCCATCGCGAAGTTTTCGACCGATATCTTCAATTCGATTAGTAATCTCCTTGGACCGTTGGGCGCGACAAACGCCGAATGGAAGTCATGGGGTGAAACTGTCGGCGGCGTCGTAGGCGGCGCTGTTTCAACCATTATCGACAAGATCAGCACACTTGTAGGCTGGTTGCGTCAAGGCGTTGAAGCGGCAGGCAAGCTTATGTCTGCTTTGTCCGGGCCTATCGGTCCTAGCGGCCTTCCTTATACCGTTACTGGTGGCTCCGATGGTTCTGGCGGCGTCAATACGCCTTCCTACATGGGCGGGGCTATCGTACCGGACGGCAAGCGTGCAAAGGGCGGGCCAATCTCCGCCGGTAGTTCATATCTTGTCGGCGAGGAAGGTGCGGAAATCATTACGCCTAGCCGGAATGGCTACGTCCATCCGAACGGCCAAGCGCCCGCATTTGCAGGTCGGGGCGGAAACGCGGTGACAGTCACCAATCACAACACGTTCAGCATCAGCGGTGTCGGAAACAACCTGCGGCAAGTTGCCGAAGAAGTCGGGCGTTACCTAAACGATATGACCGCTACCGGACTGCGCGGCATTCACGCGGATTGGGATTAGCAATGACGATTGTCGATGACCTCAAGGCGTTGCAGCCGACTATATATCAACATGCGCTAGATGAATTTCAGAAAGCCATGGACGCCGGATTAACTTCGGAAGCCGAAATTCAGCGGGAAACGGGGTTCATGGATCGCGTCGCCAGTCGCGCGGCTTACTATTTTTACGAATTTGTCTCCCGCGATCCTGCGGACTTCAAAAGCGGCGCTGGTCACGGTTTCGTCTACGCGTGGTGCATGGCCGAACGTGAAACGCTTCGGCGAGCCGTAGCAGCGATTTCGAAACCAGACGCCAAGGGGCGAGAGGTCGAAATTCTGCAAGCACTGCTAGAAGACGGTCGCGTAGACGATGCGGTCAAGCAAACCGCGCCACTAGTCACCGCTACTGGCAATGTCGTCACGCTTCCTAGGAAACGGGTCACAGACCAATAAACGGAAGGCCCGCTTTATGCGGGCCTTTTTATGCTCGTTTCATCCGGTCAATGCTTTCGGCAAGATCGGGGAATACTTCACCGAAAGGCCGGAAGGCTTTCAATTTTGCCGTGTCGCTTGACGCCTAGGTGCGTCCCATTTCGAAATGCTGATAGCTTAACGCCTCAAGCGGCATAGACGCCATCGTTATTCTGCCCCCATCTTCATAGCCCACTCGGAATGCCTGTTCATATCGATCAGGACCTACAAGCCAAAGGAACGGCGGCTTGCGCTTGCGCAAAGCCGCAACCTTCTTGAAGGCATTCTTGGACGCATTCTTTTCATCGTGCAATTCATGCGGGTTCCACGCAAAATGCTTCATATATTCGGCCAAAGCATCAATTTCTTTCCGCGACTTCTTCACTTCGCAGGCGATGTACTCGTCCATGGTGTCGGGGTTCTTAGTCACAATCACATCAAAAGCCCAATCTCCTGCGGATTGCGTTCCTATATATTCTCGCGGCCAGCCAAGGTCGAAATGAAGGCGAGCCAGAAAGCCGAGCGTGATTACTGGCTCAATCCATAATGTGAATGTCCGTGGCGAAGCTTTTTTGCTGCCAGACCAGAAAAATTGTTCGGATGCACCGCTACGGGCTGCGCGATATTTCCCTGCTCCGATGTGGGTTACAAGCTGGCCGTTCCACGCTCGGATAAAATCAGCCATGTCGGTTTCTGACAGCCGCACGGATCGCGGATCAAAGCCGCTTGGCTGAAATCCGCCACCGTTTCCGGTGCAGAAATGCGGGATGAGCGCTTCGGTAAGAAGGTTCTGAAAAGAAAGTGAGGTGTCCGTTTTCAAATCGGCTTACTTTCGAAGTACGCGGCTTTCCCTGTCGCTCAGCCATTTCTTTCCATCTTTTTCGCTAGTCCACGGGTTGCCGAATTCCCGTTGATCGGGAATAGGCTCGCCAGCCTTAATAGCGGTGCGCACGGCACGGCGCTCGCGCCGATGCTCAGCTTCTTTAAAGGGCTTGTCGCTATCGGCGGTGGTTATGCCCGTGATAGGCGTCTTCTTTCTGGAACGGCTCATCGTCATTATCCCTAAGCTGTTGCGAAGCTAACGGGTTGCGATGAAGGCATCAAGCGCGCGTTCGCGGCAGTTTGTCAGGGGAATATAACATGCCCTTTGGCATCAGTTTCCGGTGAATATCCCTGGTTTCTGTATTGCAACACGACGCAAGGGGAGGTTGAAATAACCTGTACGCGGAAGTCAAGGGAGGGCAAAGTGGCGGGGTATAAAGAAAAAGCGCTTATTTTATGTAAAACTTATCCATCACCAAGTAGCAAGTATGTCGAATTATCTTGCGTTGCGGCAGCGCTCGAAAGTGGCGAGCTAATACGTTTATTTCCTGTTCCGTTTCGCTTGTTGAAGGACGACGCCAAATTTGCAAAGTGGCAGTGGGTTGAAGCTCGAATTGAACATTCAAAAGATGGTCGCCCGGAAAGTCACTATATTAAAATCGATACGATAGAGGTGAGAGATAAAATAGGCACTGAGAACTTCTGGCAAAAGAGACGGGATATATTAAGCAAGCTCCCAACCTTTGCCTCACCGGAAGAATTGGAAGCCAAAAGGTTGAAAACCAATCACAGTCTTGGCTTAATAAAACCAGAGAAAATAATAGACCTCTTGATTAAGCCATGCTCGGCTGAATGGGGAAAAGAAAATATTGAAAAACTTATGCAGGCGGAAAAGCAAGCGTCATTCTTTGAAGAAGAAAGACATATTCCTAGCAATATTCTTGAAAAGATACCGTTCGATTTTTATTACACATATAAATGCTCGGAAAGTGATAGAATTTATAAATCTAAAATAATTGACTGGGAGGCTGGTGCTTCTTATTTAAAATTCAAAAAATTGTATGGCGACATTTGGATTGAGAAATTCAAGCAAAAATATCTATACGAATTTCAAGAAAAAGACATTTACTTTATTATGGGAAATCACAACAGATTTAGGCACCAATGGATGATAATAAGCCTAATTTATCCTCCAAATACGCAGCCAAAACCGCAGACTATGGATTTGTTTGCTTAATTATTCAGCGGCGACTAGGCAGTAAGTAGGTAAGAAAGCGAGGTTTCTTTCATATTTCGCAGGGTCGTCGCCGTATAGGTCGAATGACGAAACACCGTAATCGACAAGCTTTTCAGCAATGATCGTGCGGTGACAAGTTTTAGGATCGCGCTCAAAGCACAACATACAGGTTATTTTTTTTGAAGCTGTCAACGAAAGCTCGGCAACTTTCTCCTTGGCTGCATCAGTTTCAATGTGATTTGTATAGATTTTGCGGAATTCATCAAATCGACCCGCACGGGCAGCATCTCTGCCCGGTTTGGGGTCCCCTAATCCCTGATAAGAATGATACTCAATACCCGCTTGCTCTAGACGTTCTCTAAGTACGTTTTTCGAGAAGCCCTTCTTGCGAGAAAGCGGTAATGCTCTAACGTCAGCAAGCACTTGTACGCCTACGACCTGAAGGGTTCGCACAAATTTTTCGATATCTGTGCCTTCATATCCGATGGTGTAAATTGTGCTCATGGTAGGTATCCTTTTCTGTGAAAACACCACAGTATGGTTAACATACCCTTATACAGTCCGGGGCAAACAACAATCCGTTAACTTTTTTTGCTCTGCTATCCGTGACAACTGAGGCGATAGCGCCACACTGTGAACGACGCTTTTTTAATCAGCTAATAATGAACGGACTAACTTGTTGTAATAGTGCGTCATCCGAAATGAGCGAGAAAATTCAAAATCCAGCCGGCTTTTACGGCGTATACAAAACTCTTTGATGCGCGAGTTACGATCCCTGCGAAATAGGCCGTTGGATTGGGTCGGCTTGCATGTACGATGAATACTGAGCCACCGCTAAGCCCGTCCGGTTCAAACGACATATTTTCCAATGGACGCAGCGTGATAACTGCTTGGTCATTTGAAGGGCGGTCGAGTTGAACAATCACCTTTGCCTTCACGGTGCCAATGTGGCTGGCGTCCATGTCGTAATTCTGAAGCTCAGTTGGAAAGCCGCTTACCTGTGCAAATGCGAACTCGTCGTAAGGCGCGTCTGGAGGGGCTACTCCAACGTTATAAAATCTTGACTGCAATCGTGGTAGTGATTTGCATGGTTCCGTGAAATCGAACGCGCAAAGATCGTGAAAATCACCATCATTAATCTCAATAAAATGCTTAGCCCCGCCTGAAGTAATTACATTCCCATCAGGACATAGCATTCCTATCTTAGAAAGTTCTAGTCCGTTGATTTGGTGACGAGTGCATACGACAAAATATTTATCGTGCCAATGCAGGCAGGTTGCAGAGCCGATTAGACTAATGGGGTAAGTTTCGTGGCCGGTTAGCACGACCAGATTAGTAGAGAATGCTGCTAATGCACTATCCAAAGCGCTGATAGGTACAAGAACGCCATTAACTTTAGTGCTATAATGAAACAAGCGATCTTTAATATTCTTCATATTTATCTGCGTAAGCGCTTCGCTGAGTGGTCCGTTCAGGAAAGGGGAGAACCGGGTGTTCGCCAGCTTCTTCTTATCCTAGTGGCCCGCCAGCGGGAGATTAATTCGTTTGGTTTCGCCGTCTGAATAAGTGATAGCGACGTAAGATTGCGGACGGAATTCCAGTGTAGCGAGTACCTTGCCCGCTTTCTGCAATGCGTCTTCGACATTGTCGGTATGGAACCGACAGGCAAAATAGCCGCCCCCGATTTCATGGCCGTCGAGACTTGCGGTATCCGCCATTGCCTCTTCCAAGGCATCTTCGAGAGGATAGAGATCGAACGTTTCACCGGATGCGCCGAAGGCGTCATCTGAAAGCTTTATATTGACGACAATAGTACCGGGGACTGGCTGCGCGGTGCCCTCGTTGGCAAATACAGATGCGCCCAAGAGAGAAGCAATAAATACAACGATAGATCGAAACATTTCGAAGCCTTGCTTATATGATAATGTTGTTCGAGCGGGTTAAATCGAAGATTACTACCACGATCCGCCCTCTACTTTTCCAGTAAGTAGGTCTACAGAGAACGGATACAATTTATCGTCCCTTGGATCAAAAGCTTCGCCTATAAGCGTATTGCCTTCAATTGATACATACTCAATTCCATCCCATGAGATGCGGCCACTTTTCCAAAGTATGCCGCTTTTAGTATGGGCGCTAACTTCAATGTCATCTGCAACGATCATAGCCTCAAGAGGCTTGTGATACCCCATCCAAGCGATAGGGCCGGGTAACATCTCAACTAATGTTTGAGATAACACATTGATTTTATAAGCATTCCCGTCAGCAAGAACAAATACCGCAGTTTCTCCTAATTCAGGATAAACGCCTGTTGCCATGGCCCAAGTACAATATCCGGGGTCAAAATTTCCAGTCCAAGTCTTGCTGTTTGAAGTCGTGAACTCGAAAACGATACCTTCGCGGAAACTACCGGGTTTAGGAAAACTCACTGCGATGTCGCCATATGCCGGTAATCCCGAAAGTCGCTTGAATGAAAACAAGTCAAAAATCCTCCACTGCGGGCTTGACTTTATAGAGAAAAATTAGAGTACGCTTTGCGCTTTTTCCTTTTTTACCTGGAGCGCAGACATGCCAAGCAATGAATTTCATATGCCCTCGGAGGTTCACAACACCAGCGCTTCGTTGCCGCAGACCTACCAAAACGCAAAGAACGCACTCGCGGAATGCGTTCAAATCGATGAATGCGTTTCGTGGGGTGACAAGGCGGCGGCGCTGGCTTCTTACGCCAAGCAAGCGAACGATGATGAAATGATGAAGATGGCAACCCGTATTCGGGATCGCGCCATTCGTCGCGCCGGGGAACTGCTCAAGCAAATTGAGCCAGCAAAAGGCGGCGACCGTAAGTCCGATGAATATCAAAGGGCGGACGCCCGCCCATTGGTTTCTCGCCAGCAAGTGGCGGCAGATGCTGGTATGTCTCCGCATCAGGCAAAGCAGGCCGTCCGCGTGGCGAATGTCCCACAGTCGGATTTTGAACGTCAGGTCGAAAGCGCCAACCCGCCAACGGTTACGAAACTGGCGGAACAAGGCAAGAAGGCCGCGCCGAAGCCTATCATCGACTTGAAGGGCCGCGATCCGAACGAATTCAATCAGTCGCTGCATTTCATTGCGGAGTTTGAAGACTACGCGAAGACGCTTTCCGCCTTTGATCTTGAAACGATCCTTCCGGGCCTGATCGCCGAAGAAGCTGCACGCGTTCGCGTAGCAATCGCCAAGATCGATGCAATTCATGATCGCATTGCTACAAGGATTTAGCCCATGTCTGAGAAAAGCATTCGTTTGAAGATGCATAGGAAAGACAATGATAATCTTTTAATCATTGCCCGCGAATATGTTTATGCCCTTGATTTACATGGCAAACCACCGGAGCGTTAGGCATCGCTTCAAAAGAAGCGATGCGGGTTAGAAGCCGCAAGATCACAGGGCGCTGACTGCGCCGCCGATTTCGATTGGGGCGGCTTTTATATGGTCGGGCGTAACGTGGGGCTTTCGTGCCGCCGTGTCCTGTGCACGGTCTTCTAACCCGTTAAGCCCGACCGCCAGTTTAGAAGCTGTCGGTCGGTTCTCAAACACAGGGAGCCGAACCATGACCAATATCGATCAAGTCAATTCCACGTCTGATACCGCCGCCAGCCTATGGGGCGTGTATGAGGCAATTTATGATGAGCTTGAAGTGCTTACCAATCCCGCGTTGACTACAGACAGCGCAGTAATTGCCAGCCTTGCAGACCAAGCACATTGTGTTCTTGTCGCTCTATCATACGCACGGCCTCTATCAAATAGCAGCGCGGCGGCGCTTCTGCGCGCCGCGAAAATCCTAGCTGAAAATGCTGCTGAATACGCCGACCCTGCCGAAGCCGCTGAATGTGGCGCGGCTCATGGGCGCTGCATGAAGACGGCAATAGCTTTTGTCGAGAGGCAAGCCGCTTGAATATGAATGCCGCTGCGGAACAATCAAGACCGCAGCGGCACGCTAACAAGAATAACAAGCACGGCGCAAATTTGCGCATCCTCAGGACTTACCCTTTTAACTCATAATCGGGGCCGGGATTGGCTTGGAAACGCCTCAAAATATCATGATTTCAATGGATTATGAATACAAAAACTGATGCGTGTTTCGCTGTTAACGCAGGAGTTGACCCGGTAAGATTTTGCCTCCTGCTATGGTTGATGGAGGGAATTTGAAGATGAGTGTTCGCCGCGCAGCCCTTTATGCTCGTTTCAGTACAGAATTGCAGTCTGATCGCTCCGTTGACGATCAAATCGCCCTTTGCAGGAATTTTGCAGAGCGAGGTGGTTTTGAAGTCGTTCGAACATATGATGACCGCGCCAAATCTGGCGCGTCTATGATCGAACGCGATGGCCTCCTGCGGCTTCTCGCGGACGCAAAGAACAACCAGTTTGACGTTGTAATTGTCGAAGCGCTTGATCGCGTTTCGCGCGATCAGGAAGACATGGCTGCAATCTATAAGCGGCTCAAGTTTCTCGGTATCGATATCATCGCGGTCCATGACGGCAAGGCCGACACCATTCAAATCGGTATCCGTGGCCTGATCGGCGCAATTTATCTTGAAGACCTCAAGCACAAGGTTCGGCGCGGTATGTCTGGCCGTGTTCGCGACGGCTTATCGGCAGGCGGCAAGGCGTTCGGCTATAAGCCGGTTCTCGGCAAGCCGGGCGAATTGGTCATTGACGAAGACGAAGCCGCTGTCGTTCGGCGCATATTCAGGGAGTATGCGTTGGGTAGAACGCCTCGGCAGATCGCGATTGATTTGAACCGCGACGGTATTGTCCCGCCGCGAGGCGCGGTTTGGAACGCTTCGACGCTTAACGGCTCGAAAGCGCGCCAGAATGGCATGTTGCGCAATCCCATCTATTACGGCGAACTGATTTGGAACCGCGTTACGATGGTCCGCGATCCTGAAACGGGCAAGCGCGTGAGCCGGAACAATCCCGAAAGCGAATGGCAGCGTAAGAGCGTACCAGCTTTGCGGATTGTTGATGAGGAAACGGCGGCAAAGGTGCAGGCCCGTATAGAGGAACGCACGTTTAATATGTCACCGGAGCGCGCGCCGAAGCGTCCGCGAATGCTGTCTGGTCTTCTCAAATGCGGAAAGTGCGGTGGCGGCATGACGCTTGACGGCTACAACCGGGGCCGAATGCGTGTCCGATGCGTCCGCACGCGCGAGACAGGCGCTTGCGATCATAAGCGCAAATATCACCTTGAGGACATTGAGGCCGGTACGGTCGAAATGCTGCGCCAGCAATTTTCAAAGCCTGAATTGCTTCAAGCCTATCTAGACGCCTTTCTTCAAGATCGGCGGCAGAAGGCCGCCGAAATCAACAACACGCGTTCTATCTTGGAAAAACGACTAGCGCGTCTTGAAAGCGAGTTGGAGCGCGCGATTGACCTCTGCATCAAAGGTGTCTTGTCGGAAGACAAGTTGATGGAGCGCAAGAAAGAAATCGATCCAGAGATTGTTCGCATCAAGGCTGATTTGTCGATGCAGCCACCGCCGCCGAAGATTGACGTGCATCCCGCGACGATTGCGGCGTTGCGCGGCGATATGGAAGAACTTGGGCGTATTTTGACGAAAGGGCCGGTGGAAATAACCGAAGCCGTTGTCCAGACGCTACGCAGCGTTGTGGATAGCGTCGTCGTTTATCCAACCGAACCGCGTACAGCGCCGGTAGTTCAAGTGCGTGGAAAACTCGCGCGACTGCTTGGAGAAGACATAGAAAACGGCTTTCTTCCGAAAGCGGCTAACAAAATGGTAGCGGAGGCCCGTTCTGTTCGAACTCCCCACTCGCTACCACACCAAAAACAAAGGATTTCGCACAAGATCGGCCGGTTTTACGCTTGATAATGCCAGAAAACAAAAAAAAGCCCCGCTCGGCGGTTAACCGAGCGGGGCTTTCTCTATTCTTTCTCTCGCGATTTTACAAAGCGCATAAGGCGGTCGGTCAGAATGTCGGTAATCCACATTGCAATGACGCCGACAATGAAGGCCGCTGCGTTGTTCGTGGCCTCGGGTGCGCCATCGGTTGGCATAGGCCAATTCATCATGCGGGCGTAGTGGATGATCGGCTCGGTTAGATATGCCGCAGCAAGTGCGCCACATATCGGCGAGAAGACGACTTCCCGAATTTTGAACTGCTTTCGGGATAGCGCCCGCAGAAAGCCGCCTGCCGTGCCCGCGACGATAAAGTTAGGGTTGAGGCCGAGGTTCGTAAGGAATTCATGAAGCGACATTGCACCATTCTTTCCGGGCGGCATTGCTGCCCTTAACTTCGATCCTCGTTTGTGCCGTGTCGCTCTTGCTCGACGAGATCGGCAGCCAGACTGTGCAAACTGCGTCCGTGTCCACATCTTGCTTAATCCCTTGTCCACTCGTCATCGAGCATCCCGCCGCGAGCATCACGCTCGGCAGAAGCACGAGCATCGGCAGCGCGGCCGATCCTTTCGATTTCCTTTTCATAGCTGTCCGCCTTGCCCCTTAAGTCTTCGGCGGATTGCACCTTTTTGCCCGCAGAAAACGCTTTGTAGAAAAGGGCGGCTATTGCAGCCGCCCCCGTTAGAATGCCGAGAAGGATCGTAGACATTGGCGCTACGCCTTCGGAATGAGTTTTGGACTGATAAGGTCGGTAATCTTATCGTCCGTCAGCTTGAAGAAGCCGACCGCATCGGGAACCGACTGCCGAACGTATTTGGTCGCGGCCAATAGTGCCGGGTTACTTCGGTCGACCGGCTTCCCGACCAGCTTGCTTTCAAGGTGCCCTATTGCCAGCCGTGCAGCGTTTTCGAGTGCCGATTGAAGCGCCTCGCGGTGCTTCGCCTCGATTGCGATGCCGGTCCAATCGGTAAACCGCTTGATCGCGTAGCCCACGCCGACGGCGATAGCAGCCGACACGAGGTTAAAGAGAAGCGGGTTCACGCTTTCGAAAAAGCCCGGCGGCGAAGAAGCCGCCTCGGCCGTCGCAACGGCCGGGAGCGCGAGAGCAAGAGCCGCAACCGCGCACACTGCCACACCGATCATAGAGAAAAATCTCATTCCGAATTCTCCTTCGGTTAGAGGATTGCTTTGACGGCGGCGCGGAATGCGTCGCCGACCTTGGCGGCCGTGTTGAGCGAAGGCTCAAACGGCAAGATCGCAATGTCCCATTTCCCCCGCTGCTGAATGCCAAGCGTGCGCTGCACTTCGGCATGCGAGAGCACGGTCGACGGGGTAACCGGGATCGAATAGCGGCGACAAAGGTCGGCCACGGCTTTAATCGCCGCCTCCCATTGCTGCCGGGTGATTGGATATTTGCCAGCGTTGAACGGCTTCTCGACCGCACCGGCCATGCCGCAGAGCGACAGGCCAATCGAGCCGCTATTACAATTCAGTGTGTGAGCGGCGTAGCCGGACGAAACCGGCGCTTGGTTTGCAGCGATCGACGGGTCGCCCTTCACCGGATTGCCGTCGCCTTCGATAAGCACATGATAATGAGCCTTATCGACCGCGCTCGCCTTGTTTGCCCCGGCGGTCCAATGGACGATGACACGTTGCATCTGCGCCCAAGGGAGCCATTCTTCCGGCAAAAAGCGAACCGCAGGGCTTGGCGCTGCGGCTCCCTTGCCCGCGAGGGCTGTAAGTGCCGCATCGATTGCGGTTAGCGTCTTTGGGCCGATCAAGCCGTCAGCCGCGCCCGGATTGTAGCCGAGCGAAGCCAACCGCCGCTGAATAGTCAGCACGGTAGTCATGCGATTTCCTTTCGGTGGGGAAGCCGCCGAAGCGGCGGCGCTTAAGCGATATTGCTGTCGGGATTGCCTGACAGGGACGGCGTGCCTGCCTGCCCGCTATTCGATGTTGAAGACGACGGCGGTGCGGCCCGACCGCCGGAGCGGCTTTTATTGGAGGACTTGCGCTTGTCCTTCCCCGCGTCGCCTTGCGGTTGTTTGACGTCGAGGCGGGTCACCCAACCCGTCGAGCGCGAAAAGTCATGATTGACGGTGTCAATGCGATACGTTCCGTCAATTCCGGGACGCGAACCGCTTAGATTGACCGTTCCCTCGGGCTGCGCATCGGCATTGCCGTCGATCGTGATCGAGCCTTCGCCCTTGGCGCGCTCGCTGTCCGCCTTTCGGCTTTCTGACAAGCGCTTGGCTTCGGCAGCATCTCCGGCCGGGTAACGGCTGGTGAACTCGGCCTCGGCCTTTTCGTCCTCAATCTCGACTTCTTCCGTTTTCCACGTGCCGGATTTGGCGTCGTACCAACGGGTTTTAGTTTTCGAGTATCGAGGGCGGCCGGTGACGGGGGCGATATCCCAAGCGATAAGATTGTCGCCGTAGGCCGCGTTGATGACAGCGAGCGGTTTCCCGCTGGCTGACTTGCCGCCGTTGCGTTTGGCGAGGATCGCAACGTCATTCGAGATTTTGAAAGTCCCGCCGACTTCACGCGCGAGACGTTCGCCAAAATGAATGAAGCTTTCCGATTGCATCGCCCAATAGGGCCGCACGATCGAGGCGAGTTCTTCGTCGACGCGAACGCTTTCGATCCCGCCGAGCTTTGCCGCCTCGCCGAAAACGTCGCCGAGCTTCTTTTCGTCCCAATGCTTTTCTTGCTGTTGCTTTGCCTTCCCCTGCGCGTCGAAGCCTTTTCCGCTGATCGACAGAACTCGGCCCTCGCTCCGCGAGCCTTTAGAACGGACTTCATCAACGACGCCACGAAAGACAACGCCTGCGCCTTTCCCGACCGTGCCAAGCGAAACAGAGATAGAAACGCCTTCGCTCGGGAGGAGGATCTTCCCGTCCGCGTCGTCAAGGTCGATGCGAACCGTGTCACTCGATGCACCCGCTTTATCCGAAATATTCAGATTAAGGAGCCGGGGCATTAGGGCGCTGGAAATGTCGCGCCCGTCGACGATGACAACGCACTCTGTTTTTTTGCTCGTTGTCATTCGATCAATCCCAAAGATGAACGGTGTCTCGTTCCTTCGTCTGCAATTCAGGCGCATCGATCGGGAACAGAATTTCGGTTCCGACCGGCAAGAAGGGGCCGAGGTCGGCAATGCCAGGGTTCAAGTCGAGAACGCGCTCAACAAAGCCGGTGGGCTGCCTTTTGAAGCGTCGCCAAACAAGAAGGGGAAGCGTGATAGCTTCCCCTTTGACGACGATCGTTTCCGCGTTGCCTTGGTAACTCATGCCAGCATCCCTATTACCGATGCGAAATAGTCTGCATCTTGTGGAGCATCGCCCCGCAGCAAACTGATTTCGACGTTGATTTGCTGCCCGACGCCCTTCGCCGAAAGGTAGGAACCTTGTTCCTTAACGCCCGTCACACCAAACCAGCCGAGTGGCTTCCCATCGCCTCGCATGAGGTATTGAGGAATGCCGCTTTTTCGAATGGCGTGAAGCTGGTCGAGCTTTTCAAGCCCGCCGAGCTTTTCGGGGAACAGTACGGCCGAGAACGAAAAGCTTTCGGTAGCTTCACCGACAAATTCGAGCGGCGGTCGTCGGCCCATGACCGGCTTTTCGACGTAGTCGCCGCCGTTCTCGCTATCGGTGCCGATGGGATTGAGCGGCCAAATCTCAAATGACAATGCGCCGAGAAGGAAAAGCATTATTCAACCCCTATATCAGCGTGAAGCCCCGAGATTGACGACGTATCAAGGCGCGGTGAAATCACCGGGCTAAGCGTCGTCGCCATCTTTTGCTTGATGCGCGCCATGAATGCATCAATTTGCTGCTCGGCGGCCGAAAGTTCGGTCGATAGCGCGGCGTTGTATCCGTCCATCGTTTGCTTGGCGGCCGCCGCAGCCTCGGCAGGCTGCGCCTGCGGTATTGCCGCATTGATTTGCTGGTCGAGCATCGAACGCTCGGTCTGCAAATTATCCCGCTCTATATTCGGCATGTCCCGCATGGCCGGGTGGGTGTTTTTCTCGATTTGCGCAAGTCGGGCGTCGATTTCCGCTTGGCGGGCTTGCCATTCGGAAATGTCATGTGTCCGGCCTTCCTCGGCGGTTGCTTCCGGGCCGACCCGCTGACTACCGCCGACCTTCGACGGGTTGATGCCGGTCTTGCTTTCGATCCATGCGTCAATGCCGCTCGTGAGGCCCCAAAGATTGCCCTCGGGGTCAACAGCGTCGAGCACTTCCTTGATGGTCCAGGCGGTGCCGATGATACCGGCACCCTTGGCAGCTTTGCCAAGAAGCGAGCTTCCCTTCGATGCTGCGCCAGCACCCGCCGCTGCACCTGCGGCAGCCGCTCCGGCTCCGGTAGCGCCAGCGACCCCGGAGATACCCATCGCAGCACCGGCAACACCAAGCGCGCCGCGCCCGATCTTCGTCACCAACAACAGCATTGCGAGAAGGGACGTGAAAAACGAAATCACGCCTCCGCCGACAAGAGCGATCGGCCCGAGCACACCCGCAATCATCAGGGCGTATGTCCCGAATTCGAGGAGCTTCGGGTTTGACTGTGCGAGCGACTTCAAACCGTCAGCGGCAAGTTTGAAGGCTTCGGACGCGGTTTTCAGGACGCCGCTTTCCGCAATCGACACAAATAGATTTTCGACCGACGCTTCGAACTCGGCCCAATCTCCGACGATGCCTTTCATCATCGTTTTAGCCATGCGGTCGGTTGCGCCCTTGGCGTTCTTCTCGACGTCGGAAAGAGCCTTGTCGAGGTCGCCCGCGAGAAGCGTAATCAGACGGGAACCCTGTCGAGCATCGAAGATGCGTGCAATGTCGCCAAGGTCGGCACCCTTTTCGCGCAGGGCGCGAATGAAGCCGAAGAAGTCCACTTCCGAACCGGCGGCCGTGAGAACGTCCGTAATCGTTTCGGCGAGCTTAGACTTGTCGACGGCCGTGCCGTCGCCGCCGATGATTTCGGCAAGCTTGGCCGAGAGCTTGCTCAAAGATGTATTTAGGCTCGGATCGTTGAGAACTTGCTCAATCTGTTTCGAGAATGAGCTTGCATCAATGCCGTCGATTGCAAGCGAGGAAACCACGTCTTGAGCGCTAATCTGTCGTCCGCCCTTTACGAACTTGTCAATGTCCACATTCAGGCGGCCAAGAGCTTGCAGCATTGGCTTTGTCGGCCGGACCATGCGGACGAGCGCGGATCGCATTGCGACGCCCGCCTCGCTTGCGCGGATGCCGTTTCGAGCCATAACCATCGAAGCCGCCGCGACTTGTTCGATTGACAGTCCCGCAGCGGCGGCCATCGGGCCGACGTACTTGAATGTTTCGCCCATCATGCGGACGTCGGTGTTCGAGTTCGACGCGGAATAGGCGAGGGCGTCGTTCACGCGGGTCAGGCTGTCCGATGCTTGCTCGACCGTCTTCATTGGAAGGCGCATCGCGGTCAGAATGTTCGTCGCGATATCGGAACTTTCCTTGATCGCTATATCGCCAGCCAGCGCGAGGTTAAGCATGCCCTTCATGGAACCCATGATCTGGTCATACTTGAACCCGGCTCGGCCGAGTTCGTAAGCGCCTTTCATGATTTCCGAATTTGTGGCCGGGAAAAGCTCGTTGAGTTCCTTCGCGTAGCTTTGGATAGATTTGCGCTGTTCATCCGTTATGTCGGTAACAGCTTGCAGAGCGTTCGACGTCTTTTCGAAGTCATAAACGGCGCGCGCGCCAAAGAACGTCAAGAAACCAGCGGGCATTGAAAGCCCGGTGGTCATGCTGTGAAGGTTCCGCTTTAGGATTTGCGTTTGCTTGCCAACGTCGGAAACCATCGTACTGACCGCCCCGCCAATGGCGAGGCGACGCGCGTTTGTGCTGTCAACGGCATTGCCGATGCCCCGAATTGAGTTCGCGGCGGCGCGAGCGGGACCGGCAACGGCATCGATCAGCCGAACAGTGAGAACGGAAGTAAGATTTGCCATTTAGATACGCCTCGGGGGTAGTTTCGATGCCGTTTCAAGCCAGTCGAGAAGTTCACCGACAGGAAGGTCGAGAAAGAACGTCAGGGGCGTGTTGGTAGCGTTGGCAACGAGAGCTATTGCTCGACGCCATTCGTCGCCGCCCCACGCCCCGGAGCTTCCCCCGTGTTGAGCGCCTTCGCAGCGATATCTTGAAGGTCGGCGACGTCCAGTTCCTCGGCGGCTTCACCGATCCCTGTCAAACGGCCGACGATGGCAACCATTGCCGTATAGACGCGGCTGTCTGGCGGCGTCATCTTCGATGCGATCTTGTCGAAATCAGGCTCGGAACCGGAAAGCTCTGCGGCCACCTGAGCGTTGTTGATTTCTTGGACCGCCTTCGCATTCGACGAATAGAAGCGCATCAGGTGAGCGACGTCGTCACCGATAACGACCATGTCGCCGCCTTTCGGCCTGCGGATCGTAACCGACGACACAGTCGAGCCGTTGATTTCGATCGGGTATTGGAGCGTGTGCTTTGTCATTTGGGAACCTGAAACAGAAAAAAAGGCCCGCATGAGAGCGGGCCGGGGGAGGGAAGCTATTCAGCGGTTACCCGCCGTTGCTGATACGCAGGATATTGTTGAAGTCCGGATCGGGATCGACGCCACCTTGTCGAAGCGTGTTTGTGAAGAAATCCCAATAGAATTCCTCCTTGCCGTCGAAGAAAACTTCGTAGTGCAGCACTTCGTTGATGGAATAATCATGCCCCATCGTTTCGCCGCGCTTGAACGCTTCGGGCGCAACCTTGGAAAGGCGTCCTTCCATGATTGCTTTTGCTTCCAGCGCGTCGCCCGTCTTTTTATCTCGCACGACGCCGTAGGCAGTGAATACCTTCCGCTTTGTCGTTCCGAGGCCGAAGTCCCGCAGGAGAGGAGCGTCCCATCCCTTGAGCTTGAACGTCGGTTCGAGCTTCTGGACGCCGACGGCAAATTCGACGCCAACCTTGCCACCGCCCGGCGTGTGATCGACGAGCGTCTCCTGCAAGTCGGGGAGCTTCAATTCATCAAGAGTGAGGAATTTCGAGTTCTTCGGATCGTGGTCGCCGACGAAAAGGTTCGCAGCCTCCATGATATAAATGTTCGACATTGGTGATTTCTCCGAAATCGAGGAACAAGAGGGAGCAACGGCGGCCTAAGCCGCCGCGCGAACCGGGTTAAGCTGCAACGTCGAGGCTCGTAAGCAGGTCGTCGAGGAGGGCATCAAGCGCCGGGCGATAGCGCGCCGACTGAATGCCGATGTAGCGCAGGACGGGCGGCTCCTCCGCCTGAAACGCCACAGTGAAGCGGCCAAGGCGAAGCTGTTCCGGGCTGTTCGCGTTCTTATTGAAGCCGACGCGGAAGCCGAGGAGGTCGCCGGTAGCCTGAATGTCGCGAAGTCCGCCCTTCATCGTTGCGAGAATGTCTTCGATAGTCCCGCGATCGATGTTGCGTCGGCCGAGGAAATAGCGAAGCGTCTTGATGAACATCAGGTGGATATAATCGCGGCCGCGCACCTGATTGTAGAAACGCCAAAGCGTATCTTCGGAACAAGTGTCCGTGCCGACGTAGACATATCCACCGTCGGCGATAGCGCCGTCGGAACTTTCGCCCCGGACGATAACGCCGATGTTCTTCGCCAAAAGCTGCTGACCTTCCGTCGCCCCGTCGAGGATCGAAAACTCAATCGGCCGCGACGGCCCGACGATCCCGTAAATCGGCTGGTTGGCCCACGAATGGAACGGCCGACCTTGGAACTCGTGATCCCGGCGAACTGCAACACCGATAATTGCAGGCGAGGCGGGAACGACGACGACTTCGCCTTCGTCGTTCATGTACTTGACGCCGCTATCAACCGGAATGATGCGTTCCGATTGGATGCTTGCCCGCCAAGCAAAAGCCGCCATCTGATCGGTCGACGGGCCGTCAACGACGGCCACGGCGAGAAGCCGGTCGAGAAGCGTCGGCAGGCCCGCAATAATTGCGTTGCTCGCCGTATCCACGGTTGCAGTGAGGGCGGCATTCTCGCCTGCGGTCGAAGTCACTTCCAACGTAGGGGCCGAGGTGTAGCCCGTTCCGCCGTTGGTGATGGTGACGGCAGTAATTGCGCCACCTGCGCCAATCGCCGAGACTTCGGCAGTGAAGCCGCTCCCACCGCCGCCCGTCGCGGTGACTGCATCTCCTACAACATAGCCGGTTCCTGCCGTGCCGACGGTCACGCCGCTGACGATGCCTGTCATCTGCGAAGTAAACCCGGGAACGCAGATAAGGCGTGGCGTAAGGCCAAGCTCTGCGCCTGCGTTAAGAAGCGCATACATGCCGGTACGGCTATTGATGTCGCCTCGCAGGTTGACGATCGTATCGGTGGCGTTTGCGCCAGCTTCGACACGAACGCCGATGATGGTTGCCGAGGCCTGAAACTCGCCAAGCTGCTGATTGATAAGCTCGACGGCAATGGGGCCGGTGCCCGTCTTGCCCATCTTCGCCAACATGGCCACGTCATCAGAATAGAACTGCACGACGCGGTTTAGTGGGAATGCGGTAGGGTCGGCATCGGGAGCCGTGAAGGGCATACCGACAATCGACATGTCGGTTAGAATAGCGGGCCGTGGCTCATTATCGACGCGAGTAATCGACAGGCCGAAAGTTGGATCGCTCATGCTCAAGTCTCCTTTGTGAGCAATGCAAAAACAAAAAAGCCCGGCGCGATGGCCGGGCTTTCGGGCATAAAAAAAACCGCCTCAAGGGCGGTCGTTGGGAACAGAAAAGCCGCCCGGAGGCGGCTCGTTTTCTAAGTGCGGATTAACCCAAGAGCGTATCCCGTCAGGACAATGACGGAGGCCAGAACGCCACGCCCTTCCAGTCGCAATCGTTCGCGCACGTAGGTTAGATTTCTGCGCTTCTTTTTGCCTTTTGCAGTCCAGACCGTCGCGCCGGGTTTGAAGGTCCAGTCGAGCCAGCCTGTTTCGGCGATGTCAAAAGTTCGCACATTTTCATTAGCCAAGTACGTGCGATAAAGCGCGTGTTGGTCAATGTAGTAACGTCTTTGGTTACGGTCGAGGTATTCGCCGACTTCATCAAAGAAAGACGCGCCCTTGGGATCGGCATAGACCATTGCTCCGAGAACCTGCATTCCTTCGCGTTCGAAGTCAGTCTTTCCCTTCTGATTGCCAAGCCGGAGGTATAGCCCTACTTCGGCGTCACGTCTGGCAGGAATTGGTTGCATGACCAAACTGTCAATGTCGAGGACAACAATCGGTCGGCAGTAGTTCCGAAGAAGTGACGGAAGGTAGAAGAAACGCAGCGATTGATAAAAAACCACGGCCTCGTTTTCTGTCATTTCTGCTGTAGCGCGAGGGTTCTCGACCACTTCAACAACCAAGCGGGCAATTTCAGATGCTGCAAATCGAGCAAGAAAGGGCGTAACGACGTCCTTTTCTATCTGCCTTGCACGCTTCGGAAGCCCCGGCCCCGGCGCAGGTGACACAACCAAATGAACATTGTGACCCGCCGCAAGTGCTGACTTTGCAAAACCAACTGCATGTTTTCGAAAGTAATGTTCGTCCGACGCAGCCATAACAATAGGCAACGCCGATGCGAAGTTTGACCCGTCCATGAAAGCCCCCAATAAGCAAAGCTTAAATAACTGCGGCCACTTCACATTTCAATCGAAAACAGAGCCTATTCGACTAAAGCTTAGAAGCTTCCAGCCAGAAATTATCCCGCTGTTCTTCGGTCCATTGCATAGCAAGCCGCACCGTTTCGGTTAACGGGTGGGTACGGTAGAAAGTGTCCGCGCCAACGACGAGCATTTCCGCGTTAAACCGGTCTTGTTCAGTCGGCAACGCATCGATGATCGCTTGCAAAGCCTGCGGGACCGCCCCCGATTTCATGGCTGCGAGGGCTTCTGCGTTCGTTATAATTCCAGCGACCGCCAGTTGCTGGAAGAATTGACGGCGGCTTATTTCCTCCGGCACGTTATCCGCAGCCTGCCGGATGATTTCAGAGCCTGTCCAAGTTGCTCCATAGACTGTTCCACCGGGGCCGAACGTAAAACCGAAATCATTATCAATCCCCACAAGATTGTAGTCAGCAATCTGTGAATGCTGATAGTCATCCGTCATCGAGATAACGCGGTTCTCATCGTCGAGAGCGATATAAAACGCGTGCGGATATTCTTTCGCTAAGTCGAACCAGTCCGCGCCGTTGACATCCCGGAAAATCAATACGGGTTGCTTCTGATCGGGGGCGAAAACTGGCTCCCCTTCTTCATTCACACCTATCTGTTCGCCGGGAATGTCGATAACTTCCCGCGAGGCAACCATTTTGCCGAAGTTCTTCATTAGAAACCTCCAAAGGCCCGCCATCCCTGATAGGGAATGTGGACCTGTAATTGACGCGCATAGAACGTATACTGATCACCGCTATTACGTCCCGCTGCCGTGAAGACATATCCGCTTGGCGCACTCCAGGTTGTGTCCTTTGCCATTACATTTGACACATATCCGGCAAAGCGAGTGTCGGTTACGCACCCATTCTTTCGGTCGTCGGCGAAGGCAGCCGCGCGGCTTTCAATTTGATTTATGATCGCCTGCGCGGTCCATCCCCCCACGTTTCCGGCTGTGCCCGCAGAATTTGCGTAATTCACGCTAAAGTTTGCGGGGTTCCAAACAAAATAATTGCCAGCGTCACCATCTGCGCCGCTGCCGCCCCAAACCCAAGTAGGCTGCCCGCCTTGGCCGCTCCAGTTAAAGTTGGCAACGCCGCCGCCAACCTTTCTTGGGTATGCGCGCCCGGCCATATTACCGCTTACAATAGTGTTCACGAGAGCAGTAATGGCAGTTTTGATGTTGCCCCATGTCGTTTTGAACGGGGTCGAACTGCCGGCGAGTACCCCCGCGAAAAAGTCCCCATCATCAGGCGTAGCCTTGCCATTCGCTCCGGCTAATGCGGCACCAACGGTTGCGGTCGTTGTCAGGGCGGGCAATTGAGCAGTAGGCACCTTGCCGGTGCTGTCGAGGCTGGCAACCCCGTCCGCCTTTCCCTTGTCGACCATTCCGAGCGCATCGATATTGGAACGGCCTTGCGCTTTTTCGGCTAAGCTAAAGGACTGCGCAGCGTCAACCCGGACGCGGACGCCCAAGGCGTTGCCGACAGTGGTCGCAAACTCCGGGTCATTGCCGAGCGCGTCGGCAAGCTCTTTCAGCGTATCGAGCGCAGCCCCGGAACCATTGATAAGGTCGTCAACCGCCGTTTTGATTGCCTGCGCAACCTCTTCGGCGGTCATGCCGTCCGTGATCCCGTAGCCGCCGAGCGTTGTCGGCTTTTCCTCCAACTCGGCGAATTTGTGCTTGTGATTGCTAAACGAAGTCTCGAATGCCTTGATCTTGGCATCGATCGCCGTGAATGAGGTCGCAATTTTAGCGACCTCATTCATCTGAATGCCGGATGGAGACGGCAAAGGCCAATTGTAGTTTGCCGTGTTGGCCATTTATCACACCTTTGAAAGTAACATGCGAACCGCCGACAACTCCGGCCGCGCCGCAGGCGTGCCGGTAATCGTAATCAACGTGCGCGCATCGAGGAGGGCCGCCGCGTAGGCGGATCGGATAAAGGTTTGCTCGACGAGGCCGTCGCCGAGTTGGGTTGCACTTGAAACCGGAATGTTCGGGTAGTCGCCCGGCATTCCAATCTGGACCGTCGCGGAGGAACCGGCAGGCAAGCGGGCGTCGAGCGTCACCAACACTTTGTTTGTGTCGGCGGCGTCTATTGCTCGCGTTGCATAGTTCGCGGTTGTCTGTAACTCGCCCTCGATAATCTGGATATCGGGGAACAAGAACGGCGTTATGCGTTCGGTTCCGCGCAAGACGGCCTCGACTTGGATATCCTCATTCTGGATATACTCGTCGAACCGGATCGTTTGCGATGGTGCCGAAGTGATTACTTCGCCGCTTGGTCGGCGGAGCCGGATCGAGATATCGACCGAAGGGTCGGGGTATTCGACGCCTGCACGAATAATCACGTCCGACATTTTGTTCGCCTTGAATGTGCCGATCGGGACAACCCGTTCGACAGGATCAAAGCGACAGCCGAGCATTTCAAACCAAAGATCGGCCTCGTTGTGAACCGTCCAAGTCGAAGCGTTCGACGATGAAAGCAGCACTCCAACCGTAAACGGTTGCTCTGAAATGACCGCGTTCGTGTCGAGGTCGATCTTGCCAATCTCAGCCACAAACAACGAATGCTCCGCGTCGTCCGTTAGCGCCACGAATGAAAATTCCCGGCCACCTTGGATGAAAACCGGGAAGTTGAAACGTGCCGTAAAGACTTCGCCTTCGACAAGGTCAGTACCGGGAACGAACGCCTCGGCAAGAACGGTTTGCGTCGGCATGCCGACCTCAACCGTTCGAAGCTGCACCGCAATCGAGTTGCTTCGCGAACCCACTTTTGCGCACATCAGTCGGATGCCCGACAAGCACCACGATTGAGCGAGCGTAAAAGTCTGCGCAAGCGGGTCGTGCCCGCCGCCGCCATCGCTGCCGCCCTCTCTGCGGATCGGCGTCGAGTTATTCGCCGCAACATTCGTTACGTTGGTGACATTCGTCACGTTATTGATGACGGTGTTATTGACGACGGGTTGGGGCATCGTGTCCGTCGTCGTTTCGAGCGACGACGTAAGGCGATACTCCTCAACCGTGATCGAACCGCGTCCGACATAGGTGCAACCGGCTTCCGTTCCGACCGAGCCTTCAAAGTAAATGGACTTCGAACCGGCCGGAATGTTCGGCGGCGTTGTGAAATGCCCCGTAATTACGCCGTCCTCATCGGCAGGCCCCGACACGGTAGGCACAACGGGCACGCCATCGAACTCGACGAGCACCAAAGTTTCATTTTCGATGAAGCCTTCCAGCCGGAAGTTAACGTCTCGCTGCCGGATGAATTCGGCATTGACGACGCGCTCGCTGACTTTCTCGACCCTTTGCTCAAGCGAGATGCCGCTAATGAATTCACCTTCGCCAGCTTCAAAAGCCTGTGTTTCCGGCGACGTCCAGACCGTCTGCTTGTCGGTCCAAATGTCGGTTGAAGGCTCGACGCTCGCGCGCCCTGGCATCGGAGTGAACGTCTGATATGGATTGATCTTCATCGCCTTGCTTCGCCGTGGCTGGCGAATGACAGCGACTTCGGAGAAATCCAAATGACGGATACCAACGAATGCCGGAAATTCGTGCATGCGAGCGTAAATCGGCAAGGTCATCTTGCCGCCGAAAACGGCCGCCGTCTGCGCGATGCCTTGATCCCGCATGGCGTCATTGCGAAGCGGATCGACGAACAGGCCACGCTTTGCGCCAACATCGCGAGCGGAGACGTCGTTCTTAAGACGTTCCTGCGCAACGAGGTCGTACACGTCGAGCAACATCGTTCTAATGTCCTGAATTTCGCTGTAAGGCACATTCCGGACGCCGGTAACCTCGACGAGGGGCTTTTGACCCCAATCGTTCGAAATCCGGGCGAGTTCGATCATGCTGTCCGACACAATCGGAGGGCGGGGGCGAGACACCGCAGAAGTGCCCGTCACGTAAACCATAGACCCGGTCATATCCATGCAAACAGCGTCTATGCGAGGCAGCTTGTATGCATAGTCTATAAGAACATTCGTATCCTTGGCGGCCCCGGTCACCGTGACACTGTCGCGGGTGACTTCGTCCGGCTGGATATTCTCGTTGTACCGATATTTGACCGTATAAGTCGTTCCGGGCGCGGGTTCCACGCCGGAAGGCGACCAGTCAATTTGCCCTTGCGAAAGCAGCCAGCTTGCGGGCGAGGTATAGACCGTACTGCCCTGTTTGATTTCAAGGATCGCAGTGACCGACGGGTGTTCCAGCGGATCGACGACGCCGGAGTACGGCCCGTGAAGGACGCTTTCGGTGACCTCCTTTTCCACTGTTACCCGACGAACACTCGAAATCGGTGCCTTGGATACCTTGAACGTCTGCGTTCCGCCGGTCGCCTCGGTAAAAGGGTGCGGCTCGGCGTCAACGTTGCGAAGGTCCGGCTTTTCCTCAACATCAAACGGATATGATTGTCGCCGCACGATGCGGCGGCCGTTCACGTAGGCCGTTCCTTCTGAAACGGAGAACCCCTGTTTTCCGTCCGGCTTTGGGCCGAGCGCAGTAATCAGGAAGCCGTTGAAGACATACGACCCGTTGCTCTCGCGCGAATAGCCTTCGATCGCCTTGTAGATTTCCGAAAAGTCGATGTTTGTTGACGTCGTGAGGATAACGCCGTCCCGGACCTGATAAACCGAAACAAGCGGCTCGGGGTCGCCGTCCTGCGAATGTCCCCAAAGGACCGTAATTTCAATCCGGCTCGGACCTTCCTCCATGTAGGCTTCCGTGCCGGGGATCGAACCTTTCAAATCCACGTCGACCACATCGGTTACGAGGACTTGCGAGCTTCTGACACCGATCGTCAGGTCGCCTTTGTTTGGAAGAACAAAGGTCGCGGCAGGCACGTCGTGGACGATACCTTCGATGTAAATCGGGCAGGCCGGGAGGCGCACGCGAATATGGTCGTCATCCTCAATTTCGACGACGGGGTCTTGACCATCCATGACGCGGCCGTCTTGAAGGATATAATCAAACCCGCGCCGCATGTGATCGATATTCATCGACTGCATTTCGTTCAAGTCGGTCGATTGAAGATAGATACCCTTCTTGTCGCGGCCGACGTCCTGAAACGCGATTGCGTGGCGACGTAACGCGCGATCAAACCGATCACCGTAACCGGCGCGCTTAATGATGCTGCTCATGGCACCTCACATTGTCAGAACGAAAGTGAATGTCTGGCCGATCGAGCCATCGCGAATGATTGGCGAGAAGCGATCGACCTCGATCATTTTCCCAAGATCGACGACGTTGGCGACGGGGATATACATCTCACCGGCGGGCACGCTCTCGGCCAATTTTGTGCCGACATACATGCCCGTTTCGCGCAACGTGTTTGTGCTGGCGTCGTCGAGGTCGAGTTGAAACCGGATGAAGATGAACCCGGTCGGTTCGGAGCTTTGGGAAAACTTCGCACCGTCTGCCATGACGATTTCGCCGTTGGGATCGGGCACCACGAAATACTTGTCGCGGGTTCTCGTCATGCCGACTGCATTTTCGAGGCCGGTCAGGATTGACCATGCGGCGTCTTGAGCCGCTTGCTCTTCCGGCGTTGTCGGGCGGGGCTGGTCATCCCATTCCGGCAGGCCCTCGCCGACGGCGAGAAAGAGCGTCATGTCGTAGAGCGCTTTCGCCAATGCGACGCGCCCATCTTGGGTAAAGACAGCCATTATTCTGATCCTGTTTGGACACGCGGCACCGGAGCGCCGAAAGGTTGATGAACAAACGGCGCATTCTGGAATGCGACCGTTGCGCGGTTGCGGTACTCGACCCGAACCGCCGCCAGCGATGCGAAACGCGCTGAAAGCTGGCTCACTGGAATGATTGATTTGACGGTGCGAACCGTCTCAATGTGTTGGACGTCTTTGACGTCGACACGCCCGCCCGTCGGGACAATGACTTGCTTGCGGTGATTGACGCGGATCGAAATCACCGGGCCGCCGGGTTCCTTGCGGGTGCCGGACCATGTGTTCAGTCCAGCCCCGCCGTTGAGCCGGTGCTCATTGAGCCGAAATGCGCGAACGTCCCATCCCGCAGTCAGGCGCGCGAACTCGGAGCGTAAGGGCTTCGAAGATTGAACAAGCTGCGTTGTCGGCCGCAAGAATTGAGTGTTGGTCGGTTCAAACGGGAGGTGGACTTGAAACCACCACCATTTGCGCGCCGTCGCCGGAAACTCCTCAATATCACCGTCGTGATTTATCCAGCGTAATGCCTTGTGGATCGCTGCGGGCGTTCCAATAATTCGCTGCCATTGGATACCTTCGCGAATGACGTCCCGCAGGTTGGGGATGAACTCGGCGACCTCTGACAAGCCATACTCCGCGACGAGATACGGAATAACACTGTCGATTGGATGAAACTTGAACCCGCGCAATTCGACGATGCCGGGCGACAGTTCCGGGGTTCGGTCAAGAGCCTCCGAGAATGCCGTTTCCAGCGCCGTCGCATTGCCCGGAAGCAATGCGATACGTTCGATCATCAGTAATCGCGCCCCATGTAGTTGAGTTTTATCTCGCCTATGGCGATTGCAGTGCCGGGCGCTGCGACGAGAGGGGCGCTCGGACTAAGCATTTCCACACGCTGAACGCCTGCCATATGCAAGCGCGCCTCAACCCAAGACGGCACGAGGTCGAAGCCGATCCCGGTTTCCGTTGTCCAAGCCTTCCGCAGAGCATCTTGAAGCGGCGTCAAATCCGCGAGCGGAGCCGACGGAAGTAGCCAAACATTCGCCTCAATGTCCGTCCGGTTCTGGACAGCCGCTTCGACGACAACCGTATCGTTTAACGGCCGCACGTCGTCGCTCGTGACGATCGTCCGAACCGCGTCAAGCATAGCAGCATCGGGAATGCCGTCGTTTTCGCGGGATAGAATGGCGACGTGAATAATCGGCCAGAAATCCTCACGATAGACGGCAACGTCCCGGATACGAACGTCGGCGCGTCTGGCCGCCGCTTTATACCAGTTCGCACCCCCCGCAGGTGAACGGGCTTGGATGGCGAGAACTGTCCGGCTGCGGAAAGCTTCGTCGTCTTCCCCTTCCAATTTCTCGACATCGTAGAACGCCGCAAGGTGTTCAAGGTCCGCACCCGTTGCAAACGCCAAGAGGTTTGCCCGGGCTGCATCATTGACGCGAGCACGGACAAGGATTTCCCGGAATGCCGCAACTTGCAGCAACTTATTTGAAAGCGCGCTTTTCAGCGCGAGCGTAGGTTCGATTGCAGGAAACAAACGAATTAGCTCATCCTGCATGTCGGCAAGTATTTGCTCGAACTCAATCGGTTCGATCACGTCCGGCGACGGGTAACTTTCGAGATTGATTGTCATATCAAAACAAGCCCCCGGCCCACGGCCCCACTAATGGTTAAATGCTTCGGGCTGCCCGACGAGAAATTGCCGATCAGCGCGAGGGGGCGATAGTCGCCCTCAATACGAACTTGGAACTCGCCGCTCCGGTTTACGGAGAGCGGCGTAATCCTCGCGATCTTAAAGCGAGGCTCCCACTGGTCGATTGCTGACGTCACCGCCGCAAAGAACCGGACTATCGTTTCGGTTGTGAGATTTTCGCCCATCAATGGCGGGACGATCGAACCGTACCACTCACGCATGACGCGCTCACCGAAGAATGTGGATAGAAAATCACCGATGCATTGCTCGACATGCGCCCAACCTTCGATGACTTCCCCGGTTTGGCGATCGATATCGATGCCAAGGGCAGAGTTAAGCGACATGGCAATCCCTCCGGCTACTTTCCGGCCTTTCGCCGTTGCTTCTTCGGTTCTGGCCCGGTGTCAGGCGGCGCTAGCATGATCGAGCCGAGCGCAAGTTCGTAGGCAGCTTGGTCGTCGGAAAGTTCGAGCTTTCCGTTTTCTGGCCGTCGCTGCCCGGCAACCCATTCGCCCGCACGTTCGGTAACGAGGTAGTTTCTTTTCATCGGTGTTTCTCCTAGTTGGCCGGGCCGCTAGTTCTTGCCCCGCCTTTCTCAACCCCGCCGTGAATATGGTCGGAACCGATATTCTTTTCGTCGTGCTCGATCTTTCCGCCCGTGGTGTTCAAACCGTCGGCTGAAATTTTATGAGTGACGCCTCCGATGGAAAACGTTGCCCCGGATGCTTTGAACGAAACGGAAAAACCGCCGATTGTGAGCAACAGTTCGTCGCCGCGAAGTTCGATCCGCGCATCGCCGAACGTCAGTACGTTTTCGTTGCCCTTTTCGCTTGGCGACTTATTGCTGTTGCTCCACGTCATCGGGACGGCAAGCCCTTGCCGGAAATCGCCCGATCCGCTTAGGACAGTCATTTGCTGGCCGACCGTGGGCGGCGCGTGAACCTTCAAGCCGCCTGCAATTTGCGCATATGGGATGGGAGGCGAGAGCATCGGCTCTTTGTCGCTCCCGCCAAGGCGAACGCGAACCGTCCCGGATTTTGGATCAACTTCCGCGACCGGGCCTTGCTTGACCATGCCGTCGAAGCGCCGCTCTATTTCTGCGGTCCGTCGTAGCACTTCGACGAGGAGCTTATCCAATCTCATTGTGGCTCCTCCGGCCCGTCGACTTCGACGGCCTTTTGCTCGTCGACGGTAAAGCCGTCTGACATATCAACGGCGGCGAGAGGAACAATCTCGGCTATTCCAACGGGCTTGCTCCCGATGATACCCGTCTCATCGTTGGCAAGGCCAAGCTGTCCGCGCGCGATTTCCCAAGGTAAGTAATCACCGCCTGAAATCTCCGCTTCGATGATCTTGGCGAGCTTCGCTAAATCCGGATCGGATTTCATGGCGTCGAGCACCTTCACCCATACGCCGGAGGGCTTTTCGCCCGGCGTTGGCTCGTTAATATGGTCAATCACATAGATAAACTGGCGGGCGGCGTATCGGACGCCGTTTGCATCGTCCGCGCCTCGTCGGCTTGAAATTGAATGAACCTTAGTGACGAGGGTCCGCCAAATGTCGCCCCAAACGCCACCATCGGCCGATAAGGCTTTTGCGATCTGGTAGCCGATTATTCCGACAGTAGTTTCAAGACCAGCGTCGGTTGCCGGGATAGTTGCGACTTCCGTCGCTTCGCCGTCCGCAACATCGACGGAAGCCTTTTGCGTAACTGCCGTTTCGATCACTAGTTCAAGTTTATGGTCGCCCGCGCGCAGGTCGCGCCCCGTTATGTCGACGTTGTCGTCGTCGGTCGTGACGACAATAACGTTCCGCTCCTTGTCTTTGGCGACAAGATTGACCGGATTTATCTTGCTGTCGAAAACCAGTTCCTCGGCAAAGGTGCGCCCACGTAATGCGCGAACCGTGGCGATACGGATAACGAGGGCTACGAGGCTCATTTGTTTCTATCCAGTACAAGAGAGACGATAACGTCGCCACGGTCGGAACTTTCCGGCGCGCGGGATACTTCATAAGGCGGCTCATTTGGCCGCTCGATTAGGAGAATTTGATCGCCTTCGCGAAGCTCGTATTTCAACGCTTCATAGATCGAAGGATCGAACCATATGGCCGCCTCACGCTGTGAAAGTCGCGTTGAAGTGTTGATCTTCGTGCCGCGCCGCGAACCGTCAAAAGGTGCGGTTTCCGGCGTCAATGAGACGACGACGAAAACTTCAACAATTCGACGATCGGGATCGGGAGAAGGTTCGCTATAATCGCTTTGAATGCGAGGTGTGACCCGAACAAATTCCCCAAGCTCACGCTGCACCGCCCGTAAGGCGGTGCGCGCTGCGATGCTGTTGAGGCGCATTGCGGCTAGGTCCGCTTGCCCTTCAAGAGCACCTTCGGCCGCGTGCAGTATTGAAGCGCGTTCATCTGCGTATCAAGATTGCGACCTTTGCCATTCTGCATTTGCCACTGTCGGTTATAAAGGCGCTGGCCCATGTTGTTGACCGTATCCTCGTAATCCGCAGGCGCGTAGGCTGTTTTGAACAAGCCAGGCACCCCAACCGGGAACAGGTGACAGCTATCGGCGTCGATAAAGGTCGTAGAACCAACCGAGCCGCGATAGTTTTCCCAAACGATGCCGCCGAACTCAAAAATGCCGTAGCTTGAACGGTTCGGGCCGATATAACCGTCGCGCAGGATTTGCGCTTCAGACCAGCCTTTATAAGTTTCGCGAACTTCACGATGCGACAGAAGGTCATCGAAGAAGTTGTCACCCACAAAAGCATGTATTCCAGTGAATGGGACACCGCCAAGACTGTCGGCCGATCGACGGACGACGGACGCACATTTCTTGCGAAGAATGCCTTCTCCCGGGTTCGCTGCATCGAGATCGAAATCGATTGCAGCCGACTGCTGAACACCGAATTCGGTAAACAGGTTCAATGTTGAACCGTCGGCATAAGTTACGATGCCCTGTACGGCCCCCATGCGCGCGAATTCTTCGGTCGCTGCCATACTGTTGACGTGCGTTACCTGTCGCTGCCCAACCTTCTGCATGACGGTCATCAAGGCGCGCTCTTGGCCGAAAGCGCGGACATTTTGCACTTCTTCGGCGTAAATTGCGTCGTTAATTTCGAAGTGTGGAATAATCAGCGAGCGAAGGTCGCGCTTTTCCTTGGCAATAGTCGTGCCCGGTCCACCGCGAGGAGTTGGCGGGACGATAACCAGAATATCGCCCTTCTTCTCGATGGCGATTGTGGTCGTATCGACGCTTTCGACCCCAAACAGACCCATTTCGCCGATGCGACCGGGTACAAATTTCAGTTCGTTGATGGCGTCGGTCAGGCTCGTCGTCGAAAACGCCGCGTCGTTAAAGATTTCCAACATTTAAGTTGTCTCCAAATTTTCGGAATGTGGTGCGTTGCTGCGGCGGGATGCGCTAGCGAACAATGATGCCGAGGGCGGCGAGAGTGGAAATTGCGGCGGCCTTTTTCTCCGCGACAATTTCGTCCGGCCAAGCGAGGCAATGAGTATTCACCTCGGCGTCACGGCGGAGCGCCGCAATCTTGACGGTTTCGCCCTCGCCAGTGAGGGCCGGATAGATTGCGATGGCGGCGGGCTTTTCACTCCCGTCGTCCCCGTCCGGATTGTAGGCAACTGCCTGATAATCCCCGGCCTCAACGCCGACGATCACCTCAAAGCGGTCACCTGCGGCAAATGCAGTGCCACCGGCCGCGATAGTGAACTTGACCTCCTTATTGAAGGCGGTGCCTACCGTGGCATTGCCGATGTTGACGCCTTTCGGGTCCTCGACTGCAAAGGCTGTGTCCGAAGTCGCGATCACGACATAGGTGCCATTCTTGGCCTTGGACGAAACTGGGGTGCTCGCCATAGTCAGAGTGCCGTTACCGGCATTTTCGGCGCCTGCGACAACCGTTGCGGTTACGTCGGTCGCCATCGCGAGAAACGCCAAGATCGTTCCCGCCTCAATGGCTTGTTCCGCAGCGACCGTCACGTTTTCGCGCGAGCGGTGGCCGTTGGCCTCGCTCAAGATAAATTCGCCCGCGTGGCGGGGTTCGATGAACACTTTCGACATTGTTCAATCTCCAATGAAAGCGATTTTGGAAGAAGTGGGAGGGCGCTTGAATGCGCCCCGCGATCACATGCGGGCGTTGAGCTTGCTTGTGACTTCACCCCACGCGGCTTTTGTCTTTTCCGCCTTGTTCGGCTGTTTGTCGGCCTTGGGGTCATACACTACGAGACCACCGACGGCTTCATGCGAACGCTGCCCTTCGATATCGGCGTCGTTGTCGGGTTCTGGTTTGGAGGCTTCCAACCCGGACAGCACGCCTTTTGCCGTTTCCGCCGAAAGGTCCGTCGTAAATGCGAGGTGCATTGCCGAGGTTTCGCGACCCTTGGCTTCCGGCAGGTTGAGAATGGCCTGAATGCGGGTCCGCTCGGCGGTCGCTCCCGCCTTTTCTCCGGCCGTCTGCCCCTCGGTCCGGGCGGCTGCTACGGCGGCATCGTGATCCGCGCGAGCGATCATTGGTTCATTCATGGTATTGCTCCTGAATTTGGAGGTTGTGGAGGGGGATCGCCCGTCCAGTTCTTTGATGACCGCCTCGAAATTGCCGATGCGATCCGCCATTCCGGCCGCAACTGCGGCCGATCCGATAAGCACGTCGCCGCCGCCAAACTTGGCAATGACGTCGTCGGGCTTGACGCCTCGGCCATCTGCGACCGTGGCGATGAAGACTTCGGCGAGCGCATCAATCGTGCGCTGAATGCGCGCTCGCCCTTCATCTGTTGAAAGGTCCGTTCGCTTCCCGGGGGATTGAGAAGAAATGAACTCGATCCGTCCGGCCTCGGCGTCCTTTTTGCTGGTGTCCTGCAAGGCTGCGCGAACACCAATCGAGCCGAGCAAAGCAGTGTCGGCGATTACGATTTCAGTCGAATTTGACGCGAGCCAATAACCCGCCGAGGCGGCGGAACCGCCGACATAGGCGACAATTGGTTTTATTGCCTTTCCCGCCCGGATTGCCTTTGCGAGTTCGTCGACGTTGGTCACCGATCCGCCCGGCGTGTCGTAGGACATGACAATCGCCCGGATCGACGGGTCATCGAGCGACGCTTGAAGATCACGCCGCAAGACGTCGTAGGAGGTCGCGCCAGATATTGCCGTAAAAAGATTTGCACGGCTGACAAGAGGTCCACGAACGTCAAGGATTGCAACCGGTCCGCGACGGGTAAGGCGTTCGGCGGTCGGGACGTGCTCGGCACGATAAGCCTCAAGGGCATCAATCGAGACGTCATTTTCGCGGGCGGCAACGGAGAGGACGAGTTCCAGCCCTTCGGCTGTGATCGCCCACGGCTCCGCAAGCGCCGCCCGAAGGGCGCGCGTTGCTGGCATAGTGATTTTCCTTGTGATTTAACGGCGGCGAGAGCCGCCGACGATTGCGAAACGACGGTTCAAAGGTCGAAGGCCGTTAAGCTCGCGGCATTCATCCTCCGCCCTTTGCATTTCTTGCCGCAGCAACGCGAGGTTGCCTTGCAGAACAGAAGTTTGAACCTCCTGTTCGTTATCGCCGTGCCGGAAGCGCACCCGTTGGGCGGTGCCTCCGGCAAGCCTGTCGAAATAGGCTTGCCGAAGTGCTTTTGCTCTCGCGCAAGGATCATCCCAATCAATGGCGACAGGTCCGATTTTTTCGACCATTATTTTTCGTCCTCAGTTACGAGTTTGTCGCCGAGCGGATCGGGCGTCATGGTATCGCCGTCAGGGAGTTTAAGCACCTTGCGCTTGGCGTCTTCGCGCGCCCGTTGATCGTAAACGTCTTCCCAATCGACCCCGAGGTCGTTGCAAATCATTTCGTCGGAGGCGACGCCCATGCGCTTGTAAATCTCGTGCGCCTTGGCCGATTTGAGGTCGTCAGCTTGTGGCTTGGGTGGCCCGCGCCAGTCTGCGGAACAGGCTTCGGCCCGTTGCGCGCGAAATGCGCGCGGTCCACCGGGGAAGGGGATTGTTCCTCGTTCAATTTCTTCCTCAAGCCATGCCTCATAGACATGCTGTAAGAAACGGCCGCAGATATTTGCCCGCCGCGAAAGCGTGATGGGCCATTTTTCCGCCGTGGACATGCGCACCGACGAGTATGTCGCCCCGGTGTAATCTCCCGTGAGAGTTTCCACGGTCATGCCGAGGCAAGCCGCAATTTCCCGCAGTAGAAACTTGGTGAAAGCCTCGTATGTGTCGTTCGGGTGCTCCGAACGGTTCATTTTGAGACTTTCGCCCGGGAACAGGTGAGCGATACGCCCGCCGACCCCGAGGTCGATTTTCGTCTGATTGTACCAAGCTTGTTTGAAACCGAATAAAGTTTCGGCCTGGCTGCTACCAGAGGCGGCTTGCTCCGTCGGGTCTTGCAATGCCTGCAAGAGTGCGTCCGTGGGAGCCTCACTCTCGACAGTCGCGGCAAAAATAGACTGGATCAGCGCCGCGGTGAGCGTGGCGTCCGCAAGCTGGTCATACTGGCGAAGGACGCGAAGGATCGGGGCAAAGGGAGTTATGCCGCGAATTTGTCCCGGCGCGCCTTGGTAGATATGAAAAACCTGCGGTCGCCCCGCCCCATCGCGCGCGGCAATATCGACGGTGTGCCGAAACACCCCGTCGCGCATGAAGCGATATGAGAGCGGAAAGCCGAAGTCGTCCGTTTTTACGCCCTGATAGAGTTTGGACAACGGTTCTGTGTCCTGCACCAATCGGTGTGGAAGAACCAATTGAACCTTTGTTCGGGACTGCGAAATGCTTCGACGAATGGACGGGAGCAATCCCGTCGCTTCGCCATAAGCGTACCACGTCTTAAGCTCCATTGCCGTAAGCTCGCCCATAGTGTGCTTGCCTGCGGCGTCGCACTCGACGGGGTTTTCGCTCCACAAAATCCAGCGGCGTTCGACGATACTCGTCCACTCGTTGGCTTGATTTTCATCCCAACCGAGCGCGATGCGATCGGGCCGAGGCGACAGTCGTAGCCCCGTTCCGATCGTGCTTGCGACGGCCTGCTCAATCGCTCCGGCAATCCAGCCGGAGTTATGAAGGGCATCAATCGCCCGAGCCGCAGCCTCAAGATAAGATTTCGCGACGTCGTCCCGAGCATCCCGAAGTGCAGGACGCCAAGCGAACAATGCCGCAGCGCCACCGCTTCCCGGGGAGCGAAAATACTCGGCCGAATGCTGTGGTGACGTCTGCGGAACAGCACCCATAATGGTCCCGTCCGTGCCGACGCGAATGCGCGGTTTCGTTTGTGCGTTCATCATCACAACCCGTTAAATCGAGCCGCGATTGAAGCGATACGGTCGAACTTCGACCCTTTCGTCTCTTGCGGCTGTCCATTTGCATCGGGAACCGCAATTTGCGGTTCCGCTCGATCGTCGTCGTCACGTCGTCGAGCATTCGGGCCGAGGCGGTGCGCATTGAGTTGGTAACCGGCGGCGGCGGCCAGTGCCTCGCAGTCAAGCAAGTGGTTTTCGCGCGATCGCTGCACCCAAACCGGCGTGCCGGAGGGCGAAGTTGTTCGAGCTTCACTTACAATTTGCTGGCAATAGTCGTCCGTGGTTTTGGAGTGGAGATACCACGCACCTAGTGCGGGCCTGCCTTCCTCGGTTAAATGAGGATAGCGAAGCCGCTCATGCACCCAACTTTTCCAATGGTCCGTATCGAGGAGGTGCAGCGTCAAGCCGTACTTTGCCGACTTGCCGTCCGGTTTGACCTCGATTTTCGACTGAATGATCGGCTTTGACTGTGTGCGCCGTCCCTTTGTCGGGAAGACGAAACGTGGGAACCGCCTTGCAAACTCATAGACGCGATGTTCCGGCACGGCGAATTTCTTGCCGGGCCGGAAGCCGCTGTCGACGAATGCGAGCCTTATCGGCAGGCCGTCGATCGGCTGCGTTAGGAGTTCGGCAAGATCGTCCCAAACGTCTTGCTGCGAAGTTTCGCCCCAAAGGTCGCCGCTATCGACAAGCCAAGAGGTCGCGCGCGGCCCCCAAGCTCGAATGACGAACGGCAGGCGGTTTTTCTGGACGTCGACACCGGCCGTCAAGAAAATGGTTTGATCCGGCAATGTCCGGGGAAGATACGGGGCCTTGAGCCTCGCAACTTCTTCCCATTCCGGCACATCGCCGCCGCCCGGTGTGAATACCTCGCCGAAACCCGCGTTAACTGCGGTCTGAACTTTGGAACTATCGCCCGAGGCGAGCGCCTTCAAATATGCTTCGGCGCGCTCCCCGAAGGAAACGAACGGCGACGCAAGACCAGAAACCCAAAACGAAAGCGTTGTCGTGTCGGGCGGATCGCCGAAAACGTTGCCGTCCTCGTCAACCGTCTGGCCCGGCGCGACAAACACGCCGGTCGCGTTCATTTCGGCCTTGTCGCTTTCTTCGATCACGCATCCGTTGCGCGGACATTCGAGAAAGGCTTCGCGGCGAGCTTGCGCCGGGGTCGCCGTCTTCGGCCACGACAGGCATTTGAAACGTGGAACGAACCATTCCCGGCAATGGGGGCAACGCCAAGACCAATGATGGCGCGTGCCCTCTTGCCAAAGTTTCCAGATTGGCGACGCGACGTCATCCGGCGGCGCGACCTTCCAGAATTCAAGGCCGGTTTCCTCGTCCATTTCCGTTTCAACCATTCCTTGGGAGGGCGTGGACGTGATGCCGGTCATGAAATCGGCGTAGGTAATGCCGCGAGCCTCGACGAGGCCGAGGGGATCGCCCTGGCCTTTGATGTTCGCGAGCATTTCGTCGTACTCGTCGACGAGAGCCAGACCGGCAGGATCGGACTTGAGGGCGGTTGAAGAACCGGCGTGAGCGAGGCGGACAGTCACGCCCGCGACCCGCTTCAAGGTTTTCTTCATCCGTTTGCCGCGCGACAGTTTCGCCTTGAGCTTCGGAGCTTCGTCGAAAAGGCCCATGAGGCGCGGTTCGAACTGGTCAGTCAGAAAGTCTTTGCTCGGCCCGACGTAAAGGATCGGTACCGGCCGCGTGTCGCAGCGGTAGCCGATGACGTCGAGAATGCTTTCGGTCTTTCCGCTTTGCGCACCTGTTACGAGGACGTTGCGCGTATAGCGATGGTCGTCGAAACCTCGCGTGAACGGCACGGCATAAGGCGTAAGAAATGGGTCGCGCTCACCCGGCTTGCCGGAAGTTGGAGGATAGACCCGGTTATCAGCGCCCCATTTGTCAGGCGTCGTCTTCTCTGTCGGTTCCCAAAGGATCGCGGCCAGATCGTAGAGCCTCGCTTGCCTCCCGGAACTTGTTTTGTGATCGAGCAAACGCGCCATTTAGACCCTTCTCAATCTCATCCCGGAGCTTCACATCACGCGTCACCGACGCGGGAAGCCCTGCCAGTTCGGCCCGGAGCGTTGCTAAAATGCTGGATGAAACGGCCTCGACGTCGTCCATTTCGACGAGACGGCCTTCCTCTTTGGCGATGCGGAGTTCAACTTCGCGCTGTCGCGCTGCTTTCAAGCCGTTGTCCGCTGCCGATTTTGTTGAGCGCCGCTCCTCGTCTTTGAGAGAGCGGACGTAGCCTTGCACCACTTCGACGAGCGGGTACTTGCCTTTGACCGCAGTCGGGACATAGCCATTCGCCGCCAACTGCCGGAGCCATTGCGTCGTAACTCCCAAGAGGGAAGCCGCTCCACTGGCGGAAATCACTTCATCGCCAGTCAAAGCAAAGACGCGCGTCGCCGGAGGGGTGACGGTCGGTTTTTTCGCCATTGCGAATGTTCCTTCGGGTGCAAAGCAAACCGCGATTTTCGATAGCTGAAAAACGCTCAAATTCGGGGCTGCGGCGGCACCGCATGCCTTGGGGGTAGGGTACGGTCCCTAAAGGGGTGGGGGTGCCTCGCCTCGGAGGCGGTCACCCACACGCACGGCCGCCCTGCCGATACCGATTTGACCATCGCGAAAGAACGCGCGTGTACGGTCAAATTTGAGGCTTTCGACTGATCGGGGTTAGGAGAGCTTGAAAAGGCGCATGAGTTCATGCTCGACGCGGGTCATGACGAACCCACTGACCATGCGCCACTTCTCGGCAGTCGGGTCTTTGACGACCTCTCGGGCGATGTTGGGACCGAACAGCGGTTCGAGCGGTCCGCGCCCTTTGCCTTCACGCTTGAACACCCTGCCGTCATACGCGGGGACGATAAAGGTCGACTTGAAAACTCGGCGCTTTTTCCATGGGGCAGCGCTCACACCTTTCTTGCCTTGTCGGGCATTGAACAGGTTGAGGTTTGTTTCCCCGCCTTCCGCTTCCAATTTGTATTCGAGCTTGTTCGGGTGCGCTCGAATGGTTTTGACGGCCTTGTTAATCAGGCCGTACTTGATCCCGGTTTGAGCGACCAGCGAACGCTTGACTTGCGTGCGGGCTTGGTCGCCACCGCGATTGAGTGCTCGGGCGAATACACGTTTTGCATCACGTTCGCCGATTGCTTCCAGCGCCTTGCCGTATCGTTTGAATACGCCGTCCGTGGTGATGACGATGCCTGCCATATTTTCACCCGATCAAAACCCGGCATGAAAAAACGCGCGTTGCCGACAAGGCATAACGCGCGCTCGCATGCGGATTTAAAATTAAAGATTTTCTATTTTAACGATGGATCAGAATAACAATACTAGATCGCTCGTCTCTCCGGGAGACTTGTCGTCTCCCGTCGCCTCGCTCTCGTCAGTGCTCTACGATCCGCGTGCGACCCCATCGTCTTAACGCGAGAGAAAGAGCGATTTTGTCTCACTCGTCAATAGAAAAAATCCGTAACAGATCGTACTGTTTCGTACCGGACAAGAATGGTTCGTATTAAGTTGTAGTCTTTTCAACCACTTCGTACTCAGACGGACATGTGAAAATAATTTTGTCCGGCATGCGTGTCCGGTAGCTTTTCAGGCTCATTCTGCCGGACACGGTGTTAACGTTATGAATTTAAAAGGGTAACTGACGCGCCGGACAATGGAGTGTCCGGCATTCCTGCCGTTTCTGTCCGGTTGAATGCGCATTTTGTCCGGCTGCAAGGCGCATGTGTCCGGCAGCCCCTTACTTATCAACGACTTACCAGTCGCCATTAGCAGCAGGTGATTTGCCTGATAAAAAAGTAAGAAAAAATCTAACTTTGCTGTTGCGAAGTTAGATAAAATCTGTCAAACCATAACCACAGACAGCGATTTTATAGCCAAGCCAGTTAGATAGAAAACCATGCCGACAGTATCAGAAGTGAGCACAAACCACCTCGAAGCTATCGAGCTTCGCTTGTCACACGAACGCGCCCGGGTCAGTGACGCAAGGACCGAGACAGAACGGGCTTGGCGGGAACATAACGTCCGAATGATCGAGCGGGAACGCGAAGGCGAAATAGCCTTCCTCGCCAAACACGGGATCATAATCGAAGACACCCCGCTAATGACGATCGATGAAATCCTAGCCGAATTAGATGCATTCGATGGGCTTTGAGCCTTTCAGTTTCCCGTCTCTTTCCCTCCAGTCAGGGGCGGGTTTCTCAAATGCTCAACAACGAGGATCTTCGACATGCAAGCCAAAATGAAAAAGCAAATTAAGTCATTCATCGCAGAGCTTGAGAAGCGCACCGAAACTTTTAGCGCTGCCGTCGATGAAATGCGCGACGAGTACGAAAACAAGTCGGAGCGTTGGCAGGACAGCGAGAAGGGCGAGGCCGCCTTGGAGGATATCGACAATTGCGAGAATGTTTACAGCGAAGTCGAAAACCTCTTGGAGAGCTTAAGGGCGCTGGTCGACGAGTAGGCGACGAAACGAGCGAGTTGGGAGACACCCGAAATGAAAACGATAAAAGTCCACCCTAAGCTTTTGCACCTTTGTGCCGTCAAGGTTGAATACGCCGCAGATATGTCGCGCGAGGAAACCGCCGCACTTATGAACTGGTGCGATTGCCAGACCGAAAGCCTTTGGGATCACATGTCCTTGCAAGAAATTCTCAACGTATATCGCGTTAGCGCCGAGTGGGACACTTGGGAAGATTGGGCGCAGGATGACCCGCAAGACGCCCGCTATATGTGGAACAAGGCCGTAATCGATCCTGAAAACAAGATGAAGATTGACGCCTAAGCCTTCCGGTTTCCGACTTTTTCCCGGCGTTGGGAATAAGTCGGTTTCCCGAATGCTTAACCACCACACGAGGCATTATCATGCAGATTTTTGAAGTAGAGTTGCCGGGGGTAAACCAGCGCCGAGAAGCGCTTAAGCGCCCACTGCCGGAAGCCCAAATTGAAACGCTCCGCGAGGCGAGCACCGCTTATCAAGCGCGGTGCCCGTTCACCGTCGGCGATATTGTCACCCCGAAGCCGACGTCGATCTATGACCACAAAGGCATTCCGCATGTGGTGCTTGAAGTCGCTCCGGTTGCGATCCGGAACTTTGAGCCGGGGAATTGCTATGCTCATTCCTTCGGTACTCGCCTTGATATTCGCGTCGGCGTCCTAATGGGCGGCGAGGTGGTCGCCTTCTGGCAAGAAAGCTGGCAGCACCAACTTTACACGCCGGCCGAATAGCGGCTCGGCACCCGCACCCTAATCCCTTTTGCTTCCTGTCGATCGAGCGCGCGTTTCAGCGCCACGGCGAAGCTATGTCTAATCGGAGCTTGGCATCATGTGCGAACTCGCAATTACAGCCATAGAACATTTCAGGGCCAAAGGCCCGACGATCCGGCGCGTTTATAACCTGCCGCTCGACCTTCACGCCCGCTTGCTCAACTACATGGCCGCAACGGGCATCGACACGGAAGTCGAAGCCGTCCGCCGCCTTTTGTCCGACGAGCTCAACAACCACGAAACGCCCGATCAAGCTTTTTCCCGGTTGGCCTTGATGCATGCGGACGAGGCGGCAATCGCGGCTTGCGGCCATCCGCATGTTGAGGGCTTTCGCTGGTCCGATAACCGGGACGAGTTTGCGATCTTCTTGCGCAACGGCCGAGTTCTTCAATACATCGATGGATTTGCCCGTATCGACAATCTGCCAGTGAGGGCAGTTCTATGACTACGGGCAAAGCAACACCTGGCCCTTGGTCACAAGGCAAACTTCTATCCACGGCCACAACGCGGCGGTGGACGAAGGAAGTGCGCGACGAAGTGCAGGCTTCGGAAAGAGTTCGCGTTTTCGCGAATTTTAGGGCGGCCGACGAGGGGCGCGGCCGCGAACTGGTAGCGGTATTTCAGCGGCCGGAAGACGCGGCGCTCGGCGCGGCCGCTCCTGAATTGCTCGATGCCGTCTATCTGGCTTTGCCGTTTGTCGAGGATGCGCTTGAAAGCCCTGTGTTCACACGGGGTGTGGTCAAAAAAGCCGTCGCGCAGTTGCGCGCGGCTATCGAGAAAGCGGAGGGGAAGTAATGTCCTTTAAGCTGTCGAAGGCCAAGATGAAGTGCCCGAAATGGATGAAGAGAGCGGACTTTGATCGCATCCTCCAGATGGACACGGAAGAAGCGCTCGACGAGGTTGAGCGGCTCAAGAACGAAATACGCGAATACAAGCGTAAATGGCGCGAAGAAAACCGGGAGAAGTACCGCGAATATAAACGCGAGTATGTCCGCCAATGGCGCAAGAAAAACCCGAAAAAGGCTAAGGAAATAGACAAGCGAAAGCAGGATAAAATAAGGGGCGATCCCGTACTACTCGAAAGGGCGAGGCAGCTTCGCCGCGAAAGTAGAGCGCGCACCGGAATATACACAAACAAAAACGAGCGGGCAATAAGAATGCGCCGATACTACCGCAACAAGTCTTTGAAGATGGCGCGGGAGAAGCCAAACGAATTGCGAGCGCTTATCCGTCCGATGGTCCCCGGATATCTCGACCCATCGGCAAAGATGGATGTGATCGCGGCGGTTATGGAAATGGCCCTCAAGAACAGGGTCGAGTTCAATAAGCTGAATGAAGCCGTCAAAGCGGCAGTGACCGCCTACAACCGCCAGTTCGACCACTTCAAGAACGTCTCTATCGACGCCCCGATAGCCGGGACCGACGGCCTTACGCGCGCCGACTTGCTCGATAGCGAAACGTTCCATTTTTAGGAGGACGTTGAATGTCCCATATCAAGACGGAATACCGGGGCCACACGATCGCTTATGGCGAAAACTCCGACGAATGGCATTGTTTGGACGTCAACTTTGCAAGTGCGAGCTTGCTGAAAGTGAAGAGCCGCATCGACAAAATGTATCTCGACATGCGCAAGCAATCGGCGGTCGACGTCTTTGAAATGTCGAAAGGCGGCGTCAACAGCATGCCTGTTCTTACGCCTTCGCTGATCGTGGATTTTGTTAAGACAAAGCTCGAAAAGAGCTTTTACGGGCGCGATGCCGAACCTGTTGAAAAACATATCGTCGCCGTCGCTGCACAACGCGCGCATTCGACGAAAGTGGCTCGCCGGGAAGCCAATATCAACGAATTGATGCCTTCCACACCGGCAGCCGAAAGGGCTTGGGGCGAATACCTTATCGCATGCGAAGGGCTTCGCGCCGCTCACGCTAAAGCGGAGCGCGCCTACCGAGCAATTCCCCGCGTTTCGTTGGAAGACGTTGCCGCGTTGAAGGCAATCAAAGACAGCCAAAAGGATGCCGACAATGAATAGAACCGAACGCCTTTTGAAGCTCATTCGCGCCATTGAAGACGGCCGCCGTCACACCTCGGACAGCCTTGCATCGCTTTTGCAGGTCACGCCCCGGACGATCTATCGGGATATCGCGTATTTGCGCCGCCAAGGTTGGAGCATCCCCGGCGGTGCTGGCTTTGGTTACGTGTTCAACGGCCGCGCGAAAGTGAAGGGCTATCGCGCTCCAATCAGACAGCCGGAGGCAAGAGTATGAAGACTATCGAGCAAATCATTCGTGACGATATCGGGCATGGCGGGCCGCAACTTCCTTCCGACGAGCACGAGCAAAGAATTGATAGCATCCTTGGGCAGATGAATTGCGCGGAATTGCTGACACGCATTAGCAATGCAGTCGCAGAAATAAGAGGCGGGTCCGGCATGCGCTTGGTTTATTCCGGCCCGGAGAGTGCGCTCTGTAGTTCAATGAAAGGGGCCACACCTGCCACGGTTTTCTATACGAACTATCGCGGGGAAACTTCGGAGCGAACAATTACGCCTATCCGGCCTTGGTTTGGTTCGACAGAATGGCACCCGGAACCGCAATGGCTCTTGCGGGCCTACGATCACAACAAGGGCGCGGAACGTGATTTCGCTCTCAAGGATTTCGGCGGACAGGAGCTATCCGCTGCGCGTGCGCTGTCGTTGGAGGATTGGCAGCTTGATCAACTCCTCACCGGCGTCAAATCGCAGGTCAATCATAACGGATGGGAAGAGCCTTACGTCCGCAATCGGCTTCGATTTGAGTTAGAGCGCATCTTGTCGGCTCCGCCCCGCGCTGCACCAGCTTCGGAGGGCGCGGATTGAGCAACCTTGCCGAAGCCAACAAGGCACTCAATCGGATGCGTCGGGCGCACGAGAGAAATACCGGGTGCCGCTTAACGCCGCAAATGATCGCCGGTCTATCCATCACAACAATCGGACAAATGTGGGCGGAAGACGATCCCACCGAACAATCAGGAGGCGAGCAATGTCTCAAATAGAAATCGCTTTTGAGGCTTTGCGCCGAGCGAATTCCCGCGAAATAGTCGGCGCAGGTGCTACATTGCACGAGGCTTGTCAAAAGGCTTTAGCTAGGCTCGGCCAAGTAGGGCTATAGGAAATTGACGGCGGTGAAATCTATCCGCCTATTAGAACTTCAACGTCCGGGGCGTCACGCAATGACCAATTGGTTCTTCAAAAAGCGCATGGAATGGATCGACGAGAGTTTGCGGTTATTCGGGAGGGTCAGCACTTGGCATCTCGAACAAAAGTTCGAACTAAGCAGAACGCAAGCGCGAAATGACTTAAGTCTATTCCGGTCACGCTATTTGTGGAAAGTGGATCATAGCCGGTCATCAAGTTTGGAATTGTTTCGTGCCTCGCACATGAATGTGCGTTGGGACGATGGGAAGCCGTTTTTGGAACCCAAAGCCGCAACTCCTCGCGTGTCCGAATAATCGATTGAACGCGCCTTGTTTACGATTTAGCCTTCTCCCGACTTTGAAGCGGGAGAGGGCAATTGAAGAAATCTGAAAAGCTTGCAGTCGCTGCCGGTATATTCGGGGCATTCGTGTGCGTTGGGCTGAATTATTGGCTCGGGTCCGAAGTCTGGCCTTGGTATGTGCACGCTGTCTTATGGGGCATTTCGGCGCTTTCTGCTTACAAAGCGCTCGTCGGGTTCGCCGTCACCGACCGCTTAATCGACAATTGAACAGCGGGGAAAACCTGCGTTATTCCGCCGCTTGTTTCGTTTCGTGAACTCGCCGCTAATTGACGTTTTCCAAATTTTGTTCTCATGATGTTCTCATGCAGATTGAGACATTAGGAGACGCCTACACGCACAGCGTCCGCATTAGACTGCGGTGCGCGTGGGGCAAAAGAGACGCAATGAAGTCGGTTCGCGAATGCTTGTTTAGCGCGGAACTTGATGTGCAAACGCTCGTCTGCACGCGCGGTAGGGACATGCCCCTAACCTTTTTGCAGGATCGCATGAAGTGCCCGTCCTGCGGATCAAGGCGGGTTCGGCTCATGTTCGACTTCCCGAGTAATTCGGGTGCCGGGGCGGTTGCCGCTCCACTGTCGAAGTCGGCGAGAGGATACTAAACGGGGGTAATTATGATTGAGGTTCTTCTTGCGGCGGCCGTCATGACCAGCGCGCCGCAGGCATTGGACGGCGACACATTCGTCATTGATGGTGAGCACGTCCGCATTGCGAATATCGATGCACCGGAAACCCGCAACGCGAAATGCGATGCCGAGCGACGCCTCGGGCGCGTCGCCAAGCGCCGGTTGCAGGAATTGCTTGCATCACCGGGTTTTGAAATGGAACGGGGCGACCCGAAGTCCGGCCGCATCAAGGATCGCTACGGCCGCACACTGGCGACGGCCTACGTCGAAGGCGTTGACGTCGGGTCGATCTTAATAGAGGAAGAACTTGCCCGCCCGTGGCGTGGCAAACGTGAACCGTGGTGCGCAAAATGAATTTGTTTATTGATTTAATCACGTTCGAAAGAGAGAGCGCACAAAACCCATTTGAAGAAGCACGAGCTTTAGGCATCAAATGGGCCTCGTCCGAACAGCAGCTTATAGCGGAACAAATCAAGCTGACGGGCTGCACATTGCCAGACGGTCTAACGGAAGCCAATTTCCCGAACTGGCTTAGACGTGGCAGGTGAGGCTATTCGTTCGGGTCTTTTCCCTGAATGCCGACGAACAATCCCCGCGAAACATCGTTGATCGCTCGGGCGGCCTCTACGGCCGTCCAACCAGCCTTTTCCGCTTGTTCGATGATATCGACAACAGCCCCCGCGACAGCTTCCTGACAATCGATGTTGCGGTCAGGATATTTACCCTCATGTTTTGGACCGGGCACGGAATTCAAATGAAATGGCATATCGACGGCTCCCTCATTGAAGATGGAAGGTAGGGCGTCGAAATTAGCCGTCCAGTAGGCCGCCCGTCTCGATGGGCTGCATAGTGTCTTCGCCCTGATAGCGGCTCGAATTGACGTTCGTGGAAACGCGCCAAGCCTGCAAGTTGTCGTCATTCGCAGGCTTCAATAGATCGACGCGCGGCTCGGCGAGCCAAGCGCGCCAGTCGCTTTCCTGCAAAATGACGGGCATGCGGGTGTGAATTTTCTGCATGAACGGGTTCGCATCGCACGTGATTATTGTGCAGCTTGTTACTTCCTCGCCGGTTTCGCGATCCTTCCAGCGGTCGTGTAGTCCGGCAAACGTCAACGGTCGCCCATCCTTGGCGGAGATAAACCACGGCAAGCGTGCTTCTTTCGGTCCCGACCATTCGAAAAAGCCCGATGCTGGTATCAAACAGCGCGTGCTTTTCAGGGCCGTCCGGAACATTGGCTTGCTTGCAATATCTTCCGACCTCGCATTGAACGTTGTTGGGACGCTTTTCAAATCCTTCGACCACCACGACGGCACAAGCCACCAGCGCATTTCTGAATAGGCCAGGTGCTTGCCAGCTTGCGTGATAACGCCGACTTGCGTCGTCGGGGCGATGTTATATCGAGGCTGTATATTCTGGGGCGTGGTCGCCGTGAGGTTATACATCGCATAGATTTCGGCCCACGTGTAAGTTTGCGTGAAACGACCGCACATGGAATTGTCTCCCCATCTATGGTGCTAAGATTTCAATAAGCGCCTTCGCTCGAATGACAGACGGGTGCATACTGGCATTCGCATCGACCATATCCAGCAAATCGCGGACTATGCCGAATAATTCCTCGTACTGGACGACGCGGAAACCAGCGTCGTCAAGATCGTTGATGACCTTGCTTGCGAGCGTGTGCGGCGCGGAAGTCAGGCCCTCAAGGGCTTTGACAACCACCTCGCGCGAATTGCCGGGCATAATCATGTTCAATCTCCCCGAAGCCCAAGCTTGCCCGCGATCGTCTTGAAGTGAGCGCGGGTAAGCGCTTCCGCTGTGTCCTGATCGACATGAAAGGCAATCGGCTTTTCGCGATCCTCGTCGTCGAGGTCGTAAACGGAAAACGCTTCGCCTCTCTCTTTCTCGACGTCGTACGGCGCTTCCACGCCGTTGTGCTCCATGCACCATTCACCATTACGGCGCTGACGGATTTTCATGGCAATCTCACCTCAAACGAGTTCGTCGATCGTAACCTTAAGCGCTTCCGCGATTTTCTTCATCGCGTCGAGAGAGCCTTCCCGGGCACCCTTTTCAATCTGCGACAAGTAGGCGGCACTGATACCGGCAGCCTCGGCGAGCGCCTTAGCGCTCAAGCCGCGATAGTCGCGCCAGACCTTTATTTTGTTCTCGCCGTCAATCATGCGGTTGACGAACTCGGCCGGGATCAGTTCTTCTTCTCCGGCAGCGAGCTTTTCGCGGAAAGTGCGGGCGGCTGCAATGTCTTCGCGATCCTCGAAAGCCTCAAGCAGCTTATCGTAATCGGCCTTGGGGAGAACTGCCATTTCCTCCCCCTGCGGCGTCTTGATGATTTGAACGTTCATTTCCGTTCTCCTTATTCGTATGCGCCGCCACGCGGCGCGATCTTAATTACTTCGAGAATGCGCCCGTCTTCTGTGAAGATGACGCGCCAGTCGCCAACCCGCAGGCGAAGCAATCCTTCGCCGCCCTTGAGCGCCTTGACGTTATTCGCAAGGCTTGCCGGATCGGCTGCATACTGTTCAATCTTCGACCGGATCAGCTTCGCCGTGTTGGCTGGCATCTTGATCAAGGTCTTAGTTGCTTCGCGGGAGTAAGTGATCTGTTTCATGAGTTGAAGTTAGCAATATGCTAATCGAAGTGCAATATAAAAATTAGCTAATAGCAAATAAAATGAAAGCCCCGACTTAGCGGGGCTTTCTTAATATGGCTCAAATCCGAAAGAGCGAGAAGGGGGCAATGAAGGAGTTCAGGAGTGATTGACTGATTTCCAGCCTCCGGCAAATCTCCCGCTGACTAACGCCCGCACGATGCATCCCTATCGCGGCCGCCTTGGCATATGGCCGCTTCTGAAACACGCGCACAGGGCAGGCCGCTTTTCGTGCGCGACGAATGAAAATTAGATTTGGCTGTGTCATCGGCGCGGAACCTCAATTCGATCGCGGTCCAATCCTTGGGAAATGGTGGAGAGAGCCTTGTCGCGGAGCCTGTAGGCGGTGGCACGTGACCAGCCCTTGTCATCGACAGCGTTCCCAAAGCGGTAGCGGGTGCACTTGCACCGCAACCAGAGTTGCAGCACGCGGGCAGCGCCGTCGTTGCCTTTGAGGTAAATCGTTGGCCAATGGATCGCCTTTTCGAGAAGCGAAACGCGGGCAGGTGAAAGCATCCGCTTGCGGGAAGGGATGACATTCTCCGGGTCGAGCTTTTCGAGAATGCCGTTACGGTCGTCAGCCGGGCCGGTACGCCCGGCGCTGGCAATCGACCATTTCGCAGCATCGACGAGGACTTCCCCGACAAGTTTCGGGGTCCAAACATCATCATAGTGTGTCAATCGTTCCCCCATAGTACGCCCGCTTCTTCGACGGCCGCCATGTTGACGTTGCTTGGTTCTGTGGGTGTGATCGGCTGGCGTGTGTCTTCCTGCTTATGGAAGCGCCGCTTTGCCTTCGGAGTTAGCCAGACGTGTGGGCTATCGCGGGCGATAAGCCCCTTGTGGAACAGCCGCTCTCCACGGCGGCCGAGTTCCTTCCGGCGAGCGTCAAGCTTCCGCTGACGTGTCTTCTCGTCGTCGTTCTTCTCGGCGGCATATTCGAAATCGAGCTTGTCGAAAGCTTCGATTACCTTTTGCCAATGGACAATGCGGACGTCGACCGGCAGGCCCATTGACGGCGGCGCATCGGTGCCGTGTTCGGTTAGCGCGTTCTGGATCGCGGACAGGAGAACATTTTCCTTGTCGGAAATGTTCGGCCGCTTCTCCGGTGCCTCGTCTGATCCTTCGCCCTTCGGCGTGACGACGACGCAAGACGTAATCGGGTCGCCGTCCTCGTCTTTTCCGATCTTGAGCTGAGATAGGGCAAATCGGAACGTGATCCCGTCTTCACCTTCCTTGTTCTTCTGCAAGAACACTTCGCGGATTTGCCGCCCATCTTCGTCGTGCAACCCATCGGCCAAACGGACAATGAGAGCGTTTTCGAGGTTGGCAATAAGCGAGGAGTGACCGCGTACCTTCGTGCCGTCCGCATTCATGTGGTGCACAAACAGGACGTGGCAGTTCAAGGCTTCTGAAATGCGGCGTCCGCGTTCCAACACCGAACCGACGTCTTTGCCGTCATTCTCATTCGCGCCGACCGTCGCCGTCGCCCAAGTGTCGATGACGACCAGCTCAAGCGGTGCATCGAAGGTTGACGCCCAATACTTGGCTTCTTCAATGAACTCGTTTGTCTGGTCGTCGTTCTGGTACAGGTTGAGCCGGGCGGGCATAAATACGAACGGCAGATTGTCCGAAGCAACAAGGCCGTGCCATTGGCGATATGCCTTGATGCGCTTTCGGAGGCCCTTTTGACCTTCACCCGCCTGATAGATCACGCCGCCACGACGAGACTTGCGGCCCATCCAGTTAATACCGCGAGCGACTGCCATAGCCGCGTCAAGTATCAAGAATGTTTTCCCGCTCTTTGACGCGCCAGACACGATCGACACTTCCCCGCGAGTGAGAATGCCCTTGATTAGATACTCGTGCTCTTGGGCCGGAGCGTCGAAAGCATCCCACGGAACCGCGTTGAACTTCGATTTGAAGGCCGGGGGCGTGAATTTGGGAGCCTTGGCCGCGATCTGGTAAAGCTCCTCGACAGTGTGACCGTCATCAAGCCAGTCGACGACGTCTTCTTTTTTCTTGTTGTCCGTCAATTGGACGACGCGGACTTCCGAAGCCTTCCCAAGCAGGGATGCTGCCACGCTAGTTGCATGGTCGATACCGACGAACTTCGGGCGGCCGTCATCATGAAAAAGTGGTTCGTTTGTCTTTTGGTGCCGTGCTTGCGGATCGTCATCCGCGAGCACGACAACGCGGGCACCCTTAAGATAGTCGCTAAGTTCCGCGATCCATTTCCCGGCACCGCGCGCATTTGTCGTTGCAGGAACCCCAAGGTCGAGCAGCTTGTCGGCCGCCTTCTCGCCTTCGACGACAAAAACAACATGCTTCTTTTCAAGCGCCTTCAATAGCTCGGGCAAGCGATAGGGGACCTGCCGAACGTCTTTCGTCGACCAGTTCCAGCCTCCGCCCTTCGAAGGGTCCGGGCGGCGCTGCCGGTATGTTTTCTCCGGCTTGCCGTCTTTCCCTACTTCGCCGTTCTCAAGCCGTACAACTTGGAAAAGCAGAACGCCTTTCTCGTCGACATAATCCCACGTCTTGACCGGCTTCATGTTCTCGTCATTGCGGCGAGAATTGCCATTGTCCGGCGCATAGTCACGGTTGCTGGACGACGCTCTGTCGTCGACGTGGAAGCCTTTCTCGCGCAGCCAGTCGACAGCCTCCCGGCCCTTGCGGCCGGTTTCTCTTTCTATGAGTGCGAGAACGCCGCCTCCGGTGTTTTCGCCGTGATCGAACCAAGTGCCCTTTTCAAGATCAATCGAAACTGATCCCTTGTTCCCGAAGCGAAGCTCGCTCGTTGTTGAAAGGTGCTTGTTTGGCTCGCCGAGGAGTTCGCGGGCAACCTCACCGGCAAAGCCTGCAAACTTATCGCCATTGTCAGCCATCGAAAGCCGCCCCTATTGTTCTGAATTGTCGATTTGATTGTCTGATTGCTGGTCGGCGAACCCGGTTTGACCGGGTTTTGCTCTAGCTTTCGCGACGGGAGCGAGGACTTTCGCAACGTCTTCTTTGACCGGGATAATCGTCGATATGAGATCGGCAATGTCGGAAAAAACGTCAGCTTTCGCGATCTGGTCGGGACACGGCTTGTCACGCATTCCGTTTCTGACAAGCGCCTTTTGTACCCCGTATATCCGATCCGCCTCGCTTGATGCCGTCTGCAACATGGTCCAAAGACCGGCGCGCTTTCGGCTCATAGTCAGAACCTCAAATCGGCTTGCTTGTGCTCGAAAAGCGGCGTCGTGTGAGCCGGGTTCACTTGCGGCGCGATTGCATTGCACGCGAATAGCCAGCCCGCGATTGCGTCCGAAGCGTTGTCGTCCTGCGGATCGAAGCCGAGCGCTTCCATAGCTCGCATAATTTCTTCCTTTGCTTTTCCGGTGGTCGGCTTCCGGCCAAGGATGAAATAGCGGATCGCGGATTGTGCCATTTCGCGATAGTCGAAAACCTTCTCATGATAGGCCGTCGCTGCCATCGTCCACGGTAAGCACTGCAAAAGACGCGTCGTCTTGTGGTTCGTCTTGCCTTTCATTGCACCGGAGAAAACCGGCGTTTCAGCAATGATGACGTTCGGGCGGTAGGTTTCGATTAGTTCGCGGATGAAGAGTTGGGAGTGAGCGACTATTGCGACCGGCGGAGCTTCCTCGGGGGCAAGGCGCTTTGAACCGTACTCCGGTTCTTCACCGGGGCGGCCTGCACACCAACCGGTGCGGGTTGCGACATCGAGAAACAAAATCATTCGTTGGGGGAGATTACGCATCTTCGGAAATCTCCTGCGAATAGACATAGTCGAAATGAACCGGGCAGATGACGGCAATGCCGTTCAAACCGACAATGTGCGGGGTGCGTTCGACGGCCACTCGCGTGCCGTCTGCAATCTCGTTCGTCTGGATGCGGTGGCCTTTTAAGCAACCGTCTTCGGCGAGCTTCTCGAAAACGTCGTCGAAGCTCTCGGCCTCGGTTTCCAACGTGAATGAAATGTACTTGTAGGGATCACGGCGCGAAGGGACGACCGTCGTCACTGAAAGACGCTGTATCGGCATGGCAGTTTCCTTGTGGTGGTTTTGGTAAAGCAAAGGCCGGGCAATGGATGCCCGGCCCGTAATCGGCGGCCGGTGCCTACAACGCGGGGAGTGTAGGAGCGGAGGCACCGGCCTTGATGTGCGCAGCCCGGTTGCAGAGGGCGCGCACTATCAATCTAATTCACGGTGGCGAGCGTAAGCGGAGCCTTGGCCTTTTTCGGAGTTTCATCCTCGGCAGGGCGTTTGCCGTCGACGATATTGGCCATGGTCGAAATGATGTCATCGAACATATCGACGTCGTCGAAGTAGCCCATCTTGTCGGCAAGCTCGATTACGCCGCGAAGGGTCGCTTGCCGCTTTGTGGTTTCCATCTTGGCGAGGCCGAGAATGAAACGGAAAGCCTTTCGGTCCATACCGTGACGATCGAGAGCGTTCTTGACGATAGAACCGGCAGCCCCGTTATGCTCGGAAGCTTCTGCGGTTTCGCTCATGAACTGGTTTACTACGCGGCGCAGTTCTTCGGAGGAAATCGACGACTTGCTCGACGTAACGTCGGCTTTCTTTGCGCGTTTTGCCATGCTGCATGCTCCTTGGTTTCAGTCGGCGTTAAACGGCGACAGGCTGCGGAATATCCGAGGGCCACGCTTCCCCAACGGGCCATTCGGGATGAATGCCGCTGACAGGTTTACGGTTCTCGGATACGAGTTTGAGGGTTTGAGCATCAAGGACGGCAGGCTCCGGGCGTTCAACGCCCGCAGGCCAAGCCACACCATCCGGCCATATCGCGGAAAACCGCGACATGATCTTGTCGTAAGTTCCGGCGCGCATATCGGCACGGTCAATCGTGTGGGAGAACGTGCGATAGCCGGAAACAATCTCGTCAAGCTTCGTCTGTGTGCACCCGGTGGCTTTCCGGTATGCATCCATCGTAGCTCGAATGTTTGTTCGGAAGAGGTCGAGGTAATTCATGCACCATTTGTTAAGTTAGAAATTATCTAACTGCAAGAGGGGACATCATCAAAACTGTCAGTAGATAGAAAATGATTGATTTATGCGAAAAATGTTTTATTTGTCGAACTTAGACAGAATAAAAATAGAAAATTTCTAAGGGTTCAACCGTAAATATGGGTTCTGCGTAATGAGCGATGTTCTACGGAAGCGCGTCCAAGGCCGTCTTGATGCCCTCGGCATCAACGCATTTGAGGCTGCCAAACGCGGCGGACTGACAAGGAATTTTTTCTATGAGCTGTTCCGTCTTGAAAATGGAAAATACAAAAAAGACCGCTTCAACCTTAAGCACCTTGACGCGGCCGCTTTTGCGCTTGATTGCGATCCTGAATATCTAACTCTTGAGCAGCGGACGCCACGACGCGGTGGCACACCTGACGGAACGAAGATTTCAGGTATCGCCGAAGCTGGCGCGTTGCGGTCACCGGGGGCAGGAATTCCCAAAGGTCTGACGGTTGCGATTGAACCGGACCCTCGATATCCGATCGAAGCTCAACAAATCTTTCAGGTTCGCGGGGGGCATGCTGCCGGGTTGAACATTCCAAGCGAAGCGTTCGTCGTGGTGGCCAGTGCCGATGCACTAAGGGACGCAGGGCGCGAACTGATCGCGGGCGACGTCGTCGTCGTGTCCCGCACGGCTGTCGAGGACAAGGCGGAAATTACAATCCGAAAAGTAGCTTTTGACGCGATGGGCATGCGCTTCGACGCGTATCCAGACGACGGCGCAATCGATCCTTTACACGCCTCGGATGGTGGGATCGTGCTCGGCCTTGTTCTGCAAGCAATCGTGGTTTTCTAAAATCTCGCGCGCGTACGTGCGTATAATTATTTATATAATTAATTAGGGACAGGGGGTATTAAACCCCCTGTCCCATTTTTATTAATTCAAAAATTATCTAACCAAATGATTTCTATTAATTAAAAATCATCCTGACAAAAAGTTAGAAATTTTCCAACTTTATGGATTGCCTACCGCAAAAAGTTAGATTATTTCTATCTTCGTAAACGAATGGTTACGACAGTATCAGGAAGCATCATGCCAATCCCCACCGAAATAATTGGCCCTTTCAAACCAACAGGTCACAGACACGGTTCGTTTACGACGTTCCTCGATTGACCTGCGACCGATTGGCGTTCGTTGGAAATATCTTCCTTGGCATATTTCAAGGAATTCAACGGCTTAATCATACCGCGATAGGGAAATAGGAAAGTTATCCTCACCCCGCGCCGCTCGTGTCAAAACCGATCCTTAAGGAACCAAGATTTCCTTTCGAAGGGTTAACGAAAGCAGGCAACAAAATGACAACGATTGTGAATGCAACAGGCGCAGTGAGGACGTCCCTCGTAAGCATAATCAAGCGCCAAATGATTGATACCATTATCGAAAGCAATGTCGAACCTTCGAATTTCGATGACGTGCTTTCCGCCCTACGGAAGGCGAATTTTGGCGAACCTGCTATCGCTGCATTGGCGGCGGAAGTTGCGCAGGCGGCGCAAGAGGAAATCGGGGCAGGGCAAGCACAATGACGATCGAACGGATCAACGTGAAGACAAGTGCCGAATGGCATGCTCGCAGGTCGCGAGACGTCACGGCGTCAGTCGTCGGGGCATTGTTTGGTGAACATGAATTCGTAACGCCTTATGCTCTTTGGGCGTTCAAGTCCGGCAGGGTTACAGCGGACCCGGAGGAAACCCCGGCCATGCTTCGCGGCCAGCTATTGGAGCCTGTCGCGGTCAAGCTACTGCGGCGTCTACGGCCGAGTTGGAAGATCAAGCATAACACCAATCCCGGTGACTACTGGCGGGATAGCGAAGTTCGTCTCGGAGCTACGCCCGACGTTATCGCGGTCGATAAGAAGCGCGGACAAGGCATTGTTCAAATCAAGTCTGTCGAGCAGGGCGTCTTTCGTCGGAAATGGCTCGCTGGCGGTGATTTACCCGAACCGCCGTTCTGGATCGCAATGCAAGCGGTCGTCGAAGCTTATTTGACCGGCAGCAAATGGGCTGCGGTTGCTCCGATTGTTGTCGGCCATGGTGTGGATATGCCGATTATCGATATTCCCATCCTCGACGGCGCAGTAGACCGCATCCGCGAAAGGTGCGGGGCATTTTGGGAACTAGTCGAAAGCGGCACGGAAGTCGTGCCGGATTACAGCCTCGACGCTGACCTTCTCGAGCGAATGTATGCGAGAGAGGAAGGCGAGGAAATCGACCTCACGAGGGACAATCAGATTTATGAACTGATTGCAGAACGTTACCGCCTGAAAGCGGACGCTACAGAGGTTGAGCGAAAGATTTCGGCAGTCGAAGCCGAGATTAAGCACAAGATGCAAGGCGCATCGATTGCGCATCTTGCGGGTGGGAAGAAAGTCACTTGGCTAACTCAAAAGCGTGCCGGGTATTTCGCTCCGCCCAAGGAATTCCGCGTCCTGCGAACCCCTCCGCCTGACGCGTGAAGTGGACCGGCGGCTAAAGGCTGCAACCCAACGTCGCCGGTCCTGATGCACCCCTGAACCACCACGAACAGGAGGCACCATTCGCTATGGTAGCTGAAACGAATGAACGCGCCGTTATCGGCGGTAACAATCCCCCTATAAAAGAAGCGCTCGCGGATCAATACAAAGAATTGGTCGACCTGATTGAGCCAATCGCGGAACGCGCCAATGCGCATCCGCGAAAGATCGAAAGTGACGAAGACCTCGGGCCACTCGGCGAAATCGTTCTTGACGCTAAGGCCCTGTCGAAGCGCATCGAAACGGCCCGCAAGGTTGAGAAGGAACCTTTTGTCAAAGGTGGCCGCGAAGTCGACCAGTTTTTCCATCCGCTGACTGATCGCCTCGACCGTATCGTCGACGTGTTTGAAGCGCTCGCGTCGTCGTATCAGCGCGATAAGGCGGATGCCGAACGCCGTCGGGCTGCCGAGGAAGCCGCACGCCTGCGAGCCGAGGAGGAGCGCAAGCTCAAGGAAGCCCAAGAGGTTAAGCGAGAAAGCACGGCCGAACGCAAAAAGGACGAGGCGGCAAGTCTCGGCCATCAAGCGACCAGTGCGGAACATCGCACGGCAGCGAGCGCGGCCGAGTTGACGAAGGTTCGCACCGGCAACGGTGTCACCGCCTCGGCAACCACGAAATGGGCTTTCCGCATTGTCGACCTCGCAGCGGTCGACCTCAACAGCCTGAAAGATTTCTTCCGTGTCGAGGATATCGAGAAGGCCATTCGGTCGAAGGTCGCCATTCATAAGGGCAACACAAAAATCCCAGGCGTCGACGTCTTCGAAGACGTGAAAGCGACATTCCGCTGATCGCCGGCTAACCCATTCAACCGGCACAGCCGGAAAGAGAAATCCAATGAAGTATCTTGTTATCGACACTGAAACGACGGGCTTGTTCGACTTCAAACGACCAGCCGATGCCGAAGGACAGCCACGCCTTGCGCACTTGGCAATGATTTGGGCCGACGCCGAAGGCAACGAGATTGACCGTCAGGACATTTATGTCCGCCCGAACGGCTGGACAATGCCGCAGGGGGAAGGTTCTGCGGGTGCCGTCAACGGTTTGACGGACGAGTTCTTGCACGCGAACGGTGCGGATATCGGCGTCGTTCTCGAACAGTATCGCGACGAAATCCTCCGGGGCTTGATACTGGTCGCCTACAATGCACAGTACGACCTTAAGGTTATGCGCGGCGAAATGCGCCGGGCTGGCGTTCCGGACCTTTTCGAGCAGACGAAAAACGTCTGCGTAATGCGCCCCATGATGAAGATTTGCAGAATTCCGAATGCAAATCGCGGCGGCTTCAAATTCCCTAATCTTGGCGAGGCACTGGCCCATTTCGGCCACGAACTTAACGGCGCGCACCAAGCAATGAACGATGCCGAAGGCGCGCGCATCCTCTTGGGCGAACTCTTGCGCATCGGAGAGTTGCCGACGCCTGCGGTTCATTACGCCAAGGAAAAGGCAGTCGAAAAGCTCCCGAAATCTCGCCGGAAGGCCAGTGCGTCGGGCTTCCTCGGCAGCTTCTAAATCCGGCGCGGTAGCCGGAGGCCCGGCGAATAGTCGCCGATCAAATTGTCGCAGCGAAGTCCGGGCCACTTTTCAACCACCACAGAAGGAAACGTCCAATGTCAGGACAGGAAGTAATCACAGCGGACGGGGAAATTATCACTGCGCCGACGTCATCGGAGCAAATGAGCCTCGCCATCGGTCTAACCAAAGCTGAAATCGATCAGCAGATAGCAACTGCCAAGCTATATCCGCGCCTTGTCAGTCGTGTAACGCAGAACATTCTTTCCCTCGTCACCATCGACGAGCACTCGGCAGAAGAATGTAGTTATGCTTTGCCGCGAGGCGGGAAGCCAATCGTAGGCCCAAGCATCCGTCTCGCGGAGATTATCGCGGGGCAGTGGGGCAATTGTCGTGTTGGTGCTCGTGTGGTGCATGTTGATCGAGTTGAAAAGTTCGTCGAGGCGGAAGGCATATTCCACGATCTCGAAACGAACACCGCAACCACCGCCCGCGTTCGTCGTCGCATCAGCAATAAAAACGGCGGCCTGCTTACCGATGACATGATTATCGTTACCGGGAACGCCGCATGTTCGATTGCAAAACGCAACGCAATCCTTGGAGGCGTGCCGAAAGCCGTCTGGCGCAAAGCTTATGACGAAGCGGAAAAAGTCGTAAAGGGTGACGTCAAAACGCTGGCCGAGCGCCGGGAAAATATCTTCAAAGCGTTTGCAGCGTTCGGCGTAAAGCCCGAACAGATTTTCGCTTCACTCGGTATCGCGGGCGAGGACGATATCACGCTCGAACATATCCCTACACTCACCGGCATGCGTTCCGCTCTTAAAAGCGGTGAAGCAACGGTCGAGGAAATGTTCGGCGGACAATCGAAAACCGACGGCGAAAAGAAGTCGACCAGCCAGAAAATGAGCGACTTCGCCAAGGGCGGAAACGGGCAGGAAAAGAAGAAGGAAAAGGCCGGGTCCGACGAAGGCAAAAAAGTCGAAACGAAACCGGCAGCCGAGAAAACGGCCGACAAGTCCAAGCAGGAAACATCTGGCGACGAGGACGCCGAAATCCTTCCTCCGACGTCTGACGATATCGAAATCGCACGCGACAAGGGGCATGACGCATTCCACAACGGTATGCCCCGCGAAACATGCCCGCGCGAATTCAATGCGAAGGGCCGCGAGGAGGAGCGGAACGCTTGGCTTGAAGGCTATGACGCCGCAGCCGAGGAAGAAGCGGAGGCACGCAATTGACCAGCGACCGCACCCACTACGCAAAGCTTATGGATAAGTGGCGCGAAGCCGAAGCCCTAGCGGAACTCATTCGACAGTTTGCCGACGACGGCGGCCGCCACAGGCTCAAGGTCAAAGTTGAGCACCCGGACCCCGTCGTAGCGGGCAACGCCGAGCGCGTCATCAACGATATGATGAAGAACAACGGTTTTGGCGTGACCGTGCAAAAGGCTCTCGAAAGGGTTGAGCGCAAGCGCGACGACGCCCGAGAGGAGTTTTTGCAGGAGGCGGGGGCCGGATATCTCGCGCCATCAACGGCGGAACGCAAGCTCGGCGATTTGCTCCGCGAGCCGCGACCACCGAAGAAATAGTCGAGCTTAGAACCGGCGTGCGGCGACTACTGCAATGGTCGTCGCAAGCGCCCCGATATCCCTAACCACCACTTTAAGGGACTGACATGCTTATTCGCGTTTTTGATTTTGAAACCACCGGCTTCCCTCCCGGGGCCGGAATTGTCGAGGCGGGTTGGACGGACCTATTTGTCGATGTCGGCAAGGCCGAAGTTGGAGGCACTACCTCCATGCTCGTCAATCCCTTCGAGGCTGCACCGCAGCTTGAAATGTCGATTGGCGCTCTTTCCACTCACCATATCGAAAAATCGGACCTCGTCGGAGCGCCACCTCCCGAGGTGGCCCGCCGAACGCTTTCGGACGGAGCCGACGCCTTCGCCGCGCATAACATAGAATTCGATCAGCAATTCTTTACCGGCGGCGGTCGGCCGATGATCTGCACCTATAAGGCTGCGCTTCATCTTTGGCCCGATGCTGAAAAGCATCAAAACCAGTTCTTGCGCTATCTGCATAACCTGCCGGTTGATCGCAAGATTGCCGAAATGTCTCACCGCGCAGGCCCGGACAGCCACGTAACCGCGCATCTTCTGAAATTCATCATCGACCAAGGCGTCGAGGTCGACACGCTGATCAATTGGACGCAAGGCGAGAAGCCTCTGCGCCTCTTGAAGACTATTCCTTTCGGCGAGCACCGGGGGAAGCCATTCAAAGAGGTCCCGAGCAATTATCTGCAATGGATTGTCCGAAAAATTACGGACAAGCCGGACCTCGTTCATACCGCCCGCGTCCACCTGAAAGATCGGGGGGAAATGTAATGGATATGAGCGAACTCAACAGCAAGATCGGAAGCCGTATTCGCGCGTTCCGTATTCTGCGCGGACTGTCGGCCGACGATCTGGCCGAAGTGATTGACGTCAAGAAAAACTCGATCACGCGGATTGAGGCAGGTCGTCTTGCGATTACGGCCGCGCAATTAGTGCTCGTTGCACAGAAGCTTTCGACAACGTCTTCGGTTCTGACTGGCGAACAGCCTGCAACAGAAGGGGGCGAGGTATGAGCAGTAAATATCTCGTTGCCGACCTCTTTTGCGGAGCTGGCGGTTCGTCAACTGGCGCGGCGCAAGCATTCAACGAACTTGGCATAGAAATGGAACTCGTTTGCCTAAATCATTGGGAAACGGCGATTGAAACACATCGTCGGAACCATGAGCATGCGCGCCATTACATTCAAGACATAGCCGTCGCGCGTCCTGCGGAGATTGTTCCAGAAGGCTATCTTGACCTCCTTATGGCCTCGCCAACGTGCACCTACCATTCAGTGGCGCGCGGCGGGAAGCCGACAAGCGATCAGCAGCGTTCCGACCCTTGGCACATAATCACTTGGTTGACCGAACTACGGGTTAAGCGGCTGATTATTGAAAACGTTTGGGAGTTCTGCGGTTGGGGGCCTGTCGACCCCGAAACTGGAAAGCCGATCAAGGAACGTAAGGGCGAATACTTTTATGCTTGGATTGAAACAATCAAGCGGCTTGGCTTTGATCCAGAGTGGCGAAAGTTAAACGCTGCCGATTTCGGAGACGCGACCACACGTCAGCGATTTATTCTTATGGCGCGCTCGGACGGCTATCGAGTTCGTTGGCCGATGCCCACTCATAAGAAGCGTCAGGAAGCGAAATCAGAGCTTTTCGAAAATGCTCGGCCTTGGCGTCCAGCCCGGGAGATAATTGACTGGTCGATCAAGGGACGCTCAATTTTCAACCGCAAGAAGCCGCTCGCTCCTAAGACACTCGCGCGCATTTATGCGGGCGCGATCAAACATCGATGGCCACAGCCTTTCGTCGTCGTTTTGCGCAACCACATGGCAGCGCAAGGCATCGATATTCCTCTCCCGACGATCACGGCAACGGGGCAACACATTGGTATTGCCGAGCCGGTCATCGTAAATATGAAAGGAAAATCCAAGTCATCGGGCGTGGCTGACCCACTGCCAACTCAAACAGCGCATGCGCCTCACCTATATGCAGCCGAGGCTATTGTCTTATCGCAGCATAACAGCGGATCGCCGCGCACGACCCATGATCTCTTACCTACCGTCACGACAGGCGGGGCAGGGACAAGCGAGCGCCCGGGGTGCGCCCGGCCGATGCTGGTCGAGCCGTTCGTCCTCTCACAGGCAAGCTGCGGTTCGCCTCGTTCCGTCAATGAACCCCTTCCCACCTCTACAACTGGCGGGAGAGGCGGCGCTCACACTCTTATTGCGCCGTTTTATGGTTCTGGCTCTGGCGAAACGTGCACCAATACCACCGAACCGTTGCCAACGGTTACGACGAAGGATCGTTTCGGCATAGTCGTCCCGGTGACGCATAGCCAAGGCGGCAACGGTAGCCGATCTGTCGAAGAACCGTTGCAAACGGTAACCACGGCTAAGGGCGGGGAATTTGCTGTTGTTTTGCCGGTCACTCATGACGGCGGGTTAAATCGCGTTCAAGGCGTAAGCCAGCCTTTACCAACGATTACGGGAGCAAATCGCGGAGAGCTAGCCGTCGTCGAGAGCATTTCTTGCGACAGCGGCGAGCTTAGGGGCGAACTCGAATTCGATATCCTTTTTCGGATGCTTGAACCGCACGAACTCGCCTTGGCGATGGGGTTTGAAAACTATGAGTTCGCAGGAACAAAAACGCAGAAGGTGAAGCAAATCGGGAATGCTGTTTCCGTCCGCAAGCTGAAAGCATGTGTTCACGCACTCATGTCCGATGAAGCCCCTGACAAATCAATCCTATCAGACCCCGATTTTATGGAGGCGGCAGAATGAAGTTGTCACCCCAACAAGACCAAGCCATCAAGGCGGTTTCTACCTGGCTCAAAGACCCGGGCGCTAAACAGGTGTTCTATCTCGCCGGCTATGCTGGAACAGGCAAGACGACGCTCGCGCGTCGGCTCGCCGAGGATATCGGCCGGGTTTGCTTCGGTGCCTTTACCGGAAAGGCGGCTCTCGTCCTGCGTTCGAAGGGCTGCGAGGATGCGAGCACGCTTCACAGCCTGATTTACAAGATCGAGAACCCGAATAGCCCGATCCCCCGTTTTGTCAAAAACTATGACAGTGCTGTTCGCTTCTCCGACCTCGTAATCGTCGACGAAGTTTCGATGGTTGGCGAAGAACTCGGCCGCGATCTTCTGTCGTTCGGAACGCGCGTTCTTGTTCTCGGCGATCCTGCACAGCTTCCGCCGGTCAAGGGCGAGGGGTTTTTCACCGCAGGCGATCCAGACTTCATGCTTACGGAAGTTCATCGGCAGGCGGCCGACAATCCAATTATCGCTATGTCGATGAAGGTCCGCCAACGGGAATTCCTCGACTTCGGCGCGTTTGGCGATAGCCGCGTCATTCGTCGGGAAGAACTGGAAACCGATAGCGTTCTCGCTGCCGATCAAATCCTCGTTGGCAAGAACAGCACTCGCCGCAACTTCAATCAGCGCCTGCGAGAGTTGAAGGGTATGAAGGGCGATTTCATGGTCAACGACCGTGTTGTTTGCCTGAAAAACAATCGGGAAATGGGCCTCTTGAACGGCGGCATATGGAACGTTGACAAGGTGCTACGGCAGTCTCGCGACACAACAACGATGTACGTCTCGCCGCTTGATAGCGGCATGACGAAACAGCCGGTCGAGGTCATCACGCATCACGCTTGGACGCGCGGGCAGGAGCGTGACCTCCATTGGAAGGAAGCTCGCCGTTTCCAGCCTTTTGATTACGCCTATGCGCTCACCTGCCACAAGTCGCAGGGCAGCCAGTGGGATAACGTCATGGTCTTTGACGAGGGCGGAATTTTCCCGGAACCCGAGCGCTGGCTCTACACGGCGATCACTCGCGCCGCCGAGAAAGTGACGGTCGTTCAATGAAAGACCTTCTCGAATTCATGGGCGAGCATCCCGTTCTGACGTGGTTTCTCGCGTGGGGCCTTTGGCCCATCTGCACGGCGATAGCAACGATTGTTGCGACCCCCTTCCGCTATGCGTTTCTCGCCTACAACCGGCGACTAAGGCACCTGAATATTCGTGCTCATGGCTGGCCTACATCGCCTTTGATGGATGCAGACGGCGACGTCGTACACCCGCCAGCACCAAATCAGGGGCGCGAAGACACATGAAAACGGACGGGATTGTTCTCCGAGTGGTTGGCACATTCGGGGTTTGTCGGTGCGCTTTGATCGTGAGCGCAGAGTTCATTCATCGGGATTGGACGGTCGCCCTTGTGATTGCGGGCATGACGGCGGCGTCGCTCTTGGTCCTTTGGACCGAATAAAAGTTTCACCGAATTCAGACGAAGCCGCTCGCAGACGCGGGCTTCGCACGAGGAAAAATCATGGCTGGTACTAACGTTGTAATTTTGCGCGGTCGCGTGGGGAATGACCCGGAAGTGAAGCGCTTCAACGACGGCAACGAGATTGCCGAATTTTCACTCGCAACGTCAAAAACTTGGAAGGACCGGGACGGAAACCGGAAAGAAAAAACCGAATGGCACAAGATTAAGGTCAGCAATAAAGGCTTGATCGAGATCGTTCGGAAGTACGTCAACAAAGGATCGAGCGTCTGCGTTTCGGGTTCCCTCGAATATCGAAAATGGGAGAAAGACGGCGAAACGCGCACCATGGCCGAGGTGGTTGTCGGGCCTTTCAACGGTCATCTTGACCTTGCAGGGGACCGCACAGATGGCGGCGACCGGAGTTCACGCAATTACGATGATGATCGCGGTTCAAGATCGTCCGGTCGGTATTCAAACGACGACAGGGGGCAATCCTCCGGCGGCTACGGCGGCGGGTTCTCGCGCGATCTGGACGACGAAATCCCATTCGCTCCGGAATGGAGATAGGGCATGTCGGACCCAACACAGGGGCGCATCAATTGTTGCGTCCCATTCTGCACGCGCACGCGGCACAATCGGGACAACACGTCGGAATGGATATGCGGAACCCATTGGCGACTTGTTCCGCAACACCTGAAACGCCGGAAGTTCAAGCTCTTTCGCCGATACAAGCGTCTTTTCGGCAATAGCTCATTTTGGTGCTTCGAAGCCGGTAGCCAGAAAAGAATTCAGGCCGTTCGCCTCGATCGCCTTTGCGGGATCGCATGGGATCGATGCAAGGCCGCAGCCATTGAAAGGGCCGTAGGGCTATGACCGTAGATGTAAACAAAATTGCCGCCGAAGCGGTGCGGACGGCCAACGATATTGAAGCCGTTCTTCAAGGCCGCGATACGGCGGCCTCGTATATGGCGCTTGCAATGGTAATCGGTGCGGCCGAAGCAAAAGCCGAAGAGCCTGACCTCCACGGCCTCATGCGCATCATAGCGCAGCAAGCCTTTTACACGTTCCTTGACGCAAGAAAGGGCGCGCGAAATGGATAACCGGCGCGAACAGGGCGACGTAAGGCTCACGACGAGGGGCGAAAAAGGCGACGTGCATATTCAGTTTGAGACTGACGACGGAACGCTCCGCTTCGGAGTGTCCGCTCAAGGTGCAACGAATTTCGGCGTCCAGCTTATCAAGGCGGCTCAAGATGCGGAGCGAGACAATGGCTAGAAGAGAAGTTCTATTTTTCTGTAGTTATTGCGGTGATGACAATCCTACATGCACGGATCAAGCGCCGTGCGCGGACTGCCTAGCAGTTTGTAACGTCTTCGAAGTCGAAATGGATGGTGCGGTTTATAAACGTGTACTCGCGCCGGGACGTGAAAGCTCTACCGAATGGCAATCCAAGCTAACTCGATTGCTCATACCACTTTCAGGGAAGCGCCCTTTAAGTAGGTCGAGGTTTGACGCTCTCGCGAAACTGGCCGGGGCGGCCTTCCTTACAGGGAGGCGCAAAAATGGCTGATCTTCCTATCCTTTTCAGCGCGCCCATGGTGCGCGCGATCCTCCGGGAAATCGAAAATCCGGGCACCGGCAAGACGCAGACGCGGCGGGTGCTCACCGCCGATTGCGATGGGCCTCCTGCAATTGTCGACGAAGGTGTGATAATTGCATACGACGATGGCTATAGAGAGTATCGTTGGCCGAATACAAAGGCAGTCGGCGACCGGCTTTATGTCCGCGAAGCGTGGCGCGTTTCGCGCATGCACGACCAAGTAGCACCCCGCGATCTGAAACCGCGCACGATGACGGTTTTCTTTGAAGCGGGCGGCTCTATCGCAAATCAGGATGCCCCCGGCGACTGGAAGCCCGCTGTTTGGCCGGAAATCGGAGAACGGCCGGATTGGGCCGGGAAGTTCCGGCAGGCGATGCATATGCCCCGGTGGGCCAGCCGGATCACCCTTGAAGTGACGGGCGTCAAAGTCGAGCGGTTGCAGGATTGCAGCCGCGAGGATGCAATCGCCGAAGGCATCGAACAGTCTTGCCCGGAAGTCGATCCATGGCTCTGGAAAGACTACGGGTCAGAATTGGATTTTGACGATCCGGTACTTTCGTATGCCAGCCTTTGGGATAGCATAAATGGCCCCGGCGCGTGGGAAGCTAATCCTTGGGTTGCTGCCTATATTTTTCGCCCGATCCTCGGAAACATCGATCAGATTGCGAGGGCAGCATGAACTTTGACGACGATTGCCGTGACGGCATCCTGTTTCGCTTTTGGATCAGAGCCGCAAGCTTTCCCGGCGGTTTTCCTTCCGATCTCATGAGAGCGCTTAAAGACTGCGTGACGCCGGAGGATTATCGACGGGCGCTTACAGAGCTTGCAAAGTCGAAAGGCGTCAATCTCCCTCCGCACGAACCGGCCTCGAAGATAATCGAAATGGCCGGAGAAACAGTGAAGGAACTTCGCGACGCGCTCCTCCTCGTCCTCGACGGGACAGAAGCCCACGACTTTCCGTCTGACTTCGGCATTTCAGAAAAGGAGGGGCGTAGACTGCGCAAGTTGGCGGGGCTGCCCGAATGACCCGATCGGATTTATTTGGCCCTGTGCCTCGCAAGCCCCGCGTCGTTCGAATGCATGCCGTCGACCATGGCGAAGCGCCCGGCTTAATGCCGGGCTGGCGCACTGCACAGGGCGGGCATTTCAAATGCTCGCGGTGCGGACATGATGCGGGATGGCAGTTCGATCTAACAGCAACCGAAATCCGGCGGGGATTGCCTTGCCCTGTTTGTGAGAAAACCGGCGATGTTTGAAATGAAAAAGTCGAATATTTTGCAAAGCTGTCAGGATGAAACATGCGGCGGGCTGGAAAAGTCCGCAAGAAAACGCAAAGGTAAAAAAGGCAGCGGGAAGGAAATTGACCCGAAGCTATTATCCCTCGTTTCCATCTTCGCAAAAGTAGATGCTCGCGAGGACTGCAAAAACACTGAAACCAATGCCAATCTCAAGGATGAAACGCCTTGCACGACCAAACCACCACAATCCGGCGGGCAGCGATCTACGCCCGCTACTCGACAGACATGCAGAGAGAGCGTTCAATTGACGATCAGGTGGCACTATGTCGAGAGTACGCCCGCAAGAACGGGCTTCGCATAATTCAGACTTATAACGACCGCGCTCAAACGAGCGCGTCGCTTGTCGGACGTGAGGGCATAATGAACCTCATTGACGACGCCAAGGCCCGCAAATTCGACGTCGTTATCGTCGAAGCCTTGGACCGAATTTCTCGCGACCAAGAAGATTTGGCAGGAGTTTTTAAGCGCCTGTCTTTTGCCAACGTTGAAATCATCGCCGTGCATGAGGGTGTTGCCGACGCGGTACAGGTCGGTATTCGCGGCCTTCTCGGGTCGATGTTCCTATCTGACCTTAAGCACAAGGTTCGCCGTGGCATGGCTGGCGTCGTTAACGACGGCCGCGTCGCAGGTGGGAACGCCTACGGCTACGACGTGGTGCTCGGTAAACCGGGCGAGCGCACAATTAACGAGGAACAGGCAGCGGTCATTCGCCGCATTTTCCGCGAATACGTCGGAGGCGCTTCGCCGCGTGACATTGCCGGTCGGCTAAACTCGGAGGGTGTTCCGCCTCCGCGCGGTTCGAAATGGAATGCAAGCACGATCAACGGCAGCAAGAACCGCTCTTACGGCATATTGGTGAATGCGCTCTACAACGGTCAAATCGTTTGGAACCGCGTGCATATGGTCCGCGACCCGGACACCGGGAAGCGCGTCAGCCGGTTCAATCCTGAAAGCGAATGGAAGATTGCCGAAGCGCCGCATCTGGCGATTGTCGATCGGGAAACCTACGACGCCGCACAAGCTCGAAAGGCGGATCGCACTAAGCTGGTTGAGCAAGGCGCATCGACAAAGAAGGCGAAGCGCCTTCTATCCGGGCTGTTGCGTTGCTCGATTTGCGGTGCGGGTATGGCTTCCGTCGGCTTCAACGGTGGCAGGCTGCGGGTGCAGTGTTCGCAGAACCGCGAAAGCGGTTCTTGCGACAACAATCGCAAGTACAACGCCGAGCGCATCGAACACGCGGTCGTCACCGGCATTCTGTCTAAGTTGGAAGATGAAGAAGCGGCCGAACGCTATATCCGCGATTATGTCGCAGAGCGACGCGCAAACATCGACAACGCAACGCGCTCGGCTTCACAAATCGAGGCGAAGCTCGCCAAGGTGGCAGGAGAGCAAGAGCGGCTGATTACGCTTTTCCAAACCGGAGTGCTCGACCTTGATCGAGTTAAGCCGCGATTGACGCAATTGGAAGATCAGCGGAAGGCGCTGGAAGATGAAGCCGCATCGGCACGCGAAGCGGTGCCGGTTATCGAATTGCACCCGGCGGCCGTCGAGCGGTTTATCAAGCTGCTTTCGCGCGCCAAGGCTGAATATGAAAACTATGAAATGTTGAAAGACCCGGAGAAAATCGAGGCGATGCGGGAACTGATTTCTCACGTCATCGTGAGCGATAGCGCCGCGAACGGTTACGAACTCGACGTCTTCACATACCTGTCAGCACTTACGGGAGATTATGCACCCGGTGGTTTGGGGGGTGCGTTGGTAGCGGAGGAGGGATTCGAACCCCCGACACAAGGATTATGATTCCTCTGCTCTAACCTACTGAGCTACTCCGCCACGCGTCGCTTTGCAGAACTTTTTATCGTCACCGTTTCCGGTGGGACAAAGCATTGTTCCTGCAAGGAATGGCGGCGGTATATGTGGGGAATGAAAACCTGTCAAGCACTCTTCGCACAGGTTTCGTCTTGTTTTCCATCATTTGCACCGATAAGGAACTGTGCATAAGCAAAGGCATAGTTTCATGGCACCTCGTATTGCGGTTTTGGGTTGCGGCTATTGGGGCGGCAACCACATTCGTACCCTGAAGAGCCTCGGCGCCCTTCAGGCAGTCTCCGACGCCAATCCGGCAAATGCCGAACGATTCGCTTCCGAATTCGGCGTTCCCAATGTTCCGGTCGATGAATTGTTCACCCGTCCAGACGTCGACGCTATCGTTCTGGCCCTGCCTGCACAGTTCCACGCGCAATATGCGACCGAAGCTGTGAAGAACGGCAAGGACGTTCTCGTCGAAAAGCCCATCGCGCTCGATGTCGCATCGGCGGAAGCGGAAGTGAAAGCGGCGCGCGAAAACGGCCGCATCTTCATGGTCGGGCATGTTCTGCGTTTCCATCCGGCTTTCGAGAAGCTTCTCGACATGGTCAAGAGCGGTGAACTCGGCGAAGTCCGCTATGTTCATTCGCATCGCGTCGGTCTCGGCAAGTTCCATGCGCAGTTCGATGCACTGTGGGATCTCGCGCCGCACGACCTGTCGATGATTCTCGCTATCACCGGCGAAGAGCCAAGCGCTATTCGCGGCGAAGGCACGGCCATCATCGATCATCTGAACGATTTTGCACATGTTCACTTGGAATTTCCGAGCGGCATTCGCGGACATCTTTTTGCCTCGCGGCTCAATGCATATCGCGAACGTCGCCTCAGCGTGACCGGCACCAAGGGCATGGCTGTTTTCGATGACGGCGAACCATGGGACCGCAAGCTTGCTCTCTATAAGCACGAAGTCTGGCGGGAAAACGATCAGTGGGCTTTCAAGTTCGTAGACCCGATCTATATACCGGTCGAGGAAGGCATGCCGCTCACCCGCGAGTTGCAGCATTTCATGCATTGCATCGAAACGCGCGAGACGCCGCGGACCGATGGCAAGGAAGCGATCAATGTTCTGCGGATTCTGACCGAAGGCTCCGTGAAGCATAACAAGTAAGATGTCGCGGACGGAGCTTACGTTTCGTCAAGCGGTGTTACAGCATTCGCAAAACTTTGAACGCCCCGGCCATGGCAGGGCGGGGCGCAAGCGAATAAACAGGTGCCAAGGATTCGCACGTGGTTCGTGCGAGGCCAACTCTATGGAGCCAACATGCAGTTTATTGATCTTGGAGCGCAGCGCGCGCGTATCGAAGACCGTCTCAATGCCGCCATTTCCAAGGTTGTTGCGGAAGGCCGCTATATTCTCGGGCCTGAAGTGGCAGAGTTCGAAAAGAAGCTCGGTGAATATCTGGGCGTCGAACATGTGATCGCCTGCGCCAACGGCACCGACGCCCTGCAGATGCCTCTCATGGCACGCGGCATCGGCACTGGCGATGCAGTTTTCGTTCCGTCCTTCACCTTCGCCGCGACTGCGGAAGTTGTAGCACTTGTCGGCGCGGAGCCAGTTTTCGTCGATGTCGACGCAACCAGCTACAATATGAATGTCGAGCAGCTTGAAGCTGCCATTGCCGCTATCCGCAAGGAAGGCCGCTTGCAGCCGAAGGCAATCATTCCGGTCGATCTGTTCGGCCTTGCTGCCGACTATAATCGCATCACCGCGATTGCCGAGCGCGAAGGTCTGTTCGTCATCGAAGACGCCGCACAGTCCATCGGTGGCAAGCGCGACAACGTCATGTGCGGTGCTTTCGGCCATGTCGGTGCGACCAGCTTCTACCCGGCCAAGCCGCTTGGCTGCTATGGCGACGGCGGTGCAATGTTCACCAATGATGCCGAGCTTGCCAACACGCTGCGCTCCGTGCTGTTCCATGGCAAGGGCGAAACGCAGTACGACAATGTTCGCATTGGTCTCAACTCGCGCCTCGATACGATCCAGGCCGCTGTTCTTCTGGAAAAGCTTGCAATCCTCGAAGACGAAATGGAAGCGCGCGACCGTATCGCCAAGCGTTACAATGAAGCGCTGAAGGATGTGGTGAAGGTTCCGGCCTTGCCTGCCGGTAACCGTTCCGCCTGGGCGCAATATTCCATCGAAAGCGAGAACCGCGACGGGCTGAAGGCGCATCTTCAGGCCGAGGGCGTGCCGTCGGTGATCTATTATGTGAAGCCGCTGCACCAGCAGACAGCATATAAGCACTATCCGGTTGCACCGGGCGGCCTGCCGGTCTCGGAAGCTTTGCCATCGCGTATTCTGAGCCTGCCGATGCATCCGTATCTCTCGGAAGCCGATCAAGACAAGATCATCGGCGCCATCCGTGGTTTCCACGGTAAGAAGGCCTGATCTGGTCAGTTCAGTTGAAGAAAAACCCGGCGAAAGCCGGGTTTTTTATTTGCCTGATTTTGCCAGGCTTCTTTCGACGCGTTTGGCGACGAAGCGGGCAATCGCTGGTCCCGCAAAGAGCACCACGAAGAAACGGCTCGTCTGCATGGCAATGATGAAGGGCAGGTCGACATTGGTCGATGCGGCGATAATAGCAACCGTGTCTGCGCCGCCCGGGCTTGTCGCCAGATAGGCGGTGAGGGGATCGAGATCGAGCATGTGGCCAAGCGCCATGCCGAACAGGCCGCAGACGGCGATCAGGATCAGCGTCGAGGCCAGCACGGCGGGAAAGGCCCGCGCTGCATGGGCAATGATCGCACGCGAGAAACCAAGCCCGATACGCCAGCCAATCAGCGTATAGCTGATCGCCAGCAGCCATGGCGGCAGGTCGATGGTCATGACGCCGGTATCCTGAAGGATCGCGCCCAGCACCAAGGGCACCAGCATGGCGCCCGTTGGAATGCGCGAGATCTGTCCCAGAAGCGCACCAGCAATGACGAGAAGCAGCGTCGCGCCAAGACTGGACGGGTTGAGGGGTGGAAACCAGTCCATAGCGGTTGGCGTTGCCATTTCCACGCCCGCGCCAAGGCGCACGACGAGCGATGCGGTGGTCGCGACCAGCACCACGCGCAGATATTGCATGAACGCGACGAGCCGCGCATCCGCTCCGAAGGATTCCGCCATCAGGGTCATTGCGGTGGCAGCACCCGGAGAAGAACCCCAGACGGCGGTTGTGCCGGGCAGGACGCGGAACCGCGCCAGCAGATAGCCAATCAGCGTGCTGGAAAACAGCACGAAGAGCATCGAGATCAGGATGATCGGCAGATGCCGCCCCATATTGGAGAAGAACTCAGGCGTGATCGCACGGGCAATCAACAGGCCGACCACGGCCTGTGCAAGTGTCGAAAGCTGGCTGTGAACGCGCAAGGTGCTCTCGCCAGCCGCCATCATAATGCCGCCGATCATCGCGCCCAGCAGCAATGCTGCCGGAAGATGCAGCAGCTCCCCGACAACAATCAAAACAGCCGACACCATCAGAAGCAGGCCCCACTGGACCGGCTTGGGCGTCTTGCTGAAATTGAACTTGCTTGGGGCTGGTTTAAGCCCGGAGGGGGCGGATTTCTGCATTGCACGTCTTCCCTACATGCGGGTGCGGCAGGATGCAAACCAAGTTTTTATGTCGCTGCTATGGATGTGGCCTGTTGGTTGTTATTTGCCAACCCGGCTTCTTAGACACGCAAAGGCACCACCCTTATCATTACAGTTGCATTCTTCGCCATGCCGGGCTGCAACGAGCAATTTCCTGCGCGCCGGTGCTCACGTACCCAAAAGTACGCTCCGCTCCGGTGCTCGAAAATCACTCGTTTCGCCACGGCCTGACCAATTTGCAACTGTAGTGTTACAAAGAAGGGCAGTGCCTTGAAAATCGCAATCGTTTCGCCGTTGATCAGCCGATCATTGCGCGACGCTGATTGGCCGGGCGCTCGACGACTTCGCGTGGCGCCTTGCCGCCGTCACGCTCTTCCAGTGCTTCGGCCTTGGAAAGCTCGATCTCGGCGACCGCCAGTTCTGCTTCGGCCGCTTCCTTCTGCGACATCAGATCGCCGATCGAACCGAACAGGTTGTCACGCCGCTGGCGTGCAGCCTTGGCGAAGGTCGGATAGGCAAAATGATTGATGTCGGTGATGCCGGCTTTCTTTTCTTCCGACAGGATCTGGGCGTCGAGTTCTCCAGCCATTCGCTCGAACTCGCCGATCATCAGGTCAAGCTGGCCCAGTTGACGGCGCTTTTCCTTCACCTGGAACAGTTTCAGCCTGACTAGGCTTTCACGTGGCTTCATACGCAATACTCCTTGAACACCAACCAGCTTCCATGTGTTGGGGCGTTCCCCCCTGAGTCTAGAAAACGGTTCGATCCTGCTTATCGGATCGGCGCTCTAAACCAATTCATTCGAAACATGCTCTCTTCGACCCTCGTTTCACGCGGTCGGACCATGTTTTATTAACAAGTGTGAATAAGCAAAATGCGCCCGTTCACACCGCGAATCCCCCGCGAATCCAGCCCCAAAGAGGGAAAGCGTCGCGGCCGTTGTCGGAAATCACCCCTCGTAGCGAAACAAAAAGTTAAGATTTCACCCGTTTGGTAACCATTCCTTTACCGGCGAGGTTAATCATACGCGTTAGGACTTAAGGCTCGGTAAACCTAATGTGGTTTTTGAGCAACAGGTGAAACCTAGAGTCGGATGAATCGCTTAGCGAGAATTCTTAAAGTGATGCTTTAGAGTCATGGGAAAGTGAATCTCCTTATGATTCAGATCGCTACGAGAATTTTCTAAACAGGGCATAAATATGCTTGCCAACCAGAATCATATTTTGTTAACCATTTGCTGGCACCTTCATACAGAGGCAACGACGGTTCCGTGTGCCGCCTTGAGGGACATCTGGTCGGCTGCGGAAAGGGGATAAGAGATGCGCGTCCTTTTGATTGAAGACGACAGTGCTATCGCACAGAGCATTGAGCTGATGCTCAAGTCCGAGAGTTTCAATGTCTACACGACCGATCTGGGCGAGGAAGGCATCGATCTCGGCAAGCTTTATGACTACGACATCATCCTGCTGGATTTGAATCTGCCGGATATGTCTGGTTACGAAGTTCTTCGTACGTTGCGCCTTTCCAAGGTGAAGACGCCGATCCTGATCCTCTCCGGCATGGCTGGCATTGAGGACAAGGTTCGCGGCCTTGGCTTCGGCGCTGACGACTACATGACCAAGCCTTTCCACAAGGATGAGCTGATCGCGCGTATTCATGCGATCGTTCGTCGCTCGAAGGGCCATGCACAGTCGGTCATCACCACCGGTGATCTGATCGTCAATCTGGACGCAAAGACGGTGGAAGTTTCCGGCCAGCGCGTTCACCTGACGGGCAAGGAATACCAGATGCTCGAGCTTCTGAGCTTGCGCAAGGGTACGACGCTCACCAAGGAAATGTTCCTCAACCACCTTTATGGCGGTATGGACGAGCCGGAACTGAAGATCATCGACGTCTTCATCTGCAAGCTGCGCAAGAAGCTTGACGCAGTTTCCGGTAGCCAGAGCTACATTGAAACCGTCTGGGGCCGCGGCTACGTGCTGCGCGAGCCGGATGCCGAGCTGCGCGAAAGCGCCTGATCGGTCCGGACCTTACGGTCACCGAATAAAAAAGCTCCGCTTCGGCGGAGCTTTTTTCTTTTCGGTGGCTAGAGGGTCAGATGGTTTTGTCGCGACGTATCGCCAAACCCGTATCAGGCCAGGCGCGGACGCCTTGGCTGCTCACTGCTCATCAAGGCGGTGAATTGTTCGGTGAGATAGGCGCGGTCGAAGGGCTTCAATACATAGCCATCCGCGCCGGAGCGTTTGGCACGCATGATACGCGTGACGTCGAGTTCATAAAGGCAAATGATAATGCGCGGATGCTGGCCATCGGGCAGCGCGCGCAGTTCGGGAATGACTTCGAGGGCGGTCATGTCCGGCAGGTCGAAGTCGAGAAGGATGATATCCGGCATCCGCGATGCGCAACTGTCGAGCGCGTCATGTCCGGTTGAGACTTCGGCAAATTCTGCGATGGAATCGGACAGAATACGGCGCGCGACTTTGCGGATGACGGATGAATCGTCAACCAGCAGGCAATAGCCGGCCATTGCTTGGTCTCCCATCGAACTTCCCCCAGAAAGGCAGCGGGCTGCTGCCTGAAACTCCTCACATCATACGGTCTTCGCCTGCTGTCATCATCTCAGCAGAAGCGCGGGAGAACCCGCGCTCCAAATTCACTCACTCGGCAGAGAATACGATATCTTCTGCCGTCGCGTGAATAGAAATCGTCATGCCAGCTTCTTCGGCGAGCAGCAGCGTATAATAAGGCTGCACGGAATGCGCATCGATCGGCTCTTCCGGAGTGGCCCCTGAATGCAGCTCCAGGAACTTTGGCGGAACGCGCAGCATGCGGCCCTTGACCGTGATGACAAAGCGCGGCTCGGTATCGCCGCCTTCCAGACGCACGGCAAGCGAGCCGCCGCGCGGGATTGCGCCATTGGCGATCAGCAGCATGTTGAGCAGCAGCTTCACCTTGTTCTTGGGCAGAAGCACGCGCGTGCCTTCCCAGGTCAGTTCCGGCTTCTCGTTCTTGAAATATTCGGTGGCGACGGTCTGCGCGTCGCCTGTATCGATCTGCACGCCTGCCGAACCGGCAGCGCCGAAGGCAATGCGGGCGAACTGGAGACGGGCCGAGGCGTTGCGTGCGCTCGACTTGATCAGCGCCATCGCATCTTCGTCTGCGCCGCCTTCTTCCAGCAGTTCAAGACCGTTATTGATCGCGCCAACCGGCGAGATGATGTCATGACAGATCCTGCTGCACAGAAGCGCACCGAGGTCGAGTGCGGACAGGGTAACGGGTAGTGGCATGGCGCTTTCTCCGGAACGCGGATGGACCCGGCTCCGCGGCGCTTCGGCCGGACGGTCGCGTCCTGATCGGTTAACGAAACCGCCCGTAAAACCTGTGGTTCAACGCGCGGCATGAAGATGGGCGAATCGCCCTGAATGTCGGTTTAACTGGATACACGCCACACTAGAAAGCCGCAACAAAGCTGTCTTTTTTGAGATCAGCTTATCAATGGAAGCGCGTTGATGAAGAAGGGAGATTTTCGCCTTTGTAACGCCAATTTCCGCTCATAAAGGTTTGGACAATAAATTAGCGTTTACAATATGCGCGATTCGACGCGAAAGCCCGGAAGAGGCGGCGTCATGCTTTTAACAGGGCGTCAGACAGAGAAGCGGTAGCCAGAAGGAAATAAAAATGGCCATACCATCCCTGTCGCAAACCAGTTTCCGCAATACGGCGTATTTTATCGCGTTTCTTGCGGCACTGATTGTCTCCATCCTCGCTCTGCCGCATCAGGCACGGGCGCAGAACACATACACCGCCGAGGAAATCGTCGATTCCGGTCATCGGTTCTTTGGCTCGGCGTCGGGCGGGCTTGCCAGCGCCGTCGAGAAAGCGTTCCAGAGCTTCGGCCTGCCGAACGGCTATGTTCTTGGTGAAGAAGGTTCCGGCGCGTTCATCGGCGGTCTGACCTATGGCGAAGGCACGCTTTATACGAAGAATGCCGGTGACCATAAGACTTACTGGCAGGGCCCCTCGCTCGGCTGGGATTTCGGCGGTCAGGGCTCACGCGTCATGATGCTCGTCTATAATCTGGACGATATCCAGAACCTCTACGGTCGTTATGCGGGCGTTGCCGGTTCGGCTTATGTCGTTGCAGGCGTCGGGTTCAACGTGCTGAAGCGCGAAAACATCGTGCTCGTACCGATCCGCACCGGCGTTGGCGCAAGGCTTGGCGTGAATATCGGCTATCTGAAGGTTTCCGCTGCCCCGACCTGGAACCCGTTCTAGGTCGTTGTGAATTTTGGTTGCGCGAAGGCTGTTCTGCACTCGGAAATTGTTTCGGTGCAAGAAAGCCTTTTGCGCATTCCAGACCTATGCGCTACCATCAGTTGATGGTTCTGTTTGGCTGCAAAAAGCTCAACTTCGTGTGAAACCTTGATCCAGTCGGCACTCTTCTTCCTGCTTGGCGTTCTTGTGACGGTTTTCGTCCTGATCCTGCTCGGGCCATCGGTCTGGCGGCGCGCTTTCTTTCTGGCGCGACGGCAGGTTCAGGCCGAGCTGCCGATCACGCTTGCTGAAATCCGCGCTGACAAGGATGGATTACGCGCGGAATTTGCCGTGGCGATCAGCAAGCTGGAACAGCAGTTGAAACGGGAACGCCAGAAGGCAGCCGAACAGGCGGTCGTGCTGGGGCGTCAATATGAAGAGCTGAAGCGCATTCCGTTGCTTGAGGAAAGCCAGTCCACCATCGAGAAGAAACTGGCCGACCGGGATCAGACGCTGTCGGAGGCCAAGTCGTCGCAAGAGACAGCGTCGGAAAAGTCCGAAATCCTGCAAGCCGAGCTTGAACGTATTCAAAGCCATTACACTGCGCTGGAAGGGCTTGCGGATACGCTGCGTATCGAGATAAGCGCTAATGAGGCTGAACGTGGCCGCTTGTCGAGCGAGATAACCGAAATGCGCCGTGACCGTAAGGAAGCAACTGCCCGCTATAACGAGCTTTCAACGCAGCTCACCTCGGCGCAGACTGAATTGAAGAGCGAGAAACGCCGGAACGGCGATTTGCAGCAGAAGCTGGAAAAGCTGATTTCTGAACTGTCCGACGCACAGGAAAAGCTGGAACGTTTTTCGCGCGGCGGTGCTGTCGCTGTTTCGCTGTCCGATCAGGATCAGGCGGAAATCATGCACCAGAATGCTGCGCTTCGCGAGGAAATGGCGGAGCTTGCTGCCCGCATGGTTGCTGCAACCGCAGAAAAGGAAGGCCCCGATTCGCCTATTCACGGCATTCTGCAAGCCGCAGAGACGGCGGCAGGTGGCACAAGCGGGAAGAACGGCAAGGCCGTTTCCAAAAGTCTCGCCAGCCGTATTCAGGAATTGCCGAAAGGCTGATTGTTCTCCGATCCCATCAATCATGATTCGCGAAACCGCCGACCAGATGGCGATCCGGTCGGCGCTTCAGTTTCCTGCCGGCTTTATCAGCCGTTGGTAATCACATCAGACCAATCGGGGTGACGCGTTGCCTGCGCATGCATGAAGCTGCAGCGCGGAATGATTTTCCAGCCATTGCGGCGCGCATCAAGAATGGCGTTCTTGGCCAGTGCTTGTGCCGCGCCCTTGCCGCGCATGGATTCCGGTACGCGGGTATGATCGACGGAAATGAGCGAAGGCCCCAGCTTGGTGTAGGTCATTTCGGCTTCGCTGCCATCCAGCGACGCCACATAGCGCCCGCCATCGGAACTGTCTTCCTTGCGAATCTCGATATTTCCGCTCATGCCATCCTCCAGATTGAACACATACAGTCTTCAACATAGGAATGATTTGCGCAAACAAAAACCGGCCCAGAGGGCCGGTTTTCAATTTGTCAGATCAATGGGCTGAATCGGTCGAATGATTGAACGACAGTTCAACCCGGCACGATCCATCAGTGCCGATATTGCTGAATTCTGGTCGTCCGGAGACCGGCGAGACCATGCTCATCGATCGAGGACTGCCAGCCAAGGAACTCTTCCACCGTCAATGTGTAACGCTGGCATGCCTCCTCAAGGCTCAGAAGTCCGCCGCGAACAGCAGCGACAACTTCGGCCTTGCGGCGGATGACCCAGCGCCTTGTATTGGCGGGGGGAAGGTCCGCAATGGTCAGCGGGCTGCCATCGGGACCAATTACATATTTTATACGCGGTCTTACCAGATCGGTCATTGTACTCTCTACACAACACTCAAGGACCTAATCGAGTGTGAGACTAGCGCCACAGCTTTAAAAATTACCTAAACTGCCGGTAACACTCTGGTAACACTTGAAAAATTTTCGAAGAAAAATGAATGGCCCGACGACATTTGGGCGTTTTTCGGTGAATTTCACGGTGAAGTGTGCGGGTCAGGTCGCAATTCGACCAATGTTTATTATGCGACACCTTGGCAAATTGCCGCAGTTTCGCCTATATAGGCCCTAGAAATCTGAATTTTGAGAAGCAGGGCGCATGCCCGGAAGCTGGAATCAATCATGAGCCTGAACAGCCTCGATCTGCCGGGAAAGCCGGAAGACACGCGCGTTGTCGTCGCCATGTCGGGCGGCGTCGATTCATCTGTTGTGGCCGGGATTCTCAAACGTGAAGGTTACGACGTCGTCGGCGTGACGCTGCAGCTTTATGATCATGGCGCAGCGGTTCATCGCGCCGGCTCCTGTTGTGCAGGACAGGATATTGAAGACGCCCGCCGCGTTTCGGAAAGCCTCGGCATTCCCCATTACGTTCTCGATTACGAAGCGCGTTTCCGCGAAGCCGTGATCGACCCGTTCGCGAATTCCTATGTCAGCGGTGAGACGCCGATCCCATGCGTTTCCTGCAACCAGACGGTCAAGTTTGCCGATCTTCTCCAGACAGCGCGCGATCTTGGCGCGGATGCTCTGGCGACGGGTCACTATATTCGCAGCCGTGCCAATGGTGCGCATCGCTCGCTCTATCGTCCGGTCGATACCGACCGTGACCAGAGCTATTTCCTTTTCGCGACCACGCAGGAGCAGATTGATTATCTGCGCTTCCCGCTTGGCCATCTGCCAAAGGCGCAGGTGCGTGAAATCGCTGAGGAAATGGGCCTGACGGTCGCCAAGAAGCAGGATAGCCAGGATATCTGCTTCGTGCCGCAGGGCAAATATTCCGACATCATCTCCCGGCTGAAGCCGGAAGCTGCCAATCCGGGTGATATCGTTCATATCGACGGTCGCACGCTTGGCCGCCATGACGGTATTGTGCATTACACGGTCGGCCAGCGTCGCGGTATCGGCGTGGCCACCGGTGAGCCGCTTTATGTGGTGCATCTCGATGCCGCCAATGCACGCGTCATCGTCGGCCCGCGTGAGGCGCTGGAAACGCACAAGGTGTTCCTGCGCGATATCAACTGGCTGGGCGATGGCCCAATCGGCGATCTGCCGGAAGGCGGAATGGAAGTTTTCGCAAAGGTTCGCTCCACGCGCCCGCCGCGTCCGGCAGTGCTGCGCCATGCCGATGGCAAGACCTGGGTTGAACTGGTGGATGGCGAAAGCGGCATTGCGCCCGGACAGGCTTGCGTGCTCTATTCCGACGAAAGCAATACGGCGCGCGTTTTTGGCGGCGGTTTCATCGGCCGTTCCGAACGCGAACCGCAGGCGGAAGAAATGCTGCGCCGTCTGGTGGCGAGCACGGCGAACGCTTCGGCGGCCTGAGCCGGGGTCAGAGATTAAAACAAATCATAGGCGGGTGTTTGCACCCGCCTATTTTTTTGCCTGCAACATTACCCAGTCCCGGAATGCGGCCACGATGGGGCGTTCCAGCGCCGTTGCCGGATAGACCAGATGATAAGCGAAACCCTTGGCAACTTCCTGACAGAAGGGCGCGACCAGAGTGCCGTCCTCCATCTCGCGCGCCACAAGAGACCGGCGCACCAATGCAAAGCCATGCCCGGCTTTCGCTGTTTCAATAGCGCCATTACTGTCGAGAAAGATCGGCCCGTTGGATGCGTCGATGGTGCTCAGACCCGCCGCCTCCAGCCATAGACGCCAGTCATGCCGATGCTCGTCATGGAGCAGGGTGAAGTTTGCAAGCAATGCAGGATCGCGATCCTTGCCCGTCAAAAGGGCAGGGCTGCACACCGGCGTCAGGTCGTCATCGATCAGTCTCTCGCTTTCCAGCCCGGGATAGATTCCGAAGCCATGGCGTATCGCAACGTCTATACCGTCGCGCTCAAGATCGACAATGCGGTTGGATGGGCTGATGCGCAGATCGACCTGCGGGTACAGGGCTTCAAAAAGCGAGAGCCGCGGCGTCAGCCACTGGATGGCGAAGCTTGGCGTGCAACTGATCGTCAGTATGGGCAGCGCACGGGTTTTGAGCTGCGCCGTTGCCTCGCGCATGGTGCGGAATGCCGTGCGCAAAGCGGCAAAATACTGTTCGCCATCCGGTGTCAGGATAAGACGGCGCGGCTTGCGCGTGAACAGCGTGATGCCAAGTGACATTTCCAGTTCGCGCACCTGAAGGCTGACAGCGCCGGGTGTTACATTCAGTTCCTGTGCCGCCAATGTTACGCTGCCGCGCCGGGCTGTGGCTTCAAACGCGCGCAGTCCGTTGAGGGAGGGGAGTGGTGCATGCATGGTTTAGTTTTACTCACTCATCCTGCGAGAAACACTCGTTTGCCAAGGGTTGAATTTAAAAGCGATAAACGGGAAGTCAATCCGGCCCTGTTCGCCTAGTCTGGCTTTGAGCAGAGCCTCATTATTGAAATTCGGGAGCGCTGGCGATGACGACGCAAAAGGTGATGGGTTGGAAAGAATGGGGCATGTTGCTCGTGCTTTCCGTGCTCTGGGGCGGGTCATTCTTCTTCAACGGCATTGCGGTCCGGGAACTACCGCCATTCAGCATTGTCACGCTGCGCGTCGCCCTGGCGGTGCTCGCCCTGATGGTGCTAATCCGTCTGATGGGCCTGTCCATGCCGAAGGACCGGCACATCTGGGCTGCCTTTTTCGGTATGGGATTTCTCAACAATCTGCTGCCATTTTGTCTCATCGTCTACGGCCAGACGCAGATTGCCAGCGGGCTTGCTTCCATCCTCAATGCGACGACGCCGCTGTTCGGTGTGATTGTTGCGCATTTTCTCACTGCGGACGAAAAAATCACCCGCAACAAGATCGCTGGTGTGCTGATCGGTTTCTGCGGTGTGGCGATCATGATCGGGCCTGATGCCATTGGTGGACTTGGCCATAATCTCTGGCCGCAGCTTGCTGTTCTCTGCGCTGCGCTCTCTTATGCTTTCGCCGGTATTTTCGGACGCCGGTTCAAGGCAATGGGCGTCGCGCCGCTGATCACGGCCACCGGTCAGGTGACGGCAACGACGGTCATGCTCATTCCGGTCGCCCTGATCGTGGATCACCCGTGGACGCTGGCTGCGCCAAGTGCCGCCACCTGGGGTGCGCTGGCCGGAATCGCGCTGCTCTCAACTGCGCTTGCCTATGTGCTCTTCTTCCGCATCCTCTCGACGGCGGGCGCTGTGAATTTGATGCTGGTGACGTTTCTCATCCCGGTCAGTGCGATCCTGCTCGGCGTGCTGTTTCTGGGCGAGACCCTGCAAGCCAAGCACTTTATCGGCATGGCAATGATTGCCGCCGGGCTGGCGGCCATTGACGGGCGGCTGATCGCTGCGCTTTTACCGTTTGCTGGGAGCACATCCCGAAAAGTGTGAAACGGTTTTCGGACAAGATGTGCGGAAAAAATAGCAAAGCGAAGTCTACTGAAACCGGCTGAAGCGCGACAGGGCGATGCCGGAGGCGGTAGCAACATTCAGGCTATCGAATTCCTTCGACATGGGAATGCGGGCTGTCTGGAGCCGCTCCAGAAGCCGCTGCGGCAGTCCTTCGCCTTCGGTGCCAAGCAACAGCGCCTGACGATCATGCCCGGTTGCCTGATAGATGCTGGTTTCTGACGATGGGCTGAGCGCCAGCACGTTGAAGTTTGCATCCTGCAAGGCGGCGAGAATCTCATCAATGCGTCCGCCGTGGAAATAGGGCACTTTCAGCGTCGCGCCGACAGAGACGCGAATGGCCTTGCGATAAAGCGGATCGCAGCAGGTTTCGTCCATCAGCACGCAATCGGCCTCGAAGGCGGCAGCGTTGCGGAAGATGGAACCGACATTGTCATGATTGGATATGCCGCACAGCACTGTGACGAGCGATTGTTGCGGGAGCGCGGCCAGCAAGTCAGCCAATTCCGGCTGGGGCTTGCGGCGTCCGACGGCAAGAATGCCGCGATGCACATGAAAGCCAGCGACAGCATCCATGACGGTTTGCGACACGCAATAGACCGGGGTGCCTGTGGGGATCTGCTGTAGCTGTTCCGTCAGCCCTTCGAGCCGATTTTCCAGCACGAGCAACGATTCTGTCTCAAAACGCGCAGTGGAGGAGAACAGGACATTGATGACGACTTTGCCCTCGGCGATGAAACGCTTCTGACGTCCGACGAGGTCTTTTTCGCGAATGTCACGATAGGGGGAAAGGCGGTCGTCGTCCGGATCGTCAATGCGTTGGAGACAGCCGTGCAAATGATCTTCTGATTTCATTGCACGGCTGTAACCTCATGCTTAAGCGATGGCTAGTACCGGCTGTTCCTGCCGGCGCGGTGTCGGACTCATATAGAGACTTGAGAGCGTCGACAACATCAACTCGATATGCGGTGACGAAACCATATAGTAGATGGTCTGGGCATCGCGACGGGTCGAAACGAGGTCGAGAGCCCGCAATTTGGCCAGATGCTGCGACAAAGCCGACTGACTGAGGTCAATCGCCTTGGCGAGCGCGCCAACTGACATTTCATTGTGGAGCAGCTTGCATAAAATCAATAGTCGCTTGTTGTTTGCGAGTGCTGAAAGAAAATCTGCTGCCTGATCTGCGTTTTCTGTTAAATCACAAAAAGTATGTTCTTGGTTCATTTGCTGTCATACCCCCGTAAGACCGCTGGTAGTTTCAAATGACGGCCCCTTTTTGGGACACGCAGATCAAATTTAAAGGCTGCCATTTCGTTTGAAAAGGCCTTGCTTAAATGCGCCCGTGTTTAAATCGCGCAAATTTGTCCCAAAAAGACAGTGAATTTGTTTCAGTGGGGCGCGGCGGTCATTTTTGACAGTTCGGAGCGTATTTTTGCGACCGTGTCGCAGCGCTGCGAAAAGGAGAGTCGCACCATCTCATTGCCAGCCGCAATGTCGATACCGTCGGGGTCTATCCCGGCCACCTTCAATGGCTTTGCTGCTGTGCCGATCGTTTCGGCGACAAGGGCAGCAATCGCATCTTCTCCGCTTTCTATGACGCTATCAAGAAACGGCTGTTCGTTGGGAGCTAGACTTTCGGATATGTCGGCGGGACAGATCAGGTCGTCCGATGTGAGATTGAAGGCTTTGCCGAAGCCGCCGTTCAAACTGGCGCCCGAAACATGCAGGCGGAAAAACGCGAAGTCGCCGAGATCGACATAAAGTGCGCCTTTCGGATTGTGGTTCAGATAACGGCGGCGAATACGCGGATAGTCGTCGGCTGTCCGCTCGACCTTGGCGGCTTCGCAGTGAAGGGTGATGCGCGGATGAGCAAGCGGATCACCCTTGCCGGGTTCGCCAAGCAAGAGTGAACAGGCGGGGTTGGCGAGCAGGCCTGGCGTGTGGGCCGCCAGTCCCGAAACCAGAATGAGCGGTGTGCCGTCCATATCCGTGGCGGTGGCCACGCGGCTTGCCAGCGGATGTCCGGTTTTGGCGTCCAGTACAGCAAGGGCGCCATAGCGCGCCGTGCGCATCAGTGTCTTGGCCATCTGAATGGCTTCCGGCGTTGTGGGCCTGATAGGGGATTCGGTCTGGTCTTTAGGCTTGGTCATCGGGTCGCCGTAAATATGAGTGCAGTAATCCAGTTATTAGCCGAGTTTTTGCGAATGAAACAGGGGCCGGTCGCTGATATTGCCCGCAATTCTGGCGATTCCAGAAGCGCTATGCGATGATTGCATGACGCCATGTGAAAATTCACGCAAATAATATTATGATTTGACCGCTCTTAGCGCAATTTTCCGCAATATGGGGTTCTGGAGAAATTAAAATCTAAAAATAAGGGTGGTAAACGCATAAGAATGTGAACTGGTTCTAACAATTGCGCTTGCAAAGTAGGGAACCAAGCGTTTCGATAGGCCAAGCTGCGGGCAATGGGGCGCGCGCGGCAGACTTTTCCGTGGAGGCGGACAATAAAATGAAAATGTACAAAACACTCCTGGCTGCAACCGCGCTGGTGGCTCTTATGAGCGGTGCTGCTTCGGCAAAGACTTTTGTGTATTGCTCTCCGGCATCGCCTGAAGGTTTCGATCCGGCGGCATATACGGGCGGTGACACGTTCGATGCGTCTGCGCATCCGGTTTACAATCGTCTTGCCGAATTCGAGAACGGAACGACCAAGGTTGTGCCGGGTCTCGCTGAAAGCTGGGACGTTTCCAGCGACGGTCTGGAATACACCTTCCATCTGCGCAAGGGCGTGAAGTTCCATTCGAACGACTATTTCACGCCGACCCGTGACTTCAACGCGGACGATGTGATCTTCTCGTTTGATCGCATGCGCAACAAGGACAATCCTTGGCACGAATATACCGCAGGCATCACCTACGAGTATTTCGACAGCATGGAAATGGGTTCGCTGATCAAGGACATCACCAAGGTTGACGATTATACCGTCAAGTTTGTGCTGAACCGTCCGGAAGCACCGTTCCTCGCCAATATCTCGATGCCTTTCGCTTCGATCATTTCGAAGGAATATACCGATAAGCTCGCTGCCGACGGCAAGAAGGACGACCTCAATCAGGTTCCGGTCGGCACTGGCCCGTTCCAGTTCGTTGCTTATCAGAAGGACGCCGTCGTTCGCTTCAAGGCCAACCCGGACTATTGGGGCGGCAAGCCGAAGATCGACGATCTCGTCTTCGCAATCACGACCGATCCGGCTGTGCGCGCGCAGAAGCTCAAGGCTGGCGAATGCCACCTGATGTCCTATCCGGCTCCGGCAGATATCAAGGGCCTGCAGGCTGACACCAACCTCAAGGTTGACGAGCAGGCTGGTCTGAACGTGGCGTACTTTGCGTACAACACGCTGAAGGCACCTTACGACAAGCCGGAAGTCCGCAAGGCGCTGAACCAGGCCATCAACAAGCAGGCCATCGTCGATGCCGTGTTCCAGGGTCAGGGTCAGGTTGCCAAGAACCCGATCCCGCCGACAATGTGGGGCTATAACGACAAGGTCGAGGACGACAAGTACGATCCGGAAGCTGCCAAGAAGGCTCTCGAAGCCGCTGGCGTCAAGGACCTGAAGATGAAGCTGTGGGCCATGCCTGTCAGCCGTCCGTACATGCCGAACGCACGTCGTACCGCTGAACTCATGCAGTCCGATCTGGCCAAGGTTGGCGTCAGCGCTGAAATCGTTTCGATGGAATGGGGCGAATACCTCAAGAAGTCGTCCGACAAGGACCGCGACGGTTCCGTCATCCTCGGCTGGACCGGCGACAATGGCGATCCGGACAACTTCATGGGTACGCTTCTCGGCTGCGCTGGCGTTGGCAACAACAACCGCGCTCAGTGGTGCTACAAGCCGTTCGAAGATCTGATCCAGAAGGCCAAGATCTCGACCAGCCAGGAAGAGCGCACCAAGCTTTATGAAGAAGCGCAGGTGGTGTTCAAGGAGCAGGCTCCTTGGAATACGCTCGCTCACTCGACGGTCTTCGTTCCGATGTCGGCCAAGGTAACGGGCTTCAAGCAGAGCCCGCTCGGCGATTATCGCTTCGAGGAAGTCGACATTTCCGAGTAAAGTCTAACAACACCAGCGGCCGGGTGTGGAGGGTTCCTCCGCACCCGGTCGGAGTTTTTGTATGTTTCGTTTTATATTAAACAAACTCCTCTATCTGGTGCCGACCTTTATCGGCATCACGATCGTTGCTTTCGCTTTCGTCCGGGTCCTGCCCGGCGATCCCGTCCTGCTGATGGCAGGCGAGCGCGGCGTCAGCCCGGAACGCCATGCTGAACTGATGGCGCAGCTCGGCTTTGACCGCCCCATCTGGCAGCAATATCTGGATTATGTCTGGAACCTGCTGCACGGCGATTTCGGTCAGTCTCTGGTGACCAAGAAGCCCGTTCTCGTTGAGTTTTTCGCGCTGTTTCCGGCAACCGTAGAGCTGTCGATCTGCGCAATCATTCTGGCGATCTGCCTTGGTATTCCCGCTGGCGTCATCGCCGCGGTCAAGCGCGGTTCATGGTTCGATCAGGGCCTTATGGGCATTTCGCTGGTTGGCTACTCGATGCCGATTTTCTGGTGGGCGCTTCTGCTCATCATCTTCTTCTCCGGCATCTTGCAGTGGACGCCGGTTTCGGGCCGCATTTCGCTCCTGTATTTCTTCCCCCCCGTCACAGGCTTCATGCTGATCGACAGTCTGTTGTCTGGGCAGAAGGGGGCTTTTGCATCGGCTGCTTCGCATCTCGTCCTGCCGACCATCGTGCTCGCGACCATTCCGCTTGCGGTCATTGCGCGTCAGACACGTTCGGCAATGCTGGAAGTGCTGGGTGAGGACTATGTACGCACCGCCCGCGCCAAGGGTCTGCCGACCCGCCGCGTCGTGGGTATTCACGCGCTGCGTAACGCCATGATCCCCGTTATCACGACGATCGGCTTGCAGGTCGGCGTGCTGATGGCCGGTGCAATCCTGACGGAGACCATCTTCTCCTGGCCTGGCATCGGTAAATGGATGCTCGATTCCATTTTCCGCCGCGATTATCCGGTCGTGCAGAGCGGTCTGCTGTTGATTGCTGCCATCATCATGGTGGTCAATCTGGTGGTCGATCTGCTGTACGGCCTGATCAATCCGCGTATCCGGCATAAGTGAGGGTATCATGACACACTCAGCTATTCAGCCGGAAGCCGCAAACGACATCGGCAAGATGCGTGCACTGAAGGACTTCTGGTTCTATTTCAGCGTCAATCGCGGCGCGGTTATCGGTCTCTACGTCTTTATCGCAATCATTCTGGTGGCGCTTCTGGCGCCGCTCATTGCGCCCCACGACCCAACGGAACAGTTCCGCGAATTCGTGAAGGTTCCGCCATTCTGGGAAACCGGTGGTTCGACCCAGTTCCTGCTTGGAACGGATGCGGTCGGGCGTGATATTCTGTCCCGCCTGATCTATGGCGCGCAATATTCGCTGCTCGTCGGCTTCGTCATCGTTATCATTTCGATGTGCCTTGGCATTACCATCGGCCTGATCACCGGCTATTTCGGTGGCGGTGTCGATACGGTCTTCATGCGCATCATGGATGTGATCCTGGCTTTCCCGTCGCTGCTGCTGGCGCTGGTTCTGGTTGCAATTCTCGGACCGGGCCTCATCAATGCCGTGCTTGCCATCACGCTTGTTTTGCTGCCGCATTTTTCGCGTCTGACCCGTGCCGCCGTCATGGCGGAAAAGGAACGCGAATATGTGACGGCGGCCAAGCTTGCCGGTGCAAGCAGGCTGCGCCTGATGTTCAAGACCATTCTGCCCAACTGTCTCGCGCCGCTTGTGGTGCAGGCCACGATGTCGTTTTCCAACGCCATCCTCGACGTGGCGGCTCTGGGCTTCCTCGGCATGGGCGCACAGCCGCCGACGCCAGAATGGGGCACCATGCTGGCCGAAGCGCGCGAGTTCATCCTCAGCGCCTGGTGGATCGTGACCTTCCCGGGTCTGGCAATCCTGATCACTGTTCTCGCCATCAATCTGATCGGCGACGGTCTGCGCGATGCGCTCGACCCGAAACTCAAGAGGAGCTGATCGATGGCTTTGCTTGAAATCAAGAACCTTACGGTTTCGTTCGATACTTCGACTGGTCCTTTCAAGGCGGTCGATGGCATCGATATCACGGTCGACAAGGGCGAAGTTCTGGCTATCGTCGGCGAGTCCGGTTCGGGCAAGTCGGTCGGCATGCTCGCGGTGATGGGCCTTCTGCCCAAGACCGCAACCGTGACGGCAGACAAAATGTCGTTTGACGGCAAGGATTTGCGCACGCTTTCCAGTTCCGAACGCCGCCAGATCATCGGTCGCGACATTTCGATGATCTTTCAGGAGCCTGTGGCAAGTCTCAATCCGTGCTTCACGGTCGGCTACCAGCTTGAAGAAGCGCTCAGGCAGCATATGGGCATGAACGGTTCGGCGAGCCGTGCCCGCGCTATCGAGCTTCTCGAACTGGTCGGCATTCGTGATGCTTCTGAACGTCTCGGCAGCTTCCCGCATCAGATGTCGGGCGGCCAGTGCCAGCGCGTGATGATTGCTATCGCGATTGCCTGCAATCCGAAGCTTCTGATCGCTGACGAGCCGACCACGGCTCTCGACGTGACGATCCAGAAGCAGATCCTCGATCTCCTGATGCGGCTCCAGGTGGAGCATGGCATGGGCCTGATCATGATCACCCACGATATGGGTGTCGTCGCCGAAACGGCGGATCGGGTCATCGTGCAGTATAAGGGCCACAAGATGGAAGACGCCGACGTGCTGTCGTTGTTCTCCGCGCCGAAAAGTCCTTACACGCGCGCGCTTCTGTCGGCTTTGCCGGAGAATGCGACCGGCGACCGTCTGCCGACGGTGTCCGATTTCGTCTTTGACAATAGCAGTGCAGGAGAAGCGTGATGAGCGAGGTCGTTCTCGAAGCGCGCGATATCAAGCGCGACTATCATGTCGGCGGCGGCCTGTTCGGCAAGCCAAAGGTGGTTCACGCCGTCAAGGGCGTCAGCTTCAAGCTGGAAAAGGGCAAGACGCTGGCAATCGTCGGCGAATCCGGTTGCGGCAAGTCCACGCTGGCCCGCATCCTGACCATGATCGATCCACAGACCTCTGGCGATCTGAAGATCGGCGGCCAGGATGTGAACATTGCTCGTGACGGGCTGACGGCTGACATGCGCCAGAAGGTGCAGATCGTGTTCCAGAACCCTTACGGTTCGCTCAATCCGCGCCAGAAAATCGGCGACGTGCTGGCCGAGCCGCTGCTGCTGAACACGAACATGTCGGCTGAAGAGCGGCGTGCCAAGGCAATGCAGATGCTGTTGAAGGTTGGTCTCGGTCGCGAGCACTTCAACCGTTATCCGCATATGTTCTCCGGCGGTCAGCGCCAGCGTATCGCCATTGCGCGCGCGCTGATGCTCAATCCGAAGCTGCTGATTCTCGACGAGCCGGTGTCCGCACTCGATCTGTCGGTACAGGCGCAGGTTCTCAACCTGTTGTCCGACTTGCAGGAAGAGTTCGGCCTGACCTATGTCTTCATCAGCCACGACCTTTCGGTGGTGCGCTATATCGCCGATGAGGTGATGGTGATGTATTTCGGTGAGGTGGTTGAATACGGGTCGCGTGACGACGTGTTCAACAATCCGCAGCACGATTATACGAAAAAGCTGTTTGCCGCGACGCCGCGTGCGGATGTCGATGCTATCCGCGCCCGTGTTGAAGCACGTGCCGCTGCCAGACAGGCTGCGCAGGCTTAACGGGCGACTGCCAATCCAGAATTGAAAACGCCGCCTTTTTGAGGCGGCGTTTTTGTCTTTTACCCAGCGCGTTGCTGGTGCCAGGCGAGTGCCCGGACGATATCGTCTGCCGCAACCTTGCCGACGATGTTTCCATTCTCGACAATGCCGACATCGCCGTTACTGTCGGCAACGGCATTCATCAGTTCACGCACCAGCGTTTCACGGCGTGCCGTTGCCGCAAAGGGGCGCGGGGCGGCGTTACGGTCGAACGGCGTCATGATATCGCCTGCGCGCAGCACGCCGAGCGGGTTCATATGCGCGACGAAATCGGCGACATACTGATCGGCGGGCTGCAACAGGATTTGCTGCGGCGTTCCGCATTGCACGATGCGTCCGCCTTCCATGATCGCGATGCGATTGCCGATTTTCATGGCTTCATCGAGATCGTGGCTCACAAAAACGATGGTTTTCTTCAGTCGCGACTGGAAGGCCAGAAGTTCGTCCTGCAACCTTGTGCGGATCAGAGGATCCAATGCCGAGAACGGCTCGTCCATCAGCAGGATTGGCGCGCCGGTGGCAAAGGCGCGGGCGAGGCCGACACGCTGCTGCATACCGCCGGAGAGTTCGCCGACCTTGCGCTTGGCCCAGTCCTGAAGGCCGACCAGTTCAAGCTGCTGGCGGGCCTTGTTGATGCGTTCTTCCTTGCCCATGCCGGAGATTTCCAGCCCGAAGGCCACATTCTCCTCGACGGTGCGCCACGGCAGCAGACCAAATTGCTGGAACACCATCGAAACGAGTTCGGTGCGCAAATGGCGAAGCGTGTTGCGATCCGCTTTGCCGACATCGATGCCACGGTCGCCGTCCTGCACCGTGACGCGACCGCGCGAGATCGGGTTGAGCCGGTTGATGGCGCGCAACAGCGTGGACTTGCCGGAACCGGACAGGCCCATCAGAACAAGGATTTCGCCTTCTTCAATGTCGAGCGTGCAATTATGGACGCCAAGCACATGACCGGTTTCGGCCTGAATCTTGGATCGCGTTGCGCCGCCATCGGCCAGCGCCAGCGCATTGTCCGTGTTCTTGCCGAAAATGATGCAGACGTCTTCGAGTGCGATAATGGTCATCCGCAATCTCCTGACTTTTGTTTGAGCATGATTCGAACCGAAAACCGGTTCCCACTTTTCGGGGTCATGCTATTTTTCCCTGCCAGCGCGGAAGATGCGGTCGAGCACGATGGCGACCACGACGATGACAAGGCCTGCCTCGAAGCCGAGCGCGGTGTTGACGGAGTTCAGCGCGCGAACGACTGGAACGCCAAGGCCGTCGGCACCGACAAGGGCCGCGATGACCACCATCGAAAGCGACAGCATGATCGTCTGGGTCAGGCCCGCCAGAATTTGCGGCATGGCATAGGGCAGTTCGATCTTCCAGAGAAGCTGGGATCGCGAAGCGCCGAAGGCTTCACCTGCCTCGATCAGCGAGGAGGGGGTGGATGAAACGCCAAGATGCGTCAGGCGCACCGGCGCGGGCAGAACGAAAATGGCCGTGGCAAGCAGGCCGGGCACCATGCCGATGCCGAAGAATACAATGGCCGGGATCAGATAGACGAAGGTTGGCAGCGTCTGCATCAAATCGAGCACGGGGCGCATGGCGGCATAAAGGGTGGGGCGATGGGCTGCGGCAATGCCGAGCGGAACGCCGATGGCCATGCAGAGAACGCAGGATGAAAGCACCAGCGTCAGCGTTTCCAGCGTCCGGTCCCAGTAACCCTGATTGAGAATGAACAGAAAGCCCAGGACCGTCAGAACGACCACAGAAATGCGCCGCTGGATAAACCAGGCAATCACCGCGAATATGGCGATCAGGAGCAGGGGATGGGGCAGTTTCAGGACGAAGAGCAGGGCGTCGATCATGCTTTGCATGACTGCTGCCAGCAGATCGAAAAAGCCGCCCATATTGTTCGTCAGCCAGTCCACGACCGTTTTTGCAGTCGGTCCAACCGGGATTTTATAGTCCGTCAGCCAGTTCAACGATGAAGTCTCCTGCTGCGTTTTTTGATGGAAAGGATACGGCTACCCGCAAATAACGAGGCCGCGGGTTTAGCCGCGGCCTGCGAGTGCTGCGCGTCAGAGGCCGAGGGCCGATTTGACAGCAGGCAGACCTTCCTTGCCGTCAACGGTCGTCACGCCGGCGAGCCACGTGTCGAGCACAGCCGGATTTGCCTTGAGCCAGTCGGTTGCCGCCTTTGCAGGCTCCTGACCGTCATCGAGAATCTTGCCCATGATCTCGTTTTCGAGATCGAGGTTGAATTCAAGATTGGTCAGGAACTTGCCAACATTCGGGCATTCCTGCGTGTAGCCCTTGCGCACATTGGTCTCGACCTTGGCGCCGCCGAGATTCGGGCCGAAGAAGTCATCGCCGCCGGTGAGATAGGTGATCTCGAAGCGCTTGTTCATCGGATGTGGTTCCCAGGCAAGGAACACGATCGGCTCCTTGCTTTTGACGGCGCGCGCGACCTGCGCAAGCATGCCCTGTTCGGAGGATTCCGCCAGTTCGAACGACTTCAGGCCGAAGGCGTCCTTGTTGATCATGTCGAGGATCAGACGATTGCCGTCATTGCCCGGCTCGATGCCGTAAATCTTGCCGCCGAGCTTGTCCTTGAAGGTTGCAATATCTTTGAAGTCCTTGAGGCCTTCATTGGCGGCATATGTCGGCACGGCAAGCGTGTATTTCGCGCCGGTCAGATTGGTGCGCAGCGTCTCGACGCTCTTGTCATCCAGATAAGGCTTGAGATCGGCGCTCATGGAAGGGTTCCAGTAGCCGAGGAAGACATCAATGTCCTTCTTGCTCAGCGACGCATAGGTCACCGGCACGGAAAGAACCTTGATATCGGTCTTGTAGCCGAGGCCTTTGAGAATTTCGGTCGCAACCGCAGTTGTCGACGTGATGTCGGTCCAGCCGACATCGGAGAAGCGCACCGTCGAGCAGCTTTTCGGTTCTTCCGCAAAGCTGGCGCCGGGTGCTGCAAGCATTGCCGTTCCCGTGGCAAGCGCAGCAAAGGCAAGCGTATAGGTCAGTTTCATTGTTCTCTCCATTTCCGGGCCGTTTTGACGGTTTGCTTATTTTTCCGGTTCCGGCTTTAGCAAACACCAAAGATTGCGCCGTTCAAGTACCACAGCGGCGAAAATATTCTCGATTGCGACGTCTGTCTCTTTTGTCGTGATGAGAATGAAAAATATCCCGCACTTTTTCTGGAACGGCTCGAAGTTGCGCCATGTTACGGATCGGCCCCCCGGTTTCAACCCTGCCACGCCAAAATGCCGGATAAAATCAGTTGGATGAGCGATCCCGGTTGTCGAAAAGACAAGCGCACTCTATTTGAAAGGGAACAACGTTTCTTGCTCACGCCTTTTCGGGAAACGACGTTCTTTGCGGATGGATCGGCGCGTGAGCGAAAATGGTTCGAAGCCCCGGAATTGCGGGCCAAATGAAGGATGATCGATAGTGTGGAATGCAGTGCGGGCCGTTTTCTCCTTCCTAGGTCGTATGATTGCGGGTCTGGCCCGGCTGATAGCCATTCCGCTGGCCGCTTTGTGGCGGCTTTATCTTAAGTTCGGAATATTGTGGAAAGCCATAATTGGCGTCGTCGTGGTCGGTCTCGCCGCGCTCTATATCTATTTTATCTGGCAGACTCAGGTCTGGACCAATTTCGATCCGGACTATCCGGCAAAGTATAGCTATCAGACCGCCAAGACGCCCGGCGAGGAATTAAGTTCGCAGTCCGCACCCGCCGCGCCAGCACAAGCCCCGGAACCGGCACCATCCACCGGGACCGCGACCGGATCGGGCAATGACCAGCCGTCTTCCGAAACGCCGCAAACTGAACAGCCGGTTCAGGCGGCACAAATTCCGTCAACGGCGCGCAAGTGCTCGCGTTCGGCGATTGCCGAGGTTGCCGCAGACCTCACCGATTTCAATGTGAACCAGAATGCGTGGATTTCCTCCATGCTGCTCTACAAGGCCGGTTTCTTCGGTCTCGACTGGGATCGCACGCCGTTCCTCGACAACAAGGCCTCGTTCCAGCGTGGTATCAATGCCGCCGTGCGTCGTACGGCGATTGAACTGGTGGACAATATCGGCCGTCTGCGCGGCACATCGCAGATCGATGGCGATCTGCAAAAGGCGCGTGGCAATTTGCAGTTTGCCGAGGATTCCTGGTATTTCGGTCTGAGCCCGTTCGGTCCGAAGACCCCGACGCCAAGCTATTATCGTTCGGCAATCAAGGATCTGCGTTCGTTCAATACGCGCCTTGAAAACTGTCAGGCCACGTTTGATGCCCGCGCCGACAATCTGATCCAGTTTGTCGACCGTATCGCCAGCGATCTGGGTTCCACCTCGGCGATCCTCAAGGACCGCGCGGAAAACTATCATAATGGCTGGTTCGATACCCGTGCGGATGACCGCTTCTGGTTCGCCTATGGTCAGCTCTACGCCTATTACGGCCTGCTCCGCTCGGCGCATTCCGATTTCCGCGGCGTGCTGGCTGAAAAGCACCTCGACGGCGTGTGGGACGAGATGGAAAAGCAGATGCGCTCGGCGCTCGACATGCAGCCTTTCATCGTTTCCAACGGCAGCCCGGATGCGTGGTTTACACCGTCGCATCTGACCACGATGGGCTTCTATATCCTGCGCGTCCGTTCCAATCTGGTCGACGTGAAGCAGGTTCTGGAGCGCTGACGGGCAATGGAACTGCCTCCGATTTTGCGACAGGCGGTGGATGCCGCGCTTGAGGGCGTGGCATTGGCCGATCTCAAGCGCGCCTCCGATCTTCTGTCGCGCCGCTATCGCGCCGAGACGCGGGACGGTCGCCTGCATATTTCCGACGATCTGGCCGCGAAAGCCTATCTTGCGGCGCGGTTGCCTGCCACTTATGCGGCAGTCCGCGCAAGCCTCGACAGTGCTGCGGAAGTTTGCCCGGATTTCGCGCCGCAATCGATGCTGGATGTTGGCGCTGGGCCAGGTACAGCGCTTTGGGCAGCCCGTGGATGCTGGCCATCGCTTGAAAACGCCACGATGATCGAAGCAAGCCCGGCCATCCGCGCCGTGGGTAGCAGTCTGGCCACACAGAGCGGTCTGGCATCGCTCGACTGGCGCGCCGGTGATGTGGTGAAGGAAAAGCTCGATTTTCCGCAAGCCGATCTCGTCACCATTGCCTATGTGCTGGATGAACTGGCCCCTGATGACCGGCGCAAGCTGGTTGCGCAGCTTTGGGCGTCCGCGCGGCAGATGTTCGTGATTGTCGAGCCGGGCACGCCTGCGGGCTGGCAGCGCATTCTAGATGCACGCACGGCGCTGATCGGGCTGGGTGCAACGATTGCCGCGCCTTGCCCGCATCAGCTGGACTGCCCGCTGGTCGCACCGGACTGGTGCCATTTCTCGCGCCGCGTTGCCCGTTCGCGCATTCACCGCATGACCAAGGATGCGGAAGTGCCGTGGGAGGATGAGAAGTTTATCTATCTCGCCGCCGTGCGTGAACCGTCCGATGCCGTTGAAGCGCGGGTCGTTGCCCCGACGAGAGTTGGCGGCGGCAAAGTTTCGGTTAAACTCTGCAAGGATGACGGCAGCGCGGAAGAACGCCTGCTGACCAAGCGCGACGGGGACCTGTTCCGCTGGGCGCGCCGTGCCGACTGGGGCGATGCCTTGTTGAGAGATTGAGTTGGAACCAAAGCGATGAAGATCAGTCTGGTCCAGTTACGTCTGCTGCAAGCTGTCGCCGAAACCGGCAGCGTTGGTGCCGCGGCGCGCCAGCTGGGTCTGACGCAATCAGGAGCCAGTCAGGCGATTGCGACGCTGGAAAAGATACTGGGCCTTGATGTGCTGGCGCGCAAACGTGACGGCGCAACCCTGACCGCCTTTGGCCAGTCGATCCTCGATGATGCCAGGACCGCTCTTGCGGCGGTGGACCGGATAGAGCTGCAAGCGCGAAGCAGTGCTTCAGCGGGCCCCGAACGGCTCCGTATCGCGGCCATTCCAAGCCAGCTCGAATATGTTTTGCCCGGTTTGCGGAAAGTTTTTCAGCGGCTCTATCCGGGTATTGAACTCAGCGCGTTCGAGGGCGGACATGATGTCGTGAGCCAGTGGGTGCGGGACGGCATTGCCGATCTTGGCATAACCTCGCTGCCCGCGCCGGAGCTGGAAGCGTGCGACATCGGTCAGGAGGAGCTTGTTGTGGTGGGACGCAGCGACGATCCATTCATGCGGCACGACAGGGTCGCCGTCGAAACCCTGCGGGATCGCCAGCTGATTGCCGCCGCAGGTTGTGAGATGATCATCGACCGTATCATTCATGGCGATGGTAAAACCTGCAGCGAGCAGGTACGCACCCGTGATGTGGCCACCGTGCTGGAAATGGTGCGGCATGGTATTGGCACCACGCTTTTATCGGAGATCAGCCTGCCGGGTGCGGACCTGCACGGATTGCGGGCGCTTCGCCTCAATCCGCCGACCTTTCGCACTGTCTATATCGTTTTTCGGGCTGACAGCCGGGTCCGACATCTGGTCGAACGGTTCTGCGATGTGGCGCAGGATGCCAAAAGCAAAGCGGCATAAGAAACTCTAATATCTCATATCTCGCTTATCCGTGGTGTCCGTCACGGGGAAGAGTGCAATAGTCCGGCTCTTCTTCGATTATCCCGCAGCGAGCACACATGACCGCCATTGCCGACAACAATCCGACACTTTCGACATCCGATACCATACGCGGTCTGGCCTGGGGGCTTTCCGGGGTTCTGGTATGGTCCGGATCGTTCGTTCTGACGCGTTTCGGGTTCAAGACCGCGCTTACGCCTTTCGACATCATCGCTTTGCGTTTTGGTGTGGCGGGGCTGGTGCTGTTGCCGGTCGTTGTCCTGAAGGGCTTTGGCTTTCGGCAGCTTGGGCTGCCGGGCTTTGTGCTGCTGGTTTCCGGCGCAGGCGCACCCTATGCCCTGATGACCGCCTATGGTCTGCAATTTGCCCCGGCATCCCATGCGGCAGCGCTCATTCCGGGCATCATGACGGTGCTCGTGGCCATTCTGGGCGTGGTGCTTCTGGGAGAACGTCTTGCATTGTCGCGCTGGCTCGGGGTGGGTCTGATCCTGATCGGCAGCATGTTGATCGCCGGGCTGTCGCAACTGGGTGGGCAGGAAATGATCGGACACATCGCCTTCTTTGCAGCGGCGCTCATCTGGGCGATCTATGTCATGGTGTTTCGCAGCAAGGGGATGGACGGGCTGCATGCGACGGCGATTTCAGCGGTCGCCTCGGCCCTGTTCTATCTGCCGATCTATGCGCTTTTTCTGCCCAAGGGGGTTGGTGCAACATCCTGGGGCGACATCACCCTGCAAGGGTTTTATCAGGGCGTTCTCACATCGGCCTTCGGCGTCTTTGCCTTCAACCGTGCCGTAGTGCTGCTGGGGACGGCGGCAGGGGCTGCACTTTCGGCGCTGATCCCCGTCATTACGCTGGTTCTTGCCCTTGTCCTGCTTGGCGAAGTGCCGGGCTTGGCCGACACGCTCGCCGCCCTCCTGATCAGTGTCGGTGTGCTGGCACTGAACAGGAAGGGCAAGAAGCCGGTCGCGTCATGAAGCCTGCAGAACGACGCGCGGGGCAGGGCGGTTGATGATGAATACCATCGCCGCCGCAGCAAGACACATGGCGCCAGCCAGAACGAGCGCTGGCGTATAGCTGTCGTAGTCGGTGCGGACGAAGCCCGCAAAACCGGCGGCAGCAGCAGCGCCGATCTGGTGGCCGGTGAACACCCAGCCAAAGACCAGGCCGGCCTTTTCCGGGCCGAAACGTTCGGCTGCAAGCTTCACTGTCGGTGGTACGGTTGCGACCCAGTCCAGACCGTAGAAGACGGCGAACAGCGCCAGTTCATAAACCGAGAAGTCTGTGAAGGTCAGATAGATCAGCGACAGGCCGCGCAACGCATAGAACCAGAACAACAGCCAGCGATTGTCGAAGCGGTCGGACAGCCAGCCGGACATGATCGTGCCGATCAGGTCGAATGCGCCGATGACCGCGAGGATACCGGCTGCGCCGACCGGCGCGATGCCGTAGTCACCGCAAAGCGTGATCCAGTGGGTCTGGATGAGGCCGTTGGTCGAGAAACCGCAGACGAAGAAGGTCAGGAACAGCACCCAGAAAGTGGAGGTCGAAGACGCTTCACGCAGGGTCACCAGCGGCGAGGCAAGCATGGCGCCAAAGCTCTTCTTCGGTTCAGGTGCTGGCAGCGGAGCCGTGCGGCCATAGGGCTTCAGGCCGATATCTGCCGGGTGATCGCGCATCAAGGCGAGAACCAGCAACAGCGCAACGGTCAGGAATCCGATGACGATGGTGAGCGACGTGCGCCAGCCAATGGTCTGGCTGACACTGGCGAGGATCGGCATGAATACCAGCTGGCCGGTGGCATTGCTGGCGGTCATCATGCCGACCACAAGGCCACGGCGCTTTTCAAACCAGCGGGCGGCAACCGTTGCACCCAGCACGAGCGCGGTCATGCCGGTGCCGACACCGATCACGACGCCCCAGAGGCCCACCATCTGCCATTCCTCCGTCATGAAGATGGAGCCGAGCAGGCCGCTGGCGATCAGGATCAGCGCTGCGGTCACAACGCGGCGCAGGCCGAACTGGTTCATGAAGGCGGCCGCAAACGGTCCCATCAGGCCGAACAGAACCAGACGAAGCGCCATGGCAAACGAGATATCGGCGTTGGTCCAGCCGAATTCGCGCTGGAGCGGTTCGATCAATATGCCTGCCGAACCCATGGCAGCAGCCGTTGCCAGCATGGTCAGGAAGGTGATGGCGGCGACAACCCATCCGTAATGGATGTTTCTCTGTTCGAGAACGCGTGCGAGGCGGGCAGATATCATCTTGAGCGCTTTCGGTTAGGACCATTTTTACAAAAATGGCCACGGATAGGAAGGCGAGCTTCTTTGCGCGTAGCCGCAGAAGCGCGCTCCGTCATTGTTTCCAGTCAAGTCAGTTCAGTTTGGGGATCGCGTCCGGCTGGGCTTCAGAGTGCCTGAAGCAGCGCCTGCAACTGTTCGACCCCGTCATTTCCAAGTTTTTCTTCGATTTCTTCCTGGGCTTTATCCCAGAGCGGACCGCCACGGGCGAGAAGCTCCCGGCCTGTGTCGGTCAATCTGATATTGGTTTCGCGATGGTCTTCACCCTGGCCGGGTTCAACCAGTCCCATGCGCTGCAACACCTTGGCGTTGCGCCCCATCGTGGAGCGATCAAGCTCCGCCGTGCGCGCCAGTTCGGTGATAGACAGCGTTCCCGCGCGGTCAAGCCGGCGCAGCAGGCTGAACTGTGCGACATTGATGCCAAGCGGCGCCAATGCCTCGTCATAGATGGCCGAGGTTTTACGCGATGCCTGACGCAGAAGGATGCAGAAACAAGAATGTGCCATAATGCGGGTATATACCCGCAAATGAATTCTGGCAAGCATTCATTGCTGGAACAGGAAGGTTCCTGTCAGCGTGGCGATGGCCATGAGAGGCCTTTTATACCGCGATATGCGCGGTTTCCTTGACTTCTTCCATGACGGCATAGGTGTGCGATTCCCGCACGCCCGGCAGAGAAAGAAGCGCTTCCGACAGGAAACGGCGATAATGATCCATGTCGGAAACGCGGGCCTTGACGAGATAGTCGAAGCCGCCTGCCACCATATGGCATTCGAGAACGTCTGGATTGTTGCGCGTGAAAGTCGCGAAGGTCTCGAAGACTTCCGGCGTCGTGCGGTCGAGTTTGATCTCGATGAAAACCAGCATGGCGCGGTCGAGCATCTTGGGTGATAGCCGCGCCGAATAGCCCAGAATATAGCCTTCCCGGGTCAGGCGCTTGACGCGTTCCGCAGTCGCTGTCTGCGAGAGATTGATGCGATCGGCAAGCTCGGTATTGGTCAGGCGCCCGTTCTCCTGAAGGGCCTGTAGGATGTTCCTGTCCATGGCATCAAGGTTCTTCATGCGTGTGTCCCCAACTGGTCGCCTGTTTGCGGCGACTCTTTTCTTCATGCGTTCATTCTGAATTAAGTCACGGGAATGAATCTGAAATCCGCGCTGGGCGCAAGACGAAACTTGTTCAGAAGGCTGACAAATTTGCGGGGACTGGTGCCGCCTGTCCCAAATACGAACAGGCGGCCCCGAATCAATTACTAGTTGCCAAGGGCATACAACCCATGGTAGTGGTTGGCCATACTGAAAGTCTTATTACACGTATAAATTTAGTCATTTGGGGGGCGAGGAGCCTCGTTGTGATCAGGCAAGGCACCCCGCTTCCTTGTCTGTATGTCCTCATTAAGGACAGGGAAAAGTCCGGACCTTCTGTGGTGTCCGGACTTTTCTTTTTCCGTTCCGAAGAGTTAGCATAATTCTGACAGGTACAGGCCTGACAACAATGACAGGGTCGGCTCATCGGGGCCGGTATCGTGCCTTGCAGCGAAAAATGCGGAGCCGCAATTTTCCGGTTGCAAGGTGCTGGGCAGAGCGCTAACACTAGCGCCCATGAACATTTCGCACATTCGCATCAACGGTTGGTGGTGGGCTCGCTAAAAGCGGCCACGCAGGCGTTTGCGCATATGCGTTCAGGAGACAGGGCCGCTGGGATTATCCGGGCGGCCTTTTTGTTTGGCTGCCCGAATGGGACCGAAGCCCGGAATTATTCGAAAACGAAAGCAATTGGGATTAGCCGACCATGAATGCGAAGATAGCGGATAGCGAGATATTTCAGCACGAAACGGCTGGCGGCATTGTCGTCGAGCGCGTGCGCCATCTCACTGCGTATAAGGGCGCCATCGAAACCTATATCGATGTGCTCAATGAAAGACGCGGTGCGGTGTTCTCGTCCAACTACGAATATCCGGGCCGTTATACGCGATGGGATACGGCAATCGTCGATCCGCCGGTGGTGATCACCTCGCGCCAGCGCACGATGCGCATCGAAGCCCTGAACGCCCGTGGCGTCATCCTGCTGCGCCCCATTCTCGATACCGTGCAGGCCTTGGCCGAAGTGACGGTGGATACGTCCACGCAAGACTGCATCGAGCTGACCATTGCGGAGCCGACTGGCACGTTTACTGAAGAAGAGCGTTCGCGCATGCCTTCGGTGTTCACGGTGCTGCGCGCCATTGTCGGGCTGTTCTTCTCGGAAGAAGATGCCAATCTCGGCCTTTACGGTGCCTTCGGTTACGATCTGGCGTTCCAGTTTGACCCGATCCAGTACAAGCTCAAGCGCCCGGAAACCCAGCGCGATCTGGTGCTGTTCATTCCCGACGAGATCTTCGTCGCCGACCACTATGCAGCACGCGCCTGGGTCGATCGTTATGAATTCACCTGCGGCGGTTCCTCGACGCATGGTCTTGCACGGGCAACGCCTGCCGAGGCGTTCAAGCCTTCGGAACGTACATTGCCGCGTGGCGATCATAATCCGGGCGAATATGCCAAGCTGGTCGAGCGCGCCAAGGATAGCTTCAAGCGCGGCGATCTGTTCGAGGTCGTGCCGGGTCAGACCTTCTATGAGCGTTGCCACACCGCACCGTCGGAAATCTTCCGTCGCCTGAAGACGATCAACCCGTCGCCATATTCCTTCTTCATCAATCTGGGCGAGAACGAATATCTGGTTGGCGCATCGCCGGAAATGTTCGTGCGCGTCAATGGCCGCCGCATCGAAACCTGCCCGATCTCGGGCACGATCAAGCGCGGCGAGGATGCGATTTCGGATTCGGAGCAGATCCTGAAGCTGCTCAATTCCAAGAAGGACGAATCCGAACTGACCATGTGTTCGGATGTCGACCGCAACGACAAGAGCCGGGTCTGCGAGCCGGGTTCGGTGCGGGTGATCGGTCGCCGCCAGATCGAAATGTATTCGCGCCTGATCCATACGGTCGATCACATTGAAGGTCGCCTGCGCGACGGCATGGATGCTTTCGATGGTTTCCTCAGCCATGCATGGGCTGTGACGGTGACCGGCGCGCCGAAATTGTGGGCGATGCGTTTCCTTGAGGAAAACGAGCGCAGCCCGCGTGCATGGTATGGCGGCGCCATCGGCATGATGCATTTCAACGGCGACATGAATACAGGTCTCACCCTGCGCACTATCCGCATCAAGGATGGCGTGGCTGAAATCCGCGCCGGTGCAACGCTGCTGTTTGATTCCAACCCGGAAGAGGAAGAGGCGGAAACCGAGCTGAAGGCTTCGGCGATGATCGCGGCTGTGCGTGAGGCGCAGAAGAGCAATCATGTTGCTGAAGAACGTGTGGCCGCCAAGGTGGGCGAGGGTATCTCGGTCCTGCTCGTGGATCACGAAGATTCCTTCGTGCATACGCTGGCCAATTATTTCCGCCAGACGGGTGCAACGGTTTCGACGGTGCGCTCGCCGGTTGCCGACGATATTTTCGACCGCGTCAATCCTGATCTCGTGGTGCTTTCGCCGGGGCCAGGTTCGCCGCAGGATTTCGACTGCAAGGCAACCATCGACAAGGCGCGCAAGCGCGAACTGCCGATCTTCGGCGTCTGTCTCGGCCTTCAGGCTCTGGCAGAAGCCTATGGCGGCACGTTGCGCCAGTTGCGCATTCCGATGCACGGCAAGCCGTCGCGCATTCGCGTGTCGAAGCCGGAACGCATTTTCTCCGGTCTGCCGAAGGAAGTGACCGTTGGACGCTACCATTCGATCTTTGCCGATCCGGAACGTCTGCCGGATGATTTCCTCGTCACGGCGGAAACCGAAGACGGTGTGATCATGGCTTTCGAACATAAGAAGGAGCCGGTGGCGGCTGTTCAGTTCCACCCAGAATCGATCATGACGCTCGGTCATAATGCCGGTATGCGGATGATCGAGAATGTGGTGACGCATCTGGCGGGCAAACACAAAAAAGCGCGCCGCAGCAACTACTGAAAAGGCGCTTCATCGCGTTAATATCCAGCCGGTCGCAGTCACCCTGCGGCCGGTTTTGTTTTGGGATTTCGGCTGCACGTTTTCACTGCTTGCTCTGGCAACGCATTTGCAACTGTAATGCCTTGCATTTGCAGGAAAAATTAAATGCGATAACTGAAAAAACAGGGGTACGAACTTCGATTGTTCTGGGGTATAGAGCGGTTTCAAAAATGCAGTTGCATAGGACTGACCGGCTCTGAAATCTTATTTCAGGCCAAAGCCGGTGCGCATGAGCCCAATATGCATGAGCCTGAATTGATCAAGGTCCGGTTTTTGGGCCTGTCTCGGGCAGTAATTAGATAAATCAAAGGTTCGTCATGGACGCGAGTGCAAGAGTTCGGCGGCTGGCCGCATGGTCGATTCCCATTGCCTTTGGGGTGATGGGGCTGAAATACGTGGCTTATATGCTCACCGGCTCCGTAGCGCTCTATTCCGATGCGCTCGAATCCATCGTCAATGTCATCGCGGCAGTGGGCGCCTGGTGGGCGATCAGCGTGAGCTATAAGCCCGCCGATGAAAATCACCCGTTCGGTCATCACAAGGCGGAATATATCTCGGCCGTTGTCGAAGGCGTGCTGATTACTGTCGCGGCGCTGCTGATCTTCCGCGAGGCTTGGTTTGCCTTGCAGACCCCGCGCCAGCTTGAAGAACCATGGCTTGGCCTCGGCATCAATACGGTGGCCGCTGTCATCAATGGCGTCTGGGCTACGCTCCTGATCCGTACCGGGCGCGCGGCACGGTCTCCGGCGCTGGAAGCCGACGGCAAGCACATCATGACCGACGTATTTACGTCGCTGGGCGTGCTGGTCGGTCTGGTGGGTGCTGTCGTTACTGGCTGGGCAATCCTCGATCCGCTGCTCGCTATTGTCGTGGCGCTGAATATTCTGTGGCAGGGCTGGCACGTGATCAACTCGTCGGTGCAGGGCTTGATGGATATCGGCGTCGAGCCTGCCGAGGAAATGCGCATTCGCGATGTCATTTCGTCCAATGCAGCAGGCGCCATTGAGGTGCACGACCTGAAAACCCGCATTGCCGGGCGCGTCACCTTCATCGAGTTTCATCTGGTTGTGGCAGCCGAAATGAGCGTCGGCGATGCGCATGTGATCTGCGACCGCATTGAAGATGCGCTGAAAGAACAGATCGGCAGCGCCCGCGTCGTCATCCATGTTGAACCGGAAGACGAGGCGAAATTGCCTTTGGGTACAAGTGCTGTGCCATTTGCCTGATTGAAATACCGTGCTGACCGAAGCAACTGGCGTAAATGCATCTTGCATCGGTCAAATCGCGCGTGTAAAAGCTTGGCCATGATGACGAAGAACGCAACATCTCTGGGACATTCGGCTGCCGCCACTGGCGCGCGCGTCGATGTTTGCGTTCTCAACTCGCTTCTTACCCTCGGCCTTAGCGGCGATCGCCGGGCTCGTTGAAGGAGCGTCCGGCGGTCGAAAACGGTCCCGCTGGCCTGTGCTCCTTTTCAGAAAACCCTTATAATCGATCATGAATATCCGTGCTTGACGGGCTTTAATGCCGTCCAGAAGCCGGGAGGAAACGAGAAATGAACCAGTCCGTTATTACGCCGCAATCCGTCGCCGACGCCGACCGTAAAGGCATGCGGGATGCAGCCACCAAATATTCGCCATTCCCGGCTCCCAAGCTCGATGACCGCACCTGGCCATCCAAGCGCATCGAAAAGGCACCGATATGGTGCTCGGTCGATCTGCGCGACGGCAATCAGGCTTTGATCGACCCGATGGGTCACGACCGCAAGGAGCGCATGTTCCGCTTGCTGGTCGATATGGGTTTCCCGGAAATCGAAATTGGTTTCCCGTCGGCCTCGCAGACGGATTTCGACTTCTGTCGCTGGGCGATTGAACAGGGCAATGTGCCGGACGAGCTGGATTTGCAGGTGCTGGTGCAGTGCCGTCCTGAACTGATCACCCGTACGTTCGAAGCTTTGGAAGGCGCAAAGACGCCGATCATCCACTTCTACAATTCCACCAGTGAATTGCAGCGCCGCGTGGTTTTCGCCAAGGATGTTGGCGGGATCAAGCAGATCGCGACCGATGCGGCCAAGATGATCATGGATATGGCAGCCAAAGCAGGTGGCGGCTATCGCTTCCAGTATTCGCCGGAAAGCTTTACCGGCACCGAGCTGGATGTGGCGCTGGAAATCTGCAATGCGGTCATCGAGATCGTGAAGCCGACGGCGGACAACAAGCTGATCGTCAATCTGCCGTCTACGGTGGAAATGAACACGCCGAATGTCTATGCCGACCAGATCGAATGGATGTGCCGCAATCTCGACAATCGCGAAAACCTGATCATTTCGTTGCACCCGCATAATGACCGCGGTACGGGCATCGCTGCGACGGAACTGGGCCTGATGGCCGGTGCCGATCGTGTAGAAGGCACCTTGTTTGGCAATGGCGAACGCACCGGCAATGTGGACGTGGTGACGCTGGCGCTGAACATGTACACGCAGGGCATCGATCCCGAGCTGGATTGCACGGACATCAATCGCATGAAGGATGTCTATGAATATTCGAACCAGCTGAAGATCGCAGAGCGTCACCCCTATGTCGGCGAGCTGGTCTATACCGCTTTCTCCGGCTCGCATCAGGATGCGATCAACAAGGGGATGAAGGCGCGCAAGTCGGCCAATTCGCCGGTTTGGGAAGTGCCTTATCTGCCGATTGACCCGCAGGACGTTGGCCGCTCCTACGAAGCGATCATCCGCATCAATTCGCAGTCGGGCAAGGGCGGCATCGCCTATATCCTGCAGGCCGATTACGGCTTGAACCTGCCGCGCAATCTGCAGGTCGAGTTCCGCGAAATCATCCAGCAGATCACCGACGACGAAGGCAAGGAATTGCCGTCCAAGCGCATTCACGAAGAGTTCCAGAAGCTCTATGTGACGCAGCCGAATGCCCGCATCAAGTTCGTGGATCACCACACCATCCCGGATCCAGAACAGAAGGGTCGCCGCATTCTCACCGCCGAAATCACCGATAACGGTGTGACCAAGAATATCGAAGGCAAGGGTACCGGTCCGATTGACGGCTTTGTTGACGCGCTGTCCAAATATCTCGGCGTGAAGATGTCGGTCGTGGATTATTCCGAACATTCGCTCCAGCAGGGTTCGGATGCATCGGCTATTTCCTATGTTGAAATGGCGCATCCGGGCGGCAAGCTGTTCGGTGCCGGCATCAACGACAATATCGTCAGCGCATCGCTGGAAGCCATCGTATCGGCGGCCAACCGGGTGATCGGTCAGTAATTGCGCAGACTATTGAACAAAAAAGGCGGCACGCTGTGCCGCCTTTTTCATTTGTACAGTTCCTGCTCGGATATCTTGAAAATGCGCTCGCTTGCATCTTCGATGCCGTGCTGTTCCCACAGGCAATGCCAGCCGCCATCCGGCTTACGGTCGATGTTGAAGAGATTGTAGCGGGCAGGCGGCTTGTGGCCGCCATAGTTCTGGCTGGCCGACGGGACGCAGATCACCGGCACGTTGCCGTTCGGTCCATCGATTTCATATTTCGTCGCCAGATGCGTGTGGCCGTGAATGACCAGCTCCGCGCCATGCTTGCGGATGACCTTTTGAAAACGGCGGATGCCATAAAGCCGCTTGTGCGTCGGCGTTGCACCGTGGATCGGCGGATGATGGATCATCACCACCCGGAAAAGCCCACGTGCACCTGCCTCATCAAGTGTGGCGGCGAGTCGTTTGGCTTGCGCGGAGCGGAAGTCGCCGCTTGCCATGAAAGGTGCCGTGGCGCGGGCTGACGAAACGCCGATCATCGCAACATCATCGCGCACACGCATATACGGAAACTGCGGGCGCTTGCCCTTGTTGTCGATGCCATCGCCTCGCATCCACGGTTCCCATTTGCGGCAGGACCGGTCGAGCGCGCCCGGAACATAGGCATCGTGATTGCCGGGCACGACCGAGACGTCATCCGGGTTACCCAGTTTCGACAGCCAGTCGGCGGCGATATCTATTTCCAGATTGAGAGCCAGATTGACCAGATCGCCAGTGACGGCAATGTGATTGGGCGCTTGCGCCAGCATATCGGCTACAAGTTTATCGAGTACCGTCCCATGCATTGCACCCTTGCGGTTGCGCAGCCAGTTGATATAACCGGTGATACGCTTCGAGGCCAATTCGCGATATCTCACACGCGGCAGTGGCGAAAGGTGGATATCGGAGATGTGAGCGAGGCGAAACATAAGGCCCGTTTACTGGATAATTTCTAAAATAGAAACCGTGTTTAGCGACTTTTTGTTGATGCGATTGCTGCATTGATAACTGCATATAATGTTTGCTGGAGAGTCGGAATGCGCTTTCGTCATTTTATATTTCATTCATATTTTCTTTTGCGGCGCCCCATGACACTTGGGGTAAGGGCAATTGTGTATGATGAAAAGATTAACTCTGTTTTTTTAGTAAGACATACTTACGTGCCGGGATGGCAGTTACCGGGCGGCGGTGTAGATAGTGGGGAGACTTTTCAGCAGGCGCTAGAAAAAGAACTGCGGGAAGAGGGTAATATTGTCCTGAAAGGCCGTCCCCAACTTCTTGCGCTTTACAAGAATGCCCATGCTTCGCCACGGGATCATGTCGCGCTCTACGTATGCCGTTCTTTTGAACAACTTGCGCCGAAGATGCCGGATAGAGAAATTGCCGAGAGCGGTTTCTTTCCGCTCGACGATCTTCCGGAAGGGACCACAGCTTCAACCAAGCGGCGTTTGCAGGAAGCCCTGTATGATCTGGAGCCGCTGCCGATGTGGTAATACCACTTGTGCCCGGCGGTTTTGTTTAACGCCGGCTGGAGATACTCTGTAATACTTTGGTATAAAGGGCGCAGGATGCGCCCTTTAAAATAGTCTCAAATTAGAAACGGTAGGTGATACCGGTGCCGATCAGCCACGGATTGAGCTTGGCTTTGCCGCTCAGTTCCTGTCCGCCGACTGTGACGTCGAACTTTGGTTCGAGGAACAGCTTCTTCACGTCGAAGTTCAGGCCCCAATGTTCGTCGATCATGTAGTCGACACCGAACTGGAGCGCGCCGCCAAACGTGTTCTTGACCTTCAGATAGTCGGCGCTGCCTGCATCCTGATTGTAGAAGATGGTGTAATTGACGCCTGCACCAACATAAGGCTTGAACGCGCCGAAATTGGTGAAGTGATATTGCAGGGTCAGGGTGGGCGGCAGAATCCAGGTCTTGCCGACCTTGCCCAGACTGCTGATGGAGCCTGCGCCGTTGATATTGGCATAGGTCGTGCCGAGAATGAGTTCGGCAGCGATATTGTCGGTGAAGTAATAGGTAATATCGAGTTCCGGTGTGATCGACTTCGAATAGTCGAGGTCGGAACCGGGAACACCATTCACATGGCCCTTGTTTTCCGCAATCACCCCAAGGGCGCGCACGCGGATCTGCCACGGTGAAAGCGCTTCTGGCACCGCCTGAATTTCAGAGGCTGGCTGGGCGACCACGGTGTCGGCAGCAAAGGCGGCCGGGGCGGCAAATGTCAGCGCGGTTGCTGCGAGCAGCCCTTTCGCAAAACGGTTCATCAAATCTCTCCTTAGTCACAGTGCAGTCTTGGGTGTCGTCCTGGGGGATACATCCAATCTGAACTGCGTTGCCTCGCGCCCCATTGATCGAGATCAAAGGGGCGCGAGAGAATGAGAGAGTGCTGATATTAGAAGCCGCACTGTTGCAGGAAAAGCGCAGTCGGGAGGGTTAGCTCTTTGGAAAACGATCCCTGTCATGCGGGGCGGCGAAGTCGATTTCCGGCCCCATGGGTACAACGCCGGTTGGGTTGATCGTCTTGTGGCTGCGGTAATAATGGCCCTTGATATGTTCCATATTCACCGTCGAGGCCACGCCCGGCACTTGATAAAGCTCACGCGTATAGTTCCACAGGTTCGTATAATCGGCGATCCGGCGCAGATTGCATTTGAAATGGCCAACATAGACCGGGTCGAAGCGCAACAGCGTCGTGAACAGACGCCAATCCGCTTCCGTCAGGCGGTCGCCGGTCAGATAACTCTGGCGGGACAGGCGCTCCTCCAATGTGTCGAGCGCGGCGAACAACTGCTTGAACGCTTCTTCATAAGCATCCTGCTCTGTGGCAAAGCCAGCGCGATAAACGCCATTGTTGATATTGGGATAGATGAAATCGTTGAGCGCATCGATCTCAGCCGCCAGCGCTTCCGGATAAAAGTCGAGTGACGCATCGCCGAATTCATTGAAGGCCGTGTTGAGCATGCGGATGATTTCTGACGATTCGTTGGAAACGATCGTCTGGCGCTGCTTGTCCCACAGGACCGGCACGGTGACGCGACCGGAATAGTTAGGATCGGCGCGCGTATAGATTTCATAAAGGCGCTTGGAGCCGTACAAATCATCACCGGTGCTACCGGTGGTGCCGTAAAAGGTCCAGCCTTCTTCCACCATCAGAAAATCGACGACGGAAACCGAGATGACATCTTCCAGCTTCTTCAGCGCGCGGAAAATCAGCGTGCGATGCGCCCATGGGCATGCATAGGAAACATAGAGATGATAGCGACCCGGCTCGGCCTTGAAACCGCCTTCGCCAGTCGGACCGGCACTGCCGTCCGCGGTTACCCAGTTACGGAATTGCGATTTCGAGCGTTCAAAGCGGCCTTTTGTGCTCTTGGTGTCGTACCAGACATCCTGCCACTTGCCATCGACCAGAAGTCCCATGTGATTTCTCCTTTTGGCAGCTAAGCATTTCCAGCAAAAGTGCGAAGCGGTTTTGCGTGGGATAATGCGTTGAACAAATAGATCGAAACGGCGGCATTTACAGCATCTCAACTCGTAAACAGTGCGTCACGTTGCCAAAAAGAGAAGTTGAAACTGCCATTTTGAAAAAAATGGTTTTACCTCTGCTCAATTTGGTGTAATGGGAGTTCCAATTTGCGATCATCCAATGTTCGATCGCCCGGGAGACACGTAATGGAAATGCTTTTCATCCGACGATGAAACTTGGACCGCACTGCCAGCGCGGAATGCATTCCATTGACCTGACGGTCCCTGAAGTCTCCAATTGTGATCTTAAGCCCATGCAGCAGCTTGAACTGACCTACGCGCAGGAATGCCCGGCGCACGACATTGAAATCGAAGCCATCAATGCCGAGGCTTTCGGACCGGGACGCTTTACCCGTGCCGCCCATTTCATCCGTGAAGGCGGCCCGCATGATCTGAGCCTTTCCTTCGTTGCCCTTATGGGTGGCATAGTGGTGGGTTCCGTGCGGCTGACGTCGGTTGTGATCGGCAAGACGCCAGCACTGTTGCTGGGGCCGCTTGCCGTGCGGCCTGAATGGAAGAAGCGGGGCATTGGCGGCACACTGATGCGCCAGTCGCTGGAAGCGGCGACGAAGGCGGGACACAAGCTGGTCATTCTGGTGGGTGACGAACCTTATTATGGTCCGTTCGGCTTCAAGATGGTGCCGCACGGCTCCATGGTTATGCCAGCGCCGGTCGATCCGCGCCGGATGCTCGCCTGCGAACTGACAGCCGGTGCCGCAAGTGGCGTCAGCGGCATTGTGCGTCACGCCAACCGGGCCTGATTTTCAGTTTAATCTTTGATTTGTGGGAACGTTTGCTTTTCCCCTCATCCTGAGGAGCCGTCGAAGACGGCGCATCATCCTGAGATTTTTGAAGGATCGAAGGAGAGGGGAAACCAGCGCGTGCCTCGTCCTTCGACACGGTGCTTCGCACCTGCTCAGGATGAGGGGTGAGGTGCGCGAGGGCGGATTACCGCCCTTCGCGATACCACATGCCGCCGAAGACCAGGAGCAGGGCAGCGAGCGCCAGGAAGCCGGAGAACAACGGCAGACGGTTCACGCTTTTGAGCTGCGTATCGGTGGTTTCACGCAGGCCGATCCAGTCATTGCCGCTGGCTGTGCGATTGGCGGCAACTGCTGTGATCGACGGAACCCGCACGGCGCTGTCGGCACTTGCACGCACGCGATGGACTGAACCGCCGGTCGCTTCGGCAATAGGTTTCAGGCGATCTACGGTTGAAATGCTGTCGCCAAACTCCGGTGCATCGACGGGCCCGACATGGGCCAATGTTTCCAGATCGCCGTTCCTGATCCGGAAGACGCCAATCTCGTCGGTTTGCAGCGAACCGTCGAACAGGCCCGGCTTGCTCTGTGCGAGATTGACCTGCAACGTCTTGCCAGCAGGCGTTGTGACGGTCGCGGTGCCCGGATTATCGCCCATCGTTTGACGGTGAATGCTCAAAGTGCGGCCATTGCCTGCAGCGGTGAGCGCTTCTTCTTCCAGTTCCGGTTCCTGCATCAGCCAGTGAGCGATGCGCCGATAGAGCGCTGCATAGGGGCCGCCGCCTTCAAAGCCGCGTGCCCATAGCCAGCCCTGATCGGACAGGAACATGCCGACGCGGCCTTTCCCGACGCGATTGAGCACCAGAAGCGGCTTGTTGTCGGCACCGCTCATCACCGTTTCGCCCTGCGGCGCGGTAATATCGATGGTACGGAACCAGCGACTCCAACGGGGCGGCTCCTGTTCGCTGCCGTCGAGGCCACGTGTGACCGGATGGCGTTTGCCGAGATCGGTCAGGCGCGGATAGAACGCCTTTTCGGTCACCGTTCCGGTCGGCATGGCGGGCAGGGCGTTATAGAGCGGCGTGCGGGCAATCGACATTTCGCCTGCATATTCCGGCCCGGCTGCGACCAGCAGCGCGCCGCCATTTTCCACATATTGCGCGATGTAATCGTAATAGAGCAGCGGCAGCACGTCGCGATGCTGGTAGCGATCCAGAATAATGAGATCGAACTCGTTGACCTTGTCCACGAACAGTTCACGCGTCGGGAAGGCGATCAGCGACAATTCATTGATCGGCGTGCCATCCTGCTTTTCCGGCGGGCGCAAAATGGTGAAGTGGACGAGATCCACGGCAGCGTCGGATTTCAGCAGATTGCGCCAGGTGCGTTCGCCATTATGCGGCTCGCCCGAGACGAGCAGCACGCGCAGATTTTCGCGAATACCGTCGACGGTTGCAACTGCACGGTTGTTGGCGTCAGTCACTTCACCCGGAATTGCGGGCGTGGCAATTTCAACGATATTCACACCGGCGCGCGGCAAGGTGATGGTGACAGATGTTTCCTGTCCCACCTGCGCCTGTTCCTGCGAAACCGCCTCGCCATTGACGCGGATTTCCACCGGCGCAGGGCTGCCGAGGCTTTTGCCTTCATCGATGACCGTGAACGACATTTCCAGCGGCTTGCCGCTGATGCCGTAGCGCGGGGCCTTGTTGAAGCGGATACGGCGGTCGAATTCGTCCGGCTTGCCTGTCACCAGCCCATGCAATGGCGCGTCGAAGCCCAGCGCATTCTTGTTGGCGGGCGTATCATGCACCTGTCCGTCGGTGATCATGATCGCGCCCGCAACACGGGTTGGCGGCACGTCGAGCAGCGCCCGCGCCAGCGGCCCGAAAAGCCGCGTCGCATAGCCATCCTCGTTTTCGTCCGGCTTGCCGGTTTCCACCACGCGCGTTTCAAATTGCGGCATGGTGGCAAGCTGATCCTGCACAGCTTTCAATGCGGCGTCAGTGTCGGCGCGGCGGTTTCCGAGTTCCTGGCTCTGGCTGCGGTCCACCACGACGGCGACGACGCTTTTCAGCGGCTCGCGCTCTTCATTGATCACGACCGGGTTGAAGAGAGCCAAGGCAAGAGCTGCGGCGGCCAGAAGACGGATCAACCCGCCGCGCATGCGCAAGGCGACAGTTGCCAGAACCAGCAATGCCAGCGGCACGAGAATGCCGATGAGCCACGGCGTCGAGAGGAACGGTTCGAATTCGATATTCATGCCCGCCTCCTAACGCCGTAAGTTCCTATCTTTACGGACTGCAACGCTTCCCCGTCATCCTGAGGTGCGGAGCGAAGCCAAGCCTCGAAGGACGAGGGCAGATGCGCCGTGCGTTTTTTCCCCACCCTTCGATCCTTCGACAAGCTCAGGATGATGCGCCGTCTTTGACGGCTCCTCAGGATGAGGGAAAAAGGGAAACGGGACTGGGCGATGACATGGTTGCAAAACATCATGCTCTAATTCCCCAGCCGTTCGAGCAGGGCCGGAACATGGACCTGATCGGACTTGTAATTGCCGGTGAGCATGTACATCACGATATTGACGCCGCCACGAATGGCATAGATGCGCTGCATCGGGTCGTTCGGCACGGTGGGGAGAAGGGGATTGCCCTGATCATCCACGGCCCATGCGCCTGCCAGATCATTGGCGGTGATCATGATCGGCGTCACACCGTCGCCGGTTCTAACCGGGCGGTCACGCGGCGAGGCATTGGGTGCTGTCGCTTCCACCCAGAGCGGGCTTCCCTCATAGCGCCCCGGGAAATCCGGCATGATGAAGAAGGACTTCGTCAGGACGTGATCGTCGGGCACCGGTTCAAGCGGCGGCACATTCATGTCGTCGAGAATGGCGCGCAGGCGCTGATTGGCTGGCGAGACCGATGGATCAAGGCTCGCGCCCGACTGCAACTGGTCGCGCGTGTCGAACAGCACTGTGCCGCCCTGCTGCATATAGGCGTCCACCTTGGCAATGGCTTCAGGGCTTGGCATCGGCGCATTCGGGTCTATCGGCCAATAGATCAGCGGATAGAAGGCCAGCTCATCCTTGGACGGGTCAACGCCGATCGGGTCGCCCGGTTCCAGCGCCGTCTTGTCGGTCAGCGCAAAGGTCAGCCCTTTCAGACCGGCCTTGCTGATATTGTCGGTCTCGGCACTGCCGGTGATGATATAGGCAAGATGGGTCTGCGAAACCGAGCCAATGATCGCTTCATCGCCGGGCTTGCTGTCGTCATAAATTTTAGGCGGCTGCGGCGATGGTGCTTGCGCAAAGGCGCGGTCAGCACTGACTGATAGGGGGGCGAACAGTGCGCCGCCTGCGAGAAGAACGGCGATGGCAGCCGTTTTGGCGCGTACCTTCATGCGGCGGCGGAACGCGCCGCGTAGCCAGAGCATCAGCAGGGAATCGAGCGCCAGAAGCATGGCGGCAGCGGCAAAGAACGGCCCAGCCAGCGATATTGATTGATCTGCCGTATAGGAGACGGGCGTGACGCCGACTGAGAGGGTCGGCTGGCGGATCGGCTCCAGCTTGGTGTTGCTGTCGGCGAAAATGTTGAGTGCTTTCAAACCGTCCTCATTGCCGTAGAAACCGGGCGGCGTGTTGATGCTGACACTGGCCGCTCTGTTGCGCTCGACGATCAGCGGCTTGGCCTCCGAGGTCGGCGGCGTCAGCGCGCCGGCGGCTGAAAGCAGCTGGAACGGCGGCAGCGAAACGGCATCCTGATTGTCCTGCGCGCCGGTGCGCTGCGACAGCGACACGATGCGCCGCAGCATTTCCACGAAGGAGCCGGAAATCGGCAGACTCGACCATGTGGCGTCTGGTGAAATATGGAACAGCACGATATTGCCGCGACCACGCTGCTGACCCGTGACCAATGGAGTGCCGTCCTGAAGGATGGCATAGGCCTTGTCGTTGAGATCGAAAGACGGTTCGGCCAGCACCTGACGGTTGACGTTGACATCGTCCGGGATCGGCAGTCCGGCAAAAGGACCCTTTTCCGGGAATGCGCGCAGCTTTTGCGGTTCAGACCAGGACAAGGTGCCGCCAAGCGCACGCTCGCCCTTGCGCAACCTTACCGGAAGCAGCGGATCATTGTCGCTCGCGCCCGCCAGACGCGGACCGGCAAAGCGGACCAGCGTGCCGCCTTCTTCCACCCATGCGGAAATCCGCTCTGCGACAGGTGGCGGCAAGTTGCCGATATCGGCCATGATGAGAATGGACGGCTTGGCGTCCAGCAGTTCCGGGACCGACTGAAGCAGATCCGCGGAACGCGGTTCGATCAGATTGGCGTAAGGCGTCAGGGCGCGCTTGATGTAATGCAGCGGTGACAGAAGCGGCTGCGCCAGATCGCCGTCGCCGCTGGCAATCAGGCCAATGGTGCGCCGCTCGGACCCGGCATCGATCAGATGCGTTGCACCCGCCTGTTCTACACCGTCGATGCGGATCAGGCGGAAATCGTTGCGCAGCTCGACCGGCAGATTGAAACGCGCCGTGCCTTCGGGGCTACCCAGTGCAAAGGACAGTGGCGCTTCGGCGATGCGGCGTCCCTTGTCGTCATAGGCTGCCGCCGTCAGGCTGCGCGGCATGGTCACGCCTTCCGGGCGGATCGCGGTGGCTTCGAGGCTGTCGGCCTTGTTATCCACCCCGATCAGCGCAAGGGTGCGGTCAAGATTGGCACCATACCAGAGAACATTTGCCAGATGGCCGGTCTTGTCCAATGCGGCAAAGGTCTCTTCGTCGGCGGGGGACGCCAGCCCGTCATTCATGAAGGCAAGGCGAATTTTGACACCATCCGACAAGGCGGAAGCCAGTCGCTCCATCGTCGCCTTGCGGTCGACAGGGATCGGGCGCGGCTGCATGGCTTGTAGCCGTTCCGTTGCGCGGGTGCCGTCATAGGGGCCGATTTCCGCATTGGCGGGTTCGGCGGTGCCAAGTATGTAAATCTGCGCGTTGGACCCTTCGGCGTCATCGATCAGCTTTTCGGCGGCGTTGACGCGTTGCTGCCAGTCTTCGGCAGCGGCCCAGCCATTATCCACCACAATGGCCAGTGGCTCCTGACCGGTCAGCGCGACAGGACGCGGGTTCCAGATCGGCGCTGCCAGCGCCATGATCACGAGTGCGGCGATTAGCAGACGCAGAAGCGTCATCCACCACGGGCTTTTCGAGGGCACTTCTTCGCGTTTGAAAACCTGCGCCAGAATGCGCAGCGGCGGAAAGGTTTCTTCCTGCGGGCGCGGCGGCGTCATGCGCAGCAGCCACCAGATCACCGGCAGGGCGACCAGACCGGCGAGGATCAGCGGCGAACCAAAGGCAAGCGGCAGAAAATTCATGCGCTGGCCCCCGTTGCGCCCAATGCCCCGGTTGCACTTAGTGCATTATGCAGGCGCGCCAGCGCTTCCGCCGCCGGGCGGTCGGTGCGATGCACGGAATAGCTCCAGCCGAGCCGCTTGCAGAAGTCCGACAGGGTTTCGCGCCGGGCCGTGTAAAGACGGCGATAATCCTCGGCATAGGTTTCGGCGCGACCGGCAACCAGCGTTGCGCCCGTCTCGGGATCGCGAAATTCGGTGCGGCCGGAATAAGGGAAGGTTTCTTCTGCGGGATCGGCAACTTCGACCAGATGCGCACGCACACCACGCTGCGCAAGCCGGTCGAGAAGTTCTGTCAGCTCATCGAACGGGTGCAGAAAATCGGAGACAAGCACGACTTCCGAAAAACGGCGGATCTGGGTGATATCCGGCAATGCGCTTTCAGGCGCGTCATGCATGAGGGCACCTGCAAGACGCTCCGCGCCATTGCGGGCGGCAAAGGGCGGGATCAGTGCCGGAAAGGCGATGCGCTCGCCGGAGCGCGACAGGATTTCCGCCAGCGCCAGCGTCAGCACCAGCGCGCGGGCTTCCTTGGAAACAGGCGACATTTGCGAGCGGTAGAGCATGGAGGGCGAGAAATCGCACCACAGCCACACGGTATGGGCCGATTCCCATTCGCGGTCGCGAACATAGGTATGATCGTCGCGGGCAGAACGCCGCCAGTCGATGCGCGAAAGCTGCTCGCCCTGCACATAGGGGCGGAACTGCCAGAAATTCTCGCCGGGGCCGCGCTTGCGCCGTCCGTGCCAGCCATTCATGACAGTATTGACGACACGCTGGGCTTCAACCAGCAGATCAGGGATCGCCGCTGCCCGCGCACGTGCGCGAGCCAGCGTATCCTTGCGATCTGCGGTGGAAACTTGCGTGCCGATGACCATCAGACAGCAGCCTTTACCAGATTGGCGATGACATCGCGGATGTGCATGCCATCGGCGCGGGCGGCGAAATTGAGCGCCATGCGATGTTGCAGCACCGGTTCGGCCAGCGCCTTCACATCGTCCACCGAAGGGGCGAGGCGGCCATCATAAAGCGCACGGGCGCGGGCGCAGAGCATCAGCGCCTGACTGGCGCGGGGACCGGGGCCCCAGGCGATATGCTGCCTGGCATGATCATTGTCGGCATCGGGGCGCGCGGAGCGTACCAGCTTCAGGATCGCTTCGACGACGCTTTCCGAAACCGGCATACGGCGCACCAGTGTCTGCATCTGCTTCAGACGTTCAGCATCGAGAATCTCATAAGGCTTCGCCTCGGCGACGCCTGTGGTTTCGAGAAGAATACGGCGCTCGGCGTCGAGTTCCGGATAGAGAATATCGATCTGCATCAGGAAACGGTCGAGCTGGGCTTCCGGCAGTGGATAGGTGCCTTCCTGTTCCAGCGGGTTCTGCGTTGCGAGAACGTGGAATGGCGCGGGCAAATCGTAACGCTGGCCAGCGACTGTGACATGATATTCCTGCATGGCCTGCAACAGTGCGGACTGGGTGCGCGGGCTGGCGCGGTTGATTTCGTCGGCCATCAGAAGCTGTGCGAAAATCGGCCCCTTGAGATAGCGGAACGAGCGGCGACCGTCGGCGTCCTGCTCCATGACTTCGGAGCCGATGATGTCGGAAGGCATCAGATCAGGCGTGAACTGGATGCGCTGGCCGGAGAGGCCGAGCACCACGCCCAGCGTTTCCACCAACTTGGTCTTGGCAAGGCCGGGCACGCCGACCAGCAGCGCATGGCCGCCTGCCAGAATGGCGACGAGCGTGCGCTCGATCACACTTTCTTGTCCGAAAATGACTGTGCCGACGCCCTCCTTGATGCGGGCAATATCTGCGAGCGCCCGTTCGGCTTCCGCAACAATCTGCTCGGAGTTGGCGGTTTCAGGCGTGATGACGACGCTCATGGTACCTCGCAATATGTGACCGCTCTGGCGGACGTGCCTTATAAATCGCATATAATGCTGACAAGCCGCGAAACGGTGACTATTTCATGACTTCCATCATATTAAGCACATTCGAACAGGAATAACCGAGTCGGATGACAAAGAGCACCCCAAACGACAAAGATGCGGGAAAACTTGCGTCACAAAGTTCGATGCAAAATGCCGGGACGACGGGCGGTCTGGAAGCCCTGATCGCGCGCGCTCATGCCGATGCGCAAAGCGGGCCGTCTACGAAAGAGCGCGGCATTCCGCCCGTCGAACGGTGGAATCCCGATTTCTGCGGCGACCTCGACATGGAGATCAGGGCCGACGGCACCTGGTTCTATATGGGGACGCCGATTGGTCGCAAACAGCTGGTGCGCCTGTTTTCCACTGTGTTGCGCAAGGACGAGGACGGCAAGACCTATCTCGTCACACCCGTCGAAAAAGTCGGCATCCGGGTTGAAGATGCGCCTTTCATTGCCGTTGAAATGCAGGTTTCCGGTGAGGGCGCGGCACAGACGCTGACCTTCCGCACCAATGTTGGTGATGTGGTGGAAGTCGATGCGGAGCATCCGTTGCGGTTCGTCGTTGAAGTGGAAAGTGACGGATTGAAACCCTATGTGCTTGTTCGCGGGCGTCTGGAGGCGCTGGTGACGCGCTCTGTGATGTATGATCTGGTCGGGCTTGGCGAGGAAATCGAGATCGACGGCGTGACGATGTTTGCCGTGCGGTCCGGCGGCGCCGTCTTCCCGATCATGCCAGCGGATGCGCTGGAAGCAGCCCAGAAATGATGGTGTACTGATGGAACGTGGCCTGAAATCCCTTTCGGCTTTTTCCGCCGGTGATTTTGCCAATCGCGTTCGCGACTGGCAGCCGGATCACAGCGAGATTACCGGCGACCATTCGCTCAATCCTGACTTCACGCAAGCCATGGTGACGTCACAGATGCGCGACGCGGCTGTGCTGGTGCCTGTGGTGGATCGCGGTCCTGATGCGACGGTGCTTCTCACCCAGCGCACCGATACGTTGCGAAAACATTCGGGCCAGATCGCGTTTCCGGGCGGGGCTATCGATCCGGGCGACGGCACGGCGGAACATGCAGCGCTTCGCGAGGCCAATGAGGAAATCGGTCTCGCCGCCGAGCGCGCCGAAATTATCGGCAATCTGCCGCGCTATCTGACCGGCAGCGGCTTTTCGATCACGCCGGTTCTGGCTGTAGTCAAGACACCGTTCGACCTGCATCCGAACCCGGATGAGGTGGCCGATATTTTCGAGGTGCCATTGTCTTTCCTGATGAATCCGGCCAATCACCGGCGCGAAAGCAGGGTGCTCAATGGCAAGGAACGATTTTACTACGCCATGCCCTATCACGAGCGATTCATCTGGGGGATTACCGCCGGAATCATTCGCGGACTTTATGAAAGGCTCTACGTTTGAGCGACAATGTGAACATTTCCGACACGGCGAGCTGGTTGAAGTCGAAGTCTCTGCAGGCGCTGTTCAAGGCCTTGAACCGTGATGGCGGGGAAGCGCGCGTGGTCGGCGGTGCGGTGCGCAACACATTGCTGGGCACTGCTGTCAGCGACGTCGATCTTGCCACCACGCATGTGCCGCAGGAAACGGTTCGATTGGCCGAGGAAGCAGGGTTCAAGCCTGTCCCGACCGGTATCGAACACGGCACGATCACCGTTGTCGTGCAGGGGCATGCCTATGAAGTGACGACCTTGCGCAAGGATGTCGAGACCGATGGCCGCCATGCCAAGGTTGCCTTTGGAACCGACTGGAAAACCGATGCCGAGCGGCGCGATTTCACCATCAATGCGCTCTATGCGACGGCGGATGGCACGATCATCGATCATGTCGGCGGGCTGGCCGATATTGAAACCCGGACACTGCGTTTCATCGGCGACGCCGAACAGCGCATCCGCGAGGACTACCTGCGGATCCTGCGCTTTTTCCGCTTCTTCGCGTGGTATGGCTCCGGGCGTCCGGAAGCCGAAGGCCTGCGCGCCAGCGCAAGGCTGAAGGATGGGATCGAGCAGCTATCCGCCGAACGCGTGTGGTCGGAATTGAAGAAGCTGCTGTCCGCTCCTGATCCGTCGCGCGCCCTTTTGTGGATGCGACAGGGCGGTGTGTTGAACCTCGTCCTGCCTGAAAGCGAAAAATGGGGCATCGACGCCATTCATGGCCTGGTGCGTTCGGAAGGCGATCTTGGCTGGTCGCCCGATCCGCTGCTGCGGCTTGAGAGCATCGTGCCGCCCGATGCGGTGCGTATGGAAGAAATGGGCAAGCGCCTGAAAATGTCCAATGCCGAGCGGGCGCGGCTGGAGGCCTGGTCGCGGGCGGATGCGGTGAAGCCGGAGCTGTCCGAACAGGCCTTGAAGAAAGTCATTTATCGTGGCAGCAAACAGGCGGTGTTGGACCGGATCAAGCTTGCCTATGCGGCGGCGCGTGCCGATGCGGCTGGCAGCGATGACGCGATGATCCGCGCTGGCGGCTTTTCGCGTTTGCTCGAAACAGCGGAACATTATGAAGCCCCCGTCTTTCCCGTGACGGGCGGTGATCTTCTGGCGCTCGGCGTGGAAAAAGGTCCGGGTCTGGGTGTGGCGCTGCGGTCGCTAGAAACTTTCTGGATCGACTCCGGTTTTAGCCTTGACCGGGCCACGCTTCTGGAGAAACTTGATCGCGATAAAATGAACAGCTGACCGCTTGTGTGCAAAATTCAGCCGTAGTTTCATCAGTTTATGGCTGGGAATCTTTTCAGCGCCGATTTGAAAGAGCATGAAATGTCCAATCCCGATACATCGATCCAAGATAAGGCAGCCTCTGATCCGAAACAGAAATTGGGCACTGAAGGTCTGGCCGCAATGGACCGCCCGAGCAAAATCACCCGGTTTTTCATGGGGATCGTCTCCTGGGCGGAAAGCCTTAATCTGAAATATGCCAAGCTCGGCAATCCGCCTGTTTATGACAATGCGACCTTCCCGTGGGCGGCAGAAATTGAAAAGGAATGGCCCGCCATTCGCAAGGAGCTGGACACGATCCTGCTGCGCCAGAGCGAGCTGCCGTCCTTTCAGGATATTTCGACCGATGTGAAGACGATTTCCACCGATAATCGCTGGAAGACATTCTTCCTGCTCGGCTTCGGCGTGAAGTCGGAGCAGAATATCAAGACCTGCCCGGAAACCTGGCGCATCGTGAACAAGATTCCGGGCCTGACCACGGCAATGTTCTCGATCTTCGAACCGGGCAAGCATCTGCCGCCGCATCGCGGCCCTTATAATGGCGTGCTGCGGCTGCATCTCGGCCTCATCGTGCCGGAGCCGAATGAAAAGCTGGCCATTCGCGTGGACAAGCAGGTCTGCCATTGGCATGAAGGCAAGGTTCTGATCTTCGACGACGCCTATGAGCATGAGGCATGGAACCACAGCGACAAGACGCGCGTGGTTCTGTTTGTCGACTTTGTGAAGCCGCTGAAATTCCCGGCCCGTTTCGTCAACTGGTGCCTGATGAACCTCGCGATCTTCACGCCCTTCATCAAGGAAGGGCTGGACAACCACAATGAGTGGGAAAAGAAGTTCTACGCAGAAGCCGAGAAGCTCCGCAATCAGCCAAAGGCCTGATGCCGGTTTGACTTTCGCCATGTGCGATCTTACATGCAGGTGAGAGGGCCAAACGGCCCTCAGACCTTCCCACCTCTGAAAGAGGAATTGTTGATGCTGGAGATTGTTGGAAGCCTTTAATCGTTCCGAACAAGAACTGTGATGACGGACGCTGAGCGCGTCTGATCGGGCAGTTGTTCAGGGACGGGAACGGCATTGGCCGTGGATAGCTGTGCGCTGTCCGCGAGTGCTGATGCTTGTCATGGTTTCCATCCAGGCATGAACAACAATGAATATCTCACGTATTGAACAGCGCGTGTTGCACGTGCTGGCGCAAGGCGGCCTTATCCGCCATTTGCGCGAAGACGGACGCGTCTGCGAAATCGAATGCTATACCCGCGAGGGTTACCTGCTCGCCGATTGTACAATGGCTGTGTTCCAGCAATTGCGGCGCAAACGGCTGATCGAATCCCGATCAGGCAGTCCCTATCGGATTTCGCTCAAAGGGCGCGAAAATGTTCGCGCTCAGCTCAATAACCGTTGAGGGAGGGCGTCATGCATCTTCGCAAGGAAAAGCCCGATGATATCGCTGCAATCCGTCATCTGACGGATGAAGCATTCAGCACGGTTCCCTATAGTAACCAGAGGGAAGGGGAGATCGTCGACGCACTTCGTGCAGCCTCGGCGCTCACCTTGTCGCTGGTTGCCGTGGACGGGGACACGGTTCTCGGTCATGTGGCCTTTTCGCCGGTTCAGATCGGCGGGGAGGACAAGGGTTGGTATGCGCTTGGTCCCATCTCGGTTCAGCCCGAAAGGCAAGGCGAGGGGATCGGTGGAGCACTCGTCCGTGAAGGTCTTGCTCTATTGCAGGCTGACGGCGCGAAAGGCTGTGTTCTAGTGGGCGATCCCGGTTATTACGGACGGTTCGGCTTCAAAGCCGATCCGCGGCTGAGAATGCCGGGTATAACTGCGGAATATGTCCAGTGTCTGGCTTTCGGGCCGGACATGCCGCAAGGCGACATCACACATCACCCCGCCTTTGGCGTATAAAAAAGGGCCGGTTATCCGGCCCTTTCTTTTTCGCAATTCTGCTGGAAATGCTTTACGGCCATTTCACCACGGGTGGCATGGACGACAGAATGGAGTTCACATTGCCGCCGGTCTTCAGGCCGAAGATGGTGCCGCGATCATAGAGCAGGTTGAACTCGACATAGCGGCCACGGCGCACGAGCTGTTCGTCGCGGTCGGCCTGCGTCCAGTCCTGATTGAAGTTCTGGCGCACCAGATGCGGATAGACGACGGAAAAACCGCGCCCCACATCGCGCGTATAGGCGAAATCGGCATCCCAGCCGCCATTCTCATCCGATGAATGCAGCCAGTCATAGAAGATGCCACCGGTGCCGCGCGGTTCATTGCGATGCGGCAGGAAGAAATACTCGTCGCACCAGTCCTTCACGCGCTGATAGTCGACAACATTCTTGTGCTTTTCGCAGATGAAGCGGAAAGCCTTGTGAAAGGCGAGCGTGTCGGCATCTTCCTGTGTGCGCCGGCGATCCAGAACCGGTGTCAGGTCGGCGCCACCGCCGAACCACTGGCGGCTCGTCACGACCATGCGCGTGTTCATATGCACGGCTGGCACATTCGGGTTTTGCGGATGCGCGATCAGCGAAATTCCGCTTGCCCAATAACGCGGATCTTCTTCCGCGCCGGGTATCTGCTTGCGGAATTCCGGCGAGAATTCGCCATAGACGGTGGAGACGTGAACGCCGACCTTCTCGAAAACGCGCCCGTGCATGATCGACATGACACCGCCGCCGCCTTTGCCTTCTTCCTTCAGCCAGGGCGTGCGCACGAAGCGGCCCGGATCGCGGTCGGACAGGGGGCCTTGCAGCTCGTCTTCAAGCTGCTCGAAGCTTGAGCAGATGCGGTCGCGCAGTTCCTCGAACCAGCGTTGCGCCGCCTGCTTCTTTTCCTCGATATCGTGGGGGATGATAGCGGGAATTTCGTCGCGTTGCATTGGTTGTTTCCTCTCGGCGCAATCTGCCGGATAAAAGCGTGCAGCCAAGGTTAAATGGCAAGGTGAAATAGGCTTTGCTATATCTGCTGGCTTAGCAAGTTCCGCCCCGCGCGCATAGGGCGAAGACCGGCTTCGACAGTTTGGTGAAATCGCTCTCCCCAAGAAAAGACTCGTCTTTGCAAAACCGCTACCCTATCTTTTGTGATCAAGGGGCTGGATGCGCGTGTTTCCAGCCAGCCGGGAGGCAATCGCATGACAGCAGCACCGCCCCGTCCTCCGCTCGAAGGCTTGCGCAAGCAGCTTGAGAAGAGCCGCGCTCAAAACAGCGCCAAGAAAAGCCGGTTGCCGCGCGACGGTTTCATCCGCGAAACATTCACCCTGCCGCGTCAGGCAGCACGCGAAAAAGCGCGGGAATGGTTCGACACATTTCCCAAATCCGCCTACTGGACCGAGATTGAAAGCTGGTGCGAGCGCCCCGACGATGTGATCGAATTCACCATGCGTCGGCTGCCAACGGCAGATTGAAGATCTGATTCAACATCTGCCGCCAACTGCTTGAAACAGGATTCAAATTGGATCGCAATAAAAGGCACCCAATATCGGCCGTATTGGGTGCCATTCATCTTGAGTCGTTATACCGTTACGACCTTATTCAGCAGCAGTTTGCGGTGCTTTTTCCCATGCGTCCCACTTGCCGATGATGCTGTCGGCATAGGCCTTGCCGACCCGGTAAGCATTGGTCGTGGCCAGAGGGAAACCGCCCGACTTTGCGCCGAGGGAATCAATGGCGGTCTGGTCCTTGCCCTGCCGGTCGAAATTGGAAGACGTGCGCAGGATGGCGATGCGGTTGAAATCCACCTTGCCCGCATCCGCAGCGCGCTTGAGCGCTGTCAGCGTGGCGTTATCTTCCATCTGCGAGGTGCAGTAATCGGCCTTGCCGTCGGTCAGAAGCTTGGCCCAATCGCTCATCGCTTCACCAAGCTTTGCACCATGCCAGTAGGTGTCACCGGACGCCGTATCGCAAATGGTGACTTTTGGCGCCCCGATGGCAGCTTCCTGTGTGTAGTGCTTGCGATATGCTTTCGCGTCGTCGCCATCGAGAAGGGCGACATCCTTCGTGGTGGCCAGCGCATAATCGGCCAGCTTGCCGTTCAGTTCAAAGACTTCCGTGCCCGCAGCCCATTTTGGCTTTTCGCCGGGCTTGGCCGCACCAAGGCCAAAGAAGTCCGTGCTCCAGCCTTCCGGGGCCTCACGGATATCGATGCGGTGGCTGAGATTGGCGTCGATGACGTATTTTGCCCAATGGGCCGAGCCGAGCGTGCCGTGCTGCGGATCGACGCCCGCAATGCCCGCAATCAGAAAATAGGTGTGGCTGAGGTCGAGCTTGTCGCTGAGCGCCATGGCTGCCGTGGAGCTTGCCGCATTGGCAAAACCCATGGCCGTCGTCATATGGCAAAGGCCCGCAGCAGTGCAGTCGATTTCCGGATATTCAGGGCTTAAGCCGGGCAGCTTGATCTTCTGCGTGAAGTTTTCCCCTTCCAGCCATGGCTTGGCTTCCTCACCAAACATGGTGATGACCATGACCTTGGGCGCCAGACGTTCGGCGCCCTTGGCGGCTTCCTGAGCAAAGGCCGGAGCAGCGGCCAGCAGCGAAAGGGTGGATGCCGCAAGAACGGCGGTGCGGGCAGACAGTTTCATGGAATGAAGCGCGCCTTTCGAACCGGAAATGGGGGGACGATGCGCGGCGATCCGGTCAATCCGCGACGCATGTTGAGGGCAATTCGAGTACTGATTCCGCCAAGACGCCTATGGTCTTGTTAGTTCACGCATTATCCGACGCAAAACCGCTTCGCACTTTTGCTGGAAATGCTTTTGAATAAGAATCACTTTCGCTTCTCATCTGGCGCAAAGCTTCCCCTGCCGTCATGGCGACCGAAACTGCAAGATTGAGGGAGCGGGTGCCGGGAACCATCGGGATCAGCAGGCGCGCATCGGCGCTGTCGTGGACTGCATCCGGCACACCGGAGGATTCACGCCCGAACAGGAGAATGTCATTCCCTTGAAAACGGTAGTCGGTATAGGGGATTGCAGCCTTGGTGGAGAGCAGTACGATGCGGCGTCCAGCTTGTTTGCGCCAGTCTTCGAAATGGTTCCAGTCGGCGTGTCGCGTCAGCGCGGCCTGTGCCAGATAATCCATGCCCGCACGCTTCAGGGAGCGGTCGGAAATGTCGAAACCCGCAGGCTCGATCAGGTCTACGGCAAAGCCGAGACATGCAGCCATGCGCAGAATTGTTCCCGTGTTGCCGGGAATGTCGGGCTGGTAAAGGGCGACGCGCAGATCCATATGAAGCGGGTAACGCGAAATGCCCGTCGTCGCAAGACTGCATATCGGGTGCGGTTCATGCGTCAACATCCCGTTGCGGATAGTTCTTACTAATCCCGTAGGATTGCAAAAAAGTTTCCTGTTTTGTTCCGGCCATGGCTTGGCAATTGCACAAGGCCCGCCTAAAAGGAGCGCCATGTTTAAGTGGTTCGAAAACCGACTCAATGCCTATCCCGAAGAGCCGCCGCAGGAACCTCCGCGCGGTCTGGTCGCGTTTTGCCTTTATTATACCCGCGGCGCTTGGCCGTGGATTATCGGCATGGCGATTTTCACCACCCTGATTGCAATCATCGAAGTGTCGCTGTTTGCCTTCATGGGCAATATTGTGGACTGGCTTTCCAACCAGTCGCGCGAGACGTTTCTGAGCAATGAAGGCTGGCGGCTGGCATTGATTGCCGGTGTCGTTCTGGTTGGCCTGCCGGGCGTGGTGCTGGTGCACTCGCTGGTGATCCATCAGACGCTGCTCGGCAATTATCCGATGCGCGTGCGCTGGCTGATGCACCGTTACCTGATCCGCCAGTCGATGGCGTTTTTCCAGGACGAATTTGCCGGGCGCATTTCAACCAAACTGATGCAGACCGCTCTTGCCGTTCGCGAAACGGTGATGAAGCTGCTCGACGTTCTGAACTATGTCATCGTCTATTTTGCGGGCACGCTGTTCATCGCGGCCTCCGCCGATCTGCGGTTGATGATCCCGTTCCTCGTCTGGCTCGTGGTCTATATGTTCCTGCTGCGCTTCTTCATTCCGCGCTTGCGGGTGATTTCGGAACAGCAGGCCGATGCGCGCTCGACCATGACGGGCCGCATCGTCGACAGCTACACCAATATTGCGACCGTCAAGCTATTCTCGCATTCGAGCCGCGAAGAATCCTATGTGCGAGAAAGCCTTGATGGTTTCCTCGGCACGGTGCATCGCCAGATGCGCCTCGTGACGATGTTCCACTTCACGCTCTACGTGTCGAACTGCCTGCTGCTGTTTGCTGTTGGTGTAATCGGTATCGGCCTCTGGATGCAGGAAGCTGTCACGGTGGGCGCGGTTGCCGTCGGCATCGGCCTTGTGCTGCGCCTCAACGGCATGTCGCAGTGGATCATGTGGGAAATGTCGGCGCTGTTCGAGAATATCGGCACGGTGGAAGATGGTATCACCACGATTGCGCGTGCACATGAAGTGGTGGATGTGCCCAATGCTCCGGCCCTGCATGTGACCAAGGGTGAACTGGATTTCGACAAGGTCGGGTTCCACTACGGCAAGGGCAAAGGCGTTCTGGAAAACCTGACGCTGAAGATACCGCCGGGCCAGAAAGTCGGTCTTGTCGGGCGTTCCGGTGCAGGCAAGTCCACGCTGGTCAATCTGCTGCTGCGCTTCTACGATCTGGAGAAGGGTCGCATTCTGATCGACGGGCAGGACATTTCGAAAGTGTCGCAAGACTCTCTGCGCGCCAATATCGGCATGGTCACGCAGGACACGTCGCTTCTGCACCGCACTGTCCGCGAAAACATCATGTATGGCAGGCCCGATGCGACCGAGGAAATGTTGCAGCAGGCGATCCGTCTTGCGCAGGCAGACCAGTTCGTTCCGCTCCTCACCGATCCGAAGGGACGGCGCGGACTGGACGCACATGTCGGCGAGCGCGGCGTCAAGCTGTCCGGTGGTCAGCGCCAGCGTATCGCCATTGCGCGCGTGATGCTGAAAGATGCGCCGATCCTCATTCTCGACGAGGCGACATCCGCGCTCGATTCGGAAGTGGAAGCGGCCATTCAGGACAGCCTCAATACGCTGATGGAAGGCAAGACGGTTATTGCGATTGCACACCGTCTGTCCACCATTGCCGCGCTTGATCGCCTGATCGTCATGGACAAAGGGCGGATCGTCGAAGACGGCACGCATGAGGAACTTGTTGCGCTCGGCGGCATTTATGCAAGTCTATGGGCACGTCAATCCGGCGGGTTCCTCGGCTTCGAAGACAATTCCGAGGATGCGCTGGTCAAGTAAGGAAAACGCTATTGATGAAAGCGGTCTACAGCCTGTTCGAACGTTGGGTTGATCCCTTCCGTGAACCGGACAATCTGAGACCGCCTTCAACCACCATGGCTTTCCTCTGGCATTATGCGCGGCAGGCCAAATGGCCGCTTGCCGCAGCGCTTGCGGCAGGCGGGCTTCTGCCGCTGGTGGAAGCAGCGCTGTTCTATTTCACCGGGCGTCTGGTCGATATTCTGGATCAGGCTGGCAGAGGCACCATAGAACGCAGCTGGTCTGCGCTCATCGAGGCTGCCGGGCCTGAGCTTCTCTTCATGGGCTTCACAGTTCTGGTGATCCGGCTGGTCGTCACCGCGGCAACGACCTTGCTGGAAGACCAGACCATGTCGCCCGGCTTCTACAACATGATCCGCTGGCAGGCGAATTCCTATGTGCTGCGCCAGTCCTATGCCTTTTTCCAGAATGATTTCGCGGGGCGTATCGCCACAAAGGTCTGGCAGGCCGGGCAGGCGGCGGGCGATCTGATCGAAAGTCTCATCCAGTCCGTCTGGTTCATGACGATCTACAGCGTCACCACGCTGTTTCTGGTCGGTCGGCTCGACTGGCGGCTGGCCGCTGCGGTCATCATCTGGATTATCGCTTTCGGCTTCATCGCATGGCGCTTTCTGCCGCGAATCCGCAAGAATGCAGAAGCTTCCGCCGAAGCGGGTTCTATGATCAACGGGCGGATCGTCGACAGCTATTCCAACATTCAAACCATCAAGCTCAACACTGCAGATGATGACGAGCGCTATCTGCGCGATGGTTTCGAACGCTATCTCGCGGCGATCCTGCCTTTCATGCGGTCGTTGACCGGTGTGCGTGTGTCGCTGACGGCCTTGTCCGGCCTGATGATCGTGAGCGTTGCGGCGATCGCCATCGATCTGTGGACGAAGGACGCGATCACCGTTGGTCAGGTGTCATTCACGCTCGGTCTCGTGCTGCGTCTCAACATGCTGCTTGGACGCCTCATGATGCAGCTCAACGGTATGCTGCGCCAGTTGGGTCTGATCGAAAATTCGATGCGCCTCGTCTCTGCACCACTCGGCCTTGAAGACCGGCCGGGCGCAAAGCCGCTGGTGGTTCGCGATGCGCGCATCGATGTGCGCGACGTGACATTCCATTACGGCAAGGGCGCGGGCGTTCTCCAGAACATCAATCTGACGGTACGGGGTGGCGAGCGCGTGGGGCTGGTCGGCCATTCCGGGGCAGGCAAGACCACGCTCGTCAACCTGATCCTGCGCCTCTACGATGTCGAAAAGGGCTCCATCGCGGTGGATGGGCAGGATATACGCGACGTCACGCAGACCTCGCTCCGCCACGCCTTTGCGGTCGTCAGTCAGGAAACCGCGCTTTTACATCGCTCGCTGCGCGATAATATCATGCTCGCCCGCGACGATGCCACCGACGAGGAATTGCAGAAGGCTACCCGGCAGGCAGAGGCTGACGGCTTCATCGCCAATCTCGAAGATTTTCAGGGTCGCAAGTCGTTCGATGCCTTTGTGGGCGAACGCGGCGTGAAACTGTCGGGCGGGCAGCGTCAGCGCATCGCCATTGCACGCGCCGTTTTGAAAGATGCGCCCATTCTGATTCTCGATGAGGCGACCTCGGCGCTCGATTCGGAAGTCGAAGCGTCGATACAGGAAAATCTGAAGCGACTCATGGAAGGAAAGACGGTGATTGCGATTGCGCATCGTCTGTCGACCATTGCCGCGCTCGACCGTCTGGTGGTCATGGACCAGGGCCGGATCGTCGAAGAGGGCACGCATGAGGAACTTATCGCCAAAGGCGGTATCTATGCTGGCCTCTGGGCACGCCAGTCTGGCGGGTTTCTCGCAGAGAACGGCGAAAACTGAAAACTTCAGGTCATCCGGGCCGGTCTTTAGCCTTGGCCGCAGCTTTGCTGTGTATCCATCAAATTAATCAAGCAAATCCGCCTGCGACATCGTGCCGTCCTAAGGGCTTGGTGTCTGGACAAGCGTTTTTTACGCGCATAAACCGGATAGTGAGATGGAGGGAATTTCGTCCTGCGAGCACTTGCGGGATAACTTTTGCGCAGGTGCAAAAGCGGACGAGGGGAGAGTTCAATTGAACATGCAGATTAAAAGGGAGTTGGCACGTGAGCGCACACGACACGGCTGAGCCGACACGGCGTGATTTTCTCTATATTGCGACGGGAATGGCCGGTGTGGTCGGTGTTGGCGGACTGGCATGGCCGTTTATCGACCAGATGCGTCCAGACGCTTCGACACTCGCAGCCGCTTCCATCGAAGTCGACGTTTCTTCTCTCGCAGAAGGCGCGTCCCTGACCGTCAAATGGCGCGGCAAGCCGGTATTCATCCGCAACCGTTCCGCCAAGGAAGTGGAAGAAGGCAAGAGCGCGGCTCTCGGTGATCTCAAGGATCCGGTCGCCCGCAATGCCAACCTTCCATCCGACGCACAGGCGACCGACGTTGCCCGCTCGGCAGGTGAAGGCAAGGAAAACTGGCTCATCATGATCGGCGTTTGCACCCATCTGGGTTGCGTGCCGCTTGGTGAATCCGGCGCATTCGGCGGCTGGTTCTGCCCATGCCATGGCTCGACCTATGACACTGCGGGTCGTATCCGCAGCGGCCCGGCACCGGAAAACATGCACATTCCGCAATATGCGTTCACTTCCGATACGGTCATCAGGATCGGCTAAAACAGGTCTTGGGGAGAGAAGACATGAGTGGTGGACACTCCACATATACGCCGAAGACCGGCATCGAAAAATGGGTGGACGAACGGCTTCCCTTGCCGCGTCTGGTCTATGATTCCTTCGTGGCCTATCCAACGCCGCGTAACCTGAACTACATGTACACCTTCGGTGGCATTTTGAGCTTCATGCTCATCGCGCAGATTCTGACCGGCATCGTTCTGGCGATGCACTATGCTGCGGATACGGGCATTGCGTTCAATTCCGTCGAAAAGATCATGCGCGACGTCAACTCCGGCTGGCTTCTGCGCTACATGCACTCCAACGGTGCATCCTTCTTCTTCATCGCCGTTTACCTGCATATTGCACGCGGTCTCTACTACGGCTCCTACAAGGCGCCGCGCGAGCTTCTGTGGATTCTCGGCGTGGTGATCTTCCTTCTCATGATGGCGACTGCCTTCATGGGCTATGTGCTGCCGTGGGGCCAGATGTCCTTCTGGGGCGCAACGGTTATCACCGGCTTCTTCACGGCCTTCCCGGTCATAGGCGAGCCGATACAGCAGCTTCTCCTTGGCGGCTTTGCGGTCGACAATCCGACGCTGAACCGTTTCTTCTCGCTGCACTATCTGCTGCCGTTCATGATTGCGGGCGTCGTCATCCTGCACGTCTGGGCGCTGCATGTGACCGGCCAGACCAACCCGACCGGCATTGAAGTGAAGTCGAAGACCGACACGGTTTCGTTCACGCCTTATGCGACCATCAAGGACGCTTTCGGCGCGCTCGTCTTCTTCGTGTTCTTCGCCTATTTCGTCTTCTACATGCCGAACTTCCTCGGCCACCCGGATAACTATATCCCGGCCGACTCGCTCAAGACGCCTGCTCACATCGTTCCTGAATGGTACTTCCTGCCGTTCTACGCGATGCTGCGCGCCATCACCTTCAACATCGGCCCGATCGACTCGAAGCTCGGCGGCGTTCTGACCATGTTCGGTTCGATCGCCATCCTCTTCGTGGTGCCTTGGCTCGATACGTCGAAGGTTCGTTCGGCTGTCTATCGCCCGTGGTTCAAGCTGTTCTTCTGGCTCTTCGTGATCAACGCCATCTTCCTTGGATGGCTGGGTTCGCGTCCTGCCGAAGGCTCCTATGTCTTCATGGCGCAGCTCGGTACGCTTTACTATTTCGCTTTCTTCATCGTCATCATGCCGGTTCTCGGCCTGATCGAGACGCCGAAGCGTCTGCCCAACTCGATTACCGAGGCTGTGCTGGCGAAGAGCGAAGGCAAGGCCGAGATTGCCCCCGTGGAAATCAAGGGCTGAACCAGCGAGAGATATGAAGGACGTAACGATGAAAAACATCCTCAAGAGCTTCGCTGCCTTTGGTATCGCTCCGCTGGTCGCACTTGGTCTTTCCATGAGCGGTGCCTTCGCTGAGGAGGGCGGCAATGCGGCGGAACCGACGCATTTCCCGATCCATCATCCAAAGCAGGAAAAGTGGAGCTTTGCCGGCCCGTTCGGCACCTATGACAAGGGGCAGCTGCAGCGTGGTCTGAAGGTCTATAAGGAAGTATGCTCGGCATGCCATTCCATGAACCTGGTGGCCTTCCGCACGCTGGAAGACCTCGGCTATTCGCCGGAACAGGTGAAGGCGCTGGCTGCCGAATATGAAGTGCAGGACGGCCCGAATGGCGAAGGTGAAATGTTCACCCGCAAGGCGTTGCCGACCGACCATTTCCCGGCGCCATTCCCAAATGCTGCTGCTGCTGCGGCTGCAAACAATGGCGCGGCTCCGCCTGACTTTTCGCTGATCGCCAAGGCGCGCGCAGTGGAACGCGGCTTCCCGCAGTTCATCTTCGACATCTTCACGCAATATGCCGAAGGTGGCCCGGATTATATTCACGCGCTTCTGACCGGCTTTGATGAGCAGCCGCCAGCGGGCATGCAGATTGCCGAAGGTACGCACTACAATCCGTACTTCATTTCGGCAAAGGCGCTTGCCATGGCCAAGCCGCTGAACGACGGTCAGGTTACCTATGATGATGGTTCGCCGCAGACGGTGGACCAGTATTCGCGCGACGTCGCGGCGTTTCTGATGTGGGCCGCAGAGCCGCATCTGGAACAGCGCAAGCGCACCGGCTTCCGGGTGATTGTGTTCCTGATTCTCTTTGCGGGTCTGGCCTATATCGCCAAGCGGTCGATCTGGTCTGACGTGAAGCACTGAGCTATCAGCTGATCTTTGAAAAGAGGGCGCCCGAAAAGGCGCCCTTTTTGTTTGTGGGGTGCTGATTTACAGTCGATAGCGGCCAGACCCGCCGCCCGAGCTGCCGTTTTGCTCGCTCATGCGCGAATAAGCTTGGCGTGGCTGCGATATCGTGATTGAAAAGGGATAACAGCCAGAGGCGTCTTGGTCGCCTTGCCGGGCGCGTTGACGAGGAAGGGATGCAGGTCACGGGGCCGCTCTCCAGTCGAGGCGTTCCGTCGTTGCTGAAAGTTCAAATTGAAAGGACCGACAATGGAATCCGGGCTCAAAGCCACCTTGAAGGATGCCATCAGAACCATTCCGGATTATCCCAAACCCGGCGTGCAGTTCCGCGACGTAACGACCCTGATGGGCGACGCGCAGGCATTCCGCCGCTCGGTCGACGAACTGGTCTATCCTTTTGCCGGTAACAAGGTGGATAAGGTTGCAGGCATTGAAGCCCGCGGCTTCATTCTTGGCGGCGCCATTGCGCACCAGATTTCCGCCGGTTTCGTGCCGATCCGCAAGAAGGGCAAGCTGCCGCGCGATACGGTGCGCATTGCCTACAGCCTTGAATATGGCATCGACGAAATGGAGATGCACCGCGACGCAATCGACAAGGGCGAGCGCATCATCCTCGTCGACGATCTGATCGCCACCGGCGGCACGGCGGAAGCCGCTGCCAAGCTGTTGTTGCAGATGGGGGCGAATATCGTTGCCGCCTGCTTCATCATCGATCTGCCGGACCTTGGCGGACGCAAGAAGCTGGAAGCGCTTGGCGTGCCCGTGCGCACGCTGGTTTCCTTCGAAGGCGACTGAGGACGAAGTTTTACAAAAAGGATACTGCGTTGACTTTGACGATCGGGTTTCTGATATTCCCATCCATTCAGCAACTCGATCTGACAGGTCCTTATGAAGTTTTCTCGTCGGCAGACGGAGCGCACGTTCACCTGATCTGGAAAGACCGGAACCCGGTTTTATCTTCATCGGGTCTCACATTTGTACCGACGACGACATTCGATGATTGTCCTCCGCTGGATGTTATCTGCATCCCAGGTGGAGGCGTGCAGCCACTACTGACTGACGCGGTCGTGCTGGATTTTGTGCGCGAGCAGGCGCGCAATGCACGCTATGTCACCTCTATCTGCACCGGAGCATTGGTTCTCGGTGCGGCAGGGCTTCTCGCGGGACGACGGGCAACCACGCACTGGAATGCGATGGATTTTCTTGAGCATTTCGGTGCGATACCGACCAAAGGACGCGTCGTGCAGGACGGCAATATCATCACGGCAGGTGGCGTCACGTCGGGGATCGACTTTGGACTGTCTATTCTCGAAGAGCTATTCGGGCGGGCGGAAGCGGAAACCGTGCAACTGACACTGGAATACGCGCCTGCACCTCCATTTCATTCCGGAACGCCCGATCAGGCGCGACCTGAAATTCTGGCGCTTGGACGCGAACGCCTCGCCGCATCCAGAGCGGCGAGAGAGGCGATTTTCGCCAAATGGCCAAAGCAATGATTGGCCCTACTGGCTTATGGCAGCTTGACCATGGCCGCGTTTTCGAACGACAGCACTTCCTCGCCATTCTGGTTGAAGGCGCGGCTGCTCATCGCCAGCATCGACCAGCCCGGGCGCGAAGCGAGCGGGCGCAGCGCATGGACGGTGCGCTTATAGGTGATGGTATCTCCGGCATAGACCGGCTTTGACCATTTCAGGTTTTCGAAGCCGGGCGAGGGACCGAAAGTCGGCGGCGTCTCGCCGCGCTTGAGCGCGTCCTTGGTTGCCTGCACGATGGAAGCGACATTCAGCTTCATGAACACCGCTGTCGTGTGCCAGCCAGAGGCGCACAGTCCGCCGAACAGGCTGTTCTTTGCAGCTTCAGCATCGAGATGAAACGGTTGCGGATCATATTTCGTGGCAAAGTCGATGATCTCTTCGGCGGTGAAAGTGTAGCTGCCGATGTCCAGTTCCCGACCGAGATTGTCTTCAAGATAGCTCATCATACACCCGCCTTGGCTTCGGCTTGCTGCGCCGCGTCGTAGTTACGGCGTCCCATCATGCAGGGATGCTGCATTTCGCACACGGTTTCACCGCGCTGATTGACCAGTGCGTGATGCAGGGTGACGAGACCGATTTCCGGGCGGCTCTTGGAAAGGCGGCGGTCGATGACCGTGGTAACACCGCTCAGCGTGTCGCCAGCGAGAACCGGGCGCTTCCAGCGGGTGAATTCGACGCCGGGGCCGCCTTGCGATGTGGAGTTGGTGAGAAAGGCGTCGCAAACGAGACGCATGATCAGCGATACGGTCTGCCAGCCTGAGGCGGCAAGACCGCCAAGCACACTGGCCTTGCCTGCTTCTTCATCGAGGTGGAAGGGCTGCGGATCGAATGCGCTTGCGAATTCGATGATCTCTTCCTTGTTGATCGTGCGCGGACCGAAAGGGATTTTCAGTCCCGGCACCATATCCTCATAGGCGTATTTCAGCTGGGGCTTGCTCACCCTCTATCTCCTCCAAACCGGTTTCCGGAAATGCTCTAAATATGCAAAGGCCGCCGGGATACGGCGGCCTGATCGTATCAGGTGTTGAAGCGGAAAAGCATCACATCGCCGTCATGGACGATGTATTCTTTGCCTTCGTCTCTCGCCTTGCCTGCTTCCTTGGCACCGACTTCGCCGTTGTATTTGACGTAGTCTTCATAGGCGATGGTCTGGGCGCGAATGAAGCCGCGCTCGAAATCGGTGTGGATCACGCCGGCAGCGCCGGGAGCCTTGGTTCCGCGACGGATGGTCCAGGCGCGGGTTTCCTTTGGTCCGGCGGTGAAATAGGTGATGAGGTCGAGAAGCTTGTAACCGGCGCGGATCAGGCGGTCGAGTCCCGGTTCCTCAAGGTCCATGCTCTCCAGATATTCCTTGGCTTCCTCATCAGGAAGTTGGGCAACTTCCGCTTCGATGGCGGCGGAGATGATGACCGTCTGTGCGCCCTGTTCCTCGGCCATCTTTTCGACGGCAGCGCTGTATGCGTTGCCCTTGGCGGCATCGCCTTCAGCGACGTTGCAGACATAGAGCACAGGCTTGGAGGTCAGAAGGTTCAGACCCTTCAGCGTCAGCAGGTCTTCTGCTGAGATATCCTTCAGCATCAGGCGAACCGGCTGGCCGTTCTGGAGCAGTTCAAGCGCTGCTTCCATCACCGGCAGAATGGTGAGGGCTTCCTTGTCCTTGCCGGTGGCGCGCTTGCGGATCTGCACGATACGGCGCTCGATGCTTTCAAGGTCCGACAGCATCAGTTCGGTTTCAACCGTCTGCGCGTCCGATACGGGATCGATACGGCCTTCGACATGGGTGATGTCGTCATCTTCGAAGCAGCGCAGCACATGCACGATGGCGTCCACTTCGCGGATATTGGCGAGGAACTGGTTGCCGAGGCCTTCGCCCTTCGAGGCGCCGCGGACAAGGCCCGCAATGTCTACGAAGTTGATGCGGGTCGGGATGATTTCCTTTGACCCGGCGATCTTGGCGATCCCGTTCTGGCGCGGGTCCGGAACCGCCACTTCGCCGGTGTTCGGCTCGATGGTGCAGAACGGATAGTTTGCAGCCTGTGCGGCGGCCGTTTTGGTCAGCGCGTTGAAAAGCGTCGACTTGCCAACATTTGGCAGACCGACGATGCCGCATTTGAAACCCATGATCGTACCTGTCAGACTAGAGCATTTCCAGCAAAAGTGCGAAGCGGTTTTGCGTTGGAAATGCGGTGATAACAAACAACTAGAGCGGTTCGAATGATTCTATCTTAACCAGAACCGCTCTAGAATAGAATTACCGTCGCTATGCGACATTGAGGTGTGAAGCGTCAAGAGGCGGCGGCGTCGCGCCCTTTGGAACGGCTTATTTTTACGCATTCTCCCACGCAAAACCGCTTCGCACTTTTGCTGGAAATGCTTTAGTCTTTCTTGCCCAGCAGCTTTTTCAGCATTTCAGCCATAGGGCCGCTTTCTGGAATGGCCGGTTTCTTCTGGTTCTGCCGCGCCTGACGAATATGGCTCTGCGCCTTTGGCGGAGCCTTCTCCAATTGCGCGGGATCGGCCTTGAAACCGCTCGGCCGCTGATTGCCGTCGCCCATGGCGAGCGCAATGCGGTTCATGAAGCTGTTATCGTCGCCCGGCTTGGCAAGCAGGCCTACATTGTCGGCGACAGCGCCCAGAAGCGTATCCAGCCATTCATTGTCGGCCTTGGCGAAGTCGCCGAGGACATAATTATGCACGAGTTCCTTCGCGCCCGGATGGCCGATGCCAAGCCGCATGCGGCGATAATTCTGGCCGCCGGGGAAGGACTGCACATGCGCGTCGATGGATTTGATGCCGTTATGGCCGCCGGAGCCGCCGCCGGTCTTGATGCGCAGCTTGCCCGGAATAAGGTCAAGTTCGTCATAGATGACGACGAGGTCGGCAGAGGTGAGCTTGTAAAAGCGCATGGCCTCGCCGATGGACTGGCCCGAGAGATTCATGAACGTCTGCGGCTTGATCAGCAGCACTTTTTCGCCGTCAATCACGCCATCGGCGATCTCGGCCTGAAACTTCTTCTGCCAGTTGGAAAAGCGATGGCGGCGGAATATTTCATCCGCCGCCATGAAACCGATATTATGCCGGTTATGCGCATATTTGGGGCCCGGATTGCCAAGACCTGCGATGAGCAGCATGGTTCAGAGCCCCCAAAATGCGGAAAGCGATTATTCGCCGTCCTTGGCTTCTTCTTCAGCGCCTTCAGCAGCAGCTTCGTCCGACTTCAGGCCGGCAGGAGCAGCAATGGTGGCGATGGTGAAGTCGCGGTCCTGAATGGCAGCAGACACGCCCTTCGGCAGCTTGATTGCCGAAATGTGGACGGAGTCACCGATTTCAAGGCCGGTCAGGTCGAATTCGAGCGCTTCCGGAATTGCATTGGCCGGAACGATCAGTTCAACGTCGTGACGAACGATGTTGAGAACGCCGCCGCGCTTGATGCCCGGTGCAGCTTCTTCGTTCTTGAAGTGAACAGGAACGTTCACGTGAACGACCGACTTTGCGGAAACGCGCAGGAAGTCGACATGCTGCGGGAAGTCGCGGACTGGGTCCATCTGGTAGTCCTTCGGGAGGACCTGAATCTTCTTGCCGTCTACTTCGACCGTGGCAACCGTGGTCTTAAAACCACCGCCATGAATCTTGTAGTAGATCTCCTTGTAGGAGACGGCGATTGCGAGGGGCTCCTGCTTGTCGCCATAGATGACTGCAGGAATCTGGCCGTTGCGACGCAGTTCGCGGGAGGACCCCTTACCAACCCGGGTACGCAGATCGGCCTTGAGCACGTAAGATTCGCTCATGGCATTTCCTTTCAAAGTTATTGGAGTGTCGCTCGTTGTAATTTTTGCGCCTGATCTTGACCGAAAACCGGTTTCCACTTTTCGGGATCATGCTTCAACAAACGACATGAAACAGCCCGTATCGTCTGTCACAAGGTGAAAGACCGGACCGCCCCATTCCGCGTTGCCTCCAAGGGTGTCTACGCGGATGGCGGTGGCTATAGACCATAGCGTGCGGCAGCGCAAGTTTTTTGGCCTGCCAGCGATTGCCGCGCCCGGCATCTGTGGGCATTTCTCATAACCGGTGGCATTGGCTGCGTCAAAGATGTTAAGCGAATGCCTGATCGACCGCTGGCCTGGCCGTGCGAGTCGTCTGTTCCTGTCATTTTCAATCAAGGAGGCGAGATGCAGGTCGGTATCGACATGGGTGCTGTTGCTGGAAGCGGTTCTGCCTCGGCAGCGGCGCTTGGCGGTGGCAAGCAGGCCATGCTTGATCTTGAGGAGCTTCTCGCCACGCGTCTGCTCGTGCAGGGTAATTCCGGCTCCGGCAAGTCGCATCTTTTGCGCCGCCTGCTGGAACAGAGCGCGCAATGGGTGCAGCAGTGCATTGTCGACCCGGAAGGGGACTTTGTCACGCTGGCCGATCTTTACGGCCATGTCGTCGTTGATGCTGCCCGCACCGAAGCCGAACTGACCCGCATCGCCGGACGTATCCGTCAGCACCGTGTTTCGGTGGTGCTTAATCTGGAAGGTCTCGATGTTGAGCAGCAAATGCGCTCGGCAGCGGCTTTCCTTGGCGGACTTTTCGACGCCGAACGCGACTACTGGTATCCGATGCTTGTGGTGGTGGATGAGGCGCAGCTTTTTGCGCCTGCCGCCGCTGGCGAAGTGTCCGACGAAGCGCGCAAGCTATCGCTCGGCGCGATGACCAATCTCATGTGTCGCGGGCGCAAGCGCGGACTGGCGGGTGTTATTGCCACGCAGCGTCTGGCCAAGCTTGCCAAAAACGTGGCTGCCGAGGCCTCCAACTTTCTGATGGGCCGCACCTTTCTCGATATCGACATGGCGCGCGCCGCCGATCTGCTCGGTATGGAGCGCAAGCAGGCGGAAATGTTCCGCGATCTGGAGCGCGGGCATTTTGTTGCACTTGGACCGGCACTGTCGCGACGCCCGCTGCCGATCCGCATCGGCAAAGTGGAAACTTCCGCGCGTTCGTCATCGCCGAAGCTGATGCCGCTGCCCGATGCGCCGGAAGATGCGCTCGATCTGATCTTTACACCTGCGCCGCAGGAAATCCGCACCGTCGTGCGCCGGACGCCTCCACCACCGCCGCCGCCATCCACGGCGGAAATTCTGGCGCAAGTGGCCAAGCCGAAGCCCGAGGCAGAGCCGGTCGAAGCGCCGCTCTTTCCGGGTATCGTTGAAGCGGAACGCGACGAGCTTCTCGATAAGGTCATGCGTGAGATCGTGGATGACCCGGAAGCTTCGTTCCGGTCTGTGGCCGTTCTCTATCAGGACTTTCTGGTGCGCTGCCGCATTCACCGCGTTCCGGGCGAACCACTGGCTTTGCCAGCCTTCCGCCGGCGGCTGGCGGTGGCGCAGGCCAGCATTGAAAGCGATGTGGCGAGCGGCGAAACGTGGCAGCAGGCGCTGTCACTGTCGGAAACCCTCACAGATGATGTGCAAGGTGTGTTCCTGATCGTCGCACAGGCGGCGGTAACCGGTGCGCCTTGCCCGTCCGATGCGGCGCTGGCGCGCGCCTATGGCACGCACTCGTTCAGCCGCGCCCGGCGTCTGCTGACGTATTTCGAGGAGCGTGGGCTTCTCGTTGTCCGGAATGATTTCAAGGGAATGCGCATTGTCAATTTCCCCGATCTTGCCTGCGAAACGGCACCGGGTGATCCCAACGCTCCGGACGATCTGGCGGAAGAGGGCGCAGCTGCCGAGTAGGGCCAAGTTGTTGCCTGTGAAAACTGTCATGAACCTGTAATGATCCTCGCCGACAGCTTGCGAGACGGATCATTCAGGGCAGTAGCGTGACAGAGCCAGTAAAGCAGCCAGGTTTCAGAGAACTCTTCACGACTTTCGGCAAAGTGGGTCTGCTGTCGTTCGGCGGTCCCGCTGCCCAGATCGCCATGCTGCAACGCATCATCGTGGATGAGAAGAAATGGATGGATCAGGAACGACTGATCCATGCGCTGAACTTCTGCATGTTATTGCCCGGGCCGGAAGCCATGCAGCTTGCGACCTATTCGGGCTGGGCTGTCAAAGGCTGGCGCGGCGGCCTGCTGGCAGGGCTTCTGTTCGTGTTGCCCGGCGCTGTCGTGATGCTCGCGCTCTCCGCGCTTTATATTGCATTCGGGCATGTGGAGATGGTGGCAGGCCTGCTGTTTGGCCTCAAGGCGGCGGTGCTGGCTGTGGTGTTCGAAGCGCTTTACCGCATGGCGAAACGCACGCTTGCTGCCGGTTTTTCCTATGCAGTGGCGATTGCAGCATTTATTGCCATTGCGCTTTTGAAGCTGCCGTTTCCGCTCGTCGTTCTGCTGGCGGCGATGGCAGGCGGCTTGCGCCATATCCTTCAGGGCAGCGGGGCGGGCGCTGGTTTGGGCGAGGCGACGCCCGGCGCTTTGCGCGAGTTCACGCAGCAAGCGCTGGTCTGGGGCGGGCTTTGGCTCGCACCGCTCGTTCTTCTCTATGTGGCTTTCAGCGGCGCTCATGTCTTCGTGCAGGAGGCGGCGTTCTTCTCAAAGCTCGCTGCGGTGACCTTCGGTGGCGCCTATGCCGCGCTGTCCTATACGGCGCAACAGGCGGTCGAGCATTTCGGCTGGATGAAGCCAGGCGAAATGCTGACCGGGCTGGGGCTGGCCGAAACCACGCCGGGACCGCTGATCCTCGTGCTGGTTTTCGTCGGCTTCGTGGGGGCTGCGAACCTGTCGGGCATGCCGCCAATTCTGGGCGGCCTCGTTGGCGGCATCATTGCCCTGTGGTTTACCTTCGTGCCGTGTTTTCTATGGATTTTGGCGGGCGCGCCGTTTGTGGAACGGCTGCGTCAGGTGCGCTGGCTTTCGGCCATGCTGAGCGGCATCACGGCGGCGGTCGTGGGCGTGATCGCCAATCTGGCGCTGTGGTTCTCGCTGCATGTGCTGTTTGCGCAGGTGCTGGATAAGGCGGTGGGGCCGTTCAGCGTGCCCTTGCCAGTCTGGAGCACAATAGACAATGCCGCCGTCCTGATCGCAGGCGCGGCGGCATTGTTGCTTGTCGTTCTGAGGCTCAACATGCCGCTTGTGCTGTTGCTCGCGGCATGCCTCGGAATTGTGATCCGCTTGATATTTTAGTCGAACAGGCTCGAGACGGATTCTTCCGCTGCCGTACGTGCAATGGCTTCGCCGATCAGATCGGAGATAGAGAGCACGCGGATATTCGGTGCATCGTTGATCGCGGTGGTCGGCTGGATGGAATCGGTGATCACCAGTTCCTTCAGCTTCGAAGAGGCGATACGGGCAACGGCGCCGCCGGACAGAACGCCATGCGTGATGTAAGCGGTGACGCTGTTCGCGCCCTTGGCCAGCAGGGCTTCGGCTGCGTTGCAGAGCGTGCCGCCGGAATCAACGATATCGTCGAACAGCAGGCAGTCTTTGCCAGCCACTTCACCGATGACGTTCATGACTTCCGATTCACCCGGACGTTCGCGGCGCTTGTCCACGATGGCGAGCTGCGCGTCGATGCGTTTGGCCAGCGAGCGGGCGCGAACCACGCCGCCGACGTCCGGCGATACGACCATGCAGTTGCCGGTTGCGTAATTGGCCTTCACGTCACGCGCAATAACCGGAACGGCATAGAGATTGTCGGTCGGGATATCGAAGAAGCCCTGAATCTGACCGGCATGAAGATCAAGGGTCAGAACGCGGTTTGCACCGGCTTCAGTGATGAGGTTGGAAACCAGCTTGGCAGAGATCGGCGTGCGCGGGCCGGGCTTGCGGTCCTGACGGGCATAGCCGAAATAGGGCAGCACGGCGGTGATGCGGCGCGCCGACGAACGACGGAAGGCGTCGATCATGATGAGCAGTTCCATCAGGTGATCGTTTGCCGGATAGGAAGTCGATTGCAGAACGAACACGTCTTCGCCGCGTACGTTTTCCTGGATCTCTACGAAGATCTCCTGATCGGCGAAGCGGCGAACGCTAGCCTTGCCGAGCGGGATGTTGAGATATTTAGCAACGGATTCGGCAAGTGCCCGGTTGGAGTTGCCTGCGAAAAGTTTCATTCTTTTTGCCTCTGAGCCGATGCGATAGGTTTGCGGTTTCGTTCTGTCGCAAAAAGTCCGTATAACGGACGTAATCTTGTTTCGCGCATGGACCGCAACGATGCGGGGCCCAGCAACGTCATCCTTTAAAAACTTTAAAGCCGCGTACTTTTGGCCGGTCAGGTTAAGTACAGCAGCTTACAAGGTTTTCTCGAATGTGGGGCCTATTGCAAAGAGTCACCGTCATTGCAAGGCCCGACTGTTCACAATTGTTGAAAAAGGCCGGATTTCCGGCCTTTCCGCGTGTCAAAAAGCGGGGATTCAGTAAGGGATTTCAGTTCCTTGCTGAAAATGCTCACAGTTTATGCGCGATTTGCCGCAAGCCAGGTAGAATATTCCTGCATGGTGCGGTCGGCGATGGCCTGCATCGTGGCGGGCTGCACCACGCTCCATGAGTCTGCCGCTGCACCTTGCACTTTCTCCTGCCCCTGAATGCGGTGCAACCGGTTGCCGGAAGCGTCCAGCACATCCCAGACATAGAGCACGGTCGTCTGGTTGTCTTCCGAGAGAACCGAGAAATACCCCTTCATGACATAGGCAGCACTCGTGTCATTGGCGCCTGCCAGCTCCACGCCCTTGGCCTTGGCATCGTCATTCATGCGATGCGTCAGCGGGGTCACGACATTGACGGGCGCGCCGACAATGGGCGCAATGTGCAACTTGCCCGGTTTCAGCGTCGCTGTGCGCCCCGCCGTGGTCGCAGGTGTTGTGGTTCCGGGGGTCGTCACAGCGCCCGGCGTCGTTGCCTGACCGTTAGCCGGTTGCCCGACAGCCTGACTAGAAGCTTGGCTTGTGTTTTGGCCAGAGCCCTGCACGTTCAGTGCGGATTCGGTGCTGTTGCAGGCAGCGAGCGCTCCGGCAAGCAACAGCATCATCGAAATATGTGCCTTGTTCATGTTCGGCTTCATGCTCCTGAAAACGCATAGTCCTGAAAATACAGGCGGTTCTCACGTCAGGCCGATTTATCGCCGATCGTGGGCCGTTTGACAATGATGTCAGGCGATAAGCATATCAAGAGAGTGGCGGGATAATGGCTGAGCGGCACCATTTGTTGTGAGGTATGTCTGTCCGAGCGTCATTGCAGCGCCGCTGTCGGAATCCATGATGATCATATGCGCGAAGAGCGTCATATCCGGCTGAATGCTCTCCGGATTGCCCGCATAGAACATTTGCGGGTCCATCCATGACGGTGTGAAGCGCGCGCCGACCGAGTAGCCGCAGGCATTCAGGCGGTGGCGTGTCAGCCCGTGTGCCTCCATGGTGCGGGCATGGGCGTCGAATACATCACCGAATGTTGAAGCCGGTGTCATCGCCGCCTCGACGGCTTCCAGCGCTTCGCGGGCCGCGTCGTAGAGCTTGACGTGATGTTCCGTCGGCTGACCGATCAGGATCGTGCGCATCATGGGCGCGTGATAATGGCGGAACACACCCGACCATTCGAGCGTGAGCTGGTCATTGGCATCGAGCGTGCGGCGACCGGATTTATAGCGGCAGAGCAGGGCGTCTTCGCCGGAACCGATGATATATTCATTGGCCGGATAGTCGCCGTCGCCGGCGAAATTGGCGCTCATCATCGCGGCCAGAATATCGGCTTCGCTTGCACCTGCGCGGGTGGTCTTCAGCGCGGCGTCGAGCGCGTCGTCACCCAGCTGCGCCGCGCGCCTGGCATAGGCGATTTCCGCCGGGCTTTTCAACAGGCGCAAGCGGTCCACCATGCCGGACGCATCGAACAATTTGGCAAAGCTCTGCAATTGCTCGTCGAGCCTGCGGGCATTCGCACCGGTGAGGCCGTGGGTTTGGTATTCGATGCCGATACGGCTGCCGAGCAGGTCAAGCTCGGTCAGGATAGTGCGCAGGTCCGCTGCCGGATTGGCATTGTCGCGGTCGGTCCAGACAACGATGTTCTCGATATTCGAGGTTTGGCGCGCCTGGCGCAAATCCGCCGAGCGCGTCATCAGCACCATCGAACCGTCGGCCTTCACCACAAGGCACTGGAAGAAGCAGAAGCCGAACGTGTCATAGCCCGTCAGCCAGTACATGCTTTCCTGTGCGAACAGCAGGAGAGCATCGAGCTTTTCCTCCTCCATCTTCAAGATCAGACGGTCGCGGCGTGCGGCGAATTCTTCCGGCTCGAAGTGAAGGGCCATGCGGTTCTCCTCAAATGGAATCTTTGGCAGCGACGATAGCAATGGCTGCAATCTGGCGTCCGTAATCTGGCTCTTTGCGGTGGGTGGTACGCCGGTAGGAATAGAACTGGTCTTCATCGGCATAGGTGCACTGGCGAAGGGAGCTGGCCTGTACGCCAGCCTTGGTCAGACGGTCGGTGATGAAGGTCCACAGATCGAAAAGCTTGTGATCAGGCTTGTCCGAGGCGCGGAAATAGCGCGCATAGGCGGGGTCCTTGCTAAGGAATTCTGCATAGAATTCCGGTCCGACTTCATAATTGTCGGGACCGATTGTCGGTCCAAGAACCGCAACGATGTTCTCACGCTTTGCGCCAAGACCGATCATGGCGTCGATGGTGTTTTCCAGCACACCGCTGAATGCGCCGCGCCAGCCCGCATGGGCGGAACCGATGACACCGGCCTCATGATCGGCAAACAGAACGGGACCGCAATCGGCAGACAGCGCGCCGAGCGCAATGCCCGGAACAGTCGTCACCATGGCATCGGCCTTGGGGCGTGGCGAATCGAAAGGCGCGGTCACATGCAGCACATCGGGCGAATGAACCTGATGCACGGTCAAAAGATGATCCGGCGCAACGCCAAGCGATTCTGCCACCCGGCGGCGGTTTTCCGCGACATGTTCGGCCACGTCATCCGATCCGGCACCGACATTCAGCCCGGCATAGATACCGTCCGAAACGCCGCCTTTGCGCGTGAAAAAGCCGTGCGCAATGCGCTTCCCGGCCTGACCGGCGGGCTTGTCGAGCAGAGGCGAGCGGAGCGGTTGCGGCGTGTCAGTCATGATGTATTGGCCTTGTTAGACCGAGCATGATCCGGAAAAATGGGAACCGGTTTTCCGAAAAGATCATGCTCAGACGAGTGGATCGGGATGGTGGGGGAGGCAGGTTGTCTTGTCAATTGCAGCTTTTTGAAGAGCAAATGACGGTCAGGCTGTCTCGAAAGGAATGAGACGGGTGTCGCGGTCGCTGAATGCCAGCACCTTGAACAAGGTGCCCATCTGATCGGGCGCTGCCAAACGCTCCACATCCTGCCGGATCTTTTCCTGAAAGGTGGAATCGCGCCCGGTGCCCAGACGGCCTGCGCGGTCAAGCAGCCCCATAGTCAGCAAAAATTCGCCTTGCGTCATGGCGCCGGTCTTGCAGCCAGTGGCGCGTGCAGCCTGCCCAAGAATGTCGAAATCGACATGGCTGGTCAGATCGGCAACGCCTGGATGGGCAAAAACATCGTCATAGGCGTGTTTGAGCATGGCTTGCAGCGTGTCGCCAAAGCCGGATTGCAGATGGCCATAATCGATGTTGAGTGCTGCGCCGCGCGTTTTTGCAATACGTTGCGCGATCTCCTGCAACAGTGCAGTGCGTGCCGGGGCCGCCTCGAAGATTGTGCCTTCGGGCGTCTGTGCATGGTCTTCCGGCAAAAGCGCCGGGTCGATCCCGCCCGCACCGCTGACGAAATGGAACTGATCCTGATCATCAAGCCCTATCAGCCGCTCCACGAAACGCCCATTGGACTTGACGAACTGGCGGAACGGGATGGCGTCGAACAGCTCATTCGATACGAGGATCAGCGGTACATCAGGCGTATCGGCGTCAACATCTGCAAAGCGTTCGAACCAGGTGACGGATACGCCCAAATCCGCCAGCTTTTGCTTCTGTTTCTCGACAAGGCGCGCGCTGGTCTCGACCATGGCGACACGCAGGCCCGGCAGCATTTGCGGCGCAAGCTTGCTGATCGTGCGCAGCATATCGCACATCAGCGTGCCGCGTCCGGGGCCGATTTCGCACAGCAGCGTGTTGGCAGGGCGACCAAGCGCGTCCCATTCCGCGACGCACCAGATGCCAATCAACTCGCCGAACATCTGGCTGACTTCAGGTGCGGTTATGAAATCGCCCTCGCGGCCAAAAGGTTCGCGTGTCGTGTAATAGCCGGATTCGCGGTCGCCCAGACAGGCGGCCATGTAATCGGCGACGCTGATCGGCCCCGTTGTGCCGATCAGCCGTTTCAGCCGGTCTTTCAGTGTCGTCTCAGGCATCTTTGGCAGCTGCGCGGTTGGCGCGCCACATGGCCCACAGGCCAATCAGCACCATCGGCACCGAAAGCACCATGCCCATGGTCAGCCAGCCACCGACCAGATAGCCGAGCTGTGCATCCGGCTCGCGGAAGAACTCGACCGCGATGCGGCTGAGGCCATAGCCGGTCACAAACGCGCCTGCGATGAATCCGGGCTTCTTCAGCTTGCGACCGACCCAGACCAGCAGGAACAAGACGAAGAACAGGACGAAACCTTCGAGGAAGGCTTCGTAAAGCTGGCTTGGATGGCGCGGCAGCGGTCCGCCATTCGGGAAATAGACAGCCCAAGGCGCATCGCTGACACGGCCCCAGAGTTCGGAATTGATGAAGTTTGCAACGCGCACCACGCCAAGACCGACCGGCACACCGGCAGCGACCACATCGAACATGCTCCAGACCTTGATGCCGCGGGAGCGGGCAAACAGGATCATGGCGATGGTGGTGCCGAGAATACCGCCATGGAACGACATGCCGCCGTCCCAGACCGCGGGAATGGCAATCGGATTGGAGATATAATAGGAGAAATTATAGAAGAGCACATAGCCGATGCGACCGCCCAGCACGACGCCGAGTGCTGCCCAGATGACGAAGTCGTCGAGGGCTTCGGGCGCCATGGGCGGCTGGTTATGCGCCCAGAGGCGATGGCTGCGCAGAAGCTTCTTGCCATACCACCACGCAAACATGATGCCGACGACATAGCCGAGCCCGTACCAGTGCACGGCCAGCGGTCCGATGGAAAAGATCACCGGGTCAATGTTCGGAAAGGCGAGGGCCGAAGCGGGCAGCAACGTCTCTATCATGAAATCACTCCATTTTGTGACGGAACATGCTGGACGAACCGGCAACGGTCAAGCTGTCCTGCTCCATGTCTGTAATTGCTTTCCAACACGATCACTTTCTATAGCTGCGCTTGCATCGGAACTGAGACGGCCCTATTTCCATTTTATGTTTTCAACAGGTCTCTCCTGGAAATAAGGAACGATTGCCATGACCAGCGGACAAAACCGGGTTCTCGATGAACTCGCCAAGCTTGTGACGGATGCGGCAGGCGCTGCGCAAGGCGTGCGCCGTGAAGTGGAAACGGCCCTGCGTTCGCAAAGCGAGCGCGTGCTCAACACGCTCGATGTGGTGCAGCGCGAAGACTTCGAAGCGGTGCGTGAAATGGCCATCAAGGCCCGCGCTGAAAATAGTGCGCTGCTGGCAAGAATCGAAGCACTTGAAGCACGTCTTGCCAGATTCGAAGGTGATTCCGATGCCAAACCGGCAAAATCGGCCTCCTCATCGGCAAAATCCAAAAATAATTCCTGATTATTTATTAACAGGCCGCGGGCGGTAAAAACCCTTGTCTTAGAGTCGCTTAAGGCAATGCTCGCGGCCAGCCCCTTTCATGTTTCCACATGCTTTCATGTCTCTTTTCTGAAAAGGGACTGGCGTTCAGATTCAGCATCAATAGACTGAAAACACTACATGATTCGAAGTGTGGTCATGTAGGCGGCGGCGAGGGGCTGTAGTTCTAGTTTTCGCGTCTTCAGGCTGCTTTCCAGTATCAGTTGCGTATGTGCGTGTGCCATTGAGGCGCTTGCATGCTGTTTGGCATGCCGGTTCCTCGACCGATCAATTCGTGCCTGTTTTTCTGCGCTTGGTTCTTGCGCGGTGGCGGGTGCGGGCGAGCAATTCTTGCGCGCCGGGAATTTGAGACATCCGGCTTGAGGGTGTCTCACAGAACAGGAAACGGACATGAGCCTTCTTGAGCTTGAATTCGCACGCGAGGCGCATCCGGTGGATGTGATCGAGCAGGTTGCGCATTCAAACGACTGGACATTCGAGCGGACTGGCGACGATGAAATCGCAATTTCGGTTGCGGGCAACTGGACTGACTATCACATCTCATTTTCCTGGATGGAAGATTTCGAGGCGCTGCATCTGGCTTGCGCATTCGACATCAAGGTGGCGGAGCCGCGTGTAAACGAGGTGATGCGCCTGCTTTCGCTGATCAACGAAAAGCTTCTTATGGGGCATTTCGATCTCTGGCAGCAGGAAGGCGCCATCATGTACCGCCAGTCGCTTTTGCTGGCAGGCGGTGCAGAGCCGACGAGCCGTCAGGTGGAAGTGCTGCTTGCCGCAGCGCTCGAAGCTTGCGAAACCTATTTCCAGGCCTTCCAGTTCGTGGTCTGGTCGGGTGTCAGTGCGCGCGAGTCGCTGGAAAGCGTCGTGTTCGAAACAGTCGGACGCGCCTGATCAGGGTCAACAGATAACCCGGCGGGACAAGCGCCGGGTTATGCATGGAATGACGAAAGCGGACGGATATGAGCGAAGACGCAACAATCACCTGGGCTGATTTCGAAAAGGTCGATATCCGTACGGGTACGATTGTGGAAGCGGTGCCCTTTCCGGAAGCGCGCAAGCCTGCCTACAAGCTGAAGATCGATTTCGGCGAGAAGATCGGCGTGAAAAAGTCTTCCGCACAGATCACCAAACATTATCAGGCGGAAGAGCTGATCGGCCGTCAGGTGCTGGCCGTGGTGAATTTTCCGCCGCGCCAGATCGGCCCGTTCATGTCGGAAGTGCTGACGCTGGGCCTGCCGGACGAAGCTGGCGAAGTCGTCCTCGCCGCCATCGACAAGAAAGTGCCAAACGGCGGCAAGCTCTATTAGAGCGCAATAATTTCACGATTAAAAACACGCGCCGTCGCTCCCTCTCCTGAGGAGGTTCCTGAGCTTGCGAAGGAACCGTCTCGAAGGACGAGGGGATTGGGTGCGTTTTTCCTCCCCCTTCGACAAGCTCAGGGTGAAAGAACGGCGTCAGTCCCTTGTTACGCCGGAATGTGAATGATGGCGCGAAGGCCACCGATCGGGGCGTCTGCCAGTGTAATGTCGCCGCCATGGCTGCGGGCAATATCGAGCGCGATGGCAAGGCCAAGACCGCCTGTGCCGCCCGAATCCTGCGTTCTGGCTTCATCCAGCCGCACGAAGGGCTTGAACACATCTTCGCGCCGATCCTCGGGAATGCCCGGTCCGTCGTCGTCCACCACGACTTTCAGCCAGCCGTCCTCATGTGAAATCGAAAGCTCGACATTCTGCGCATGGCGGAAAGCGTTGGACACCAGATTGCTGACCAAACGCGAGAAGGCGTTGGGGCGGACATGGATTTCACTGTCACCGTCGATGGAATATTTGAACCCGCGCTCGCGCAGGCGCGCTTCGTTTTCAAGCTTCTCGCACAGGCGCTTCACATCATAGCTTGCGGTTTCTTCCGCACCTTCGCCGCGCGCAAAGGCCAGATAACCCTCCAGCATGGTCTGCATATCGGCGATATCCTGATTGAGCGGCTCGACGTCAATCGAGTGCCCAGCCAGCGCCAATTGCAGTTTGAAGCGGGTGAGAATGGTCCGCAGATCGTGGCTGACGCCCGACAACATCGCCGTGCGCTGCTCGATCTGGCGCTCGATACGTGAACGCATCTGGATGAAGGCGATACCAGCCTTGCGCACTTCTTCCGCACCATGCGGCTTGAAACCTTCCGGCATAGAACGGCCCTTGCCGAAACTCTCGGCGGCGTCTGCCAGTTGCTGGATCGGCTTGATCTGGTTGCGCAGGAAGGCAATGGCGATAATGAGAAGCACAAGCGCGGTGCCGACCATCCAGGTCAGGAAGATGCCGGTATTGGACGCATAAGCCTGACTGCGGCGGGCGAAGACGCGCAGCACCTTGTCGTCGAGCTTGATGCGAATTTCGATCAGGTCGGAATCGCCCACCGTATCGACCCAGAAGGGCCGATTGATCTGGCGGGTGATCTCTTCGCTGAGGAAGTAATCCAGAATGGCGAAGAACGGCTTCGGCCCCGGTGCGGGCAGGGGATCGGGCGGCAGGATCGAGATATTGAGCGCCAGACGCTGCTGCGCGAGGCGGATCAGATTGTCGTAACCCGGTTCCTGCGGATAGGTTTCGAGAATGTCGATGATTGCCGAAATATCGCGCACGACAGCCGTCGAAAGCCGCTCGGTCACCATCTGCCAGTGCCGTTCCATGAACACATAAGCGATCACGGATTGCAGCAGGACCATCGGGGCGATGATGATGATAAGCGACCGCGCATAGAGGCCTTTCGGCATCCGGCGCGCCAGCCAGCGCGAGAGATTTTTCCAGAGCGTCATCGTCTCAGAACGTCCCAAACAGCGGCCGGTTGCGTCAAATCACAACTATTCGATGCTGAGCTTGTAGCCGATGCCACGCACAGTCTGGAGCCAGACCGGGTTGGCTGGGTCCTGCTCGATCTTGCGGCGGAGACGGTTGATCTGAACATCGATAGTGCGCTCGCCGACATCGCCGTCCTGTCCGGTCAATTCATGACGTGGAATGGTTTCTCCCGCGCGTTCCGCGAAGATTGCCATAATGTCCTGCTCGCGATCCGTGAGTTTGATGGTTTCGGTGCCCTTCTTCAATTCACGGCGTGGAATGAAGAATGTGTAAGGCCCGAACACGATCTGCTCGATCTTGGGCTGGGCAGGCGGTGCGCCACGGCGCAGAATATTGTTGATGCGCAGCGTCAGCTCGCGCGGATCGAACGGCTTGGGCAGATAATCGTCTGCGCCTGCCGACAGGCCGTCGATGCGGTTGTCGGTTTCCGACAGCGCGGTCAGCATCAGGATCGGTACATTCTTTTGTTCGCGCAGCGAGCGGGTCAGCGACACGCCGGTCTCGCCGGGCATCATTACGTCGAGAATCAGAAGGTCGAAGTCGATGCCTTCCAGCTTGCGGCGCGCTTCGGCAGCGCTTCCGGCAATGGTGACGCGGAAGCCGCTATTGGTCAGATATTGCGAAAGCAGGCTGCGGATTCGCGTGTCGTCATCGACAACGAGCAGATGCGGGGCGTCATCCGAGAGTGTTTTTTGTTCTTCTGCGGTCATGGCGTCTTTCGATCCCATTCAGTTTCTGTTCGCTGACGACACAGGGCCGTCGAACGCGCATATTATCGACTGGAATGTGGCACGTCTATTCGCTGTGTTTGCGTATATGTTTTTACACAAGCACTTAGTACTAACCGTCGTAACACTTGGTAGCCTGCCGGTTCTTCCTATCAAGACGGCTCTGTGCTGGAAAAAGCGTCGATCTGCGCACGGCGTTCCGGATTGACCATATTGTACAGGAAGCGTTCGATGACAGCGCGGTCCTGCGGGGCGCATCCCTCAAGGGCGCGGGCAATGCGATGCGACTGCGGCAAGGCGAGGGCGAGCGTCAGCTGGCGTCCGCTTTTCGTGGGGTAAAGCTTGCGGTGGCGGCGGTCGTGCAGGCCGGTTGCCTGAACCACATGGCCAGTATCGATCAGCTGCTTGAGAACGCGCGACAGGCTTTGCTTGGTGATGCGCAGAACTTCCAGAAGTTCGGCAACCGTCATGCCGGGCTTACGATTGATGAAGTAGAGCACGCGGTGATGCGCGCGGCCAAAGCTGATCTTTTCGAGAATGAGATCGGGGTCCGCGGTGAAATCGCGATAAGAAAAGAACAAGAGTTCGATAACGTTGAGATCGGCCGCCTCCTCGGCTGTCAACGGATTGCTTATATAATTCATGTCGTTCGTCGAATTCACATCGATGCTCCGTACTGCTGCGATAAATATGTCAGCATTATTGACATAATTCAACCGCCCAGATAATTTTCGATAAGCGTGAGCTGGCTTTTTGGAACAATGTTTACGCTGGCGCATGCTGGAGGAGAGATAATTACGCGACCGGGGTTTTCGATCACTGCTGTTAAGGCGGTGAAAGAAACGCTGCGACCGCAAAGTCCCGCGGATTGGGAGGATTATTTTTTGTCCATGCGTGCTCCATTAGAGTTTTGCGCAAAATCTTTGCCCAAGCTCTAAGCATTTCGCACCAAAAGGCCAGTATTCGCGCGGAAAAAGGCGCCTGTTTTGCCGGTAATATCGATTTAACCGGTGAAATGGGAATGCGGAGACGTTTGCCCGAGCAGAATCTGCCCTGAGACAGCGCCGCAAGGAAAACATTTAGGAGCAAGAAAATGGCTGCGATTCCATTCGATCAAAGGGACGGATATATCTGGTTGGACGGTGCATTCGTCGACTGGAAAGATGCAAAGATTCATGTCCTCACCCATGGCCTGCATTATGCAAGCACGGTTTTTGAGGGCGAGCGCGCTTATGGCGGCGAGATCTTCAAGCTGAACGAACATACCGAGCGCCTGCATGAATCTGCGCGGCTTCTTGGCTTTGCATTGCCTTACAGCGTGGCAGAGATCAACGAAGCCTGCCGGGCGCTGATCAAGAAGATGGGCTATGTCGATGCCTATGTGCGCCCGTTTGCCTGGCGCGGCTCGGACTCGCTCGGTGTTTCGGCGCAGAACAACCGGATTCACGTGGCAATTGCCTGCTGGGAATGGCCGAGCTATTTCTCGCCGGAAGAAAAGATGAAGGGCATTCGCCTCGACATCGCCGAATATTGCCGCCCGGACCCGCGCACGGCGCCGTCGAAGTCCAAGGCATCTGGCCTTTACATGATCTGCACGATCTCCAAGCATGCGGCCGAAGCCAAGGGCTATGCTGATGCACTGATGCTCGACTGGCGTGGCCAGGTTGCGGAAGCAACCGGTGCCAATGTGTTCTTCGTCAAGGACGGTGTGCTGCATACGCCGAAGCCGGATTGTTTCCTCGACGGCATCACCCGCCGCACGATCATCGATCTGGCCAAGCGTCGCGGCATCGAGGTCATCGAGCGTGCGATCATGCCGGAAGAAATGGCGGATTTCTCCGAATGCTTCCTGTGCGGCACGGCTGCCGAAGTTACACCCGTTTCGGAGATAGGTCAGTACCGGTTCAAGCCGGCTGAGATCACCAGCATATTAATGGATGCTTATACAGCGGAAGTGCAGCCAAAGCGCGAAGCGGCTGAGTGACTGGGTTTTGAACAGAAAAAGAGCGGCTTTCGGGCCGCTTTTTAGTTACTTTACTGCTTATTGTTTGACATTGTGAAGTTTCGGCTCAAGATTTTCATGCCGGAATCGCGTTGTTCCGGTATTGGAGCGGCCTCTGATCTGATCCTGTCAAATCGACGCTCTAATAATTGATCAGGCGCGCAAATATTCCGAAACCGTTCATTCTTTTCGGAATGCGCTCTAACAGAAATGGGGTGACGATTATGGAATCTCTATTGCCTATCATTCTCCAGCTGGTTGCCGGTGCTGTCGGTGGCAATATCGCTGGTGCCGTCAAGAACATCAGCCTTGGGACAACGGGTAACACCGTGGCTGGCGGTATTGGCGGTGTCATCCTCGGCCAGCTTCTTCCGATGCTCTCCGGCGGTGGTGTGGATTCGATGTTGAACGGCGCAATCGGCCAGCTTGCTGGCGGTGGCGTGGGCGGTATCGTTCTGACTGCAATCGTGGGGCTGATCAAGAATTCAATGGCCAGCAAGGCCTGAGGAATGCATTTGATGACCTGATGGAAACATCGGGTCGAGCAAGGATGCAAATTGAATAACAACCTGGAGCGCGCGCCAGTTTGCGTTCTGGGCAGATGCACAGTTTTCAGAGCCAACCGGTAAGACGAACTGTTTGAGAGGGATAAACGGACGGCCTGGCGCCGTCCGTTTTTTTGTAGTCTCATCCGGTGAGCGAGAAACGCGGCACAATGTGGTCGTGATCGGCCGTGGCGGTAGACCGTGAGGCTTGAGGGATTTTAGACCCTTTCCGTATGCGGCCAAGGCCACTATGTGTGGAACGACACAGGCGGCGGTTCGCGCGATCTTCGCCGATCTATATATGCGATGGAGTATCCAGCATGGGCCAGCTACAGGCGATTATCGTCCCCGTCACCCCGTTCCAGCAGAACTGCACCATTCTTTTCGACGGCGAGACCAAGAAGGGCGTTGTCATCGATCCGGGCGGCGATCTGCCGAAGATCGAGGAGGCGATCCAATCGCAAGGCATCGATGTGGAAGCCATCTGGATCACCCATGGCCATATCGACCATGCGGGCGCTGCGGCTGATCTGAAGGACAAGCTCGGCGTCGAGATTATCGGGCCGCATGTCGACGACCAGTTCCTGCTCGATAGTCTTGTGATGACAGGTCTCAAATATGGAATTGTCGACGGCGTGCGCAATGTGACGCCGGATCGCTGGCTGGAAGAGGGCGACAAGGTCACTGTCGCCGGGCATAGCTTCGACGTGTTCCATTGCCCCGGTCATTCGCCCGGTCATGTTGTCTTCTACAGTCCCGAAGCGCGTTTCGCGATTGTCGGCGATGTGCTGTTCAACGGTTCTGTCGGTCGCACCGATTTGCCGGGCGGCGACCATGATGCGCTGATCCGTTCGATCCGCGAGAAGCTTTTGCCGCTCGGCGACGATATCGGCTTTATCTGCGGCCACGGCCCGGGCGGACGGTTCGGCGAGGAACGCCGCAACAATCCATTCCTCATCGGAATGGCGTGAAAGATACAAAAAAGCCGCCCATTGGGCGGCTTTTTCATTTTCGATTGTGCGCTGAGAGCGGTCCCGGTTAAAGCGGAATCGTGGAACCGCTCTAACTATTTGTCTTAACGCAAAACCGCTACGCACTTTTGCTGGAAATGCTCTAGTTGGCGGTGCAGAAATGGTCGCGACCGTCATAACCGCGATAGGTGCCGGTATTCGGGTTGAACGACCGGTAACGGTCCGAACAATAATTGTACCAGCTGCGGCTCCACGGCTCAAAGCCTGCCTGACGGTAATAGGTTACCTGACGCGGCGGCGGAGGGGCCGGATAATATGCAGGCGGCGGGGGCGGTGCATCGTAAATCGGGGCTGGCTGCACATAGGTCGGCTGCGGCTGGCTCAGCGCGCTGCCGATCAGAGCGCCCGCTGCAAGACCAATCACACCGGCTGCAACGGCGTCACCATTGCCACGATGATGATGACGGCCCCAGTCACCGCCGCGATCCCAGCCCGGACGGCCCCATGAATCTGCCGAAGCGGAAGCAAGAGGAGCAGCAATCGCTGCCAGGGATGCAACGGCCAGAATGGTTGTCTTTGCAAATCGGTTCATTGTTCGCTCCTTTAGAAGCTTGACTGCAATTCCTCTGGTGCGGCACCTCAAAAGAGCCAGCACCAATCATGTATAATGGATTAACTCTCTCGACATGAATGGAGGCTGAACAATGGTGAAATAGGGCGCGAAGCCCTCAATCCCCGGTAAAATACGCGCAGTGTCTGTAACAATTCGGGGGCGGGATTTAAGGCGCGTTTGCCAATGTGCGGGGTGGGGCATGCCGTTCGCACAATGCTTTCAGTTAGTTGCGCTGACCGCTCTGATTTGCCTGCGAGGATAGTCTCGGGATGAGAGTTGGCTGGACTGCCAATGCGGCACGCTCAATGTGTTTGCGGAAATTCGGGCAATAAAAAACCCCGGTGTGAACCGGGGTCATAATTGGTATTCAGAACAATCAGCCGGTAACGGTGATGTTCACGGCCTTAGGGCCCTTGCCGCGACGATCCGGTTCCGTCTCGTAGGAAACCTTCTGATTGTCTGCGAGGCCCGTCAGGCCCGAAGCCTGGACGGCAGAGATGTGCACGAAGATATCCGCGCCGCCATCATCCGGCTTGATGAAACCAAAGCCTTTTTCGGTATTGAAGAATTTGACCAGTCCGGTCTGTGCCATTGGATCCGTTCCTTTTCCTTGGCGCCACCGTTTCTTTCGAAACGATGGAATTATATCTTCTGCCGAGCGCACCACACACCCGACAGAGGGTCATGCAGGCAGTTCTCGACTTAGGGAAGGAACCGATCATTGCCTGGGTATCCCCAGACCCGGAACTTATAGCGGCCCCGGCACGCCGTTCTTCCAGTCTTCCATTTGTTCGCTAAATGCCCGAACGAGTGGAGACTGATCTATGACGCGAATTTTGGCAAGCGAATTCTTTGCGCCCATGATCTTTTGTTATCTTTGAACCGGATTGGTCGCCAATTTTTCCGATTATTTCTAGAATTTCTATAGCTATATACCGAAATAGAACAGGCTATCCTTGATATATAAGAGATCTTTTAGAGATGCCGCCTGTTTAAACGCGCGGATTTAATTGAATAGATTAATAGAGCACGCGGTCGTGGCGGGCACAAAGATGGTTGCCCCTTTGGGTGGCAGCTAGTGGTCTGATTCCAACATTTGCATCCCTGGGTTCCAAGCGCTGAGCAAATGTTGGAATCTAAAAGACCACTAGGAAGTATATGTATCTAGTGGATTTTTCGAATTTGACGTTTGAAACAGCATCTATTTCAGCCGGGATTCAAACGTCAAATTCAATCCACTAGCGGTTGCGCGAGACAATGCATGCGCCGCCGGCTGCGCGCAACTTGCTACAAATACCATCGGCTTCTGCCCTGCTATTGGCGCCAATCCGCACCGCATAGATGCCGCGCCGCCCCATCGGGGTGCGAATGCGGCTGATGACGGGGTCGTGCCCGCTCAGTACGGATGCGAATTGCTTGCGCAGCCGGCTCCATTGATTCACTGCCGCGCTGCGACGGAAATTGCCAGCGACCTGTATACCCCATGGCTTTGGTTTGACACGCGACATAGGAATCGTCGCCGAGCGAATGATCGGCAGGCGGCGGCAGGCCTCGGCAAAGGAGCGCCCCGAATCAAGCGGCCGGGTCTGTACCTCCTTGCCGGACGCAAAGTCGTCTGCGGGAGCGCCGGTGATATCGAGCACATAATCCTCGGTTTCAAGCGGCAGGAAGCCGCCCGAACGCATCCAGCTTGAGACGCGGCCCGCGCCCGCATTATAGGCAGCGGCGGCCAGACCCCAATTGCCGAAGGCCTGTTTGAGATCGAACAGAAAACTGGCGGAGGCGGGGATGGCCTGCTCGATGTCGAACGGGTCGGCGAGACCTCGCTCTTTCGCCGTATAGGGCATGAACTGGGCAATGCCCTGTGCACCAACCGGGCTGACGGCCTGATGATCGAACCGGCTTTCCTTCCAGATCAGGCGGGCGAAGAAATCCTTCGGTATGCCGTGCCTGATGGCGCTGGTCTCGATCAGTTGACAGATGCGGTTAACGCCCGGCACCTTCTTTTCCGGTGGCAGGGGCGGTGCCGATATGCGCGGATCGGGTTCGCTATAACTTGTCGGTGCAGTTTCTGCATCGGCAGGCATGATTGAAAGCGGGACGATCAGGAACGATGCCGCCAGAAAAGTTCCGAAACGCCGCATGTCGTCTTTCTGTTCGCTTTTGCCCCATAGCCAGACCCGGATTGTTCGGGCTGCACACTTTATTGCAGAGTAACGCAACTTGGCGACTTGTCGAGAGACGCGCCCGCTAATCTTCCCATTTAAATCTTGCCGTTCGGAGCAACTGCTCCATTCTAGATGAGGCAAAGACGGATATCGGTTTCTGGAGAGGAGGAAACATGGTGAGGGGTTTGTCGTGGACCGGTTTGATTGCCGGTATGATGTTGTTGACCGGCTGTGTGGCGGAAGGCGGACCTGATCACAGGCCGTCGCCGATCCGGCCCGGTAATCCGGGCCATGTGCAGGCCTGTCCGATGATTTATTCACCCGTCTGCGGCGAGCGCCGGGGTGTCCGCCAGACCTTCGGCAATGCATGTTCCGCACGGGCTGAGGGGTTCCGCGTGGTGTCGAACGGTCAGTGTAGCGGTCGCCCGGGCAATGGCTGGAACGGTCCCGGCGTCGGTCCGGCCCGTCCGCCACAGCATGGGACGCGGCCCGGTATGGGCGCGTGTACACGAGAATATGCGCCTGTTTGCGCAAGGCGCGGCAGTGAACGGCGCACCTTCTCCAATCGCTGCGAGGCGGAACGCGCAGGTTTCCGCGTTTCGGGCAGCGGTCGTTGTTGAGCTGAACGGGGAGGCGGATCAGCGTTTCAGCGGCTCCGCCTCTCTATACCGCAAGGCGTCAACGAGCAGCGCGAAGGCCGGGGAGGATTGTCTCCGGCTTGGATAATAGAGATGAAAGCCCGGAAAGGGCGGGCACCAGTCTTCCAGCACGCGCACCAGCGTGCCATCGGCCAGACCGTCCTGCATGTAGTCTTCCGGCAGGCTGGCGAGGCCGAACCCGGCCTTGGCGGCTTCGACAATCATGGGTGGGGAATTGAGAATGAGCTGGCCTTCGACGCGCACCTTGAGTTCGCGCCCGTTCTTCTCGAATTCCCACGCGTAAAGCCCGCCATAGGTGAGCAGTCGCAGATTGATGCAACGATGCGCGGTCAGTTCCTGCGGGGTGCGCGGGGCCGGGTGATTTTTGAAATAGGACGGCGCGCCGACCACGGCCATGCGCATGTCAGGACCGATGGGCACGGCGATCATGTCCTGTGCGATCTGCTCGCCAAGGCGAATACCGGCGTCATACCGGTCGGCTACGATGTCGCGAAGCCCGGAATCGATGGCCACTTCGACGTGAATATCCGGATAGTCCGGCAGAAGGCGTTCCAGTACCGGCCACAGAATGGACTGCGCCGCATGATCGGAGGTGGTGATGCGAATGGTTCCGGCAGGCTTGTCGCGCAACTCGCTCAAGGCGTCGAGTTCGGTTTCGATCTCCTCGAAGCGCGGGCCAATGGTGCGCAGCAGCCTTTCGCCAGCCTCTGTCGGCGAGACGCTGCGGGTGGTGCGGGTCAGGAGGCGCAGCCCAAGCCGCTCCTCCAGCCCGCGCATTGTGTGGCTCAGCGCCGATTGGGAAACGCCGAGCTTTGCCGCCGCACGGGTGAAACTGCCCTCGCGGGCAATGGCCAGAAAAGCCAGCAGATCGTGAATATTGTCGCGCCGCATTGATGAATCCGTCTCATGAGTTCATGCCGATTATAGTGTCTAATCATCGGGGACAGAAGTTTTTAAGTTTGCCGCGATTTCAGGCGGGTAAGAAAGGAAACATATCATGCAAATCAAGCGCATCGGGTCTCAGCCTTCGACCAAGGGTTCCGCCGATTATTTCACCGGCACCGTTCGCCTCGACATGCCGTTCAGCACCACAGCACCGGCGCGCGTCGGCGGCGCTACCGTGTCGTTCGAACCGGGCGCGCGCACGGCCTGGCACACGCATCCATTGGGCCAGACGGTGATTGTTACCGCTGGCCTTGGCTGGGCGCAGCGCGAAGGCGGCCCGGTCGAGGAAATCCGTCCCGGAGATATCGTCTGGTTCGAACCGGGCGAAAGGCATTGGCACGGCGCGACGGCCACCACAGCCATGACCCATATTGCCATAGCGGAAGCGCTCGACGGCAAGGTCGTGGACTGGCTGGAACATGTCAGCGACGAAGATTATCGCGTATAAGGATATTGACCATGAAAAAGAGATTATTGGGCCGCAGCGGCCTTGAGGTTTCAGCCATTGGCCTTGGCTGCATGGGGCTTAGTTACGGTTATGGTCCCGCCGTGGACAGGCCACAGGCTGTCGGGCTGATCAGAGCCGCCTTCGACAAGGGCGTGACTTTTTTCGATACGGCTGAAGCTTACGGGCCTTATGTCAATGAGGATGTTCTGGGCGAGGCGCTGGCGCCGATCCGCGACCGGGTGGTGATTGCCACCAAATTCGGCTTCGAATTCGATGATAAAGGTGGCCAGAGCGGCATGAACAGCCGTCCCGAGCACATCCGTGCTGTCGCGGAAGCATCGCTGAAGCGGCTCAAGACGGATGTGATCGACCTTTTCTACCAGCATCGCGTCGACCCGGCGACACCCATCGAGGATGTGGCCGGAACGGTTCGTGATCTGATCAAGGAAGGTAAGGTGAAGCACTTCGGCCTTTCCGAAGCCGGTCCGCAAACCATCCGGCGCGCCCATGCCGTTCAGCCAGTCACAGCACTGCAAAGCGAATATTCGCTGTGGTGGCGCGAGCCGGAACGGGAAATTCTGCCGCTTCTGGAAGAACTGGGCATCGGCTTTGTTCCGTTCAGCCCGCTCGGCAAAGGATTTCTGACCGGAGCCATCGACAGCAAAACGAGCTTTGCTGCCAATGATTTCCGCAATGTTGTGCCTCGTTTTTCAACGGAAGCGCGGGATGCCAATCAGGCGCTGGTCGACCTGCTCGGCCAGATTGCGGAAGCCAAAGACGTCACGCGTGCCCAGATCGCGATTGCGTGGTTGCTGGCGCAGAAGCCATGGATCGTGCCCATTCCCGGTACGACCAAGCTGCATCGTCTGGAAGAGAATCTCGGCGCGGCCAATGTGGAACTGAATGCCGACGATCTGAACCGCATCGAAGCAGCGCTTTCCGACATCACCGTGCAGGGCGACCGCTATCCGGCGCATTTGCAGCAGCGTGTCGATCGGTAAAGACGTTTAAAAGGAGCTAAGACCATGCAGGGAATTCAGGACAAGGTTGTTGTCATCACCGGTGCAAGCAGTGGTCTGGGGGAAGCCTCGGCGCGGCGGCTGGCCGAAGGCGGAGCCAAGCTTGTGCTCGGCGCGCGGCGCCTCGACAGGCTACAGGCGCTGGCCAATGAGCTGAAACTGGGCGAGGGCGCGGTTCTGCATACGGATGTGACCGACCGCATTCAAGTGCAGCGTCTGGTCGATCAGGCCGTGAAACTGCACGGCCGTGTCGATGTGCTCATCAACAATGCCGGGCTGATGCCGCATTCACTGCTCGAAATGGGCAAGGTGGATGACTGGGATCGCATGATCGACGTCAATATCAAGGGCGTGCTCTATGGTATCGCTGCCGCTCTGCCGCATATGCGCAAGCAGAAGAGTGGCCACATCATCAATGTCTCGTCAGTGGCGGGGCATAAGGTGGGGCCGGGCGGCGCCGTCTATTCGGCAACCAAACATGCGGTGCGGGTCATTTCCGAAGGACTGCGTCAGGAAGTGAAGCCCTACAACATCCGCACGACGATCATATCGCCGGGTGCGGTGGCGACGGAGCTTCCCAACAGCGTCACGGACCCGCAGCAGGCCGAACGCGTGAAAGCACTTTACGACAATGTGGCTATTCCTGCGGATTCTTTCGCGTCTACAGTGGTTTTCGCGATGAGCCAGCCGGACAATGTGGACATCAACGAAATCCTGTTCCGTCCAACTGCGCAGGAATATTGATCGAAAACGAAAACGAAAACGGGTCCTGCATTTTTGGTGCAGGACCCGTTTCTTATCTTCCCGGACGACCGGTCTTGCCGGGTCTCCGTTTCTTGCGGGATACTTCCGCCGGGTCTTCATAAGAACCGATACCGGCGCGCTCGCGGCGGACTGCCGCTTCTCCACCAGTCGGAACCTCCGTCCGCTTCACGGTCATTTCATCCAGCGTATTCTTGCGGAACTTCGTTTCCGGTGCTGCGGGCAGGGGGCCTTCGTGGCGTGGCTTTGCCATGTCCGTGCCTGGTCCCATATTGTCGAGCGACGGCTTCTGGAATAGCGATTTGCCGCCGGTGTCATCCACAGTGCGATGCGCCTTGCGCCCGGCATTATGGCGGCCCTTGGTGCGTCCCGTAACCGGGCTTTCCAGTTCCACTTCGCGCGCCAGCGGATCGTCGGCAATGGCCAGTTCGGTCTCGCGCAGGCGTTTGATCTCGTCGCGTAGCCGTGCGGCCTTTTCGAAGTCGAGATCGGCGGCGGAGTCGCGCATCTGCTTTTCCAGATATTCCAGATGGGCCTGTAGATTGTTGCCCATCATGCCGCCTTCTTCGGCAAAGCCTGAAATGTCGGCGCGGACATGGTCGCGTTCGTAGACCGAGTTCAGAATGTCCGAAATATTCTTCTTCACCGAAGCCGGTGTGATGCCATGCTCTTCGTTATAGGCGACCTGCTTTTCGCGGCGGCGGCTGGTTTCGTCCATAGCGCGCTGCATCGAGCCGGTAATATTGTCGGCGTAGAGAATAACCTTGCCGTCCACGTTACGAGCGGCACGGCCAATGGTCTGGACCAGTGAGGTTTCGGACCGCAGGAAGCCTTCCTTGTCGGCATCGAGAATGGCCACAAAGCCGCATTCTGGAATGTCGAGACCTTCACGCAGCAGGTTGATACCCACCAGCACGTCGAATGCGCCAAGGCGCAGATCGCGGATAATCTCGATACGCTCCAGCGTGTCGATATCCGAGTGCATGTAGCGCACACGCACGCCCTGTTCGTGCAGATATTCGGTCAGGTCTTCCGCCATGCGCTTGGTCAAAACCGTGACCAGCGTGCGGTAACCCTTCTTCGCCGTGTCGCGGATTTCGCCGAGCACGTCATCGACCTGCGTCTTGGCGGGGCGAATTTCCACCGGCGGATCGATAAGGCCGGTCGGACGAATAACCTGTTCGGCAAAAACGCCGCCCGCTTCTTCCATTTCCCAGCCGCCCGGCGTCGCCGAAACGGCAATGGTCTGCGGACGCATGGCGTCCCATTCCTCGAAGCGGAGCGGACGGTTGTCCATGCAGGACGGCAGACGGAAGCCATATTCGGCCAGCGTCGCCTTGCGCCTGAAGTCGCCGCGATACATGCCGCCGATCTGCGGCACGGTGACGTGGCTTTCGTCGATGAAAACCAGTGCATTGTCCGGAATATATTCGAACAGCGTCGGCGGCGGTTCGCCGGGATTGCGACCGGTCAGATAACGTGAATAGTTTTCGATGCCGGCGCAGGAGCCGGTTGCTTCCAGCATTTCAAGATCGAAAGTCGTGCGCTGTTCCAGCCGCTGTGCTTCCAGCAGACGCCCGGCATTGTTCAGCTCGACAAGGCGATGCTTCAGCTCTTCCTTGATCGACTTGATGGCTTGGTTCAGCGTCGGGCGCGGCGTGACATAGTGCGAATTCGCGTAGATCTTGACCGATTTCAGGTCGCCGGTCTTGTGGCCGGTGAGGGGGTCGAATTCGGTGATGGTCTCGATTTCGTCGCCGAACAGCGAAATACGCCAAGCCCGATCTTCCAAGTGGGCCGGGAAAAGCTCAATCGTATCGCCGCGCACGCGGAACGAGCCGCGCACGAAATTGATATCCTGCCGCTTATATTGCTGGGCCACGAGATCGGCGAGCAATTGCCGCTGGTCGAGCCGGTCGCCGATCTTCATTTCGAAGGTCATGGCCGTATAGGTTTCAACCGAACCGATACCGTAGATGCACGAGACCGAAGCGACGATGATCACGTCGTCGCGTTCGAGAAGCGCACGCGTGGCCGAGTGGCGCATACGGTCGATCTGCTCGTTGATCGAGGATTCTTTCTCGATATAGGTGTCCGAGCGCGGCACATAGGCTTCCGGCTGGTAGTAGTCGTAATAGGAGACGAAATACTCGACCGCATTGTTCGGGAAGAAGCTCTTGAACTCGCCGTAAAGCTGCGCCGCCAGCGTCTTGTTGGGCGCAAGGATCAGGGCCGGGCGCTGGGTTTCCTGAATGACCTTTGCCATGGTGAAGGTCTTGCCGGAGCCGGTGACGCCGAGCAGCACCTGCGTGCGGTCGTCATTGGTCAGCCCTTCGACCAGATCATGGATGGCCGTCGGCTGGTCGCCGGACGGTTCAAACGGCGTTTCCATCTCGATAGAAATGCCGCCTTCGGATTTTTCCGGGCGGGCCGGGCGGTGCGGCGTCCAGAGCTGACCGTTCTTGAACAGCGGATTGCCGGATTCGATCAGATCGGACAGCGCCTTGACGGTTGCTGTCGCACCCGACGCATTGAGCCCGGCAGCATCTTCCAGACTGATATCCAGCCCGGCAACCGGATTGAGGCCTGCGGCTGCGCGCTCCTTCGCGGAAGCCGCGCCGCCCATCGACGTGCCGCGACCGCTGCGCGTTGCTTCCTTGCTGCGTTCGGGAATCTTCTTCGGCGTCTTGGCTGATTTCGAGGCCTTGGCGGCAGGCTTTGTCGCTTCGTCGCCAATCTCCTTCGCCCAGTCGGCGATGGAGCCGCTGAGCGGCGCGCCCGAGTATTCGGCCTGAGGCTTTTCGCCGAAACCGTCAGAATGAGGCATTTCGCCAAAGCCGTCGGCCGTGTCGTGCGAATCCTGCGTGTATTTGTTCTTGGAAGAAGCCATGTCGCTAATATGGAATTTCGCCATGCAAATGAAAAGAGCATGGCAGTAGAATCCCACTTGTTGCCGGTTTCTGCCGGTCGGCTCCTGACAGAAGGTTGTCAGGAAGTCGGGCAATCGCGAACTGTTGATGGGAGGATATATGCCTCCTTATTGAAACTGCGATAAGAGCAGGGTGCGATGCCGCATGTTTTTCATGATGAGTTTGTCTCATAATCCGGCAGAATCATTTGTGTTTAAAGGATTGATTGATGAGCGTTGCAGATAAGCCCAAAGGCGAACTGACCTTGCGCGTTCCGGCCATGCCGAAGGACGCCAATTCGGCATTCGATATTTTTGGTGGCTGGGTCATGTCGCAGATGGACTCGGCCTCCGGTATTCGCGCGGAAGAACGCGCGCGCGGACGCGTTGTCACAGCAGCCGTGCGCGAGATGTCCTTTGCCAAGCCGGTGAAGATCGGCGACGTCTTGTGCGTCTATACGGAGATCACCAAGGTTGGTCGCACCTCGATCACCTTGCGTGTCGAGGCCTGGGCGCAGCGCGCATCCCAGCAGCGCATGGAACTGGTGACGCATGGCGAATTCGTCATGGTGGCGCTGGACAAGGACGGCAAGCCGTCTCCGGTTCCGGCAGAATAGGCGATTGCTTCTTCTGTGTTGGAAAGGCCCGGTTTCGACCGGGCTTTTTATTTGCAGGCGCGATAGCCGCTTCGGCGCTGCATCAGATCGAAGTGAAAATGGTTTGCATGTTCCGGGTTGTAGCCCGGTCCGAGCACAGTAGTGAAATAATCGCAGGCGTCGGAACGAACGCTGTTGAGCAGGCCTTTTTCGCGGAAGGCGAAGAAGCCGGGTCTGCGAACCGAAATGTCCTTACCATTGTTCAGCTTGATCCGGGTTACGTCGATGGCGTTGCCGCGCGAATGTTCGGACATTTTCGCACCACGGCGATGGTTCATCGTGCGGCAGGAATAGCCCCCCGCATTATAGATCGTGTTGATGCCCGACAGATAGCGCAGGCGCGCGGCGGGTTGCAGATCGCCCTTGATCCAGCGGGCAAAAGTCTCCGTCACCTGACAGTTCAGCGTTGCCGCCGGTTTGAAGGCGATGGAACCGCTGTTGAAGCCCGACACTTCAATCGGATTGTCGATATTGCAGGATGCGCTGCGATGGATCGGCGGCTTTTCCTTGAAAACCACGCCCAATCGCTTCAGCCGCGTGCGGCAAGCTGCTTCCGAATTCGACATGGTGTAGATGTTTTCAGCCGCCGTGACCGGGTTCTGGACCGGCGCAGTGAAGCCGTAATCGCCTGCATATTGCGGCTCGCTTCGCGGTGCGGGCTGGGCGGTGTGGTTTTCTTCTTCCTCCGCCAGTCCGACGACACGATCCTGCTGAGGCGCAGGTGTCATGGGAGCTTCGGGTAGGGGCGAACTCGCCACCGGCGCGGGTTCCATCGGTACATCGGCCACCGGGGCAGCAGGCATCGGGGCGCTGGCCACATCGGTGCTGGGCACCATGATATCCGAATTTCCGACATCGGCTTGCGGACGCGGTGGGCGCTCGCCTGAACAGCCAGCGGCCAGTATCAGCAAGAGCACGGAAGCCGCCGGACCAAGACGGCGCAATCGCGAACGCGCATGATCGTGATCTATGATGGCGGACAACGCAAAACCCATGTCCTTGCCTTCTGCTCGTGGGGCCTTTCCGGTGAGAATCCGGCGTTTCCTGTATCCTATGAGAGAAGCGTAAAGGAAGAGTCAGTGCCCGCGTTAAGCGCTGTGGCGTAATCTGGGCAATGAGAGGGCTGGCCTGTGATGCTCTCTATGTTTTGATCGCCGACTTAGTTTTTTCGCACCGCGTCACGCAAAACCATTTCGCACTTTTGCCGGAAATGCTCTATCGCTTAGCCTGTGGTTCAGGGCCAAACCGCAAATAAGACCATCCTCCCGGTCCCAAAAGTTTCACCCATGTCAGCACTGATTTCGCCAAGCATCCTGCCGATCCTGCTTCTGGTCGGCTCAAATATTTTCATGACCTTTGCATGGTACGGCCATCTGAAATTCACCAATACGCCGCTGGTTATAGTGATTTTCATCAGCTGGGGCATCGCGCTGATCGAATATTGTCTCGCAGTTCCGGCCAACCGTATCGGGCACGAAGTCTATTCGGCGGCCCAGCTCAAGACGATACAGGAAGTGATCACGCTGGTGATCTTCAGCCTGTTCTCGGTCTTCTATCTGAAGGAAGCCTTCACCTGGCACCACCTGCTGGGCTTTGCCTTCATCGCGGGCGGCGCAGCGCTGATCTTCAAGGCGTAGAGCTTAATTAGCCGGTTCCGTCGCAGGAACCGGTTCATCCCTGCGGTTCCAGAACATCGGGACAAGTTCGACGGCCAGCATGGCCGCAAACAGCATCCCGCAGCCGATGAAACCGATGAAGCTCAGCCGTTCACCGAGGAAGATCGCGCCGAACATGGCCGCGAACAGCGCTTCCGAAGACAGGAAGATCGCAGCTTGCGCCGAGGTCGTATAACGCTGGCCAATGGCTTGCAGCGTGAAGGCGACGCCCGAGGATAACACGCCGGTGAACAGGATTTCCTTCCATGTCAGGGCGATGGCGTCCCAGTTGAAGCCTTCGAGCAGCGATGCCCCGGCCAGTCCGATAATGGCTGCGATGGCAAACTGAACGCAGCTCAGCATGATCGGGCGTCCGGCGCGGTTGGCGCGGCCGATCAGCAGCACCTGCAAGGCCCAGAATGTTGCGCCGCAGATCACCAGCCAGTCGCCGGTCTTGAGCGCGGTCAGTTCTCCACCTGACAACAGGAAAATCCCGGCCAGACAGAAGGCGGCGCTTGGCCAGACGACCGGATGCGGCCAAGTGCGGAACAAAAGCACACCCAGAACCGGTACCATCACGACATAAAGACCGGTCAGAAAACCGGCATTGGTAACCGAGGTGGTGATAAGGCCGATTTGTTGCAGCAGCAATCCGGTGAAGAGCACGGCGCCAACGACAATGAAATATCTATAGTCGGAAGACTTCAAACGGGCAGGTGCACGACGGCCTTCGGCAAGCGCCCATGGCAGCACGGTCAGCGCGGCAATGGCAGAGCGAATGCCGATAAACAGGAATGGTCCGATGCTGGCCATGGCGGTCGACTGGGCGACGAAACCCATGCCCCAGATCACGCCAGCCAGAAGCAGGACAAAATTGGCTTGCGTGCGCGTCATTATGGCCTCGGATTGCAAAGAAGAAGGTCCGGGTCCATTTGGTCGCCGGAAATTGCCTCACCTATAGGCAAAAGCCGGGTGGGGCGGCAAGGGGCGTCTGCTTTCTGCGACATCGCTGCAGATGCAGCTCTAAAACACGTTCTTTGTCCGGAGATTTGACAGGGACGGTTTTTTCCGCGTGAAAAGATCGTCAAAACTGCTATAGTTCCGCAAATTAGTCGTTTGAACGGTTCCGAAACGGATGTTTCGGTGACCGTTTTCTTTTTGTGTATCGGGGGGTGTTGCAGCTCCCGGAGGGCACCTTGCAGCGAGGTTTCGCTGGCGAGGTGCGGCGGGCAACCAAACTACCGGCGCGTTGAGTTCTTGGAAAGAGACGGGCGCCGGGCGAAGGAAAGGACTGGGTATGGAAAAGTTCCCTATGACCCCTCGCGGTTTCGAAAAGCTCAAGGAAGAGCTCCGCTGGCGTCAGCAAAACGAGCGTCCTCGGATCATCGAGGCTATCGCTGAAGCGCGTGCCCATGGCGATCTGTCGGAAAACGCCGAATATCACGCTGCCAAGGAAGCCCAGAGCCTCAATGAAGGCCGTATCAACGAGTTGGAAGATGTCGTTGCGCGCGCCGAAGTGATTGACGTTACCAAGCTGAGTGGCGACCGAATCAAGTTCGGCGCGACGGTCACACTGATCGACGAAGACACCGAAGAAGAGAAGGTCTATCAGATCGTCGGCGATCAGGAAGCCGATGTGAAGGAAGGCCGCATTTCGATTTCGTCGCCAATCGCGCGTGCCATGATCGGCAAGACCGAAGGTGATACGATCGAGGTCAATGCACCGGGCGGATCGCGTTCCTACGAGATCGTTACCCTGAAATTCGTCTGATTGCTGTGCTCCATTCAAACCAGGTTCCCGTTCAAAGCGTCGAGGTTGTCGCTCCCAACTTCAAGCAGCGCCTTTCCGGCGTGACCTCGACGATTGTGCAGCTCATTCCTTTGCAGCGTGCAAAGGGGCTGAACATTGCCACAATGGGACCGGGTTTGCCGGACAGCCTGCCGCATCTGGGATGGGGCGCGCTTTTGTCGTTCTGGTCAGCGCCCAAAAAGCGGCGCTTCCGGATCTGGCATGCGCGGCGCAATATTGAAATGCTCGCCGGTATTTTCATGCGTCATGTTCTGCGTATGAAACTTCGACTGGTGTTTACCTCGGCGGCGCAGCGCAATCACAAGCCTTTCACCAAATGGCTCATTCGCCGCATGAATGCGGTCATTGCCACCAGCGGGCGTTCGGGCAGCTTTCTGGAAGTGCCGCATGAGGTCATCATGCACGGCATCGATCTGGAGCGCTTTCATCCGCCGGTCGGCGAGGAAGATGCGTTTTCCGCGTCCGGCCTGCCGGGCAAATATGCAATCGGTTGTTTCGGGCGTGTGCGGCATTCCAAGGGCACCGATCTCTTTGTCGATGCGATGATTGCGCTTCTGCCGAAATATCCGGAATGGACGGCGATCATTACCGGACGAACCACGGCGGAACACCAATCCTTTGAGGATGGCCTCAAGGCGAAGATTGCCGCCGCCGGTTTGCAGGACCGTATTCTCATTCTCGGTGAAGTTCCCGATATTCGGGTCTGGTATCGCCGCCTGACGCTTTATGTTGCGCCGTCGCGCAATGAGGGTTTTGGCCTGACGCCGCTCGAAGCCATGGCGTCGAAGACAGCCGTGGTGGCAAGCGATGCTGGCGCTTATTCCGAAATGATCGTGGAAGGGACCGGCAGTTTCGTTCCCGCCGGAGATGGCGAAGCCTTGCGCAAGGCCATAGAGTCTTATCTCGCAGACCCGGCAATGGCCGAGCGTGATGGCGAAACCGCACTTGCACATGTGCGCGCCAATTTCCCGCTCGAAAAGGAAGCCGCTGCAATCAGTGGTGTCTATGAGCGCGTATTCGCCGGGCGTGTCTGATCCAAAAGTCGCCATGCCGGTCTGCAAATGGCAATTTCTGCGCTTCCGGTGCTCACGTACCCAAATGTACGCTGCGCTCCGGTTCTCGAAATCACCATTTTCGCCGCCGCCTGACGATTTTTGATTCAGACACTAAAGGTCGCGGTGTTCAGAGAATCATCAGCGGTTCGTCCTTGACCGGACGAATGGTCAGCGCGGTGCGGACAGAGTCCACATTCGGCGCTGCGGTCAGTTCCTCGATGACGAAGGTCTGGAACGTGTTCAGATCGCGCGCAACGCAATGAAGCAGGAAGTCGGACTCGCCCGAAACCATCCATGCGCGGCGTACCAGCGGCCACTGCTTGGTTTTCTCAGCAAAAGCCTTCAGATCGGCATCAGCCTGACGGTGCAGGCCGACCGAGCAGAACGCGACCAGATCCTGTCCAAGCGCATTGCCGTTGAGAATGGCGCGATAGCCCCGAATGACGCCGCTTTCCTCGAGTTTACGGACCCGGCGAAGGCACGGAGGAGCCGAAATGCCAACCCGTTCGGCCAGCTCGACATTGGTGATGCGCCCGTTGTTCTGGAGCTCCCGCAGGATTTTCCAATCGATTTCGTCCAGATCGGCCTTGATCGGCATGCATGACTCCGCGCGCAAGGAAATTTCATTCGAGCGTAATTATAGAATATACGGCGCCGTCGCGGCGCAATCTAATCATGCTAATATCAAATGAATCCGTGGCGTGTAAACCGTCTAAAGCTCTGTCAACGCACCCAAAAAGCGCGTGTGAACAGGATATATACGGTCACAAGCTCCAGTCGTCCTGCCAGCATCAGGAAGGACAGGACCCAGAGAGCCGGGTCATGGATGGTGGAAAAATTGCCAACCGGACCGATTGTTTCACCAAGGCCGGGGCCAATATTGGACAGGGCGGTCAGTGCACCGGTGAAGGCCGATACGAAGTCGAGGCCGAGTGACGCCAGAAGCACCGCGCCAATCACCAGCGAAGCACAATAGAGGAAAAGATACAGGAGCACGTTCTGGGCGATCTCGCCCGAAATCTCCGATGAACCGTAGCGCATCTTGGTGACCGCATGCGGCACGATGAGGCGGGAAAGGCTGGCCTGTGTCAGGCTCCACAGGATGATGAGGCGGTTCATCTTGATACCGCCGGATGTAGAACCCGCGCAGCTTCCGAGAAACGAAGCGAGAAAGAAAATGCCAAGGGCAGGCGGGCCCCAGAGCGAATAGTCTTCCGTCGCATAGCCAGTGGTCGTGATGACGGACACGAAGTGGAACGAGGCCGAAATCAGTGCATCGCCAAAGGGCACGTTTGAGCCGAGCCGCAAGACAATGGCCAGGATGAGGCTGAAACCAATGACGATGGTGAAGAACAGTTTGACCTGCGGATCGGCCAGCGATTCCAGCCGCTTGGGCATGAAAGCCTTGATATAGAGCACGAAGGGCAGGGCGGAGAGCATCATGAATATTGTCGCGACGACCAGCAGCAGGCGGTTGCCGTGGTAAAAACCGATCGAGTTGTCATGCGTCGAAAAGCCAGCCGTGGCCACGGTCGTCAGACCGTGATTGATGGCGTCGAACATGCTCATTCCGACCATGAAATAGCTGATGATGCAGGCAGCCGTCAGGCTCAGATAGGCAAGAATAATGCCCAGCGCGATCTGGTTCATGCGGGGCAGAATCTTTTCCGACTTGTCGGAATTTTCCATGTGGAAGAGCGCGAGACCGCCAGCACGCAGCGATGGAAGCATCAGAAGCGCCAAGCCGATGAAGCCGATGCCCCCGATCCAGCAGAGAAGAGAGCGCCAGAGCAGAATGCCGCGCTGCATATTGTCGAGGCCGGTCAGCGCGGTTGCGCCGGTGGAGGTCACGCCGGACATAGCTTCGAAAAAGGCAGTGGCGTAACTGATCGGCAGATGCGAGAAATAAAGCGGTACCGAGCCGAGGAAAGCTGCGGTCAGCCAGATGCAGACTGTCAGCAGAAAGCCGAGGCGCGGCGTGAAGCGGGTCGTCTGGTTCTGCGTCGCAAACAGGATCAACGCGGAAAGCGCGCCGGTGGCTGCGGCCGAACGCACGAAGATCAGCCAGTCGTCGCTGCCGTCGCGCAAGTCGATTGCGGCAGGCAGGAGCATGGCGACCGCCATGATGAGGCCGAAGCGCGCGCAGATATTAGCGACTGTCTTATAAATGGCGGTCGTCTCCGGCCGTTTGTGAAGCGATTTGCGGACAGTTGGGCGTTGTTTTTCCTGTCTGTTTAACGTGAGATTGACCCGGTCGCAATGCGGGGAGGCGCTTCCGATCCCTCAAGTGTCACAAGCTGTGGCTAAAGCGCAGCAAATGCCCGTCAAACCTTGCAAACGGAAATGGGCAGACCTACCTTGGCCATAATAACAGGGCACAGATATGCCGGGTGCGAAAGCGATTCCGGTACGACAAGCGCCCGTTGCTTTAAATCGATTTTAGGACCGGAGAGGAACCTCATGTCTCAGCGTCATGCGCCCGTCATTGTCATTGGCTCAGGTCCTGCTGGTTACACCGCCGCGATTTACGCAGCGCGCGCCATGTTGAAGCCCATCGTCATTGCTGGTTTGCAGCAGGGCGGTCAGTTGATGATCACCACCGATGTGGAGAATTATCCGGGCTATGCCGAACCGGTGCAGGGTCCATGGATGATGGAACAGATGGCCAAGCAGGCAGAACATGTCGGCGCGGAAATCGTTCATGACATCATCACCGAGGTTGAAACCACGGTGCGTCCGTTCCGCCTGAAGGCCGATTCCGGCGCGGTCTATACCTGTGACGCGCTGATCATCGCGACGGGCGCGCAGGCCAAGTGGCTTGGCCTCGACAGCGAACAGACCTTCATGGGCGGCGGCGTTTCGGCTTGCGCCACCTGCGATGGCTTCTTCTATCGCGGCAAGGATGTGGTTGTGGTCGGCGGCGGCAATACGGCTGTCGAAGAAGCGCTTTACCTGTCGCATATCGCCAAGAGCGTGACCGTTGTGCATCGCCGCGACGGTTTCCGCGCGGAAAAGATCATGCAGGATCGTCTCCTGTCGCGGGCCAATGTCAGCGTGGTCTGGAACAGCGTGATCGACGAAATTCTGGGCACTGAGGCCAAGCCGCCAATGGGCGCGACCGTTACCGGCGTGCGTTTGAAGAATGTTGTGACGGGTGAGACCAAGGAAGTCGACACGCATGGCGTTTTTGTCGCCATCGGCCATGCGCCTGCCGTGTCGCTGTTCGAAGGCAAGCTGAAGCAGAAGCCAAACGGCTATCTGTGGACCGCGCCCGATTCCACCGCCACCGATGTTCCGGGTATTTATGCCGCTGGCGACGTCACCGACGATATTTACCGGCAGGCTGTGACCGCCGCCGGTATGGGCTGCATGGCAGCGCTCGAAGCCGAGCGCTGGCTGGCCGCACAGGAACCGCTGCACGAAGCGGCGGAGTAACGAGGGGGAAATCGTGGTCGCACCGCTCGACTGGGATAAACTGCGCATTTTTCATGCTGCGGCAGAAGCTGGGTCGTTCACCCATGCCGCGCAGACATTGCATTTGTCGCAATCGGCTATTTCGCGTCAGGTCAGTGCGCTGGAACAGGATGTCGGCGTGCCGCTGTTCCACCGCCACGCGCGCGGGCTGATTCTGACGGAACAGGGCGAAACGCTTTATCGCACGGCGCATGACGTGTTGATGAAGCTGGAAAATGTTCGCTCCAAACTGGCCGAAAGCAAGGAAAAGCCGACGGGACGTTTGCGCGTCACCACAACGGTAGGCCTTGGCTCCGGCTGGCTGATCGAGCGTATCCAGGAATTCGTTGAGCTTTATCCGGATATCCAGCTTCAGCTGATCCTCGATAATGAGGAACTGGATCTGACCATGCGTCACGCAGACTGCGCCTTGCGTCTGCGCCAACCGCAGCAGCCGGACCTGATTCAGCGCCGCCTGTTCACGGTGCATATGCATCTTTACGCATCGGCAGGCTATGTCTCGAAATATGGCAAGCTGAACTCGATCGATGAGATCGACCAGCATCGTATCGTGACATTCGGCGAACCGGCACCAAGCTATCTGACCGGTTTAAACTGGCTGGAAGTTGCAGGCCGCACCGATGGCAGCACGCGCATTCCTGCCTTGCAGGTCAATAATCTTCTGTCGGTGCGCCGCGCCGTACAGCGGGGCGTCGGCATTGCCGTGCTGCCGGATTATATGGCCGACAAGGAATCCGGTCTGGTGCAGCTCGTGCCGGAACTGGAGGAAATTCCGTCCTTCGATACGTTCTTCTGCTACCCGGAAGCATTGAAGAATTCCGCCAAACTGCATGCGTTCAGAGACTTCCTGTTCTCCAAGGCGTGCAACTGGACCTATTGATCCCATCCGTATGAAAACGCAAAGGCCGCGCTGGTGCACCCAGCGCGGCCTTTGTTTATGGTGTGTCTGGGCGAGGTGCTTGCCAGCCATTAAGGCAGGGCCGCTTCCTACGCTCCCTCATCCTGAGGAGTCGCCGAAGGCGGCGTCTCGAAGGGCGAGGGAGCCTTAGCGCCGCTCCGCGCCTCAGGGCGGGGCGGAAGGCGCTTGCGCTGTTACTTGCGCGGAAGGAGACGCTGCACGTCCTTGGCGGTGTCGGCGAGCACGTCTTCCGGGGTGGCGGACTGTTCGACCAGACGGGAGAGACCGTCAACGATGGTCTGCGTCACCTTCACGCCGTTGGAGCCGGGGAAGGCATACCAAGGCACCATGATCGACATCTGGCTGAGACCAGCCTTGAAGAGCGGGTTTTCTTCGTAGAATTTGCCGAGATATTCATCCGACTTGGCGGCCAGATCGTTGTTCGGCACGTAGCCGGTGCCCGGAACCACAACCGAAGCGCCGTAAGGGCCAGCAGCGAACTTGGCGAATTTCCACGCGGCATCGACCTTCGACTGGTCTTCGGTGAGGATCACAACCGCATTGCCGCCCGTCGGCAGACGACCCTTTTCCGGGTTGATGAGCGGGATCTTTGCGGTGCGCATATCAAATTTGTCGCCGACATTCTTGATCGTGTTGCGCAATGCGCCGGTGGTCTGGAAGGCAAAGCCCACCTTGCCAGCGGCAAAAGCCTGTTCGCCAGCTGCCTTGGTCAGAACCGGCATGCCGCCTTCCTTGACCATGCGGTCAACGAGCTTCAGCGCTGCAAGGCCTTCCGGTCCGTCGAAGGCGACCTTCTTTTCGTCTTCGGTCAGCATGGTACCGCCTGCGCCGAACAGAAGTGCCGAGAACATCCAGTCGTCGCCCTGCCAGCGGAAGTCGATGCCTTCATTGCCGTTGCCGAGCGCCTTGATCTTGCCGCCGAGCGCGATCACTTCGTCCCAGGTGGTGGGCGGCGTGTCGGGGTTACCACCGGCTGCACGCACGAGATCGGCATTGTAGTACATGATCGGGTTGGAGGTTGCGAAAGCAAGGCCAACCTGACGGTCGCCGACGCGGGCAAGCTTGAGGATATGATCGGTGAAGCCCTGGGCTTCCATATCCTTTTCCTTGTCGACCAGCGGCTTCATGTCGACGCCGATATTACGTTCGGCAAGAACGCGCAGACGGTTGAGGCCGGTGAAGGTGATGTCCGGCATTTCCGACGTGCCAGCCTGACGCATGATCGTCTGGATGCCTTCCTCATAGGTGGCGGAAGGGCTGACGAAGTTGATCTTGATGTCCGGATTTTCTTCCATGAACTTCTTGGAGATGTCGGCCATGACATCCTTGAAGAAGCCGGGCATCGGATAATGCACGTTGAGGGTGGTGTCGGCAAAGGCTGGCGAGCCAAGGCCGGTGGCGAGGGTCAGGGTAGCGAGGGCACCAAGTGCGCTTGCAAGGCGTTTCATGATCAACTCCTGTGAGTGGGATAGGCGTAAGAGGTCAGCCTTTGAGGCCGGTAAGGGTGATGCCCTCGATGAAGCGGCGCTGGGCGGCAAGGAATGCCAGCAGCAGGGGCAAGGTGATGATGAGCGTCGCGGCCATCAGTGCGCCGTAGTCGTCACCGGCTTCTGCAGCGCGGAAGTAGAGCAGGCCGAGCGGCGGCGTGGCGCGTTCCATCCCGTTGACGACGATCAGCGGCCAGAACAGGTCGTTCCAGTGTGCGACCACGGAAAAGATGGAGAAGGCGGTGATGGCGGGCCATGCGTTCGGCACGATCACACGCATGACGATGCCTGCTTCCGACATGCCGTCGAGGCGGGCGGCGCTGATGAGATCATCGGGCATGGCGCGGAAGAATTGCAGGAACAGGAATATGCCGAACACCGAGATGAAGAACGGTGCGCTGAGTGCAAAATAGCTGTTCAGAACGCCAAGCTGGTTAAAGCCGACATAGAAAGGCAGTGCAGTTGCGTGGATCGGAACCAGCAGCCCCAGCATGACGAGAACCATCATGGCGCGCTGGCCGCGAAAGTTGAGTTTCGCCATGGCATAGGCGCATGGAATGGCGATCACGACCTGCACCACCAGCACCAGTCCGCAGACGATGACGCCGTTGAACAGCAGCAGCCCCATGGGCACGCGGGTGAGGGCTTTGGTGACATTGTCCCAAAGCGCCCAGTTATGCGGGATCAGCGACAGCGACGACGAGAAAATGTCCTGCTGCGACTTGGCTGCGGTGGACAGCATGAAGATGTAGGGTGCGAGGAAAAGCAGCGCGCCAAAGGAGAGAAGACCGAGGCGAAACGAACGGGCGAGTGACATGGGAGGTCTCCTCAATAATGCGTGCGGCGGTCCAGCACACGGAACTGGAGCAGCATCAGGACAATCAGCACGGCGAGGAAAATCACGGTCATGGCCGAGGCGTAACCGACGCGGAGGAAGACGAAACCTTCCTGATAGATGGTCCAGAGCAGGACTTCGGTAGCCTTGTTCGGACCGCCTTCGGTGAGCGTTTTGACGGTTTCGAAAACCTTGACGGCATTGATGATGCTGATCGTTGTGACAAACAGCGTCGTCGGTCCAAGCAAGGGCCAGGTGACAAGGCGGAAGCGTTCCCAGCTGCTTTTCACGCCATCCACTTCAGCAGCAGAATAAAGCTCGCGCGGAATGGCAGTGAGGCCAGCCAGAAACAGCACCATGTTGAAGCCGACGCTTTGCCAGACGCCGATCAGCGCAAGGCTGATCAGTGCCGTATCGCTTGAACCAAGCCAGTTGGGGCCGGTAATGCCGATCATGCCGAGCAGCGCATTGACGGGGCCAAGCGTGGGATGGAGCAGATATTGCCAGACAGTCGCCATGGCAACGAGCAGCGAGGCAACTGGCAGAAAATACACGGTGCGGAAGAATGACTTTCCGCGCACTTCACCTTCAATGAGGATCGCGACGCCAAGGCCGAGAAACACTGAAGCCGGTGCGACAATAGCCGTATAAATCGCTGTGTTCTTCAAGGAAATGAGGAAGGTCCGGTCGCTGAACAGCTCGACATAGTTGTCGAGGCCGATGAATTCGAAACCGGCATAGCCAAGCTCAAAATTGGTAAAGCTCCAGAAGACAACAGCTGCGGTCGGCAGAAGGATCAGAAGCACTGTCAGGAGAATGGCTGGCGAAGCGAGTTTCCAGGCCAGTCGCTCTTCGCGCCGCTGCGCGTTTTTGGCGGCAGTGCGGGCGCTGATTGCGCCGGGCCGGGCAAGGGCGATGTCAGACATGAGCCACTGCCTTTTCCACCGGAGCGATGGTCACAACATTCCCGGCGGGCTGGCGCAGACGTGCGCCGTCATCCCCAAAGAGATAGGCGTTATCTGCATCGAAATGCAGGCCAACTGGCAATCCGGGCGCGATATGGTCAGCCTTGACCGGATCGAGCTTGACGATCAGTTCCTGCACCGAGCCTGGCGCTTTCACATAGACGAGCACTTCGGAACCGAGAAACTCGATGCGTGACACTGTCCCGGTGATTCCGGTCTTGTCATGCGGCAGCAGCCGGAAATGTTCCGGGCGAATGCCGACGCGGATCGTTGTGCCCGCATAGGCAGCGACGTTCTGAAGAATGGGACGGCCAGCGAAATGAACGCTGCCCTGATCGCTGACGAGAGCGTCCAGAATGTTGATGCGCGGCGTGCCAATGAACTGGGCCACCTCGATATGGCGCGGGTCGTTATAGATCGCGGTCGGCGTATCGATTTGCAGCAGCTTGCCGCCCATCATGACAGCCACACGGTCGGCCATGCTGAGCGCTTCAGCCTGATCATGCGTTACATAGATCGTCGGAACACCGGCGCGGCGATGCAGATCGACGATCTCGGCGCGGGTATGAACGCGCAGATTGGCATCGAGATTGGACAGCGGTTCATCCATAAGGAAAACGCCGGGCTGGCGCACAAGTGCACGAGCAAGCGCGACGCGCTGGCGCTGGCCGCCCGACATCTGGCCGGGCTTGCGGTCGAGAAGATGATCGATTTTCAGGCTGGCGGCTGTGGTTTTCACCTGCTTCTGGATCGCGGCGCGCTTGGCGCGCTGGCCGGGAACCAACGGTCCAACGAAGGGCAGGCGTTCAGCCGTGGTCATATCGCGCATGGCCAGCGGTACGGCGATGTTCTGCGCCGCGGTCAGATGCGGGTACAAAGCGTAGGATTGGAAGACCATCGCGATATTGCGGTCGGCTGGATGCGCGCCAGTGATGTCGCGGCCTGCAAGAGAAACATCGCCTTCGTCGGCATGATCAAGACCGGCAAGAATACGCAAAAGCGTACTCTTTCCGCAGCCCGACGGGCCAACGAGGGCGATGAATTCGCCCTCCGCCACGTCGATGCTGATGCCGTCCAGAATGCGGTTGCCGCCATAGGACTTCCCGATATCGCGAATGGCCAGCGTGCTCATTGGCTTGCCTCTTCGCTGACCTTTTCGCCGTCGCCGCTATGATGCGGATAGACTTCATGCACCACGTCGTCGATCACGTAAGGCGTCAGTTCTTCAATGCGGACGATAGTGCTCGTCGCCGTTTCGCCGAGTTCGTGCACGACAGCGCCGAGAATACGCTCGCCCGGCAGGTCGCGTTCCATGGCCCCGACGATAAAGGCTGCGGCGGGTCCCCAGACATAGCTGGTGCCGAAAGCTTCGCCCTTCCATGCGCGGTGCAGGTGGCCGCTGGCGTGAAGCTGCACGTTATATTGCGCGAAGAGATCATAGAGACGTTGGCGTGCCACCGGGCGAATGCCCCAATAGCCGCTGTCGCCTTCTTCCGGATCATCGACAAAGAGCGGCTTATGCGCGAAGACGGCGACCGGTTTGCCGTCGGCGTTTTCCAGCACGTTTTCCAACCACTGGAACTGTTCTTCCTCTTCCTCACTGCCGGTGCCGATGATCAGGCTATTGAGGCCGACGATCAGCCATTCGCCGAGATCCTTGGCCCAGCGGTCGGGGCCGATATGGCGCTGCCAGCGCGCAAGGCGCTCGGCATTGACCGGCTGGTGGCTTTCCGGCAGATGGCCGATGTCGTGATTGCCGGGCACACTGAGAACCGGAGCGGAGAGCTGTTCGAAACAGCTGCGGCAGAATTCGAGATCGGCTTCGATATCGGCGCCGTCAACGGCAAGATCGCCGGTATGAATGATGAGGTCCGGCTTCTGCTGCTCGACCCAAGCCACCAGCGGTTCCCAGTTCGGGTTGAAATGCGTCTTGATCGGGCTGAGATGGGTGTCGGTGATTTGAACGATCCGCATGGGCGCGCTCCCTCGTGGCTTGTGAGATGATCGCAGCGGAGCCGTTCAGAGCATTCCTTAGACAAATAAGTATATTTGGCGTCGAGATAATGGCTCTTAACAACACCTTAGAGCTCGGTTTGATGTCATCGATCCGAAACGCACTCTAAAGGCCGCGTTTGCCGCTGCTTACTTGCTTATGCAGCGGCTTCTGCGGGGGCTTGTATGCCTCTTGTGTGACAGTCCTGATGCGCCACGATGACAGTTGGGTGACATCTTCTGTGGGGAATCAGCGGAAGATGATTTGCTGATTTTGCAGGCAGTTCGGTTGTATCAATGCCTGTTCCGTAGGCGCTCAAATTTGAGCGTGCACCGCTTCCTGGCGAGTGTTTACCATCTAACTAATTGATTTTAAAATAAATAATTTCACGTTTGAGCTATGCAGTAAACGCATGGCTGCATTGCGCTAAAGTTGCATTGCAAAAATCATGAGCAGGGAGCATATAACACTCATCTCAGCGCCGCGTTTCCTCCTCCCATTTGCGCGGGCTGAGTGTTCCCCTCTGGAGGTTTGCCTCAAAGGCACCTTCAAAACTCAAAGCCAGACATTTGTCTGGCTTTTTTTTTGGCTTTTCGCTTGTTTCTTGGCCGTGATGGCTAACCCGAACAAACTACAAATAGCGGTTACGTGCCAGCTGTCTGTTCTGACAGGGGCCTCCGCGATTTGCATTCAAAGTGTAGATACGAAAAAAGGGGCCGTGAGGCCCCTTTGTCATTCATCGTTTCGAAGTGATTAGCGCAAGCTAGCGCAGAAGCGCTGAATGCGGTTGCAGGCTTCTTCGAGCAGCTCGTCGGACGTTGCATAGGAAATGCGGAAGTTCGGTCCGAGGCCGAAAGCCGAACCGTGAACCACGGCAACGCCTTCTGCTTCAAGCAGCTCGGTGACGAAATCTTCGTCGGTTTCGATAACCTTGCCAGCTTCGGTCTTCTTGCCGATCAGGCCAGCGCAAGACGGGTAGACGTAGAACGCGCCTTCTGGCGTCGGGCACTGGATGCCCTTGGCCTGATTGAGCATCGATACGACCAGATCGCGACGAGCCTGGAAGATTTCCTTGTTCTTCGGGATGAAGTCCTGCGTGCCGTTGAGTGCTTCAACTGCTGCCCACTGGGCAATCGAGCAGGCGCCGGAGGTCTGCTGACCCTGCACCATGTCCATGGCCTTGATAAGCTGCAGCGGGCCAGCGGCGTAACCAATGCGCCAGCCGGTCATGGCATAGGCCTTGGAAACGCCGTTCATGGTCAAGGTGCGATCATAAAGCGACGGCTCGACCTGGGCAGGCGTCGTGAAGACGAAGTCGCCATAGACGAGGTGCTCATACATGTCGTCGGTCAGGATCCAGACCTGCGGGTGACGCACGAGAACGTCCGTCAGTGCCTTCAGCTCGGCTTCCGTATAGGCAGCACCCGTCGGGTTGGACGGCGAGTTGAAGATCAGCCACTTGGTCTTCGGCGTGATGGCCTTTTCCAGATCGGCAGCGGTCAGCTTGAAATTGTCTTCGATCTTGGTGTTGACGATGACAGGCGTGCCGCCAGTCAGAGCCACCATTTCCGGATAGCTGACCCAGTAAGGCGCAGGCACGATGACTTCGTCGCCAGCGTTCAGCGTGGCCATGAAAGCGTTGAACAGGATCTGCTTGCCGCCCGTGCCGACGATCACCTGATCCGGCGTGTAGTCGAGGCCGTTTTCACGCTTGAACTTGGCGGCGATGGCCTTGCGCAGCTCAAGGATACCGGCAACAGGCGTGTACTTCGTTTCGCCGCGATTGATCGCGTCGATGGCGGCCTGCTTGATGTTATCCGGCGTGTCGAAATCGGGTTCGCCCGCGCCGAGACCGATCACGTCCTTGCCTTTGGCTTTCAGTTCGCGTGCTTTCTGGCTGACCGCGATGGTCGCAGATGGCTTTACACGGGAAAGGGCGTCGGCGAGAAATGCCATGATAGATCTCCATAAATGGCAGGCTCTGTTAACCGCACTGGGAACGGTGCAGTTTTGCGGATTTTCTATGTCGCATCGGCACGGGAATCGCAACAGATGGATTGGCATTTCGCCCGCATTTCGGGGTTTTCTCGAAATTGTGTTGCGAAAAGTGCCAGATACATCAGTCTTGCTGACATAATATCTCAACGAAACTGATTGGACATGCCGTGATCGCAGGCAGAGATAGTGCTGCGAAACAGGAGACATCCATGCTGACCATCTACGGACAACCCGATTCAGGAAACTGCTACAAGCCCCGCCTGCTGCTTGCCCTGCTGGGCAAGCCATTTCGCCACGTGACCGTTTCGTCGCGGGACGGCTCTACGCGCAAGCCGGACTATCTGACCAAGAATCCCAATGGCAAGGTGCCTTTGCTCGAACTGGATGACGGACGCCTGCTGGCGGAATCGAACGCCATGCTTCTTTATCTGGCTGAGGGAACGCCGTTTCTGCCCGCTGACGCCTATGAGCGCGGGCTGGCCTATCAGTGGTTGTTTTTCGAACAATATAGCCACGAGCCCTTCGTGGCGGTCAGCCGTGCATTGCGGCTTTATCCGGAACGGGCGCAACTGGCGACGCCGGAACGTCTGGCCGCGTTGCTGGAAGGTGGTAACAAGGCGCTTGGCGTTATGGAAACGCAGCTCGAAAAGACGCCTTATCTGGTCGGTGATGTTTATACGGTCGCCGATATCGCGCTCTATGCCTATACGCATGAGGCGCATCTGGGCGGCTTTGATATGCAGCAATATCCGGCGATCCAGGCCTGGCTTAAGCGCGTTGCGGCGTATCCGGGGCATGTGTCGCTTGACTGGCTGCCTTGAGAGTTTTCAAACAGTACAAATGATTAGAGCGCCGATCAAATCGGCGCTCCAATATTTTGAGCCACATTCAGGCAAAGCCGGATGGAACATCCAGCCGCAGAATGTATTAGGCTGCGACGAGGTTGTCTGCAGACGAACGGCCCGAACGGCGATCCTGCACGATCTCGTAAGAGACCTTCTGACCTTCGTTGAGCGTGGCAAGGCCAGCGCGCTGAACGGCAGAGATGTGAACGAAAATGTCCGTGCCGCCCTGGTCAGGCTGAATGAAGCCGAAACCCTTGGTCGTGTTGAACCACTTAACTGTTCCCGTAGCCATGGGAATGTCCTTTGTAACGATAGTAATTTTTAGTCCGCATGCTCCGCACACGTCCCTGTGGATCGAATTTATGGACAGGAGATCGTCAGGAAGCACGGCAGGCCGCACGGGTCTCAAAGTCACTCGACCGAAAAATCGATTGCCGGACTATATGCGACAAAGTTGACCAGCACAAGAGAGCTAGAATGCGTGTCTGGCTGTGATTTTGCTAAAAAAATCGCAGCGTTAACGTCAACGGAAGGTAATTTTTATCTAAAACACCACCTTTTCCGCGATTGCGTGCAGTAACTGTGCTTTGCAGAAAATGTCATGAGCCTCGTATTTAGGGAGTAACCGTTCGACCCTGTCAGAAAGACGGGCTCGGAAAAGTAGGCTTCTGGACGGCAGGGTATCGCGTTTCTTTGACTTTTGCGTGATATGCATAATGCGCATGTTGTGAATTGCCCGCGATTTCGTCACAGGGATTCGCGAACGGGCATGTGGTGAGGCAAAGTATGACGTCTGAACCGGAACAGAAGCAGCCGAAGCGCAGTGCGCCGAAAAAGAGCCGCAAGCGCGGGAAGTCCCAGCGCACGGGCATCAAAGGCTTGCTCACCCGTCAGCCGGTCCGCGACGGCAACGATCTGTTCTCGCAGCTCTCCATGATGACCGGCGCCTTCTGGAGTTCGCCGGTGCGCACCGCGCTGATTGCGCTTGGAACCGGCATTTTTGTGCTGATCGTGCTGATTGCCATCGGGCAGGTTGCGATCAACCGCTGGAACGAGCCGTTTTACGACGCGCTGGCACGCAAGGATTTGCAGGCCTTCTTCCATCAGTTGATGGTCTTCTTCGGTATTGCTGGCAGCCTGCTGGTGCTCAATGTCGCGCAGACATGGCTGAACCAGATGTTCAAGCTGAAGATGCGCGAGGGGCTGGCTCGGGATCTGGTCGGTCAATGGCTGGCACCGGGGCGGGCGTTCCGGCTGGCCAATGCGGGCGAAATCGGCATCAATCCAGACCAGCGTTTGCATGAAGATGCCCGGCATCTGGCCGAAACCTCCTGCGATCTCGGCATCAATCTGTTGCAATCGACAGTCATTCTGGTGAGTTTCGTCGGTGTGCTCTGGTCGCTTTCGAGCGGCTTCATTTTTCATGTCGGCGGCTACAGCTTCCCGATCCCGGGCTACATGGTCTGGGCGGTGATCATCTATGCCGCTTCCGCATCGTGGCTGACATGGATCGTCGGGCGCAACCTCGTCAATATCAATGCCAACCGCTATGCGCGCGAGGCGGATTTCCGTGCCTCGCTGATGCGGGTCAACGAGCATCTGGATGCCGTCACCCTTTCGCGCGGTGAAGCCGACGAGCGCCGCCGTCTCGATCTGGATATCGATGCCGTGCTGGCCGCGATCCGCAAGATCGTCTACGCGACCACGCGATTGACCTGGGTGACTGCCGGGTATGGCTGGCTCACCATCGTTGCGCCTATTCTCGTTGCCGCGCCGATCTATTTCTCCGGTGGACTGACCTTCGGCGGTCTGATGATGGCGGTCGGCGCTTTTACGCAGGTGCACAGTTCGCTGCGCTGGTTCGTGGATAATTTTGGCGCTATTGCCGACTGGCGCGCGACATTGCTTCGTGTTGCCACGTTCCGGCAGGCGATCCTGCGCATGGATGAGCTGGGTCGTCTCGACCGTCAAGTCGATCTGGCCGTCAACGAGGACGACAGAATCAGCCTCGACGACGTGTCGATTGCAGCACCTGATATCTGTCTGCGATTGTCGAAAGGCACCTTTGCGGTCAAGCCGGGTGATCGGGTGCTGGTGACCGGCGGCACAGAAACCCAACGCACTTTGCTGTTCAGGGCGCTGGGCGGCCTGTGGCCATGGGGCGATGGGCGTATCGGTATGCCAGCCAATGACGGCGTCGCCTTCATGCCGCGCGCGCCCTATTTGCCGCCGGGCACGCTGAAGAGCGTGATCGTCTATCCGTTCGATCTGAAGAAGTTCGCGCCAGAAGCGCTGGAAGGGGTGTTGCAGCGCGCCGGGCTAGCGCGGCTTATCGGCAGTCTCGATCACGTCACGCGCTGGGAGCGGGTGCTGACCGATGACGAGCGGCAATGCCTCGCCTTCGCCCGACTCATTTTGCAGGAGCCGCAATGGATCATCATTGATGGCGCGCTGGATGGGCTCGACGCCGAAGCTTATGATCGCATTCGGGACATTTTGAACAATGAGCTGAAGCAAGCTGCGGTAATCCACCTAGGCAAGCCACATCTGCATAACGGGCTTTTCTCCCGGCAGGTCAATCTGGAAGAAGACCCCGATGGAAAGCCGCTGGAAATTCCCGCTTTAAAGAGCGCATAAAAAAGCCGCCGGATCGCTCCGGCGGCTTTTTCTTTGTCTGTAAAGCCGATTATGCGCGGAAGTAATCCTGCAACGGACGCACTTCCAGCGAACCAGCCTTCAGCGCCGCGATGGCTTCGGCCGCAGATTCTGCGCCTGCCATGGTGGTGTAGTAAGGCAGCTTCTGCATCAGTGTTGCGCGGCGGATCGACTTGGAGTCGGACACGGCGCTGGCACTGTCGGTCGTGTTGAAGACCAGATGGATCTGACGGTTGCGGATCGCATCTTCCACATGCGGACGGCCTTCGATGACCTTGTTGATCTTGATCGCCTCGACGCCGTTGTCAGCGAGGAAACGCTGCGTGCCGCCGGTTGCCATGACGCGGAAGCCGAGGCTTGCGAGCTTGCGCACAGGCGCCAGAACGCGTTCCTTGTCTTCGTCGCGTACCGACACGAACACCGTGCCTTCACGCGGCAGTTCCACGCCAGCACCAAGCTGCGCCTTGGCGAAAGCCAGTGCGTAGTCGTAGTCGAGGCCCATGACTTCGCCTGTCGAGCGCATTTCCGGTCCGAGCAGCGTATCGACGCCCGGGAAGCGGGCGAACGGGAACACGGCTTCCTTGACCGCAATGTGCGGGCGCGAAGGTGCCTGCGGCTTGCCGCCGTAAGCGCCGAGCGCGTCTTCAAGGCTTTCGCCAGCCATGATGCGGGCAGCGACCTTGGCAATCGGGGTGCCGATGGTCTTGGCAACGAACGGAACCGTACGCGAAGCGCGTGGGTTGACTTCGAGGATGAAGATTTCGCCGTCCTTGATCGCGAACTGGACGTTCATCAGGCCGCCGACATTGAGCGCCTTGGCCAGTGCTTCCGTCTGACGTTCGAGTTCAGCAACGGTTTCAGCCGAGAGCGAGTGAACCGGCAGCGAGCAAGCGCTGTCGCCCGAGTGAATACCGGCTTCTTCAATATGCTCCATGATGCCCGAGACAAAGCTGTCCTTGCCATCGCAGAGGCAGTCGACGTCCACTTCGATAGCCTGGGTCAGGTAGGTATCGAACAGAAGCGGGTTCTTGCCGAGCAGCGTGTTGATCTGGCCGGTCTTGTCGTTCGGATACTTCGCCTTGATGTCTTCCGGGACCAGTTCCGGCACGGTGTCGAGCAGATAGGCTTGCAGCGTGCGCTCGTCATGGATGATCTGCATGGCGCGGCCACCCAGAACATAAGACGGGCGAACGACCAGCGGGAAGCCGAGGTCGGCAGCGACGAGGCGGGCCTGTTCGACCGAATAGGCAATGCCGTTCTTCGGCTGGTTCAGGTCGAGCTTGACCAGAAGCTTCTGGAAGCGGTCGCGATCTTCCGCAAGGTCGATGGCGTCCGGCGAGGTGCCGAGGATCGGGATGCCAGCCTTTTCAAGTGCATTGGCGAGCTTGAGCGGGGTCTGGCCACCGAACTGGACGATCACGCCGTGCAGCGTGCCCTTTTCTTTTTCAACGCGCAGGATTTCCAGCACGTCTTCCGCCGTCAGCGGTTCGAAATAGAGACGATCCGAGGTGTCATAATCGGTCGAAACCGTTTCCGGGTTGCAGTTGATCATGATGGCTTCGTAATCGGCATCGCCGAGCGCGAAGGCCGCATGGCAGCAGCAATAATCGAACTCGATGCCCTGACCAATACGGTTTGGGCCGCCGCCGAGAATGACGACCTTCTTGCGATCCGAAACTTCGGCTTCCGAACGCGGCTGGCCGACGAAGGGCGTTTCATAGGTCGAGTACATGTAAGCGGTCGGCGAAGCGAATTCGGCAGCGCAGGTATCGATACGCTTGTAGACCGGATGCACGTCGAGATCGGCGCGCAGCTTGGCCACGTCCGTCGCTTCCTTGTTCGTCAGGCTGGCAAGGCGGGCGTCGGAGAAGCCCATTGCCTTCAGCATGCGCAGGTTTTCAGCGTCCTGCGGCAGGCCGTGTTCGCGGATGCGCGCTTCGGTCGAAACGATGGCTTCGATCTGTTCAAGGAACCACGGGTCGATCTTGGAGGCGTCATGCACCTGCTCGACGGTCAGGCCGAGGCGCATGGCCTGCGCGACCATGCGCAGACGATCCGGCGTCGGCGTGCCGATGGCAGCGCGGATAGCGTTCTTCTCGTCGCCTTCTTCAATGTTCGGAATGGCGATTTCGTCAAGGCCGGTCAGGCCGGTCTCAAGACCGCGCAGCGCCTTCTGCAAGCTTTCCTGGAAGGTACGGCCAATGGCCATTACTTCACCGACCGACTTCATGGCGGTGGTCAGGATCGGCGAGGAGCCGGGGAACTTTTCGAATGCAAAGCGCGGGATCTTGGTGACGACATAGTCGATCGACGGTTCGAACGAGGCTGGCGTTGCGCCGCCGGTGATGTCGTTGTCCAGTTCGTCCAGCGTGTAGCCGACGGCGAGCTTGGCCGCGACCTTGGCAATCGGGAAGCCGGTTGCCTTGGAAGCCAGAGCCGAGGAACGCGAGACGCGCGGGTTCATTTCGATGACGATCATGCGGCCATTGGCCGGGTTGATCGCGAACTGCACGTTGGAGCCGCCGGTTTCGACGCCGATCTCGCGCAGCACCGCAATCGAGGCGTTACGCATGATCTGGTATTCTTTGTCGGTCAGCGTCAGTGCTGGCGCCACGGTGATCGAGTCGCCGGTGTGCACGCCCATCGGATCGAGATTTTCGATCGAGCAGATGATGATGCAGTTGTCCGCCTTGTCGCGGACGACTTCCATTTCATATTCTTTCCAGCCCAGAACCGACTCTTCGATCAGAACTTCGGTCGTCGGCGATGCGTCCAGACCGCGCTCGATGATTTCGAAGAATTCCTGACGGTTATAGGCAATGCCGCCGCCGGTGCCGCCGAGCGTGAAGCTCGGGCGGATGATGGCCGGAAGGCCGACAAAGTCGAGCGCCTGCGCTGCCTTGGCAAGCGCATGCGTCATGTAGCGCTGCTTGCGGTCAACTTCGCCGAGCTGCCATTCGGTTTCGAGCTTGTCGAGCGCCTTGTCGAGGTCGCTGCCGGTGTACTGGGTCTTGACTTCCGCGCGCTTGGCTTCGTGACGCTTGCGGTCCTCGTCCTTGATTTCCGTCGCATTGGCGAGCATGGAATCAGGCGTATCGAGGCCGATCTTTTCCATGGCTTCACGGAACAGCGCGCGATCTTCCGCCTTGTCGATGGCCTCGGCATTGGCGCCAATCATCTCGACATTGTAGCGCTCCAGCACGCCCATGCGGCGCAGCGACAATGCGGTGTTCAGCGCGGTCTGGCCGCCCATGGTCGGCAAAAGCGCGTCCGGGCGTTCCTTGGCGATGATCTTGGCGACGACTTCCGGCGTGATCGGCTCGATATAGGTCGCGTCGGCCAGATCGGGATCGGTCATGATCGTGGCCGGGTTGGAGTTGACGAGGATGATGCGGTAGCCTTCCTCTTTCAACGCCTTACAGGCCTGAGTGCCCGAATAGTCGAACTCGCAAGCCTGGCCGATGACAATGGGGCCCGCGCCGATAATCAGGATCGATTTGATATCTGTACGTTTCGGCATGGGCGCTCATCCTATCTTCTTCGCGCGCATGATCTTATCCGAAAACCGGTTCCCATTTTCGGGATCATGCTCTTGTTTTACGCATGCCTTTGTCTCGAAACCAGTTCCCACTTTCGAGTGACATGCTGCTTAGCCTGCCAGAAAAGCCCGCACGGTTTTCCGGCGGGTTGGCAGCGTATGAATTCTGTGGGCTAAGCGGGCCTTATAGGCAATGATGACCCAAAGCGGAACCCCACAAATACGCTTATTTCAAAGAAAATGCGGGCATTCACGAAAAATCTTAGCCGAGCGCAGTTTTCTTGTGCGGTGACGCACCGGTGCGGTAACGCTCCAGCGCTGCTTTCTGGCTCGACCGGCTGACCGGGAGCAGTGTTCCGTCGCGTGCTTTGACGCTGAGCGCGCCATTCACGCGCTGCAATTCCTCGACATGAGTGTCTGCCACCCAATGCGAGCGGTGGATCTGTAAACCCGGCGTTTCGCCGATTTCTTTTACTGCATCGGAAAAGCGGATCAGGATGAGTTCCTTGCCCCGGCTGGTGACGACCTGCGTGTAATGATCGTCCGCCGACAAACGCAGCAGCGGGCCGCGATTGCCCGGTTGCAGGCGATTGAGCAGAGCGGGAGCTTCGGGGCTTTTGTTCGAAACGGTTTCGATGTCTTTGCGAACTGTCAGATAGGCAAGGATACAGAAGAGCGCGCTGAGCGGCAGCGAAACCGCCATGTTGCCGAGGAGCGTTTTGAAGGACGGGGTTCTGATCAAGAAACCGTAGTCGACGAGGCCGACCCAAAGGCCAATGGGAATCGCCGCCAGAAGCGCGCCTGTCATCATGCGCGCAAAGGTGCTGGCGACCCACGGTTTCAGCAGGGAATCCGCCAGAACAGCGAACAAGATGGCGGTAGACCAGCCGCCAAACTGGATCAGCAGCCAATAGAAAAAGCGGATGGCGACGGGCATCGAACCCGTGCCCAGTGCAGCCGTTATCGTGAAGATCAGCACCACCACAAGAAACGTCATCCAGAGGCGAAGCGCGCGCAAAATGACCGTCATTTCACGAAGCGCGAATTGCACAATGCCGCCAGCCACGAAGTTTTCCTGCATTCCACGTCATTCCAATTGAGCCGAGCGCAGTGTTGTCGAAGGAAGGTCGAAATTCAACCGGAGCATTGCCATGAATTTCGAGCCGCTTCTCCACGCACCGCTTGCTGTCCAGCTACACGTCGCCACTGTCATACCCGCCGCCTTGCTGGGTACCTTCATTCTCCTGCGCCGCAAGGGCACGCGCCTGCACAAATATCTCGGGCGCATATGGATGACGTTGATGGTTGTCACCGCGATGACGAGCTTTTTCATACACCAGATCAACCTGTTCTGGGGTTTCAGCCCGATACATATCCTGTCTGTGCTGGTCATCGCCGGATGCATCCGGGCAGTGATCGCTGCGCGTCAGGGCGAGATCGGCCTGCATCGCAAAATTGTGCGACAGGTCTATTTTCTTGGCACTGTCGGGGCTGGGCTCTTTGCCTTCCTGCCGGGGCGCATCATGCATGCGGTTGCATTTCCGGATGCGGGCACTTTCCACCTCGCCACAGGCGCGGCGGTGATTGTCTTGGTCCTGTTTGGCAGCTCATTTCTAAGGCACAAGTTTCGCGCCATCCGATAGGAAAATTCCCGAAAGCAAATATTGCGGGCGAGTCTCCGTTTGTGATGAGGCTTGCCATTTACTTTTTATATTGCGGTGGCAACTCTTTATGCGACAATTATACGAGATTGATTGATGCGCCGCGCAGGGTTGCTGCGGCCGGTGTTGAGGGAGTGGGCGTATGCGCTGGCAAGGTCGTAGGCAGAGTGACAATGTGGAAGACCAGCGTGGCGGCGGTGGCGATGCAGGCGGACAAGGCGGTGGTTTTGGCGGTGGCGGACCGGGCTTCAAGGTCGTGCGTGGCGGCGGGCTTTCCGGCATTCTCATTTTGATCGTGATGTTCTTTGTGCTGCGCGCCTTCGGTATCGATCCTATACCGATTCTGTTTGGCGATGGCGGCATGGGCTCGTCCGTGCAGACGCAACAGCAGCAGTCCAGCGGCCGCACGGCTGCCGAGGGCGGGGCAGTCGCCAATGACGAGATGACCCAGTTTGCCCGCACGGTGCTTGCTGAAACAGAAGACGTCTGGAGCGGTATTTTCCAGTCGCGCGGCCAGACCTATACGAAGCCGACCATGGTTCTTTTCACCGGGCAGGTGCGTTCGGCTTGCGGTTTTGCCTCTGCTGCGTCGGGGCCATTCTACTGCCCCGGCGACCGCAAGCTCTACATCGATTTGAGCTTCTATGACGAACTGGCGAATCGTTTCGGCGCGTCGGGTAACTTTGCGCAGGCCTATGTGCTGGCGCATGAAGTCGGGCACCATGTCCAGAACCTGCTCGGCATTCTTCCGAAGTTCAACCAGATGCGCCAGCAGATGAACGAAGTGCAGGCCAACCAGATGTCGGTTCGCGTCGAGCTTCAGGCCGACTGCTTTGCCGGTATCTGGGGTTATTACACCCAGCAGAAGGGTATTCTGGAAGCGGGCGATCTTGAAGATGCGCTCAATGCTGCCCACCAGATCGGCGACGATACGTTGCAGCGTCGCAGTCAGGGTTACGTCGTGCCGGAAAGCTTCAACCATGGCACATCGGCGCAGCGCGCCAAGTGGTTCAAGCGCGGCTTCGATACCGGCAAGCTCGAATCCTGCGATACATTTAGCGGCGACATCTAAGCCGCTCTGATCACTTCATAAAAGGCGGCTTCGGCCGCCTTTTTCTATGCAAGCCGTGCGATGGTTCGAATCATTTTCGTCGACCCGTATCAAGCAGGCTTGTCGTAGAATAATTTTCCCTATAAAGGTTTCGCGTCGGCGCGGCCCTTATCCAAATCATGCGTGACGCTCAACTTTGAGCGGCGATGACGCGCGATCCTTTCCAACAATCAAAACATAATGCTTCCTGCGGCAAATCCGCGTGAGCATATTCAGGTGTTCCAATGCTTGACCCCAAATTCGTAAGGCGGGGCCTTTGGCTGGTCTTCATGACGCTGTTTCTCGATATTATCGGGATCGCGATCATCATGCCGGTTCTGCCAGCCTATCTGGAAGAACTGACCGGCGCAGATGTTAGCGCGGCTGCTGTCGATGGTGGCTGGCTGCTGCTGGTCTATGCGGCGATGCAGTTTCTGTTCGCGCCGTTGATCGGCAATCTCAGCGATCGTTTCGGACGGCGGCCCGTTCTGCTGGCCTCCATTCTGACCTTTGCGATCGACAATCTCATTTGCGCGCTCGCAACCTCATTCTGGATGCTGTTCGTTGGCCGTGTGCTGGCGGGCATCAGTGGCGCAAGTTTTGCGACCGCATCGGCCTATATTGCGGATGTCAGCGATGACAGCAATCGCGCGCGCAATTTCGGCCTGATTGGCATTGCCTTCGGTGTGGGCTTTGCGCTCGGGCCGGTTCTGGGTGGCCTTCTGGGCGAATTCGGCCCGCGTGTTCCGTTCTATGGCGCGGCGTTGCTGTCTTTCATCAATTTCGTGCTGGCATACTTCCTGCTGCCGGAAACGCTGTCCCTGCAAAACAGGCGCAGCTTCCAGATCGGACGTGCCAATCCGCTTGGTGCGCTGAAGCAGATGCGCAGTTATCCCGGTGTTGGCTGGGTGATGGTCGTCTTCTTCCTGTACTGGCTGGCACATGCGGTCTATCCGTCGGTCTGGGCCTTTGTCGGCGCCTATCGTTACAATTGGAGCGAAGCGGAGATTGGTCTGTCGCTCGGCATGTTCGGTATCGGCACTGCGGTGGTGATGGCGCTGGTGCTGCCGCGTGCGCTGCCGCTTCTGGGCGAACGGCGAACGGCTATCACCGGCGTGCTCTTCGCTGGCTTCGGCCTGACAGGCTATGCCATCGCGTGGGAAGGCTGGATGGTCTATGCGGTCATCTTTCTGACGGCACTGGAAGGGCTCGCCGATCCGCCGCTGCGCAGTATCGCTGCGGGCAAGGTGCCGCCTTCCGCGCAAGGCGAGTTGCAGGGCGCGCTGACCAGCGTTTCGAGTATCACGACGATTATCGGGCCACTTCTTTTTACGCAGCTCTTCAGCCATTTTACCGGAGCGAACGCACCGTTTGATTTTGCCGGCATGCCCTATGCAGTCGCGGCGGGGCTGATCTTCATCGCGCTGGTCGTGGTGGTGGCAAGGGTCCGCCCAAAGCCAAAGCCGAAGATGGCGGATGTTTAGAAGCTATAAAAGCGCATCAAAAAAGCCGGGGTGTTTGCCCCGGCTTTTTATTTGCTAACCATTTGTTCTTACGCATTATCCTACGCAAAACCGCTTCGCACTTTTGCTGGAAATGCTCTAACCGCAAAATCTCAGATTTAGATTCACGCAGCCTGTTCGCGTTCCGGCAAAAGGGCTTCGCCCTTCTTCTCGCGGATGAGGTTGATGAACCGGCGGAAGAGATAGTGCGAATCCTGTGGGCCGGGCGAAGCTTCCGGATGGTGCTGGACCGAGAAGACCGGCTTGCCGATGACGCGCAAACCGCAATTGGTGCCGTCGAAAAGCGAGACGTGGGTTTCTTCAACATTGTCCGGCAGCGATTCAGAATCGACCGCAAAGCCGTGGTTCATGGAAACGATTTCCACCTTGCCGGTCGTGTAATCCTTGACCGGATGGTTTGCGCCATGATGGCCCTGATGCATCTTCTCGGTGCGGCCACCGAGTGCCAGCGCCAGCATCTGGTGTCCAAGGCAGATGCCGAAAACCGGCAGGCCGCTGTCAACCAGCTTGGCAATGGTCGGTACGGCATATGCGCCGGTGGCTGCCGGATCGCCGGGGCCGTTCGACAGGAATACGCCGTCAGGGTTGTAGGCCAGCACGTCGTCGGCGGTCGCCGTTGCGGGCAGGACCGTAACCTTTGCGCCAAGGCCTGCAAGCAGACGCAGAATGTTGCGCTTCACGCCGAAATCGAGCGCGACCACGTGATATTGTGGGTTGTCGAGTTCGCCGAAGCTTTCGCCCTTGATCCAGGGCGTCTCGTTCCAGACCTGGCTCTGGCCGATGGTAACATCCTTGGCGAGATCGAGATTTTCCAGACCGCTCCAACCGGCAGCGCGAGCCTTCAAGGCGTCGATGTCGAACTTGCCGTTCGGGTCATGCGCGATGACAGCATTCTGCGCGCCGCGTTCGCGGATCAGTGCGGTGAGGGCGCGGGTGTCGATGCCTGCAAGCGCGATGACGCCGCGTGCCTTCAGCCATGCGTCGAGGTCTTCGCTGGAGCGATAATTCGACGGTGCGGTGATATCGGCCTTGAAGATCGCGCCGACTGCGCCGTGGCGGTTGGCTGGTGTCAGGTCTTCGATATCTTCGACATTGGTGCCGACATTGCCGATATGCGGGAAGGTGAAGGTGACGATCTGTCCGGCATAGGACGGATCGGTCAGGATTTCTTCGTAACCGGTGAGCGCCGTGTTGAAGACAACTTCCGCTTCGATTGCGCCGGTCGCGCCGAGGCCCTTGCCTTCGATCACGGTGCCGTCAGCAAGAACCAGAACGGCGGTTCGCTTTTCGGTTGTCCAGGGTGCGGTTTTCGGGGTCGTTTCGGTCATATGTGCACTCCTGTTTAACTTGCAGCACTTAAATCCGTGCCACGTTTAATGTTTTAGCTTTTCCGTACAGGCTCATGTTCCATCCCTCCAGCTTCACCCCTGTAACCGGGTGAATGGCTTGAAAGACGGAGCGTCAATGGTCATATACGCGCCAACAGGCGACGGGGTCATATATGCGCCAAAAGGCAGCGGGGATTTCAAATCTCCCACTGCGAGCATGTACCGATGTCCTGCTAAGCCTTGATCAATAGAGAAACTTGATCGCTGGGTCAATCGTCCGAGCGTGCTCATTCGGGAAATAATCGCGATAATTATCGCATTATTGTTCTCCGGGCGGGTAGTTCGGACAGCTCGTGACTGCGCGCGATTGCTTTATGGGTCACGTTGCGAGTAAGAAGAAACAAACACCGTCAGGAGACATTCGATGCTTCGCCAGGAGATTTCCCAGGCCCTCACAACCGCGCTCAAGGCGCAGGAAAAGCGCCGCACGTCGACGCTGCGCCTTATTCTGGCTGCCGTGAAGGACCGCGATATCGCCAACCGCACCGCTGGCAAGGACCCGGTCGGAGACGAGGAATTGCTGGGTATTCTCGGCAAGATGGTCAAGCAGCGCGAAGAATCAGCGCGCATCTACGAAGAAGGCAGCCGCATCGAGTTGGCCGACGCCGAGCGCGAGGAAATTGTCATTATCTCCGAGTTTCTGCCGCAGCAGATGACTGATGAAGAAGTGAAGAAGGCTTGCGAGGACGTTATTGCTGAAATCGGCGCGCAAGGTCTGCGCGATATGGGCAAGTGCATGGCCATCCTGAAGGAGCGCTATGCAGGCAAGATGGATTTCACCAAGGCAAGCGCGCTGGTGAAATCGCTTCTGCAGTAAAACCCTGTTCTGACACAAAATGAAGAAGGCCCCGCCAAGAGCGGGGCCTTCTTGTTTCGTCAGCCATGCAGATGTTATGCCGGGCAATCAAAATCAGTCAGCGAGATCGATTGTCATGGCTACTGCTCTGCTCATTATTGATGTTCAAAACGATATTGTGGCCGGGATGGGCACGCCTGAGCGTCAGCCTGTGATTGACCGCGCTCTGGATGATGTTGTTGTCCGATTGAGCGCCGTGAAGGCAAGGGCACATGCTGCCGGGATTCCGGTTATCCTCGTGCAGCACGACGGCGGACCGGGCGATGTGCTCGAAAAGGGCACGCGGGGTTGGGCGATTCGGGACGAGCTTTCCCCTCTGGCAAACGACATCGTGGTTGAAAAGACCAGTTGCGATTCATTCCATGAAACGGAGCTTCAGGACCGGCTGCATGAGCTGGCGATAACGCATCTGGTTATTGGCGGTTGCCAGACGGAATATTGTATCGATACCACAGTTCGCCGTGCGATATCGCTCGGCTATGATGTGACATTGATTGCAGACGGGCACACGACAGGCGATACGGCGAGCTTGCAGTTCGCCGATATCGTTGCCCATCACAATGAAACGCTCAACGGGTTCCGGGCAGGAAGCACTCGTGGCCGAACCGCCAACGCTGCCGATATTGTGTTTTAACCACGTTAGTTCTGCTTGACGGTCTTGAGGCGCGTTTCGCTCAGGAGGCCCTGTTCTTCCAAAACCGGATAGGCCATGGAAGCCAGAAGCGAATTGATCTGCTTCAGATCGCGGATCGTATCGAGATGGATGGTGCTGGTCTCGATACTGCGGGTTGATCCTTCGCGCAGACGCGAGAAGTGGCGCAGACTTGTCTGCTTTTCAAGTTCGCGCAGGCGATCCTTTTCCTGAACGAGCTGGCGTGCCGTGCGTCCATCACGCGAGACAACCACGTTGAACGCCAGATGCGCATTGGCCAGAACCATCGCGTGGAAGTGGCTGAGTTCTTCCCAGCCTTCCTCGGTAAATTCCAGCTTGTGATCCATCTTCTTCTGCACATGCGCCAGCATGTTGCGCACGATGATGTCGCCCACCTGTTCGAGCTTCACGCAAGCGCCGAGCAGTTCCTGCATCCGCAACGCTTCGAATTCGCTCAGATCCTGTGAGGCAAGCCGGGTGAGATAAAGCTTGATCGCCGCATGTTTCTTGTCCACGCGGTCATCGAGAGCGGCCAGTTCGTTGATGCGGGCCTGATCCGGCTTTTCATAGAGATCGATGATGCGGCGTAGCATGACCTCGACCGTATCGCAGACGCCCACCACTTCGCGGGTGGCATTGGCCAGCGCCTGCGATGGGCGGTTAAGCACGCCCGTATCAAGGGCGCTATATTCTTCCATTTCCAGCGGCTGTGCCGGTGCCGGGGTCTTGTCGGCATTGATCTTGACGAGTGCTTCGGTGGTGCGCAGCACCAGCCCGGAAAGCGGGATGCCCGCCAGCATGACGATCACGTTGAACAGAATATGCGCATTGACCACCTGCGATACGGGATCGGCGCCAAGGAACGCAATCGACGGCTTGAAGGTTTCATAGAGCACCAGCATGACCAGCGAGCCTGCGCCGCGCATCAGGAGATTGCCGAGCGGCACAACGCGGGTTTCAGGCGGGGCATTGCGGGTGAGGATCGGCGCGATGATCGAGGAGCCGAGATTGACGCCGAGCACCATGACCACGGCCAGTTCCGGATGGATGAGGCCGCGCGATGCGAACGTGGTCAGCAAAATGACGGCTGCAACGCTGGAATGGAACAGCCATGTCATCAGTGCGGCCAGCAGATAGGTGGTGATCGGATCGCTCGACAGATAGTCGACGATCACCGGCAGAAGTTCGCTCTGGCGTAACGGTTCGGTGGCCTGTCCGGTCATTTCCAGCGACATGATCAGGAGGCCGATGCCGACGAGAATGCGCCCGATCTGCCGCCAGTCGCGGCGCTCGGTGGTCATGAAAATGCCGGTGCCGATCACAAGGCAGAGCGGAACGAGAATGGTCAGGTCATAGCTCAGGATTTTGACGACCAGAGCCGAGCCGAGTTCGCCGCCGCGCACGGCCATCAGGCCTGCGACACCGCTGACGAAGCCCGATCCCACGAAGGAGCCGACCAGAAGCGTCACAGCGGTTGAGCTTTGCAGGGCGACGGCAAGCACCAGACCGAAGGCGACCGATAAAAGCGGGTTCTGCATCTGGTTGCGCAAGCGTCTGCGCAGGCGGTCGCCATAGGCGCGCTCTACCCCGGTTCGCACCATGCGGGTTGCCCATAGAAGGAGAGCGACAGCGCCAGCAAGGTGCAAAAGGACCAATGAACCATTCACGGTGAAATCCCTTCGGGTTGGTGTTCAAGATTGGAAGCTAGAATTATCTCCATAAAGCGAAGAAAATATGTTCCGGCTAATTAAATATCCAAGAGATATGGGCTTATTCGCGCCTAAAATCAACATCTCTTAATCGAATGTGAAAGTTATATGACAGTTTTGTGACAGAGACATGGTTGTGAAACGCCCGTCAAAGAGTCCGGGCAGAAGACTGTGATTAGCGGGGAGGGTGAAGCAAGTGCGATGGACGCCGGGGTCGGTGGTGCTTATATATCGAACCTGTTTGCAAACACCGAAGACATCGCCGTGCCTGGAACCTTCTGGTTCACGGGCATATTGATGTTCAGGATCGATCTGGAAGTGACACCCGCAATGCGTTTCCCACCCTCCTTTCTTGATGAGATCAGAGATCGCGTGCCGATCTCGACGCTGATCGGAGCGCGGGTTTCGTTCGACCGGAAAAAGAGCAATCCGCCGAAGGGTGATTTCTGGGCCTGTTGTCCCTTCCACGGCGAAAACACGCCGAGCTTCCACTGCGAAGACCGCAAGGGACGTTATCACTGTTTCGGCTGCGGCGTGACTGGCGATCACTTCAAGTTTCTGACTGAGCTGGAAGGTCTGAGCTTTCCCGAAGCCGTGGAGCGCGTGGCCGATATGGCGGGCGTGCCGATGCCAGCGCGCGATCCTGAAATGGAAAAGCGCGAGGCGCAGCGCGCAACGCTTTATGATGTCATGGAACTGGCGACGCAGTTCTTTGAGGCGCAGTTGCAGAGTGCAGCTGGCGCCAAGGCGCGCGCCTATCTGCGCGACCGTGGGCTTTCCAGCGCAACGCAGCAGGCATTCCGCATGGGCTATGCACCGGAATCGCGCAATGCCCTGAAAGAGTTTCTGGCAGGCAAGGGCGTATCGCGCGAGCAGATCGAGGCTTGCGGTCTCGTGGTGCATGGCGAGGGCGTTGCCGTTTCCTATGACCGCTTCCGTGATCGCGTGATGTTTCCGATCGAGGATCTGCGCGGGCGCATCATCGCCTTCGGCGGTCGTGCGCTTTCTGCGGATGCACCTGCCAAATATCTGAACTCGCCGGAAACCGAGCTCTTCCACAAGGGGCGGGTGCTTTATAATGGCCTGCGCGCTCGCAAGGCCTGTCAGCCGCAAAATGGCGAGCCGGCCAAGCCGATCATCGCCGTCGAAGGCTATATGGATGTGATCGCGCTGGCGCAGGCAGGTATTCATCATGTTGTGGCGCCGCTCGGTACGGCGCTGACCGAAGAGCAGCTCGAACTTCTCTGGCGCATCAGCCCGGAACCCGTCCTGTGCTTCGATGGTGACGGCGCGGGACTTCGCGCCGCCTATCGTGCTGCCGATCTTGGTCTGCCGACCTTGCAGCCGGGTAAGTCGCTGCGCTTTGCGCTTCTGCCGGAAGGGCAGGACCCGGACGATCTGGTCAAGGCGGAAGGTCCGGCGGCGTTTCATGGCGTTCTGCGTGACGCCAGACCGCTTGTCGACATGATCTGGACGCGCGAAACCATTGGCGGTGTGTTCGATACACCGGAACGGCGTGCCGAACTGGAAGCGCGTCTGCGGGAAATCACCAGCCGCATCGCCAATGAGGATATTCGCCGCCATTACGGTCAGGATATGCGTGAGCGCGCCCAGGCATTTTTCGGGCAGGGGCGGCAGCAGGGCGGCCAGCGCAATGGGTCGTTCAACCGGCGTAACGATAACGGGCGCGGACGCGGTGGCCCCGGCATGGGCGGCGGTGGACGTCTTGCAATCTCCGACAGTCTTGTTCGTTCCACACTGGTGAAAGGCGGGCGTCCGGGTGCAGGCACCCACGCGCCCTTGCGGGAAACGGCAATTGTGCTGACACTGCTCAATCATCCGCGTCTGATCGAGGAAGATTTTGAGAAGATTGCCGGGCTTGATCTGGCGCATGATGCGTTGAAGACGCTGCATCTCGCCATGCTGGACGTTCTGGCCTCCGACCATGTGGATAATGGCGACGCCATGCGCCATGCGCTGGCCAATGCGGGGCATCGCGAGCTGATCGAAACACTGGAACAGGCAGTAAAGGGCGCAAGGCTCTGGACTGCAACCGCACTGGCGGCGGAAGATGACGCACGCGAAGCATTGCGTCAGGCGCTTCACTTGCATCAGCGCGCCCGCACACTACATAAGGAACTGCGAGCCGTTGAGGCCGCACTGGAAACCGATGAGACGGGCGAACTTTATGCGCGCCTCATTGATATACAAAATCAGATTTTAAAGGCAGATGCGACTGAAGCCCTGATCGACGGGTTCGGTCTGTCGTCCGGCCGCTCACCCGGCGGCTTCTGATTCGGCAGGCCGAATCACTTTATTGAAAAGTGCCGGGAATACGGGTTGCAGACGGCCAATGGCGCTCTAATTAGCCCGCGGATAGGCCGCGACAACAAATGATTCGCTTTTTGAGGGCGAATCAGGTGAGTCGCTCTTGACGTATGGCGTAAATGACGGAATCACGACAGTTCGAACAAGGATAGAACGGATAGCGATGATGTTCCGACACCTCTGCTCCGTGTGAAGCGAGATGCGGAACAAGGGCAAAAAACCGTTGCGATGACGTGAGGTCACCGGATCTGCCCACAGAAAATCGATCACGATGGAGCCTGATACCGAGGGCAGGGTTAATCCGCCATTAACGGCAAATCAGCTACTCGCAGAATCAACCGGCGGCTTGCAGTCTCGCAAAACCGTTCGGACACTCTATATATCTTAAAAGCGACCGGGGTCGCCTGGAGAAGAACATATGGCAACGAAGGTTAAGGAAAACGAAGAAGCCGAAGTCGAGCGCGAAGGTGCTGCCGACGGTCCGCTTCTCGACCTTTCTGACGATGCTGTCAAGAAGATGATCAAGGTCGCGAAGAAGCGTGGCTATGTGACCATGGACGAGCTGAACGCCGTTCTTCCTTCCGAGGAAGTGACGTCGGAACAGATCGAAGACACCATGGCCATGCTTTCCGACATGGGCATCAACGTCGTTGAAGACGACGAGCAAGACAACGATCGCGAAGAAAACAACAACGACGACGACGCGGAAGAAGGTGGCGATCTTGTCGAGGCTGGCGGCACTGCCGTTGCCACCACGACGACCAAGAAAGAGCCGACCGACCGTACCGACGATCCTGTGCGCATGTATCTGCGCGAAATGGGTTCGGTGGAGCTTCTGTCGCGCGAAGGCGAAATCGCCATCGCAAAGCGCATCGAAGCCGGTCGCGAAACGATGATTGCCGGGCTGTGCGAAAGCCCGCTGACCTTCCAGGCCATCATCATCTGGCGCGATCAGTTGAATGAATCCAACATTCTCCTGCGCGAAATCATCGACCTCGAAACCACCTATGCCGGTCCGGAAGCCAAGCAGGCCCCGGTGATCGAGCGTGTGGAAGAAGAACGCCCGCGCGACGACAAGCCTGCGCGCCGTTCGCGTGACGACGACGACATCACCAATGTCGGCGGCGACATGCCGGTGGAAGAGGAAGAAGAGGACGAAGACGAAGCCAACCTGTCGCTGGCGGCTATGGAAGCCGAACTGCGCCCGCAGGTCATGGAAACGCTCGACCTCATCGCCGATACCTACAAGAAGCTGCGCAAGCTGCAGGATCAGCAGGTTGAGGGCCGTCTGGCCGCGACCGGCGAACTCTCCTCCAGCCAGGAACGCCGCTACAAGGAACTGAAAGACGAGCTGATCACTGCCGTGAAGTCGCTCTCTCTCAACCAGAACCGTATCGAACAGCTGGTCGAACAGCTTTACGATATCAACAAGCGTCTGGTTCAGAACGAAGGCAAGCTTCTGCGTCTGGCTGAATCCTTCGGCGTGCGTCGCGATGAGTTCCTCAAGGAATATCAGGGCCACGAACTCGATCCGAACTGGGTTGAGCGCGTCGGTCTGCTGTCGGCCCGCGGCTGGAAGGATTTCGCCACCAAGGAAGTGGGCACGATTGCCCGCCTGCGCAGCGAAATTCAGAACCTCGCCACTGAAACCGCGATTTCGATCGGCGAATTCCGTCGCATCGTCAATCAGGTGCAGAAGGGCGAACGCGAAGCCAGCATCGCCAAGAAGGAAATGGTCGAGGCCAATCTGCGTCTCGTGATTTCCATCGCCAAGAAGTACACGAACCGTGGTCTTCAGTTCCTCGATCTCATTCAGGAAGGCAATATTGGCCTCATGAAGGCGGTCGACAAGTTCGAATACCGTCGCGGTTACAAGTTCTCGACCTATGCGACCTGGTGGATTCGTCAGGCGATCACCCGTTCGATTGCCGATCAGGCGCGCACCATCCGTATTCCGGTGCACATGATCGAAACGATCAACAAGATCGTCCGCACGTCGCGCCAGATGCTGCACGAAATCGGTCGCGAGCCAACGCCGGAAGAACTGGCGGAAAAGCTTGCCATGCCGCTCGAAAAAGTGCGCAAGGTGCTGAAGATCGCCAAGGAGCCGATCTCTCTCGAAACGCCGGTTGGCGATGAGGAAGATTCACATCTGGGCGATTTCATCGAGGACAAGAACGCGCTTCTGCCGATCGACGCCGCCATTCAGGCGAACTTGCGCGATACGACGACCCGTGTTCTGGCTTCGCTGACGCCACGTGAAGAACGCGTTCTGCGTATGCGCTTCGGTATCGGTATGAACACCGACCACACGCTCGAAGAAGTCGGCCAGCAGTTCTCGGTTACCCGCGAACGTATCCGTCAGATCGAAGCGAAGGCACTGCGCAAGCTCAAGCATCCGAGCCGTTCGCGCAAGCTGCGTTCGTTCCTCGATTCTTAAAAAGGGGAGCACCATGTCGTTTTTGAAGCGCCTGTTTGGCGGCGGTGGCGAAGCCGCTGAGAAATCAGCGGAGCCGAAAGAGGCCGGTCGTACCGAGCACAAGGATTTTCTGATCGTGGCCACGCCTTACAGCGAGGGCGGTCAGTATCAGGTGTGCGGTGTGATCTCCAAGACGATCAATGGTGAGCTGAAGGAATACCGCTTCGTTCGCGCCGACCGTTGTCCCGGCATCGAGGATGCCGCCAGCATTGCGCTGAACAAGGGTCGCCAGATCGTTGACGAGCAGGGCGAGCATATCTTCCGCTAATCGTCTCCATTTCAAATGAAAGCGCCGCGCATGGACCCATGCGCGGCGCTTTTTATTGGTTTGTCCCGCCGACCGGATCAGTGCGGATGGCACACAAAGGCAACCATTCTGCGCACGATTGGCAAAAGCATCAGCAGAACCGGGAAAGCCACGATCCACGAAACCACCCATGAGCTCATCCAGTTGGATGCGAGTTCGGGATGGGAAAAACCGAGGCTTTTTGCCGTGGCGATGAGGGAGACCACGAGCGTCATCAGCATCGAAAGAATGAGCGGCATGACGATAGAAGCGTAACGCGCTGGCAGCTTCCTGCGACGCGGCGTGTCAGAATTTGACATGATAGTACCTGAAATTCAGAGCGGAAAGCGGAAGACAACAATCAGTGCATCGACGGCCGTTTCCGGTCGGTTGATGCGTTGCCTGACGTTAGACGCTTACGATCATTGGGATGACCCTTGTGACTTAGCCCACGCAGGCGGGGCTTTCAATAGTCAATTAGCAGTACTCATCAGCGGCGGTCAGGGCGGCGATTTGTCCACGCCATTCCCGACATAATTCCGTTATAGGCTCAATCATGACCGACAAACCCTTCTGGAAAACCAAAAAGCTCAATCAGCTGACCCGCAGCGAGTGGGAAAGCCTGTGCGACGGTTGTGGCCAGTGCTGTCTGCATAAGTTGCTGGACGATGATACCGACGAGATTTACTGGACGAGCGTGGCCTGCACGCTGCTCAACCCTGAAACCTGTCAGTGCCGTGATTATCCGAACCGTAGAGCCACCGTGCCGGATTGTGTATTCCTGACGCCAAAAATCGTCGATGAAGTGAACTGGCTGCCGGTAACTTGCGCCTATCGCCTCGTCGCCGAAGGCTCCGACCTTTATTGGTGGCATCCGCTGGTTTCCGGTTCACGGGACACTGTGCATGAGGCGGGGATTTCCGTGCGCGGCAAGGTAACCGCCTTCGATCACGACATGGAAGACGAAGAAGATTATCTCGATCACATGGTTATGCCTGATCGAGACGCGCTCTAATTTATAACATTGCTTAAATTTAATTATTTGGCTCAAAGAGAAAGAATATCTTTCTATTTCTCTTAATTGTTTGAATTTCATGTCTTTTTTAGAGTGCCTTCCGCGCGCGTTGTCTTTGCTGAATGGCAGATGAACGGCAGCTTTCTTTTTCGTTCATCTTCCGGGGGCTAATGATCGGGTGTCTCAGGCGGAGGGCCTGACACTCAATTGGAAGAGGTTCAACATGTCCGCTATTTCGCTCAAGTCGTTTGCCGTTACCGCTGCACTCGGTCTTGCCGCCGTCTTTACGGTCGGCGCATCGGCGAATGCCGCGTCTCCGATGACGGCGCCGGCTGTCAGCACCGCAGCGCACGGCGCTGTTGTTAATGTCGATTATCGCGGTCGCCCGCATCATGGACGCCCGGTCTATCGCGGTCCTGCTTGCTCGGTTGAAGCTGCCAAGATGAAGGCAAATCGCATGGGCATTCGCAATGCGCGTGTCGTGTATCGCGGCAAATCCGTTCAGGTGCGCGGCTATCGCCATGGCCGTCCGAGCGGCGTCGTATTCGCCAATGCACGCGGCTGCCCGATCATCCGCTAATCGAACGCAATGAACAAAAGCCGGGCTGATTCATTCAGCCCGGCTTTTTCATGTCGGAAGCAGTCGAACAAAAAAGGGGCGCAATGCGCCCCTTTTTTGCAGAATCGATATTGTCGTTATTCCTTGATCTCGAAGACGACATTGACCGAAACGTTGAAGCTGTTTTCGCCAGCTGCGACAGGAACTGAATCCTCCGGAGCGGCCGCAGCCATCGTCTTGAACTGGCCGCGTGCGATTGGCATCGGCATGGGCGGACGGCCCTGTTCGGTGATCTCGATGACGCGCCCAAGACCGACGCCAGCGGCATCGGCAAGCGTCTTCGCCTTGGCGACAGCATCGGCCACAGCGCGCTTGCGGGCTTCATTGATGGTCGCGGACGGGTTGTCGTTGACGAAGTTAAGATCGCCGCCCTGATTGACGCCAAGCGTGATCGACTGATCGAGCACTTCACCGACCTTGGCAAGATCGCGGACGCGCACGGTCAGGCTGTTGGAAACCGCATAGCTTGTTATGCTCGGCTCCTTGAGGCCGTTTTTGTCATCGGGATACACATAACGCGGCTGAATATTGATGCCGCCAGTCTGGAGATCGCGTTCCTCGATGCCCGCCTTTTTCATGGCGTCCAGAACCTTGGTCATGGCCTCGTTATTGGCGGTCATGGCTTCGCGTGCGGTCTTGGCCTCGCGCAGAACGGTGAGATTGAGAATCGCCATGTCGGGTGCGGCGGTCGTGGTGCCTTCACCGGTCACGGCGATGCGTGCAGGCTGTCTCGACATCTGGTTCTCCTGGGCTGCGGCGGGCAGGGCCAGGGCGCCTGCAAGCATGATTGCCGAAAAAGAGGCTGCAATAAGAGTGGTAGCGCGGTTTTTCATGAAATCTCCTGTAGAGAATGTTGAGGCAGCTTATTGAGAGCGCTCCGATTTGGCCGGTTCGCTTTGTCGTTGAAATCGTTTTGTTTCTTAAGTTCCCTCTCATGCGCGTCGCCATGATATAAGAATAGAAATGCCGGCTTAATGCAACCGAGAGCTTCGAATCCTGACTGTCGTGGCTTCTGACGCCATGCATCGCAATCGAATATGTGCGCATTAGGGCGACTGGCAGATTTGACAGTTGTATCTTCCGTTTCTTTAGGGTAGGTCCAGTGTTGCGTGGGGCCTGTAGCTCAATTGGTTAGAGCCGGCGGCTCATAACCGCTTGGTTGGGGGTTCGAGTCCCTCCGGGCCCACCATTCTCTTTAAAAGCAATGTAGCGTGTCGCTCGTTCCTGACATTTTGACGCTGGTTTTTAGACAAAATCATAATTTCTAAGCGGGTCTTTAGGGAACGTTTGAGGGGCCTTTAAGCCCCTCTTATTATTCCAAGGGCGAGCGAGACGCTCAACCCGAAATAATCACCTCGTTGACTGACTTTCCCTTCCCACCGCCAGCCGTGTAGCTAAGCGACACCGTGTCGATCTGGAACGAACGGAAGATCGATCGGATTTCGGGCACATCATTGATCGATAGAATGAAGCGGCCCGATAGACGACCTAAGCGTTCGGCCATGATTTCGTACTGATCGCGGTTGAACAGTTCCTTGCCGTAATAGTCCTCTGTGCCCCAATAAGGCGGGTCTATATAAAAGAGCGTCTCAGGCCGGTCGTATCGGTCAACAAACGGCAACCAGTCCAGGTTCTCGATGACCACCCCCGATAACCGCTCATGAACGTCCTGCAGTAGTGGAGCCAGTGTTGTGAGGTTGAAGCGCGAACCCCGCTCACGGTCGATACCAAAAGTGCGGCCAGCCACCTTGCCGCCAAAGGTCAGCCGTTGGAGATAGAGAAAACGAGCAGCACGCTCCAAATCGGTAAGCGTCGTCGGGTCGCTTGCCTTCAGCCTTTCGAACTCGCGGCGGCTCGTGATCTGGAAGCGCAACGTGTCCATGAACTGCGGATAATGGCGCTGAAGTATACGAAACAGGTTTGCCACATCGCCTGATCGATCATTGATGAACTCGGCTCGTGGTACCAAACCACGGCGAAAGAACACGCCACCCATACCGACAAACGGTTCGGCATAAAGTTTGTGCGGCACTGCATTGATCTGTTCGCAGATACGTCGAGCGAGTTGCTTCTTCCCGCCAATATAGGCTGCTGGCGGTGAAACAGGATCGATAGAGGTGAAATTAGCTTGGAAGTTCATGTATACGGATTTCCGAGAATCAGCCACAAGCCAAATGCCCGGAACGGGCACGGATGCGGCGGTTATCTCAACCTACTGTCGGGCGGGTTATCTTTGACCGGATGCTCCCGCCGCCACGAATTGACGTGGCCGTCCCTACTTTGGCTTACCGCCGATAAGTCCTAACTCTGCGCGTAGCAGCAAATCACGATCCCGCAGGCTCAAATCTCCCACCGGCTTCATACCGGTCAGATCAGGCCAGTAATCACCAGCACCCAGCCTCCAAAGGTGGCGCATCGGCAGGCTGTTCACGACATTGCTGTCGGGGGGATACATTTCGATCGCTGCGGCATCTGGCCCAAAATGCTTATTCTTGAGCGCCTGCAGTTCGTCCCACGTGATTGAGCCATCATGCTCAACGGACAGCAGGCCGCGCGCTTCGTCCAGGTGCACCGCAAGTACAGCGCTCATTCTTTCGCCCCTATATATAATGTGTCGCTCATCACTCTTTCCCCTTTTCAGGCGCTTCAAGCTCGATGCTGGTTGTGTAGGTGTCATCGAAACGATGTTCGACGCTGGCGGCGCGCCACTCGCCATCGAATTCCTTGCGAAAGCCAACGGCATTAATCGGTGCGTCTGCCATTACATCCGGTCGCCCAGCCATAGTCAGTGAACCTTGGCCGGTCGCTCGCGCCAGTCGCCCGCCTTCAGCTTCAGCCGCTTTCTTCGCTTCAGCTTGCGAAGCAAAAACCGTACGTAAGCGCCGGGTTGGTCCCTCCAGGCCGGTGGTATGCTCCTCATAGATCGTCTTGTTGCGGCGACGGTCGTACCAGCCCGCAGCCGCCTTGCCGTATTTCGGGCGCGGCTCGACCGAAAACTCACCTTCGGAACAATCGCCCTTCGTGATGGTGATTGGCGGCAAGCTGCCGCGCTTCAGGAACAGAAAGGTGTTGTCCTTGATGGTAAAGAGCGCGCCGGTGCGATCGGCAAGGCGGGTCAGGAAATCGGCGGCTGACTGCCCGGTCCGCGCAATATAGTCCAGCTTAGTGTTTGCAATCTCAGGGCTGACTTTGGCCTTGTAGCCGTGACGCTTCGCGAGCTGCTCAACGATCGCGCCAACTGTCTCGCCGTCGAAATGTTCCGAGAGCGGTTCCTTCACGTCAGCGCGCAACTCTGCCGACTTGCAGGAGAAGGTCAGGCGTTCGCCGTCGCTGCCAAAATTATAGCTGGCGCGTTCAAAGACAAAGGTGCCCATCTTCCAGGTGCCGACACCTTTGAAACCGAACCGGATTTCAATCTTCGCGCCCTTCTGCGGGATCTCGATTTCATTGCCGACATCGTCAAAAACCAGCTCCAGGGTGTCCGCACTCTGTCCCGGTTCGTCGCGAATGGTAGCGGATACGAGACGCTGGTAAAATGCATCGTGAACAACCTTGCCCTCGATGCTGACTTCGATAAACGGATGCGATCGCTCCATCAGCTCCAAAGCCTCACAGTCTTGATTTCGGTGGAAATGGTCATTTGCGGCATGGAAATGACGGTGCCGCGTGGAAGGACGAGGCCAAGCCGCGCCAGCCCCGGATTGGCCGCATAGGTGGCTTCCAGATATCCCTTGAGCTTGGCGACCTGGACGCGGTCACCGGTCCACCGAATAAGATAATCATAGCAGGCAAGATCAAGCGTCACGTCTTCCAGATCGACCGTGACAGTTCCGGCAGGGATCAGGCGCACAGTCATCCAAATAGCCCCACTGGTTTGCCGTCACCGGAAAACGGCGCAACCTCGATCGAGAACTCGATCTTTCGACCGAAGCCCTGCCGGTTGATCAGAGATTGCGTGTCCTGGACATTGAGAATGACGACGCGACCAAACAAGGTCGCCGCCATGGAAAGACCGGTCGCCCAGCCGAGCATCAGAACAGGCTGCGCAGCAGCCTGCGTGACGCGGATTGCCTCGTATTCGGCTCGACCTCCCATTTCGTCGGGGAAAAGCAGGCCGGTGATCGCCAGACGGTCATCGCCATAGCCAGTAAATTGGCGACCGGGACGCCCGCCAAAGCGGCTTATCGACGGCCATAGCGCCTCGGTAGTCCGCTCGATCTGCTGGAAGTTCAATGGCGCGATCTCAAACATATGAGGTCCAAGCGCGAGCAACGGAGTGCCCATTTATTCGGTTCCTCCGTGCAAAGCCCCAGATTTGCCGCTCATCAGTTGCGCGCCACGTCGGCCAAACTCGGCCCCTGCGGCCTTCACGGCTGCCTGTGGGTCGGAAACACCGGTAATGTGGATCGGACCTACATTCAGATTTGGCGTCTGTCCGTTGACCACGGTAATCGTCTGATCGACCTTGGCGTCACCGAGCGGATTGCTAACGCTTGAAAGCGGGGTCTCACCGCTACCAATTCCGGGAGGCATAAGCGCCCCCGCGCTGGAGTTCACGGCATCCTTGACCACATTGACGCCCTTACCGGCGATTCCCATAAGGTAAGTCAGCCACTCCGGCGGCGTCGGCCAGTTAATGTTCAGATTGAAATTCAACAATCCGCCAAGCCAAGCGATCTTCTCCTGAAACCATGCGTCGATGGACTGCCATAGGGACTTCAAACCGTCCCACAACGAATTCATCCAGCTAACGCCAACATCGTAGAACTGCTTGGCCTTGGCCTGTCCCCAGGCCGAGAGGGCCTCGGCGGGGACAACGCCTTGCTCCAGTCCCATCATGGCATTGGCGCGATCCTTCACGCCCTGCCACATCTGGCCGAACCAGCTCTTTTCGACACCCTGTTCGAACTTGTTCCAGCCCTCAGCATTCTTGCGGAGCTGTTCGAGGCGTTCTTCTGGCGTCCGCCCTATGTCATCAAGGATTTCAAAACCCATGGACAGCATCCATGCACCAGCCATGACGCGGCGCAGGCCGGTCGCCATGGTCCGCGCGCGGCCTTGCGTGGCGATAATCTGACGGCTGGCCTGCGCCGCACCCGATGCGATCCCGCGCATGCCTGCCGCGACAACGCGCGACGCAGAAGCAAACAGGCCGAACGTCCGAAGGGCGGCAACGGCACCCAACCGCATCAGAAGCCATCCCTTGGCGACATTGCGGCCTGCGTTGTTGAATTTCAGGAAGAAGCCAAGCAGTGGAAGAATGCCTGCACGCATACCCGCAAAGACGACGCCCAGCACCTTGCCCGCGATCGAAAGGCCCATGATAGCGGCAATTGCCATCACAATGTATTTGGTCAGTTCGGGATTGGCTGCTGACCACTCGGCAAACCGATCAACGATCGCACCGACTTGTGTCGCCAGTTCAAGCAAGGTCGGCAAAAGCTGATCGCCGATGACGATAGCGCCTCGGTTCAGCTTATTAACCAGCAAATCCCACTGCTTGACTGCGCCTTCAGCCTGTTTGTTGGCTTCCTCGGTTGCCGATCCGGCGTAGGCGCTCTTGTCGGCGACCAGTTGCATCGCCTCCGCCAGAAGCTTCGGGTTATCAATCAGCTTGGCGAAGTCCTTGACATAGTCCTGGCCAACGATGTCCTTCAGCGCCGCTTTGCCTTCATCGCCCTTGGACGCGAGCAGTTCAAAGAACTTCAATATCGCGCCAACGCCATCCTTCTGGATATCGGAGAGCAGCTTCTCGCGAGAAACGCCTATGTCATCAAAGGCGGCATTGATGCGTTTCCCACCGGCAAGAACACGCGTGGCAAACGCATTGAGGCCGCGCCCGGCTGTTTCTGGAACAGAGCCTGCGGCAATCATCGCCGTACCGAACGCGGCGGTATCGACCGCGTTCAGCTTTAATATACCGGCAGCGGCGGCGGCGCGGTTGGTAAAGTTGGTAATCTCTTCGGCCTTCGCCGCCATATTGTTCGACAGATGGTTGGTGGCGTCGCCGAGTTCCTCAATCCCTTCCTGGTTGAGTTTGTAGACGTTGCGAAGCTTGGCAAACCGCTCACCGATTACCCCTCCGGCCATGTCAAAAGCGACAGAGGCCCTGGCGACATAGGTCGAAAAGGCTTCAAGCTCATCCTTCGGTACACCGCCCTGGGCGGCTTCCGACATGAGATCAAGCAGGTCTTTCGCGGCGATGGGAATAAGCGCGCTCGTGTCCAACGCGAACTTGCGCAGCTGTCGGACACGATCGATGGGCAAGTCATTGAGGACTTTTTCCAGCCCCTTCATGGACTGGTCAAACTGTGCCGCTTTGATGACGGGCGCGCCAATGGCGAGCGCCTGGCCGAATGCGCCGAGCAACTTGCCACGCGCCTGGGACAGCTTGGTTTGGGCGTTTTTTGTCGCGGCCTCGATGTTGTCGATCGAGAACCCGGACTTCAGCGCATCGGACGCGCCGCTTTTGAAGCGGTTGATGCCGGAACCGATGTTGTCCAGCGCCCCACGCACTTTCTGCGCGGGGCCGCTCACCTGATCGATCAACCGGATTAGAAGTGAAACATCCATATCATTCGTCCGGTTTCGCGCCACGGCCAGTCAGGCGCGGGATTTCCGCCCGATAGGCCAGCATTTCAGCCCAGGAGAGCTGGTCTATGTCGTCTGGTCGCCAGCGGAAGCAGGCAGCGCAGTCCGCTCCGAACTCGAAGACGCGAAAGAGCGGAGTGCCGGAAAAAAATCGAGAAAGCCTTCCGCAAACTTCATGAGGTCAAGCGGGTCGATCTCGTCAATGAACTCAGGTTTTTCGCTGCACATGCTGGCGATAATGGAGGTCAGCTCATCCAGCGTTGACTTGACGAACAAGGCGCTGATCACATCGACGGCAAGCTTGGCAACGTCCACGTTGTCCTTGTCGATCTTGACCGCCGAAGGCTCCTGATCGCCGATAATGCCCTTCAGGACATCCGCACCGAGTAGGACGGCGAGCCGCTTGACGTGAATCGTACGTGGGCGGCGCATCGTGACGGTATCGCGGGAGGCTTCCTTGCCGTCCTCACCCTTCACGGGCACCGGGAAGTCGAGCTTGATTTTTACCTCAAGTTTTGGCGTGGTCTTGGTCAACTCGTTTCTCCATTAACCGAACAGAACGCGGCGGCGCGCAGTGTTGTACGGCTGGAAATTCCAGATATCCCAGCCGCCCTTCTTGAATGAGAAACGATGCATGATCTGGTTGTCCCAATACTCGGTATAGGTCCAGATGCCGTTGATCTCGTGGTCATAGCCGGTTGCCTTGCCGCCCGACATTTCTTCGCCTTCGACCTTGCTCAAGCGCCCCTGCACATCGATGGCGTGCTCGTGCTCCTTTCCGTCTTCTTCGGAAACGACGAGCTTGCGGCCCGTGAAGGGATAACGGATGCCAGGAGCGCCGCCGAACAACGCGATAGTTTCCGGCGTGTGGCTCTTGATCTTGAAGGGCATGGTGAATGCCTTGACGCCGAGGCCGGTGATATTGATCGCCATGTCGCTGCCGCCTGGCTGGAATTCTTCGGTGTTTTCTTCCAGCGTCGGCAGCTTCATGGTCTCGATATCGAGCGCCAGATTGGTGTTGTCGTTCACATAGAGCGTAAAGCCCCGGATGATGCGCAAAGTCATGGGTAGCTCCCGTTAGGCCGCGACCACGTCGCTAATATTGACGGAGAAAGAGACCGAGGTCTGGCGCTGAATTTCGGCGGCGAGGCTGTCGAAATAAGCTTCATTGCGGCGCGAGCCGAAAATCAGGTCTTCAAGTGGTGGGGCTTCCTCGGCGTCGAACTCGACGCGAAGCTTGCCGTCGCGCAAGCTGGCGTTCGTATTTGTCGACCGCTCCCAGAATGCGCGACCACCGAGGATCGCACCGGCCACGGTCAGTTCGTCAAGGAACTCCTGCAGCGTGCGGATGACGGCCGTCTGTTGATTGCCGCTGAGAAGTGACCCGGTTTGGGGTGATATTTCCATTTAGAATTGACCCATGTTTGAACCTTCCCTCGTTTGTTTTTCAGCG
>NZ_VCPE01000055.1 GCF_005938105.1 Brucella haematophila | reverse complement strand
CGCTGAAAAACAAACGAGGGAAGGTTCAAACATGGGTCAATTCTAAATGGAAATATCACCCCAAACCGGGTCACTTCTCAGCGGCAATCAACACCCTAGACGTTTGCCGTTGCCTCCAACAGAGGTGACCGCTCACGCCATTTGGTAATTCTGCTCCCTTGTCATGATCGCCCATATGACCCGGGCCATCTTGTTCGCCAAGGCGACGGCCGCGACCATGCGAGGCTTGCGCCCGACAAGCTGTCCGAGCCAGTTGTCCGGCATGACGCCCTTTCGAATGATCCAGCGAATCCGGCTCATGGCACCGACGATCAGCAGCTTACGGATATCAGTCTGGCCCATTTTGCTCACCCCGCCATGGCGCTGTTTGCCGCCCGTCGATCGCTGCCGCGGCACGAGGCCGAGCCAGGCGGCAAAGTTCCTGCCGCTGGACAAGGTCCGGAGATCGGGAGCAAACGCCATCACAGCACCGGCCGTCACCGGCCCGACACCTGGCACCGTGCACAGACGCCGCATCTTAACGTTTTCCTTCGTAGCGTCCCTCAGCTTGAGGGACAGGGCGTCGATCTTCGCCGTAAGAAGATCGATCTGATCTAGATAGAGTTGAGCCATCTCCTTGACGGTGTCGGGGATCTCGGTCGTCCCGTCCTCCAACAGGGCCGCTGCCTGTTTGAGATGGGCCGGCCCTTGCGGGAAGACCAGACCGAACTCGGCCAGGTGGCCCCGCAGCGCATTGATCAGCTGCGTGCGCTGGCGGACGAAGCACTGGTGGGTTCGGAATGTCACCGCTCGTGCCTGATGTTCGGCGCTTTTCACCGCGACGCAATGCATGTTCGGGCGCAGCACGGCTTCGGCGATCGCCGCGGCGTCTGCCGCGTCGTTTTTCTGCCGCTTGACGAACGGCTTCACATAGGCACCGTTACGTTAACCTGCCTACGGATATATCCTGGACTTTGATGTACCGTTTGTAAGCGGATTACAGGCCAGCGATATCGCGCCAGACAG
>NZ_VCPE01000054.1 GCF_005938105.1 Brucella haematophila | reverse complement strand
TGTGAGGTCAGGCTGAAGCGCGACTTTTCGATTTGAGTTTACGCAAAACGATGTCTGTTTGCGATGAGTTTTTGTCGGAAGACTTCTGCGGGCGTTTTGTACCCTAAACATTTGCGCGGTGTATTGTTGAGGCGATGACAAATGAATGCGAGATCTCGATCACTAAGCGTAAGCGGGTCAAGGTCTCGGGGAAGCCAACGTCTTGTGCGTCTGTTGGTGTTCTCAACAGTGCCTTTTTGCCAAGGTGATTGCGGATCACAGAACCAGATTTGCGCCCCTATCCCATTCTGCAGATAAGCCCACTCCGTAAACTCAGTACCACGATCAAAGGTGATTGATCGGCGGGCGATTTGGGGCAGGGGCTGGAGTGCTCTAATCACACCTTCCATCAACGGCTTTGATTGACGATCATTATTGCGCAACAAAACCGTGAAGCGGCTCACCCGCTCGACCAGAGACGTTACATTGGCGTTGCCAAACCTCTTGCGAAACTGGATAGTGTCGCCTTCCCAATGACCGAACTGCTTGCGCCTAGAAACCATGTCTGGACGATAAAGGATGCTCAGTTCCGGTGGAAAGCGGCGTCCATGATGACGTCGGGCATGACGTGGACGTCGTTTGGCACGACGTTCGGGCAGATGTTTCCAAAGCCCTTCTTGCCGACCATCAGCGGAATACACAAACTGATAGATCGTTTCATGACTGACAGAAACGGGATGCCGCTCCAACCGCATTCTCCCGGCAATCTGTTGCGGCGACCATCCATCGCTGATGTGATCGATCACGGACTGCCGTAGCTCATCATACCGGATGAGCTTGCGTTGCTTCGAACGCCGCTCGCGGCATTTCTGGTCAGCAATCGTGCAGTAATAACCGTTTAAATCCTTGATCTCATCATCGTGAAACTGATTGCGCTTAAGTTCACGAAAAATGGTCGAGCGGTGCCTTCCAAGTCTCTCAGCAATAACGTCAACGGAAAGCTTTGCAATACGCCAGCGCGCTATTTTGCGGCGTTCATCCAGATCAATATGCGAATAGGTGCGGTCCATGACAGGTTCCTTGCATTCGATAACTCATTGTTATCATTTGCAAGTCGCACTTCAAACTAGAACCCACC
>NZ_VCPE01000053.1 GCF_005938105.1 Brucella haematophila | reverse complement strand
TAGCCCGATTATCGAGTTGTTTGGAACCTTCAACTTTCTCGTCGGTCCGATCCCGTTCTTCAAGCAAGTTCGCTTCCCATGCCCGGCGATCGACCATTTGTTCGACACGGTGCTTCTGCCCGTCAATCTCCTGTATGACGGTTTTCATGACGCGTTCCGTACCAGTGGATCGCAAATGAATTTCATCGCCGATATCAGCGCCGGCGCGATGCAACGCATCCGGTAATCCGACACCCCAGACCGTGCGATTGCCATTGGCAGTTTCAATAACAACGAACGGCGAAGGCTCGTTCTTTTCATTATCCTGATAGGGCTTCTCGCCTGTCTCGACAAGGATGCCCTGAACGCCCTCTTTATAGTCGACGGTCTTGGAGTGCGACGTTTCTGATTTAGCTGCACCCTGTTGCTCTCTATCGACCTTGCTCGACTGATCTGAACTTGCGGATTGCTCCTTGGGCCCGTGATCCGCTTCCAGCACCCTGCCCTTGAGCGGAACAATTTCGTTACGCAAATAGGATTGCTCGCGGCGTGCAAGATCTTGCCAATCCAGTTCGGTCGGCTGATAGCCCTTGACCGAAATTCCGTGCGCCTGGCCCTCCAGCCAAGTTTCACGGCGGAACTCCTTGCTCCCCGTTATCTCGATGCTCGTCCAGCCTCGATGCGCTGCTGTTTCGATCATCAATCGAACGCCCTGAGCATCGAACGATTTTGCGCGCAGCTTCTCTCCATTGTCCTGGAACACTTCGCGCTCACCCTTTGAATCGGCAAAGACTCGCTGCGTCCCACCGTGATCCTCACGAATATAATATCGGCTCGTGATTTCATTCGGGAATGAACGATCCATTTCGGCCTGATAAGATGCTGCCGCCGCTTTCTCCTCGTCATCCACGCTGGAATGAGGATCGTTCGCATTTTCAGCCGATGACCGACCCTGCTCTAATTCCGCGACAACATGCGCTGGCTTTGCAATTTCTGAATCGGGTTCGCGAGCGATCTGCATCGACGGGCTATCCTGCTCGCTTTCACGAGAAGTCGCTTCAGCGGTCATTCCACGCTGTTCCGTCAATTCCATATGCTCGCGCATTAGATTGACGTGCTCGCGCGTAAACTGCGCTACCTGATCCAGATCGGCTTTCTCCTCCGGTCCGAGATTGCGGCCAAGCCTGAACAAAGCTGTTTCAACTTCTTTCTCATATGCCTCAAAATCGCTTCTCGACATTTCGCGCACTTTATCACCCTCCAAAATGATGTTCTGCAACCTTACCAAATTGGCGTGGTAATGTGACCCGAAATCTGCATGAA
>NZ_VCPE01000052.1 GCF_005938105.1 Brucella haematophila | reverse complement strand
TTGCATTATGGCGTGACTACACGACCGAAATGACCGCTTGATAAACACAGGCGAAAGCTGCTCAAAGCCCTATTCAAACAACTTGGCAATGCCGAGGCACTGGATCCGTAGCGTTTTTTTCTTACGCTCTGGGCGGGAAGCGGCCTGACGGCGGTGCAGCGTTACAATCGCGCTGAAATGCGAAACCGGACGCTCGACCGCAGGCGTAGGGGGCCAGGTTGCTACTTGACGGTTTGGTCACTCCGAGCCCGTTGTGGACGGTCGGCCTCGGTGTATTTTCGTCGGCGCGAAACCGCCCGAAGAGTCATGCCCGCTCAGATCTCCTCAACCACCGGCATGTAAAGATCACCTCCCGCGCGGTACTTCTGCGCCATGGCGGCCATGCCCTCTTTCTGCGCCTCGGCACGGATGTCGTGGGAGATCCGCATCGAGCAGAATTTCGGCCCGCACATCGAGCAGAAATGCGCCACCTTGTGCGCCTCTTTCGGCAGGGTCTCGTCGTGAAAGGCCCGCGCCGTCTCGGGGTCCAGCGACAGGTTGAACTGGTCCTCCCAGCGGAACTCGAACCGGGCGCGGGACAGCGCATCATCGCGAAGCTTGGCCGCCGGGTGCCCCTTGGCCAGGTCGGCGGCATGGGCGGCGATCTTGTAGGTGATGACACCGGTCTTCACGTCATCGCGGTCCGGCAGGCCCAGATGTTCCTTGGGCGTGACATAGCAGAGCATCGCCGTGCCCAACCAGCCGATCATCGCCGCGCCGATGCCCGAAGTGATGTGGTCATAGCCCGGCGCGATGTCGGTCGTCAGCGGCCCGAGGGTGTAGAACGGCGCTTCGCCGCAGACGGCAAGCTGCTTGTCCATGTTCTCTTTGATCTTGTGCATCGGCACATGGCCAGGGCCTTCGATGATGACTTGGCAGTCCTTGGCCCAGGCAATCTTGGTCAGCTCACCCAGGGTATCCAGTTCGGCGAATTGCGCCGCGTCGTTGGCATCGGCGATGGAGCCGGGGCGCAGTCCGTCGCCAAGGCTAAAGCTGACGTCATAGGCGCGCATGATGTCGCAGATCTCCTCGAAACGCTCGTAGAGGAAGCTTTCGCGGTGATGATGCAGGCACCATTTCGCCATGATCGAGCCGCCGCGCGACACGATGCCGGTAACGCGACCCACCGTCAGCGGAATCATATGCAACCGCACCCCGGCATGGATGGTGAAATAGTCCACGCCCTGCTCAGCCTGCTCGATCAGCGTGTCGCGGAAGACTTCCCATGTCAGGTCCTCGGCGAGGCACCGTTACGTTAACCTGCCTACGGATATATCCTGGACTTTGATGTACCGTTTGTAAGCGGATTACAGGCCAGCGATATCGCGCCAGACAG
>NZ_VCPE01000051.1 GCF_005938105.1 Brucella haematophila | reverse complement strand
GCGCCGAAGGATGGGACGCACATTCTCGCAATCCTATATCGTGATGCTTGCTCCGATATGGATGACATCCATAGAGCGTCGTTCAGCGAGGTCCGCGAAATATGGTACAAACCATACCATCAATTCGGTAAGCATCTTCCTTGGCACGCTGGTGACCCGTTCGATGCTCATGACGGAATGGCCTCAGATCATTTCGGTGAAGCAGTTCCCATCCACTGGCGCCCTCTCCCCACTCCTCCAAGCAGTGAGGTGGCGTGATGGGCAGGATCGTATCTTGGTTCTCGTGTGGGGCCGCCAGTGCCGTTGCGACAAAGCTCGCCATTCAGAATGCCAACGGCAAGGAAGTTGTCGTAGCGTACTGCGATACCAGCAAGCGCGAACACCCCGACAACATGCGTTTCCTCGCCGACTGTCAGAAGTGGTTCGGTCAGGAAATACTCATTCTAGGCAATGATGAGTATGATCGCGATCCTGATGTTGTCTTTCACAAGACGCGTTTTCTAGTCGGGCCTCGCGGTGCGCGGTGCACCGCTGAATTGAAACGGTCGGTCCGTCTTGAGGTTCAGCGTCCGGATGACGTTGTGGTACTAGGCTATACTGCTGAAGAATATGAAAAACGCCATAAGCGCACCGCCGCTGCGGAACCGTTTGTTCAATTCTGGCCCATCCTTTGGGAGCGCGGACTGTCCAAGGACGATTGCTTAGGCATCATCGACCGGGCCGGGATCGAGCTTCCCGCTATGTATAAGCTTGGCTATCGCAACAACAACTGTATCGGTTGCGTGAAAGGTCAAGCTGGGTACTGGAACAAAATCCGGGTCGATTTCCCAGAGCGCTTCGCAGAAATGGCCGCTATCGAGCGTGAGCTAGGCCGCGTCATCTGCAAGCGAGAGTGGGTAGAGGATGGCGTTCGAATGATGGAGCGAATTCCGCTTGACCGTCTTCCGCCAGACCTTGGCCGCTACGATGCCGAGCCAGACATTTCGTGTGGAATTATTTGCCAGTCTGCATCCATCGAGATTGCTGATTGCGATGAGGAGGAAGCCGCGTGATGAAAATTGTAAGGTCTAAAACGATCACGGTCACAATCTACATCGCCGGTGACTACGTCGAAGCGTTCAATGTATGTCAAGAATGGTGCGACCGCGTCGGCGCGTGCGTTACGGTCGAACCGCTAAACTATGCTTACACAAACGGCTTTGAAGCTGGCGTTCGCGTCGGTTTTATCAATTACCCACGGTTCCCCGCGGATGAGGAATACATCGTCGGTAGGGCTACAGAACTCGCCCTTTTGCTACTGGACCGGCTAAACCAACAGTCGTTTTCCATCGTCGCGCCGACTGAAACCCATTGGTATTCGCGCCGTCCCGACGCCTCCCACCCATCAGGAGGCGACCGCCATGGCGAGTGAACT
>NZ_VCPE01000050.1 GCF_005938105.1 Brucella haematophila | reverse complement strand
GCCAGATGCTGGATCGCGCCGGAAATGCCGACAGCGATGTAAAGCTCCGGTGCAACAACCTTGCCCGTCTGGCCAACCTGCCAGTCGTTTGGCGCATAGCCCGCATCGACAGCCGCACGGCTGGCGCCAACCGCCGCACCGAGCTTGTCGGCAACCGGCAGGATCACTTCCTGGAACTTTTCAGCCGAACCAAGCGCACGACCGCCCGAGATAATGATCTTGGCCGAGGTCAGTTCCGGACGATCCGAAGCCGACAGCGCATTGCCAACAAAGCTCGACAATGCCGGATCGGCAGGCACGGTCGCAGTTTCAACCGCAGCCGAACCGCCGTCACCGGTGGCCTGGAAAGAAGCCGTGCGCACCGTGATCACCTTCTTGGCGTCGGTGGACTGCACCGTCTGGATTGCATTGCCTGCATAGATCGGACGCTTGAACGTGTCTGCCGATACGACTTCCATGATTTCGGAAAGCTGCATCACATCGAGAAGTGCTGCAACGCGCGGCAGGATGTTCTTGGCCGAAGTCGTCGCCGGTGCGATGATCGTGTCGTAATTGGCGGCGAGTGCCACGATGAGTGCTGCCGTCGGCTCAGCCAGACGGTTTTCCAGCGCATCGCTTTCAGCCAGCAGAACCTTGCGCACGCCTTTCAGCTTGGCAGCAGCATCGGCTGCTGCCTTTGCACCCTTGCCAGCAACCAGAATATCGACATCGCCGCCGATCTGGGCGGCTGCCGTCAGCGCCTTTGCCGTCTGGTCCGAAAGGGTTGCATTGTCATGTTCGGCAAAAAGAAGAATAGCCATTTACTGTGTCCCTTCCGATTTCTTAGATGATGCCGTCGGCTTTCAACTTCTCGACCAGCTCGCCAACCGAGCCAACCTTGACGCCAGCCTTGCGGCCACCCGGTTCTTCGGTCTTCAGGACCTTCAGGCGCGCCGTGATATCGGCGCCGAAATCGGCAGGCGACTTCTCGTCCAGCGGCTTCTTCTTCGCCTTCATGATATTTGGCAGCGATGCATAGCGCGGCTGGTTCAAACGAAGATCAACCGTGACAATCGCCGGAAGCTTCACATCGATGGTCTGCAGACCGCCATCCACTTCGCGCGTGACCTTGGCCGAACCGTCGCCCAGTTCCACTTTCGAGGCAAAGGTTGCCTGGCTCCAGTTGAGGAGCGCCGACAGCATCTGGCCGGTCTGGTTGGCATCGTCGTCAATGGCCTGCTTGCCGAGGAAGACGAGGTCTGGCTTTTCTGCATCGACCACGCCCTTCAAGACCTTGGCGACGCCGAGCGGCTCGACTGTCTCGTCGGTCTTCACCAGGATCGCGCGGTCCGCACCCATGGCAAGTGCCGTGCGCAGTGTTTCCTGCGCCTGTGCCGGGCCAACCGAAACAGCCACAATCTCCGTGACCTTGCCAGCTTCCTTCAGGCGGATCGCCTCTTCAACCGCAATCTCGTCGAACGGGTTCATCGACATCTTCACATTCGAAAGCTCAACGCCTGATCC
>NZ_VCPE01000005.1 GCF_005938105.1 Brucella haematophila | reverse complement strand
GAAACTTGACCGTGAATAAAAACCCGAACATTAATTAAAAGGCGGGTCAATTCTCGGTGGAAAAACCGGGTCACTTCTCAGCGGCAATCAACACTGCGTACGAAATTCCGGAATACGCAATGCGCGCCAGCATCGTGTACCAGTCCGAGGTCAAGTATAATCTCGAAGGCACCATCGACAATCTGGCTCTGAACCCGCTCACCGGCAAGGGTTTGCCGATCAACGTGTCGAGCGATGTGGCAACTCCGCAGTCAGTTGAATTCAAGTTCCAGACCGGTATCGCGCCTGATTGGCTCGCATTCGGTTCGGTGAAGTGGACTGACTGGTCGTCACTGACTTCGGTTGATTTCGCTTCTTCCGACAGCAAGATCGTACCGTCCGGCACAAAGATCACGAGCCTGAATCTCTACTATCAGGACGGCTGGACGGTTAGCGGTGGCGTCGGTCACAAGCTCAACGACCAGTGGTCGGTTGCTGGAACTGTGACCTGGGATCGTGGCACCAGCACGGGCCTGACCTCGCAGACTGACATCTGGCTGTTTGGTCTTGGCACCAACTACAAGCCGAATGATCAGGTTGAAATCCGTCTTGCAGGCGCCGCTGGCTGGCTGACCTCGGGTGAACTGGACGATACTGTCGTTGGTGGCCAGCCGAGCCTGTCTGGTTCCAAGGGCAACTTCGACAACGACTTCGTCGGCGGTCTCTCGCTGACGGCGAAGGTCAAGTTCTGATCGAACTGATCAAGCCAACATCAAGAAAAAGCCCGGCTGCGATGCCGGGCTTTTTCTTTTGATCATAATCCAGTCGATATTCACTTCTGTTCCAGACGAGCCAGCAGCGAAGACGTATCCCAGCGATTGCCGCCGATCTTCTGTACTTCCTTGTAGAACTGGTCGACAAGCGCCGTGACGGGCAGAAGCGCGCCATTGCGATCAGCTTCATCAAGGCAGATGCCTAGATCCTTCCGCATCCAGTCAACGGCGAAGCCAAAGTCATATTTACCCTGGTTCATCGTGCCGGAGCGGTTTTCCATCTGCCACGAACCCGCAGCGCCCTTGGAAATGACCGCGATGAGCTTTTCGATATCGAGGCCAGCCTTCTTGCCGAAATGAATGCCTTCGGCCAATCCCTGAACGAGACCGGCGATGCAAATCTGGTTCACCATCTTGGCAAGCTGTCCCGAACCGACCGGACCCATAAGGCCGACCGAACGGGCATAGGCATCGATAATCGGCTTGGCACGCTCGAAGACGACTTCGCTGGCGCCAACCATCACGGTCAGTACGCCGTTTTCTGCGCCCGCCTGCCCGCCGGAAACCGGTGCATCGATGAAGTGAATGCCACGCTTTTGCGCTTCTTCTGAAAGCTCACGCGCAACTTCGGCAGAGGCCGTCGTATTGTCGATGAAGATCGCATCCTTTTTCATTGTCGAAAAAGCACCGTCCGCGCCGATGGTGACAGAACGCAGGTCGTCATCGTTGCCAACGCAGGCGAACACATAGTCGGCGTCGCGCACGGCATCTGCGGGCGTCGCTGCGAAGCTGCCGCCAAATTCTTTCGCCCATTTTTCCGCCTTGGCCGTCGTGCGGTTATAAACCGTAACGTCGTGGCCACCTTTGTTCTTCAGGTGACCTGCCATCGGGTAGCCCATCACGCCCAGCCCGAGAAAGGCTACTTTTGCAGTGGTCGTCATTCGTTCATTCCTCTGGATAGTTTATGGACCATATGATCAGGTGAGGGGTGTCATCACAGCCGAACGGTAGGCGGGGCGCTCTTTCAAGCGCTCATACCAGCTTTCAAGCTGCGGAAGAGAAGGACGTTCGATAGCGAATTCGAACCATGCATAGGCATAGCAGGCAACTGGAATGTCGCCGATGCCGAATTTTTCACCTGAGAACCAGGGTGAGTGGTCCAGCCCACTATTGGCAATCGTCATGGAACGGGCAAGGCCCTCGAGACCACGTTGCAGGATTGCCGGGTCACGCTTGTCTTCGGGTAGGCGGATCATGTGCTTCATGACATTGCTAAAGTCGGTGTAGAGCGTGGTGGATGCCCAATCCATCCACTTTTCCGCCTGTGCACGCTTGGCCGGACTTTCGATCCACAGGCTGTCCTTGCCATAGGTCGCCGCCAGATAGCGCGTGATGACATTCGATTCCCAGAGCACGGTTTCACCGTCTTCGAGAAGCGGAATAAGGCCATTGGGATTGCGTGCCAGAAAGGTCGGATCGTCCAGCCCGCCAAACTGGCCGCCAACATCGATCTGTTCGTAATCAAGGCCAAGCTCCTGCGCTATCCAGAGCGCTTTCTTGACATTGGTGGAATTGGTGCGACCCCAGATTTTCAGCATGATATTGCCCATTGCTATGCTTCAGGAATTGGATGCACCCCGCCGAGCGGCGAATGCACTTGTTGATTAAACAGATAGCCCCCGGAAGCTGCAAGGCTGCCGGGGGCTAAATTCAGGACCTTCTCATTAAATCAGCGAACAAGATGTCGTGTCAGCCGTCGTTCGAGATAATCCCAGATGTGGCGTAGCACTTCGACAATCAACAGGTAGATCACTGCCGCCCAGAGATAGGTCTGGAAATCGAAGGTGCGGGAATAGGCGCGCCGCGTCTCACCCATCAGGTCGAGAACCGTGATGATGGCAACGATGGCCGAACCCTTGATCATCAGGATGATTTCATTGCCGTATGGACGCAGGGCAACGATCAGCGCCTGTGGAAGAATGACTTTCCAGAAGGTCACACGCTTGGAAATGCCGAGCGCTGCTGCACCTTCCCACTGGCCCATTGCAACACTCTGGATCGCGCCACGCAGGATTTCTGCCTGATAGGCCGCCGTATTGAGCGAGAAAGCGAGAATGGCGCAATTCCATGCATCGCGGAAAAACACCCATAGGCCAATGCTTTCAAGAAAAGGCCGGAAGGTGCCGAAACCGTAATAGATCAGGAAGGTTTGCGCCAGAAGCGGTGTGCCGCGGAAGAAATAGACATAGCCGAATGCGATGGCTTTCAGCCAGCGATTGTTCGACATGCGTGCGGCGGCAATCGGGATCGACAGCGCGGCGCCGACAAGGATCGACACCACGACGAGCTTCAGCGTGATCAGAAGCCCGGACCAGTAGCGCGGGCCATAGGTCTCGAAGAGATCGATCCGCCAGACATTGTAGAGATAGATGGCCAAACCCGCGAAGAGCAAAGCCCATATGCCGACGAAGATATGGCCTGCAATACGGGCGCGGGTCCATTGGCGGGCGACCGGTGGTGGCGCTATGACGGCAGCACTGTTTTGTGTGACAGCTTCGCTCATGATCATGCGCCTCGCGACCGGTTGCTGCCCGCATCAGCCCATTGGGCTATGCGGTTGATGAAATAGGACGAGATGATCGCGAGAGCGAGATAGAGCAGACATGCGACGCCAAAGAACAGGAATGGCTCCTTGGTCACGCGCGCTGCAATGGACGTTTGCCGCATAATATCAGACAGTGTGATCACGGATACGAGCGAGGTGTCTTTCAGCAGCACCAGCCACAGATTGGCAAGACCCGGCAGGGCAATGCGGATCAGTTGCGGCAGGATGACCTTGCGCATGGTCTGCCAGTGCGAGAGGCCAACGGCATAACCGCCTTCATATTGCCCGCGCGGAATGGCGCGGAAAGCGGACAGGAAGACTTCACTCGAATAGGACGAAAAAACGAAACCGAGCGCCACCATACCGGCGGCGAAGGCATTGATCTCGACATTCGCATTGATGCCAAACAGTGCCAGGAGTTTCTGCAAGCCGAGAGAGGCGCCGAAATAAACCAGGAACAGGGTCAGAAGTTCTGGAAGACCACGGAAGATGGTCGTGTAGATATTCGAAGCCAGTCGGATCGACGGTTCGGTCGATTGCTTCCCCAAAGCAACCAGAAATCCAAGAACGAGGCCTACGGGCAGGGTGGCTATTGCCAGAGTGACCGTTACCAACAGGCCCCAGGCGATACTCCTCGACCAGCCTTCGGGGCCGAAACTCAATAAAGTGGCGTAATGTTCCATCGCCTTTTTTCTTTTTTCTGGGCGTTTGTTCGTCCGGTGGTCTCTATTTCGAGCGCTTCTACCGAACTGTCCGCCATAAATGATGTGCGCCGGTTTGTTTGACACAAACCGGCGCATACGTCTTCAAAGAAACCTAGTTTTCGGCGCCGTAAGCGTCGAACTCAAAGTACTTATCGTTGATTTCCTTGTACTTTCCGTTCGCGCGGATCGCCTTGATAGCTGCGTTGAACTTTTCAACCAGTTCCGGGCGGCCCTTCTTGAAGGCAACGCCAGCGCCTGGACCGTGAATTTCAACAACCGGCGGGAAAGTGCCGACCATCTTGCAGCATGCGCCATCCGGCGTCTTCAGCCATTCGCCGAGCGTGACGCTATCATCATTGGCAGCGTCGAGACGGCCATTGGCCAGATCGAGGCGGTATTCCTCAGCGGTCGGGTAGGCCTTGATCGTGCTGTCGGTAAAGGTCTTTTCCGAGTAATTGGCGTGGGTGGTGGAAACCTGCACGCCGATCGTCTTGCCGGCGAGATCTTCCTTGGTCACGCCCTTGATGTCGCTATCCTTCGGAGCGACGATGCCCGGAGGCGTATTGTAGTATTTGTTGGAGAAATCGACCTGCTTCTTGCGTTCATCGGTGATGGACATGGAAGCGATGAAGGCGTCGAACTTGCCAGCCTGAAGTGCTGGAATCGCGCCATCCCATTCCTGGGTGATGAAGGTACATTGCGCCTTCATTTCATCACAAAGTGCCTTCGCAATATCCACGTCAAATCCCGACAAGGTGCCGTCCGGCTTGATGAAATTGAAGGGGGGGTAGGCGCCTTCAGTGGCGATGGTGAGCTTCAAAGGCTCCTGGGCATTTGCGGCGCCGATGGCCAATCCGCCAGCCATAGTTGCAATGGTCGCAACCGAAGCTGCTGCTACGATACGCTTCAATACGCGCATATTTAGTCCTCTCGTTTACTCTGGCTGGTTCCCTGATTATTTTTCTGGTCAGCCATTTGTCGTGCAATTGCAATTTAAAATTGAGGATTATCGATCGATAGACATTCCTCCCGCCGCTACCAATAGATGGTTCAGCGGAGGCTGCGCAATAATTTTTCGCATGTTCGCCGCCGCCCTCCAATCCGAACACGATATTCCCACCACTTTTCACCGGAAGGCAAGATGGCTTGCGTAATAATTTTGCGTATAATTATTGCGGAATTCACAGCGTATTCCGCCGAAAGTGGCAGCAAAATAGTGAAAGTTGACGTTTTGGCGGAAAGCGGTAGGGAATTGCTCAAAGTGCCATTTCATTTTGGATGAAATCGGCAATTTCATCGACCATATTGATATCGAAGACCGGCAGGCTCAAGCCTGGTTGTGGATGATCGGTTGCAATGGCGACGATGCTCGGGTCGTTTTCGGCGAGCGGTGGGCCGTCATGACTGCCTGTTCGGCGTAGCTCGATTTTCTTGTGCGGCTCACGTTTATAGCCTTCGACGAGAATCAGATCGCAGGGCGCAAGCTTGTCCGCGATCTCTTGCAGCGAAATCTCCGGCCCGTCGAGATTTTCATGCATGATGGCGAAGCGACGGTCTGAAACAATGGCGACTTCAGCCGCTCCGGCCTTGCGATGCCGCCAGGAATCGGTGCCTTCGTGATCGATGTCGAAATTGTGGTGCGCATGTTTGATTGTCGCAATGCGGTAGCCGCGTTCGGTCAGGCAGCGCACGAGCTTTTCGGTCAAGGTGGTCTTGCCGGAATTCTTCCAGCCCGTAATGCCGAAAAGCTTTTGCGTCATGGCATCCCTCCGTTCAGTCGATTCAATCGCCGGGCTTCGACAAGGTCATCGGGCCGGTTGATATTGAAGAATGGATCATAGGTTTCCGAGCGATCCTTGGTCGTTACAAGCGGAAAGTCTACCATTTCGAAATCAACATCGCGTGCGAATGCCAGAACACTGGCTTTCTCCGCCGTCGAAAGCCAGTCTCTCAGCCGATCCGCCAGTTGTGTGCTCCACAGGCCAAATATGGGATGAACATGCCCGGCAGAACTGGCGAGGATGATGTCCTTGCCACTCTGTCTTTGGCATTCGAGGAGCCGCTTTCCAAGATCAGCAGGCAGAAATGGCGTGTCCGCCGCTGCGGTCAGCAGCCATGACGAATCTTTTGCGTGGATGAGCGCGGTGAGAATGCCCGGCAGAGGGCCACCATGCTCTGCGAGGATATCAGCGACAACGGCAAGGCCGAGGCTGGCCAGCCGGGACGGGTCGCCATTGGCGTTGATGAAAAGCGATCCCACCTGCGGCTTCAGTCGCGCGGCAACTTCAGCGATGATGGTACAGGAACCCAGAACCTGCAGGAACTTGTCTCCCGCAATTCCGCCTTCGCGCATTCGGCTCGACAATCCACCGGCAATAATCGCACCGGCGATATCTGGTTGATCGACCATTATTTCGGTCCAAGACCAGTTGGAATGGAAGCCAATGTGCTCTTGTTCTTCTCGCGCTTTTTCAGCGCGTTTTCGCGATAGACCATGTAGATACCGCTTCCGACCACCATGACAGAGCCAATGATTGTATAGCTATCCGGCGCTTCGCCAAAGACCGCTATGCTCAAGCCTATCGCCCAAAGCAGGCTGGAATAGCGAAACGGGGAGACGAAGGACACTTCGCCTTCACGCATGGCTAGAATGATGAAGTGATACCCGATCAGCAGCAGCACCGCCGCGCAGAGCATGGCGGCAATGGGAACGAGGCCGATAGGCTGCCACCCGCCCATTGGGACAGTCAGCACGCCGCCGGTGACCGCAATTGCACCTGCGGTTAGTGTGGAGAGATAGAGCGTTGGCACATGGGCCGGTACGCGGCGCGTTGCAATGTCCCGCATCGCCGCAAAGCCGACGCTCGCCAGCAACACGGCCACTGCTGCGAAACTTGCCGCACCGGCTGAACCGGGGCGGATGATGATGAGGACGCCGACAAAGCCGACCAGAATACATGCCCAACGCCGCCAGCCGACTTTCTCCTTGAGAAAGATCGCGGCTCCAAGCGTCACCACCAAAGGCGTTGCCTGAAACACGGCAGAGCAAAAGGCCTGCGAGAGATGTCCGAGCGAGACGATGTAAGTGATTGTCGCAACCACTTCGCCCAGCACGCGCAGGACTGTCATCCGTTCCAGAGAGAGTTTGCGCAAGGCGCCGTGACGCCAGGCCAGAAAGCCGATCATCACCGTCGCGAAGACGCCGCGGATCAGCATATACTGACCACTGTTCATTTCCGTGAGAAGGAATTTGGTGATGCTGTCCCCGATGGTGAAAACACCCATGGCGAGAAGCATATAAATACTTGCGCGGAAATTCTCTGACTGCAGCACGGTATAGAATCCAGTTTAGAATCCAATACCGTGTTAAAGTTTATTTCGCGACAATTATTTGCGAGTATTTTCACTCAAAAGTATAAATGCGCTTTATCCGCCGGTCAGGCTCATATGGCGCGCCACAGCGGGCCGGTTATGATCGCGATCGATGATGAAATCATGGCCCTTGGGCTTGCGCGAAATAGCCTCATCGATAGCCTGGCCGAGGAATACATCGCTGTCGTTCTCACGCAGCGCCTTGCGCAGATCGGCATCATCATTCTGGCCAAGGCACATATAGAGCATGCCGGTACAGGTCAGGCGAACACGGTTGCAGCTTTCGCAGAAATTATGGGTCAACGGCGTGATGAAGCCGAGACGTCCACCGGTTTCCTCTATCGTCACATAGCGGGCAGGGCCGCCCGTGCGATAGGGGATATCATTCATCGTGAATTGAGCTGACAGGTCGCTGCGCACCTGTGACAACGGCAGATACTGTTCAGTGCGGTCGAATTCGATTTCGCCCATCGGCATGGTTTCGATCAGCGTCATATCCATATCGCGGCCATGGGCCCAGCGGATAAGGTCCGGAATTTCGAATTCGTTGAAATCTTTAAGCGCGACGGCATTGATCTTCACACGGATGCCTGCCTTTTGCGCGGCATCTATACCCTCAAGCACACGTGCAAGATCACCCCAGCGGGTGATCTCGTGAAACTTTTCGGGATTGAGCGTATCGAGCGAGACATTGATGCGCTTGATGCCGCAGTCGGCCAGTTCTCCGGCGAACCGCGCAAGTTGCGAGCCGTTGGTGGTCAGCGTGAGTTCTTCCAGTGCACCCGATGCCAGATGGCGGGAAAGCCCGCGGATCAGATGCATGATGTTCTTGCGTACCAATGGTTCACCGCCAGTCAGGCGTAGCTTGCGCACGCCCTTGTCGATGAACACAGTGCAGAGCCGTTCCAGCTCTTCCAGCGTCAGCAGGTCCTTCTTGGGAAGGAAGGTCATATGTTCCGCCATGCAATAGGTGCAGCGGAAATCACAACGGTCCGTCACCGAAACGCGCAAATAACTGACCGTCCGCCCGAAAGGATCGATCATCGGTCCGGTCGGGGAAACAAAGGGCTGTGCCTGCAAGGTTCTCATCTGTGAAGCCATTGTTCCCATAAGGTACGACGCAGTATCCTCCTGCTCTTATGAGATAGGACTTCCGCTTCGCCTTGTCCAGTTTTGCCGGGCTGAAGCAGTTTCAACGCACTTGCGGTATTTTGACATGCGGCCTATCACATGCAAGCTCTGAAAATTGCGGAGCGCGCTTTGATATGGAGAACAGCAATGAGCGACGTCTGGCCGACCGAACTGCGTGTTTCCAGCGACCGCAAATTGCTGACGGTGGCTTTTGACAGCGGCGAGCGATTTGAACTGACCGCAGAGCTGTTGCGTGTGCTTTCTCCATCGGCGGAAGTGCAGGGCCATTCGCCCGAACAGCGCATTACGGTTGGCGGCAAACGCAATGTCGAGATCATCAAGGTCGAGCCGGTGGGCAATTACGCGGTGCGTATCACCTTTGACGACATGCACGATACCGGCCTGTTTTCCTGGACCTATTTGCATAAGCTTGGCACCGAAAAAGAGACGCTTTGGCAGACCTATCTCGACGAACTGGCCGAAAAAGGGCTCAAGCGCGATCGATGAGCTCGTACCTCATTCTTTCTCGAGCATTTCCGCGATGCGTCGCATCATGTCGCCCATAGCGTTGCATTGCGATGCGGTGGAATGCGCCATCACGCGGTCGATCAATTCGCTATAGACCGCCAGCGCTTCACCGAGCAGCTTCTCACCATCCTGTGTAAGAGTAAGGCGGATGATGCGTTTGTCGGTCGCATCGCCGGTACGCATCAGCAGTCCGCGATTCTCCAGCTTCGGTAGCAACATCGTGATGTTGGACCGCCCGACCAGAATTCTGCGGGCGAGATCGTGCTGCGATTCGCCCGGATGGCGATAAATATTCATCAGCACATCAAGGTCGGCAATCTTCAGGTCGAATGGCGCCAGCCCCTGCGCCAGCGCGCGTTCAACCGCCTTGCCAGCTCTCGCAACAGCGATCCAGTTTTTGAAGCGCGGATTATCCCACGGCAGCTTTTGTATCTTGTCTTGCATTTTGTTCATTCTTGTACAATTATTTGTTCAGGATTGAACATGATTGAGGCCCCGCTATGGCAACGTTATCTCTTCAGGTTACGCGATTCGGTCTGGGCGTGCTCGGACACATCGCGCCGGAACGTGCAGGTCGCGCGGCATTCAAGATTTTCTGCCGCACACCCAGCCGCAAACCGAAAACCAAAGCCTATGCGGAAAAGTTGCAGCAGACGAGTGAAGAGTTGCTCAAGGCCAAAAGGCTCGATCTGATTATCGATCGTGGCGTTGTGGCGACCTATCTTTTCGAGCCCGCGGGCGTGGACCGACACAATGCCCGCACCTCGCTCGTCGTGCATGGCTGGGGTTCGCGCAGTGCGGATATGATGGCCATTGTCGGCGCGCTGGTTGCACGCGGTGAGCGGGTGGTGGCCCTCGATCTGCCGGGACATGGCGCATCGGCGGGACGCGAGCTTAATTTCATTCAGGCCATAGCGGCAGTGGATGCTGCCTGGCGTCAGTATGGGCCGTTCCATGCCATGGTTGGGCATTCCTTTGGCGGTGCGGTTGTCGTTAATGCGGCCGCCGGTCCGCTTGGGTGCTATCGCGAGCGACGCCCCGCCAAGCTGGTCACAATCGCGTCACCGCATTCCATGGACGGTGTTTTCGAAGGCTTCGGAAAGGTGCTTCGTTTGAACGCCAATGTGCGTCAGGCAATGAAGGATACGGTTCAGCATGTTGCTGCGCGCCCGATCCACGATTTCGATACCGACGTGCATCTGCGCCGGTTGTCGATCCCGACGCTGGTTATTCATGCACGCGACGACAAGGAAGTTCCGGCGCGCTGTGCGGAAATGGCTGCCAAAGCAGGGTCGCATGTCCGTCTTCACTGGGCTGACGGCCTTGGGCACCGGCGCATTATAGCCAGTGCGGATGTGGCCGATAAAATTGCGGATTATGTCGCTGGTCCCGTGCCTTTGCGGGCTGTGGCATAGGGACATAAACCTGTCACGCGGCGGTAAGCCTGTCCCACGCCGCCATGGCGCCATGCGCTGCGGCAACCAGACTTTCCGCGCTGCCGCCGTCACGCGCAAGGATGGACATGCCGTTCTGCACTGTCGCGTAAAAGGTGGCGATAGCGCCTGTGTCGATGGTCGCGGGCAGGGAACCTTCATCGATACTGCGCTGAAGGCGGATGCGCAGCACCTCGATATTGTTGTTGCGGCGTTCTTTCAGGACATTGCAGACATTCTGGCTGGACTGGGTACGGTTAAGCGCATCCAGCGCGATCAGACACCCGCGCGGCTTGTCGGTGACCGAGAAAGTCTCGGCACTCACAATCAAAAAACGCTCGAACGCCTGTTTCACGTCTGGGGTTTCTTCCAGTTGTGTCCAGATATCGGTGCCGACCTCGTTCGAATAGAGCGACAGGGCATCCATATAGAGCCCCTCCTTGCTGCCAAAGGCCGCATAAAGGCTGGGCGCATTGATGCCCATCGCAGCGGTCAGGTCCGACAGCGACGCGCCGTCAAAACCCTTTTCCCAGAAAACATACATTGCTGAACGCAATGCCTGTTCCCGATCAAAGTTGCGAGGTCTTCCGCGTTCCGACACGCCAATCTCCTTTTTGTATTGATCGTTAAATAAACCTCTTGACGATATTCGGCAAGCCTGACACCTATTATGTATCAATCGATACATAAAGGATGCCTTCATGACTGGAAAGCCTTTGAATGGAAAAGTGGCCTTTGTAACCGGCGGTAGTCGCGGTATCGGTGCCGCGATTGCGCGACGACTGGCAAAAGACGGTGCAAGTGTTGCAATCACCTATGTCAGCTCGAAGGACAAAGCCGACGCAGTCGTATCGGCGATCACTGCCGAAGGTGGTCGAGCAGTCGCATTCAAGGCGGATAACCGTGACGCCGATGAAATTGCCGCTGCAATTGAAGCGACGGTCAAAGAGCTGGGTCGTCTGGATATTCTGGTCAATAGCGCTGGCATCTGGCGTGCAGCTCCGCTGGATCAGGTGACGCTTGCGGATTTCGATGAGGTTATGGCGGTGAATTTCCGGGCGGTGTTCGCCGCCATATCCGCAGCTTCGCCGCATCTGGGCGAGGGTGGACGCATCGTCACCATCGGCTCTAATCTGGCGGACCTTGTCGCTTGGCCGGGCATTAGCCTCTATGCCGCCAGCAAGTCGGCATTGATTGGTCTGACGAAGGGGCTTGCCCGCGATCTTGGCCCCAAGGGCGTGACGGTCAATGTCGTACAGCCGGGGTCTACCAATACGGATATGAACCCTGCTGGCGGCGATCACTCTGGCCCGCAGCTGGAGCGTATCGCGACGGGAAGCTATGGCTCGCCGGATGATATTGCAAATCTGGTGGCATGGCTTGCAGGTCCCGAGTCGCGCTTCGTTACGGGTGCCACGCTGACCGCCGACGGCGGAGCGAATGCCTGATACAAAAAGGGCGGCTGTAACAGCCGCCCTTATTCGTTTCGGAGATCAATCGGGCCAGATCAACCCAGATTGAGTTCCTTGAAGAAGTCATTGCCCTTGTCGTCGATGACGATGAAAGCAGGGAAATCTTCCACTTCGATCCGCCAGATGGCTTCCATGCCCAGTTCTGGATATTCGACCACTTCAACTTTCTTGATGCAGTCCTGCGCCAGACGGGCAGCGGGGCCACCGATGGAGCCGAGATAGAAACCGCCATGGCTTCCGCAGGCTTCGCGCACCTGACGCGAACGGTTGCCCTTGGCGAGCATCACCATAGAGCCGCCAAACGACTGGAACTGGTCGACATAGGAGTCCATACGGCCTGCCGTGGTTGGGCCGAACGAACCCGATGCATAACCGGCTGGCGTCTTGGCTGGACCGGCATAATAGATCGGGTGGTTCTTGAAATAATCCGGCATGGATTCGCCGTTTTCCAGCCGCTCGCGAATTTTCGCATGCGCCAGATCGCGGGCGACGATAATAGGGCCGGTCAGCGAAAGCTGCGTCTTGACGGGGTGCTTGGACAGTTCTTTCAGAATCTCGGCCATTGGCTGGTTGAGATCGATCTTCACCACATGCGACGACAGCTTTTCTTCGTCGATATCCGGCATGTATTGCGCCGGATTGGTCTCCAGCTGTTCCAGGAAAATACCGTCCTTGGTGATCTTGCCCTTGGCCTGACGATCTGCCGAGCAGGAAACGCCGATGCCGATTGGCAACGATGCGCCATGGCGCGGCAGGCGAATGACGCGCACGTCATGGCAGAAATACTTGCCGCCGAACTGTGCGCCGACGCCCAGCGACTGGGTCAGCTTGTGGATTTCGGCTTCCATTTCCAGATCGCGGAAAGCATGGCCGGTTTCCGAACCTTCCGTCGGCAGGCTATCGAGATAGCGCGTGGAGGCAAGCTTGACGGTCTTGAGGTTCATCTCGGCTGATGTGCCGCCGATGACAATTGCCAGATGGTAAGGCGGGCAGGCCGCAGTGCCAAGGCTCAGGATCTTGTCCTTGAGGAAGTCGATCATGCGGTCATGGGTCAAAAGCGATGGCGTGCCCTGATACAGGAATGTCTTGTTGGCCGAACCGCCGCCCTTTGCCACGAACAGGAATTTGTAGGCGTCTTCGCCTTCTTCATAGATGTCGATCTGCGCAGGCAGATTGTTCTTGGTGTTCTTTTCCTCAAACATCGACAGCGGCGCGAGCTGCGAATAACGCAGGTTTTTCTTGTTATAAGCGTCGAGCACCCCGCTGCCGAGCGCGTCGGCATCGCCGCCTTCGGTCCAGACGCGACGGCCCTTTTTGCCCATGATGATCGCGGTGCCGGTATCCTGACACATCGGCAGGACGCCGCCGGCGGCGATATTGGCGTTTTTCAGAAGGTCATAGGCCACAAAGCGATCATTGTCGGTCGCTTCCGGGTCTTCCATGATTTTGGCGAGCTGCTGGAGGTGTCCCGGGCGCAGCAGATGGTTGATATCGGCAAATGCCGCTTCAGAAAGAAGACGCAGACCTTCCGGGTCGACGGTCAGGATTTCCTGGCCTTTGAACGTATCGACCGAAACAAAGTCGGAGGTCAGTTTGCGATAAGGGGTGGTGTCTTCGCCAAGAGGAAAAAGATCGGCGGCGCTTGCTTCTGCCATCGTGGTACCTCGCTTGCTTGCCTGCCGCGCTGGCCGGAAATCGCGAGATCACCGCCTGCACGTTATGTTGCTCAAAACCCGGATTGCTGGGCAGCATCCGGGATAAATTCTGAGGGGCTTTTAGCGCGATGAGAGGCGGAAGCCACTGCGGCACATTGCGCAATGGGATAAACACGGTCCGACCGTTGCAGGCCACATGTTGCTTTAATACGTCTCCCTCAAAGTTTTGTGATTAATTTAGAGCAAGAAATTGAAAGAAGTGGCGTTAGCGTTAAAACTTTCTATACGAGATTCATAAAATCTACGCGAAATGATTGAGACGGATTCGCCTTTTGGCGGACATGCTAACTTTGGCGGTTGAAATGCAGTTTTCTCGGCGCGCGCAGATGGATGCAAAGGAAATTCGCACGAGCGGGTCTTATATCCGCAATGCGATGTTACTGGCTCTGGCCGCATCAGCCCTGTTCCCTGTTACGCAGGCGCAGGCAGCGAATTCACTTTTCGAACTGTTCCAGCAGCGCCGCCAGCAGGCTGAGCAGCCGGTCGCCCCGCTTCCGCCCGCCGCCGTCGCGCCCCGCGCTGCAGCCGCGGCTGCGCCAACGGCACCAACGCGTATCGCGCCTCCTGCACAGCGTGTGACGGTCAAGGGACCGGAAATCTATGATTACAAGCCGGAAACGCTGATCAAGATCGATTTCACGGCGCTCGACATGCAGGTTACGGCTGCAACGGCCCCGACAACGGCTGTTGATCCACTGACATCCGGCATGTCGCCAATCCGCGTGGAAAAGGCGCCAGAAGCCAGCGAAACGGCTGGTAATCGTGCTTTCGACGCAGCAATGGATTATTTGAAGTCGGTCGATGTGAAGGCGGAGAAGCCAATCGCGGAAGCGATCGTTTCCTATTACTCGACCAACCGCTCTTTCATGTGGTCGGCAGACGGCAAGGTGCTTGATCGCGCCAAGGCCGTTGCAGCCTTTTTCGCACGTGCAGGCGAAGACGGTCTCAACGCCGATGAATATGCGGTGACGATCCCGTCTGACAATTTCGATCCGGCGCAGAACGAAGAGCGTCAGCAGAAACTGGCCGAGTTTGAAGTTCGCATGTCGGCCCGTGCGCTGCGCTATGCGATGGATGCGGGCGAGGGACGTGTAATCGCCGACCGCTTGAGCGGTTTCCACGATCTGCCGCGTGATCGCGTCGATCCGAAAGCTGTGCTGGCCAAACTGGCGGATGAAGCTGATCCATCCGCTTATCTGCACGGGTTCCAGCCCGACAATGCGCAATATGCGGCTTTGAAGCAGGCTTTGTCCGAGACGGACGCTCCAACGGGTGAAACCGTTCGTGTGTCTCTCGATGGCGCTATTCGTCCGGGTGACAGCAGTGATCAGCTGGCCAAGATCGTCGCGCTGATCACCAAACACGCACCCGCTGACTATCTGGAAAAACACCGCGATGTCTTGCAGGCTCATGCGGAAACGAGCCTTTACGATCCGGAACTGGTTTCTGCGATCAAGGATTATCAGAAGCTTTCCGGTAGTGCGCCGGATGGTGTTATCGGACGCAACACGATTTCCGCGCTGCAAGGAGAGCAATCATCCGTCAAGCGCGACCGCATTCTCTATTCGATGGAACGCCTGCGCTGGCTGCCGCATGATTTTGGCACGCGCTACGTGATGGTCAACCAGCCTGCCTACCGTGCCGAATATTTCGAAGGCGGTCAGGAAAAGCTGGGCATGAATGTGGTGATCGGCTCGCCGACCCACCAGACCTATTTCTTCTACAACAAGGTCCAGACGGTTGTGTTCAACCCGTCCTGGGGGGTGCCGCGTTCGATTATTCTGAACGAAATGCTGCCCAAGGTCATGCGCGACACCAGCTATCTCGACCGTAACGGCTATGAAGTCTATGTCGCTGGCAAGAAGGTTTCGGCAAGTGCCGTCAACTGGAGCGCTGTAGCTTCGGGCAAAGCGCATGTCGGTATCCGTCAGAAGCCGAGCCTGGATAATGCATTGGGTGAACTGAAGATTCTGTTCCCGAACGAACATGATATCTACATGCATGACACACCGGCAAAGTCGTATTTCAGCCGCGATATGCGTGCGCTGAGCCATGGCTGCATTCGTCTGGAACGTCCGCGGGATATGGCTGCCGCCGTACTTGGCAAGCCGGTTGGCGAACTGGAAAAATATTTTGGCAAGAACGAGCGCGGCATCAAGGTGCCGGAGCCAGTGCCGGTCTATATTTCCTACTTCACCGCGTGGCCTGATGTGAATGGCCAGATTCGGTATTACGGCGACGTTTATGATCGCGACTCAGGCATGCAAAAGGCTTCCGACAAGACGGCGGCTTCGCGACTGGCAGCGCTTTAATCGACCTTCTGCCGCTGGCGTTCAGTGGCAGTACGGATTTAAAGGTCTTGGATATGGCGGTTATCGTTCGATAGCCGCCATTTTTGTTGAAGCGTACCGAACTGATTTCAGTGCTGAAAATCATTTTGGGAAATGAGATTGCGGGTGCTTGACTTTGCCCCGAGCGGGACCGTATATCCGCGTCACCTTGATTGAGCACATAGACGGCTCTAAGGGCGCGTAGCTCAGCGGTAGAGCACTCCCTTCACACGGGAGGGGTCACAGGTTCAATCCCTGTCGCGCCCACCATTTCCAAATCTCTTTTGAATTCATCTCGTTGGCATACCTCAAGGCTCGTCAATGCGCTTGCACGAGCCTTCAGTTACCGGTCGGCGCGGTGGCTCCCGGAATGCCCGTATTCGTCACGATATTTCTGTCATCATCAAATCTGGTAATGAGCATAAGGGCGGCGAGGGCGACCAAAATCGGCACAATAAGACACAACACCCTGACCGCAATCAGAGCAGTATGTCGGGTCCGTGTTAGCGCTTTAGTTCTCATGGCTAATATTATCTCATGGATACGTTTGATCCGCCAGAATGAGCAATATTAACGATAAGCAATCTTGTGCAGGAACGGCTTGTCCCTATCGCGTGCACCGCTGCCGGTTGAGACGGACCTTGATCTTGTCGGGCTTGCCGGATTCTGTCGCCTTGGAAGAGACGATATGTGCCCGCACGGTGCAGGTTCCGGCGAGAACCTCGAAATTGTTTGCGCGAATGTACATCACCGTATTGATCGGGTTCTTGGGGAGTTCGCGAGAAACCGCGTCTACGACCGCTTTCACCTCGGCGGCGCGCTGTTTGGGAGAGGTTGCAGCCATAACTGTGCTGGTGGCAGCGAAGCCGCCTACCGATAATGCCGCGATGCAGATGAGAATAGCTTTCTTCATTGGCGAAGCCTCCGATTGAGCTGAGTGGATGAAAGCGCGGCTCTGGCCTGAAGAAAAATATCGTCGCTTTCGCTTGTCAGGAGACACGTAATGCATTTGTCGTCTGGTGCAAGCCTTTTAGGCCGGCTAGCACCAGAAATACGGATATTTACCTCTACTGAAAGTGTATTGCCGGCTAACTTTCGGAATGTTTCGCCAACATAAACGCATGACACACTTCTGGAATCGCCTCTTACTGTACGGGCGGAAGGGGCAGGGCTGGCTCGGATTGCACGGGGGCTACAACCGGCGCCGAGGGCGAAGGTCCACAGCGGTTTACGCGGGTGTGGCGAACACCTTTCGACAGGAACACGATCTCAAGAGCGTCGCCTATTGGCGTGATCGTCACATTCTCGCTGACCTGTTGGGCGTTGCTACCGCAAACCAGATTGAGCGTGAACGTTCCCTTGTAGTTGTCGAGTTTCATCACCGTACACTGCATGTCACGGCTATCGAACCGCTCCGGGGAAATCGTGTAGCGCTTGTCGTTATTGCTACACCACGTGCCAATGATCGGGGTTGGATCGACAGGCGGCTTGGGCGGATTGACATTGGCTGAAGGCGATGCCGTGCAGGATGCCAGCGCGGGAAGCGCCAATGCACAAGCAGCAACATTCAGTTTACGTGACATTTCATACCCCTGCGATGCAGATCAGACTGGAACGGTCAGGACTATTGGATATCGGGAAAGCAGGACAGGCTCAAGCGTCTAACGCGAGCGGAGTTTCAGTTAACATAGAAAAAGGGAGGCGTGGCAAGGGCATGTCACGTCTCCCTATGGCTACGTACCAGTTCAACGAAATACGCAGCGGGCCATTTGGGGCGACCCGCTGTGAACGATATTCCGCCGGTTAAAGAGCGCAATTGCAGATTTGTAACGAATTGTTGCTGCTGCTATCCGGAGCGGCAATGCCTCTAAAAGTCAGTCGCCCTTGACTGACACAACAACGCTGTCGTCGTAAATTTCGACATAAATCAAAGGCGTGCCGTTCAGAATGTCGTGCTCGGAACGTCCATAGAAGCTGCCATTGGCAACCATGCGCTCAAGACGCGCCCGGTTGGCCTTATTGTTGAAATAGTCATCCAGATCATCCTCGGAATCACGCTTTCCGTAGACATAAACATTCGCCCGGTCCTGCCGGATGATGGCGGCTGCCGTGGTAAGCCGCTCGCCGGACGAGTTGAAATGATCGGCGGCGCTGAGACGCGCATAATATGAATCGATTGGTTTTTCGGCCGCACTGGCAACAGAAGCCGACGCAAGCACAAACGCCGCGATTAGAAATCCCCGCATGGTTTCCCTCATATCTATTCAAAAGCTAAAGCAATTGATGCGGGATAAAAACTGAGTCGCAAGTACAAGTCGAGTGGCTGAAAGGATGAACTTTGGAGGCAACTTAAAGAAATGAAAAACCCCGCCGTAGCGGGGTTTCATTCAGGACAACCATTGCTGGCGGTCATACCAGTCGTCAATTTCGGATTTGGCCCGGTCTTTCGCCACGCCATACCGTTCTTGAATCTTGCCTTCAAGCTGCTCGCGACGACCGCTGATCTGGTCCAGATCGTCGTCGGTTAGCTTGCCCCATTGTTCCTGGATCTTGCCTTTAACCTGCTTCCAGTTGCCTTCAACACGGTTCCAGTCCATCGGGATTTCCTCCGTTTTGCGTTTTGGGGACAGAGGGGTAACGCATGAATAGCAGGATGGTTCACCGTTCGATGCCTAAAGCGTTTGGATTGACTGCTGCAACCGTATGAAAGCGGGAACCAGAAGGAGAAACCCCGACGTTTGTGTTTGGTGCATAATGACGCCGGGGTGCGCTTCACCGCCGATGCAACGAAGCGCGTGTGGAGATGATTGCATAAAGGCGGCAGAAAAATGAACCCGTTCAGGTTGCATCGAGAAGATGGAGTGGGAGACGCTCAACAAGGGCAGCGTGGCGTCTCCCATGTCAATTGCGCGTTATTGGGGCAACACGCAATTAAACGGACTGGTGTGTCTTCCAGTCGGGGCGGTTGCTTGGGCCGCCGAAGATGAATTTACAGTGGGCAGCGTTTATCTCAATCGAAGATTTGTAACGAATATTTGCTGGGTATTTCCCGGCTTTGCCAGCGTGGTAACTAATTATTATCGCACAAAAAATATTTTGAAGAATATTGTGGTGCTTCTTAAGATGATCACAGATGGTTGAAAAGTCGAAGCTGTTCATTTTGAGTTCATGCGCTAAGTTTCATGATGCTTCCATCAAGAGGAGTACAGGAAATGAAGCTCTTTAGTGGACTTATTGCTGGAATTGTTGGCGTTGGCTTGTTAGTGGGCGCCGGAGCGGCTTCCGCTGCGCCAGTGGCCAATCTCGCAAAGCCCGGCGTAACCTCCAATGTCGAACAGGTTCGCGACCATCGCGGTTACCATTCGCATAAGCACTGGAAGAAGCGGAATTACCACAGACGGGATCATTGGCGTTCCGATCGTCGTCATTACAGGGATCACCGCTGGCAATCGCACCGTCATTACAAGCGTGATTACTATCGCGGACATCACCGGTATCACGGTGGCCGGTGGAATGGCCCGGGCAGTTCCAATCGATAAAATAATGAGGGGCGCGTGAGCGCCCCTTTTCATATGACCAGTCGAACATCCTGATTCTATAAAACGTCGGTAATTGACTGAATCTCCGTTTCGCAGAAACATGCGGGTAATGTGGTCAGACTCGGAGATCGGCATGTCGGAAGCGGACGATAAAGCCAGCAAGTTTCGTCAGGAAGTTCTCGATAGGGTGTTGCGCTATCTGGGACGATCACCGGAGACATTAACCGTCCGGGAAAAGTCCGTTCTCAAGCGGTTGGCCGAACGGCAGACCATCGCGCAAGATATCAACGAATCCTTCGACGAAAAACGAACCACCGGGCAGCGTCTGGCTGACAAGGTCGCCGAATTTGGCGGCTCGTGGACCTTTATCATTGTCTTTGGTGTCATTCTCGCGGTCTGGGTGGCGTTCAATAGCTTGCTCGCGACCAGAGCCTTTGACCCTTATCCGTATATTTTTCTCAATCTGGTTCTTTCCATGCTGGCGGCGGTTCAAGCGCCAATCATCATGATGAGCCAGAACCGGCAGGCAGCTAAGGACCGGCTGGACGCATCGCACGACTATGAAGTGAATTTGAAGGCAGAGATCGAAATCATGGCTCTGCATGAGAAGTTCGATCAATTGCGCTCAAACGAATTGCGGGCGTTGATCGAGAAACAACAGCAGCAAATCGAAATTCTGTCGGGCATTCTGCTGGAGAAAAATCAGAAGCAATCCTGATTGCGCAGCAACATTGATCTTCGTTCAAACGTGTTTTTGCAAGTCTGTCTTCTCGATACGGAAGCGGTGCTTGCTCTGAAGAGAAAACGGTAACTCATGCCGAAGTTTTTAAAGCGATTTCTACAATGCATCATTGGCTTGATCGTTGTGCTGGTCGTCGGTGCGGCGGTGTGGCTCGGTTTCAGCCCACCCGAGCTTTTGCGGGTTGGCACGGGCTATGCGGCTAAGATCGTTTGCTCCAATGTCTTTATCGCAAAGCGCGACCCCGATGCTGTTCTCGCCGATGATGTTCAGGCACCGGGAAATCCGCTGTTGAAATTCCTCAATGTTGCCGTGGACGACAACACCAACAGCGTAACGGTGCGGATTTTCGGATTCTTCGCGGTCAGCAAAGCTGTGTATCTTCCCGGACAGGGATGCGCCAATATTCAATCAACGGATAGCCGCAGCGTCGTTAGCGACGAGGCTGCATCAGCGACGGCGCCGTCGCTGGATATCGCGATCTCTGCAAAGGTGCAGAGCGTTATCGAGGACAACGAACTGGCGGGCCCCGGCATGCGAGCGGTTGCTGTTATTCATAATGGTCAGCTTGTCGCCGAAACCTATGGCGAAGGCTTCAGCGCCGATACGCCGCTGCTCGGCTGGTCGATGACCAAATCCGTCATGGCGACGCTGATCGGGATGCGCGTTGCTGAAAATCGCATGGATCTGGGCAAAAGCAATCTTCTACCGGAATGGCAAAATGACGAGCGCGCCACGATTACCGTTGCCAATCTGATGGCCATGGAAAGCGGGCTGCGGTTTAACGAGAATTACGGAACGGTGGCCGATGTTACCCGCATGCTGTTTCTCGAAAAGGATATGGCTGGATTTGCGGCTTCGCTTCCGCTGGAGGCGCAACCGGGAACGAAATTCAACTATTCCAGCGGTACGGCGAATATTCTGTCCAAGCTGTTCATGGAGAGTTTTGACGACCGGAATGAGGCACTCGTCTATCCGCGCATCGCTCTGTTCGAACCGCTGGGCATGACCAGCGCCATATTGGAAACCGACGCCTCGGGCGTGTTTGCGGGCTCATCCTATATGTATGCGACGGCGCGCGATTGGGCCAAGCTGGGCGCATTTCTGGCAGACGGCGCGAAACTCGATGGCAAGGAAGTTCTGCCAGTGGATTTCGTTTCGTTTATGCGCAAGCCGTCATCGGCCTCAGATGGTCGTTACGGTTCAGCGCAAGTCTGGTTACGGGCTGGCGGGGCCAAGGCAGGCGAGGGCGGCATTCCAGACGATGCATTCTGGATGTCCGGCCATGACGGACAAACCGTCATGATCGTTCCTTCCATGCATCTGGCCGTGGTGCGTCTGGGGCTGACGCCCACCCGTTCAGGCTATAGCGTTCAAAACCTAGACGCGCGCGTCGTCGAGGCTCTTCGCTAAAGCTTTACTCGGCCAGCACTAGTGGTCTGCTTCCAACATTTGCATCCCTCGGTTCCAAGCGCTGAGTAAATGTTGGAATCATAAAGACCACTAGCAACTATATGCATCTAATGGATTTTTCGAATTTGACGTTTGAAACAGCATATGTGTCTGCCGGGATTTAAACGTCAAATTCAATCCACTAGCTTGCGGAAATCCTTGCCGCTCGGGTTCTGGAATGCGCTCAAGCCGAATTCCGGCAGCACCGCATAGAGATGGTCGAAAATATCCGACTGTATCTGCTCGAAAGACGCCCAGACCGTGGTGTTGGCGAAGCAATAGATTTCGAGAGGCAGTCCCTCCGGGGTTGGGTCCATCTGGCGCACGAGCAGCGTCATGCCCTTATGAACGCCGGAGTGATTGCGCAGATAGTTTTCCACATAAGCGCGGAACGTGCCGATATTGGTGAAACGCCGCGTGTTGACGGGATTTTTGGCGCGGTCGCCCAGCTTGTCATTCCACTCCGCGATTTCCTTGGCTTTTTTGGGCAGATAGTCCGCCAGCCAGTCAACAGAAGCCATGCTTGCGCGTTCATCGTCGGAAAGGAAACGGATTGAGTTCTGATCGATGTAAAGCGCGCGCTTGATACGACGGCCACCCGATTCCTGCATGCCGCGATAGTTCTTCATCGGTTCGGTGATGAGCTTGCGGATCGGGATGGTGGTGATCGTTTTGTCGAAGTTCTGCACCTTGACCGTATAAAGCGCGATTTCCGTCACATCACCATTGGCATCGAGGTTCTTCATCTCAATCCAGTCTCCCACGCGGACCATGTTTGACGAGGCGATCTGCATACTGGCGACCAGTGAGAGCAGCGTGTCCTGAAAAACGAGGATCAGCACGGCAGCCATCGCACCGACACCGGAAAGCAGAATAACCGGCGACTTATCAAGCAGGGTTGCGATGATAAGGACGGCGGCAATGATATAGACCGCCAGTTTGGTGACCTGAATATAACCCTTGATGGGCCGATAACGTGCTTCTGGACGTCGATGATAAAGCGTGTCGACCACACCGAATGCCGAATTGACCGCTAAGGCCAGCGTCAGAATGATGAAGGCAATCGCAACATTACGAATGATAGTAATTGCTGTTTCCGGCAATCCAGGTATCGCCAGAATGCCGGAAGAGATGATTAAGGCAGGAATGATATTGGCCAGACGGCTGATGACGCTGTGCTGGTTCAGCTCTTCGTCCTGACCGAATGAGGTCTTCCGAACGATCCGGTCAAGCAGCTTGAGCAGGATCGCCTTGATCAGAAAATTTGCGACGAATGCAGAGAGAAACAATCCCCCAAGAGCCGTAAGCGTCTCCGCCCACGGATTTGAAATAAAGAATTCCGACAATAGATTTTCCCGAGACGTGTTTTCGCGAGTGTTGATGGTTGCCGTTCAACGACCACCACAGTTTTGATGATTGTATCATCGAGATATATTGCGAAATAAGGCGGCGCGGCTTTCAAATCAACCGCCAAGAGTATTTTTAGGGGATGCCGATCCGGTTAAATTATCCACGGACCGGCATCTGGATGCAAATTGCTACAGTCTTTGATCTTCAAAGAGAGGCGGTGATGCCGCCATCCACATAGAGCACATGGCCATTGACGAAGGATGAGGCATTGGACGCAAGGAAAATGCATGCGCCGACCAGCTCATCGACCTTACCCCAGCGTCCCGCCGGGGTACGCTTTTCAAGCCAGCTGGAGAAAGCCGGATCTGAAACGAGGGCGGCGTTCAACGGCGTATCGAAATATCCCGGCGCGATTGCGTTGCATTGCAAGCCGTATTTCGCCCAGTCGGTGGCCATGCCCTTGGTGAGATTGCCGACAGCGCCTTTGGTGGCGGTGTAAGGGGCAATGCCCGGTCTGGCGAGTGCGGTCTGGACGCTGGCGATGTTGATAATCTTGCCCGCGCCGCGCTTGATCATATGTCTGGCAACAGCCTGCCCCACATTGAACACTGTGGAGACATTGGCTTTCAGCAAACGTTCAAAAGCATCGGCTGGAAAGTCTTCCAGCGGGGTGCGGTGCTGCATGCCCGCATTGTTGACCAGAATGTCGATGGGGCCGAAATCCGCTTCGAACCCATCTATGGCGGCGCGAACGGCTTCATGGTCCGTCGCGTCGAAGGCCAGCGTGTGCTTCACTCCGAGGCTTTCGGCGGCAGCCTTTAGCTTGGCCGCATCGCGACCGTTGAGAACGACGTCGGCTCCAGCGGCGGCGAGGCCCTTTGCCAGCGCATAGCCGATCCCTTGCGACGAGCCGGTCACAAGCGCGCGTTTGCCTGTCAGATCGAAGAGTTGGACGCTCATTTCTCCTCCTGGAGCGGTTCGGTCAGCACGAGGCATTCGACCCGCCTCGTGCTTTTACTGGAAATTCTTTAGTTGAATGCAATCTGGGTTTTCATCGATTGCGTTTTATCCGAAGCGATATCAAAGGCTCTCAGCGCATCAGCGAGCGGCAGGGTCTGCGTGATGAGCGGTTTAACGTCGATCAACCCGTCCTGCATGAGCTTTACGGCGAGAGCGAATTCTTCGTGAAAGCGGAATGAACCACGCAGGTCGAGTTCTTTGGCTGTTATCGTGTTGATTGGCAGGTTCATATCACCGCCCACTCCAAGCTGTACGATGATACCGCGTGGTCTAAGCGCGTGTATGCCTGCCACAAGGGCAGATGCTGCGCCGGAACACTCGTACAATATGTCGAACGAACCTTTGTTCTGGCTGAATTCGGCCAGCCCTTCCGGGTTCTGCGAAAGATTAATCGTGCGATCCGCACCAGCCTTGCGCGCAAATTCCAGTGCTGGCCCGGAAATATCCACCGCGATGATTTCTGCCGCGCCCGCACGACGGGCCGACAGGATCGAAAGCGTACCGATGGGGCCGCAGCCGGTCACCAGCACGCGCTTGCCCAATATCTCGCTTGCGCGGCGGGTGGCATGCAGTGTGACTGCGAGCGGTTCGGCCATTGCTGCTTCACCGGCGCTGAGACCATCGGCCTTCACACATTGGCTTGCCTGAGCGACAAGCCGTTCCCGGAACGCGCCCTGAATATGCGGGAAGGGCATCGCCGATCCGTAAAAACGCATGTTGAAACAGTGGTTGGGCAGCCCTTTGAGGCAATATTCGCAGTGACCGCAGGGACGGGACGGCGATATGGCGACCAGATCGCCGATGGCTAGCCCGGAAACGCCTTCGCCAAGCGCTGCGATATGACCGGAAACCTCGTGCCCAAGGATCATCGGTTCTTTGACGCGCACGGTGCCGAAGCCGCCATGGTTGTAATAATGCAGGTCCGAGCCGCATATGCCGCCAGTGGCGAGACGGATTTCAACCTCGCCGGGACCGGGCGTCTCGGGCTCACACTCATCAATGCGCAAGTCCCTTGCGGCGTGGATGACAATCGCTTTCATCGCGTCCTCACAAAACCGGAATGGGGAGGGGCCGACTCTCGAAATGAGCCGACAAAGTATCGAAGACCAGTATGCCCACAAGTTGCCTGTTTGGAAGTCTTAACCGCGGTGACACGAAGAAAACATGCGCATTGCTTTTGCGCGAGGATGTACGAGCTGTTTCGTCTCTTCACGAACGAAAAGAGCGCCCCGAGGGGCGCTCTTTTATCTTCGTAGAATATTGAATGGCTTCTTGCCGCCGTTCGATCAGCTGCAGCCGCTCGTTGCACCGCAGGTGTCGCACTTCAGGCAGGTACCATTACGCACCATGGTGAAGTTCTGGCACTCCGTGCAGCTGTCGCCGGTGTAACCCTGCATCATCGACTTGATGCGACGGTCGGCTTCGATCTTCTTTGCCGAGTTGGCGCTTTCGGCACGGGCCGAAGCAGCATCGGCAGCAGCCTTGTCGGAGAACAGTTCGGTTGCAGCCGAGGTTTCCTGCTGCTGTACCGGAGCAGGCGTAGTCTGTTCTTCAAACTCACGCTTGAAAGCCGTTGCACCTTCCGTCACCAGACCGATGGTCGCCGGGCGACCAGCCGGAGCAGCGCTGGACTTCAAGGTCGTGACATTCGAAGCCTGCGGTGCCGATGCCGACGAACCCTTGGCTTCGCTGCCCGGCGTCGTGTTGGTCACCAGCGTCGGCTTGTAGCCGCGCGTCCAGCCGGTCGAAACCAGATTGGTCTTGCCTTCCTGGATACCCTTGCCGAGCGCCGTGTTCGAGAAATCGCTGGTGTCGACATGGGCGAGGTCGTTGCGGCCCAGATAGGACACAGCCAGTTCGCGGAACACATAGTCGATGATCGACGTTGCGGTCTTGATCGCGTCATTGCCGATCACGATGCCAGCCGGTTCGAACTTGGTGAAGGTGAATGCCTCCACATATTCTTCCAGCGGCACGCCATATTGCAGGCCGAGCGACACAGCGATGGCGAAGTTGTTCATCATCGCACGGAAAGCAGCGCCTTCTTTGTGCATATCGATGAAGATTTCACCGAGGCGTCCATCACCGAACTCGCCGGTGCGCAGATAGACCTTGTGTCCGCCGACAACTGCCTTCTGGGTGTAGCCCTGACGGCGGTTTGGAAGCTTTTCGCGCTCATGCACGATCTTCTCGATGACTTTTTCGACGATGCGTTCCGTCACCTGAACGGCGCGGGCCGCGGCCGGTGCTTCGATCAGCGCTTCGACTGCATCATCTTCGTCTTCATCGTCCGAGATCAGCGCAGCGTTGAGCGGCTGCGAAAGCTTGGAACCGTCGCGGTAAAGCGCATTGGCCTTCAGAGCCAGCTTCCATGACAGCATGTAAGCGTTCTTGCAGTCTTCAACGGTCGCGTCGTTCGGCATGTTGATCGTCTTGGAGATCGCGCCCGAAATGAATGGCTGTGCGGCAGCCATCATGCGGATGTGGCTATCCACCGAGAGGTAACGCTTGCCGATCTTGCCGCACGGATTGGCGCAATCGAACACTGCGTAGTCTTCTTCCTTGAGGAACGGTGCACCTTCGAGGGTCATTGCGCCGCAAACATGGATGTTGGCAGCTTCGATGTCCTTCTTGGAGAAGCCCAGAGCCGGCAGCATTTCGAACGAGAAATCGTTCAGCTGTTCGTCGGTGAGCTTCAGCACGTCCTTGCAGAAATCTTCGCCCAGCGTCCACTTGTTGAAAGCGAACTTGATGTCGAACGCGCTCTTGAGCGCTGCATTCAGGGCTTCGATCTTCTCATCGGTGAAGCCTTTGCCGCGCAGCGACGAAGGATTGACGCCCGGAGCCTGATTGATGTTGCCGTGGCCGACAGCATAGGCTTCGATTTCGGCAATCTGGCTTTCCGAGTAACCGAGCGTGCGGAGCGCTTCCGGCACGGCGCGGTTGATGATCTTGAAGTAGCCGCCACCGGCCAGCTTCTTGAACTTCACCAGCGCGAAGTCAGGCTCGATACCGGTCGTGTCGCAATCCATGACGAGGCCGATCGTGCCGGTTGGCGCGATAACGGTCGACTGGGCGTTGCGGTAGCCGTGCTTTTCACCGAGTTCCAGCGCCTTGTCCCAGGCCGCACGGGCATGGGTGATCAGGTCCTGATCCGGGCAGTCCTCGGCAATCAGTGCAACCGGGTTGACGGCGAGACCTTCATAACCTTCCGTCTCGCCATGGGCGGCCAGACGATGGTTACGCATGACGCGCAGCATATGCTCGGCATTCGGCTCATAGCTTGGGAAAGTACCCAGTTCCTTCGCCATTTCGGCGGAGGTTGCATAGGCAATACCGGTCATGATCGCGGTCAGCGCACCGCAGATGGCGCGGCCTTCATCGGAGTCATAAGGAATACCGGAAGTCATCAGCAGGCCGCCAATATTGGCATAGCCGAGGCCGAGCGTGCGGTATTCGTAGGAGAGGCGGGCAATTTCCTTGGACGGGAACTGCGCCATCATCACCGAGATTTCGAGAACGATGGTCCACAGGCGCGCCGTGTGCTCGTAAGCCGCAATGTCGAACGAACCGTCCTTGTTGCGATAGGTGAGCAGGTTGATCGACGCCAGGTTACAAGCCGTATCGTCAAGGAACATATATTCCGAGCACGGGTTGGAAGCGCGGATCGGACCGGCGACCGGGCAGGTGTGCCAGTCGTTCATGGTCGTGTTGTAGTGCAGACCCGGATCAGCAGACGCCCATGCGGCGTAACCGATCTTTTCCCAAAGATCGCGCGCCTTCAGGGTCTTCATGACCTTGCCGTCTTTACGTGCGGTCAGGTTCCAGTCGCTGTCGTTTTCGACGGCGCGCAGGAATTCATCCTTCAGCGAGACGGAGTTGTTCGAATTCTGGCCCGAAACCGTGAGATAGGCTTCCGAATCCCAGTCCGTGTCATAGGTCTTGAACTGAATGTCGGTATAGCCCTGGCGTGCAAACTGGATCACGCGCTTGACGTAGTTTTCAGGAACCTGGTTCTTCTTGGCTGCCTTGATTTCGCGCTTCAGGGCAGGGTTCTTCGACGGGTCGAAGCAATCGTCATTGTCGGCTTCGCAGTTGACGCAAGCCTTCATGATCGCAGCCAGATGCTGCTTGACGATCTTGGAACCGGTGACGAGCGAAGCAACCTTCTGCTCTTCCTTCACCTTCCAGTCGATATATTCTTCGATATCCGGATGGTCGATGTCGACCACGACCATCTTTGCGGCGCGACGGGTCGTGCCGCCCGACTTGATGGCGCCCGCAGCGCGGTCACCGATCTTGAGGAAGCTCATCAGGCCAGACGACTTGCCGCCGCCGGAAAGCTTTTCGCCTTCGCCGCGCAGATGGCTGAAGTTGGAGCCCGTGCCGGAGCCGTATTTGAACAGGCGCGCTTCGCGAACCCAAAGGTCCATGATGCCGCCTTCATTGACCAGATCGTCAGCGACGGACTGGATGAAGCAGGCATGCGGCTGCGGGTGTTCGTAGGACGACTTGGATTTGGTCAGCTTGCCGGTCTGCCAGTCGACATAGAAATGGCCCTGACCGGGACCGTCAATGCCATAAGCCCAATGCAGGCCGGTGTTGAACCATTGCGGGCTGTTCGGTGCGACGCGCTGGGTAGCGAGCATATAGGCAAGCTCGTCACGGAAGGCGAGCGCATCTTCTTCCGAACCGAAATAGCCGCCTTTCCAGCCCCAATAGGTCCAGGTGCCGGCAAGGCGATCAAAAACCTGACAGGCGTCCATTTCGGAGCCATAACGCTCGTTCTGCGGCAGCGATGCCAGCGCATCTTCATCGGCGACCGAGCGCCACAGCCACGACGGGACGTCGTTTTCTTCGACTTTCTTCAGATGGGCAGGCACGCCAGCCTTGCGGAAATATTTCTGCGCAAGAATGTCGGCTGCGACCTGACTGAACTGAGCCGGTACATTGATGTTTTCCAGGCGGAATACGATGGATCCATCGGGATTTTTGATCTCGCTGGTCGCAGTCCGAAACGCGATGTCCGCATAGGCCGACTGATTCTCTTTCGTGAAACGGCGTTCGATCTTCATCTTTTCCATCCAAACGTTCTATATATAGTAGCGCCAAGGGTGAGTTTCCACCATGGCCCGCCACTTGCTGTCTGTACCGCGTCTCTGTTTGAAAGCCCTCCTGCGAGGAAGGGCTTCTTGGTGAGGATTCCGGCACATAACCGGGATCCCGAATTCTGTTTCTGCTGCATCAGGCGCGCAACAAAACACCCCAAGGCAGCCAGAGCTATCCTTGTCAGGGGTATTGCAAACCAACAAATCAGCAGATCGAAAAATACTCTATCTTGTAAGAAGCATGAGCGCAAATACTAAATCTAGTGTTAACGCTCTTTCGTCATGTGGCTGCATCTGCTTCTCCAAAGGTGGTCCGGCCCGGAAATCGGGCACGACGAAGCCCGGAGCGAAATCTACGCTGAATAAGCGCAACGCCCGTTCCAGAACTTGACTAACCTGAAAGAAAGACCGGCTATTCAGACGCCCGGCCACGCCACTTACGCAACGATAAGTTCATAAAAAACGACTCGGCTGCGAGCGTCAAGCATTGGTTTGTTGTAAGGCGTCTAACGCTAGATATTGTGCGTCAGGCGCTGGGGGAGAATGTGGATAACGGGGAGAAGAGAAGCTTTTGTGACCGAAGCCGGCTAAAACGCTTTTACCCCATTTTAACCAATCCTTGAGGGCAATTATTTCGCAAAAACAGTGGGATCAAACCATGTTTTGATGCAGGGTCTAAGCAAAAAGCGCGAGATGGCGGTGCGAAACAGCCTGCTTTGAGCGATTGAAGCCTTGTACAGGACGCTGAGAATTTCGGTCTGGAAGCGATGCGGATAGTGATCACAAGGTTTGAGAAGCGGAATTGCCGCTGGAAATGCTACGGATAGGCCGAGCAAGCGCAGATATGTAGCGTTAATGGAGAAATGGCGCCGCTATTCAGCGGCGACTCTCATACCCGAATCACCAAAGCGCAGAAGAATCTGCTTCAGCTCTGTCTCTTCGACGCGCCTTGCCGCTTCATCTGGGCACACCCATTCGCAGATGCGCTGATCTTGTTCGGGCCAGCTTTTCTCCTGGCCAGTGAAGCGGACAGCATAAACCGCGACAGAAAACTGGTTGATCCGCTCTGGCGGCATATCCATTTTGCAGTAATTGAAGCTGCCGACAGGCTCAGGCGTGACATCGCCGCGCACACCTGCCTCTTCGAAGGCTTCGCGCAAGGCTGTTTCAGCGAGTGTGCGACCGACTTGCGGCCAGCCCTTGGGGATGATCCAGCGGCCCGTACCGCGGCTTGTGATGACAAGTACCTGAAGAATACCCATTTCTCGACGATAGACGAGGGCCGCAACCTGCTGCAAACGGCCAGAAGGCGTAAGAATACGCTTTTCCGTTGCAATAAGTTGTTTGGCTGCCGTCTTCACTGCGAAATTCCCTCTTTTCCTTAAAATGGAATGATTCGCCAAAATAACAACTGCTCAAATGCGCAACAGACCTTACAAAAGGACGAAAAAGTCCTTCATTTTAAAGCGACTATTGAAATACAGGGAGGGCGCGTCGTTATCCAACGCCGAACCTGACCGCTGTCAGCGCCATTTCGACCATTTTCTTATAGCACGCGATTACGGCAGAAATATCCCCTTTTTCATTTTCGTTTATTTTCGTTTTGCGCGCTTTTTGAGAATGTCTTCTGATTTTAAAAATGTGCTCCATCCTGCTGGTTTTATAAGCAGAACAATTGTGCCCAATAAAAAATGCCAGCCGGTGAGGGCTGGCATTTCGAATGTCTCAAGGTGCGATATGCGGGAACTTATCCGCGCTTGTCGCCGGCAATCGGCTCCAGATAGGTGTAGCCCATGTCCCACGGGAAATAGATCCAGGTGTCCTGCGATACTTCGGTCACGAACGTATCGACCAGCGGGCGGCCTTTCGGCTTGGCATAAACCGTTGCAAAATGCGCCTTTGGCATCATTTCGCGGACGATTGCCGCAGTCTTGCCGGTATCGGTAAGGTCGTCGACGACGATCACGCCTTCACCGCCATTTTCCAGAAGCTGTTCGCCGATACCCTTGAGGATCTGCATTTCGCCCTGCGACGTGTAGTCGTGATAGGAGGCAATGCAGACGGTTTCGATAAGACGGATGCCGAGTTCACGGCAGATAATGGCCGCAGGCACCAGGCCGCCGCGCGTAATCGCGACGATTGCACGCCAATCGCGCCCCATGCCGGAAATGCGCCAGGCAAGCGCGCGGGCATCGCGGTGGAACTGATCCCAGGATACGGGAAAGGCTTTATCGGGCAAGGACATCGAGACGCTCCATGGAACAGTCCGTGGGCTGTGGCCCACAGACTGGCTAAACCAAAAATGCGCGATGACCACCGTCAAGCGCGCTGAACTGTGTAGACCTTTGCTTTCGTCGTCTGCGCCCACGTTAAGGGGCTGCAACACGATGAAAAGGTTTCTTCAACCCGGCACAGTCAGCGCCGGGTAGTGCTGATAACCGCAAAAACACCGATCTTGCAAGTCTGTTATGGCTTGAAGGGGCTGGATGCGGCGAATTGGGGATAATTGCCCGCTCGAAATGAGCAGACATGTCACCGCGAAAACAGTGTCAGAACGGGAAGTTCATTGAGCATTGAGCGTGTCACACCACCGAAAACTAGCTCGCGCAGGCGCGAATGGCTATAGGCGCCCATCACGAGCAGATCAGCACGTTCAGCAATGATATGTTCACGCAGCGCATCCTGCGCATAGCGTCCATTCGAGCCGAGCGGCGTGACATTCACTTCGATGCCGTGGCGAGCAATGGATTCAGCCAGCTCGGTACCGGCGAGCGCTTCGTCCTCGCCCTCGGCTTCTGGCGGGTCGACCCACACGATTTCAGTACGGCCAGCCTGTTTCATTAGGGGCAGGGCATCGAATGCGGCGCGGGCCGCTTCTCGCTTACCGTTGAAGGCAACAACAATCCGGTCGAGCGACAATGGCCGCATCACAGGTGCATAAGGTACGAGCAGAACCGGACAGCTTGAATTGAAGACAATCGTGTCGGCGGTTTCGTCATTGGTGGCGGGATCATCGGGGTCCGGCTGGCCAGCAACCAGCAATTCCGCACCGAGACACGAGGTCAAAACGCCATCGGCAGCGGTGCCGGTTTCCGAGCGGGTGATCCGGAATTCGAAATGCGCATCCTGACGGCGCATCTCTTCTTCAAAGACGTGTTTCAGCCGCTCGGACAGTTCCTTGTGCTGCTTGTCATGCAGTTCGAACATGCCGGGATCGATAAACCCGTTGGGGTCGGCATAAACGATGGGAGAGGGGATGGAATAGAGGCCGATGACATGAAGATCGGGCACTTTTCGCATCAAAAGCGCGATGGCGGATAGAACCCGCTTCAGCTCGGCCTCGCTCCGGGAATAGGCAACCACCGTTTTGTAGGTCATGACCGATCTCCTTCCAGCTGTTTTTCCATTTTAGCATAGAATGCAACGAGTTGCGCACGCAAAAGGTTGCAAAACTTAAAGGATGTGTTTTCGAATATGCCAGTTTGGTCAGCTTGCACCGGAAGCCACCAGCCCGGCAATCATGGCATCAATTTCGGCAGCTGCCGCATCGATCTTCTGCGGATCGCTGCCGCGTACCACAAGCTCGGTGCTGAAGCGTCCATTTTCGAATTTCGGATAGGAACCGATGATCGTGTCGGGGTTCTGCTTCTGGATTTCGGCCAGCGGCGCGCCGATGACGCCTTCGCCGAACGGACAGAGCACAGCGCGTGACAAAAGCTTGCGGCCGGTCCGCAAGGTGGGGATTACATTGTCCAGCATGGCCTGAAAAACGGACGGAACGCCCGCCATCACATAGACATTGCCAATGTGAAAGCCCGGTGCGGAAGAGACCGGATTGTCGATGTGTTCCGAACCCTGCGGCATACGGGCCATGCGCTTGCGGGAATCGGTGAATTCCAGACCGCGCCGGGCATAATTGTCGCCGAGAAGCTTCATGGCCTTTTCATCATAGATGCAGGGCACATCAAAGGCTTTTGAAACGGCGTCGGCGGTGATGTCGTCATGGGTCGGGCCGATGCCGCCCGAAGTGAAGACATAATCAAAATTCGGACGCAGGGCATTGAGCGCGGCGACAATGGCGTCTTCCTCGTCCGGCACGATGCGCACTTCCTTGAGATCGATGCCCACAGCCGTCAGCAGATCGGCGAGATGCCCGATGTTCTTGTCCTTGGTGCGCCCGGAGAGAAGTTCGTCGCCAATGGAGAGCATTGCAGCCCTGACGGCCTGCTGCGAAGTGTCGGTCATGCCCAGACTCCATTTCAATCTGGCGACAGTTAAGCCTCAGGTGCACCCCGCCGCAACCGGTTTGTCGCAAAAGACAAAATGTTCCTCCGTTCGGTCATCTTCCCAAAATGAAAATGCTCTCTAGTTGAGTGAATGCGGAAAAGGGGTTCCGTAAAACCGAAAACGGAGACGTCAGATGGTAAAAGTTCTGGTGCTGTACTATTCGTCCTACGGGCATATGGAGCAGATGGCCAAGGCTGCGGCGGAAGGTGCGCGCGAAGGTGGTGCGGAAGTCACGATCAAGCGGGTGCCGGAACTGGTTCCGCTCGAAGTCGCCAAGGCCTCGCATTATAAGGTCGATCAGGACGCAGCCATCGCATCGCCGAACGATCTGGTCGAATATGACGCCATTATATTGGGCACCGCGACCCGCTACGGCATGATGGCCGCGCAGATGAAAAATTTTCTCGACCAGACCGGTGGTCTGTGGGCCAAGGGCGCGCTGCTCAACAAGGTCGGCTCGGTGATGGTTTCAACGGCGACGCAGCATGGCGGCGCGGAACTGGCCTTGATTTCGGCGCAGTGGCAGTTGCAGCATCATGGCATGATCATTGTGCCGCTTTCCTATGCCTATCAGGGGCAGATGGGCAATGATGTGGTGCGCGGCGGGGCGCCTTACGGCATGACGACGACGGCAGACGGCGATGGTTCGCGCCAGCCATCTGCACAGGAACTAGAAGGCGCACGTTTTCAGGGCAAGCGTGTCGCAGAAATCACCGCCAAGCTGCACGGCTGATAGCGCCCGATCAAAACAAAAGCCGCCGGGAAAACACGGCGGCTTTTGCATGAATAATTGTGGTGCGGTCGGCGGGACTTGAACCCGCAAGCCTAAAAGGCGACGGATTTTAAGTCCTTTGATGTTCGGGGGTCAGTGGTGCAGGCGACGGGGATCGAACCCGTAAGTCCTTGAACGGACGGCAGATTTTAAGTCTGCTGTGTCTACCAGTTTCACCACGCCTGCGGTCACGGTCACTGCTTATGTCACAGCTTCGGTCACAAGTTCAAGGCCCTGTGACGCGCATTCCTCTGGCAACCTTATCAGGCTGCTTCTAGTGCGTTTCTTGCCTCGTCCAGATCGGACACAGCCAGCTTCATATAGCGCTGCGTAACGATGATCGACGAGTGGTCCATCCACTCCATGATGCGCTTAGCGTTGACGTTTTTGATCGCCAGACGGCTTGCACAAGAGTGTCTGTAGATGTGGAAAGGCTGGGTGATCTTAGCGAACTCCCCGCCGAGCTGGCTATAGACTGACCGGAGAACGCCTCGGGCACCATCGTAATTGATGTCACCGAAGGGGCGGTCGGGGTCTGTCCCGAGCTTCTTTCTGTTCTTGAGCGCCTGAGCGGCTCTCTTGGTCAGCGGCACGGTGCCGAACTGGCCGTTCTTGCGGTTCTCGAACGTCACCCTGTCGCCGCGAATGGTCTTCCACTCGACGCTCAGGGCTTCATTGATGCGACAACCTGTATCAATCAGGAAGGAGACCAGATCGTGCAGGGCGTCATAGCCGAGGTGATCCAGCTTCTTCAGGACCGGCTCCTCTTCCCCGAAGTTCAGGAAGTTGAGAGAGCCTTTCGTTTCCGGCAGCTTCGTGAACTCAGGAAGTGAAGTGATAAGCTTGTATCGCTTGGCCTTCTTCAGCAGCACCCGGACAGCCGACATCTTGCGATTGACGGTCGATCCCATGTTCTGCTTCTCAGTACGAAGGTAGTTCGAATACCTGTCGAGCGTGGTCTCATCTATCTCGCTCGGGTGGCGGCGCTCTCCGAACCAGTCAACGAAACACCTTAGGTTTCGGCTGAGGTCTTTGAACGCTGAGGCACCTTCGGCCAGCCAGTCTTGCTCAACCTCAGGAACTAAGTCCTTGAGGACGGAGATACGACCGCCACCTTGCTTGATATTTGTACCCGTGTCAGGGAGAGGGCGTCCGGTCTGTGCCGCGTGGATTGCATCACGCTCCCACGTCCGTGCCTCACCTTCTGTTTCAAAGGTGGGCCGAAGACGACCATGCCCAGCAAGCGTTACGTCAACTTGCCAGACCTTACCTCTCAGTCTTACTGCCATTGTTGCCACTCCTTAGGATGCGGACAAACTCATCGAACACAGCTTCACCCTCAGGGGTCAGCCTTGCTACCTTTGAGGTCTTGTCCGTGGGGACCTCTCGGGTTTCAACGAGGTTGCGACCTTCGTATCGGTCGTCGGAGCCTCGTTTCTTGTACCCTTCAGAAGTCAGCACAGCGATATTCCGGGACACGGACGCATTGGACGTGCCCAAGAGTGCTTCGAGCTTCTTGAAAGGGATGTCTGGGTTAGCCTTAATGTGAAGGAATGTTTGCAAGAGATTGATTTGCATCTTGGTATTCTCCCCTTGGAAGAAATCCAGAAGCCTAGTCAGCTTTCTTGCAATCATGACCTCTTCAGCCTGATCGGTTGTGTTCGATGCGGTCATCGTCTGCTCTCCTACAAGATACAAATCGGAACTCTTACGCCCGCGTATATACCCCCTAAGCGTAACGACTACGCAATAGGCTTAGGGGACGGTTATTAAACTAAGGTGTTAGAACAAGTCCCGCGTCATCGATAGTCACACCCCGGAGAACCTCAGGTTAGCTGATGAGCGGCTGAGGGAGGAACTGGAGCGGCATATTGCGGCGCGTGATGCGGAGTACCTAAGCCAGACGCGCAAGACCCCGAAGAAGGCTTCTTAAGGTGGTCCGGGGTTCGAAATACTTCCCCTCAATGCCACACTTACCGTCCTGCTTCCGGTTATCGTGGGGGTAGCTCGGCTGGTTGCCGTTGACGGGGCACCATTTGAGCAACTCAGGGTGTCGGCAGTTGCTTCCCCAGTCGTCATCGTAGAACCGGCATTTCGTGCAGGGATCACCCCTCACTGGAGCGTAGCCACGGCAGACGCCAAGGCTTCCTTTTCTTCCCGATCCTCAGCCGCCACGATTGCCCTGTTGAACATCCTGAGGACATCCGCATGGGTCGTGTCGGGGTCATCGTTGAAGTCCGGTATCGTCCTGAAGCCGCCACCTGAGGACCGATAGTGGTTCTCTCGGATGATCGTTCGGGTTGTCGTGCGGGGAGCCGAGTAGGAACGCGGGGCGGAATAAGTCCGAGGCGCTGAGTAGCTGCGAGGGGCAGAGAAGGAGCGCGACGAGAAGGACGAACGGCCTCCGCTGAAGCCACCACGGGCACCGAAGGAAGCCGCCTCGACTGGAGCCGATACGAGCACGAAAGTGGCGCTCAGGGCGCACATGATCTTTGCAATTTTGGACACGAATTTACCTCTTAGGTCACTGGGTCACGGGTTCTAGGTCACAACATCCGTTACGATATCGTAACATTTGTCACAAACGAGAAAAATATCCTGTAATTTCAAGGATTGTCAATACGATAGCGTAACATATACGGTAAAAAAAGACCCCCGAACGGATCTTAAGTCCGTTGCGTATACCAGTTTCGCCACGACCGCAGCGACTGGATTTCTATGTCATGATTTGCGCGTTGATTTCAAGACAGAAAGCTTGTCAGCAATAACAGCTGAATTATCGAATATCCTTATGTTCTAAAATAGAAAAGCGGTATGATCGGCGTGTTTTCCCGACCATGATTTTGATCGGTTCGCGCCAGATGCCATTATTTCCGCAAGAGCCTGTCAGCTGACGAATTTTGGATATGACAAGTCGTCAGGAATGATTTACGCCTACGGATGGACCGCTACGCGGCGGTCTGGGGCTTAGTAACCCCTTTATCACTGCGTGGTTGGCGTCACCGAAAGGCGCCGAACCTTCGTCCTTTATGGTCAGGGTGCTTGCGACGTATGTCCAAGCTTCTCTGAAGCCAAAGGTCGTGAGGCCGTCGCAGTGCGGTTACTAACACCCTGATCACCAAAGATCGAAGGGCACAATGCGGGGGCGTACCGCGAGAGTGCTTTGGGGGCGTGACCGGTATGACAGACACTGTAACCTATTACACAATCACCTATGATCATGTTCAGGATTGGTGCGGCGGATTCTTCCGCCAGGACCAGCGGCCAGAAGCCGAGGCCGCGCTTCGTTTGATGCAGCGCGAATTACAGAGAGAGCGGTCTATTTCGTGGCAGGCGCTATACCTCGAAGAAATAACAATCCCGCTTCCACTTGACGAAGCCGTGCTGTTCGAACTGCTGAATGACGGACCGCTGATGGTCTTCGGGGATCGCAAGATCGTCACTGTTTACTATGTGGGGTAGGTAGTCTTTGGCGGCTGAATAGATTCTAATAAATTGGAGCCGTAATTTGTTACCGTTGATAATGGCTGATTATCGTGATCCAATATGTATTGAATTAAATTCTGCGTCGAAATTATTCCTATGTTTATTCTTTAAAGTCACCAGTTGTACGTAAATTCATATTGAATAGATTTTGAAAGATAATGTTATGCAAGTTGAAGAAATGTTGCATTTTTTCGGTCTAGAGCCGGAAAACATAGCAGCGCGAGAAGCTGCGAGAGCCAGTATGGACACTCACGCTTCACAACGTAGTATTATATCTGGAGCACAGGCCCCGGGGCGATCTGGTCCTGCCATGAAACTTCCCGGTAAACGTTTAGCCCCTTCCGCTGGTGGCCTTACTCTGGCAAAACGTGCCCGGAACTACACAGATTTCTCGATTGATTCATTATTAGGAGACGCCGCAACTCACGGTGCAAACGTTCCAGGAACAAGCGGCATCAACGCGTTGCCGCGTGACGGTTCTCATGGTGCGCGACCACTGTCACCTGATTCGGAAGTTGATGAACTATTTGGTAATTGGGTTCCCTCAATCGCAAAAATGCCAAAAAAAAAGAATATAAGACTAAATTTCGACAATGCCATGAATGCAATAATGAATGATAGAGGAGTATCATGCAGTGATATAGAGTATCCTGAAGAAGGTACCGCCGCATGGAAAGCGGGATTAAGATTACATTTCAGTAGGATTGGCAAAGTATTGGAGTTTGTGAGGAGAACAGGGGAATTATATCCAGCAGTGATGGATAAAGCTCTAGGTCAGCTTACAAATTTCTTCGGTGGAGATGCCGGGCGAGCCAATAGAATACTGGAACGATTTTCGAGAAAATAACCACAGTTGAGCTGAGTTGATATTACTCCCGACTCCACAGCAAACGTCCACAATTGAAGCATCCCTACTAATTGGGCCGCGCTGTTTGTTGTGTCGATGAGCCGCAAGATTGGAGTGAATTTCTTCATAATGTGTCGAGGCAATATCACTAGGGGACTGGCGCCAAATAAGACCGGCTTGGGCCAACCATTCCGCCGCGAAACACGTCAATATTGCCGTTCTTAAAACGGTACAAAGCAGCTCAAGTTTATAGCTTCATCCTTGTTTGCATTAGCAAATCCGTATAGCGATGTGAACACCGAGTAGGAATGAAGAGAGTTTCAGTATGACCGCCTTCGTCAAATCCGTGGCTCAGGCCGAAAAGGCAATACGTGCGCTTTTCCCCGAGACACAATTGCAACTCAACGATTATCTCTCCCGCAAATATGGCGCAGAGATTTGGTTGAAGCGCGAAGATCTGACGCCGGTGCGGTCCTACAAGATTCGTGGCGCTTTCAATTTTATCTCCAAGGCCGTCAAGACAACCGACGAGAATGTCGTCTTTGTCTGCGCTTCTGCCGGCAATCACGCGCAGGGTTTTGCTTTCGTCTGTCGCCATTTTGGTCGCAAGGGCGTTGTTTTCATGCCTGTGACCACGCCGCAGCAGAAAATCGACAAAACCCGCGCTTTCGGCGGTGAGTTCATCGAAATCAAGCTCATCGGCGATATTTTCGACGTCTGCTATGCTGCGTCGCAGGAATTTGCGGCCAGCAACAAGGGCGTCATGGTGCCGCCTTTCGATCATCCGGGCATTGTAGAAGGTCAGGCGACTGTCGCGCTGGAAATCGAACGGCAATTGCCGGAAGGCAAGAAGCCGGATCTGGTTCTGCTGCCGGTTGGCGGCGGCGGGCTTTCCGGCGGTGTGACGCAGTATATTTCCGATCTTGGCTGGAAAACCGCGTTTCGCTTTGTCGAACCGAAGGGTGCCGCAAGCCTGAAAGGCAGTCTGGAAGCGGGCAAGCGCATCAAGCTTACCCATGTCGATAATTTTGTAGATGGGGCGGCCGTTGCCGAGATTGGCAAGGAAAACTTCAAGCTTCTCAAAGGCTTTGACGCAAAGTCTGTCATAACGGTTCCGGAAAACCGTCTTTGCGCGACGATCATTGAAATGCTCAATATCGAAGGTGTGGTGCTGGAACCAGCAGGCGCATTGGGCATTGATGCGCTGAAGGATTTCAAGAAAAGCGAACTCAAAGGCAAACGCATCGTGATTGTCGTTTCGGGCGGCAATTTCGATTTCGAACGCCTGCCCGATGTGCGCGAAAGAGCGCTTCGCTTTGAAGGCCTGAAGAAATACTTCATTTTCCGCTTCCCGCAGCGCCCCGGCGCGCTGCGTTCGTTCCTCGATCTGCTGGGCCCGGAAGATGACATCGCGCGCTTCGAGTATCTGAAGAAATCCGCCCGCAATTTCGGCTCGGTGCTGATTGGTATCGAAACGAAGGATGCCGCCAACTTCAAACTTCTTGAAAGGAAGTTCGGCGAAGCCGGTTGGGCTTATCAGGACATTACCGACAATCAGGTTCTGGCTGATTTCATCATTTGAACTGAAGTTTAAAGCGAAAACATTTGCTTTTTTGCGCAAACCACCCCATATGGGCGGCAGGCGCATGGGCCGACGTTAGATGTCGGCTTTCCCGGCATTGGACTTGTTGCGTCACACCTCTGTCTTCCAGAATGGTCTGGCAGCGGAGGGGACCTGAGATCTGCTCGGGCACGGCTGCGCAAGTCGCCAGGGGTTTTCCCGGCGTCCCGTCGTTATCATAAATACGGATTTGGCTCGGGCAAGTTGCGCTTTCCCGGCATTGAAAGCGGACCGCAGATGTGCGGTGCCGCCGAAAGAGATTGAATTGACAAATGAAAATACGGGCGGCTTTGCCGCTCTTGGCGTCACCGGCGTTTTGCTCAAGGGCGTTGAAGCTGCTGGCATGACCGAACCGAAGCCAATCCAGACGCAGGCGATCCCGCCGCAGCTGGAAGGCAAGGACATTCTCGGTATTGCGCAGACCGGCTCGGGCAAGACTGCTGCTTTCAGCCTGCCGATCCTGCAAAAGATCATCGGTCTGGGCGATAAGCGCCGTCCAAAGACAGCACGCGCGCTTGTTCTGGCGCCAACCCGCGAACTGGCCGTCCAGATTGAACAGACGATCCGCAACGTTTCCAAGACCGCGCATATTTCGACCGCGCTCGTGCTTGGCGGCGTATCGAAGCTGACGCAGATCAAGCGTATCGCACCTGGCATCGATGTGCTGATTGCAACGCCGGGCCGTCTGACGGATCTGATGCGCGAAGGTCTGGTTGACCTGTCGCAGACCCGCTGGCTGGTGCTCGATGAAGCTGATCGCATGCTCGATATGGGTTTCATCAACGACGTGAAGCGTATTGCCAAGGCAACCCATGCCGACCGCCAGACCGCGCTTTTCTCGGCAACCATGCCGAAGGAAATTGCAGCGCTCGCAGGCAGCCTGCTTCGTGATCCGGTTCGTGTGGAAGTTGCGCCGCAGGGCACAACGGCTGCCGAAATCACCCAGGTTGTGCATCCTGTGCCGACCAAGGAAAAGCGCCGTCTTCTGTCGGCTCTGCTGGCCGACAAGAACATGCGTTCGGTTATCGTCTTCACCCGCACCAAGCATGGTGCCGATGCGGTCGTGCGCCACCTTGAGCGTGACAAGTTCGACGTTGCGGCCATTCACGGCAACAAGTCGCAGAATGCCCGCCAGCGCGCGCTGAACGGTTTCCGCGACGGCACGCTGCGCATTCTGGTTGCAACCGATATCGCCGCGCGCGGTATCGATGTTCCCGGCATCAGCCATGTGGTCAACTATGACCTCCCGGATGAGCCGGAAACCTACGTACACCGCATCGGCCGTACGGGGCGTAATGGCGCCAGCGGCGCTTCGATCACCCTGTACGATCAGGCGACCGAGGATTCGAAGCTGCGTGCTGTGGAACGCGTGACCCGCACCAAGCTTCCGATCAAGGATGCTCCGGTCAAGCTTGCACCGGCACCAGCAGCAGCGCCGCGCATTTCGATTGTGGGCGAAGACAAGCCGCAGAAGACGCAGCACCGCAAGGGCCCGTCGCCGCAGCAGCATCGTCGTCCAGCGCAGAAGCCGGGTGAACATCGTGGGGGCAACCACGCTTCCGCAGGTGGCCATGCCAATGCGACTGGCGAAGCCGCACCGAAGGCAAAGCGTCCATTCCGTCGGAAGCGCCGTAACGGTAATGGCGGCGGTGGACAGCGCGCTGCATAACGCCGTTCCGAAACATCTTTTACAAAAGCCGCCCATTTCGGGCGGCTTTTTCTTTTGAACCGACATTTTGTGGATTGAGTTTGCCAGTTGGTGTGGAAAATTATTCCATCCTTCCTTGAAGGGCAGGGCAGTTCCTCATACTTTCCCGGCAAACAGCTCGGCCAATGATGAAGGATGGAAGCTATGCTCCAATCGGTTCTAGACGCAATCGGTAACACGCCATTGATTCGTCTCAAGAAGGCTTCCGAAATCACCGGTTGCGAGATTTACGGCAAGGCTGAATTCCTCAATCCGGGACAGTCGGTCAAGGACCGTGCAGCGCTCTACATCATACGTGACGCGGAAAAGCGCGGCCTGCTTCGTCCGGGCGGCGTGATTGTCGAAGGAACGGCAGGCAATACCGGCATCGGTCTGACCCTTGTTGCGAAGGCGCTCGGCTATCGCACGGTCATCGTCATTCCGGAAACACAGAGCCAGGAAAAGAAGGACGCGCTGCGTCTGCTCGGTGCGGAACTGATCGAAGTTCCAGCAGCACCTTATCGTAATCCCAACAACTATGTGCGCCTGTCAGGGCGGCTGGCTGAACAGCTTGCCAAAACCGAGCCGAATGGCGCGATCTGGGCCAACCAGTTTGACAATCCGATAAATCGTCAGGCGCATATCGAAACCACTGCGCCTGAAATCTGGCGCGATACCAATGGCAAGGTTGACGGTTTCGTGGCTGCGGTCGGATCGGGTGGTACGCTTGTCGGGACCGCCTTCGGCTTGAAGGATCATAATCCCGATATCAAGATCGGGCTCGCCGATCCCTATGGTGCAGCGCTCTATTCCTATTACACGACCGGCGAATTGAAATCCGAAGGCGATTCGATCACCGAAGGCATCGGGCAGGGGCGTATCACGGCCAATCTGGAAGGTTTCACGCCTGATTTTTCCTATCGCATTGCGGATGCCGATGCGCTCGATGTCGTGTTCGATCTCGTGGAGAATGAGGGGCTTTGCCTCGGCGGCTCTTCCGGCATCAATATTGCCGGTGCGATCCGGCTTGCAAAAGATCTCGGTCCGGGCCACACAATTGTGACGGTGCTTTGCGACTATGGTAATCGTTACCAGTCGAAAATGTTCAATCCGTCCTTCCTGCGCGGCAAGAACTTGCCGGTGCCGGGCTGGCTGGAAACCAAAACCGAGATAGACATACCGTTCGAGGAATAAAACAATGGCCTATGAGACCGATGCGCTTTTCCGTGAAGATTCCTATCTTTCAACGGCGGAGGGCAAGGTTCTCGCCATTACCGAGGCTGGCGGTATTATTCTCGACCAGACAAATTTCTACGCGACCTCCGGCGGACAGCCGGGAGATATCGGCTTTTTTGAGCGCGCCGATGGATCGCGGATCGAGATTGCAGCGACCGTTACCGGCGAAAACAAGAATGAAATCGTTCATGTGCCCGCCGAAGGGCAGGCAGCGCCGACGGTCGGTGAAACGCTCGTTTTGCATATCGATTGGCCGCGTCGTTACAAGCTGATGCGCATGCACACCGCTTGCCATCTTTTGTCGGTCGCCTGTCCATTTCCGATCACCGGTGCGGCCGTGGGTGAAGATGAAAGCCGGGTCGACTTTGATCTGCCAGATCCGACCTATACGAAGGAATTCGTGACCGAAAAGATCATGGAGCTGGTCAAAGCCAATGATCCCGTTTCGATCAGCTGGATCAGCGATGAAGAATTTCTCGCTAACCCTGATATTGTGAAATCGAAGAATGTCCGCCCGCCTGTCGGGCTTGGCCGTATCCGGCTCGTCGCCATTGGTGAAAATGGTTCGGTGGATTCCCAGCCATGCGGCGGCACCCATGTGTCCGAAACGCAGGAAGTGGGCGAAATCCATATCGGCAAGATTGAGAAGAAGGGCAAGGAAAACCGCCGTTTCCGCATTCGCTTCGGCGCCTTGCCAGAAGCTTGAGCATTTGAGGAGTATGATCATGGCTGAGAAGAGCGCATTTGTCGTTTCACGCGACTGGCTGAAAGAACGCCTCGGACAACCCGGAGTGGCGATTGTCGATGCGTCCTGGTATCTGCCTGCCGCCGGCCGCAACGGTCTTGAAGAATATCATGCAGCGCATATTCCGGGCGCAGTCTTCTTCGATCAGGACGTGATCGCCGACAAGGATTCCGGCCTGCCGCACACCTTGCCGTCGCCGGAACTTTTCGCGCAGCATGTTGGCGCCATGGGCATCACCGCCGACGAGACAATTATCGTCTATGACGGTCCCGGCATGTTTGCCGCACCCCGCGTCTGGTGGATGTTCCGCGTGATGGGCGCCAAGAATGTATTCGTTCTTGATGGCGGGTTCGACGGATGGAAGGCCGCAGGTTATCCCGTGACCGACGAGCCGACGAAAATTGCAGCCTCGCTATTCACACCCGCTTTCGATCAGGCTGGCGTTGTTGCTTTCCCGGAAATGCGGGAGATCGTCGACGAGCGCCGCGCGCAGGTTGCCGATGCGCGTGCCGCCGGACGATTTACCGGGCGGGACGCCGAACCGCGTGCGGGTATGCGTTCCGGTCACATGCCGGGCGCGCGCAACGTTCCTGTCGGCACGCTGTCGGAGAATGGCGAGCTGAAAGATCTGGATAGTCTACGCGCGATCTTCGACAAGGCAGGGGTCGATCTCGCCAAACCTGTCGTCACAAGCTGCGGTTCCGGCGTCACCGCGGCGGTCATCATGCTGGCGCTGGCCTCGCTCGGCCATAAGGATAACCGGCTCTATGACGGCTCCTGGAGTGAATGGGGCAGCAGGCAGGATACGCCGGTGGTGACGGGCGAAGCCGACTGATCATGGTCGACAAGCTTACTGCCCGCATTACGCATCTGGAAATGCAGACGCGACCGGCGCTTTCCGTACCGGTTCCGTCTGGCGTGCGGCTCGCCATCATGCGGGCCAGCGACATGCCAGTGCATTTCTATCGCTATCTTTACGAACAGGTCGGTCGGCAGCATCACTGGATGATGCGCCGTGTGCAAAGCGATGCGGAAGTGGCCAGCATCATCCATGCGGATACGAGTGCGATCCACGTGCTCTATGCGGATGGTAATCCGGCCGGTTTCGTGGAACTGGATCTGACGGCCATGCCGGAAACGGCTGAAATTCTTTATTTTGGTCTGATGCGTGATTTTCAGGGGCGGGGGCTCGGCAAGTTCTTCCTCAGCGAAGCCATTTCCGCCGCATGGGCTCACGGGCCACAGAAAGTCACCATCCATACCAATACGCTCGACAGCCCGCGCGCATTGCAGCTCTATCAGAAGATGGGCTTTGTTCCGGTCGGATGGTCGGAGGAAGAAGTCACGCCGTGGGTGGACTAACCGCTGATTATTTCAGCCGCGTACTCTTTCACGCCCATTGGTGATGGAAACAACCGAAGCGCTCGCCAGCCGAGCGCTTTCTTCGTCCAGCACCACGCAATTGCGTCCGCGTTGCTTGGCTTGATAAAGGCATCGATCGGCGCGGCTCATCACCTGCGAATTGCTTTCGGTTTTTGGAGCTGACGCTACACCGATGCTGATCGTCAGCGGATAGACCTGATATTCCGTCGAGTGGAAGGGCGTGCCTTCCACTTCGGTGCGGATGCGCTGCGCCACGCGTACACCCGTTTCACTACTGGCGCCCGGCAAGAAGACGCAAAACTCTTCGCCTCCGATACGCCCGACCAGATCGCCCTTTCGCGTCACATTTTGCAGGGCAAATGCGATCAGCTTCAATGCGCGGTCGCCAGCGCCATGACCAAATGTATCGTTGATGGCTTTGAAATGGTCGGCGTCGATCACCATCAGCACGCCGGTTTCAATGCGCGACCTGCTGATCTTCATGGCATCGAACAAGGCTTCGCGATTGAGCAAACCCGTCATGTGATCGATGCGTGCCCGCGCCTGCAATTCGACATGCGCTCTTTCAAGCTGGTTATAGGCGTCTTTCAGCTTGTTATGCTGTCGGAAAATGTATGCGAGTGACGGAAAGGCCGTGGCAAAGGGAATACCCGAACTAAGCGCCAGCGCAACAATGCCCGGCCGTTCACCAGACAGGGCAGAAATCATCCAGGTGAGCGACACAGAAAACAGCACGACAGAAAGTGTTATGACTCCTGCTTTCCATAACGCTGCTTTCATTTCCTAACTCCCCGTCCCTGGATCAGGATTATTTAATTGTCACTCGAAACCTTACGTTGAGGGAGCAATTGACTGGACGGCTTATAAAAGCATCTGCCCGTCAGGAAAAGATGCCAAAAGGTATGATTGCAACTTTTCCACGAACCGTTTCCCGAAAGACACAATTTAAGGTTTTAAAGCCTGAGTCTGAATATGCAAACGGTTTTTGGGAGAGGGGGGAAATATCGGGATATTCGAATTATCTAACCGATGATTGCAATGGCTAACATAAGGGAAGGGCGGAGACAACCGCCTGTGGGTGACGGAGACGAGCTTCACGAAGCGCGCAGATGGCCAGAACGCTCCGAAAGAACTCGTCTCTCGTCGGGAGTGTTGTCTTGCGACAAATGTATAATTTTAGTGATTTTATCGGCGATGAGCCGGGTGGGGGCGGTGGTCGTCAGAAGATGGCGAGATATTTCAGGAGAGAAATGATACCAATGATGATCACAATAACTTGAGCGATCTGCTTCACCTTTGCGTCCAGCGGAAGCATGTTGATGAGATAAAGCACGAGGAAGATAACAAGAATTGTTATTAGAAGGCTGATGAGGATGGACATAGTTGTTCTGAACCTTCCTGGAACGGCACTGTTGTCGTTTGTGTCCGACGGCCGCTCCTCCAGAACGCCAGACTAAACATTATACGGAAAACATGGGGCAAGGTTCCCAGCTTCTCCCGCAGCATTCTCGTTTCCAGTTTGAAAACGATATGCCGAATAACGTTTCGATTTGGAGAAGGTTCCGCTCGAACTGCGAGCGGGCAGGATGATTGATGGCCGGTTTTGAACGCCGGCCACCACAGGCGGAATATTATCCCTGCTGCATGCTGCCGCTTTCGCGACGGCGCATATGCCAGCTGAAAGCTTCTTCCAGAAGGTGAGGCGTGTGACCGCCGCGCTTGCAGGCGCGCTCAAAATAGTCGTTGAGCTGGTCGCGATAATCCGGATGTGCGCAATTGTCGATGATGACACGGGCGCGCTCGCGTGGAGCAAGGCCGCGCAAATCGGCAAGGCCCTGTTCCGTCACCAGAATATCGACGTCATGTTCCGTGTGATCCACATGGGTGACCATCGGCACGATTGACGAGATTGCGCCGTTCTTGGCTTCGGACTTGCTGACAAAGATCGAGATATAGGCGTTGCGCGCGAAATCGCCTGAGCCGCCAATACCGTTCATCATATGCGTTCCATCGACATGGGTGGAATTCACATTGCCATAAATATCGAATTCAAGGGCCGTATTGATTCCGATGATGCCGAGGCGACGGATGACTTCCGGGTGGTTGCTGATTTCCTGCGGGCGCAGAATCAGCTTGTCGCGGTAGCGGTCGATATTGTTGAAGACGCGTTCACCGACTGCCGGGCTGAGTGTGATCGAAGCGCCGGAGGCATAGTCCAGCTTTCCGGCGTCGAAAAGCTCGAAGGTGCTGTCCTGCAGCACTTCACTATACATGCGCAGATTGTGGAAAGGGCTATCGGCAAAACCGTTGAGCACGGCGTTTGCGATGGTGCCGATCCCGGCCTGAAGCGGATTAAGCGTCAGATCGAGACGGCCATGTGCCACTTCATCCTTCAGGAAATCGATCAGATGACCGGCAATGGCGATGGTTTCGCTGTCGGCTGGTTCAACCGTCGACGCACTGTCATTTTCCTGCGTGATGACGATACCGGCAATTTTCTCGACCGGGATCGGAATATAGGGCAAGCCGACGCGGCTGTCGCAGGCCGTAACCGGGATCGGGTCGCGGGTAGGGCGCTTGGTCGGGATATAGATGTCGTGCAGACCTTCCAGCGCCATAGGCTGATTGAGATTGACCTCCACGATCACCTTATCGGCCAGAATGGCAAAGCTCGCCGAATTGCCAACCGAGGTGGTCGGGATAATGCCGCCGCTTTCGGTGATCGCTAGCGCCTCGACCACTGCATAATCAATCGGGCCGATCTGGTTGGAGCGCAATTGCTCAACCGTTTCGGACAGATGCTGGTCGATAAACATGACCTCGCCACGATTGATCGCGGAACGCAGCGTGCGATCAACCTGAAATGGCATACGACGGGCGAGCACATGAGCTTCCGTCAGGATCTTATCGACGTCGTGTCCAAGCGAAGCGCCGGTAATCAGGGTAATCTGAAAAGGATCAGTTGCGGCACGGGCCGCCATGGCAACTGGAACCGCCTTGGCGTCGCCAGCGCGGGTAAAGCCGCTCATACCGACAATCATGCCATCCTTAATGAGGCTGGCGGCCTGTTCCGGGGTAATAATCTTGTCTCGCAGCGAAGCGTTTCGAATGCGTGCTTCCAACATCTATAATTCTACCTTCTATCCCATCCAGCCAGCGGGCCGGGAATGCCCGTTCGATGTGCGTTGTGACCAAGAGCTGGCCAAAAACGCGAGTGCTGGAACCCGTGTCGGGTCATACAACATGTACACGACGATTACATGCTGCTTTGGTCTTAGACCGCTTCAGGTTCCAAACACGTTTCAGTCATTCTCATGATGCGGGCAGTGAGAGAATGATTTTAATCAACCGCGAAATTTGTCAATCGCTGATCAGATTGATCGCCGGAACAGTCAGACGGGCAGGGTGCGTTCGTGTTGCAAGAATGCGGAGGTCATGACCCTTTACCAAGATATATTATAGTTATTTCTTATATTTATTCAGTATAGTTGATAATAGCAAGAAAATCTGCAATCATACTCTATATATTTCAGATTATTTTGATGGTCGGATTTGATTATGTTTTTATTATCATTAGGTAATATAAAATATAGAATTATATTTGCCCTTCTTTATCCTGTGTTCTTGGCGGTGTTTTCGGGCGTGTCCAATGCGCAGGGACCGACCGAGGCATCAAAGCCAGTCCAAGTTGGCATCTATGTCAGCGAACCCTTCGTTACCAGGGACGGTAACGGTTATTCCGGCATGGCAATCGACATCTGGCAGAACATCGCCGCACGCCTGAATATTACGTCGCACTATGTGGAATATCCGAACTATGGCGACCTGATGAAAGCCGTTTCGGAGGGCAAGATTGATGCAGCCGTCACCAATCTTACCATCACCGAGAACCGCGCAGAAATCGCCGATTTTACCTATCCCTGGTTCGATGCGGGCCTGCGCATCATGGTGCATAGCCAGGCCGGGACAGGATGGGATGACCTTGTCAGCCGTCTCAATCGCGCTGGCCACTTAACCACCTATGTCTGGATTCTGGGCATTCTTCTGGCAGCAACGCTGTTTCTGACGTTGTTCGACAGACGCTTCGATGAAAATTTTCCGAAACGCTGGCGGGAAGGGCTGGCGGAGAGCTTTTATCATGTGGTTTCAATTGCCACTTCCGGCAAAAGCTCGCGCAAAAACCTGTTCGGTTGGATGGGGCGTGTGTGGCAAACGTTCTGGATGGTCTTCGGTATTGCCATTATCGCTTATGTCACGTCATCGATCACCAGCGTGATGACCGTGGCGCATATCGACAACACGATATCGAGTTTGAGCGATCTACAAAGAAAATCCGTCGGCGTGCGAACCGGCAGTGTTGCGGAACAATTTCTGAAATCCCGCTCCATAGCCACTGTATCGTTTGATCATTTGCCGGAAGCTGTTTCCGCTCTCGTCAATGATGAGATCGCGGCGATCGTTGCTGACGGTCCAGTGCTGGAATATTACACACATCAGCATACCGATGAGCCGCTCGACCTTGTCGGCGGAGCATTCAGCCCGGATAAATACGGTTTTGCGTTTCCACGTCACAGCGAGCTTGTCCAACCAGCCAGCGTGGCGATCATAAGTCTCCACGAGAGCGAGGAAATCGCGAAGCTGAGAACCAAATATTTCGGTCCGCCGAGCTGAACGTTGCAACGGGCTATAGTGGTGCTATTGCCGGGCGTAGCGAAAAACGACACGAACAAGAGAGCAGCTTGCGGTTTGGCTAAGAGCGATCTTACATCGTTCGGGAAGTCGATGAGGAGCAGGCGTTTTCCATCGATTCATTTGCTGCTTTTCGTTCGTTGAAACCAACGTAAGACCGACTTCAAGCTAGAACCTACCCAGCTACGTATATTGATCACATAAGATAGATTATGGAACTAATAGATATCTATTCAGTGTGGCATATCCTATCGAGACGCTTTGGTCGGCCCTCGGCAAATCAAGCCTATCAGTTCCTGCTGAACCGGATGATCATGCATTGATAATGCGGTTCAGCTCAATCGTCGATGATGGAAATGTCAGCGGCGCCGTGCGACATAAAGATGTCCAGGAACCGGCGATCCTTGCTCGCTGCGCACGGTGATGTTCTCGCAGCGAATGCAGTCCATGCCGTGCGCATCCAGCATTGCCGTCACATATGACTTGGCATGCGCGAAGCGCTGATAATCGCCAACCATGAAAGCCCGGCCTGCAAAGCGCGCTTCGTCCTGTGTTTCACTCGAAAAGCCGAAATAGCCGTCCGGCTCGAGTTGCGTCGCCACACCTGCGAAGAAGCGATCCAGCTCGCCCATGTAAGGCAGCACGTCGGTCGCCACGATCAGGTCCCAATTATCCTCAGCCGTCATTTCAAGAAAGCGTACTGCTTCGCCAACGAACAGCGCGTCATAGTCGCCTTTTTCAAACGCGACTTCGATCATGTTTTCAGAAATGTCTACGCCCGTCTTGTGCGTTGCCATATCGTCGAGCGCATCAGCAGACAGACCGGTGCCGCAGCCAAGATCGAGCATACGATCACGATGAAATTCGTCATCGATCTCCAGCAATATTTCGCGCAGCTGCAGCGGCACGTCATAGCCAAGCTGGTCCACGAGAATCGTGTCGAACATTTCGGCATGCTGGTCGAACAGTGTCGCCACATAGGCGTCGGGGGCTTTCAACGGAACAGCGCCGCGTCCCATGCTGGCAAGCCGCACGGCCGCGCCGCCATGATCGTCGGGATCGATGGCCAGAACTTCTTCATAGGCTTTTGCAGCGCCGTCGAAATCGCCTGCTTTTTCAAGCGCCAACGCACGATCATAGGCTTCCGCCAGAGCGTCTTCATCGAAGGATTTGTCGTCGGTCTGCGCCATTACCGTATGCCTTTTCAAAGTCTGTATAGTTCGGCAGCTTATTTATGATCGGCCAGTTTGCGCGCAATCACTGCGCAAGCCATAAGCTGAATCTGATGAAACAGCATCAATGGTAGCACAATACTGCCGACATTGGCGCTCGCGAAAATGGCGCTGGCCATGGGCGCACCACTGGCAAGGCTTTTCTTGGAGCCGCAGAACATGATGGTTATGCAATCGGCGCGATTAAAGCCCAGTCTCTTGCTGCCGTACCAGGTAATCAGCAGAACGACAATCAGCAACACTATATTGACGCCAACCATCATCACCAGATCGTCCCAAGAGACTGATTTCCAAAGACCTTCCACGATGGCTTCGCTGAAAGCCAGATAGACGACCATCAGGATTGAGCCGCGATCCACAAAGCTGAGCGGCTTGCTGTTACGACGCATGAAGCTGCCGATCCAGGGTTGCAGAATCTGACCCAGAACGAAGGGCAGCAGCAATTGCAGCAGAATGGCTTCAAACGCATCAATCGAGATGCCGCCTCCTCCACTCTGCACCGCAAAAAGCAGGCCCACCAGAAGCGGTGTGAGGAACATACCGAAAATATTCGATGCCGAAGCCGAAACAATTGCAGCCGAAACATTGCCGCCTGCCATGGACGTGAAGGCGATGGACGACTGAACCGTCGAAGGCAGCACGCAGAGATAAAGAATGCCTGTATAGAAGGCCGATTGTGCCAGACCGGGAATAATCCAGCCCGCCGCTAGCCCCAGGATTGGAAAGAGCACGAATGTCGACAGGAACACGGCCAGATGCAGTTTCCAGTGGGTGATGCCGGAAATGACCGCTTCACGCGAAAGACGCGCGCCATGCAGGAAGAACAGAAGGCCGACGGCGACTTTCGTCGCCATGCCGAACCATTCGGCAAATTCGCCCTGAACCGGTAGCACCGATGCTAGCAGAATTGTGGCGATCAGCATGGAGGTGAATTTATCCGGCAGGAAGCGCATTGTTTCGTCCAATCTTGTTCGGCGCGCCTTGGGGAGGACCGGGCGCCGCGTCGCATCCATGAGACATGGGAGATATTCAGGGACATAGGCCCTATTTTTGCGGGGCCTGTTTATTAGAGCCTATTCCAAAAGTCGCCCTGTGTGGCTGCAAATGTCGATTTTCTACATTCCGGTGCTCACGTACCTTTAAGCCCTGTTTTGCGGGGCCTGTTTATTAAACGCATCGGGCCTGTTTTCAATCCTTGGTGGGTAGAAAACAGGCCCGTTTGCTTCACTTTTCCGGGATTTGCTTGCGATTAACTGGCGAATGCCAGCTTACTCGTAGCCATTCGGGTTTTTTGACTGCCAGTTCCACATATCCTGGCACATCTCGCGCAGGTTCTTCTCGGCTGACCAGCCAAGAAAGTCGTTGGCAAAGGTCGGATCGGCATAGCATTCAGCAACGTCGCCCGGACGGCGCGGCGCAATCTCGTAATTGATCTGGCGGTTGGAGACATGCTCGAATGCCTTGACGACATCCAGCACGCTATAGCCCTGCCCTGTACCGAGATTAACAGAAAAACATTTTGGCTCGTCCAGCTTTTTCAATGCCTTAAGGTGTCCGGCGGCCAGATCAACCACGTGGATATAATCACGAACGCCCGTGCCGTCCGGCGTTGCATAATCGTTGCCCCAGATGTTGAGTTTTTCCCGACGTCCTGTCGCAACCTGCGCGATAATCGGCATCAGATTGTTCGGAATGCCCTTCGGATCTTCGCCAATCAGGCCGCTTTCATGTGCACCAACGGGGTTGAAGTAGCGCAGAATGGCGATCTTCCAGCTATTGTCGCTGTTGTAGAGATCGCGCAGCATTTCTTCGATGATGAGCTTGGTACGACCATAAGGATTTGTCGCGGAAAGCTGCTGGTCTTCGGTGATCGGCAATTTTTGCGGATCACCGTAAACAGTCGCGGATGAGGAGAATACCAGCGTTTTGACGCCGGTTGCTTCCATCGCCTGCAACAGCCGCAGCGTGCCCAGCACGTTGCAGTCATAATAATGCAGTGGCTTTTCGCTCGATTCGCCGACAGCCTTCAAACCCGCGAAATGGATTACAGCGGTACATTTGTGGCGCGTGATGATCTGTTCCAGAAGCGCGCGGTCACGAATGTCTCCTGGTTCGCGAATGGGTGCGCGACCGGTAATTCTTTCGATCCGGTGAAGGGCTTCCGGGTTACTATTGTCGAAATTATCGACCACGACCACTTCATGGCCTGCCTCGATCAGCTGAACGCAGGTATGAGAGCCGATATAGCCGGCGCCGCCAGTCACAAGAATTGTCATCGATCAAGTATCCACTTGTTGAACATGCCGCCCCGATGTGCGATCCCGAGCTGACTATGCAAAATCGGCAACGGACTTCAACCCGTTCCAGATGATTCTTTGGGAACAACTGGAAACGGAGTTAGCGAAGTTTGATGGAGCGCAGATGACCCCTTCCCGCAATATTGATCGCCTGCTTGAGATTATGGCTGCTCTTCGTGATCCGAAAACCGGCTGCCCATGGGATGTTGAGCAAAATTTCCGCTCGATCATGCCTTATACGCTGGAAGAGGCGTATGAAGTTCTCGACGCCATTGAGCGCGACGACATGGATGATCTGCGCGAGGAGCTGGGCGATCTTCTGCTACAGGTGGTATTCCATGCACGGATGGCCGAAGAGCAAGGCAGTTTCGATTTTGGCAATGTGGTGGAGGCGATCACCCATAAGATGATCCGTCGCCATCCGCATGTCTTTGGAGATGAGGAAGCCCGTTCCGCTGGCATGGCCAAAGGCTCGTGGAACCGGATCAAGGCGGAAGAGAAGGCGGAGCGCGCCGAACGCCGCGCAAATCTCGGGCTTGATACGCATGAGAATAACGGTTTTCTCGACGACATCCCAACCAACTTCCCTGCCCTCGTTCGTGCGCTGAAACTACAGCAGAAAGCGGCAAAAGTCGGCTTCGACTGGTCTGAAGCCGCGCCGATTCTTGAGAAGATTTCCGAAGAGACTGCCGAGTTGAAGGAAGCAATGGCGGCACAGGACAAGGCCCATATCGCGGAAGAATATGGCGACCTGCTCTTCGCCATGGTCAATCTTGGCCGCCACCTTGAGATTGATGCCGAAACGGCGCTGATTGCGGCCAATGACAAATTCAAGCGGCGCTTCCATTTCATCGAGAAGACGCTGGATGAGGCCGGAAACAACCTCGATTCAGCAAGCCTCGACGAAATGGAAGGTATCTGGATTGAAGCCAAGAAAAAGGGGCTGTAATCAGCCCCTTATTTGTTGGACCATTTTGGTCGGAACATCTGATAGACGCTCTCGGTCGTGGCGTAATCCATATAGCCGAGGCGCGTTACGGGTTTCACCTTGGTTATATCAACCAGACCGTCCGTCAGGATGCTCTCGTCGATATGGACACCGACGACTTCACCGATAACCATGTAATTGTCGGTCGGCTTGCCTTCCTTGTCCTGCAACCGCCTGATATCGACGGCAACACATTCCAGCGAGGCATAGGCCTCTTTCACCCGCGGAGCCGCAATGATTTTCGATGGTGCGCGGGTCAATCCGGCATAATCGAACTCGCTGGTGCCGCGTGGCGCATCCACGGATGACGTATTCATATGCGTCTTGAGATGATCGCTCACCAGATTGGTCGTGAACTCACCGGTTTCTTCGATGAAAGTCACGCTGTCTTTGATGCCGCTGGATGAAAACATCACCATGGGCGGCGTATCGCAGATCGCATTGAAGAAAGAATACGGAGCCAGATTGGCCGCTCCGTTTTTCGAGCACGTGCCGATCCAGCCGATCGGGCGCGGTGCGACAATCGCCTTGAAGGGATTGTGGGGCAGCGGATGCCCCTCTTTTGGCTCATAAAACATCGAGATTTCCTTGTCTTGGGAAATAGTTTTAAAGCTCTATCTTATTCCGCCCACGGGCCGGAATAATCGGAAACGATCTTGTCCATATCTGCACGGGGACGTTCCGGCATCTTGTTTTCCGCACTGCCGATATGAACGAAACCGGCCACTCGTTCATTGGGCGCGAGGCCAAGATATGCGCGCGAAGGTGCATCGTCCGAATACCAGTTGGTGATCCAGTTGGTCGCATAGCCAAGCGCATTGGCGGCAATGCAGAGGTTCATCGCGACAGCACCTGCCGACAAAAACTGCTCCCACTCCGGGATGCGCTCATGCCCGACGGGCGACGATACAATGCCGATGACGAGCGGCGCACGCGAAAAGCGGGTCAATTCCTGTTCCTTGCGGCCCTCAGGCAATGGTCCTTCGCGTTCTTCTGCGCGCTTGGCCAGAAACTCCCCTACCCGTTTACGAGCATCGCCACGGTAGAGGATGAAACGCCAGGGCGTCAGGCGACCGTGATCAGGAACGCGGGCTGCCACTTTAAGCAGTTCAGCCAGTTCTTCGCCTTCTGGTGCTGGAGCGCCAATTGCTGAAATCGGCGTGGAACTACGCTGAGCTAGAAAATCGAACACCGGATGCGCCACGGAAAACCTCACGACTGGAACTTGCTAAAACCTGAAATGCCACTCTTCTTTTCGAAGGGCCGCCTCTTCTCGCCCGTTGCAAGGGCGGTGTAAAGTCAAAACTCGGGGAAACCGCAGCATGGTGATGCCTAAAAAATGCCGGCGTCATTATCGATTTGGCCTTGAATTCGACACCGGCATGGGCTCAAAAAAGCTATGTCGGTTTTCAAATTTCTGCCTCGCATTCAAACATCACGATATTTTCGCGGCGAATGGCTTGCTTTTGCGCTGCTGTCTGCGATGTCGGGTGCGCCTGCATGGGCGCAGGGCCTTGACCCTGCTGCCGAGGCAAGTGGTGGATTGAACCTTCCAGAACCGGCGCTTAATCTACCGACGCTCAGCCCCTATGCGTCGCCGACAAGCCCGGAAAACAATCCCTTGATGAAAACCACCGAGCTGGATCTGAAAGCTCGCCTCATCGAAGATGGCGCCGACATACCGACGGGGCTGGTCTGGCGTGTGTTCTCCCCCAATGTTGGGCCGGACGGGCAATTGCCGCTGATCGCCAGCGCACAGGGCGGAAGCGCCGCGTTCAATCTGCCGGAGGGGAGTTACCTCGTGCACGTGGCCTATGGGCGCGCTGGCGCCACCAAGCGCATAACGCTTGGCAACAATGCCCGGCAAGAGCTGATGATGCTCGATGCGGGCGGAATGAAGCTGAGCGCGGTTCTGCCCGATAAAAGCAAGATCAAGGACGATTTGCTGCGGTTTTCGATCTATGCTGACGAGGACAATAACGAGCGTTCTTTGATCGTCCCGGACGTGAAGCCAAACGCCATTATCCGGCTCAACAGCGGCACTTATCACGTTGTCTCCAATTATGGCTCTGCCAACGCCATTATCCGCGCCGATATTCGCGTCGAGGCAGGCAAGCTCACCGAAGCAACGGTCGAGCACCGCGCTGCTGAAATGACGCTGAAGCTGGTGCGCGAACATGGCGGCGAAGCGCTGGCCGATACATCATGGTCGGTTCTCAATGCTTCAGGCGATGTGGTGCGTGAAAGCGTGGGCGCCTATTCGTCGCTGGTTTTGATCGAGGGTGATTATGTCGCCGTGGCGAAGAACAAGGATCGCATCTATCAGCGGGATTTCAAGGTTTCGTCTGGAAAGAATGAAGAAGTCGAAGTTATCGCCAACAAGGAATTCGAGGCATCCGACGACAGTCTCGACTGAGATGATAAGTACCCTGAAATAGAAAAGACCGCGCTCAAGGCGCGGTCTTTTTGTTTGGAGCAAGGCTCTTGTTATCTGCCGCCATTCTTGAGGCGGATCAGATCCGGAGGGGTTGCCTCTTCAACAAGACGGGCAATCGCCTCATCGCGTGTCATCGGTTCCTGATCGCGAGAGCCGAAGCGGCGCATATTGACCGTCTGTTCTTCCGCTTCACGCTTGCCGCAAACGAGAATGACCGGAACCTTCTGGAGCGAATGTTCGCGAACCTTGTAGTTGATCTTCTCGTTGCGCAGATCAGTGACAACCTGCAAACCGGCAGCCTTCAGCTTTGCAGCTGTTTCGATGGCATAATCGTCGGCGTCCGAAGTGATCGTCGTCACCACGACCTGAACCGGCGCGAACCAGAGCGGCATATGGCCGGCAAAGTTTTCGATCAGAATGCCGAGGAAACGTTCCATGGAGCCGCAGATGGCGCGATGGATCATGACCGGCTGGCGCTTTTCCGATTCATTGTCGATGTAGAAGGCGCCAAAACGTTCCGGCAGGTTGAAATCGACCTGCGTGGTGCCGCACTGCCATTCGCGACCGATGGCGTCCTTCAGCGTATATTCGAACTTCGGCCCGTAGAACGCACCCTCACCCGGCAGGATACCGGTCTTGATGTCGTCCGACTGCTGCTCGATCTGTTCGAGAACAGTCATCATCACGCTTTCAGCGCGATCCCAAAGCTCGTCCGAACCGACTCGCTTTTCAGGGCGCGTCGAGAGCTTGATCGTGATCCCTTCAAAGCCGAAATCCTTATAGACCGACAGAATAAGATCGTTGATACGCAGGCATTCCGCAGCCATCTGCTCTTCGGTGCAGAAGATGTGCGCATCGTCCTGCGTAAAGCCGCGCACGCGCATGAGGCCATGCAGAGCGCCCGACGGTTCATAGCGATGCACATTGCCGAACTCGGCAAGCTTGATCGGCAGATCACGGTACGACTTGAGGCCATGCTTGAAAATCTGCACGTGGCCGGGGCAGTTCATCGGCTTCAGCGCAAAGACGCGGTCGTCGTCGGTGTCGTCACCGGCAACCGTTACCTTGAACATGTTGTCGCGATACCAACCCCAGTGACCGGAAGTCTCCCAGAGCGACTTGTCGAGCACCTGCGGCGCGTTGACTTCCTGATAGCCGTGGCTGTCGAGGCGACGGCGCATGTAGCTCACCAGATTCTGGAACATTTTCCAGCCCTTGGCGTGCCAGAACACGACGCCCGGTCCTTCTTCCTGGAAATGGAACAGGTCCATTTCGCGGCCAAGGCGACGATGATCGCGCTTTTCGGCTTCTTCAAGCATATGCAGATAGGCCTGAAGGTCGTTGTCGTTGGCAAAAGCGGTGCCGTAGATGCGGGTCAGCATCGGATTGTTGGAATCACCGCGCCAGTAAGCACCGGCAACCTTCATCAGCTTGAAGGAATTGCCGATCTGGCCCGTGGAAGCCATGTGCGGACCGCGGCAAAGATCGAACCAGTCGCCCTGGTAATAGATCTTGAGATCCTGACCTTCTGGAATGGCATCGACGAGTTCGACCTTGTAGGCCTCGCCCTTGTCGGCAAAAACCTGCTTGGCCTTGTCGCGCGACCAGATTTCCTTGGTGAACGCTTTGTTGCGCTGAATGATCTCGCGCATCTTCTTTTCGATCACCGGCAGATCGTCCGGGGTGAACGGTTCATTCCGCGCAAAGTCGTAATAGAAACCGTTTTCGATGACGGGGCCAATGGTAACCTGCGTACCCGGGAAAAGCTCCTGAACAGCCTCTGCCAGAACGTGCGCCGTATCGTGACGGATCAGTTCAAGCGCGCGCGGATCTTCGCGGGTGAGAATCTCGATCTTGCCGGAAGCGCCAAGCGGATCGGAAAGATCACGCACGGTGCCGTCGACGGCATAGGCCACTGCCTTTTTTGCGAGAGATTTGGAGATTGATTCCGCAAGTGCAGCGCCGGTGGTCGATGCATCATAGTCCCGTACGGAACCATCAGGGAATTGCATGGAAACGGTATTCGACATTCTATTCGTCCTTATCCAGTCCCGCCAACGATTGCGGGTGGTTCATGATCATGCGTTGTCAGTATTGTGAGGCTTCTAGTATTTTTTGCCCGGCCAGTAAAGCGCGACATCCCGACAGGGCTATTTGTCGGGATGTTTAAAATAATTCGTAAATGGGATGTCAGCCCTTGATGGGCAGGCAGTCGATACGCTGCTTCTTCAGCTTGGCGCAGGCCTTTTCAGCGGAGGCAGAATCCTTGAAGCCGCCAAACCAGACGCGATAGACCTTGCGGCGCTTGCCATCCGGTGAAATTTCGCCCCTCAGACCATGGGCAACCTGATCCACGGCGGGGCGCAGCTTTTCCTGAAGCTCAGCAGCCCCGGCGCGCGTCGGCGTTGCAGCAAGCTGGATACGCCAGGCCGCACCGGCGGACGCGACGAGATAGCCGCCATCGCCCTGCTCGATCTGGGAATCGTCAATCAGGTCCGCAACCGAATCCTTCTTCGGGGTTTCTTTCGGCGACGGCGCAAATGCGACCGGCTTTGCCATCGCTACTGCCGTACCCTCGCCGCTGGCATTGCCATAGCGGGTCAGAAGCTTGGCCATCTGGCCATCACGCTCGCCTGCCGAACCGGCGCCCAGCACCACTCCCACGAGATGCTTGCCGCCGATAATGGCGGACGAAACGAGATTATAGCCGGATACGTTTGTATAGCCGGTCTTGATGCCATCGACGCCGCCATAGCGGTACATCAGATTGTTGTGGCCGTTATAAACCCGGCCGCGATAGGTAAAAGAGCGCTGCGAAAACAGTGCATACTGATCAGGGAAGTCGCGGCGCAGAGCCATACCGAGCACCGCCATATCGCGCGCGGTGGTGAGCTGGGTCATATTCGCGGTCAGTCCCGAAGGATTGACAAAGAAAGTGCTCTTCATGCCGATCTGACGTGCGCGCTGCGTCATCAGACGGCCGAAACCCGCTTCAGAGCCGCCGATATATTCGCCCATCACGGTTGCCGCATCATTTGCCGAAATGATGATCATCGCATTGACCGTGTCGCGCACGGAAATGGTCTGCTCCGGCTTGAGCCAGAGCTTCATGCGCACCTTCGCAGCAGCATTCTTGGAAATGGGCATCTCGTCGTCCCAATGGAGACGGCCCGTCTTCAAAGCTTCAAACGTGATGTAAAGCGTCATCATCTTGGCGAGCGATGCCGGTGCGCGCTGGATATTCGCGTCGTCCTGCCCAAGAATTCGGTTGCTGTCAGCGTCGAACACGACCCACGACGGCTTCGCCAATGCTGTGGAGGCACAAAGAACAGTGGCTCCAAACGCTACAGAAGCAACGAAACGTGCGATACGGGACGACGATGTCAGCATGGTGGCTCGCGGATGTAAAAATGCCAGATCGGTCTTAAGCGACATTCGTGTCGTTATAACCACTCCAGCCTTTTGATCATTAGGCACATCTTGCAGGATGCGCTTCAGCTGCATTGCAGGCAAATTGCGGCCTGAAAAAGACCATAACGATGCCTCAATTCTTATTCTCTAAGAAACATTGATATCGTTAATGAATTCTAAGCGTCGGGAAAAAATGCTGGTATTTATTGGTGGGGTGTCGAGCAGCGCCAGTAACGCCAGGGCAGATACCATTTCAGCTCGCCCGACAATTCACGCGGCACGGGGTCAAAACCATGCGTGCCGAACGGGCCGCAGCGCATGACCCGGAAAAGCCCCATCCAGCCGCCACTCCACAGGCCATGACGCGCAATCGCTTCATAGGCATATTCGGAACAGGTCGGCATATGGCGGCAGGAATTTCCGATCAGCGACGACAGTGTCAGCTGATAGAATCGGACAAACGCCGTGCCAAACACCCTCCCCGGCGTCTTGCGCCAGCGCTCGGTGAAATTACGGCTGTATCGCTTTGCTGGAGGCTGCGTATCAGTCGTGTGGTCTTCGCCACAGGAGCACATTGGGTCAGGCGGCCTTGGCTTTGTCTTCGATCTGGCGAATGCAATCGACAACGGCGTCGAAGGTCAAAAGCGTCGATGCGTGGCGAGCTCTGTATTCGCGCACCGGCTCGAAATATTTCAGGTCTTCGAATCGTCCTTCCGGTGACGGAGCGTTTTCCTTGAGCATGGCATACATCGCATCGCGGACGGCTTTCAGTTCGTCGGCAGTCGCGCCGATGACGTTGCGCGCCATGACAGAGGAAGACGCCTGCCCCAAGGCACAGGCTTTCACCTCGTGTGCAAAATCGGTCACTACACCGTCCGCCATCTTGAGATAGACGGTGACCGTCGAACCGCACAGCTTGGAATGCATCGTTGCGACGGCATCCGGCTCCGCCAGCCGACCGATACGCTCCAAATTGCCTGCAAACTCCAGGATGCGTTTGTTGTAGATGTCGTCGATCATGTGCGTAAGCCTTCCGCCTGATATGCTGGCCATGCAGCTTCATTCATTTACATGGTGCCAGCAGTCAGGAACTTCAAATCCGTCGAAAGCGTCAGATTGAGCAAGATACAGGAGTTTTTCGAATCCTGCCCCTGCCGCTTTCATTGCGCCAAAATGATACGAATTTCAAAACGTTGATACCAGTCAGAGAAAAAACAAAAAAATGTTTTTTGATATCAGTTTGAAGTTGCAATTTACTCCCTATATATTAGGCAAGTAACGCCTGCACTTTGGATGGCGTTGGAACGTTGGACTTTTAACTATTGTTGAACGCTCCGACAGTCTGTTTTAAGACATGATCTGATACGAAAAACCTTTGTGTTTTACGGTATCATGTTTTAGCACAGTGCCATGGTGGTGGCATGAAACCTGTCCGGTGCGCTTAAGCCACCGGATCAATACATCGCCCGCTCGCAAAGCGTATCGTTGTATTGTCCGTTTAACTCGTCTCCTCCTTGAAGGAGACTACTGGAGAATACTGATGGACGCGCGCATCCTCAAAGAAGATGACGAATCCGGCCTGTCTTCAAAGAAGCAGGCAAATGTTACCCCGTTGCACGGTAAGCCGACGCAAGCCGATGCGGAAGCGGCAGTTCGCACGCTTTTGCTGTGGGCTGGCGATGATCCGGAACGCGAAGGCCTTCTGGAAACGCCAAAGCGTGTTGCCAAGGCCTATAAGGAGCTTTTTTCCGGTTATTCGGAGAGCCCTGAAGAAGTGCTTGGCACCGTGTTCGAGGAAGTTGCCGGTTATAATGATATGGTGCTGGTGAAGGACATTTCCTTCTTCTCGCATTGCGAACACCATATGGTTCCGATCATCGGCAAGGCGCATGTCGCCTATCTTCCTGACCACAAGGTTGTTGGCCTGTCGAAAATCGCCCGCGTGGTCGATATTTTCGCGCATCGCCTGCAGACGCAGGAAAGCATCACTGCGCAGATCGCCGACAGCATTCAGAATATTCTGAAGCCGCGTGGCGTTGCTGTGATGATCGAGGCCGAGCATATGTGCATGGCCATGCGCGGTATTCGCAAGCAGGGTTCGACCACCATTACCACCACTTTCACCGGAGAGATGAAGGTCAAGGTGGATGAACAGGTGCGTTTCATGACCCTGTCGCGCAGCAAATAAGGCGCTGCCCCCGAAAGGCTTCGGCTTTTCGGCTATGCATGACATGTTTTTCAGATATTCAGAGGCACGCGGTATAAAACGCGTGCCTCTTATCCATTTCAGGTGAGACAATGACGACCTTCCCTGCCCAGCCTTCCGATAAAAACACAATTGAAGAAGGTGCGGTATTCATGCCGCGCTTCGATGCTTCCGGCCTTATCACGGCAGTCGTCACAGACGAGCGTGACGGTGTGCTTTTGATGGTTGCCCATATGAATGCGGAGGCGCTTCGCCTGACGCTGGATACAGGGGTCGCGCATTACTGGTCGCGCTCACGCAACACGCTTTGGAAGAAGGGCGAAACCTCCGGCAATTTGCAAAGCGTGATTGAATTGCGCACCGATTGCGATCAGGACGCCTTGTGGCTCAAGGTTCGTGTTGCTGGCGATGGCCCCACCTGCCATACCGGACGCCGCTCATGCTTCTACCGGCAGGTGGTCACTGAAAATGGTGAAACCACACTGAAAATCGAAAATGGCGGCGATTGCGATCACGATCATTGATCGCCTTCAAAACGATGTGATGATGCGAATAGGCCTCGCGTCATCAATTTGCAGCATTTATTCTTTGGATACCATGTTTCGCTAATCTGATCGAAACGATGAGGTGTCCAAGGTGATGCTTAACTGGGGGGTACGGCGCAGGACTGTCAGCATTGACGTCGAAGCGCCTGCTCAGGAAGTCATTGAGAAGCCCGAAATCAAGCGCGAGCCGCGTAAGATCGCGCTGGCGCTTGGCGGCGGTGCTGCGCGCGGCTGGTCGCATATCGGCGTGTTGCGCGCGCTTGACGAGGCTGGCATCAAGATCGAAATGATCGCCGGTACATCTATTGGCGCACTCGTCGGCGGTTGTTATCTCGCAGGCAAGCTCGATGAGTTGGAAGAATTCGCCCGCAGTCTGACCCGCCGTCGCATGTTCAATCTCCTCGACATTACATTTCGTGGGAGTGGGCTGTTTGGCGGCATGAAGCTCGATGGGCGCTTACGCGAACATCTCGATGGCCTGCGCATAGAAGAGCTCACACGGCCCTTTGTCGCGGTCTGCACGGAATTGCGTACCGGCCATGAAATATGGCTGTCGTCCGGACCGCTGGTGGACGCGATGCGCGCCTCCTATGCCCTGCCCGGCGTGTTCGAGCCTGTGCGGTGGGATGAGCGTGTGCTGGTCGACGGTGCGCTCGTCAATCCTGTGCCGGTTTCCGTTTGCCGCGCCTATGAGCAGCGGCTCGTTCTGGCGGTCAATCTCCATTACGACCAGTATGGCCGTGCGGCGGTCATCAAACACGCCCAGATGCGCCAGGAAAGTCTACCCAACGCGATCCATGGCGAAAAGGAAGCGCGTCTTGGAATCACCGGTGTGATGATGGATGCCTTTAACATCATTCAGGACCGTATTTCCCGTGCCCGCATGGCCGGTGACCCGCCGGATCTGTCGCTGATGCCGATTGTCGGCCAGATTGGGCTTGCGGATTTTCACCGCGCCGCCGAGGCAATCGATGCCGGATATGTCGAAACGATCAAACGTCTGGAGGATATTCGGCGTCTTCAGGGCATAGCGGGCTGATTTCTCTGCTTTTTTGCGAATCTTCCGGAAACGGGATTCGCGATTCCGTCGACAGTCTGATCACCGCTGACGCTTTTCACGTCTGGAAGACCTGCTCTGTGAAGATTTTTTGAAAAAATATCATTTGTGGGAAGTCTTTGAAAAAGCCCACAAAATAAGGGTTCCTGGTGTTTGATTGGGTGAATGTGCTGCGGTTCTTCACATTCTTTTCGAAAAAGATTGGCTGATGATGCAGATGGGGCTTGTGCACCCCAAGGTGATTTGCTAAATGCCCACTCGCCGGAGCAATTCGGCTTCTACCACGGGCGGTCGTGGCGGAATTGGTAGACGCGCAGCGTTGAGGTCGCTGTGGGGCAACCCGTGGAAGTTCGAGTCTTCTCGACCGCACCATTCTCTCTCTAGAGAGTTGAAATCGTTAGATTTTAAGCAAACGCCCTCTGGGGCGTTTTTGTTTTTCCAAGCCCTGCTATAAACAGTTTCAGCCTTGGCCCTCGATATTCCCCCTCTTTGACATAGATGTCTGTGTTAGTTTTCAGGCCTGAACACAATCATGGAGGATTGCATGAAGATCAGCGCGCGTAACAGGCTCAAGGGCAAAATCGTAGACGTTACCAAAGGCGCCACGACGGCGCATGTGCGTATCGATATCGGCAATGGCGTGATCGTCACCTCTTCCATCACCAACGAAGCTGTTGACGAGCTGCGTCTTGCAGTAGGCGGAACGGCATATGCCGTCGTCAAGGCGTCCGACGTCATGGTGGCCGTAGAAGACTGAGCCACCGGCCTATCGGTAAAGAAAAACCCCGCCTGAGCGGGGTTTTTGATTCATGCCTTGTCCAGTTCCGATCGAACCATTTCGCTGTGCTCTCCCAGATTGGGTGAGCGGTGGTCGATTTTAAGTTCCGCATCGGAGAAGCGGATCGGCGTGCGCAGTCCCGGCACGCCTTGCGGGTCGATCTTCATCCCGCGTGCGATGAATTGCGGATCGGCAAAGACATCCGCCACCGAATTGATTGGCCCTGCCGGAACGCCAATCTTTTCCAGTCTCGCCAGAAGGTCGTCACGGGTCCACTGACGGGTGCGCTCTTCCAGAAGCTCGGTTAGCGCGGTGCGGTTCGCGACGCGGGCAGCATTGGTTGCAAAGCGCTCATCGCTCGCAAGCTCTGCAAGATCCAGAAGTCCGACTAGTCGGCCGAATTGGCCGTCATTACCGCAGGCGATGATGAAATAGCCGTCAGAGACCGGCAGCGTCTGGTACGGCGCGATATTGGGATGCGCATTGCCCATACGCTTCGGGGATATGCCGGAGGCCAGATAATTCATAGCCTGATTGGCGAGAACCGCCGACATACAATCGAACAGCGCCATATCGATGTGCTGTCCCTTGCCCGTACGCTGGCGCATGATGAGTGCCGACTGGATGGCAATCACGCTATAGAGGCCCGTAAAAATGTCGGCAAAGGCCACGCCGATCTTCTGCGGCTCGCGATCCGGCTCGCCAGTCAGATCCATGATGCCGCCCATGCCCTGGATCATGAAGTCATAGCCTGCCCGCTCGGCATAGGGACCGTCATGTCCGAATCCGGTGATGGAGCAGTAGATCAGGCGCGGATTGACAGCCTTGAGGCTCTCATAGTCGAGGCCGTATTTATCGAGGCCACCAAGCTTGAAATTCTCGATAACAACATCTGCATCGGCCACGAGGCGGCGCACCAGCTCCCGCCCCTCTTCCGTGCGGAAATCCGCCGTGATCGAGCGCTTGCCGCGATTACAGGCATGGAAATAGGCAGCCGACTTCTCACCTTCGACTTCAATGAACGGAGGCCCCCATTTGCGCGTATCGTCGCCTTCTGGGCTTTCGACTTTGATAACGTCCGCGCCTAGATCGGAGAGCGTCTGACCGACCCACGGACCGGCCAGAATGCGGGCCAGCTCAACCACTTTGAGACCGTCAAGCGGTGTGTTCTGCATTTCGGATACCTTACAAAAGCGGAAAAGCCCGCCCGCAGAAAGCGAGCGGGCCTTGGGAGAACATTGCGCGGGCGGTTACGATCAGAAGAAAGCCTGAATACCAGTCTGCGCGCGTCCAAGGATCAGCGCGTGAACGTCATGTGTGCCTTCATAGGTATTCACCGTTTCAAGGTTCTGCGCGTGGCGCATCACGTGGTACTCGATCTGGATACCGTTGCCGCCATGCATGTCGCGCGCCTGACGGGCAATATCGAGCGCCTTACCGCAATTGTTGCGCTTGACGATGGAGATCATTTCCGGAGCCATTTTGCCTTCGTCGAACAGGCGACCGACGCGCAGCGATGCCTGAAGGCCGAGCGTGATTTCGGTCTGCATGTCGGCAAGCTTCTTCTGATAAAGCTGCGTGCCGGCCAGCGGCTTGTCGAACTGCTTGCGGTCGAGGCCGTATTGACGCGCACGGAACCAGCAATCTTCGGCAGCGCCCAGCACACCCCAGGAAATGCCGTAGCGGGCGCGGTTAAGGCAGCCGAACGGACCCTTGAGACCCGATACGTTTGGCAGCAGGGCGTCTTCCGACACTTCCACGCCGTCCATGACGATTTCGCCGGTGATCGATGCGCGTAGCGACAGCTTACCGCCGATCTTCGGAGCGGAAAGACCCTTCATGCCCTTTTCAAGCACGAAACCGCGGATGGCGTTGTCATGGGCAGCGGACTTGGCCCACACCACGAACACGTCGGCGATTGGCGAATTCGAGATCCACATCTTGGAGCCGGTCAGGCGATAGCCGCCGTCGATCTTTTCGGCGCGGGTCTTCATGCCCGCAGGGTCAGAACCGGCATCCGGCTCGGTCAGGCCGAAACAGCCGATCAGTTCGCCCGAGACGAGACCCGGCAGATATTTCTTGCGCTGTTCGTCGGAGCCGTAGGCGTAGATCGGGTACATGACGAGCGAGGACTGCACGCTCATCATCGAACGATAGCCGGAATCAACGCGCTCAACTTCGCGAGCCACGAGGCCGTAGGCGACATAACCGGCATTGGCCGCGCCATATTCTTCCGGCAGCGTAACGCCGAGCAGACCGGACTGGCCCATGAGGCGGAACAGTTCCGGATCGGTCGTTTCGTCGAGATAGGCCTTTTCCACACGCGGCAGCAGAACGTCGCTCGCAAACGCCTTTGCGGAGTCGCGGATCATGCGCTCGTCTTCAGTCAGCTGTTCGTCGAGCAGAAATGGATCTTCCCAGTTAAAGGCCGTACGCGACATTATGAATTCTCCTCAGTTCAGAATTGACCGGACTATGAACCGCAGGGCGTCAGGCTGCAAACGATGTTTACTCATCGATCTATTCCATTTAGTAATAGATCATGACGACACTCTCACGACGGCTCCTTCCCTCGACCAGTGCGCTTGCAGCGTTTGACGCTGTTGCGCGGCTGGCAAGCTTTTCAGCCGCTGCCGAAGAACTGGCGCTGACGCAAGGCGCCGTCAGCCGCCAGATTTCAACGCTCGAAGAACAGCTTGGAACAGCGCTTTTCGACCGCACCAGCCGCCATGTCGTGCTGTCGGATGCGGGGCGTGCTTATTTCAATGCTGTTGCGCCTGCCCTTTCAGCCATTCGTGCTGCTTCGCTTCAGGTTATGTCGCAGATGCGCGGCAAGACATTGAACCTCGCTTTTCTGCCGACATTCGGCACACGCTGGCTCATCCCGCGCATTCCGCGTTTTGTGGCGCAATATCCGGATATTATTCTGAATTTCGCAACTCGCATTGGTCAATTCGATTTCGACCGCGAAGGTCTCGACGCGGCCATTCACATCGGCCAGCCGGACTGGCCCAATGCGGATTGCGTGTTTTTGATGGATGAGACGGTTGCGCCGGTGTGCAGCCCGGCTTTTCTGAGGGAGAACCCGGTGTCAGCACCCACCGATCTTCTGCGGCTGCCACTGTTCAATATGGCATCGCGACCGGGCGCGTGGGATCATTGGTTCCGCAGCCTCGACATCACCGTGCCAGCGCCGGGCGGCATGCGGTTTGAACAGTTTTCCAACGTTTCGCAGGCCTGTATCGCGGGGCTGGGCGTCGCCCTCATGCCGCTTTTTCTAACCCGCTCGGAAATCGATAGCGGGCAGCTCGTGGTGGCCTATCCGCACACGGTCAAAAGCCCGAGCAGCTATTATTTCGTCACACCGAAGGCGCGCACCAACACGCCTGCGGTGAATGCGTTTCGCGATTGGCTTCTGGGTGAAGTCAATCGCGAATTCGATCCTCACGCAATCGAGTTGCTGACAATCTCGTAGGACCGCAGGCGCTTCTTGTGATCATGAATCATGCCAGTGATCATCAGTTCATCAGCGCCGGTGCTTTCGGCAAAAGCCTGAATGCCCTTTGCCACCGTTTCAGGCCCGCCGACGACGCGGCATGACAGCATCTGGCGGACAAGCGCTTGCGCTGCCGGATCAAGCTGTTCCATGTAGCCTTCTACCGGTGCCGGAAGCTTGCCCGGACGGCCGCTGCGCAGGTTCACGAAAGCCTGCAATTGCGAAGTGAAGAGATAATGCGCCTCTTCATCTGTATCAGCGGCAATAACGTTGAGGCCGAGCATGACATAAGGCTTCTGCATATATTCCGAGGGCTCAAACCGCTCGCGATAAAGCGCGATGGCGCGTTCCATTTCCGCTGGTGCAAAATGCGATGCGAAGGCGTAAGGCAGGCCCAGCATGGCAGCCAGTTGCGCGCCGAACAGGCTTGAGCCGAGAATCCAGACCGGAACCTCAAGCCCCTCACCCGGAACGGCGCGGACGCGCTGGGCAGGCTCTGCCGGTTTGAAATAGTTGAGCAGTTCGACCACGTCCTGCGGGAATGCGCTGGCATCGCCATCAAGATTGCGCCGCAGCGCATGGGCCGTGATCTGGTCGGTTCCGGGCGCACGGCCAAGGCCGAGGTCGATACGGCCCGGAAAGAGCGAGGCCAGCGTGCCGAACTGTTCGGCAATCACCAGAGGCGAATGGTTCGGCAGCATGATGCCGCCCGCGCCGACGCGGATTGTCGAAGTGCCATTGGCAACATAGCCTATCACCACTGAAGTGGCGGCGCTGGCAATGCCGGGCATATTGTGATGTTCGGCCAGCCAATAGCGATGAAAGCCAAGTTTCTCCGCATGCTGTGCAAGCTCAAGCGTGTTGCGCAGAGACTGACCGGCATCGCTGTTATCGGGAACGGGCGAAAGATCGAGTACGGATAAAGGTATCATACTGGCTCATATGGGATTGAGTACTGCGGTTACAACGACCGCAAAGAAATAGGGCACCCTAAAAATAAGGTGCCCTATACTTAATTCAAAGCAACTAAGAGTGATCAGCCAATATTAGTGCGGTTGTGCCGGGGCTGAATCATGCCCCTCTTCCGGCTTAACCACATATTCGCCTTCCACATCCTTCTTTGCGATGAAGGTGTAGAACATCGGCACCACGAACAGCGTGAACATCGTGCCGATCACGATACCGGTGAAAATCACCAGACCCATCGAATAACGGGCGGCAGCGCCAGCACCGGTTGCGATGATCAGCGGAACAACGCCGAGCGCCATGGCCGCAGTGGTCATCAGGATCGGACGCAGACGGGTTTCGGCAGCAGCGATGATTGCATCACGGCGCGAAAGTCCGTGCAGGCGGCGCTGCTGATTGGCGAATTCCACCATCAGAATGCCGTGCTTGGTAATCAACCCGACAAGGGTGATGAGACCAACCTGCGTGTAGATGTTCAGCGTGCCAAGACCGATATTGAGCGGCACGATAGCGCCGAAGATCGAAAGCGGCACCGACATCATGATGATGAACGGATCGCGGAAGCTTTCGAACTGCGCAGCCAGAACCAGATAGATCACGACAACGGCGAGGCCGAAGGCGATCAGGATCGTGTTGCCCTGCTCCACTTCCAGACGCGACTGGCCGGAATAATCGAGGAAGAAGCCTTCCGGCATCTTGGCCTTGGTCAGATCGACAAGCGTTTGCAGGCCTTGGCCCGTTGTCACGCCCGGCAGAGGCAGCGCGGAGATCGTTGCCGAATTGAGCTGGTTGAACTGCTCGATTGCGGCAGGCGATGCGTTCTGTGTGATCGTGATGACCGACGACAGTGGGATCATCGAACCCGAAACGCTGCGAACATAGAACTCACCGAGCTTTTCGGGATTCGAGCGATAGGCATCCGGCACTTGGGTGATGATGTCATAGCTGTTTGAATCGCGGTCAAACTTGGCAACCGACGCGCCACCGGTCAGAAGACCAAGCGTTGCACCGATATCGCTCACCTGCACGCCAAGCGTTGCCGCACGGTCACGGTCGATGGTGATCGTTGTTTCCGGTGCGTTGAAGGACAGCGAGTTCTGCACGATGATGAACTGTCCCGAAGCCTGCGCTTCGTTCTTGATCTCTTCGGCCAGTGCGAAAACCGTGTCCGCCGGACCGGTCGACTGCAGTGCAATCGAGATCGGCAGGCCGCCGCCGGTGCCCGGAAGCGATGGTGGAGCGAAGACGAAAGCCTGTACACCAGCCACCTTGTTCAGACGATTTGTCAGGTCTTCCTGAATCTGCTTCTGCGAACGGGTACGGTCGTTCCAGTCGCTCAGCACCCAGAGTGCGATACCCGAAGTCGTGCCGCCATCCATGCCGACGATCTGGAACCGGGTCTTTTGCTCGGGCAGATCCTTCGTCAGCTCATCAATCTGTTCGGCATAGAGGTTGGTGTAGGCGGAAGTCGCATATTGCGGAGCCTGGAACATTGAGAACAGCGCGCCCGAATCTTCTTCAGGAGCCAGTTCGCTCGACGTGTTCATGAACAGGAATCCCGTCAGGCCCATCAGCGCTATGACGATCATCAGCGTGATGCCGCGATAGTTCAGCGAGTTCGTGACGCGACGATGATACCACTTCTCCACGCGCGAGAATGTGCGGTCGATAAACTTCTGGAACCGCGTTGCCTCGCCATGCTTGAGCATGCGCGAGCACATCATCGGCGAGATGGTCAAAGCCGCCACACCGGAAATGATAACGGCACCCGCCAGCGTGAAGGCGAATTCGCGGAACAGCGCGCCGGTCAGACCGCCGGTGAAACCGAGCGGAGCAAACACGGCAGCCAGCGTGATCGTCATGGCGATGATCGAGCCGGTGATTTCCTTCATACCCTTGAAGGCGGCATCCATTGGACGCAAACCCTCTTCGATATGGCGGTGAATATTCTCCAGAACGACGATGGCGTCATCGACCACGAGGCCGATGGCCAGAACCATGGCGAGCAGTGAGAGAAGATTGATCGAGAAACCGAGTGCGAACAGGAAGAAGCACACGCCGATCAGCGAGATCGGAATGGTCACAATCGGGATCAGAACCGAACGGAACGAACCGAGGAAGACGATGATGACCAGAATAACGATAGCCACAGCTTCGCCAATGGTCGTGAAGACTTCCTTGATCGACGAGCTGATCTGCTCGGTCGCGTCATAGACGAGAACCAGCGACATGCCTTCCGGCAGCGAGTTCTGGATCGACGGCAGTTCCTTGTTGACGGCAGCCGCCATGTCGATCGGGTTCGCTGCCGGTGTCGGGTAAACGCCGAGGAAGGTACCTGCCGAGCCGTTGAACGAAACGATGGTGTCGGTGCTCTTGGCCGCCAGTTCCACCTTTGCCACATCACGCAGACGCACAACTTCGTCACCCGAAGTTTTGATCGGCATTGCGCCAAAGGCTTCCGGTGTTTGCAGCGTCGATTTCAGCGTGATCGAAGACGCAACATATTCATTCTTCGTCGTGCCCGGAGCCGACAGGAAGTTGGATGCGTTGATCGCGGCCAGCACTTCCGGTGCCGTTATCTGACGCGCAGCCAACTGGATCGGATCGAGCCAGACACGCATCGAATAGACCTGACCACCAAGGATTTCAGCCTTGGCGACACCCTGAATGGTGGACATGCGCGGCTGGATGACGCGTTCCAGATATTCGGTGATCTGCTCGCTCGTCATGTTCGGGTTCTGCGCAGCCAGATACATGGTTGCGAAGCTCTGGCCCGTTCCCTTGACGATGATCGGGTCATCGGATTCATCCGGCAGATCGCCGCGGACCTGATTGACCTTGGCGATCACTTCCGTCAGCGCGGCATCCGGATTTGCGCCGAGCTTCATCTGCACCGTCACCGTGCTCGACGATGGGCGGCTGGACGACGTCACATAATCGATATTTTCGGTCGTCGCGACCGATTCAGCGATTGGCGCGGTGATGAAGCCCTGAATGAGTTCAGCGCTTGCACCGGCATAGTTGGTGGTGATGGTGATGACCGTTTCGTCAACCTTCGGATATTCGCGCACGGAAAGCTGCGCAATACCCTGAAGGCCGAGGAGAATGATCATGAGGGCGACCACCGTTGCAAGAACGGGTCGCCGGATGAAAATGTCTGAAAAACTCATCGGTTCGCCTATTTCTTGTCAGCCGGATTGGCCGGGTTAACCGCATTGTCGATGTTCACCGGAACGCCGGGCGAAAGCCTGTTCTGTCCTGCGGTGATGACGATATCGCCTGCCTTGAGGCCGCTGGTGATCTCCACCACGCCGTTATAGCGACGGCCAAGCTTCACGAAGACCTGCTGTGCGACCAGCTTTTCACCGTCGGCGGGCTTTGCATCGGCGGCAGGCGTCTTGGTTTCTTCGGCAGGCTTTGCTGCTTCCGTATTTGCCTTGCCGTCTTCAGCCTTCTTTTCCGGGCGAACGGCATAGACATAGTCGCCGTAAAGGCTCGACACGATGGACGTCTGCGCGATGGCGAACACATTGCTTTCTTCGGGCAGTTCAACGCGAACCTGCACGAACTGACCGGGCGTCAGCTTGTGATCCGGGTTTTTAACCTCGGCGCGCACCGAAACAAGGCGCGTGGTCGGGTCGATCTTCGGATCGATACCCACGATCGTACCGGTGAAATCGAGCTTCTCAGCCGTCGAACCGACCTTGACGGTCTGGCCGAGCTTGATCGAGGTCAGCGACTGTTCCGGCACCGTGAAGTCGATGCGCATCATGTTGGTGTCCTGCAAGGTGGCAATCACCGTGCCGGGCGTCAGATACTGGCCAATATCGACTTTGGCGATGCCGATAACGCCGGAGAACGGCGCTTTCACCGTCTTCTGTGCGAGCGTCGCGCGCATCTTTTCAACGGCAGCTTCCGCAGCATTGGCGACGGACGCTGTCGTATCGACGTTAGAAACAGCACCGACGCCGCGTGTGCGCAGCGTATCGGCGCGCTTCAGATTCTGCTGGGCAAGAACAGCCTGCGCTTCGGCGGCAACAAGGTCAGCCTTCTGGATGCTATCTTCCAGCTGAAGCAACACGTCGCCTTCCTTCACGTCCTGATTGGAGGTGAAGTTGATCTTCTGCACGATGCCGTCGAGCTGAACCGTCAGGTCCACGCCGTTGAGCGCATGGGCCGTGCCGATAGCCTCAACACCCGGCTGCCATGTGCCTGGCTCAACCGTGGTGGTCGAAACCGTCTGCGCTGGCTGCTGCATAGTGGCGAAAAAGTCCTTGATGGCCTTCGATCTGAACAGATTGAAGCCGACAAGCCCCCCGACGACGATCACCAAGAACACGATTGCCAGAATTAGGCGCTTTATCATTGCGGTTGTACTCCGGGGTGGCGCCCTGAACGCTCTTAAAAAAGCGTCGAAGGGGACGTTGAGCGCACCCTTTCGCAATCACACAAAGGTCGCGCGTATTTTACTTGAATTAGCGGAGCGAATAACTGTACCGTCTGGACGGTATTGTCAACTCATGAACTGTCAGGAGACCCTGCGAAGTTGTTAGCTAAAAAGAAGGTCTCTTCGCGCGAGCGTATTTTACGCGCGGCCGTGGAACTTGCCCGGGAAGTGGGGCCAGCTCACATTTCACTCGACGCCGTTGCGGCCCGTGCGGGGCTGTCGAAAGGCGGTTTGCTTTATTCTTTTCCGACCAAGGCAAAGCTGCTCGAAGGCGTTGTCGAAGAATATATGAAAGAACATGAGCGGGCGATGGAGGTTCAGGAAACGCTCCAGTCCGGCGATAAAAACCGCGTTGCGCGGGCTTTTCTCGATGTTTATCGCGTTCAGGCCGACGACGAACCACCTGCTTGTGGTGTCCTTGCCGCACTTGCCGAAGATCCCGGTTTCATGGTCCCTGTTCGCCAGTATCACCGGACGTTTCTTGACCGCATGATCAAGGACACAACCGACCCTGATACTGCCCTGATCGTCTATCTGGCCGTCGCAGGCCTCGAGTGTTCCAAATTGATGGAATGCGAAATTTTAAGTGATGAAGAACAGCGCACCGTTCTCTGCCGTTTGGAAAACATGCTGACAGAAAACTGACAGCATTTAAGAAAAAAGGGCGCTGAGCGCCCCTTTATATTAGCAACTCGCGAATCACAGAGCCGGGATGTCTCCCCGCTCCCACCCTGCGGTGGTTTCAGCGGCAAAGTCGTTGAAGCGACCTTCGGCAATTGCTGCGCGGATGCCCTTCATCAGATACTGATAATAAGCCAGATTGTTCCAGGTCAGCAGCATGGCGCCCAGTGCCTCGCCGGACTTCACCAGATGGTGCAGATAGGCGCGGCTGTAGTCGCGCGACGCCGGGCAATCGGATTCCGGATCGAGCGGACGGTGATCGTCCGCATGGCGCGCATTGCGCAGATTGACCTTGCCGAAACGCGTGAAGGCTAGACCATGACGTCCTGCGCGGGTTGGCATCACGCAATCGAACATATCGATGCCGCGCGCAACTGATTTCAGAATGTCGTCCGGCGTGCCGACGCCCATCAGGTAACGCGGCTTTTCGGCTGGCAGGATCGGGCAGACCACTTCCAACATGTCCAGCATGACTTCCTGCGGCTCGCCGACAGCAAGGCCGCCGACCGAATAACCCTTGAGGTCCATCGCCTTCAACGCTTCTGCTGAACGCTCGCGCAGGCGCGGATTGTCACCGCCCTGCACGATGCCAAACATCGCTTTGCCGGGCTGGTCGCCAAAGGCCACCTTGCAGCGTTCGGCCCAGCGGAGCGACAGTTCCATTGCGCGTTCGGTGTTTTTTTCCGGTGAAGGCAGCGCCACGCATTCATCAAGCTGCATCTGAATGTCGCTATCCAGCAGGCCCTGAATTTCAATGGAACGCTCCGGCGTCATCTCATAGGCTTTGCCGTCGATATGCGAGCGGAAGGTTACGCCCTTCTCATCCAGCTTGCGCAATTGCGCCAGAGACATGACCTGAAAGCCACCGGAATCGGTAAGGATCGGGCCTTTCCAGCCGCCGAATTCATGCAGTCCGCCAAGGCGGGCAACGCGCTCCGCACCGGGGCGCAGCATGAGATGATAGGTGTTGCCGAGAATGATATCCGCGCCAAGTTCCTTCACCTGATCCATATACATGGCTTTGACGGTTCCGGCTGTGCCGACAGGCATGAAGGCAGGCGTGCGCACCACGCCGCGCGGCATGGAAATTTCACCCTGACGGGCCGCGCCATCGCGGGCGAGGACTTTGAATTCAAAATTTTCGCTGGTCATGGCCATTGTCTAATATGTCAGGCGCGTTCAAGCAAGCTGCCGTCGCCATAGGAATAGAACCGATAGCCGGTTTTAATCGCCCGTTCATAGGCGGCGCGCATCGTATCGAGACCGCTGAATGCGGAAACCAGCATGAACAATGTCGAACGTGGCAGGTGGAAATTGGTCATCAGCATGTCGACGGCGCGGAATTTATAGCCGGGCGTGATGAAGATGTCGGTCGGGCCGGACCACGGACGGATGATGCCATCTTCACCGGCTGCACTTTCAATGAGCCGCAGCGACGTGGTGCCGACACAGACAACGCGGCCGCCGCGCGCATGCACGGCATTCAACGCATCGGCAGTCTTCTGCGAAACATAGCCGATCTCGGAATGCATCTTGTGATCGCTCGTGTCATCGGCCTTGACGGGCAGGAACGTCCCCGCCCCGACATGCAGCGTCACGAAATGCTCTTCAATGCCCTTGGCCTTGATTTTTTCCAGAAGGTCAGGCGTGAAATGAAGTCCAGCGGTCGGGGCTGCGACAGCGCCTTCCTCACGGGCATAAACGGTTTGATAGTCGCTGCGGTCGCGATCGTCTTCCGCACGCTTCGATGCAATATAGGGCGGAAGCGGAATATGGCCGACAGCAGCGATGGCCTCATCCAGCATTGCGCTGGACAGGTCGAACACCAGAAGCGCTTCGCCTGCGTCACCTTTCTCGGCAACGGTCGCATCAAGGGTGCCCAGGAAGCAGCTTGAACCGGAATGGCCGAAGCGGATGCGGTCGCCTTCCTTCACGCGCTTGGCCGGACGCAAGAACGCCGCCCAGCGGTCAGGCCCCATGCGCATATGCAAGGTTGCGCTGACTTGGCTAATATTGCCGTCGCGTTCGCGCATGCCTTCTAGTTGCGCCGGTATCACCTTGGTATCATTGAAAACAAGTGCATCGCCCGGCTGTAACAAGTCGGGCAGATCATAGACGTGGCGATCCTCGAAAGGCTGGCCCGGAACAACACGCAAAAGCTTTGCATGGTCGCGGGGCGCTGCGGGGCGCAAGGCGATACGCTCTTCCGGCAGATCGAAATCAAAAAGATCAACACGCATGATGGGCCTCTAAAGCATTTCCAGCAAAAGTGCGAAGCGGTTTTGCGTAGGATAATGCGTAAAAACAGTTAGATAGAGCGGTTCCACGATTCCGTTTTAATCGGAACCGCTCTAGAGCATTTCCAGCAAAAGTACGAAGCGTCTACGCGGGGAAATCAGTTCACTGGACTGATTTCTGATCCCGCTTCGATGCGTTGGACAATGCGGTAAACGAATGACGGCCCCGGTATAAACCGGAGCCGCAATTTTCATTGGAAATAATCGATCAGATATCGGCTGCGATACGTGCAGTTACGATCTTGTCCGGATCGGTAACCGGCTCGCCGCGCTTGATCGTGTCGACATTGTCCATGCCTTCGATGACCTGACCCCAGACGGTGTACTGGCGGTCGAGCCAAGGAGCATCGGTGAAGCAGATGAAGAACTGCGAGTTGGCCGAATTCGGGTTCTGGCTGCGTGCCATCGAAGCCGTGCCGCGCTTGTGCTGGGTGTTGGAGAACTCAGCCTTCAGGTCCGGCTTGTCCGAACCGCCCATGCCAGCGCGCGAGCCGTTGAAATGCGCGCCGCCCGACTTGCCGAACTTCACGTCGCCAGTCTGCGCCATGAAGCCGTCGATCACGCGGTGGAACACAACGCCGTCATAAGCGCCTTCGCGTGCCAGTTCCTTGATGCGCTCGACGTGGCCCGGTGCCAGATCCGGATAGAGTTCGAGCACAACATTGCCCTTGGTGGTTTCCAGAACGAGCGTGTTTTCGGGGTCTTTGTAAGCCATTTGGCCTCTCCTGTTTCAATGCGTTCAATAAGACGCGTTGTATTGGATAGTTATTTCTGAATGGTCGCCTTGACGATCTTGTCCGGGTTTTCCACGGATCCGTTATCGGATTCGCTGCCCTTCTTTATCTTGTCCACGGCTTCCATGCCGCTGACAACCTTGCCGACCACAGTGTACTGGCCGTTCAGGAATGCGCCGTCATCGAACATGATGAAGAACTGCGAGTTAGCGGAATTCGGGCTCTGGCTGCGTGCCATGCCAACCGTGCCGCGCACGAAAGGTTCTTTCGAGAACTCAGCCTTGATGTCCGGATATTTGGAGCCACCGGTGCCAACGCTCTGAGCGTTGAAGCCCTTGTCCATATTGCCATACTGGACATCGCCAGTCTGGGCCATGAAGCCCGGAATGACACGGTGGAAGGCAACGCCGTCATAGGCGCCATCGCTGACCAGCTTTTCGATCTGGGCCACATGCTTCGGCGCGAGGTCAGGACGCAGCTGGATCGCAACATCACCGTCCTTGAGCTTCAGAACGAGCGTGTCCGCCGCATTGGCGACGGAGGCCATCACGCCTTGAGACAGTGTAAGGATCGCGGCAGCGGCGAGCGCCGAACGAATAGATTTCATGATCGAAAAACTCCCAAACCTCAGGATTTGAATTTTGCTTCAAGGGCAGCGGCAACAATAGCCGGTACGAAAGGCTTGATATTGCCGCCCATCGACGCAATCTGGCGAACCAATGTGGCGGTAATCGTGCGCACGGCAGGATCGGCTGGCAGGAAAACAGTCTGCAATTCCGGCGCCATAGTGCCGTTCATCCCCGCCATCTGCATTTCGTAATCAAGATCGGTGCCATCGCGCAGGCCGCGCACCATCAACTGCGCCTTATGCTTGCGCGCTGAGTCGATCACCAAGCCATCGAAGGAAATAACGGAAATGCGCGCCGCATCACTGCCAAGAACAGCTTTCGCGCTCTGGCCGATCAGCTCCACGCGCTCGTCGAAACTGAACAGCGGTTTCTTACCGGGATGAACGCCAATAGCGACAATAACCTCATCGGCAAGGCGCAGTGCGCCTTTCAGGACATCCATATGGCCGTTTGTCACCGGGTCGAAGGAGCCCGCATAGATCGCGATTGTCATTTCTTCCAGCTAGCCTTTTCTGACAGGATTTTCAACAAGAACCACAGCGATAAGAAAATAGAAACCAAGAAACCAATTGAACGTGATGTGAACACCGATTTCACAGCAAGTTCACAACCGATTTACCAGAATAGGCGCAAGTTTGGTGCAACCTTTTCGTTTCTGAAGCGTATGTATGCTGAAAGGATATGACGATGATGATCTTTCTTCTGGCATTATCCATGATGGTCGCAATGGCCGCATCGGCAATCATACTGCTCCTTGAGGAGAACGAAGCCAAACGCCAGCGCGTGCGTCAGGTGGCATTCGACCTCAACAGTATCCGCAACATGCGTTCGCGATAATCTGCGTCTTCACGGGTTTAAGTCTCGCCTTATCGGCTTGAGATGAAGCGCCAGAAGAACACATCGCCATGACGCTAATCTTCTAAATATCTCACACTGAATAACTTGAATATCAGCGATCTTGTCGCCGTCTAATCGACGTGATCTGGTTAGAAGATCGCCAATTCCTCCAGTCTTGGCATCTGAAAAAGGCCGATGGTAAAACCATCGGCCTTTTTCGTTGTGCTTGTTCTAGAGCGGTTCCGGTTAAAACGGAATCGTGGAACCGCTCTATCCATTTGTTTTTACGCATTATCCTGCGCAAAACCACTACGCACTTTTGCTGGAAATGCTCTAACCGGGCGAATGCGCCCGGCCAGTTTGCCTTATTCTTCGTTCGTCGTTGGGGTTTCGCCCTCGGGAGCGGATTCGCCACCCTCGACGCCGCCATTGCCACCGTCTTCATCGCTTTCCGTTTCGGAAATGCGCTCGACCGAAACGACCTTTTCGCCGTCAGCCGTGTTGAAGATCGTGACGCCCTTCGTTGAACGGCCTGCAAGACGAATACCGTCGACCGGCACACGAATAAGCTGACCGCCATCGGAGACGAGCAGGATCTGGTCGCTTGCCTCGACAGGGAACAGCGAGACGAGCTTGCCGATTTCGTCGGTCTTCGACGTATCGGTTGCGCGGATACCCTTGCCGCCACGGCCCGAAACACGGAACTCGTAAGACGACGAACGCTTGCCGTAGCCATATTCGCTGACTGTCAGCACGGTCTGTTCGCGTGCCTTCAGTTCCTGATACCGCTCTTCGGAAAGCTCGGCGTCGGTACCGACTTCTTCACCGACAACGACGATATCATCGGCATCGTCTGCACCTTGAGCCCGGCGTTCGGCAATCGAACGCTTGAGATAGGCGGAACGCTGCGACGCGTCAGCATCGACATGGTGCAGGATCGCCATGGAGATGACCTTGTCGCCATCCGCCAGATTGATGCCGCGTACGCCGATCGAGTTGCGGCCTGCGAAGACGCGCACATCAGTAACCGGGAAACGGATGCACTGGCCGCCAGCACAAGTCAGAAGCACATCGTCGAATTCCGTACAGGTATCGACGGAGAGGATTTCATCGCCCTCGTCCTCAAGCTTCATTGCGATCTTGCCGTTGCGGTTGACCTGAACGAAGTCCGACAGCTTGTTACGGCGAACCGTACCACGCGTTGTCGAGAACATGACGTCCAGATTTGCCCAGGAATCTTCATCCTCCGGCAACGGCATGATGGTCGTAATACGCTCGCCCTGCTGCAGCGGCAGCATGTTGATAAGCGCCTTGCCGCGTGACTGCGGATTACCGACCGGCAGACGCCAGACCTTCTCCTTGTAGACAATGCCACGCGAGGAGAAGAACAGAACCGGCGTATGCGTATTGGCGACAAACAGGCGCGTGACGAAATCTTCGTCCTTCGTCGCCATGCCCGAACGGCCCTTGCCGCCGCGGCGCTGTGCACGATAGGTCGCCAGAGGCACACGCTTGATGTAACCAGCATGGCTGACCGTGACGACCATGTCTTCGCGGGCGATGAGGTCTTCATCGTCCATTTCCGCGCCACCAAGACCGAATTCGGTGCGGCGTGGCGTGGCGAACTCGTCACGAACGGCGATCATTTCGTCTGTGACAATTGTCATCACGCGCACGCGCGAGCTGAGAATGTCGAGATAATCGCGAATTTCCTCACCAATCTTGTTCAGTTCGTCCGCCACTTCATCGCGGCCAAGCGCGGTCAGGCGCTGGAGACGCAGATCGAGAATGGCGCGAGCCTGTTCTTCGGAGAGGTTATAGGTGTTGTCGTCATTGATGCGGTGACGCGGATCATCAATCAGGCGGATCAGTGGTGCAACGTCGGCGGCAGGCCAGCGACGTTCCATCAACTGTTCACGCGCTGTCGTCGGATCAGGTGCACGACGGATCAGTGCGATCACTTCATCGATATTGGCAACGGCAATCGCCAGACCAACCAACACATGCGCGCGGTCACGCGCCTTGTTGAGCAGGAACTTGGTGCGACGTGTGACGACTTCCTCACGGAAAGCCACGAAGGCGCGGAGCATGTCGAGCAGCGTCAGCTGTTCGGGCTTGCCGCCGTTCAGCGCCACCATGTTGCAACCGAAAGAGGTCTGCAGCGGTGTATAACGATAGAGCTGGTTCAGCACGACGTCGGCTACGGCGTCACGCTTCAACTCGACCACAACGCGATAGCCTTCGCGATCGGATTCGTCGCGCAGATCGGAAATGCCTTCGATACGCTTGTCGCGCACCAGCTCAGCCATTTTCTCGATCATCGAGGCCTTGTTCACCTGATACGGAATCTCGGTGATGATAATGGCCTCGCGGTCGCCGCGCATCGGTTCGATTGCAGCACGTCCGCGCATGATCACCGAGCCGCGACCCGTCGTATAGGCCGAATTGATGCCAGCGCGTCCGAGAATGATGCCGCCGGTCGGAAAATCCGGACCGGGAATAATTTCCATGATTTCTTCCAGCTCAATGGCCGGGTTTTTAATCAGCGCGATGCAGCCATCGATGACTTCGCCAAGGTTGTGCGGCGGAATATTGGTCGCCATACCGACCGCGATACCACCCGACCCATTGACGAGCAGGTTCGGGAAACGAGCCGGCATAACCACCGGCTCACGTTCGCGACCGTCGTAATTGTCCTGGAAATTGACCGTGTCCTTGTCGATGTCCGACAGGAGCGCTTCAGTGAGCTTTTCCAGACGGCATTCGGTATAACGCATCGCGGCCGGTGGATCACCGTCGATGGAGCCGAAATTGCCCTGCCCGTCGACGAGCGGATCGCGCATGGAAAAATCCTGCGCCATACGCACGAGGGCGTCGTAAATCGAGGAGTCGCCATGCGGGTGATACTTACCCATGACCTCACCGATCACACCTGCCGATTTACGGTAGGGGCGATTATAGGCGAGATTCATCTCGTTCATGGCGTGAAGGATACGACGATGCACAGGCTTGAGGCCGTCGCGCACATCAGGCAAAGCGCGGCTCACGATAACGCTCATTGCGTAATCGAGATATGAGCGCTGCATTTCCTCGATAATGGAAATCGGCTCAATACCGCTCGGGCCGCCATTCATATCGTCGGAACCGGGTGGAGGGGTTTGATCTGACACTATTCAGATATCTTTCTCAACAGAATCGATAAAGTCTCTTTATAAAGGAAAGCAGCGCAAAACGCCAATTTCGAGACCGTTTCGGCGGGTTAAATCACTTTTGTAAATCAATAGCTTATAAGATATTCACATAAACATCGCGCAAGCTTGTTGCCCGATCCGGCGCTTTGCATCAACCAATGCGCCTCCAGCGTATGGGGTGGCTCCATTTTTGACGGAATCGTCAAAACCGCCCTTACTGTTTGTTTTCACGCATTTCCAAACGCGAAACCGCTTCACAGTTTTGCCGGAAATGCTCTAGACTTCGATCACGGCCGATCAAAAAAGAGGGGCGCGAGCAGCATGGGTTTTTACGATACCGTTTTCAGCGCTTTCGTCACCCTTCTCGTCACAATCGACCCGCCCGGTCTGGCACCGCTGTTTCTGGCTCTTACCCCGGGTATGGATCGCGGTCATCGCGGTCAGGTCGCGCTTCGGGCTTCCATCATCGGCTTCATCGTCATGGCGCTGTTTGCCGTGGCGGGTGTGCAGATCCTCGGCATGTTCGGCATTTCCATCGGCGCGTTCCGCGTCGCTGGTGGTTTACTTCTGTTCTGGATCGCATTTGAAATGATTTTCGAAAAGCGGACAGAGCGCAAGGAAAAGAGCGCCGAAGTCGCCATCACCAAGGATCACATCCGCAACATTGCCGCCTTCCCGCTCGCAATTCCGCTTATTGCTGGCCCTGGCGCGATTTCGGCTATCGTGCTGACGTCGAACTCGTTCCACGGCATAGGGCCGCGTGCGGCGCTTGTCGGCGTGATCTTTGTCTGCCTGCTCATTACTTATGTTGTGCTTCTGCTCGCAGAACGCGTCGACCGGTTCCTTGGCGAAACCGGTCGATCCATTCTTACCCGTTTGCTGGGCGTCATTCTGGCCGCGCTGGCTGTGCAGTTCGTCGCCGACGGTATCAAGACGCTTATCAGTGGTTAAGCCGATTTCTGCGCCTTCTTGCCGATCATGGCGTGGCGTAGCTTGGACGAGAACCAGTCGATAACGGCAACAGCTATCAGGATCATGATAATCAGGAACGAAACGTCCTGAAGGTTCAGAACCTTGATCTGTTCCGCCAGATGCGCGCCGATACCACCTGCCCCCACGATACCGATGATCGTAGCCGAGCGTGTGTTGGACTCGAAGAAGTATAGCACCTGACTGCCGATCAGTGGCAGAACCTGCGGCAGCACGCCGAAGCGATAGCCATGCAGGCGGTTACCGCCGGATGACAATACGCCTTCGACCGGCTTCTTGTCCGCACCTTCAATGGCTTCCGAAAACAACTTACCGAAAGCGCCAAAGTCGGAACAGGCAATAGCCAGAATACCGGCGAAAGGTCCAAGCCCAACCACCGACACCCAAATCAATGCCCAGATCAGCGTATCGACGCCACGAATAGTATCGAGAAAGCGGCGGATGCCGAAATGCAGGAACACATTCGGGATGATGTTCTTTGCCGCCAGAAAGCCGAACGGGAAGGCAAGGATTGCCGCGAGCAGCGTGCCCAGATAGGCAATGGCAAGGGTTTCCAACATCGACCAAAGGTAAAGGCTGAAACGGCCATTGGACGCTGGTGGGAACATCATCAGCGCAAAGTCGCCCAACCGGCCAAGCCCGTTCAGAATGCGCAGAAACGAGAAATCAAGCCAGTAGAAGGCAAACCACACTGACGCGACAAGCAACAGGCTGACTATCGTCAAATTGCGCCAGACACGCCCGTTACCGAAGAGCGAGGCATATTCCGCGCGCAATTCCTTTTCATGCGCGTGGGCTTCGCGGGAGAGGCTTTGTGCAATATCAGTCATAATATCCTCCCCTTCAGCCGATGCGGCCCAGAAGCGCGTGACGGACACGCTGGGTGATGAGATCGATCGCGACAATCGTCACAATGATCAGCAGCAGAATGGCCCTGACATCGCTGTAGTAAAACTGCCGGATTGAGGTGAGCAGTTCCTGACCGATGCCACCTGCCCCGACAAAGCCCATGACGGACGCGCCGCGCACATTGATTTCAAAGCGAAGCAGCCCGTAAGAGGCGAAATTGGCCGCGACCTGCGGCAGCACGGCAAAACGGATGACCTGAAGGCCGGAACCGCCCGACGCCCGAATGCCTTCGACGGGCCGCATATCGATGTTTTCGACCACTTCCGAAAACAGTTTGCCGAGCGCGCCGGTTGTGTGAAGCATCAGAGCCAGCACACCGGCCATTGGTCCGAGACCGAATGCAATGACGAACAGCAAGGCGAACACGATTTCAGGTACGGTCCGCAGCAGTTCCAGTCCGCGCCGGACGATGAAGCGCACTGTCGAATTGGGCGCCATATTGGAGGAAGCCGCGAATGAAGCGGCAAAAGCAATCGTCGCGCCGATCAGCGTCGCAAGATAGGCGATCAGCAGCGTCTCGAAGAGCATTTTGAGCCAGCCGCCAATATTCCAGTACCACGCGGCCATGTCGCCCCAGAAATTGGCGATGGTCAGGTCCGGCAGAATGCGGCCGAGATAACTCGTAAAACGAAAGAGATTTTCAACCAGTGTGCCCAGCCGAACATCGGCAACAACAGAGGCAGCTATGGCGATAACAACCAGAGCGAGGAGGAAACCGATCCCGTAAAGGCGTCGTTTCCCGACTTCCCTGCGATACTCGGCGAGCAGGCCCTTGGAACCGCTGCCGTCGAGAGAGGATATCGTCATGCGAGATTCCCTAACAAAAATGCCCGAAGCGTTTGCGGCTTCGGGCATTTCGATTGTTCTACGGATTAGGACTTGCGTGCCTTGTCGTTGAACTTCAGCATCTCGATGATCGGTTCATAATCCTTGGCTCCGGTCGCCACGAATTCCTGGTCCTTGCCATCGGAAAGGGCGTCAAAGCCAGCCTTGTCCTTCTTCGGCATTTCAAGGAAAGCCTGCTTGATGTCAGCCTTCAGCTGGTCAGGCAGCGTGCTGAGCACAGCAAACGGGCCTTCCGGCAGGAAGTCCGACTTGAAGATGATGCGGAAATCATCCTTGGTCAGTGCCTTGCCGTCTGCATCCTTGAGAACGCCGCGGCTGATCATGCGGGTCAGGTTGGAATCGTTTTCCGAATTCCAGGAGTTGGCGGCAGCGTCAGCGGTGCCCTGAGCGAGCGCCAGAACAGCATTTTCGTGGCTGCCGGCAAAGAAGTTCTTACCGAAGAACGTGTCGACGCTATAGCCATCGCGGTTCAGGAAGTAGCGCGGCGCATTGTTGCCCGATGTGGAGTTCGGGTCGACGAGCGCGATGCTCTTGCCCTTCAGGTCTTCCATTTTCTGGTAAGGGCTGTTGGCGCGGACATAAACGACCGAATAATAGCCGTTGACGCCGGTATCGTGGCGCTGGTTGACGAGCGGCGTGGTTTCAACGCCGGTCATGACGGCGCGGGCAAAGGAAGCCGGGCCGTAGAAAGCGATCTGGATATTGCCAGCGCGCTGGCCTTCGATGACGGCGGCGTAGTCGTTTGCAACGCGCAGCGTAACCTTGGTGCCGAGTTCCTTGCCGAGATAAGCGGCGAGCGGTGCATAACGGTCGCTGGTGGTCGAGGCGTTTTCAGCCGGGATAACACCCAGAACGATTTCCGGATAATCCTTGCTCCAGTCAGCTGCCTGGGCATTGTAAGACATCATGGGGACGGACATGGTAGCGGTGAGCGCAACAGCCGCCAGAAATGTTCTACGGTTAAGCATAAGTCTCTCCTGTTAATCCTGAGTTTGGAGCGAGTTTTTTTCCGGAGCTTTGTCGCTCAGGCGGAAATCTGGCGCAGTGCGGCTTCTGCCGACTGCGGAACCGGTGCAGGCATCGCATCGACCGTGTCGACGCTATCGACAACGTCGTCGGCTTCCATGCCGTAAAGATCGCGTGATGCCATATCAGTGAGCATCGATGGTGTACCGCGGAACACAACCTTGCCAGCGGACATGCCGACGAGGCGGTCGCAATAGCTGCGTGCGATATCGAGTGAATGCAGATTGCAGAGAACCGTGATGCCGTATTCGCGATTGATGCGGCGCAGGGCATCCATGACGCTGCGCGTATTACGCGGATCAAGTGATGCAATCGGTTCATCGGCTAGGATAATGCGTGGCTGCTGAACAAGTGCGCGGGCAATAGCCACGCGCTGCTGCTGGCCACCGGAAAGCTCATCGGCGCGGTGAGCGGCCAGATGGGCGATATCGAACTGCTGCAAGGCGGACAGCGCGATCAGGCGTTCTTCATCACTCCAGATACGCAAGAGCGACTTCGGCGTCGAAACGTAATTGAGACGCCCCATCAGAACATTGGTCAGGACGTCGAGACGGTCGACCAGATTGAAATGCTGAAAAATCATCGCGCATTGCGCGCGCCAGTCGCGAAGCCCTGAGCCCTTCAGCCCGGTAACATCGCGCCCATCCCAATGAATAGTACCCTCGGACGGCTCGACGAGGCGGTTGATCATACGCAGAAGCGTCGATTTACCCGCGCCCGAACGCCCGATAATCCCCACAAACGTGCCGGGCTCGATCTCGAGGTCAACCCCCGAAACCGCCACCTTGTCATTATAGCGGCGCGTTACGTTTTTCAGTTGAAGCATGAATTCATCTCCATTCATGCTCACTCTGAATTGCTTCCATGACACTGCAATGAAAGCATCGTGACGTTTGTGTAAATTTACACGTCACTCGAACTTTATCAATTAAGCTATTGTTTTTCCTTGCACTTTAATCAGGTGGCGAATGAACGCATCAGTGGATTCAATGACATCGCCGGAATTGTCTATTATGACAACATCGCCAGCCCCATCATCGAAGCTCACTTCGCGTGAAAGTCGCAAGGCGATTTCTTCCCGGCTCTCGCGCCCACGACTTGCCAGCCGCTCGGCCAACACCTCTGGACGAGCGCTGATGACAACCACCGAACGCGACGGATAGAGCTTGCGCATGTCATCCAGAACGCGGCGTGAGAGGTTGGCGATCACCACGGTTCCGCCATCGATGAGCGTATCGAGCGATCTTGGCAGACCATAATCCAGGCCGTGAGCACGCCAATGCAGCGCGAAAGCGCCCTCGCCTGCGGCCTTCGCAAAAGCCGCTTCATCCATGCTGTCGTGATCTTCGGTTCCCGGCATTTGCGGACGCGTGACGATGCGGCGCACAAAGTGAAATCGCGCATCGCCTGCAAGGGCCATGCGCGCGCCATCCATGATCGTATCCTTGCCGGCCCCACTGGGGCCGACAACGGCAACGAAACAGCCTTTCGGCTGGATATTCTCCATACGCATCAGAGCACCCGCTCGCCTTCACGCCAGACGGTGCGGACCACCGGGATCGCACTTCTGGTGCGTGCTCGTACCAGATCGGCGCGCTTGCCGACAGCAATTTCGCCACGATCATCCATACGCATTGCATCGGCCGGGTTTTTGCTAACGAGACGAATAGCTTCAGGCAGCCCAATCGGACGCTCGCCGGAGGCAAGCCCGAAAGCCGATTGGATCAGGCTGAACGGGATGTAATCCGACGATAGAATATCGAGGCTGCCATTATCCACCAGATCGCGGGCGGCGATATTGCCGGAATGCGAGCCGCCGCGCACGATATTCGGCGCGCCCATCAAGATGGACAGGCCTGCCCCCTTGGATGCCGAAGCCGCTTCCAGCGTGGTTGGAAATTCCGCAATCCGGACGCCGTGATCAAGCGATTCATCCACATGGGCGCTGGTGGCGTCGTCGTGGCTTGCCAACACGATGCCGCGTGCACCTGACAAATCGGCAATCGCCCGGCGATGCTTGGCCGAATAGGCGTCGGAGTCCGCCATGCGCTTTTCGCAATGCAAACGAAACTCTTCATCATTGAGTTTCAGCTTGCGCATGTAATAGGTGCGATAGGTTTCGACCTCTGCGAACTGACGCTGTCCCGGTGCATGGTCCATCAGCGAAGCCAGCTTCACCCGATCATCGTTTTCAAACAGTGCAAAGCCTTCAAGGCAGTCGGCTGCGGAAACTTCGCAACGCAGATGCAGGAAATGGTCGGCGCGCAAGCGGTTTTCGCGCACGCCGCTTTCAATAGCATCCGCCAGCAGACGCATATCCTTGCCAACGAAGTCGCGATCATAATCGGAACCGACCCGCATCGCATCGAAGACAGTGGTGATGCCCGATGCGGCAACCTGCGCGTCGTGGGCCTGAACGGCGGCATCCACGTTCCAGCGCACCTTGGGGCGCGGCGCATAATGCGATTCCAGCTGGTCGGTATGGAGTTCGATCAGGCCAGGAATGACATAATCGCCGTCCATATCCTCGCCGCCATTCACGTTACCCTGATCAATAGCGGCGATCTTACCGTCGCGGATCAGGATGGAACCGGAAACGACTTCGTCGGCAAGCACGATACGCGCATTTTTGAGAACGATTTCATTAGCCATGAGAAAGCTCTTTCATGACCGCCTCGGTATTGGCGGCAGTTTCATATTTCGAGAGAAAAGTTTCTATATCGAGCGCGCGGAAATCATCGAGCGCGCCGCGCAGACGTTCATGGCTCCAGTCCCACCAGGCCAACCGGTCAAGACGATTGCCCGTTGCCGCGTCAAAGCGTTCGCGGATGAGACGCGCCGGTACACCGCCGACGATCGTATAAGGCGCAACATCCTTGCTGACGACAGCGCCGGCACCGATCACAGCACCGTTGCCCACGGTGACGCCCGGCAGAATGGTCGAGCCGTGACCAAGCCAGGTGTCATGGCCGATTTTCACCGCATTGCCGCGACGCCAGTCGAAGAACTCAGCCTCATTCTCCGCATCCGACCAATAATCGCCTGCGCGATAGGTGAAATGATGCAGGGTCGGACGCCAGGTCGGATGATTGGTGGCATTGATGCGAACATGGCTGGCGATGTTGGAGAATTTGCCGATCTCCGCGCACCAGATTTCGCAATCGATGCCGAGATAGGAGTAATCATCCAGCACGGTTTCGGAAAGTCGGCTACGCGCGCCGACTTCCGTGTAGCGGCCAAGCTTGCTGCCGCTGACATCTGCCGTTTCGTGAACGAGCGGTTCGACCGAGAGCTTGGTCATGCTGCTGCCCTCGGCGAAAAGGCAGTGACGTCGATAATGCGGTCGGCCACTTCCTCACGCACATCCTCGTCGTGGAAAATGCCAAGCATCGCAACGCCTTCGGCCTTCTTGGCCTTGATCAGATCGACCACAACCGCACGGTTCTTCGCATCGAGCGAAGCCGTTGGTTCGTCCAGCAGCAATACCGGATGATCGGTGATGAAACCGCGAGCGATGTTGACGCGCTGTTGCTCGCCACCGGAAAAGGTTGCAGGCGGCAGAGCCCAAAGCCGTTCCGGCAGGTTGAGCTTGGCTAGTAATTCCCGGGCGCGGTCCAGCGCCATGTCGTGGTCGGCGCCGCGAGCGATCAAAGGTTCGGCCACGACATCAATCGCCGCCACGCGCGGCAGTGTGCGCAGAAACTGGCTGACATAGCCAATCGTGTCACGACGAACGCCAAGCACTTCGCGGGGATCAGCCTTGGCCAGATCGACAGCGCGACCCGCATGACGGATCAGGATGGAGCCGCCATTCACGGCATAATTGCCGTAGACCATTTTCAGGATCGAGCTTTTGCCCGCGCCTGAGGGACCGCCCAGCACGGCGCATTCACCGGCATTGAGTTCAAAATTCACGCCATGCACGACCGGCAGTTCGATGCCGCCCTGCAAATGCATGGTGAAGGTTTTGGTTACGCCGGATACGACCAGTGGCGGCACGACCTGCGAAACGGATGTTTGCAACATAGACATTTTTCACCTCACGCATGAAGTTCCGCCATTTTGGGAAGAACATGCGATAAATATCTGTTTTAATTGATCTATACCTGCAAGATCGATGATACGAGCAACTGCGTATAAGGCGCTTGCGGGTCATCCAGCACGCGATCCGTCAGCCCTTGCTCGACAATATGACCGTCTTTCATGACCATGATGCGGTGCGACAGAAGCCGCGCTACGGCCAGATCATGCGTCACTATGATGACTGAAAGTCCCAGATCGTTGACAAGCCCGCGCAACAGATCGAGCAGACGCGCCTGCACCGAAACATCGAGACCGCCGGTCGGCTCGTCCATGAACACCAGTCGCGGTGCGGTGACGAGATTGCGAGCAATCTGCAAACGCTGACGCATACCGCCGGAAAAAGCGCGTGGCTGATCGTCGATACGGTCGGATGCGATTTCCACGCGGCCAAGCCACTCGGTTGCCGTGGAGCGGATGTTGCCATAGTGGCGTTCACCCACGGCCATCAGGCGCTCGCCGACATTGGCGCCAGCCGAAACCGTCATGCGCAGACCATCAGCGGGGTTCTGGTGAACAAAGCCCCAATCCGTTCGCATCAGGAAGCGACGCTCGGCCTCACCGATCTTGTACAGATCGCGGAATTCGCCATCGCGCATCCGGTATTCAACGGTGCCAGATGTCGGTTCCAGACGGGTCGCAAGGCTGTTGAGCAGCGTCGTCTTGCCCGAGCCGGATTCCCCGACAATGGCCAGAACTTCGCCCGGCCAAAGATTGAAGGAGATATCCTCGCAGCCACGGCGGCTGCCGTAGAACTTCGAAAGGCTGTTCACTCTCAGCAGAGGTTCGTCACTCATCTTACTGTTTCCTTGGCTGAGGCCTCGTTATTAGCGGCCAGATGACCGAAATGGCCTTTTGCCTGACGGTCTTCGCAATAATCGGTGTCCGAGCACACGAATATCGAGCCGCCGCGATCATCCAGCACGACTTCATCCAGATAGACGCCCCTTGCGCCGCATAGCGCACAAGGTTCCTTGAACTTCTGCACTTCAAACGGATGATCCTCGAAATCGAGGCTCACGACCTGTGTGTATGGCGGCACTGCATAAATGCGCTTTTCGCGACCCGCGCCGAACAGTTGCAAGGCAGGCGACATATGCATTTTCGGATTGTCGAATTTCGGCGTCGGCGATGGCGCCATCACGTAGCGACCTTCGATCATCACCGGATAGTCATAAGTCTTGGCGATCTGGCCGTGACGCGCAATATCCTCATAGAGCTTTACATGCATGAGGCCATATTCGGCGAGCGCGTGCATCTTGCGCGTTTCCGTTTCGCGGGGTTCCAGAAAGCGCAGTGGTTCCGGGATCGGCACCTGATAGACGATCACCTGCCCTTCGGTCAGCGGATATTCCGGAATACGGTGGCGCGTCTGGATGATCGTCGCCTCGCCAGTGCTGGTCGTCACGGCCACATCAGCGGTCTTCTGGAAGAACGCCCGGATTGAAACGGCGTTGGTCGTGTCGTCTGCGCCCTGATCGATAACCTTCAGCACATCGTCCGGCCCAAGAATGGAAGCCGTCACCTGCACGCCGCCCGTGCCCCAGCCATAAGGCATCGGCATTTCGCGGCTGGCAAAAGGCACCTGATAACCGGGCACCGCAATGGCCTTCAATATGGCGCGGCGGATCATTCGCTTCGTCTGTTCGTCCAGATAGGCGAAATTGTAATTGGCCAGATCGCTCATTCTGCGGCCTCCTTCGCTTGGCCGTCCATTGTGCCTTCAGCCTCGCTCTGCGTTTTCTCATATTCCGCACGCATGCTGCGGATGAGTTCGAGTTCAGCCTGAAAGTCGACGTAATGCGGCAGTTTCAGATGCTCTACGAAGCCGGTCGACTGCACATTGTCCGAGTGGGAAATGACAAATTCCTCATCCTGTGCGGGCGCGGTCACATCTGTATCGAATTCACGAACCCGCAAGGCGCGGTCACAGAGCGACATGGACATGGCCTTGCGCTCACTCTGGCCGAACACCAGACCATAGCCGCGTGTGAATTGCGGTGGCTGCTTTGCTGAACCCTTGAACTGGTTGATCATCTGGCATTCGGTCAATTGCACCCGGCCAAGCGAGACGGCAAAGCCCAGCTCAGGCACGTCGAATTCGACCTCCACTTCACCAATGCGAATTTCTCCGACGAAAGGATGGGTGTTGCCATAGCCGCGCTGGGTGGAATAGCCGAGTGCGAGAAGGAAGCCTTCATCGCCACGCGCCAGCGCCTGCAAGCGCAGATCGCGTTCCATCGGGAATGTCCACGGCTCGCGCGTCAGATCGCCCGGCTCGTGACCTTCCGGCAGAGAACCATCGTCCTCGATCATGCCGTTCACACCGAGGATATCGGTGACGCGAGGCGTCTCTTCTTTCTCGGTTTCACGTGCTTCAGGCTCCGGTACTGCAACGTCGCCAGCCAGATCCGGATCGAGAAGACGGTGGGTGTAGTCGAAAGTTGGACCAAGCAACTGGCCGCCCGGAAGATCCTTATAGGTCGCAGAGATGCGTCGCTCGATCAGCATCTGCCCGGTTTCCATCGGGCGGGAATAGCCAAAGCGCGGCAATGTGGTGCGATAAGCGCGCACGAGGAAAATGGCCTCGATCAGATCGCCTCGCGACTGGCGCACGGCAAGCGCGGCCAGCTCGCGATCATAGAGCGAACCTTCCGCCATCACGCGATCTACGGCCAGCGCAAGCTGTTCGACAATCTGATCCAGACGCAGCGCAGGCACCGCACGATCACCCCGGCGGCGATCATCGAGAAGTCGGTGGGCGTTACGGATGGCTGTTTCGCCACCCTTTACGGCAACATACATGTTCAGCCCTCCAGTTTGGTTATGCGCGTGGTGCGCGGAAATGCGATGACAGCACCGTCGCTCACCAGGACCAGATCGACACCGAGCGGAAATTGCGCGCCGTTGTCGCGCCATTGCGCAACGAAGTCCTGCGGAAGACCGTCGATGTGAACTTCTCGCTCACCGTCAATACCCGGACCTTTCAGAACAAGGCCCTGCCCGCTTTCAAACGACTTGACTGCCAGAACCACGGTTGTCGAGCGATCAGGAAACTCCGGCTGCCCTTGCGAGAATTCTGCCAATGCTGGTAACAGCGAAGCATCGGTAACCAATGCGAATTGCGCGGAAGTCGAGCCGTCCGCCTGCGGTGCGCCGGTTTGAAAGGTCAGCCAGGCTGTAGCGTCTGCATTGGCTGCAATGGCGCGGTCGCACCAGACGGTGGCGTCGTGGTCGAGCAAGGTGGCAGCGATGACGCCCAGTTCCGGTGTCAGTGGCAGCGGCGGCGTTGCCGCACGCGCCAGAGCATAAATGCGGCCCGGATTGGCCATCGCATGCATGACTGCGTGAAATGCCGATTGGGCGTCCGTGACAGGATTAGCAAGACCGCCTTCAAAGGCCGGAGAAGAATGGGGTGAAGAATGAAGCATCAATTGTCTCCCCGAACCATGGTGAAGAAATCAACTTTGGTGGCAGCAGCTTCGTTGCGCAGCTTTGCGTCGGCCTGCTCCAGCCGGTTGCGCAACACGTCGAGGACCTGACGTTCCACCGCATCGCGTCGCGCTTCGTCAATCCAGAGCGCATCAAACAGAGCGGCCAGTCGCGCCTTTTCCTGATCGCGACCGAGCGCATAGGAATGCCCGACCGAACCATCGGCCAGACGCACCGTTGCGCGGGTCACCGTCGCCTCACCAACATTGAACGGCGCGCCGCCGCCGCCGATACGGCCGCGCAGCATCACCAGTCCGGTTTCTGGACCACGGAGAATTTCAAAATCGGGCTTGTCCGACCATTCCTGCCAGAAAGCTTTCAGCTCTTCGCCGCTCGCCTGCGCAAGTGTTGCCATGCTGGCCTGACGTGCAGCCTGCATCGCATCAAGCGCCGTGCCGTTTCCGGATTTGTCATTGCTGGCCGAGGCGTGGATCCCACCGGCAGCAGTGCCATTGCCTGCCTTGGGCTCTGTCGTTTGCATGAGCTTTTCCGCCCTGTTTCAATCCTGTTGACTTGCTTCGCATATTTGTCTATTTATCTAGACAACCATACAATAACAGAATTATTACCCCCTGCCAATGACAGGACGATGACAGTTGATGACAAAGACCAAACGAATTGAACGAAACAGCGGTGTGGCGATCTGGCGGCAGATTGCCGACGAAATACGCGGCGACATCATGGCCGGAAAACTTCAGTCCGGTGCACGTATGCCTGCCGAGATGGAACTGGCGGATCGCTTCGGTGTCAACCGTCATACGGTACGCAGCGCCATCGCGGCACTGACACAGGAAGGCGTTCTCCGCGCTGAACAGGGCCGCGGCACATTTGTCGCCAATGCCAAACGCCTGACCTATCAGATCGGGCAGCGCACCCGTATTTCTCAATCGCTGGGCACGCAGGCCAGTGAAGTCAAAGGCATATTGCTCAGCAGTGAAACCGAGGCGGCAACTGCTGACATAGCCGACGCCCTGGGCATCGCTGTCGGCAGCGAAGTCACAAAACTTGAAACGGCACACAGTGCGGATGGACGCCCGGTGTCGCGCGCAACGCATTGGGTGGATGCGGCGCGCTTTCCCGATTTTGCCGCTGACTATGCTGAAAACGGATCCATTACCTGGGCGCTCCGGAAAGCAGGTATCGAGGATTATTTCCGTAAATCGACAACCATATCCGCCCAACATGCAGATTCAGATGATTTGAAACATCTGAAGCTTTCACCAGGGGCCATTGTGCTGATGGCACGTGCCATCAATGTCGACACAGATGGTCACCCGATCCAGTATTCGCTGACCCGCTTTTCTGCTGACCGTATGGAGTTTTCAATCGAGACCTACTAAGCCAAAAAATTAATAATGATATTATTAATCAAAAAGATAACAAGAATATATGATATTCTGATTTAACAAGCCGCCTAGCCAAAATGAAACGGGCGCTTAAAGCGCCCGTTAAACTCATCAGAATGGAATTTCGTCGTCGAGATCGCGGGAGAAACCACCGCCGCCGCCCGAAGAAGACGGGCCGGACGAACCGAAATCGCCACCGCCGGAATAATCCGACATCTGGTTGCGTCCACCGCCGCTGCTGCCACGGTCAAACGAACGGCCCTGATCGCCGCCTTCGCCACGGCTGTCGAGCATCTGAAGCTCGCCACGGAACTTCTGCAGCACAACTTCCGTCGAATAACGGTCATTGCCGTTCTGGTCCTGCCATTTACGGGTCTGGAGCGCGCCTTCGATATAAACCTTGGCGCCCTTCTTCAGATATTGTTCTGCGACCTTGGCAAGGTTTTCGTTGAAAATAACAACGCTGTGCCACTCGGTGCGGTCCTTGCGTTCGCCAGACTGGCGATCACGCCAGCTTTCCGATGTCGCAATACGCAGATTGGCAACCACATCGCCTGAGTTCAGACGACGAATTTCCGGATCGGCACCGAGATTGCCGACCAGAATGACCTTATTGACGCTACCAGCCATCGAAAATCCACTCCGGGTCTCATTCGCGTCTCTTCGGATATTTCTACCCCGACAAGAGCGCTTACCAAAAGAAGGATCAGGCGCATGAATTGCGCCATCACCTGAAACTCATTCATTTACCTTACAGGACTGACGCGTGGAGCGCTCAATTCCAGTACAGCGAAATGCCAATGTCCACAGAGTTTATGTTCTTGTTTTGTTCAAAATGCAAGCTTTTGCATCATCAAAAACTCATCTCTCACAATTTTTAGAAAACTGTGCGGCTAAATTTATGCGGCTTTTTGAGTTGCAAAACCAGTCGCTGCCCGGCCAAAACCCGACCAACTTCACACCAAACATCACGACAAGAAAAAGCCCCGCCGCTCACTGTTTCTTTGGCGCGCGGGGCTTGGGGTTTGAGCGAAGCTCATATGTCGGCATTAATTCGTCGACAAAATCTTTCGGAATTCGAAGGCGCGCGGCCATTCGTTTTCCGCGCATATATAAATTGTCGGCAATCGAACTTCTTATCAACGATGCATGGTTCCTTGCGAAAGAATGCATCCGCGACCAAGATCGACTGTGCTTTCATCTGTGTGAAAGCTAGGCAGTGTAGTCAGGTGGACTCATGCTCCTTTACCTCCCTACCGGATTTTCCCGCTTCCTGCGAACCTCTTGCCGATATCGCGTCATCCCTCCGCAATACCTCTCCGCTAGCAGCGAGTAATGAAAGTGTGCTCCTGTCAGGAGTGACAGTCAACGCTCTTGCGTTCACATTTCGTATCGCCTATCAGAAGGCTGGTTGTTCGATATTTGTTCCGGTGCTACAAGAGCGCAAATTAGGATGACCTAACCCCTTCTTCTTTGGAGGGCGTCGCCCCATATTACGGGATTGGCACGGCAGCATCATAGCCGAAGCCAGTCTATCCATGGCATCACGAAGCAGGCAGGACGCGGAATGAGCGATCAGAAATTCATTTCCATACGTGGCGCGCGCGAGCACAATCTTAAAAATGTCGATCTGGATTTGCCACGCGACAAGCTGATCGTCATGACGGGCCTTTCCGGTTCGGGCAAGTCGTCGCTTGCCTTCGACACCATCTATGCAGAAGGCCAGCGCCGCTATGTGGAAAGCCTCTCTGCCTATGCGCGCCAGTTTCTGGAAATGATGCAGAAGCCGGATGTGGACCAGATCGACGGTCTGTCGCCCGCCATTTCCATCGAACAGAAGACGACCAGCCGCAATCCGCGCTCGACCGTCGGCACTGTTACGGAAATCTACGACTATATGCGCCTTCTTTTCGCGCGTGTGGGCGTGCCTTATTCGCCGGCGACCGGTCTCCCCATCGAAAGCCAGACCGTCAGCCAGATGGTCGATCGCATCATTGCGCTGGAAGAAGGCACCCGTCTGTACATTCTGGCGCCGATCGTGCGCGGGCGTAAAGGTGAGTACAAGAAAGAGCTGGCAGAGCTTCTGAAGAAGGGTTTTCAGCGCGTCAAGGTCGACGGCACTTTCTACGAGATTGCCGATGTTCCGGCACTCGACAAGAAATACAAGCACGATATCGATGTGGTGGTAGACCGCGTCGTCGTGCGCCCTGACCTCACCTCGCGCCTTGCGGACAGTCTCGAAACCTGTCTGAAACTCGCCGAAGGTCTGGCTGTCGCAGAATTCGCAGACAAGCCGCTGCCGCCCGAAGAAACGGCGGAAGGTGGCGCAGCCAACAAGTCAGCCAACGAGACCCACGAACGCATTCTGTTCTCGGAAAAATTCGCCTGCCCGGTTTCCGGCTTCACGATTCCCGAAATCGAGCCGCGCCTGTTCTCGTTCAACAATCCCTTTGGCGCCTGCCCGACCTGCGATGGTCTCGGCACGCAGCAAGCCATCGATCCGAACCTTATTGTTCCCGATGAAAGCGCAGTGCTGAAAGATGGAGCGATTGCGCCTTGGGCGCGTTCATCCTCGCCATATTATAATCAGACGCTGGAAGCGCTGGGCAAGGCCTATGGCTTCAAGGTCGGCACCCGCTGGTCTGACCTGTCCAAAGAATCGCAGCGCGCCATTCTTTACGGCACAGATGGCAAGGAAATCACCTTCCAGTATGACGACGGCCTGCGTTCTTATCAGACCACCAAGCCTTTCGAAGGCGTCATTCCAAATCTCGAACGTCGCTGGAAGGAAACCGATTCTGCCTGGTCGCGTGAAGAGATTGAACGTTTCATGTCTTCGACGCCCTGCCCGGCGTGCAATGGCTATCGCCTGAAACCGGAAGCGCTGGCCGTGAAAATCGGCATGAAGCATATCGGTGAAATCACTGAAATGTCGATCCGCAAGGCTGATGCCTGGTTCCGCGACGTTGATGGCAGCTTTAACGATAAGCAGCGGGAAATTGCAGCGCGCATCCTCAAGGAAATCCGCGAGCGTCTGCAGTTCCTCAACGATGTCGGTCTCGATTATCTGACATTGGCGCGCAATTCCGGCACACTTTCCGGTGGCGAAAGTCAGCGTATCCGCCTCGCCTCCCAGATCGGTTCCGGTCTGACTGGCGTTCTCTATGTGCTGGACGAACCGTCCATCGGCCTGCATCAGCGCGACAATGCCCGCCTACTGGACACGCTTCGCCATCTGCGCGATCTCGGCAATACGGTCATCGTGGTGGAGCATGACGAAGACGCGATCCTGACAGCTGATTATGTGGTTGATATCGGCCCGGCAGCCGGTGTCCACGGCGGCAAGGTGATCGCACAGGGCACGCCGAAAGACGTGATGTCCAATACCAACTCGCTGACCGGAAAATATCTGTCGGGTGTCATGGAAGTCGCCGTTCCGTCGGAACGCCGCAAGATTTCCAAGACCAAGCGCATCCGTGTTGTTGGCGCACGCGGCAACAATCTGAAAAATGTCTCGGCGGATATTCCGCTCGGTACTTTCACGGCAGTGACAGGCGTTTCGGGCGGTGGCAAGTCCACCTTCCTGATCGAAACGCTGTTCAAGGCTGCTTCGCGCCGCATCATGGGCTCGCGTGAGCATCCGGCGGAACATGACCGCATCGAGGGACTAGAGTTTCTCGACAAGGTGATCGATATCGACCAGTCGCCGATTGGACGCACGCCGCGCTCCAATCCGGCAACCTATACCGGTGCTTTCACGCCAATCCGCGATTGGTTCGCCGGTCTGCCGGAAGCCAAGGCGCGTGGCTATCAGCCAGGTCGCTTCTCCTTCAACGTGAAGGGCGGACGCTGCGAAGCCTGTCAGGGCGACGGTGTCATCAAGATCGAAATGCACTTCCTGCCGGACGTGTATGTGACCTGTGATGTCTGCCACGGCAAGCGCTACAATCGTGAAACGCTGGAAGTGCTGTTCAAGGGCAAGTCCATCGCCGATGTGCTGGATATGACCGTTGAAGAAGGCGCGGAATTCTTCTCTGCTGTGCCTGCCGTGCGCGATAAGCTGGAAACGCTCGTCAAGGTTGGCCTCGGCTATATCAAGGTCGGGCAGCAGGCGACGACGCTTTCGGGCGGCGAAGCGCAGCGTGTGAAGCTCGCGAAGGAACTGTCGCGCCGCGCAACCGGACGCACGCTCTATATCCTCGACGAGCCAACCACTGGCCTTCATTTCCACGATGTGGCGAAGCTGCTGGAAGTGCTGCATGAGCTGGTCGAACAGGGCAATACGGTGGTGGTTATCGAGCACAATCTCGAAGTCATCAAGACTGCCGACTGGGTAATCGACCTTGGCCCTGAAGGCGGTGACGGCGGCGGTGAAATCGTAGCTGTGGGGCGCCCGGAAGATATCGTGAAGGAAAAGCGCTCTTACACCGGCCATTTCCTCAAGGAACTGCTGGAGCGACGCCCCAAGCGGAACTCAGAGGCTGCGGAGTAAGCTGGTACAATTTGCTGGGATAAATTAGCTATTGCCACAAAATCCATTGATAATGCCTGCTGATGTAAATCAGCAGGCACCCTGTCTATTTGTCATCATGTCTGGTTTTTTTACTGCCACAGGTGAGATAAGGTGTAAATAAGCTCGTCAATAGGAATAGACATGCGACATTGTATTCTTCGTCTCGTCGTCGGGCCGGTTCTGGCGTTTACTACTACGCCGGTTTTTGCTGAAACAGCCAATATTCTTGATCGTTACAAAGCCACCTTAGAAACACTGGTGGGTGATCTCGCGAATCCTGAAGCGTATCGTGAGAAAATTCTCGATGGTCTGAATGGCGATTGGTTCGCTATCAGCGAACTGGATCCAAATGAAAATGACCCAGCAAAACTTGCTCTGTTTTGCACGCCCTCAAGCCTTGGAAGAGTAGCTATCAGGGTTCTCAACCCATATTCATTCGAAGCAACGACAGCACCCGCCAGCAAAAATCCGTCATCTACCATTTATACAGCCCGCTCAGAAAACCAGTTCGGTTCCTACACCGATATTCAGCCGCTTATTCGCAGGTTGGGGCTTACTGACGGCGACACGGTTCCCTTCGTAGAACAAAGAATGATATCTGCGATATTGAAGAACAGTAATGGCGTTGTGACCGTTACGCGTCCGTACAACGATATGCTGCTCATTCGTTTTTCAGACAACCGGATTTTGATTCTGGCACGATGTTTACCGCAAGATGTTCAGTGATAGAACAGAGATAGACCAGCCAACCCAGATTTGCTCACTACGGTATACGAAAAAAGCCCGGACGAGCCGGGCCTTCTCGACAGCCGCTCGCGTTCATCACGCAGCGACCGAAATCTTACCTTCACACACAAATGCTTCGAAAAGCCTGCCGGCTTTCCGAGATCATGCATTAGCCGTTGACGGCATCCTTCAGGCCCTTGCCGGCCGAGAACTTCGGCACGTTGCGAGCCGGAATAGCAACTTCCTTGCCGGTCGACGGATTGCGGCCGGTCGAAGCTGCACGGTGCGAAACGGAGAAAACGCCGAAGCCTGGCAGGCGGACTTCTTCACCAGCCTTCAGTGCGCCGGTGACAGCAGCGAGCACAGCGTCAACAGCCGTACCGGCATCAGCCTTCGTCAAACCGCCCTTTTCCGCGACTGCGGCAACCAATTCGTTCTTGTTCATTGGCATTTCCTTTCTTTACCTACCGGAACGGATAACGTGACCGGATTGGGCGGAGTTTATTCGAAACGCTCGCCAAACCAAGCCTGTCAATGTCAAAAAAGCCCGGTTTTCTGGGGTTAAACACAGAAATGCCGGGCTTTTGACCCGGCATTTCGTTTGTTGGTCGTCTTATCGACTGTCAATGCGCTGTTGTAGCGCCTGCTTCATCGTCAACAGCGGCCACGTTTGCAGGTGCTTCGGGCTCTGTCCACTCGATTGGTTCGGGCTGACGCACGAGCGCGTGCTTCAGCACTTCACCAACGCGAGACACCGGAACGATCTCAAGATTGTTCTTCACATTGTCCGGAATCTCCGCCAGATCCTTGGCATTTTCTTCCGGGATCAGAACCTTCTTGATGCCGCCGCGCAGAGCCGCGAGAAGCTTTTCCTTCAGGCCGCCAATCGGCAGAACGCGACCGCGCAGCGTCACTTCACCGGTCATCGCGATATCCTTGCGAACCGGAATACCGGTCAGCACGGAAACGATGGTCGTGACCATAGCGATACCGGCGGACGGACCGTCCTTCGGCGTCGCACCTTCCGGCACGTGGACGTGGATGTCGCGCTTATCGAACAGCGGAGGCTCAATGCCGAAATCAACGGCCCGCGAGCGGACATAGGATGCCGCAGCCGAAATCGATTCCTTCATCACGTCACGCAGGTTACCCGTGACGGTCATGCGACCCTTGCCGGGCATCATGACACCTTCGATGGTCAGCAATTCGCCGCCAACTTCCGTCCATGCCAAGCCGGTGACAACACCGACCTGATCTTCGCCGTCGATCTGACCAAAGCGGAAACGCTCAACACCCAGATAGTCGGAGAGATTCTTGTCGGTGATCTTCACCGACTTCTTCTTCGACTTCAGGATTTCGGTGACGGCCTTACGGGCGAGAGTCATCATCTCGCGCTCAAGGCTACGCACACCGGCTTCCCGGGTGTAAAGGCGGATCACATTGCGCAGTGCATCGTCAGTGAGCGAGAACTCCTTCGGCTGCAAAGCATGGTCCTTGATGGCCTTCGGCAGCAGGTGCCGCTTGGCGATCTCCAGCTTTTCATCCTCGGTGTAACCGGCGATACGGATGATCTCCATACGATCCAGCAACGGACCGGGGATGTTCAGCGTATTGGCGGTCGTCACGAACATGACGTTGGACAGGTCGTACTCAACCTCAAGGTAATGATCCATGAAGGTTGCGTTCTGTTCCGGATCCAGCACCTCGAGCATTGCCGACGACGGATCGCCGCGGAAATCCTGGCCCATCTTGTCGATTTCATCGAGCAGGAAGAGCGGGTTGGACTTCTTCGCCTTCTTCATCGACTGGATGACCTTGCCGGGCATCGAGCCGATATAGGTGCGGCGGTGACCGCGGATTTCAGCTTCGTCGCGCACGCCGCCGAGCGACATACGCACATATTCACGACCGGTCGCCTTGGCGATAGAACGTGCAAGCGATGTCTTGCCCACGCCGGGAGGTCCAACGAGGCAGATGATCGGGCCCTTGATCTTGGTCGAACGAGCCTGCACCGCGAGATACTCGACGATGCGTTCCTTGACCTTGTCGAGACCGAAGTGATCATTGTTGAGCACTTCTTCCGCAAAGTTCAGGTCCTGCTTGACCTTCGACTTCTTGCCCCACGGAATGGAGAGCAGCCAGTCAAGATAGTTGCGCACAACCGTCGCTTCGGCAGACATCGGGCTCATGGTGCGCAGCTTCTTCAGCTCAGCCTGAGCCTTTTCACGCGCTTCCTTGGAAAGCTTGGTCTTGTTGATGCGTTCTTCCAGTTCAGCCGCTTCGTCGCGACCGTCCTCGCCGTCACCAAGCTCCTTCTGGATCGCCTTCATCTGCTCATTGAGATAATATTCGCGCTGCGTCTTCTCCATCTGGCGCTTGACGCGCGAGCGGATGCGCTTCTCAACCTGCAGAACCGAAATTTCGGCTTCCATGAAGGAAAGTGCCTTCTCGAGACGCTCGCGCACCGAGAGAATGGACAGCATTTCCTGCTTTTCAGGAATCTTGATCGCGAGATGCGAAGCAACCGTATCGGCAAGCTTGGAATAATCGTCGATCTGGCTGGCAGCGCCAACCACTTCTGGCGAAATCTTCTTGTTCAGCTTGACGTAGTTTTCGAAGTCGGAAACCACCGAACGGGCAAGCGCCTCAATCTCGACGGCATCTTCTTCAGGCTCCGGCAGAGCCGCAGCATAAGCTTCGTGATAGTCTTCGCGATCCGTAAACTTGGAAATCTTGGCGCGTGCTGTGCCCTCGACCAGCACCTTTACGGTGCCGTCCGGCAACTTCAAAAGCTGAAGCACATTGGCAATCGTGCCAATTTCGTAAATCGCGTCTGGCGCCGGATCGTCATCGGCAGCGTTCTTCTGGGTCGCAAGCAGTATCTGCTTGTCGACGCCCATCACTTCTTCCAGAGCGCGAATAGACTTTTCGCGTCCGACAAAAAGCGGAACGATCATGTGCGGGAAGACCACAATATCGCGCAACGGAAGAACGGCATAAAGCCCGTCTGCACCGCCCGCTTCCGATCCACCCATCGGGGTCTTGTCTTCAATACCCGTCATAACTCAAGTCCTTTCTCAGGCCTTTCGACCCGACTGCCACGCCGGCGCCCCCTTTCATCATGAGGCAGGTCGCACAGCGTGCTTCGGTTCATACTTGGAGAGCCAAGCCCAGCAATTCAATAGCCAGTATCGGGGCGGCTTTCATAGAATCGTTAACTATCCTGCGCCGTCCAGGCAATTTGCACAATATGCCGCTTTGGATATGCCCTGATACAAGAGCGTTGAACTCTCAACACTAAATTGAATTGCCAGACTGGCAACAAAAAAGGCCGCTTTCGCGGCCTTTTGAGGATATTTTCAATCTCTTAGGCCGAAACATTGCCCTTCTCGTCCTGACGCTCCGCATAGATGTACAGAGGACGGGCGCTGCCATCCACCACATCGCCGGAGATCACGACTTCGCGAACACCTTCCAGTGTCGGCAATTCGAACATCGTGTCGAGCAGGATCTTTTCCATGATCGAGCGCAGACCGCGAGCACCCGTCTTGCGTTCGACTGCCTTGTTGGCAATGGCGCGCAAGGCGTCGTCGTGGAACACCAGTTCGACATTTTCCATATCGAACAGGCGCTGATACTGCTTCACGAGCGCATTCTTCGGCTCGGTCAGAATCTGGACCAGTGCATCGACGTCGAGGTCTTCGAGCGTTGCGATAACCGGCAGACGACCGACGAATTCCGGAATAAGACCGAACTTCAGCAGATCTTCCGGTTCCAGCTCGCGGAACACCGCACCGATACGACGCTCGTCAACGGAGCGAACCGTTGCGCCGAAGCCGATGGAGGTCTTCTCGCCACGAGCAGAGATGATCTTGTCGAGACCGGCAAAAGCACCGCCACAGATGAACAGGATGTTCGTCGTATCCACCTGCAGGAATTCCTGCTGCGGATGCTTGCGACCGCCCTGCGGAGGAACCGAAGCAACGGTGCCTTCCATGATCTTGAGAAGCGCCTGCTGCACGCCTTCACCCGATACATCGCGCGTGATGGACGGGTTGTCGGACTTGCGGCTGATCTTGTCCACTTCGTCGATATAGACGATGCCGCGCTGCGCGCGTTCGACGTTGTAATCAGCAGCCTGAAGCAGCTTCAGGATGATGTTTTCAACATCTTCACCGACATAACCGGCTTCTGTGAGTGTCGTCGCGTCGGCCATGGTGAATGGTACATCGATGATGCGAGCGAGCGTCTGGGCAAGATAGGTCTTGCCGCAGCCGGTCGGACCGACGAGAAGAATATTCGACTTCGCCAGTTCGATATCGTTGCTCTTCGACTGATGCGCGAGACGCTTGTAGTGATTGTGCACCGCGACCGACAGAACGCGCTTGGCATCCTTCTGGCCGATGACATAGTCGTCAAGAACGGCCATGATTTCCTGCGGCGTAGGCACGCCCTCGCGGGACTTCACCATCGAGGATTTGTTTTCCTCGCGGATGATATCCATGCAGAGTTCGACGCATTCGTCGCAGATGAAAACGGTCGGGCCTGCAATCAGCTTGCGCACTTCATGCTGGCTTTTGCCGCAGAACGAGCAATAAAGCGTATTCTTGGAATCGCCGCCGCTGTTGCTGACTTTGCTCATTGCAGTTTCCTTTCAATAAACCGAAACGAACCTTGGGCTGTTCATTCCGATCGTTTCTTCCGGTTCGGACCCAGTAAAGAAGGAAAAACACGCCTTCTACCGGTCACAATGACAGTTGATACGCACTGTCCCTGTAGTCTCTAGGTTTCCGTTCACCGTAGACTCCCCGACCGAAGGAGTCTTTCAGTGACTTTTGCAGAACCTGAACCTTCGAACAAACAAAAAATAAGTTCCCGGCAAAGATTCGGCCTGATCTGACCAACTTTAGCGCCTTGATGCCCAACAGATGCTTAACGCGGCGCGTTAACCTTCACGTTGGTCCAAGAATTGAGCCCCTTTTGTGGCAAAAGGGGCCAAAAATTGGAAGCGAGCCGGATTCAGGCTCACTTCGATTCGTCGGCGCTCACATCGCGTGCTTCAACGACCTTGTCGATGAGACCAAATTCGAGCGCTTCCTGTGCGGTCATGAAATGATCGCGATCAAGCGTGCGTTCGATGGTTTCGTAATCGCGGCCCGTGTGCTTCACGTAAACTTCGTTAAGACGGCGCTTCATCTTGATGATGTCCTGCGCATGGCGTTCAATATCGGACGCCTGTCCCTGGAAGCCGCCCGAAGGCTGGTGAACCATGATGCGGGCATTCGGCAGCGCATAACGCTGGCCGGTTGCACCTGCCGTCAGAAGCAGCGAGCCCATCGATGCGGCCTGCCCCATGCAGAGCGTGGATACCGGCGGACGGATGAACTGCATCGTGTCGTAGATCGCCATGCCGGACGTCACCACGCCACCTGGCGAGTTGATGTACATGTTGATCTCTTTTTTCGGGTTCTCGGCTTCGAGGAACAGAAGCTGCGCGCAAACCAGCATCGACATGCCGTCTTCGACCGGTCCGTTGACGAAGATGATGCGTTCTTTCAGAAGGCGCGAGAAAATATCATAGGCCCGCTCGCCACGGTTGGTCTGCTCGACCACCATCGGCACGAGGTTCATGACAGTTTCAATCGGATCTCTCATTATGGGCCTCTGGATGTAATGATGCGAATTGAGTGGATTTGAATCGTCGGACTACCATACATAGGGCGTTGCGCCCCTGTTCCGCAAGTGGTGCTCGGTTCCTCACGGAATCATGACTAATCCCAGTCGTTTTCCGGCTTCTCCGGCTTGATGCCCCGCTTGTCGTCGAGCGTCCGGCGCGCCACTTCCGTGAGACGCGCCTTCACCCGCACCGAACCGTCTTCCAGGTCTTCGCGCTGCACTTCACTGCCGTGTTCGTAGATCCAGTTCAGTATGTGCAACTCGAAAGGCGAAAGAACGATATCGATAGCGCCAAGCACGCCCGCTATCCGTGTTTCGATCAGACTAAGCAAGCGATCAACGCCCTCGCCTGTGATGGCTGACAGGGGTATCGGGCGGCCTTCATCGCCACCGGCAGCGGCCAGACGCAATGCTGCCTCACGGCCGCTCTCGTCGAGATTGTCGATCTTGTTCCAGATTTCCACGACGCGCTTGCGATCCTGCGACTCGATACCGAGCCCGGCCAGAATGTTCTCGACATCTTCAGCCTGCGCGGCGTTATCCGGATCGGAAATATCGCGCACGTGCAAAATGAGATCGGCTTCCACCACTTCTTCCAGCGTGGCGCGGAAAGCGGCCACCAAATGGTGCGGCAGATTGGAAATGAAGCCCACCGTGTCGGACAGGATGACCGTCTCGCCATGGGGCAGACGAATGCGACGGAGCGTCGGATCCAGCGTGGCGAAGAGCATATCTTCAGCCAGCACCTCGGCACCGGTCATACGGTTGAACAGCGTAGATTTACCAGCATTGGTATAGCCGACAAGCGCAACAATCGGATGCGGCACCTTGCGTCGCTTCTGGCGATGCAGCGTGCGCGTGCGAACAACTGTTTCAAGCTCGCGCTTGATCTTCAGAATCTTGTCCTGCAACAGACGACGGTCGGCTTCGATCTGGGTTTCACCCGGACCACCGAGGAAGCCGCCGCCGCCGCGCTGGCGTTCCAAGTGGGTCCAGCTGCGAACCAGACGGCCCTTCTGATAATTCAGATGCGCCAGTTCGACCTGCAACGCACCTTCCTTGGTACGTGCGCGCTCACCAAAAATCTCAAGAATCAGGCCCGTGCGGTCGATGACCTTAACGTTCCATTCCTTTTCGAGATTGCGCTGCTGTACCGGCGTCAGAGCATGATCGACAATGACCAGCCCGATGTCATTTTCCTTGACCGTATCGGCAATGGCTTCAACCTTGCCTGCGCCAAGCAAAGTTGCGGGTCGCGGATTGGCAATAACCGCGACTTCGGCATGAATGATTTCAAGATCAATGGCGCGCGCCAGACCGACAGCTTCTTCCAAACGCGCTTCACTGGAGCGCTGAAACTGCGTGCGTGCACCATCTTCGCCCGAACCGTTGGCATTATAGCGTTCCGGTAAAATGGGAACGACGACGGCAGCTCTGGTCGGTTCTTGTTCGGAAAGGCCGTAGCCTTTGTTTGCATCGTCTTTATGCGCGTCGAAGGACGACGCGTTTTTATCCTTGAATTTGGACAAATAAATATTCTCCGGGGAGTGCAGAGACATTGCGCTCCATCATCAAGCACAAATAGGTCGCCGCTATGCGTGTTTCAAATAGAAGACGCCCCGGACGTTAAAGCAAATATATCCGGGCCCCATGACTGGAACCCGGAATAATCGCCTAACAATACATCAGGGCGACGCGACCTCGATGGACGAAGCCGCTACACCCGAATGGAATTCGGAAAGCGTCAGGCTTCCTCGCCTTCGAACATCTGAACCGGCTGGCTCGGCATGATCGTCGAAATTGCGTGCTTATAGACAAGCTGCGAATGACCATCGCGGCGCAGCAGCACACAGAAATTGTCGAAAGACGTCACAATACCGGTCAGTTTTACGCCGTTGATCAGAAAAATCGTCAGGGAGATCTTCTGTTTGCGTACGGAGTTCAGAAAAAGGTCTTGAAGATTTTGCGATCGTTCAGCCATTGTTTTTATTCCTTTAATCGATCAGCAGCCTGTTCGCGATACGTGAAAGCGGTGGACCCGCCCTATCTCTTTGTTTTCATGCATTTCTCGATCAGCAAAACCGTTAAACACGTTTGCTGGAAATGCCGTTATTCCTTGTCGCATTTCCCAGCGCAAAACCGTTAAACACGTTTGCGGGGAATGCTGTAGACGAGCATGCGCATTTGCATAAATCAAGCACCGGAACGAGAGGTGCCGATACAGAACTGCAATTGCTGTGGAAAGACAACTGCTTCGCCCTCAAGCTTCGGTTAACAGGATGGGAATCTTTGCGCAACCGACAATTTTGTTGAACACGTGTCAATTATTGGTAGCAAGGTTAGCGTTGCGTGATCAGCTTGTCTTGGAAAGCTCAATATTATCATTGCGTTCAAGCAAAGGTTTCACCTGATCCCTCATCCACATGTAAAAACTGCCGGGTTGTAATGAAACAACAGCCTTGTGTTTTTTATGGATATGGAAGCCGATGAAGTCCGGGTGATCGAGAGGCTCAAGCCCATAGGCCGGATCGTAGATGCGCGTCGCATCCTTGCCGACCCAATAGTAGAAATTCTCACGTGGCGCCGCGTGTTTAAAAATCCCGTATTTGCGCGCAAGCCGCGAAATGCCGTCATTGCCGAACACGGTTATACCGATGGAGGCAGGCGTCACTTCCTTGCCAATCGCCCGGTAATAGAGCGGCCGCAACTTTCCGCGCCGAAATCCGAGCCACCGCGGCAAAGGATAGGTCGCAGACATATAGGCTTCGAACTCGCCGATGATCGGATGATCATGCGGAAAATAGAGCGCCGACACCCCCACGCGGTATCGGTTTTCGTGTGCAAGATAGGGCTTCTCCGGATCGGGATGGAACTGCTTCAGGAGGAACACATCCGTATCGAGCCACACACCCTGCTGGTGTTTCATCAGCATGATGCGGAAAATATCGCTGAACTGGACAATGGTTCGCGACGACCGAAACGTCGGATAGCCGGGATCAAGCCGATTGAACGCGCGTTCCGGCAAGATCGCGTTGGCGTCATGCAGCTCTACACCAGCAGGAACATTTTCTATCGGCGCATAGGCAAACAGCTTTACGCGCTGGCCCGTCATGACCATTGACGCCAGACAAATCTGATCGACTTCACGTAAGCGAGGTCCGTACCAAAAGGTACAAATATCCATATATGCCCCCACGGATTAAACCGTGCCGGCTTATATCACTCATAATTAATTAACTATACCAGATTTCTACTGTTAAAAAAATTCGAGGCTGACACGGAACATTTGTTCCACATGTTTGACGGCCTCAGCCGTGGCGAAAATCACCACCCGGTCCTTCGGCTTGATACGAACATCGCCATTGGGGCGGATAACCTGCCCGTCCCTGTAAATCGCACCGATTCGCAATCCGACGGGCAAATCCAGATCCCGCAACGGTGCGCCGACAAGCGACGACGTTTCCAGGGCTTCGGCTTCGATGATTTCGGCCATATCGCGATAGACGCTATAGACCGCACGGATACGGCCTCGGCGCACATGCTGGAGGATTTTGGAAACCGTCACCGCCTTCGGATTGATATAGGCGTCGATGCCCACCATGTGGGTGAAATCCTGATAAGCGACCGTATTGAGCAGCGCCATATTGCTTTTGCAGCCAAGGCGTTTTGCCATGATGCTGGAGAGAATATTCACCTGATCCTGATTGGTGAGCGCCACCATCAGATCGGCGTCCTGAATATCGGCTTCTTGCAGCAAGGCCTGATCCAGCGCGCTGCCATGCAGCACCATGGTCCGCTTCAGCTGATCGGCAATCGTGAAAGCGCGCTCATGGTCGCTTTCGATCATCTTCACGCGGGTCTGCCATTTCCGGTCTTCAATAGCCTTGGCAACATAAAGCCCGATATTACCGCCGCCCGCTATGACAATGCGACGTGCCTCCGGCTTTTCATGCCCGAACAGCGACAGCGTTCGGCGGACCTGCTCGCGCGTTGTGACCACATAGGCCAGATCGCCCGCATTCAGCTCATCGGACGAGCGTGGAATGAACAGGTTTTCATTGCGCACAACCCCGACGACTGTTGCCGCCAGATCGGGAAACAGGTCGGTCAATTGTTTGAGCGGCGTGTTGATGACCGGACATTCTTCGAGACATTCAATGGCAAGGCCGATGACGCGATCGTCGGCAAAGCGCAAAACATCCGTCGCGCCTTGCAAGGCGATGCGGCGCAGCACCACCTCGCCCACTTCCAGTTCTGGAGAAATGATCACATCAATCGGCAGGTTTTCGCGAAGAAACAGGTCCTGATATTCCGCCTTGAGATAGGACTGGGCGCGGATACGCGCAATCTTCGTCGGCACATTGAACACCGAATGCGCAACCTGACAGGCGACCATGTTCACTTCGTCGGACAGCGTAACGGCGATGATCATGTCCGCTTCGTCGGCGCCAGCGGCAGCCAGCACGTCCGGCTGCGACCCATGACCAACGAATCCGCGCACATCCAGCGTATCGCGCACGATTTCGATGTGACGTGCCGACGTATCGATGACAGAAACGTCGTTTTCCTCGGCGGCCAGTCGTTCGGCTATACCATAGCCGACCTGCCCCGCTCCGCATACGATCACCCGCATGGCTGCTCCGCTTGTAGAATTACTAAACGCTTATACGCCGAGTGATTTCAATTTACGATGCAAGGCCGAGCGTTCCATGCCGACAAATTCCGCAGTGCGCGAAATATTGCCGCCAAAACGATTGATCTGGGCGATCAGATATTCCTTTTCAAAGCGCTCGCGCGCTTCACGCAGCGGCAGAGCCATGATGTGTTGGTCCGATTCTGTCGGCGCGCGCGGCAGCGTATCACCAATTTCGGCAGGCAGCAGATCAGCCGTTACCGGCGCATCCGCATCGTCGCCACGCGCCAGAATCATCAGGCGTTCCACATTGTTGCGCAGCTGACGAATATTGCCTGGCCAGCTATGGGCCTGAAGCACGGCCATGGCATCCGCACCGATCTTGCGTGGCTTGATACCTGCCTGCCCGGCAATCTGGGTCATGAAATACTCGACAAGCGACGGGATATCCTCGCGGCGCGCTGCAAGAGGCGGAACCTGAACCGGCACAACCGACAGGCGGTGGAAAAGGTCTTCACGGAATGTGCCTTCGGCAATCATCCCTTCAAGGTTCTGCGCCGTGGAGGAAATGATGCGCACATCAACCTTGACGCGTTTCGTGCCGCCGACACGCTCGAACTGCTGATCGACCAGCACGCGCAGAATCTTGTTCTGGGTTTCGCGCGGCATGTCGGCAACTTCATCGAGATAGAGAATGCCGCCATGCGCTTCTTCCAAAGCACCGACTTTGCGCTCGCCACCGTCCATTTCCGTGCCGAAAAGTTCGATCTCCATGCGCTCCGGCGTGATCGTCGCCGCATTCACAGTCACAAATGGTCCGTTAGCACGGGTCGATTGGGCATGAATGGCACGGGCCGCAAGTTCCTTGCCTGCTCCTGAAGGGCCCGTAATCATAATGCGGCTGTTGGTGGGCGCAACACGCTCGATGGTCTGCCGCAACTGGCTCATGGCCAGTGATGCGCCAATCAGCTCCATGCTTTCGCCAGACCGCTTGCGCAAATTGGATACTTCGCGCTTCAGCTTGGAGGTTTCCAGAGCGCGCTCGGCGACGAGGATCAAACGATCCGCCTTGAACGGCTTTTCGATGAAATCATAAGCACCGCGCCGGATGGCGGAAACCGCCGTCTCGATATTGCCATGACCGGAAATCATGACCACCGGCAGATCGGGATGCAACTTCTTGATTTCATCCAGCAGAGCCAGACCGTCAAGTCGGCTGCCCTGGAGCCAGATGTCCAGAAACACCAGCCGCGGCACACGATCGCCAATGGCTGCCAGCGCGCTATCCGCATCAAATGCGGTGCGGGTTTCATGACCCTCATCGCTGAGAATACCAGCTACGAGCTCCCGGATATCCGCTTCGTCATCAACTACAAGAATATCGGCTGCCATATCAATTCACCTGTCCAGCTATCTTTGTGTCGTCATTTCCGTTGGCAGCCTCGGTTACACCGGCCTGCATATCGGGAAAGACCATCCGTATCATTGCGCCACGACCTCCGTGGAAATCCGCTGGCGCGTCATGCAATTCGAGATGTCCGCCGTGATCCTCGACGATCTTGCGAACGATGGCGAGGCCGAGCCCCGTACCCTTTTCACGCGTGGTCATATAAGGCTCAAGCAGCTTCTGACGGTCGTCACCCGGCAAGCCCTTGCCATTGTCGATCACATCGACAATCAAATTCCCGTCAGCCTTGTACGAATGAATAAGAATATGCCCTTCGCCGCGATCTTCCTTGGCAACGGCATCAATCGCTTCGCTCGCATTCTTGATGACATTACCGAAAGCCTGACCGATCAGACGGCTGTCAAAAGAACCAGTCAGCTTTTCCGGCCCGAAATTATTTTCGAACTTGATGTCACTGCGGCTGACTTCGATCAGGAAGGACGCTTCACGCAAGGCTTCGCGCATATCCATCTGTCGCATTTCCGGCTTCGGCATACGCGCAAAGGCGGAGAATTCATCCACCATGCGGCCAATATCGCCAACCTGGCGGATGATAGTGTCGGTGCACTGATCGAAGACTTCCCGATCTTCGGTGATCACCTTGCCATAGCGACGGCGAATGCGTTCAGCCGAAAGCTGGATCGGGGTCAGCGGATTCTTGATTTCATGCGCGATGCGCCGTGCGACATCGGCCCATGCCGAGGTGCGTTGCGCCTGCACGAGATCAGTAATGTCATCCACCGTCACGACATAAGAATGATCTTCCGATTCAATATCTTCGACCGTGACCTGCACGTTGAATGTGCGTGCCACGCCGTTGCGCGTCATGCTCACCTGCTCGCGATGCATCGTCTTGTCCGCAGTTCGCGCAACTTCAAACGCCTGACCGATTTCCGGCGCAATGCTGCTCAGGCTTTTGCCCACCGCATCCTGCGATGTAACGCCGAACATATGTTCTGCCGAACGATTGAGAATCGAGATCGACCCATCGGTTTCAATGCCGATCACGCCAGCCGTCACACCCGAAAGCACGGCTTCCGAAAAGCGGCGGCGCTCGTCGATCTGATCCTTGGCGGAAATCAACTCGTTGCGCTGGCTCTTCAGCTCCGCAACCATGTTGTTGAAAGTGCCAGACAGAGCACCGACGTCACCATCGGACGAGCGGACAGGAACGGAAACGTCGAGATCGCCAGCAGTCACATCATCGGCTGCACCGATCAGCAGGCGGATCGGCCGCACCAGACGATCCGCTACCGCGATACCGGTCCAGATTGCAGACAGAAGAACGATCAGCGTCAGGCCGAAATATAGAAGTGCAAAAGCAATCTGTGTTGGAATGCGGTTTGCATCCATCTCCTGATAGCGCTGCGTATTGGCTTCCATCAGACGCATTGCATCGAGAATCTGCGGGTCGACGGCCCGCACCGTGTATAGAAACACGTCCGGAATTTCGCGCATCTTGATGATCGCGCCAACGAAATTACTGTTGCCGGGCGGGATGATGACGGGCTTGCCGTCGGTCGCCGTTTTCAGTGCATCTTCGGTCGGCGGCGGCAGGCGCGGTTCCAGCCCTGTGCCGCTTTTCACCACGATGGAACCGTTTTGGCGCACGAGAAATGCGCCAAGCAGCCCGCGTCCCCGCGTCTGCAAGGTCAGCAATTCAATGAAGCCGCCCCGGTCGAGACTATAAAGCGTGCGCTGCGCATCCAGATCCTGCAGCATCGAGTAAGACGTGCTTTGCAGATTGAGTGCCGTCTCGCGAATATAGGCCGTGGTCAGGCTTTGCGACGAATTCACGATATCGCGCGTATTGGTGTCGAACCAGCGGTCGAGACCGAGATTGAGCGTTACCGACGCGACAATCGCCACCACAATCGCCGGAACTGCTGCAATCAAAGAGAACAACGCCACGATACGGACATGTAGCCGCGACGCCGCCTTACCTGACCGCCGTGCTGTGACGATGCGATAGACCTCACGGCAAATCAGCAAAATCAGGAACAAAATCAACGCGACATTGATAATGACCAACGCCAGCGTGACGGTGCGATCAGGCGTGATGGGCGTGATGCCGATCAGAATCGCAAACGAAATGGACGCCGTCACAAGCGCCGAAACAACAGTGATGATGCCAGGCAATGCAAGAAGCCTGCGCCCCTCGCCCTTGCGCGACGATTGTTCCGTCTTATCCATATCGGTGGTCAGATTCGCTGCGTTCATATTAACCATGATACCCAATAGCGTTGCATCTATGCAACGCATTGTGGCGAAAATGCAACGTTTGTTTTCGGAGATTGTTGAAAATCAACAGCACACGTATCGCGCGTGTCAGCACTAGGGGAAACGCCACGACCGGAAGGCCGAACGTTTATTCCCCTATTTCCAGTCAAAATTGGGAAATCAAAGCGCCTGACAAGGCCTGAGAGGTTGTCTTTTCTTTGACGTATCCTGGCGAAGACTTCAAAATCTGGAACATGGAAACAGCTCAGTACATATTCGTACTTATCGCCGCCTCACCCTTCGTCATCTGGGGCGCCATTCTCTATGGCCTGTCGGTTGCCGTTCCAATAAAGAGCAGTACGGGCACAAGCTTGTCTGGCGAAGGAACATCAAAAGCAACGGACAGACAATCGTTTTATCTGTCGGACCTACCGGATGTTGCTATCGAGCATTACTATATTCACCAGACCGAGCGAACACCCTATATTTCAAGCTGAAGACCATTCAACTTAATAAAGATATACAGACATAAATGCAGTAATCGATAGCTGACATGCAATATTGTCTGGAACCATTTGCAAAATAATGCATTCTGTTCGGCACAGTCATCCAGTCCTTTGGCTGATTGAAGTGTCCGACCGCGTGTGATCAGACAAATCCGAGGTCGGGCCACCTGTTTTACAACTGGAGTTCGACATGGGCATTTTCGACAAGATCAAGGGCGCCATCTGGGGTCAGGCACAAGCAGCGACACCTGCTGCGGAAACGACCGCAACCGCCGAACCGAGCCAGACGACAGCGGCAGCTCCTTCCCCGACTGCAGCTCCTTCTTCGTCAGCACCTGCTGCTACGGGCGCAGTTGATGTCAGCGCTGTTCTCGATGCAGCGGTGGCGAAAAGCGGTCAGAAGCTCAACTGGAAATCGTCAATCGTCGATCTGATGAAGGCGCTTGGCCTCGACAGCAGCCTTGAGCACCGCAAGGAGCTTGCCAAGGAACTCGGCTATACCGGCGATACGAGCGATTCTGCGACGATGAATGTCTGGCTGCACAAGCAGGTCATTCAGAAGCTCAAGGACAATGGCGGCATTGTGCCTGCCGGTCTCTAATATTATGCGGTCATAAGGGAACTTATGGCCCCATAATACGTTTATAAACAGACGCTTGGAACGAGAAGTTTATCCCGAAAGATAAGCAGATGTTCCAGGCGTCTGTCGAAAGTTCGAACGATCGATCCGATTTCTTGAGGTGTGGCGTAAAGCGCAGACGTTTTGGGAACCTGTTGTCACACATGTTCGTTTCTTTTGCGGGTCCGCTTCTCGGTCCCAACTTTGGAAGACATGTTTCAAGGTTTGGCACAACCAATAGGTACTCGCCGAGCCTGGATTAAAGGAGTGGATCAAATGAGCGGTGCAGGCGTGGGCTGGATTGCTGCCATCATCATTGGTGGTCTCGCTGGCTGGATTGCTTCCAATTTCATGAACAGCAACACCGGCATATTCATGAATATCATTCTGGGCATCATCGGCGCCGCAGTGGCGAGCTTTCTATTCGGGCTGCTGGGCGTTTCTTTCGGTGGCTGGATTGGCTATCTGATCTCAGGCTTTGTCGGCGCCTGTATACTGATATGGCTTGGGCGATTGATCAGCTCATAAAACACAAGGCGCCACTGGCGCCTTTTTCTTACATGTCTGCCCTTCCGACCGGTGTTCTCGTCATGCATCGAACATGGCAAGCGTTCGTAACAATGTTTCAAACGTCACCGGCTGGCTCTGATCCTGCTGCGAATCCGCGACCGCATCAGTTCTTGAAGAGGCTTTGCGCACACTGCTCGGGCTATAGCCGAACTGCTGCGTGAATGCCCGCGTGAAATTGGCAGCGGAATCAAAACCGAAAGCCAGTGCAACATCCGCGACTTTTCTATTCTCAGATGCATCGGCCAACATGGCATGGGCTGCAAAGAGACGTCTTTGCCGAATGTAATTCAGAACGCCGCCGGATCCTTCAAAGAGCTGGTAAAGATGTGTGCGTGAAACTGCCAGCTCACGGCTCAGAGCTTCCGGGGTCAAATCCCGCGACATGAGATTTTTCTGGATGAACCGCCTCGCCTTGGTCATCAAACCAAATTGGGAAATCTGCTCACTCACATCGATTTGCTTTACGAGAGGCGCGATCGTATCAAATATGATCTGCCGCAGACTGTCCCGCAAACCCGGCAAGTCTTCATGAGTGGCGCGGCTGAGACCATTCTCAAGGCTTGTAACGAAATCGATCAGCAATTTCGCGCGATAGCCGCCCAAAGTGACATTATTGCTGGCTTCAGGCATGCCGCCGCGACCGGCAAACTGATCGACAGGAATGATCAGCGAAACAGATTCCGTAGCAATCGCCCGCCCCCGAAACGGATAGCCGAGCGAGCGCACATCGATCATTCCCGGCTCGTTTTCGGCAACCCGACCGTCAACACCTGTCCAGCTATGACCGCTGCGCAGGAAACTGATCAGCCAGTGATCAATAGTGCTAAAACGAACCTTTTCCTTCGGTCGTTCGTAACTGAATGCCGGTGCAGTCTGCTGGATGAGAAGCATACCGCCCAAATCCCACACAGTCTGGGACGCTATAAAGCCATCGCTGGAGCGAATTCCATCAGGCAGGCGCAAGTCCAGCAAGGGTGCCATATGCAGTTGCCAGGCGGAAAACTGGTCGGATGGTTCAGAACCCTCCGTCGTAAAAACCAGCGGTTCCAACAGGTTAGAACTACCAGCAACCTCACCCAGCGGAGAAACCGGCGTGCGCACTGATTGCCGACGCTCTACAAATTCAGATTCAAAATCTTGCCCGGTCTTGTCATTGTCGGACGTCACGGAAATTCCCTGATTTCACCGCTCATCCCAAGCGATGCATTTCGGTATTAGACTTTATGCTTAGATAATAACATTAGAAAAAATTAAATAAATCGAATTCGCCGTCGGAAGATTAAATTAGTTTCATGTATAAAGACGCGAAAAACTTGCCTCTGGCAGTCTCTTTTAAAATGTCGATCCGGCATTACTCGGAAATTCGAAAATACAAGCAAATCCAATTAGTAAGAGACCGTTTTCACCAAACACCCAACGCCATTAGTACATTAGCACAAGCTAACAGTAGACAGGCGCGAGCCTTTCATGGGATATATGCGACTGCATCCCATTTAGTGAAAATTGTCCGGAATTTCCGGCAGGAATGTTAAATCGCGCTTGCTAAAACACCTCCAAAATAACCAACAGGAGGCAGTCGCATGAACAATGTATTTTTCAATGCTGTACGCCGTGAAAGCGTAAAATGGGTGGCAACGGCGGCAATCGGTCTCGCAGCTTCTTTGTGCCTGTCAGCAACTGCGCAGGCAAAAGACAGCCACAAGCCGAAGAATGACACGCGGTCGGTTTATCTCGTGAAATATCGCGTTAATAACGAAGTCCGATACAACAAAAACCCGATGGGCAAGGTTGTTAAAGTCTCGGCTTCGCAATATTTCGGCGCCACTCCCTATGTCTGCACGCCGAGCGGCTTTGGTCAAAAGTCCCGCTGCTTCATGCGTGACTAATTATGACCGTGATCCGGGGCCGACATTTACATCCCTTGATGTTCAAGGATGCAAATGTCGGCTTCTGAAGACCACCAGCCCGCCAACTCCGCTCATGCACTCCTAAAGCACGAAGTCGGCGAGCCGGTTTCCCCGCCCGGGATTTATTTGGCTGACGCTTTAATCCGCATCAGCCCCTTGCTGACCAGATCGCCCCGCACGAGCTTTTGTGCTTCATCCGTCGGTTTCGGAGGGTTGTTCCGGAATATGTACCAGTCGCCGCCAAGGGAGCGCTTCTGGTAGATCACGCCTGCCTTCTCGCGGTGCAGGAAGCAGCTTGTATCTCCGCCGCCGCCACCGGATTTATTGCGCCAGTAAGCCTGCATGCAGAGCTTGCCGCCGTCAGTCGTGTACCAGCGTCCTTCGCCATAGGACCAGGCTTTGCCCTTCTGGGACCAGGCCGCCAGTTTGTGCCGGTCGGCAGAGAAAAAGCCGCCGCCATCCTTCCATTTCCATGTCTTGCCGGCATAGATCGCCTCAAGCGCCTGTGCAGACATTGGTGTTGCTGCAGCGGCCAGCTTGGCCGTTGCGTCATCTGCTTTTGGCTTCGGTGCAGCTTCAGCGACACCTGCCACGAGGAGTACGGACAGCGCCGCACTCACGGCTGTGAAACGGATCGAAAACATTTTGCTTTCCTGTCCAATCGTTTAACGGTCGGGGTTAGACGTTCAGTTTAATCCAAAGGATGGTTCGCAACGCGCCAGTCAGGCCGTCCGACACCCCTTGGCCAAGGATAAACTTCGCGGTCGTTGAAATAAACGACAGCAGTCAGCGCCGGGAATTCGGGCTGAGGCTTGTTGGCCTCTGCGGCCCATGCCCGGACATAATCGTCGCTGCCTTCGTAACCAAGTTCCGCGATAACGATCGGCTTGTTGAAGGCCACGACCCGGTCGTATCCGGGCTTCGCGCGTTCGACGAAACTCGTGGGGCGTCCAACCTCCAGCTTGTCGTAAGGCTCGTAGCCGAACACTGAAAGGCCAATCACGTCCACGAAGGCATCACCGGGATAATAGGCCTGAAGCCCCTCTTCCCCCTTTGGCGACCACATATATTTGGCGTTTGGCAAAGTCTTTTTACAAACCTTGACCACATGCTGGTAAGCGGCAATATATCCCTGCGGCGACCAGTAGGACCATGTGAACTGTCCCGACTTGTCGTCCATTTCCTGTGCCCAGCGAATGGTCACCGGGCTTTTCAGTTTCGACGCTGCCGAACAGACGGCGCCCATATTGGAATCGTAGCGACCATTCTCGATGCCGCTCAAAAGCGCATCCGGCGCAACGCGCCAGTCACGCGCCCATGACCAGGGTTCGATGGTGATCAGCAACTCGCGACCGCGTTCACGCGCATAGGAATCCGCCTGGGCGAGGCTCGTCAGGTCCACATCTTCCCATGGCAAGAACAGATGTTCGATCTTCGAATTGGGATCGTTTGTGTAATCCCCGTGCGGATCGTAAGCGCCGGGTTTGATCGAGTTCGGCGTGATGACCGGGCGCTTGTCGTGGAACAGGTTGCGCGTATCCACTGTCGCACCGGAAACGCCGCTCGCAGCGTAAACGGCAGTGGAGACAAGCGCTCCGCAGAGCAAAACAGAGGCTATTTTATAAGGGGTTTTCATGGCCCCCTCCCTTCTATTGTTTTGGCGATTGCGGAGTTGTTGCTTCCGCTTTCAGCGCGCCATTCTTTTGTTCCGTTGAAAGGCTGATGGATACGAGCTTGCGCGCTTCGTCCTCCGCGCGTCCGTCGGCGTGACGGAAGACGTACCAAACGCCATTGGGCTCGCGCTTCTGATAGACCACGCCATCACCGATACGGTGCGAAAAGCATGTCTTGACCGGAAACTTGCCTTGATCGGTATGCCAGTCAGCCTTCAGGCACATCAGCCCGGTCTTGGTGATCATCCAGCGACCCTCGGCCCAGGCTTTGCCCTTTTCGCCATCAACGCGCGCGGTGAAGCGGCGATCCGTGATCTGCATCTGACCCGAGCCATCGGCCCATTGCCAGTTCTTGTCGCGGTAAAGCGTGTAGATCTCAAACGGCGTCATCACACGCGTGCCGGCAGGTGCGTTGTCACCGGGCATGGTCGCAGCCTCGGCAGCACCAGCGGCAAGCCCCGTCAGGCCAGCCATCAGGACAAGAGGCGCCAGGGCCAGCTTGCTCCGGCGGCTGAAATAGCGGCCGGTATCAAACATCGATAGTTTCATTTGATCCTCCCACGATTTTGAGATTGCGCGCGCCCGCCTGGGGTTCTTGTGGTGGGCGGACGCGCGCCTGCGGCAGCAACGTTGTTGGTTTTATTTCCTGCCGCAGATGAACGGGGCGACCGATGGTCGAAACACGAAACCCAAGTCTTTCGGCCGCGGTTCGGGAAAAGACATTTCTAAGGTCAACGAGAACGGCCTGATGCATCAGGCGCTTCATGCGATCGAGATCAAGCTTGCGAATGCTGTCCCATTCGGTCACGACAACAGCAGCGTCCGCGCCGGCAACGCAGTCATAGGCATTCTCGAAAAACTCCACATCGGTGAGGATGCGGCGCGCATTCTCGATGCCGACCGGATCGTGTGCCTGAATGCGCGCACCGAAACGCTGCAAGGTTTCGATCAGTGGAATAGATGGCGCATCGCGCATATCGTCCGTATCAGGCTTGAAGGTCAGACCGAGAACAGCAATGGTTCGGCCCTCGATATCGCCGCCGAGTGCATCCATGACCTTCAGCGCCATGCGGCGCTTGCGCGCTTCATTTGCGGTCACGGTTTCCTCGACCAGACGCAGCGCCACCCCGTGGTCCTGTGCGGTACGCAGCAGAGCAATCGTGTCCTTCGGGAAACAGGAGCCGCCATAGCCCGGACCCGCATTCAGAAAACTGGTGCCGATCCGCTTGTCCAGCCCCATGCCCAAAGCCAGATCGGTAACGTCGCTGCCCACTTCCTCGCAGAGATCGGCGAGTTCGTTGATGAAGGTGATTTTGGTGGCGAGAAACGCATTCGCCGCATATTTGATCAGTTCGGACGTGCGGCGCTGCGTCACCACGATGGGCGTCTGGTTTGCTTCAAGCGGCGCGCTGTAAAGCTCGACGAGAAGCTTGCGCGCCCGCTCGTCCTCGACGCCGATTACCACGCGGTCGGGTTCCAGAAAGTCGCGAATGGCAACGCCTTCACGCAGGAATTCAGGATTGGAGGCAACCGAGAAGGTTCCCGGCTTGCGTACCGAACCGATGATCTTCTGCACCACATCGCCGGTGCCAACCGGAACGGTGGACTTCACGACGACGACCGTATTGTCATCAATCAACGGTGCCAGTTCGCGCGCCGCCATATAGACGAACGACAGGTCGGCATCGCCATGTCCGGCACGTGCTGGCGTACCGACCGCGATGAGCACGAGCTGCGCACCCTTGACGGCTTCGGCCAGATTGCAGGTGAAGCTCAGACGGCCAAAAGCGAAGTTGCGCTCGACCAGTTCATCAAGCCCCGGTTCGTAAATCGGGACGACGCCGCGTTCCAGTCCGGAGATCTTCTGCGCGTCCTTGTCCACGCAGACAACTTCATGTCCCCAGGCGGCGAAGCAGGTGCCGCTGACCAAACCGACATAACCCGTTCCAATGACAGCGATCTTCATAACAAGTCCCGCCTCTCCGCTAATTGTTATCGTTGCTCGACCCGTTGAACGGGTTCTTGCGCCAACGAGGGTTGAATATTGTCTTGTGAGTGTCGCGTCCGCCGACGCCTGCTCCGGCTACCGAGAATTGGTCGTCGAAGACTGAAAAGCTCAACGTGCCCCAGGTCAGAGCTTCAATGCCGTCGCGGCCCCGTTCAGCGGTCGTAAAACCTGTGACCATGACAAGCGCCATGAAGCTGCTTGCGAGGACCGGCTGATAGAGCCGGCTTTGCATCCGCACCTTATTTTCGCGTGCATGCTGCACAATGATCATGCCGATCAGAAACAGGTAGAAGCACGCATTGATGATGGCAAAGACGTAGAAGCCGCGTGTTTGATCAGCGTCGTCGACCAACAGAACCGGAACCAGCGACAGCATGGAGATGAAGGCATAGGGTGCAAGCACACGGAACGGCACCGGATCGACTTCAGAAGAGCCCTTCGGCGTAACGCGGAAGTCGACGAATGAACCCGTTGCCCAGTCACGAAATGCTGCGAAGGTTCCGGCCAATACCCAGGGCCAACGCGCCAGCAGAAACAGCATCGCTTCCCAGCTGAAAATCTTGCCGTCGACCGGACGAAATGTCTTGCTCGACCGCCACCAGAACGCGAGGAACAAAATCATCAGCGACTGCGGCATGAAGTGGAGCAGAAAATCCGGATATGTGACACTGACAAAATTATCGCCGTAAGCAAGGATAATGATCGGCAGCAGGAAGGTCATAGCCAGGAAGAAGGCATAGAGCGGATACCAGACCTGTGAAAACAGAAACTGGAACTTTAAACGCAGTGGCAGACGACCGATCAGCTTCGGTGTGTACTGCAAAAGGATCATGACCAGACTGCGCGACCACTGAAATTCCTGCGTCACGAGATCGCCGAAAGTGCGCGGGCCATCGCCATGGGCAATCGCATCCAATGCATGGACGCCACGCCAGCCATGCGCATTCATGAACAGGGTCGTCGAATGATCTTCGGCAAGTTCGGGACCAAGGCCGCCGATTTCCTTCAGAGCCGCTGTACGCACTGCATAATGCGAACCGATACACACAGGCGCAAAGCCGCCATTGTAACCCGCCTGCAACGAGCCATGCATGCTCGCCTCGACATAGAGACGTCCGCGTGCCGACCAGCTTTCATGTGCATTGCGATCACAGATGCTTGGCGCTGAAACATAACCGATTGCCGGGTCTGCGAATGGACGCAGAATGTTGTAGAGATAATCCGGCTCTGGCACATGGTCCGCATCGAGCTGCGATACGAAGTCATAGCGTTCATAGCCGTAATGATCGTAGAAGAACGCCAGATTGCCTTCCTTGCACCGTGTACGGCGTGGCCAGGTCTGCCGGTGATAATCCGCCCGTCCCTTGCGCGTCGAAACGAACACGCCATGCTCACGGCACCAGGCCAGCGTTGATGGTGATGGATCTTCATCGGCAAGCCAGGTGTCATGCGGGACATTCTGAGCCAGCATGGCAAGCAGTGTTTCCGAAACAATTTCAAACGGTTCGGACGGTGCCTTGGTGACCACCATGGCAACCCGGCTTCCTTCCGGCAGCCGCAGCGGACCGGACGGGCGCGCAGCATGGAAGAAAATCAGGATGAAATAGAGTGGCAGTATGGTTATCCAGGCCAACAGCGCTGTCACCAGAACGGAGCCAACCGGATGGATATGTTCGGCGCTGATCAGCCACCATTGCCAGAAATAAGCGATGGCCATGGCCCAGAGAACGATGCCGACAATATATTCCACCCGCTTGCGACCGGTGAAAATGGGCGTCAGCAATGGTTCCTGATTGTCTGTAACCAAAGGAATCCGTGGCGTCTTCATGATCGCGCCTCCAGACCGAAGAATGGAGCAGCGGTGCGAATGATCGTATCGAGATCGGAATGGAGCGTGGTGAAACCAAGCTTTGCTGCTGCTTCCGCCGGATCCGCGTAAAGTGCTGGCGGATCGCCTGCCCGGCGCGCGCGCATTTCGACCGGCACCTGACGTCCCGTCACGCGCCCGATGGCATCGACGATTTCCTTGATTGACGTGCCACGCCCGGTTCCAAGATTGAGAACCAGATTGCCGCCACCATTCACCAGATGTTCGACGGCCAGCACATGGGCCCGCGCCAGATCGACAACATGGATATAATCACGGATGCAGGTGCCATCCGGCGTGTCGTAATCGTCGCCGAAAACTTCAAGCACATCGGCGCTTCCTGCCGCAGCCAGCATGGCGCGCGGGATAAGATGGGTTTCAGGATCGTGCTTTTCGCCCAGTTCTCCATCGATATCGGCACCGCAAGCGTTGAAATAACGCAGCGCCGCATAACGCATTTCATAGGCTGCCGAATAATCGGCAAGCATATGTTCAGCGATCAGCTTGGTTCGCCCATAAGGATTGATTGGACGTTGCACCTCGCCTTCGCGGATCGGCAGGCGATCCGGAACGCCATAGGTAGCGCAGCTGGACGAGAAAATGACCGGACGACCGCCCGTCAAACGGCACGCTTCCAGAAGCGACTGCGTGCCGCAGACATTGTTGCGATAATACTTGGCCGGGTCCGTAACGGATTCCCCGACATAGGCCGAAGCGGCAAAATGGATGACTGCAACAGGATCGTAAGTCTCAATAGCTGCGATGAGCTTTTCCTGCGAGAGAATATCGCCTTCGACGAATTCTCCCCAACGTACCGAAGCCTTATGACCGGTCAACAGATTGTCGTATACGACCGGAGAAAAACCGTGCCCGGCCAAAAGCTTGGCCGTATGGCTACCGATAAAGCCAGCACCGCCGGCAACGAGTACGTTTTGCTGGGTCATCATGCCACCTCAACAAGCTCTCCCGAAGGTCGGACCAGTTGGCGCTCAAAATAGGAGATCGTCGACTTCAGACCTTCTGTCAGGGCAATCGCTGGCTCCCAGCCCAGTTCGCGCTTGGCAACGGTGATGTCCGGGCGACGCTGGCGCGGGTCATCGGTCGGCAGCGGGCGTTGCACGATCCGCGACGACGAGCCAGTCAAAGCGATGATCTGTTCAGCCAGTTCCCGCACAGTGAATTCGCCAGGATTGCCGAGATTGACCGGCGTGTGGATGGCAGGCTGGCTGCCCATCAGGCGGCAGAAACCTTCAATGAGATCATCGACATAGCAGAAGGATCGCGTCTGGGAACCATCGCCATAGATGGTGATATCGTCGCCCTTGAGAGCCTGCACGATGAAGTTCGATACGACGCGGCCATCATCCGGGCGCATGCGTGGACCATAGGTATTGAAGATACGCACAATGCGGATATCGACGCCGTATTGCTTATGGAAATCATAGAACAGCGTTTCAGCCGACCGCTTGCCTTCGTCGTAGCAAGAGCGCGGGCCGAACGAATTGACATTGCCCCAATAGGATTCCGGCTGCGGATGCACCTGTGGATCGCCATAGACTTCTGATGTCGAAGCCTGAAAAATCCGGGCCTGATAATGAGCAGCAAGTTCGAGCAGATTGAGCGAGCCGATAACGCTCGTCTTCATCGTGTGAACCGGATCGGCCTGATAATGCGGCGGCGAAGCCGGGCATGCCAGATTGTAGATTTCATCAACCGGCAGATCGAGCGGATGCACAATGTCATGGCGAACGAAGCTGAACGTGTCGTAGCGCAGCAGATTGCGCAGGTTTTCGATACGCCCCGTGGAAAAATTATCGACACAGATAACGAAATTACCTTCGCGCAGGAGCCGTTCGCAAAGATGCGAACCTAGGAACCCTGCTCCGCCAGCAACGAGAATACGACGCGTTGACATGCGTTCAGCGGATATACTCGAAGATTTGAAGATGATGCTCACAAAAACCTCCCGCGATACTCATCCGGTTTATGTCAATTCTTCAAACGCAAAGAGACACCCCAGCAGCCACACAGATGTGGACACCATAATCATTGGTTTTGGATGTTCTTTATTGGATGATTGACGATAACCGCGCCGGTTGGCTCTGTCGTTAGCGTAGAATCCTGAAACTTGTCTCCACGTCCAATTTTTCTATAAAACGCCGCGTTCTGTACTTTTTTGGAATAGAAAACTGAATTTTGAAAACTTTAAAGCCGCTCAATCTGGCCGATAATTGTTGAGTGTGATCGACACTTCCAATGGTGATTTTGATGCACAGCCGGATGATTTTCGCGAATCGCACGCTCGAAAATTCAACGCAATAATACGCTCTGTAATATTTGTTTATATCCACTCTGAATTCATTGAAGCTTACATATTTTTACATATAAATGATTTCATATTCTGAAGTGTAGATGACGGCCCTAAGACAAAGATTTCGGCGTTAAAACCTCACCCACGTCTCTACGTATTCATATTTGCAGCCTTTATCCATATACGGGTTTACATTAGCTTGCGCGCATTCTTGAGGTGATGAGGAGGAGACACATCGGGATGAGTGCTGCACATATTGATACTGCTGTTCGAAAGGCCACCCGGCGATTGCTGCCATTTCTGGCGCTGATGCTGATCATGGCCTTTCTGGACCGCGCGAATATCGGCTTCGCCAAGAAGGAATTCCAACTCGATACGGGTTTGAGCGATGCCGCCTATGCTTTCGGAGCGGGTATATTCTTCATCGGTTACGCTCTGTTTGAAGTGCCGAGCAATATTATCCTGCACAAAGTCGGAGCGCGGCTCTGGCTTAGCCGTATCATGATCAGCTGGGGCCTCGTATCCGCAGCGATGATGTTCGCCCATACGGAAACCGTGTTCTACACGCTGCGTTTTCTGCTGGGCGTTTGCGAAGCCGGTTTTTATCCCGGTGTGCTGCTCTATCTAACCTACTGGTTTCCAGCGAAGGAACGCGCAAAGGCGACGGGCCTGTTCTATCTGGGCGTACCGCTTGCTCTGGTGCTGGGCAGCCCCCTGTCCGGCTGGCTGCTCACACATCACGGCGTTTTCGGACTGACCAACTGGCAATGGATGTTCCTTGTCGAAGGTCTTGGCGCCTCGCTTATGGGCATCATCGCACTCTTCTATCTGACCGACCGGCCTGAAAAGGCAAGCTGGCTCACACCAGAAGAAAGAGACGCGCTGACCACTGTCGTGAAGGCAGAAGAAGCCGCCAAGGAAAACACCCACAAACATTCGGCGCTTTCTGTTCTGAAAGACGCCAGAGTGTGGGCGTTTATCGCGATCTACTTTTTCCTGCAGATCGGCACCGCGCCGCTGACATTCTACTTCCCGTCGCGATTCGCCGATGCGGCATCGGGTGGCGAGATGAACCTCTTCATCGGCACGCTGTTGAGCCTGCCGTGGCTGTGTTCGGTGATTGCAACCCGCTATTTCACAGTGCTTGCGGACAATACCGGCAAACACCGGCTTATCTGCGCCCTGATGGTTACCGCGGGCACCATCGCTTTGGGCATGATCGGCCTGACTGGAAACGCGTGGATCATGCTGATTGCGGCATGTATTGCGGTGCCGGGGCTTACGGCATCACAGCCCGTTTTCTGGAGCCTGCCGACGCGCTATCTCGGTGGCGTTGGCGCGGCAAGCGGTATTGCCTTCATCGTATCCATCGGCAATCTGGGCGCATTCTTCGCGCCGCAGATCAAGAACTGGGCCGATGTTGCCGTCGGCAATCACGATGCCGGGTTCTATGTTCTGGCTCTTCTTTGCGCCCTCGCCATCGTCGTTTTGGTCGGACTGCGTGCATGGAATGGCGGAAACGAACTCGCAAAGCGCCCTGCATAACCACTTCAACAAACAGGCTCCTGGCTGACCTTTCGGCCAGGAGTTTCACCCCGCGTTACTCATTCATGCAGCCCGCGTCAGATTTAGTCTGGTTTATGAAAATAAGTCATTGATGCGATTGCTTGGTTCAGCTAGAAACGCGGCAGATCAGGCTTTCAGCCGTCCAGTGTGCACCCGTAGCTCAGCTGGATAGAGTGCTGCCCTCCGAAGGCAGAGGTCACAGGTTCGAATCCTGTCGGGTGCGCCATTTCTCAATCAGCTTTCAAATCCACTTGGGATGCTTGTAGCCAGCCGTCAATACCTTTGCCTGCGGCTATGCCCATTGCGAAACATGCCGTCAGGAGATAACCGCCGGTCGGCGCTTCCCAATCGACCATTTCACCCGCAACAAAGACACCGGGCAGTTTCCGCAGCATCTGATTCTGATCGATCTCATCCCAGACGATACCGCCTGCGGAAGAGATAACTTCCTCTAACGGACGGGTGCGCAACAGCGGAACGTGGAGCGCCTTGATGGCGTGTGCGAGCTTGTCAGGGTTTTTATCCCGCAGATATTCAGCGACAAGCGCTGCCTTCACACCGGTCAGGGCAGCGCCCTTGCGCAATAGATTGGCAAAGCTGAGTTTGCTGTCTTGTCGCGTCAGATCAGCTTTAAGACGTTCAACGCTGCGACCCGGTGCAAGATCAAGCACCAGATCGGCCCGCCCGTCTGCCGCCAGCGCATCGCGCAATGCCGCTGCGTGGGCGTAGACAAGGCTTCCTTCGACACCCGTTTTGGTGATGACAAATTCGCCCTGTGTCGTTCCCGCCGCGCTCGTGATGGTGACCGATTTCACCGGCTCACCGGCAAAACGGCTCGTAAGATGCTCGCTCCAAGCGACATCGAAGCCGCAATTTGCGGAAGTTAGCGGCGCAACCGTAATGCCTCTCTCGGTAAACGGCGGCACCCAGGCACCGTTTGAACCGAGTTTTGGCCAACTCGCACCGCCAAAGGCAAACAGCGCGGCATCGCATTCGACTGTTTGGCGGCCATTGGCCGTTTCCACAATCGGCATATCGCCGTCAAAGCCGACCCAGCGATGACGCGTCAGCACGCGCACGCCCTGCGTTTCCAGACGACGCCCCCACGCGCGCAGAAGCGGCGAAGCTTTCATCACCTTGGGAAACACGCGGTCCGACGATCCGACGAAGGTTTCAGCACCAAGCGCGTCAGCCCAATTCCGCAAATCTTGAGGCCCAAACTTTTGCAGCATCGGCAGAAGCCGGGCGTTTGCGGCACCAAACCGGGTGGTAAAGACGGAGAAATCTTCCGCATGGGTGATGTTGAGACCGGATTTTCCGGCGAGCAGGAATTTGCGTCCAACCGTCGGCATCTGCTCGTAAACAGTCACACCATATCCGAGCGCCGACAGTTTTTCGGCTGCGATCAAGCCAGATGGACCGCCGCCGAAAACCGCGATGCGGCCGCTACGCATGACTGTCTTGCCGAGAAGTGGACGTTAAATCCATCAGTCCTGCTTCTCCAGCATTTCCTTAACGGTGGTCGCCAACTGTTTGAGCGAGAACGGCTTTGGCAGGAAGCCGAACTTGGCATCCGCAGGCAGGTTGCGCGCGAAGGCGTCTTCCGCATAACCGGATACGAACACGAATTTGATATCCGGATAGGTCTTGCGCAGCTCACGCAACAGCGTCGGGCCGTCCATTTCGGGCATGACCACGTCGGACACAACGATATCCACTTCGCCGCCAAGCTCTTCCATGATTTCCAGAGCTTCGACGCCAGAGGCGGCTTCATGCACCGTATAGCCGCGTGACTGGAGCGCCCGCACGCCGCCCATACGCACGGCATCCTCGTCTTCCACGAGCAGAACCGTGGCGGAACCGGAAAGGTCGGTCGCCTTTTCGACCTTCTTTTCCTTGACCGCTACTGGCGCGTCTTCGGCGCTCTTCTCCACGATGAGGCGTGGCAGGAAGATCTTGAAGGTCGTTCCCTTCCCGACTTCGGAATCGCAATAGATGAAGCCGCCGGTCTGCTTGATGATGCCATAGACCATCGACAAGCCAAGACCGGTGCCCTTGCCCACTTCCTTGGTAGTGAAGAACGGCTCAAAAATCTTCTCAAGCACATCAGCTGGTATGCCGGTGCCGGTATCTTCCACCTCGAAGACGACATAATCGGCTTCCGGAAGATCGCGATAATTGAGCTTTGCCGCTTCATGGACAGGCACGTTGCGGGTCCGCAGCGTGATTGCACCGCCCTCGGGCATTGCATCGCGCGCATTCACCGCCAGATTGACGGCAACCTGCTCGAACTGGCCAAGATCGGCTTTGACCGGCCACAAATCGCGGCCATGATCGATCTTGAGTTCGATATCCTTGCCGACAAGGCGTGCCAGCAGCATGCGCAGATCGGCCAGAACATCGGTCAGGTCCAGCACTTCCGGACGCAGCGTCTGGCGGCGCGAGAACGCAAGCAACTGACGCACTAGCGACGCCGCGCGGTTTGCGTTCTGCTTGATGTTCATAATGTCGGGGAAAGACGGATCGGATGCGCGATGATTGGTCAATAGCAGGTCCGACGACATGATGATCGCCGTCAGAACGTTGTTGAAGTCGTGGGCAATGCCACCGGCAAGCTGGCCAACAGCTTGCATCTTCTGGCTCTGCGCCATTTGGTTTTCGAGCGCTTTCTGCTCGGTGGTTTCAACGGCGGAAATGATCGCTGCTTCTTCCGACGATTCCCCGCCCATATCGCTGACCGGGCTCATATAGAAACGGATATGCCGTTCCTCATTACCCGGAAGCACGGTGTCGACCGGCGAAATGCTGGCCTGCCCGGCAAATGCCGCGGCAAGCGCCTTGGTGAACACTTCGCGGTCACGCTCATGGACGACATTTTCGAGCTTCACACGGCGATCGACGGAATCGCGATCCACGACCGACGAGAAAATATCGAGGAAGCGCGCATTGGTGCGCAGCGTGTGGCCCTGTGCATCGACGGCAGCAATGGCCATCGGCGCGGAATTGAAAAAGCGCGTGAACCGCACTTCCGCCGAACGCAGCGCTGCCGAGGAATCATCGCCCTCTGCGCGATCCAGCACAATGGTGCGGCTGGTGCCGCGTGTCCCGTCACGGGCTGCCTGCACACGATGATAAAAGCGCACGGCCAGACTCTGACCATTGCGCTTGATGAGATCGAGATCAATTACCGTGTTACGGCTGGTGCCAGGCTCGGCCTTGACGGCCTTGATAAGCGCCATGCCGCTGCCTGCAACAATTTCGTTGAGCGTCAGCGAACCCGGTGTGAAGGCTGTCAGATCGACACCCAGCCATTCCGCCAAAGTGGCGTTGAGATAGATGATACGACCCGATGGATCGGCAGAGAAGAAGCCCGCCGGTGCGTGATCAAGATGATTGATTGCTTCCTGCAGCTCCTGAAAGAAACGTTCCTGTTCGGCGCGTTCCTCGGAAATATCGGCAATCTGCCAGGCAGCGAGCGGGCCCTTGTAGTCCTGTCCTGCCTCGATAGGGCGAGCCTTGATCCGATACCAGACCGGCGCCAAAGAACCATGCGCCTCGCGGGAAAGCCCACCAGACAGCCGCACTTCTTCCTGCCCGGACAGACCGTCGCGCACTGCGTTGGTGAGACGGTAGATTGCGTCGGAAGCTGCTGGTTCGGCCGTCAGCACATTGTCGAGCGAGCGGATGCCATCGGCGTTCGCAACGCCGGTCATATTGGCATAGGCCTGATTGGCATAGACGATCTGTCCGCGAGAATCGGAAATAACTGTGCCTTCCGGCTGCGAATCCATGAAGGAATGCGCCAGATCCTGCCCGCCTTTGCGCTGGCTGAACTGGATCAGACCTGTGGTCGCGCCCAGAAGATAGAAGACGCCGACCATAGACAGGATGCCCATCAGGATGAGCGCAAAGCCATCGCCGATCCGGTCGCGAAACAGGAAATAGACAACCGCCAGCCCGGTCAGCAGAAGGCCGACAATCAGCAGACGCAGCGCGCCGCTGGAATTGCGCTTCGGTGTGACGAGCGGTTTCGGATATGCGTTGTCCGTCTGTCGAGACATCAAGCCCACCGACCTTCCATGCTGCATGACTGTTCTCCGCAGGCAGCGATTGTGCCGCGCATTGTTTCAATCAGCCAAGACGTCTTTTCACTCATTAAGCAACCCGATCCTGTCGCCACCCATTTCCTTGCGCGTTCTCCATAAACGATCGCGCAGCGGGGCGAAACGCCATGCATCTGGGTATATCCGATTCGCAGAATGCGTTAATCGGCGAGCAGCACAAGCGTTGCTACACGGAAACGGTGTAAACCGGGTCGTTTTTCACTGTTTTGATGGGAGTTCATAGATTTCCCGCATTTCGCCCACAATTTGATAGAACATTCCCAACGCTTGCAAATTCAACTACTGTCCTGAAAATGCAAGTTACGCGATGATGCGGAATGTCGGGGGATGCGCAATCTCCGTTTCATCAGCGTTTTTCGAATATAGAATTTAAGAGGGTATCCGCATGAAGGAATGGCTCAGCGGCATCGTTGGAGAAAGCGCGGCTAATATTGTCGGCTTTGTGCTTATATTTGCGATCATTCTCGGCGGAATTTTCGTTGTCTTGAGTATTATCCGCCGTTTCAGTGGCGGCAGTTTCACATCGAACAGCCGGTCGCGTCAGCCCCGCCTTTCCGTTATGGATGCCGCAGCCGTGGATAGCCGCCGCAAGCTGGTTCTCATTCGACGCGATGATGTTGAGCATCTGCTGCTCATCGGCGGACCGACCGATGTGGTGGTCGAACAGAATATCGTCATGGAATCACGTGCGCATGCCCGCGTGCAGACCTCGCGCATCGAGCCGGAACATATCGAGCGCTTTCGCCAGCATGAGGCGACGATAGCCAGTGATGTGAGCGAGCGCCCTGCTCTGTCATCACAAAACTCCGCGCCAGAATCAGCGCCGGAAAAGGATGAGGCGATCCAGCTCAGCTCGGCTATCGAGACGCCGGTCTATCGCAAGCCAGAACCGCCAAAGGAAGAACCGGTTCGCCAGGAAGCTCCGCAGGTTGTTGCGCCCCGTGTGCCGCCACGCCCGCCGGTGACACCGACTGTTGCTCCCGCGGCCCCGCAGGCACCTGCCCGCCCTCCGGTTGCACCACCCGTACAGGCAGCGCCGCAGAACCGTCCACAACCAAGACCCGCTCCGAATTATCCGCCGCAGCCGCGCACCGTGCTTCCGGCTCAGCCGCCGCAGCCTTCGCAGCCGCCAGCACGCGCCCATCCTGCCTATCCGCTCAGCCAGGTATCGCGTGGCGTGGTCAGCTCCACCTCAAATCTGGCTACTACGGCTACCGTAGCGGCTGGCGCTGCTGCTGCAACCGTCGCTTCCGCGAACCTTGGCAGCATAGTGCCGGAACGTGAACCAGCTTCTACCCCGACAACCGCGCTTACGCCGCCGCTCGATGTGACCAGCCCTTCCGTTTCGTCCACCGTGACGCCGGATTTCACCAGTGTAGCTGAACCAAAGCGCGTCGAGCCTGAAGTGACAGTTGCCGCGCCGGCGCAATCGGCTCCGGCAACGGAAGATGACGGTCTGGAGGGACTGGGCGGCGCATTGCACGACGCGATCATGGCTGATCTCGAAACGGAAACAGCACCGGCCAAGGAAGAAGCGCCCACACCGGAACCAGATCTGACGGCTGACTTCTTCGAGGATGAACTCTTAAGCTCGCTCGATATCTCGGCGACCGACGACACACCGTCCGATGATATTGAAGACGAGATGGAAAAACTTCTCGGTGAACTGACGAAGAACGAAACCCGCCCTTAAGCGAACTGCTCTTTTAGAGCGGTTCCGGTTAAAACGGAATCGTGGAACCGCTCTATCTATTTGTTTTGACGCATTATCCTACGCATCGAAGCGGGACCAGAACTCAGTCCAGTGGACTGATTTCCCCGCGTAGGCGCTTCGCACTTTTGCTGGAAATGCTCTAAGATTGAAACATCAGCGGTTATGCCGCTGGCGTTTTCATTTGATGAATATGCAAAAACAAAAGGCTGCGGTTGCCCGCAGCCTTCGAAATTTCTCAAACCAACGTTATGTTTTAGTCGTCGCGATAAACTTTTTCACGACGCTCATGACGTTCCTGCGCCTCAATAGACAACGTCGCAATTGGGCGTGCATCCAGACGCTTCAGGCTGATTGGCTCGCCGGTTTCTTCACAGAAACCATAAGTGCCTTCGTCAATCCGGCTCAGAGCCGCATCAATCTTGGAAATCAGCTTCCGCTGTCTGTCGCGAGCCCTAAGCTCGATTGCCCGGTCCGTTTCGGAGGATGCCCTATCCGCCAGATCGGGATGGTTTGCATTTTCCTGCTGTAGCGCTTCAAGCGTTTCACGCGCTTCGCGCAGAATATCATTCCTCCACGCGATCAACTTCGCGCGGAAATAAGACTTCTGCCGTTCATTCATGAACGGTTCGTCTTCAGTGGGCCTATAGTCAAGGTCGATTAATTCACTCATTCTGAATCACCCCACATCTAGGAGACGCGTGCGGTTATATAAGTCCATCGTCCAGTCGACACAACATCAAAGAAACGTATCCCACTACTTTTTAGTGCATCAATTTTGTGTGTATTTGCAAAAAAATTGTGCAAATGACGCGCGCCACAGATACGCCGCCCATTATGTCTGGAGGATGACATCGACGATTAAATTTAGATTGCAATGGGAAACATGAATTCACGAATTCGGATTTCGTTGCTCTAGTATGCCCAATAAATTGGCATAAATCCGCTGTGAACAACGTCAGGCAATAGTGGAAAATCAAACCCGGCAGCGCAACAACCGCGCATTTTAGCGAAATTCATGTCAAAACATCTGCATAGCCAGCTTCGGGACGGTGCACATGAGTCGATTGCTTCTCCTACGACATGCCAAAGCCGTCTGGGCAAAGCCCGGGATGAAAGACTACGACCGGCCGCTGGATGCGGAAGGTCACGCTGCGCTTGATCGGCTTGCCGCGGCGATGCGCGCAACAGGCCTCCTGCCCGACCGCGTGGTGTTGTCCGGCTCCAGCCGCACGCGGGAAACCGCCTTCGGGCTGCTGGAAAGGCTGGGCGTCGAGGTGGAAACTGTCATCGACGACGAAATCTACAGCGGCGGCGCAGCAGAATATCTGCAATCTATCCGCACGCATGGCGATGTCGAGACGCTGATGCTGGTGGGCCACAATCCAAGCATGGAAGATCTGGCGCTAGCGCTATGCGCGAAAGGCGATCCGGACAGTCTCGACCGGCTGCATGCGGGTTTTCCCACCGCCGCGCTCGCCACCATATCCTTTTCTGGAAAGCTGAGCGATCTCAGCCGCGAACACGGATTTCTTGAAAGTTTTCCGCAGCCGTAAGCTTGTAAAATGATGCGGACCGGGCCTCTTCTTGCGAAACAGGTTCGTCATCTTATTTATAGCGTGAATTGGGATTCACCCTGCGAGGACATCATTGGCAAAGCTTACCAGTATCGGCGATGAAGCCAAAATCGCACTGGACACATTGACGGAACGTGCGACCGGGCTTCTTTCTCCTTCGCTGCGTCTTGGTGTGACAGGCCTGTCCCGCGCCGGCAAAACGGTTTTCATCACGGCACTGGTGCACAATCTCGTTCACGGCGGCAGGCTGCCGATGTTCGAAGCATACAAGTCAGGCCGGATTTCCCGCGCACTTCTGGAGCCGCAGCCCGACGACGCCGTTCCGCGTTTTCAATATGAGGAGCATCTGTCGGCACTTATCGATGAGCGCATCTGGCCGGATTCCACACGCGCCATTTCGCAGCTACGCCTGACTATTGAATATGAAACGGCTTCTGCATGGGGACGCTGGCTTTCTCCCGGGCGGCTTTCGGTTGATATTGTCGATTATCCCGGTGAATGGCTGCTTGATCTGCCGTTGCTCGGCAAGAGCTATGCCGAATTTAGTGCAGATTCCTTCGCTTTGGCTAATGAACCGACCCATATCGATCTGGCGCAGCCTTGGCTGGTGGAAGCGGCCTCGGTCGATCCGACCGAAAAGGCCGACGAATTGACGGCGCAGCGGCTGGCCAAGAGCTTCACTGCCTATCTGCGGGCCGGAAAAGCCGACGAGCGTGCGCTTTCCACTTTGCCGCCCGGTCGGTTCCTGATGCCGGGTGATCTTGACGGCTCGCCAGCGCTGACCTTTGCGCCGCTGCCAAATCTCTCACAGAACGACATTAAGGCCGGATCGCTCGCCGCCATGATGGAGCGGCGCTACGAGGCTTATAAGACCTATGTCGTGAAGCCGTTCTTTCGTGAACATATTGCGCGACTGGACCGCCAGATCGTGCTGATCGACGCTATGCAGGCCATGAACGCCGGTGGTGCCGTGGTAGCAGACCTCGAACGTGCGCTGACCGACATTCTGTCCTGTTTCCGGCCCGGACGTGCCAATCTCCTGACTGGCCTTATCCAGCGCCGCATCGGGCGTATTCTGGTGGCCGCAACCAAGGCCGACCATCTCCATCATGAAAGCCATGACCGCTTGCAGGCCATTGTGCGCCGTCTTGTGGAACGCGCCATCGAGCGCGCGAATTTTTCGGGCGCAGACATTGATGTTTTGGCCATGGCGGCAGTGCGGGCAACCCGCGAAGCGACCGTCACGCAAGGAAAAGAGGTTCTCCCCGTCATCGTCGGCACACCGCTCAAGGGCGAGCGCATCGATGGTGAGATATTTGATGGTGAAACGGAAACAGCTATATTTCCCGGTGACTTGCCAAAGAACCCTAATGCAATTTTTGAACAGGTTTCCACGCCGGAAGACCCTGCCATTCGCTTCGTCCGGTTCCGCCCTCCACGCCTTGAACGCACCGCCGAGGGTGTGACGCTGTCGCTCCCGCACATAAGGCTGGACCGCGCCCTTCAGTTCCTGATCGGAGATCGTCTGGCATGAGCGATGATACACCGCGCAAACCGACTTCCTTCAAGGTTGATACTCCGCCCCGCGCAAAGCCTCTTCCGGAAGCGCCAGACGAGACGCCGCGCCGCCCTCGTGCCGTAAAAGATCTGGAGCAGATCGTCGTTGAACCCGATATTTTCGAACTCAGCGACGAAGAAGCCGCCGAACTCGAAATTCTTGATCCGGCCTTCGAAGCGCCCAAACGCAAAGGCTGGTTTGGCGGATGGTCGCTTGGAAAAATCCTGACCGGCGCATTGGGCATTTTGGTTTCCTTTGCCGTCGGCATCTGGACAGAAGACCTTATTCAGGCGCTTTTCGCCCGTGCCGACTGGCTTGGCTGGACCGCACTGGCAGTGGCACTTGTAGCCCTCACCGCGTTCATCGCCATCATCACCCGAGAGTTGCTGGCCCTGCGACGGCTCGCCTCCGTGCAGCATTTACGCAAGGATGCAGCGGACGCCGCCGAGCGTGACGATATGGCTGGTGCCCGCAAAGCTGTCGATGATTTGCGCGCCATAGCGGCCAATCTACCGGAAACGGCGCGTGGACGTCAGCTCCTCGACGGTTTGACCGACGACATTATCGATGGGCGCGATCTGATCCGGCTTGCGGAAACGGAAATTCTGCGCCCACTCGACCGTGAAGCGCGTGTGCTCATTCTCAATGCATCGAAGCGAGTATCGATCGTCACGGCGATCAGCCCACGGGCACTGGTCGATATTGGCTATGTGATTTTTGAGTCGGCGCGGCTCATTCGCAGGCTTTCGCAGCTTTATGGCGGCAGACCGGGCACGCTGGGCTTCATCAAGCTCGCACGGCGCGTTCTTGCCCATCTTGCCGTCACCGGCACACTCGCCATGGGCGACAGCGTGATCCAGCAGCTGGTTGGCCAGGGTCTGGCATCGCGGCTATCGGCCAAACTCGGTGAAGGCGTGGTCAACGGCCTCATGACAGCGCGGATCGGCATAGCGGCGATGGACGTCGTGCGCCCCTTCCCGTTCAATGCCGAAAGACGCCCCGGCGTTGGCGATTTCATCGGCGATCTGGCTCGCGTCAATGCCGACAGAACGACCGCATCGAAGGCCGGCAAGGCTTCGACCGGTAAAACACAACCGTGAGTTTTCGGGGAAAACAGACCGACTTTCATCCCGATGAAAACCAAGCGTTAACCATTCAAGACGATTATTAGCACATAGAAATCCTGCGTCAGAATCGAGTGATCTGGTCGTTTGGCACAATCCTGTTTCGACGTGCCCATCCGGTCCGATTGTTTCTGATATTGCCGGTCAATCCGGCTTTTTGCAGCGTATGACACGACATTCGGTCGTGACATGCTGACCAACAACGATTAGGAATGGCGTCCAGTTGAGGTCGCAAATTCCGGGACAGAGCCGACTATGAAGAATTGCATCGCTGCCTGCCTGACGCTGCTGCCCGTCTCGCTTTCCGCTGCGCCGGTTCTGGCCGCAGACAAGGACAAGCAGTTTTTCCAGACGATCGAAGGCCAGTGGTCCGGTCCCGGTGAAATCGTTGCCGGCAAGTACAAGGGCACCAAATTCGTCTGCAATCTCGCTGGCTCCACGCCGGATGATGCGGTTGGCATGACACTGGACGGCACCTGTCGCGTCGGCGTCTTTTCTCAACCCATGAAGGCAACCGTCACCCGCGTCGGCTCCGGTTATTCCGGCAAGTTTAACGACGGGTCGGAAGGCAAAGGCCTCGATGTGACTTCGGGTTCCGTCAGCGGCAACAAGATGGTTTTCGGTCTCAATCGCAAACAGCTGAACGGCGCCATGCTAGCCCGCGTTTCCGATCAGAACACGATGAATGTCACCGTGTCGGTGCGTGTTGAAAAGGAACTCGTTCCGGTCATCGGCATGAGCCTCAAGCGCATTGATAATGTCGCTGTCGGTAGCATCGCCAAGAACTGATTTTTACAGTTTATTGGTTCCACCAGCCCGCATCCGTGCGGGCTTTTTCTATTTCGGATGATGAAACATCCGCTTTCCATTCGGCAATGGTGCGCCCGGCAACCGTCAAGGACGGTGCAATATCGTTGAGCGGCACAAGAACAAAGGCCCGTTCCTGCATGCGCGTATGGGGGAGCTGAAGCTCCGGCAGGGACATGGCAATCGGCTGCCCCGCAGCGTCTTTCATCGCAAGAATGTCGATATCGATAATGCGCGGACCCCAACGCTCCAGCCGCACACGCTTCAGCGAGCGCTCGACATCGAGACATGTTGCAATGAGTTCAAGCGGTTCGAGCGTGGTTTCCAACTCTGCGCAGGCGTTGTGAAACCATGCCTGATCGGTCTTGCCCCATGGCGGGGTGCGGTAAACGGACGAAACAGCCACGACGTTTGTATCAGTGCGCGCATCCAGCATGCGCAACGCACTGGCCATCGAAATAACGGGGTCATCAATATTCCCGCCAAGGCCAAGCCAGGCGCGATAAGGTCCTGCGACTAGGCTCACTGCGGATAAACCACCGTAACCTCGACATGATCCAGAACACCCGGCACCGGCGCATTGGGCTTGCGAACGGTGATTTCCGCGCGTTTGACCTGCGGAAACCGCTTGCTCAGAGCCTTGGCGACATCAAGCGCCAGCGTTTCAATCAGATAACGCTGACGTCCGGTGATGATTTCCTCAATCACCGTGAAAGCGGTGCCATAATGGACCGTGCCTTCAATATCGTCGCTTTCCAGCGCATTGCCCGGATCGACATCCAGAATGGCGTCGACATAAAAACGCTGACCGAGTTTGTGTTCTTCATCGAACACGCCGTGGTGCGCAAAGAATGCGCAATTCATAATCCGGATCGTGTACACGGCTTCACTTTCTGTTTTCGCTGCGCTTCACTTGCAGGATAGCATCCGCAACTGCAAGAGCGTCTCTATTAAAAGCGACATTGTGAACGCGAAAGATGTCGGCTCCTGCCAGTCGCAATGCCACCGAAGTCGCTGATGTAGCTATATCACGCTTCAACGGGTCGGTCTCACCTGTGATCGTGCCCACAAAGCGTTTGCGGGAGGTGCCGACCAGCCACGGATAGCCAAAACGCTGCAATTCCTCCATCCGCGCCATCAAAACCACGTCGTCTTCGACAGTCTTGCCGAAGCCAAAACCCGGGTCGAGAACAATGCGGGATCGGTCAATATCTGCCGCTGCTGCAATCTCAAGCGACTTGTTCAGGAAGACGGCACGATCCTCGACAACATCGGGATCAGTCTCCCGGTCGCGGGTCGTATGCATGATGACAAGCCCCGCCCCGGTTTCGCGAGCAACATCGGCAATAGCCGGTTCGCGCTGCAGACCCCAGACGTCGTTGACGATATGGGCACCAGCCTCAACTGCCGCTCTTGCGGTCGATGCCCGATAAGTATCAACCGAGATAATGCAGTCGAAACGTTCCGTCAGCGCCTTGATGACCGGCACGACACGGCCCTGTTCGGTTATCGCATCGACGCTTTCCGCGCCCGGACGGGTCGATTCCCCGCCAACATCAATGATAGTAGCGCCGTCCTCAAGCATCGTTCCGGCAGCGGCGAGCGCTGTTTCGAATTCGCTGTGATGACCGCCATCGGAAAAGGAATCCGGCGTAATATTGAGAATGCCCATGATCACGGACTTTTCCCCGAACTCAAGGCTACGCCCGTGAGCCAGATGCCAGATTTTCGCCATTTCCGGATATTCCTGTATAGATGCTAATTAAGACCCGCGATGCAACCAAGCTGGCCGACACTCATTTAACGAGAGGCGTTATAGTTCTCTTGACCTTTGCATGCCAAGCTGCGACGGCAAAATATGAGTTTATTCAGAGTTTAGAGAAAAGGTGCCAGGATATGATTTTCAAGAAGCGGATTCTGGCTTTTGGCGCGGCTCTTGCAATCGTTGCATCTCACGCCGACGCCGCCTCAATCTTCCGCGAATTCAAATATTACACCGTCAACGGCAAGACTGCCGCTGAACTGGATAAGGCACTGTCCCGTAGCGGTCCCTTCTTGAAGAAAACCGGACAACATCATCCGGGTGCAGCGGAAATCCGCTTTGACGCCAAGGTTCGCTATGGCCGCGCGCCGGGTCAATCCTGCAAGGTGCAAGACGTTTATGTCAATGTTCACGCCAAGGTTTCGTTGCCGCGTTGGGCGCAGCGCCGCAAGGCAACGCCGGAACTTGCGCTGATCTGGGACACACTCTATCAGGACATTCGCCGTCACGAGGAAAGCCACATTGTCATTGCGCGCAGTCATGCCAGCGAGATGGAACGACAAATCCGTGCACTTCCGTCGCGTTCGGATTGCGCCGTTCTGCGCAAGGATATCGACAAGATCACTGCTCGCCTGATGGAAGCACATGACGAGGCCCAGCAGCGCTTCGACCGCGTTGAGACCATCAATTTTGAAAAGCGCTTCGAGCGCCTGCTGACTTATCGTCTTGAAAAGATGAACCAGCTGCCGCGCTGATTACTGGGATCCGGCTTTCTGCAATCTCTTGCGCACGGCCTGCGTCATGAGAGCGGCTTCATGAAAGCCGGACAAGATCAGCTTCAGCTTGCCCGGATAATGGCAGGCATCGCCAATCGCAAAGATATCGGGCTGTGACGTTGCAAAGCTTTCGGGCGAAACAGCGATTGCATTGCCTGCCCTCTCCAAGCCAAGTTCGGCCAATGGATCGGGTCGCACAATCTGACCATCCGGTCCGAACGCCCCCAGACCCGAAGCAATCACCACGGCATCAGCCTTGATCGAGATCGCCTTGTCTGTCGTGAGGACAATGCACTCTCCGGCGCGTTCCAGCATGGTAACGGTTTGACCGTAATGAAATGTGGGACCGTAAGGCGCAATCTGTTCCAGGAGCCGCGACACCAGCTCGTCGCCCATAATTGTCGGGAAGCCCGGAATATCGAAGATCGGCTTGTCAGGATAAAAGACAGTGCTTTGTCCGCCCGGCCGATCCAGCGCGTCAATCAGTTGGCATTTGAACCCGAACAAGCCGAGCTGAAAAACGGCGAAGAGGGCAACCGGCCCTGCCCCGATGATCGCTATATCGTTTCTTATACCGATCCCCGGAGCCGCCGCCATCCTCTTAGTTCTGGCGTTCCGGCACCTGCACGACGAGACCGTCGATAGCATCGGTCACGCGGATCTGGCAGGACAGACGTGAATTCGGACGCACCTCATAGGCAAAATCCAGCATGTCCTCTTCCATCGGATCTGGTCCGCCGACCGTCTCGGTCCATTCTTCATCAACATAGACGTGGCAGGTCGCGCAGGCGCAGGCGCCGCCGCATTCGGCATCAATGCCCGGAATGCCATTGCGAATGGCCGCTTCCATCACGCTGGAACCGTTATCGGCCTCAACTTCGGTACGTGCCGCGCCGTCTGCGGATACGAATACGATCTTGGTCATTTTCATTCCTTGAAACGCGTGAAACCACGCGATCTTTTATCCTCTGCAACAGATCACCTGAAATTGGGATCTGCACGCATAATCTCGAAAAGGCAGATACGGCGTTCCGGCCCTAGTTTCAACTGCGAGTGCCCCGTTAAGCCCAACTGCGCCAATATGCCGTGTTATATAATGTATAAGCAGCTGCGCCAGCGGCGATATAATAGGTTTTCTGCAAAACTCCGCCTTGCCGTTGTGCAAGATTGGGGCATATGATGAAAAAATTGGGAACGCAGACAATCGCACCAACGAATCCTGCGCCCAAGCAATGCAGCTTAAAATTGCAGTACCGGAACATAAATTCGAAATACGGGCAATTTTGTTAACGAATTCGCGCCGCCTTTCGAACCGCAAAAAGCGATCCCTGCTGATTTCCACAACTTGCTGATAATTGCAAAAAGCCCGGAAACATCGCATTTTAGTGAAGCCAAACGTTTTCTGTTAACCTTGTATTTAAAGTTTTAGGCATCAGCGGGCGTCGCCTATTTCCTTAACAGGACCGAGCCGGTACGATGCAAAATGGCGGATAAAGTTTAGTAACGGCTCTTTGACGATCCGGCCGTCACGGTAATTGAGTACGAGGTAGGCGAACAATGGCTTCCAAATCCAAGGCACAGAAGCTCGACCTTGAGGTTGAAAAGGCACTAGAACAGGCACTCGACATCGACTTCGGCGATGATCTCGATATCGATATGGACTTGAGTGCGTTCGACGAGAGCTTCTCGGTCGACGATCTGGAAGAGCAGATTTCGCGCGCCGCTGAAGAGCTGGTCGCGGAACAGAAGACGAAGGCAGCAGAACCTGCGAAAGTCGCATCAGCGGCAATCGAAACCAGGGTTGCGCCAATCGTCTCTGCGTCCGTTATCGCCACACCTGCCGCGCCGCCTGTGCCGCCGGTGGTCAAAGCCGCGCCTGCGATGCAGCAGCCCGTACAGCAAATCGTCGCCAACACACCGCATAAGCCCACCTCCATCAAGCCGGACACGACGCAAGTCGCTCCTTCGCCTCAGGTTGCAGACGTGCCGGAAGCTCCGGAAGCCATCCTGCGCCCTGTTGCACCGGCAGCGACCGTCAGCGTTGCAGCACCTGCAGCACGTACGCCCGCCAACGACGACTCTCGCAACGACCGCGCAATCGCAACCGCACCGCGCCGCGTGACCGAGCGTACATCCAAGCTCTACTGGACCACGACTGCCATCAGCGTGCTTTGGGCTGCCGGTGGCGTTGCGCTTAGCAAGGCTGTCGATCCGACTGTTTTCTCGAGCCTTGAGGCCACCAAGAACTTCTTCACCTCGCCCGCTGGCATTGGCGTAGTTGCAGGCGTTGCCCTGCCCGTCGCGATGTTCTGGGGCTTTGCACAACTTGTGAAGCGCGCACAGGAAATGCATAACGCTGCGCGCAGCATGTCTGAAGCCGCCATGAAGCTGCTTCAGCCGGAAGCCGTATCGGCTGACCGCGTTTCGACGCTGAGCCAGGCCGTCCGCCGCGAAGTGGCTGCAATGAATGAAGGCATCGAGCGCACGCTTGCCCGTGCTGTTGAGCTGGAAACCCTTGTTCAGTCTGAAGTCAATCAGCTTGAGCGCGCTTATAGCGACAATGAAGTTCGCATTCGGTCACTGGTCGGCGATCTGGGCAATGAGCGTGAAGCCGTTGTCAGCCATGCCGAACGTGTCCGCTCTTCGATTTCCGGTGCGCATGAACAGCTCAAGGAAGAACTGTCGAGCGCATCCAACATCATCCGCGACAATGTTCTGTCTGCTTCCCAGCAGCTCAGCTCGCTGTTGAGCGAATCCGGTGAACGCCTCATCGGCAGCATCAATGAGAGCGGCAGCTCCATTGCCGAAGCCATTGAAACCCGCACGGGCGATATCGGTTCGCGCATCACGACTTCGGGCGAGGCTTTTGCCAATCTGCTCGATACGCGTATCGCGACACTCGACGAACAGTCCCGCACGATTTCCGAGCGCTTCACGACGGCTCTGGACGAACGCGCCGCTGGCATTGCCAACCTGCTAGGCAGCTCCACGGAATCGATGGTCAGCGAGTTCGACACGCGCCTTGCCAATCTGGAAGGCACCTTGTCTGAACGCGGCCATGCCCTGCTTTCCGAGTTCGAGGCTCGCGCCCACGCACTCGACAGCAGCACAGAAAAGCTCAACGCCGCTCTGGAAACGCGCTCGCGCCAGATCAACGAAAATCTCATCGCCCGCACGCGTGAAATTGCCGAGACTTTCTCGGGCGGTCGCGCTTCGCTCAGCTCGATGATCGATGAAACCAAGACGAAGATCAGCGACGATCTGACCTCAATCGGTGAAAGCGTCGGCAATCTTCTCGGTGAAAAGGCAGCTTCCTTTGCAGGCAAGCTGGCAGAAAGCCGCGATGTGCTTGCCGCTTCGCTGGAAGGCGAGACCGACCGCGTTTCGGCGGTTATTCGTGGTCATGCCGATACGCTGGCAGCCCGCACCGATGACATCCGCAATGCGATTGACGGCAGCGCATCGGCGCTCAATTCTGTCGCCGACAATCATGCCGCCATTCTGGCAGAGCGCACCACTGCGCTTCAGCAGGCAATGGCAAGCCATTCGGCACTGCTCGATGCGAGCTTTGCCGATCACGCCCGTTCGCTGGAAGAACGCGCTACCGCGCTGCATACCGTCATCACCGGCAATCAGGTCATGCTTGCTCAGCTGATGGATGAACGCACGGCTGCAATGCGTGATAATTTCAACGAAAATCGCGAAGTCATGGCCCGTGCCTTCGATGAACGCGTCAGCTCGCTTCAGGCCCTGATTGCTGACAACCAGTCTTCGCTGGCTCGCATTCTGGACGAACGCGCGGCAACGCTCGGCGAATCCATCGCAGCCGGACGCGACGCTTTCGAAGCAACGCTCGGCGAACATGTTCGCCACGTCGAAGAACGCACAAGCGGCCTGCGCGCTGTTCTGAACAACCACAATGACTCGCTGGTTGATATTCTGAACGGCCATGAGCAGACGATTGAAACGCGTGCAGCGGCCATCCGCGCAACGCTGAGCGACAGCACGTCTTCGCTTAATCAGTCCCTGCAAGACCATAGCGACGTTCTGGATCAGCGCACTGCCAATCTGCGCGGCGCAATTGCCGACAGCGCTTCCGCTATTGGACAGGCTTTCGAAGGCCAGACCGGCATTATCGAAGGACACACCGCCAATCTGCGCAGTGTCATCGCTGAAAGCGGTGCCGTTATCAATCAGGCATTCGCAGGTCAGAACGGCGCGATTGAAGAGCACACCGCCAACCTGCGTAACGTCATTGCCGATAGCAGCGCCGTCATCAACGATGCTTTCGCAGGCCAGACCGGCATTATCGAAGAACGCACGCAGACCATGGAAAAGGCGCTTTCTATCGGCGTCGACAATGTTCGCCGTGCGCTGGAACAGAGCGCCGGCGTTGTTGCCACCTCGCTACGTGAAAAGATCGGCGAAGCAGCAAGCACGCTTTCCGCTGAAGCTGCCAAGGCCGGTCAGGCTCTGGATGGTTTCGGCGAAGCCTTCAGCGCACGCCTGATTGACAATCTGTCGGGTACGGAAGCCCGTCTCGGTGACCGCGCAGACGCGATTGCCGGACGCCTCGGCGATATCGAAACCCGCCTCACCGGTGAGCTTGGTTCCATCGAAGCCCGCATCGCCGATACGGCAGCCAAGACGAGCGAGACCCTTGCCGGTCACAGCGAAGCTTTTGCAGCCAGCGTTGTCGATAATCTGGCAGGCACTGAAATCCGCCTCAATGAACGCGCCGGCGCTATTGCAAGCGGTCTTGAAGCCATAGAGAACCGCCTCACCGGCGAACTCAGCGCTATCGAAGCCCGCATCGCCGATACCGCATCGAAGACGAGCGAGACCCTTGCTGGTCACAGCGAAACCTTCTCGGTCAGCGTTGCCGACAATCTGGCGGGCACCGAAGCCCGCCTCGTGGAACGCGCCGATGCAATTGCCACCCGTCTCGGTGACATTGGCTCGCGCATCACGATGGAACTCGGTTCTGTGGAAGCCCGCATCGCGCAGGTTACGGATACGACGGCTGTCACTCTTGAAGAGCGCACCCGTGAACTCAATGCAGTTCTCTCGGCTCGCTCGCAGGAAATCACCAAGATCCTCAACGATACGGCAGAGCCGCTGGTTCAGCGCCTTGCCGACAGCGGACGCGGTCTGGCACAGCAGCTTGAAGAAGCGACCCATGCCGCCACCGACCGCCTGCGTTCGGAAAATGCCGCTCTGGTCAATGCACTGGCAAACCGCACGGCAGAAACCATTGCAGCTGTCCAGCAGGCAAAGGCTGGTCTCTCCGACAATGTCAGCGAGCTGATCGACCGCCTCTCCACTTCGAATGGCGAGCTTGGCAAGCTGATCGACGCTGCAACGCGCAACCTGACCGATATCGACGGTCGTCTCGTCGACACGACGTCGAGCTTCGTTGAAAACACCAATCGCGCTGCACAGATGTTCCAGGCCTCGACCGGTCTGATCGACACCAATATCGGCACGCTGCGTGCGCTTTCCGATAGCACCCTGTCGCAGATCGCCGACATTGCCGACCGTTTTGAAGACCATGGAAAGGTTCTTTCCTCGGCCTCCGACATGATCAATTCGGCTCAGAATGGTCTGGTCACCACACTGTCCGACCGCCAGCAGGCGCTCGACAAGCTGGCTTCCGGCCTTGTCGAAAAGTCGGAAGGCATCGAGAAGCTCATGCAGTCCTTCGAAACTCTGGTTGCCTCGGCATTCCAGCGCGCAGAAGGCCAGACCCGCGCCTCGGCGGAAAAGATGCGCGAAAGCGTTTCGGAAATCGTCGAGCAGGCAGCCCAGAAGTTCTCGGCAGCAACCGACGATATCCGTCGCACCGCTGGCGAAATTCGCACCGAGCTGAACACCACGCGCGGCGAGCTGAAGCGCGGCGTTCTAGATATGCCTGCTGAAGCCAAGGAAACGACGACCGCCATGCGCAAGGCCGTGAGCGAGCAGATCAGCGCGCTCAAGGAACTGGCAGAAATCGTCAACAAGTCGGGCCGTCTGGTCGACGTTGGCGAAAGCCGCGCAGACCGTCCGGTTTCGCGTCCTGCGCCCGCTGTACAGCGCCCGGCTCCTGTTCAGGCACCAGTTCAGCCCTCGGCTGCTCCGGTCGCACAGGCTGATGTTGCCGTTCGCCAGCGTCCGGTTGAAATGCCAAAGGCTCCGGCTGCAACGGCACCTGCCGCTGCCGCTGAAAAGCCTCGCGGCTGGGTTTCCGATCTCCTTGCCCGCGCATCGCGTGAGGAAGAAGAAGCCGTTCAGCCCAAGGCGCAGCCAACCGCCGCTCCGCGTTCGCCGAGCCATGTGGTTGAATCTCTGAACTCGCTGTCGGTCGATATCGCCCGCGCTATCGATCATGAAGCATCGGTTGAACTCTGGGACCGCTACCGCCGTGGCGAGCGCAACGTCTTCACCCGTCGCCTCTATACGCTCAAGGGCCAGCAGACGTTTGACGACATCAAGCGCAAGTATCAGACGGATGGCGAATTCCGCCGCGCTGTGGACCGCTATATGGACGACTTCCAGCGCCTGCTTGAAGATGTCGCCCGTAACGACCGCGACAACATGGTGACGCAGACCTATCTGACGTCCGATACCGGCAAGGTTTACACCATGCTGGCCCATGCCAGCGGTCGCCTGCGCTAAACAAGCGTCAGAGACACAAAACCATTCAGAACGCGGCCTTCGGGCCGCGTTTTTTGTTGCTCTGACAGGATAAAAACCGGCGCAGTTTACGTGGGCGCAGACGCCGCGAAGTCAGCGGTTCGCGGGTTTCTGATGCCAGATAAAAAGAAAGGCGGGGTTCAAACCCCGCCTTATTCATTTTTGCCGATCTGCTCGACCGTCTATGCGACTTAAATAGCGGATACCGTCCAGCCGACGATATCATTCGCGGCGCGATCAAAGGCTGCGTCAAGCGCCTTTACGTAAGCCGCATTGCCGGTTCCGCTAACAGGTGCAGTACTCCGGAACACGCGCGTTGCGCGCACTTCGCCGGTCTTGTCGTTCATGAGCTTGATGGCCAGTTCCACAACAGCGGTTCTGGAGCCGCCGTTGACCTGCACACCGAACATACGAAGGTCTGTCAGGATCTGATAATTAATGGCCAGACCGTCACCCGGACGGCCAACACCACCGAACACCCCGGTGTTCTCAAAGGACTGGACGAGGCGGGACTGAACGATATTCGTCAGCCTGTCGCCCCACTGCGCGCCTTTGAGATATTCAATGGAACCCGGCGCGGAACTAATCACGATGTTCTCGCTGTCGAGCGCCTTCAACGCCGTCGGTGTCGGAACCAGCAGTTGCAGGCTCTTACGGCTTGGTGACGAAACCGCTGGCTTCGGCGTCGAGAGGTTGAACGTATCGAGCGGTGTCGTTCCGCAACCGGCAAGAAGCGCCGCCAGAACGAGAGAGACGGAACCCGCAAGAGGAAGCTTGCGACGCGATTTCACGCCCATAAACCCGCTTTTCGAATTTTCAGCCGAGAACATCAATGACGCGCCCTTCCATTATACTGAGGTACACTGCCTTGCCCGCCGAAAATCAAACGTTGCGGGTTGCGTTCGAGCTCTGTGATAGCCTGCTCGATGCGCTGTATGGAGCGGCGGCTATCAACAACCACCGACTGCACATCCCGAAGACCCTGACCCGAGAAACGCTGCAAGTTATCTGCAATCGGTCCCAAACGCTTGTCGAGATTATCCGAAGTCTGACGTATGGATTCAAGCGTCGCCTTGGCCTGCGCCACAACGCCGTCCTTGTCATCCGTGGACAAGAGCTTGTCGGTCTTCGCCAGAATACCGTCAACGCGAACCGACGCAGCATTGAGACGCGCCATCGTTTCCTTCGCGTCCTCGATGATCTGCTTGATATTACCGGCGTTGGAGCCCAATTCATCGATGACATCGGCATTCTTGGCCAGCGCATCGGTGAACGTCTTTGTATTATTAATCGTGTCGGTCAGAGGACCACGGGCCTCTTTGACAAAACCTTCCAGCTCGCCGAGCACAGTGTTGGCGCGTCCGAAAATGTCCTGCGCGGTGGCAAGGAGATTGTTGACCGCTGACGGGTCAGCGTCGATACGCGCGACTGTATCTTCCTTGGCTGCTTCTGTCAGCAGGTTCGGTTCATCCAGACGACCACCCTTGAGTTCGATATAGGCCTGACCGGTCAGGCCCTGAAAGCCGAGCGTTGCAGCGGTAGAGCGCGTGATTGGCGTGCTGCCGTTCACACGGGTCTGCACGATCACCATTTCCGGGTTGCTCTCATCGAGATGCAAGCCTCGAACGTCACCGACCTTGATACCGTTGAACAGAACCTGACTTCCAACAGTCAGGCCGGTTACCGAGCCGGGAATACGCACATCCATAGGAATGGATTCGCGAGCCTCACCGAAGCGCGCAATCCAGTACACGAATCCGAAAGCCAGCAGGCTGACAAGCAGCGTGAAAACCCCGACCAGAACGTAATTGGCTTTTGTTTCCATATCTTATCCCGTCTGCAAGCGGCTGCCGGGCCGCCGTCTTGTTGGCGCCGAAGGATCGATCTGGCGCGCACGCTTGCCCCGAAAATAGGATTTAACCCATGGATCGTCTACATGCAGCATGTCTTCAATTGTGCCGCTGACCAGCACTTTTTTGTTCCCCAGAACAGCAATCCGATCGCAGATGGCGAAGAGACTGTCGAGATCATGCGTGACCATATAGACGGTCAGGCCCATCGTATCGCGCAGGTTCGCGATCAGTTCGTCGAACTCCGCAGCACCGATCGGATCAAGCCCAGATGTCGGCTCATCGAGAAAGACGATGTCCGGATCGAGCGCCAGTGCACGCGCCAAAGCGGCGCGCTTGATCATGCCGCCAGAAAGCTCCGATGGAAATTTCTCAGCCGTATCCGGCTTCAGTCCCACGAGATCGATCTTCAACCGCGCCAGCTCATCCATCAGCTTTGGCGACAGATCGAGATATTCGCGCATCGGCACCTGGATATTCTCAAGCACATTGAGCGCGGAAAACAGCGCGCCATGCTGAAAAAGAACGCCCATCCGCATGTCGATGGCCATTTTTTCCATTTCATTGAGGCGATCAATGTTGCGCCCGAGAATCTCGATTTCGCCGGACTGCTTCTTGTTCAGCCCCAAGATGGTGCGCATCAGCACGGACTTGCCCGATCCCGACGGACCGATGAAGCCCAGAACCTCACCCTTGTAGATATCGAGCGAAAGCTTATCCAGCACTGGCGAACGGCCAAACGAAACCGTCACGTCGCGTACCGATATGATCGGTTTCGCCGTGTGATGGCTTTCATCCTGCTGTGGTTGCGACTCTACGTCGATACCGTTCTCCATATCTATTCTTTAACCGAGCCAAGCTTCCGACTGAACAGCCGAAAGCGACCGAAGGTTCAGTTTTCTGTGTAACTGTGTCTCAAAGAACCCAAACAAAACAACGGTCATATAAATCTCTAGAAATTAATCGCTGCGTAGAACATCGCAAACATGCCGTCGACGACGATAACCACGAAAATAGCCTTCACCACCGATGCGGTGACACGGCGACCGAGTGATTCTGCACTTCCGCCGACTTTCATACCTTCGACCGACGCAAGAACACCGATGATCATCGCCATGAACGGCGCCTTGATCAAACCGGCGAAATAGGTGTTCAGCGCCACTGCATCATGCAGACGGCTGATAAAGGCCTCCGGCGAGATATTGGAATAGAACCATGCGACACCGCCTGCCCCGACCAATGCAGCCAGATTGGAAATAATGGTCAGCAACGGCAATACGATGACGAGCGCAACGAGGCGCGGAAACACCAGAACGCCAACGGGATTGAGCCCGATGACGGTCAGCGCGTCCGTTTCTTCGCGCATTTTCATGGAGCCGATTTCAGCGGTAATTGCACTGCCGGAACGGCCTGCGATCATGATCGCGGTCAAAAGCACGCCCAATTCACGCAAGACCAGAATGCCGACCAGATCGACCACGAATATCTCAGCACCGAAGTAACGAAGCTGAAACGCGCCCTGCTGCGCGATAATTGCGCCGACAATCGTCGACATCAGCACGATGATGGGAATGGCGCCAACGCCCATACGGTCCATCTGCGTCACGATGGCGGCAATCGGAATCCCACTTCCGCGACCATATTTGAGCTGCGCGCCGCGAATAGTGGCGCCCAGAATGTGCATCGACATCTTGAAGTCTTCGTAAATCGAAACGACACCACCACCAAGGGCCGCCAGAAACGCGATAAGAAAGAAAGGCTTCTTGGTGCGGGGAACATCGAGCGCTCGCTCAACAGCCCCGCCAACTTCATCCATCAGCGGTGCCCAGGATTCGCGGACGCCATCAAGCTGCACATCGGCCTTTTGGCTAACGAGGCGCTGCCTCAACCGCTCGACAAGCCAGGCGCCTGCCGTATCGAGACCGGATATGCCGGAAGCATCGATATGCGTGGATTGGCCGCCCGCTACTTTCTCGAGACTGCGCATTTTGTCATCGACAAGATGGACGCTCTGCGAAACCCAGCGTCCGCTCAGGTGAACGAGGCGAACGCCATCCTGATCCGTCACATCTATCTTTGGCGCGACATTCGCGGCAGCTCTTGCTTTGTCAGCAGTGTCGGTCAACATGGCAAACCTCATATACGAGTCGTAACACGACCGAAATACAGCGTATTGGAGCATCCGCCCGATGAATCAGACGAATAACCCAATTTCGCGCTCTCACGCACTATCTCATCCAAAAAGCCCATCAACTTTTCGGGATTGAGATTCGGAAGGCTCTCCATGCAGAATACCTTGAACATCCTCGTTGAACGCTACCCCATCGCCGGAAAATTCACAATTTCGCGCGGGTCAAAGACTGAAGCTGCCGTTGTTGTGTGTGCAATCGGCAACGGTGAGCATCAGGGGCGCGGCGAATGCGTTCCTTATGCGCGCTATGGCGAGAGCATTGAAAGCGTCACCGCTGCAATCGAAGCCGTCCGGGCCGAGATCGAAGGCGGCGCGACACGTCACGACATTCAGAAGCTGATGCCTGCCGGTGCGGCGCGCAACGCCGTAGACTGTGCCTTGTGGGATCTGGAAGCCAAGATCACCGGTAAAAGCGTTGCCGATACGCTGGGCGGTGTATTCAAGCCACTTGAAACGGCGATTACGGTTTCGCTTGGCACGCCCGAGGAAATGGCGGAATCGACAGCCAAAGTCGCGCATTATCCACTGATCAAGGTGAAGATGGGCGGCGAGAACGACATTGAGCGCATTCGCGCCGTCGCAGCCGCAGCGCCGAACAGCCGCATCATCATTGATGCAAACGAAGGCTGGACCGACGCGAATATTGTCGAAAACATGCGCGCTGCCGCCGATGCAGGCGTGATCCTGATCGAGCAGCCCCTGCCCGCTGGTAAAGACGCGATCCTGAGCCAGATTGAACGCCCGGTCATGATTTGCGCCGACGAAAGCGTCCACACATCAGAGGGTTTGGAAGAACTGGCCAAGCGCTACGATGCCGTGAACATCAAGCTCGACAAGGCAGGCGGACTGACCGAAGGGCTGGTGATGCGCGAAAAGGCCATTGGTCTTGGCCTGAAAATCATGGTCGGCTGCATGGTCGGCACATCGCTCGGCATGGCACCCGCAGTACTGCTGGCCCAAAAGGCGACGGTGGTGGATCTCGACGGACCGCTGCTCCTTGCGCATGACCGCGATCCGGGCCTTCGTTACGATGGCGCGCTTGTTTATCCGCCGGAAGCGACCGTCTGGGGCTGAGCTGTTTCCTGATAGGTACGGGACGGACGATCACCGGCAATCGAGGTCAAAGCCTCTTCAAAGATGTCGGCGCAGGTTTCCCACGTAAAGGGCTTCAGAACCTGTTCGGGATCGAAGGGTTCAAGCTCCAGCGCGGCCATGCAGGCCGCGCGCAAATCTTCCGAAAGAACCCCTGCGCCAGTTGCGCCAATGACGTCTTTCGATCCCGGCACAGGAAATGCCGCGACAGGCAGGCCAGACGAAATTGCTTCCAGCAAAACAAGGCCAAACGTGTCCGTCCGACTTGGGAAGACGAATACATCAGCCGACGCATAGGTTTCCGCAAGCGCCTCACCTTCCCGCTTGCCGACAAATACGGCATCCGGAAAACGTGATTTCAGATCATCGAGCGCCGGGCCATCACCGACAATCAGTTTGGTACCGGGAAGATCGAGACTGAGAAAAGCCGGAAGGTTCTTTTCCGTCGCCACGCGTCCAACGCAGATGAAGACTGGTCCCGGCAGATCGCGGTTCACATTGGCGCGGGCGTGAAACACACCCCGATCCACACCGCGCGTCCACAGATTGAGGCCCGTAAAGCCGCGCTCTTTCAAATCATCCAGAATAGATTGCGTCGGCACGAGCGTATGCGACGCGGCATTGTGGAAGTAACGCAGAAATCCGTAGCTCCAGCTCAAGGGAACCGGAAAGCGTTCCGCCACATATTCAGGGAAGCGTGTGTGAAAACTGGTGGTGAAACTCCAGCCCTTTTTCAGGCATGCCTGCCGCGCCATATAGCCCAGAGGGCCTTCGGTGGCGATATGGACATAGTCCGGCTTCATCTGTACGAGCCGCCGCCGAAATGCACCGGGTGTCGTGAGAGCAAGCCTGATCTCGGGATAGGTCGGGCACGGTATCGACTTATAATCGAGTGGGGAAACGACGATCACCTCGTAGCCCCGCGCGCGCATCATTTCCTGGCATTTGGTCAGTGTGCGGACAACACCGTTGACTTGTGGATGCCAGGCGTCGGTGACGATGACGAGCTTGTTCATCCGGCAATGTTCGCCACATTACGGGCCGGGCTTACGGGGCGTGGCAGCCGGACAATTCTGTTATCGTCAGTGCGGTTATTGTGAGCGATAGCCTTGCCGCCGGACGATTTCTCGTCGCGCATCTGGGTCCATTTGACCAGTTCCATACGACCGTCAAAATGCTCCAGCACCGCCGTGCAGCTTTCCACCCAGTCACCGGTGTTGATATATTCAACATCGTTCATTTTTTCGATGGTAGCGTGGTGAATATGGCCGCAAATAACGCCATCGACACCGATGCGCTTCGCCTCTTCAGACACGACCGTTTCGAACTCACCGATGAAATTGACCGCCTTCTTCACCCGGAACTTCGCCCAGGCCGAAAATGACCAGTAGCGCAGACCGAAGAGAGACCGCACACGGTTCATCAATGTGTTGATCCAGATGGCGGTATCGTAGGCCCAGTCGCCGAGATAAGCGATGAAACGGGCATTGCGCACCACCACGTCGAACTGATCGCCGTGGATCACAAGAAACTTGCGGCCATCCGCCGTCTCGTGAATGGAGCGGTTCATGACTTCGATGCCGCCAAAATGCGTGCCCTGAAAATTACGCAGGAACTCGTCGTGATTGCCGGCGATGTAGATGATGTTGGTGCCCTTACGGCTTTTGCGCAACAGCTTCTGGACAACGTCGTTATGTTCCTGCGGCCAGTGTCAGTTGCGCCGCAACCGCCAACCATCGACGATATCGCCAACCAGATACATCGTATCCGCATCATGGTAACGCAGGAAATCGAGAAGCAGGTCGGCCTGCGCGGCCTTGGACCCCAAATGCACATCCGATATGAAAATCGTCCGGAATTTCTTCGCCTGTGCTGCGTCAGTGCTCATTTTGGTTGTCCCTCTCAATGGCAACCTGAAACTGCGCGCAGAAAACCTGATTCATGTCACAGGGGCATGACGGGACTGTAACGCGCATATGACAGCGGTCGACGGTCCACCAGCCACCTGAAAACCACGATCACCGAATATTGAGCGTGAAAAACACCGAAAAACGTCCAAATCGGGCGCAAGAAAAGTGGACACATCAGCGCGTCAACCAGAATCCGGTTGATTGCCCTTGGCGCTTGGTGGCATGTCTCCATGACCTTTAAAAAAGCAAAGAGGATCGAGCCGTGGATTTGGGCTTGAAAGGTCGCAAGGCAATCGTGTGCGCTTCCAGCAAAGGTCTGGGTCGCGCCTGCGCTGAAGCGCTTGCCGAAGCAGGATGCGATATCGTGCTAAACGGCCGCAGTGAAGAAACGCTGCTTCAAGCAGCTGAGGCCATCCGCGCAGCCTATGGCGTCAATGTTGTCACTGTAGCTGCCGATGTTTCGACCCCGGATGGTCAGCAGGCGCTGCTTGCCGCCTGCCCTAACCCCGATATTCTCGTCAACAACAATGGCGGGCCGCCTTTCCGCAACTTCCGCCTGCTCGACCGCGAAGCGCTTCTTGAAGGCGTGACGCAAAACATGGTCACTCCCATTGAGCTGATAAAGGCCGTGATTGACGGTATGGTTGAGCGTGGCTTTGGCCGCATCGTCAATATCACCTCCACCTCGGTCTATGCGCCCATTCCGGGGCTTGACCTGTCGTCCGGGGCCCGTGCCGGGCTGACCGCCTTTCTGGCTGGCGTTGCCCGCACTGTTGCGGGAGCCAATGTTACCATCAACAATATCCTGCCCGGGGCCTTCGATACGGACCGTCTGCGCAAGGGCTTTGCCTTCTCGGCGCAGAAGACCGGCACCACCGCAGAAGCGGAAGCCGCCAAGCGAGCAGCCCGCATCCCCGCGGGACGCATTGGCCAGCCGGAAGAGTTCGGGAAAGCTTGCGCCTTTCTCTGCTCACAGCATGCAGGCTATATAACGGGGCAGAATCTCGTTATTGACGGCGGCGCTTATCAGAGCGCCTTCTGACACGGCCATTACATTACAGATAAACTCATTCTCCAAAACGGGCCTAATGGGACGTGAGAGTTTGAGCTAAAACCCAAAGTGCCCGACCCACGTGTTTAAAGGCTCGGTGTGCATGTGATTGCACCCTCCACGCGCCGCTCATCATCCCGGCGGTGCGGAAAAATGGAAAGCGATGCGACTATGACCAAGAAAACTCCTTCCACGCCGACGCGTTCGGACTTCGATGAAGCAGCTCTGTTTTTTCATCGATATCCAAAGCCCGGAAAGCTGGAAATCCAGGCAACCAAGCCGCTCGGAAATCAGCGCGACCTTGCGCTCGCTTATTCGCCGGGCGTGGCAGCACCCTGCCTCGCCATTCAGGAAGACCCGGCAACCGCTGCCGAATACACGGCGCGCGGCAACCTCGTGGCAGTTGTTTCGAATGGTACGGCTGTTCTCGGCCTCGGCAATATTGGCGCGCTCGCATCGAAGCCGGTCATGGAAGGCAAGGCGGTCCTGTTCAAGAAATTCGCCGATATCGATGTTTTCGACATCGAAATCGACGCGCTTGAAATCAACCGTGTCGTCGACGTGGTTTCCGCTCTTGAACCGACCTTTGGCGGCATCAATCTGGAAGACATCAAGGCACCGGAGTGTTTCGAGGTTGAAGAACAGCTTCGCGCCAAGATGAATATTCCGGTTTTCCATGACGACCAGCATGGTACGGCAATCATCGTAGCCGCCGCCGTGCTGAACGGTCTGGAGCTTGCCGGCAAGCAGATTGCAGACGCCAAGATCGTCACCTCCGGTGCCGGTGCGGCGGCTCTCGCCTGCCTCAATCTTCTCGTCAATCTCGGCGCCAAGCGCGAAAACATCTGGGTCTGCGATCTGGAAGGCGTGGTCTACGAAGGCCGCAACACGCTGATGGACCGCTGGAAAGAAATCTACGCGCAGAAGACCGACGCACGCACGCTGGCCGATGTCATCGGCGGCGCGGATGTGTTCCTCGGCCTTTCGGCGGCGGGCGTCCTGAAGCCGGAACTGCTCAATCAGATGGCCGAAAAGCCGCTGATCATGGCGCTTGCCAATCCGAAGCCGGAAATCATGCCGGAAGAAGCACGCGCCGCGCGCGCCGACGCTATGATCTGCACCGGACGGTCCGACTATCCCAACCAGGTCAACAACGTTCTTTGCTTCCCATACATCTTCCGCGGCGCGCTTGATGTCGGCGCAACCGCAATCAATGAAGAGATGAAGCTTGCCGCCGTGCGCGCCATTGCATCGCTTGCGCGTGAAGAACCTTCCGATGTCGCTGCCAAAGCCTATTCCGGCGATACACCGACCTTCGGCCCAGATTACATCATTCCCTCGCCTTTCGATCAGCGCCTGATCCTGCGTATTGCTCCGGCTGTCGCCAAGGCTGCGATGGAAACCGGTGTCGCCACGCGCCCGATCGAAGACATGGAAGCCTATCTCGACAGGCTGAACCGTTTCGTGTTCCGCTCGGGCCTCATCATGAAGCCGGTTTTCGCTGCCGCTCGTTCGCAAGATAAGCCGAAGCGCGTCATCTATGCCGATGGTGAAGATGAGCGCGTGCTGCGCGCCGCACAGGTGGTGATCGAAGAACGTATCGCCGCGCCGATCCTCGTCGGCCGTCCGCAGGTTGTTGAAACACGTCTGCGCCGCTATGGCCTGAAAATCCGTCAGGGCGTTGATTTCGAACTGATCAACCCTGAAGACGATCCACGCTACCGCGACTATGTCGACCTGTATCTATCCTATACGGGCCGTCAGGGCGTCACGCCGGAAGCCGCCCGCACCATCGTGCGCACCAATTCGACCGCCATTGCGGCGCTTGCTGTGATGCGTGACGAAGCGGATGCGATGATCTGCGGTCTTGAAGGCCGTTTCGAACGCCATCTGCGCGTTGTGCGCCAGATCATCGGCATTGTGCCGGGTATCCGCGATTACTCCGCGCTCAGCCTGCTGATTTCGCAGCGCGGCGCGCTGTTCCTGACCGACACCTATGTGAATGTCGATCCGAATGCCAACGAGCTTGCCGAAATGGCGATCCTCGCCGCCAAGGAAATCGACCGTTTCGGTATCGTGCCGAAAGCTGCTCTGGTTTCGCATTCGAATTTCGGTTCGAAGGAAAGCGCCAGCGCAGAAAAGATGCGTCAGGCTGCCGCTATTCTCGCGGAAAAGGCTCCAGACCTCGAATCCGATGGTGAAATGCATGGTGACTCGGCGCTGTCTCAGGCACTGCGCGACCGCGTGTTCCCGAATTCGCGCCTCAAGGGTGAAGCCAATCTTCTGGTTTTCCCTAACCTTGATGCAGCGAATATCACGCTCAACGTCGTCAAGACCGTCACAGACGCGCTACATGTCGGCCCGATCCTGCTCGGTGCAGCACGCCCTGCGCATATTCTGACGCCTTCGGTCACATCGCGCGGCGTCGTCAACATGACCGCTCTATCGGTAGTGGAAGCGTTGCAGCGCGCAGGCGAAACGCCTGCCCGCAAGGCAAAGATTCGCAAGTAAGCACCTTCCAAAACAACAAAGCCGGCACAGTATCCACTGTGCCGGCTTTTTTATTTCCTATCGGAACGAGGAGATCAGGGCCGTCGGCTTTGCGCCTTTTCCGGGCCCATCAGCACCAGAAGGTCGGCCAGTTCCGGCCCGTGAGCCTGTCCGGTCAGCGCCAGACGCAGGGGCATGAAAAGCCCCTTGCCCTTGCGTCCCGTTTCCGACTTGACCGCATCCGTCCATGTCTTCCACGTCTGCTGATCCCAAGGGCCTGCTGGCAAAAGCGTGAACGCGGTGCGTGCAAATTCGCGATCTTCATCCGACAGTTCCGGCGTTTCCGGCAGGTCGCCGGTCACGATCTGCCACCAATGCTGCACATCACCGAAACGATCCAGATTGCCACGCACGGCGAGCCAGAATGGCTCGGCCTTCTCGCCTTCAATGCCAAGCACGTCGAGACGCGGCTTGGCGTCGGCAAAAGACATTTCGTGCAGCAAAGCGCGATTGAGCGTGTCCAGTTCGGCCGGGTCGAATTTGGCCGACGATTTTGAAATCGACGCCAGATCGAAACGTTCCGCCAGCGCATCCATGGTTGGCGCAGCGGCGACGTTTTCCGACGTGCCGATCAAAATAGCCAGCGAAGCAACCGCCATTGGCTCGTAGCCGTTTTCGCGCAGTGATCCGACCGAAAGCGCGCCCGTGCGCTTTGAAAGCCCTTCGCCCGTCGTGGTCGTCAGCAGATTATGGTGTCCGAAGACCGGCGGCTCGGCGCCAAGTGCGCGGAAGATTGCAATCTGCACACCCGTATTCGTCACATGGTCGTCGCCACGGATAATGTGGCTGACGCCGAGATCGATATCGTCCACGACCGAAGGCAGCGTATAGAGATAGGTGCCATCTTCGCGCACCAGCACGGGGTCCGACATGGATGCGAGATCAACAACCTGAGACCCACGCACCAGATCGTCCCAGTGAACTTCAGTGCGCTGCGTTGCAAACGGATCGCTCTCGAAATTTGGCAGCAGAAAACGCCAATGCGGCTTGCGGCCCTCCGCCTCGAAAGCAGCCTTTTCCGCATCAGTGAGCTTCAGCGCCTCGCGGCCATAAACTGGCGGCAGGCGGCGCGCCAAGCGCAGCTTGCGGCGGCGTTCCAGTTCGTCAGCGGTTTCATAGCAGGCATAAAGCAGGCCTGCGGCCTTCAGCTTTTCCACTGCGCGGGCATAAACATCAAAACGCTTCGACTGATATTCGACGCGGTCCGGTTTCACGCCCAGCCAGTCGAGATCGACGGCGATGGCCTCGGCATATTCCACACGCGACCGTTCAACATCCGTATCGTCATAGCGCAGGATGAATCTGCCGCCGTTTTTCTTGGCAAAAAGCCAGTTGGACAGCGCAGTGCGCGTGTTGCCGATATGAATATAGCCCGTCGGCGACGGAGCGAAACGCACAGTTACAGTCATTTCAAAGGCTTTCAGTCAGTATGTTCAGCGGTCGCGGAAGCGGTTCGTTATGGGATAACGGCGATCGCGTCCAAAATTCTTCCTGGTAATCTTTACACCCGGCGCAGATTGCCGACGCTTGTATTCAGCCAGATAGAGCAGATGTTCGATCCGTTGCACGGTTTCAACCGGATGACCACGCGCAACAATATCAGCATTGCTCATTTCGTTTTCGACCAGACATTCCAGAATATCGTCGAGCACCGGATAAGGCGGCAAGCTGTCCTGATCGGTCTGGTTCTCACGCAATTCGGCGGACGGCGCCTTGGAGATGATATTCTCTGGGATCACCGCGCCTGCCGGTCCGAGCGAGCCTTGGGGAACATGGCTGTTGCGCCATTCCGAAATCGCATAGACCTGCATCTTGTACACGTCCTTGATCGGATTGAAGCCGCCATTCATATCGCCATAAAGCGTCGCATAACCAACCGACATTTCCGACTTGTTGCCGGTCGTGACGACCATGGAGCCGAACTTGTTCGACACCGCCATAAGGATCGTGCCACGTGCCCGGCTTTGCAGGTTTTCTTCGGTGACGCCGCTACTGGTTCCAGCAAAGAGCGGCTGAAGCGCGCTCATAAAGCCCTCAACCGGCTCGGCGATCGGCACAATATCGTAACGTACGCCAAGCGCCTTGGCGCAATCGGCTGCGTCTTTCAGGGATTCATCCGACGTATAGCGATATGGCAGCATGATGCAGCGCACACGCTCAGGCCCCAATGCGTCGACACCCATAGCGGCGCAGATTGCCGAGTCGATGCCGCCGGACAAGCCTAGCACGACATCCTTGAAACCGTTCTTGTTCACATAGTCCCGCAGGCCCAGCACACAGGCGGAATAGTCCGTTTCCAACCCTTCCGGAAGCGTGGCCTTCTCGCCCTCTTCGCAACGCCACGTATCACCGTCACGCCGCCAGATGGTCAAGGCAATCTGCTCGGCAAATTGCGGCATTTGCAGGCAAGGGAAATTGTTACCCGGATTGAAAGCAAAGGACGCGCCGTCGAAGACAAGTTCATCCTGACCGCCAACCTGATTGACATAGAGCATCGGCAGTTCTGCCAGCAGCACCTGCTTCAGAACGACTTGATAGCGCAGGTCCAGCTTGGAACGATGATAGGGAGAGCCATTGGGCACGAGAAGGAATTCGGCACCACTTTCGGCAAGCGTTTCCGAAACGCCGAGATCGCCCCAGATATCCTCGCAGATCGGAATACCAATGCGCACGCCGCGGAAATTGACCGGGCCGAGCAGCGGGCCAGCCTCGAAAACGCGCTTTTCGTCAAACTCACCGTAGTTCGGCAGATCGACCTTGAACCGCTCGGCAATTACCTCGCCGCCATCCAGCACCATGACCGAATTATGCAAACCGCTTTCGCGCCGCAAAGGCGTTCCGATGATGACGCCCGGCCCGCCGTCCGCCGTATCGGCGGCAAGTTCGCGTACTGCATTTTCACATGCCGCAACGAAGGAAGGCTTCAGCACCAGATCCTCAGGCGGATAACCGGCAATGAACAGCTCTGTAAACAGGATGAGATCAGCCTTCATCTCGGCAGCTTGCGCGCGAGCCGCGCGAGCTTTGACAAGATTTCCAGCGATATCGCCCATGACGGGATTGAGCTGCGCGACTGCAATATGAAGCATAATGAGATTCTCACCAACACTATTTCTGCCAGAGATTTAGCGTGGGAGTGGAAGGGATGCAATGAGCGGCACTGCCTCCCCTCGGAGATTGGCTTAGATTACTGGCGAGAACGACCGGAATTATAGCGCCCCCGAAGATCGGCACGCGCCAACTTCGCGACCTGCCGTAAATCACTGCCCGTCCGCATTCGGTTTTGTAGGAAGACAATGAATATAATCCGCCAGATTTTCATAACTATCACAATGATGTGCCGTTATTTCTGAAGGCGAAGCGTCGGCGGCGTTGGCGTCAATAAAATAGAGCCCAACCGACATTATGAAGACCAACAACAAAAACAGATAAATTATTCTGAGCATTAAAATCTCCCGGAATCACTTCCAAGAGAAGATATCAATCAGTAAAATTTCCGAAATACCAACAATGAAGAAACTATTCGTATGCGATACATTTCGGATATTACTATACTATTTTTAATAATAGAAAGACGAAATCAGCACATAACCCCATGTTGCGACGACAAATATAATCGCGATAAGCACAGCCAGTGAACCGCAGTCTTTCGCAATCTGAATTTCCTTGTGAAAATCGAGCGAAACAGCATCGCATGTCGCTTCGATACCCGTATTCAGAATTTCGACCATCATCAGAAACAGGATCGAGCCGGTCATCAGCAGGAAGGCCAGCCATGTCGGCGCAAGGAAGAATGCAACTGGCAACGAGATGAGAAACAATACCAGTTCCTGTTGCACAGCCTTTTCATTGCCCGCGAGATATTTCAGTGCCCGCATGGAATTCAGAAAAGCCAGAAAAATGCGCTGCATAAATACCCCCAAAAGACACTGGTCACGATTTCGCGCTGCTGCCCGAGAATGCTTTAGAGAACTTTGCCTCAAAAGCAACAGGGCGGAGATCGAAACCTCCGCCCTGCACGTTCGATGACGACTTAAGCTGATCAGGCGCTTGCGACCTGCTTGTCAGCTCCTGCATCGCGCTCCTTCTTGAGAAGCTCGGCCAGCAGGAATGCCAGTTCCAGTGCCTGATCTGCGTTGAGGCGCGGATCGCAATGGGTGTGGTAACGGTCCTGAAGATCGTCTGCGGAAATGGCGCGGGCGCCGCCCGTGCATTCCGTAACGTTCTTGCCGGTCATTTCGACATGGATGCCGCCCGGATGGGTGCCTTCGGCGCGATGGATCGCGAAGAAGGATTCCACTTCCTTGAGGATACGGTCGAACGGACGTGTCTTGTAACCGCCAGCGGTGATCGTGTTGCCATGCATCGGATCACAGGACCAGACGACCTTGCGGCCTTCCTTCTCAACAGCGCGGATGAGCTGCGGCAGGTGATCGCCTACCTTGTCGTAGCCAAAGCGCGCAATGAGCGTCAGACGACCAGCTTCGTTTTCCGGGTTGAGCAGGTCGATCAAGCGGATGAGATCATCCGGCTGCAAGGACGGGCCACACTTGAGACCGAGCGGGTTCTTGATGCCACGGCAATATTCGATATGCGCATGGTCAGCCTGACGCGTGCGATCACCGATCCAGATCATGTGACCCGACGTGCCGTACCAGTCGCCCGACGTAGAATCGACACGGGTCAGCGCTTCTTCATAGCCGAGAAGCAGGGCTTCGTGGCTCGTGTAGAAATCCGTCTCGCGCAGCGAATGGTTGCTGTCGGAGGTGATGCCGATAGCGCGCATGAAGTGCATCGTTTCGGAGATGCGCTGTGCCAGAGCGGTGTAACGTTCAGCCTGCGGGCTCTTGCCAACGAAGCCGAGCATCCACTGGTGCACGTTTTCCAGATTGGCATAACCACCCTGCGCGAAAGCGCGCAGCAGGTTGAGCGTCGCTGCGGACTGGCGGTAAGCCATGTCCTGACGCTGCGGATCGGGCGTGCGCGAGGATTCATCGAAATCGATGCCGTTGATGATATCGCCACGGTAGGACGGCAGCTCAATGCCATCCTTCGTTTCCATATCCGACGAACGCGGCTTGGCGAACTGACCGGCAATACGGCCAACCTTCACCACCGGCTTTGAAGCGCCGAAGGTAAGTACGACGGCCATTTGCAGGAACACGCGGAAGAAGTCGCGGATATTGTCCGCGCCATGTTCAGCGAAGCTTTCGGCGCAATCGCCGCCCTGAAGCAGAAATGCCTTGCCTTCCGCTACCGCAGCGAGCTGTTGCTTGAGTTTGCGCGCCTCGCCTGCAAAAACCAATGGCGGATAGGTGCGAAGACGGGCCTCAACGTCGTTCAAAGCCTGTGCGTCTGGATAAAACGGCACTTGCTTGATCGGTTTGTTTCTCCAGGAATGCGGGGTCCAGTTCTTCGTCATTAGAGCACCTGTTTTGCGTTATCCGCTCGATAATCCTCGGATTATATCCTCCTTACACGAAAGCCGGAATTCCCATCCATGCAGCTTGCACCTGAAGAAGATGCCAGCCCCATGTCTAGAATGTTTAAACCCCGGCGTGCGTGGGTCGCGCTGATATAATGCACGCGCGGGTTTAATGCCAGCAATATTCGTTAAGGATATTCGACTGCGGCGAAAGGATCAGCCATCGACCTTTTCGCCGTTCACGACGCGATAACTTGGCTTGTACATGGTGACCAGTTCTTCGGCTGCAGTCGGATGCACAGCCATGGTGCGGTCGAAATCGTCCTTGGTTGCTCCCGCCTTCAGCGAAATCCCCAGAAGCTGGGCCATTTCACCAGCGTCCGGCCCCATAATATGGGTGCCCAGAACCCTGCGGCTCTTCGCATCGACGACGATTTTCATCAGCATCTTTTCGTTGCGGCCCGAAAGCGTGTTCTTCATCGGGCGGAACAACGCGCGATAGACTTCTACTTCCGGATATTTCTTCGCAGCCTGCTCTTCGCTCAGACCGACAGTGCCAATTTCCGGTTGGGAAAAGACAGCGGTTGCGATCAGTTCATGGTCCGGCTTGGTCGGATTATCCTTGAACACGGTCTCGAGGAAGCACATCGCCTCGTGAATGGCCACAGGTGTCAGCTGCACGCGGTTGGTAACATCGCCAACCGCCCAGATATTGGCGGTGCTGGTGCGCGAATAATCATCCACCTCGATGGCGCCCAGCTTGTCGAGCTTCACGCCAGCAGCTTCGAGACCGAGACCGTCCGTGTTGGGCATGCGGCCTAGCGCCAGCATCGCCTGCCCGGCTTCAAGCGTTTCGCCATTCGACAGCGTGATCGACAACAGACCGTTTGCCTGCTTCGCGACATTCTCTAAAACAGCCTCGCAGATAATGCGAATGCCCTTGGCTGCCATCGTTTCATGCAACAGATGGCGGACATCGCCGTCGAAACCGTTCAGAATTTCCTTGCCGCGATAGACAAGTGTCGTTTCCACACCGAGACCGTGAAAGATATTAGCGAACTCCACCGCGATATAGCCGCCGCCCGCGATGACAATCGCCTTGGGCAGTTCTTCCAGATGGAAGGCTTCGTTGGAGCTGATGCAAAGCTCGTGACCGGGTAGAGCCTCATGCGGGTTCGGACGGCCGCCGGTGGCGACCAGAATATGCTCGGCCGTAATCCGACGCCCATCAGCCTTCAGCTCGACCGTATGTTCATCGACGAGCACCGCGCGGCTTGCAAAGATTTCGACCTTCGAATTCTCCAGCCCCTTCCGGTAGAGACCTTCCAGGCGGTCAATTTCCTTGTCCTTGGCGTCGATCAGTTTCTTCCAGTCGAAGCTGCTCTCGCCCACTGTCCAGCCGTAGCCAACAGCATCCTCGAAATGTTCAGGAAACTGCGAGGCATAGACAAACAGCTTTTTCGGCACGCAGCCACGAATGACGCAAGTGCCGCCCATGCGATACTCTTCCGCCAGACCGACCTTTTTCCCCATGGCCCCTGCCAGACGACCTGCACGCACGCCACCGGAACCGCCGCCAATAACAAAGAGGTCGTAGTCGTAGCTGGCCATGGGAGTTCTCCTTTTGAATCACACGCCCGAACGCCCGAGGCTTTTCCGGCGGGATTCTGCATCAACAACAGATTCGGCTGATATGTAAGCAAAAGAAAAAGCCCGGCCAAGTCGCCGGGCTTTCAATTTTTCTCATGCTGTTCGCAAATTACTGCTGAGCAGGCTGGTCCGTCGGCTGCGCGGCGGTCGAACCGGCCTGAGCGGCCAGAACTTCAGCAACGTCGCGAGCGAGGTCACGGGCAACGCCATTCTGCCAGACATTGGCAGCCTTCACGACTTCGCGGGTCACGATCGGGCCTTCCGACAGGAGCTTCTTGCCAGCTGGCGAGGTGTAGAAGGTCGAGATTGCCTTCAGTTCCTCTTCGGAAAATGCCTTTGCATAAGCGCGGGCGGATTCGGTTTCGAGGTCCGAACGGCGGGAAGCCAGAGCCAGAGCCTTTTCATCGACGGTCTTGGTGATCAGACCTTCGAGGTTCGGATCCTTCTGGATCAGCTCGCCCTTGAGCGCACGGGCTGCGTTCGGCAGAATTTCGTCGAACTGCTCGGTTGCGTGGATCGCGGAGATCGCTTCGCGGGCAGCCTGCAGATGGGCATCAGTGATTTCCTGCGCCGAAGCCGCATGAACGCCGGCCATCAGGGCGAATACGGAAAGCGGTGCAATCAGACGACGAAAGCCAGTTACCGGGATCATATGCTCAATACTCCGTTCAATCAGTTCAACACCAGTTTGTAGCACTGGCAGTTCAAGACCGGTTCAGGGTTCGAATGCCGTCGGTTCCGGCAATTACTGCCGCACGCGCCAGCCCGATGAAAAGTCCGTGCTCGACCACGCCAGGAATGGCGAAGAGAGCGTCAGATAGTGTCTTTGGCTCGGGAATGCGGCCAAAAGATGCATCGACGATGTAGTGTCCACCATCTGTTACAAAAGGCGAACCATCTTTTAAACGCAGGTTCAGCGGGCCTGCAAGGCCGCATTTCGTGGCTGCCGCCTCGATTGCGCGCATCGTTGCGCCAAGACCGAAGCGATTGACCTCGATCGGAAGCGGAAAACGACCCAGTGTTTCCACAACTTTCGACTGATCCGCGATGACGATCATGGCGTCGGAAGCCGCGGCCACGATCTTCTCGCGCAACAGCGCACCGCCGCCGCCCTTGATGAGCGAAAGCTCGCCATTGACTTCGTCAGCGCCGTCAATGGTCAGATCGAGATGCGGGGTTTCTTCCAGTGTTGTGAGGGGAACGCCCAGTTCCTGACACAGGCTGGCGGTGCGTTCAGATGTCGGCACGCCAATGATCTTGAAGCCGCCCTGCACTTTTTCAGCCAGCAGACGCACGAATTCTTCTGCCGTGGAGCCGGTGCCGATGCCAAGACGCATACCGTCCTTGACATGCGTCAGTGCCTCGGCTGCGGCGGCGATCTTCAGCTTGCGTGCATCGTCCATGAAAGCAATCCTAGCATATCCTCCGGGTTGACCCGGCGGATTCTCGTCCCAATTCGGTTCGCGTCTAGCACGCGTAGGCATCACAACAAAGCATCTATTTAAATATGACGCAGAATTTCACATCTGCGCGACCGAAGAGCCCGCCCTTGAGCCACCGCACGCTATCGGTTACGTATGCCTGACCCCATCTATGCGAAAGACCCATCATGTCCGTTGCCAGTGCCAAGCCCATCATCGTTTTCGATCTCGACGGCACGCTCGTCGATACCGCGCCGGACCTTCTCGACAGCCTCAATCACTGCCTGTCGATTTCCGGTCTCAAGGCGGCTGATCGCACGGCCTTGCGCCGCTTCGTCGGCCAGGGCGGACGCACAATGATCGAACGCGCTTTTGCTGCCCAGCAGACCCAGATCGACGAGACACGTCTCGACCGTCTGGTGGAAGAGTTCCGCGAGCATTACGCGGACAACATGCCCGGACATTCCATCTTCTTCCCCGGCGTGCTGGAAGCGCTCGACCGGTTTCAGGCGCATGGCTTCGAACTGGCAGTCTGCACGAACAAGTTCGAATCTCTCTCGGTCAAGCTGTTGACGTCGATGGGCGAAGCCTCGCGCTTTGCCGCGATTTGTGGCGCAGACACATTCGCCTGGCGCAAGCCGGACCCACGCCACCTGACGGACACCATTGCCCGCGCTGGCGGCAATCGCGATCGCGCGCTTATGGTCGGCGATAGCCGCACGGATATTGATACGGCCAAGGCTGCGGGTATTCCTGTAGTAGCCGTCGATTTCGGCTATACCGACCTTCCGGTCCAGCATTACGAGCCGAGCCGCGTGATTTCGCATTATGACGAATTCACCCTCGAAATGGCAGAACAGTTGATAAATGCGGTCGCCGACCCAGTCTGAAAGGATAGTGAACGGTGAAAAATACAGTTTTTCAGTTTGTTACGCTGGCTTTTTCAACTGTTTTGGCAGCGGGCGCTTTCGCTCAGGAAAAAACTGCGCCCGGTCTTCCGGGCGTTGAAGCACAAAAGCCGCTTGTCTCGGCTCCGCCACCCGCCCCGGAACCGGATCAGGCTCCGAAAGGAAACTGGAAGAACTTTCGCGTCGGCAACACCGATGTGTCGGTTTCGGGCGATATCATCATTGATGTCGGCACCGGCCAAGGCGGCTCCCGTCACCGATAAATCCTAGCCTTTCGCTGAAACCGCCAGAGCCGACCAGACAGCGGGCAGCAGGCTGGGCAGGTCTTCGGCAATCAACCCGTGACCAAAACGTCTGCCCGCATCGGCATGCGCCCAGACAGCAGCACAGGCAGCTTCAAAGGGTGGCATTCCCTGCGCCAGCAATCCGCCCACAATGCCTGCCAGAACATCGCCGGACCCCGCAGTCGCCAAGAACGGCGTACCATTCGCATTGATCGCGGCGCGACCATCCGGTGCGGCAATGACCGTATCCGGCCCCTTATAGATCAAAACGGCATTGGCAAGGGCAGCAGCTTTGCGCGCCTTGTCGAGCTTTGACGCATCCTCACTGGCAACATCCGGGAAGAGCCGACGGAATTCCCCTTCGTGAGGTGTCAGAACGAGCGCGGTCTTTGCGCCTTTTCTGGCCTCGAACAGTTCACGCGGGTTCTTTTCAAAAGCCGTTATGCCATCCGCATCAAGCACAAGCCCGTTGAGCGCGGAAAATGCCGATGCCGAGCGTCCAGCCAGCATCAGGGCGTGCTCGCGTGCAAAAACAGCATTACCATAGCCGGGGCCGAGCACAACTGATGCGACTTTTCGATCAGTGATGAAATCACGCACATCTTTGGCGCTGCGGGTCTCGCGCACCATGATGCTCGTGACATGGCCCGCATTGATGGCCACAGCGTCCGGCGGCGACAACAGCGTTACGGCTCCTGCGCCGCTTCTTGCAGCGGCAAGTGCGGATAATCGCGCCGCCCCTGTCGCGTGCATTCCTCCCGAAAAGACCGCGACATGGCCGCGGCTGTATTTATGGGCGTTGACGTTCAGGACTGGCAGGTTCTCAACCCACAAACCGGGAGCATTTTCATGCGCCTGCGGATGAATAGTGTCCAGAACGCGATCCGGAATGCCAATATCCGCGACATGAAGAACACCGCATAAGGCCCTGCCCGGCTGCAACAAATGGCCGGGTTTCTTGCGGAAGAATGTCACCGTCGCCCGCGCCTTGACGGCCACGCCCAGTATCTGCCCGCTAGCGCCCGACACACCGCTTGGCAGATCGACGGCGACAACCGGAATGTCTGATGCATTGATGGCGTCGATGGCCACGCCTTCCGCTCCGCGAACATCGCGCGTCAGTCCTGCACCATAAATGGCGTCAATGACGCCCGAAAAACTCGCGGGAGAAAATTCATTGATGTTGCGCACTTCGCCCTTGTGAAACAGTGAAGCGCGAAGCACATCAGTACCCTTTCGCGGCGGTGCCACGCTGAAGCAGACCACTTCGAAACCCGCTTCCAGAAGATATTGTGCTGCGACATAACCGTCACCGCCATTATTGCCCGGCCCGCATAGTACTGCGACGGGTCCCTTGTTCGCGAACATGCGCCGTGCAACATCCGCAACGGCCCGTCCCGCCGCCAACATCAGGGAAAAACCGTCTCGCACGCCATTATCCATGGTCCAGCGGTCCGCTGCGGCCATTTCATCGGGCGAAAGCAATTCCAACATCACGCACCTGTTTCGTAAGACGGATTTTGCGGTGATTAAACACGCGCCACTGGGCTTTGTGCAAGAGAGCCTATATTTGTCGCAAATTGATTACTTTTTAATCATACATTCAGTATCGGGATCACTCTTCCACACCCCAGCGATAGGCACCTCCTTGCAAAGGTGCCGCCTTTAGTGCCACTCTGCTAAGGAAATGGAAGAGAAGAGAAAAATTTGCCTAAGTTTTTGAAACTGGCACGCTTCATGCTTCTCCTACAGTGAAACGAGCACAACGCTCATTTCTGAAGAAAAGCGGAGACCATTCTCTGATGAAAAAGATCGAAGCCATTATTAAGCCCTTCAAACTCGATGAAGTGAAGGAAGCCCTTCAGGAAGTCGGCTTGCAGGGTATTACTGTCATCGAAGCCAAGGGCTTTGGACGACAGAAAGGTCATACCGAGCTTTACCGCGGCGCCGAATATGTCGTCGACTTTCTTCCCAAGGTGAAAGTCGAAGTCATTGTAGCGGATGAAACCGTGGACAACGCGATTGAAGCCATCCGCAAGGCAGCCCAGACGGGTCGCATCGGCGACGGCAAGATTTTCGTCTCCAACATTGAAGAAGTCATTCGTATCCGCACCGGTGAATCCGGCGTGGACGCCATCTGATTGACATCAGCCTACCTATCCTTCGTCGTGCAAACAGGGAATTAAAATGACGACCGCCAACGATATTCTGAAACAGATCAAAGACAACGACATCAAGTTTGTGGACCTTCGCTTCACCGACCCGAAGGGCAAGCTCCAGCACGTCACGATGGATATCGGCCTTGTTGACGAAGAAATGTTCGTTGACGGTGTCATGTTCGACGGCTCGTCGATCGCCGGCTGGAAGGCCATCAACGAATCCGACATGGTTCTGATGCCAGATCCGACGACGGCTCATATCGACCCGTTCTTCGCCCAGTCCACGCTGGTCATTCTTTGCGACATTCTCGAGCCGATCTCGGGCGAAGCTTACAGCCGCGATCCGCGCACGACCGCAAAGAAGGCGGAAGCCTACATGAAGTCGCTCGGTATCGGCGACACGGTTTATGTCGGCCCGGAAGCCGAATTCTTCGTCTTCGACGACGTGAAGTACAAGGCTGACCCGTACAATACGGGCTTCAAGCTTGACTCGACCGAACTGCCGTCCAACGACGACACCGACTATGAAACCGGCAACCTCGGCCATCGTCCGCGCGTCAAGGGCGGCTATTTCCCGGTTCCGCCGATCGACAGCTGCCAGGACATGCGTTCCGAAATGCTCACCGTTCTGACGGAAATGGGCGTAACGGTTGAAAAGCATCACCACGAAGTGGCATCGGCTCAGCACGAACTCGGCGTCAAGTTCGACTCGCTCGTTCGCAACGCCGACAAGATGCAGATCTACAAGTATGTCGTGCATCAGGTTGCCAATGCCTATGGCAAGACCGCAACCTTTATGCCGAAGCCGATTTTCGGCGACAACGGTTCGGGCATGCACGTTCACTTCTCGATCTGGAAAGACGGCAAGCCGACCTTTGCTGGCAATGAATATGCCGGTCTGTCGGAAAACTGCCTGTTCTTCATCGGCGGCGTCATCAAGCACGCCAAGGCTGTGAACGCATTCACCAACCCGTCGACCAACTCCTACAAGCGTCTGGTTCCGGGCTATGAAGCTCCGGTTCTGCTGGCCTATTCGGCACGCAACCGTTCGGCTTCCTGCCGTATTCCTTTCGGCTCGTCGCCGAAGTCGAAGCGCCTTGAAGTTCGCTTCCCGGATCCGGCTGCCAACCCGTACCTCGCCTTCGCATCGCTGCTGATGGCTGGCCTCGACGGCATCAAGAACAAGATCCATCCTGGCCAGGCCATGGACAAGGATCTGTACGACCTGCCTGCAAAGGAACTCAAGAAGATCCCGACCGTTTGCGGCTCACTTCGTGAAGCGCTCCAGTCGCTCGACAAGGATCGCGAATTCCTCAAGGCCGGTGGCGTGTTCACCGACGACCAGATCGACTCGTTCATCGAGCTGAAGATGGCTGAAGTGATGCGTTTCGAAATGACCCCGCATCCGGTCGAATTCGACATGTACTACTCGGTCTAATCCATGGGTAAGCGGGGGCGCTTGCGCTCCCGCAACTCCAAGAGTTACCGAGGGGAACGACGCGTTTTTAAAAACGCGCGAAAGAAAACCCGGCTTCATGGCCGGGTTTTCTTTTTGTTATCAGTGCTTTGGATAAGCTATTTAAGAAATGGCTTCAGAGCGCCTTGAGAATGCGCGCCGCGATCATCATTTCGACTTCGCGTGCCTTACGCCGCGCCGCAGCTTCGGCGTCTTCGCCCCACTGTTCGGTCGTCCAGTCTTCATCGATATGCGCCAGCGACCAGCCGTCTTCGGCGGACACTTCGTCCTTGGCAATAGCCAGCGCAATGATGGCCGAACCGGTCAGGGTCGTCATCGTGTGAAGCGAGGCGAGCGCAATCGGATCGTTGAAAGCAGACAGATGAATGCCAAATGCCGTGATCGCCTCACGCGGCTGCTCAACATGCATGACACCTTCGGCGAGCGCAAACCGCGCGCCAAGCGTTTCCGCCCAGTCGATCAGCGGATCCCAGCGCGCTGTCTGGCGGGAAACGAGTTCCTGTGGTGCGTCGGCGCGATAGCACAGCAAGTCCGTGCCTGCGAAACGCAATACATCCTCAAGCACCGCCTGCGGGTCTTGTGCAATACCGTCAATGGCGGTGTTCACAAGCCGGGTGGCAGGCATTTTGCCCGGATCGATCACCTTTTCCTGCGCGCGAAACTCATCCGCGACGACTTCTGCCGCAGCAGCCGTCGGCAATAGCAGAAGGCTGCGCGCGGGCGTCTTCACCGGGCGACCATCGAGATGAACCGCAAAGCCACCATCCACTTCGGCGACATCCACCCGCTCATAGAAGCGTTTCGGCAGTTGCGCCTGCATCAGCTTCTGGGCCCGAATGATGGGATTCTCGTCGGAAAGCTGCTTACCAGCTTCAAGATCGCTCAAAGTATCACGCATGGGTCTTTCCAATTTTTAAAGCGTATCCATTGCTTTCAGCAGCGGATGAAGGTCGTGCGGCGTGCTCAATATGTGCTGTGCGCCAGCTTCGACAAGCGCCTGTCGGTCATGATAGCCCCATGACACGCCTGCCGCCAGAGCGCCAGCCGAGCGGGCCATCTGCATATCGTAGATCGCATCGCCGATAACAATGGTTCGGTCGGGTTCTATCCCCATTTCCGCGCAGGATTCAAGCACCATCGCCGGATGGGGCTTGGACGGGCAGTCGTCCGCCGTGCGAATGACCAGAAAATGCTTGCCAATGCTGTGGCGTTCGAACACCGCATGGACGCCGCGACGCGATTTGCCCGTGACGACACCCAAAAGCAGATCGTCCCGCTCTCCAAGTTCCGTCAGAAGCGGCAGAATGCCATCATAAAGCGGTTCCGCAAAATCCGGTGCCTGACGCAGGCGGATGAAATTTTCCTTATAGCGCTGCGTCAGCCAGTCGACCTGTTCGTCCGGCTCGCGCCCCAGCAATTGCGCTATGGCCAGCGGAAGCGACAGGCCGATAATCGAATGCGTTTCGGCCTGCTGCGGCGGCGTCAGCCCCGCATCGGCGAAGCTTTCGGCCATGCAGCGATGAATGAAGTCACCGCTATCCACCAGAGTGCCGTCGCAATCGAAAAGAACGAGTTTCATCGTGCTGTTGCCGCCTTTGCCGGTCGATTGATGATTATCAGGCCGAGGCCGATCAGGATCAAGGCTGCGAATATCTTCCAGCTCAATGCTTCGCCCAGAACAATGCCGCTCAGTAATACGCCGAAGGCGGGCGTAAGAAAGGCGAAATTGGAGAGTTTCGAGGCCGGATAGCGGTTTACCATCCAGAACCAGAGCGGATAGGTGAACGCAACCACGAAGAAGGACTGGAACAGCAGCGAGATCACCGAAAGCACATTCGGATCGCGAACGAGCGGACCGGCGAAACCGATGAACGGCAACGGAACCATAGCGGCGACGACAAGCTGGTACAGCAGGATTTTCTCAGGAACGGCATAAGCAAGCTTGCTGCGCTTGATGACCAGTGTGGTCAGCCCCCAGAGAATACCGGAAACGAGCGCCAGAAGATCGCCATAGAATGCATATGGCCCCGGTCGACTGACATGGTCGGAAAAGACGATGAAAACGCCGAGAAAAGCCACGCACATGCCAACAAAAGCCCGAACGGACATGCGCTCGCCCAGCAGGAAATGACTGCCGATTGCCACCCAGAACGGCATGACATTCATCATCAGGGTTACGCGGCTGACATTTGTCAGATCCATCGAGATGAAAATCAGCACAAATTCAGTGCCGAAGAGCAATCCTGCAAGGATGCCGGGCAACAGAGTCCCGTCTTTCCTGAACAGCGGAATGCGCCGCCAGAAACACCAGAGAAACACACATATCCCGCCCAAAACCGAACGGGCGGAAGCCATCAGCATCGGGTTAAAACCCTGATTGCCGATCTTCACGGCAACCTGATTAAGCCCCCAGCTGAACATGATGAAGATGACCAGAGCAATGGCCAGCCCATCGAAAGAAGCCCGGCCTTGCGCCGTCCCCCCATTTTCCCCTGCCATTTCACTTCTTCTTTATGTTGTCAGTCTTCTGCACTGTCCTCGTCAAAGCCGAGCAGGTTCCACGACTGCACCATATGCGGCGGCAACGGCGCAGTCACGTCGATCACACCACCCGATGGATTGGGAATGCGGATGCGACGCGCATGCAGGTGCAGGCGCTTCTGGATGCCGCCGGGGAACTCCCAGTTCTGGTCGGCTTCGAAATATTTCGGGTCACCAATGATTGGATGGCCGATATAGGCGGCATGGACGCGTAGCTGGTGCGTGCGGCCCGTATAAGGCTCCATTTCCAGCCAGGTCAGATTGTTGCCCGCCTTTTCGATGATGCGGTAATAGGAAACCGCATGATCGGAATCCGGCTCGCCGTGCTGGCAAACGCGCATCTTGTCGCCATCCGGCGTCTGGTCCTTGACCAGCCAGGTCGAAATCTTGTCTTCGCGCTTGCGCGGAACGCCCTTCACCAAGGCCCAGTAGGTTTTCTTCGTGTCACGCTCGCGAAACGCGGCGGTCAAGGCCTGCGCAGCGCCGCGCGTACGGGCAACGACCAACACACCAGACGTATCGCGGTCGATGCGGTGCACCAGACGCGGCTTCTCGCCTCTTTTATTGCGCCAGGCCTCCAGCATACCGTCAATATGGCGCGTCAATCCCGAACCGCCCTGCACGGCCAGACCTGCGGGCTTGTTGAAGACGAACACTTTCGGGTCTTCATAGATCAGCATCTGCGAGAGAACGTCACCGTCCTGCTGGCTACGGATGGTGCGCGCCGTGACCGGACCTGTCGCCTTTTCGTCGACGCCGAGCGGCGGGATGCGAACCATCTGGTTGGCCTGAAGGCGGGTATCGGCCTTGGCACGACCGCCATCCACGCGAACCTGACCGGAACGCAGCAATTTTTGCAGATGACCAAAGCCCAGCCCAGGAAAGTGAACCTTGAACCAGCGATCGAGACGCATGCCCGCCTCGCTCGTATCCACAATCTTCTGTTCAACGCCTGCCATGGAAAAACCCGATCAATATCTTTCTGGGGCGCGACCGTGCGCGCCAACTTGTTAATCCTGTCAATAGACGTGAGTTTCCCCGATTGCTAGTGCAATTCCGGAAAACTGCGATTTGAGGCGTTTCAGGCCACTTGCGACCAATATTGGACGAAAAAGGCCCGAATCTTCACACTCAGTTACATACGTTTTTAATTTATGGTTGGTTCTGACACCCAATAGCCACTTCTTCCCGACATTAGATATTGATAGAACAGTGGGGTCGTACCATTTAGCCCCGTAAATAGAACGAGCGGGAGTGCGAAAGTGTCATTGCTCAAAATATACTGGCGAGCCATGGAATATCTTGCGGTCGAGAAAGCCGCAACGATATCGATGTGTGTTGCGAGTGTCCTCGTTGCCCTTGTTACGCTGGCCGAGCCGATCCTGTTCGGTAAGGTCATTCAGGCCATTTCCGATAAGGGAGACATCGTCTCGCCTTTGTCGATGTGGACTGCGCTTGGCGTCTTCAACATCATCGCAGCCGTTTTCGTGGCGCGTGGTGCGGACAGGCTTGCGCATCGCCGCCGTCTCGGCGTGATGATCGACTCCTATGAGCGCCTGATCACCATGCCCCTCGCCTGGCATCAGAAGCGCGGCACATCCAATGCCCTGCACACGCTGATCCGCGCAACGGACTCGCTCTTCACGCTCTGGCTTGAATTCATGCGTCAGCACCTGACCACGGTTGTGGCTCTGGCAACGCTTATTCCGGTTGCCATGAACATGGACATGCGCATGTCGCTCGTCCTGATCGTGCTCGGTGTGATCTATGTCATGATCGGTCAGCTGGTCATGCGCAAGACCAAGGACGGCCAGATGGCTGTCGAAAAGCATCATCACAAGCTGTTCGAGCATGTCAGCGATACGATCAGCAATGTTTCGGTCGTACAGAGCTATAACCGCATTGCCTCTGAAACGCAGGCGCTGCGCGACTACGCGCGCAATCTGGAAAAGGCACAGTTTCCGGTTCTCAACTGGTGGGCACTCGCCAGTGGTTTGAACCGCATGGCTTCGACCTTCTCCATGGTGGTCGTGCTGGTTCTCGGCGCTTATTTCGTGACCAAAGGCCAGATGCGCGTTGGCGACGTGATTGCCTTCATCGGCTTCGCACAGCTGATGATCGGCCGTCTCGACCAGATCAGCGCCTTCATCAACCAGACTGTGACGGCACGCGCCAAACTCGAAGAATTCTTCGAAATGGAAGATGCAACTGCCGACCGTCAGGAACCGCAGAATGTGGCCGATCTGGAAAACGTCAAAGGCGACATCGTTTTCGACAATGTCACCTTCGAGTTCCCGAATTCGGGTCAGGGCGTCTATGACGTTTCCTTCGAGGTGAAGCCCGGCCAGACCGTCGCCATTGTCGGCCCGACCGGTGCGGGCAAGACCACGCTGATCAATATTCTCCAGCGTGTGTTCGATCCGGCTGCTGGTCGGGTGCTGATCGACGGCGTCGATACGCGCACTGTCAGCCGTCGCTCGCTGCGTCATGCCATTGCCACCGTGTTTCAGGATGCCGGTCTCTTCAACCGTACCGTCGAGGAGAATATCCGCGTCGGTCGTGAAGACGCCTCGCATGAAGAAGTCCATGCCGCAGCCAAGGCTGCCGCGGCGCACGACTTCGTTCTTGCCAAGGCCAATGGTTACGACACGGTCGTCGGCGAACGCGGTTCGCAGCTTTCGGGTGGTGAACGCCAGCGTCTGGCAATTGCCCGCGCAATCCTGAAGGATTCACCGATCCTCGTGCTCGACGAAGCGACTAGTGCGCTCGATGTCGAGACCGAAGAAAAGGTGAAGCAGGCTGTGGACGATCTGAGCCAGAACCGCACCACCTTCATCATCGCGCACCGCCTGTCGACGGTTCGTTCGGCGGATCAGGTTCTGTTCATGGACAAGGGCCATCTGGTTGAACGTGGCAGCTTCGATGAACTTGCTGCCCGCGGCGGTCGTTTCTCCGACCTGCTTCGCGCCGGTGGTCTGGCTCTAGAAGACAAGCAGGTTAACAAGCCTGCGGAAGGTGGCCCGGAAGGCAGCAATGTGATGCCCTTCCCCGCTCGCGCCTGATCGCTGATGACAGCAAACACGAAAAAGCCCGGCAGAGATGCCGGGCTTTTTGTTTAGAGCGGGATTTCAAACCGGAGCCCATCATAGCCGGGTTCAACATTATCAGGCGTTTCGCGCAGCACCGTCTCGTAGTCGAGCGGCACATGCATATGCGTGAGAATTGCCCGCTTGGGCGCGAACAGCTCGATCCATTCCAGCGCCTGTTCAAGCGAGAAATGGCTCGGATGCGGGCGATATTGCAAAGCGCCGAGGATTAGAACATCGGCATGACGGACATAATGCAGGCTCTCATCCGGGAACGCGCTGACATCCGTGCAATAGACAACATTGCCAATACGGAACCCAAGCGACTCGATATCGCCATGAATCTGCCGGAACGGTTCGAACCGGATTTCACCGCCTGCACCGTCGATGGTGAACGGTGTTTCGGCTGCAATGTCGTGCATGCTCAGGATCGGCGGATAGCTTGAGCCAGCCGGTGTCTCGAAACAATAGCCGAAAGCGTCGTAAAGCCGGTTGCGGGTGAAGCGATTGGCATAGACATCCATCAGGCGACGATTATCCACCACATAGGTGCGCAGATCGTCGATGCCGTGAATATGGTCGGCATGCGGATGGGTATAGACCGCCGCATCAAGCGAATGCACGCTGGCATTGATCATCTGCGTGCGGAAATCCGGCCCCGTATCGATCACCACTGTCGTATGGTGGCCGTTCGCATTGAAACGCTCCACCAGCAAGGATGTGCGCGTGCGACGGTTTTTCGTATTCTGCGGATCGCAATTGCCCCAATCGCCATTGATGCGCGGCACGCCGGGCGATGAGCCGCAGCCCAGAACCGTGAAACGCAGGCAATTTCGGGGAGACGTCACGCTCAAACTTCCTCTGATGGCCGAGGCATTTTGGAGAACAGCCTGAACACGTTGTCGCTCGTGATGCGGGCGATTTCGTCATTGCTCACGCCAATCGTCTCGGCCAGCATGGCAGCGGTGTGTTGCACGAAAGACGGTTCGTTGCGCTTGCCGCGATGTGGCAGCGGGGCGAGGAACGGCGCATCCGTTTCCACCAGCAGGCGGTCACGCGGAACGATGGTCGCAATTTCGCGGATTTCCGGCGAGTTCTTAAAAGTCAGAATGCCCGAAAAGGAAACATAACCGCCAAGCTCAATGCCTTTTTCTGCCAGCGCCCGTCCGGAAGAAAAGCAATGGAGAATGAAAGGGAAAGCGCCCTTGGCCGTTTCCTGTTCCAGAATTTCGGCCATATCAGCGTCTGCACTGCGCGCATGAATGACAAGCGGCAGTTGCGTCCGGCGCGCGGCTTCGATGTGAACGAGAAACCCCTGACGCTGCGCTTCGGGCGGAGCGTAGTCGTAGTGATAATCGAGACCCGCCTCGCCTATGGCGACAACCTTTGGGTGGTCCGCAAGGCGAACAAGATCATCAGCCGTAATGTCCAGTTCTTCATGCGCGTTGTTCGGATGGGTGCCGACCGAGCAATAGACGGATTCATAGGCTTCCGCGATGGCGCGGATCGTATCGAATTTGCGAACGCGCGTGGAGATCGTCACCATGCGCTTGATCCCGGCGTCGAGCGCGCGCTGCACAACAGCATCGCGCTCCGGCTCAAAATCGGCAAAGTCGAGGTGACAATGGCTATCGACAAGCATCATCGCACTCAGTTCTGCTCTTCTGTTTCCACATAGCGCGGGAAAACCGGCTGCGGGGCTGGCAGATCGGCACCGCCGACGAGCTGGCTTGCTGCCACGTCAGTGAACTGACGCTTGTCGGCTGGGACCGCCAGAATGTCGAGCAGCTTCTCAGCTGACTGCGGGATGAAAGGCTGCACCATGATGCCGACGCGGCGAATGACTTCTGCCGTCACATAGAGCACAGTGCCCATGCGCGCCGGATCGGTCTTGCGCAGCGCCCAAGGCTCCTGCCCCGCGAAATAGCGGTTGGCTTCCGCGACAACGGCAAAGATCGCGCCGAGCGCCAGATGCAGCGCCTGATCGTCCATGGCTTTACGCGCGGTTTCCAGCGCCGCATCAGCCTGATCGAGAATGGCCTTGTCGGCATCCGAGAATTCACCCGGCTGCGGAACCTTGCCTTCGCAATTCTTGGCGATCATCGACAGAGAACGCTGCGCCAGATTGCCAAGATCGTTGGCAAGATCAGCATTGGTGCGGTTGACGATGGCGTCATGGCTGTAGCTACCGTCCTGACCGAACGGCACTTCGCGCATCAGGAAGTAGCGCAGCTGATCCAGACCGTAACGCTCGACCAGACCGAACGGATCGATGACGTTGCCGAGCGACTTCGACATTTTCTCGCCGCGGTTGAACAGGAAGCCGTGTGCAAAGACGCGCTTTGGCAGCGGAATACCTGCCGACATCAGGAATGCAGGCCAATAAACAGCGTGGAAGCGCGAAATATCCTTGCCGATGATATGCGCATCGGCTGGCCAATAGGCCCACTTGTCGCTCGTCGTATCGGGATAGCCAAGCGCCGTGATGTAGTTGGTCAGCGCATCGACCCAGACATACATGACGTGCTTTTCGTCGCCCGGCACTGGAATGCCCCAATCGAAAGTGGTGCGCGAAATCGACAGGTCCTTCAGACCGGACTTCACGAAGCTCACAATTTCATTCCGGCGTTCGGCAGGCATGATGAAGCCCGGATTCTTTTCATAAAGCTCGAGCAGCTTGTCCTGATATTGCGAGAGACGGAAGAAATAGCTTTCCTCTTCAACCCACTCGACAGGCGTGCCTTGTGGACCGTAGCGAACATTATCCGCACGGACTTCGGTTTCTTCCTCGCCATAATAGGCTTCGTCGCGAACCGAGTACCAGCCCGCATAACCGCCCTTATAGATGTCGCCATTGGCAGCCATTGCCTGCCAGATGGCCTGACTGGCCTTGTAATGGCGCTCTTCGGAGGTGCGAATATAGTCGTCGTTCGAGCTGTTCAGAACCTCGGCCATGCGACGGAAAGCTTCGGTGTTGCGGTCTGCAAGCTCGCGAGGCGTGATGCCTTCCTTGCGCGCGCTTTGCAGCATCTTGATACCATGCTCGTCCGTACCGGTCAGGAAATGCACATCCTTGCCGTTCAGGCGCTGAAAACGCGCCATCGCATCGGTTGCAATCAGTTCATAAGCGTGACCGATATGCGGCTTGCCGTTGGGGTAAGCAATCGCGGTGGTGATATAGTATTTTTCGCGGCTCATTATGGACCCGGTCTTTCGATGTTTGAAAGCGCGCCTGACCGTTTGCGGGAACGATCACCAGACACACACAAGAGAAAATCGTCGGCTGTGACATAAACCATGTGAGCGGTCATGTCACGCCGCAGTGCAGCAAGTTGGGCTTATCTGGAGCTACTACCCGGCACCGTTGTGAAAAGCGCGATGCGTCTTCTCCAGCAAGATAACAACAGCCTGCTTGCGATCAAGATTATAGGTTTCGGCATCGATGATCTCGCGACCGAGATCACTCCAGAATCGTGACCACTGATCGGCCTCGCGCAATTGCCCAGCCTCGGCGCGCCTGCGCGCTTCAGCGGCGACGCGCTCCATCAGATGGTCGCGGAAGAGTTGATATTGTATTTCGGCCTCTCGCCCCGTCAGCACGCCAGCAAGCGCCTGCGCCTTGGGCAGATCGAAAGCTTGTCTTTCCAGTATCCCATCGACGGTGTCGGAAATCTCGATGCCGCCATGCGCCACAAGCAAAAGCGCCTTGCGAACACTGCCTTCGGCGCGTTCCAGAAGCGTCGGCGTGACACTTGTCGCATCAAGCCCGATATGCGCGCCCACATGAGACAGTGCGTCCTTCATGGCAATTTCGTCCAGCGGGCGCAGCTGAATGCTCTGGCAGCGCGATCGGATAGTCGGCAACAGGCGACCAGATGAATGCGACACCAAAACGAACAGCGCACGCGCTGGCGGTTCTTCCAGCGTCTTCAACAGCGCATTGGCCGCATTGCGGTTCATGTCATCGGCAGGATCAACAATAACGATACGCCATGCATGGTCCGAAGCGGTGCGTGTCAGAAAATGCGTGACGCGGCGGATTTCCTCGACCGTGATGCCGGTGCGGAATTTGCCGGTCTTCTGATCGAATGGACGATTGATATGCAACACCGCCGGGTGCATTCCACCCGCGATCTGCCGCCACAAGGGTCTCGCGAAATCCGGCGTACCAATGTCTTCCGGCGCGTTCGCCTGATCGCCATGGCTCAGCATGTGCCCCGCCAGATGGAAGGCCAGCGTCGCCTTGCCGATGCCCTGTTCGCCCTCAAGCAGCAACGCATGATGCATCCGGCCTTCGCGATAGGCCTGCGCCAGAAAGCGCGTCACCTCTCCATGGCCCGTCAGATAATCGCTGGCAGACGGTTCCGGAATGCCTTCAATGGAATCATGCGCCTTGGGGACGTCGAGTTCGTCGATCACAACAGCCCCTTCTTTTTCAGGAGTTCACTGGCCAGTGCGCCAATATCCTCGGCAATTTCTTCCTGCGGGCGATCTGCCGCGACAACCTTGCAGCGCTCAGGCTCCGCTTCCGCAATAGCCAGAAATGCCTGACGACGCGCCTCATGCACGGCAATATCTTCCTTTTCAAAACGATCCGCAGTCTCGTTCCCGCGGCGTTTCCCTGCGCGAGAAAGCCCTTTTTCAGCGGGAATGTCGAGAATGATCGTCATGTCGGGAACGGCACCGTCGATTGCGATGCGTTCAATGGCCGCCATATAGGTCGCATCGAGATTGCCGGTCACGCCCTGATAGGCACGGCTGGAATCGATGAAGCGATCACACAGCACCACACGCCCCTCGGCAAGCGTCGGGCGGATCAGCTGATCGACATGATCGGCGCGGGCAGCCGCAAACAACATCGCCTCCATGGCCGGACCATAGCTTTCGGCATTGCCGCTCAGGATAACGTGCCGCACGGCTTCTGCGCCCGGAGAACCGCCGGGTTCGCGCGTAATGACGGGATCAAATCCATTGGCGCGCAAATATTTGGCCAGCAAGGCGATCTGCGTCGACTTGCCTGCACCTTCGCCGCCTTCGAATGTGATGAATAATCCTGACACTCTGGCTTCCGCATTACGTTCTGAAAAGAGTCAATCGCCACAAGAGCTTGATTCAAGTTCATACCGGCCTTTGGCGGTCAGGTCGAGAATTTTGAGCACATCCCAAAAACTGTCTAAAGATATTTCCGCAGCCAGCCGGTCGAAAGTTCGACCGCGCTGCTCCAGGCTCTCTGGGCGAGAGAGCCTTCATCGACAGATTGCGCTGCATATAGCGGCACTTGCTGGACCATATTACCGTTGAGATCGAATTCCAGAAGGCCGACCTTGCTGTCCGCTTCAACTGGAGCATGCAGCGGCCCCTCATAAATGAACCGCGCTTTCAGCTTCTCCCGCCCCTCTTTCGGCAGCAGCAATTCGACATCGTCTTTCACTTTCAGCGAAACGCTGGCCTGCGTGCCGCCAAAGACCTGCGCTTCACCGACAATATCGTTTGCCGAATAAAGACGCATATCGTCAAACGAGGTCATGCCCCATTGGATAAGCTTTCTGGCTTCCTCTTCCCGTTCTTTCACGCTCGCAAGACCGCTCAATGCAAGGAACAGACGCCGTCCATTCTGCTGCGCCGATGCTACGAGAGCGTAGCCCGATGCTTCCGTGTAACCGGTGCCCATGCCATCCGCGCCGACATCCAGCCGCAACAGCGGATTGCGGTTGCGCTGCGTGATGTTGTTCCAGGTAAAGGCTTCCTGCGCGTAATATTTGTAGAAATCCGGGTGAGCCGAGTGAATATGGCGCGCGAGTTTGGCCAGATCATCCAGCGTGACCGACTGTCCATTTGCTGGCAAACCGGTCGAATTCACAAACACCGAATTGGAAAGACCAAGCTCCCTGGCGCGCTGGTTCATCCGCTCCGCGAAGCTTTGCTCGCTTCCAGCCAGTCCTTCAGCCAGAATGATCGCGCCATCGTTAGCCGACTGAACAATCAGCCCTTGAAGAAGGTCCGCGACCGTCGGTGACGACTTGATGCGGGCGAACATGGTTGATGTGCCCGATGGAGCGCCGCCGGTACGCCAAGCATTTTCACTGACCTGATAAGGCGTCTCGAGCGTCGTCTGGCCTTTTTCCAGCGCTTCAAACACCACCTCCGCCGTCATCAGCTTGGCAAGCGATGCTGGCGGGATTGGTGTTTCTGCACCCTTTGAGAGAAGCACTGTGCCGCTGCGGTCATCGACCAGCAGGGCTTGCGGAGCCTTGACCACGAGCGACGTTTCGACTGGTGCAGCAACAGACGCAAAAGACGTCAGAACGGTAGCGATTCCCACCGTTCCTGCTGCTAAAACCCCAGCAATTCTCGAATGAAGCCCCATGGAAATCCTGTCACGACCGCACTGAACGCAAGCTTACGCAACGAATTCGACCAAAATCAATCCTTCAAACCGCATCACTCAAATATGATGCGGTTGAGCGGCTCTTCGTGTCTGAATCAACAAGCGAAAAGGCTAACGGCTTCAGATCAGACACTCAGTCCATGCGCACGACGAATGCGTTGCTTGCTCCAGCCTTCCAGGCTGCGCGCAGAAGAGCGTCGTTACCGCCCTTTTCCGCAACGGCGGTCAGTTCATAGAACTCGCCCTTTTCAGTCGGCACCTTGGTGCGGCTGATTTTAGCTGTTTTCGGCAAAGCGCGCTGCATCTTTTCAGCGGCTTCAAGCGTATCAAACAGGCCCAGCTCGACATATTCGCCGTGCTCTTCCGCGTTGCGGCGTTTCCATGCGTTGGAAATAGCGCTTGGCGTCAGGATGCTGCCATAGGTGCGCTCTTCGGTATAGGCGCTCGCGGCGATCCGGTCAGACGCATAACCTGCCAGTCCGTTGATATGACCGGCATTAGCCATACCAAAGCTGGAATTCGGCTTGCGCGACGGCGTCGGCACATTCGGCGGCAAAATCGGTGCGGGGCCGGAAGCATCGCCATAAGCCGGATTAACCGAGAACGGCGATTCCTGTGGAACAGGCGCATAGCCTGGCATAGGCGCGCTTTGCGGGGCCATTGCTGGCATCGGAATACGGGATTTCGGTGATGTTGGCGTCGGGCCATTCATGGCCATCATGACACCCGTCGCAGGCTGGCCGATCATGTCGCCACCAGACGGACGGTAGGATGCCATCAGATAGGCGTCGTCGTTGCCTTCCAGCGGCGCGCGCCCGACATACTCGACTTTCACATTGGCCGTGCCGTGATGCTGGTAGTCGAGCATTTCCGCCGCCTTCTGCGACAGATCGATCACGCGGTTGTATTCGTAAGGACCACGATCGTTGACGCGAACAATGACAGAGCTGCCGGTGTCCATATTGGTCACACGGGCATAGCTCGGCAGCGGCATGGTCGGATGCGCTGCGGTCAGATGCGCCATATCATAGACTTCGCCATTGGCGGTCAGACGGCCATGAAAGGCCTCGCCATACCAGGACGCACGGCCGACAGCCGTATAATTCTTGTCTTCCTTGGGGTAGTACCAGCGGCCCTTGACCTTGTAAGGCTGGCCAGTCTGATCGCGTCCGCCGCCGCGCGGCAATGGCTTACCGGTGCCATAGGCAACACGCGGGCTGGCCTTCACGCCATATTTGGACTCGGCGAAATATTCCTTGGAGCGCTTGGGTTTAGGCTTGCCTTGTGGAGGCGTGGCGCAACCAGCAAGAGCAACGGCCATAGCCATGAAGGTCATCATGGCGACCGAGCCGCGCTTGTCACGCAACATCGCCGCCTTCTCGCTGACCGAAATTTTCAGTCCACGCTTCGAACTCATACGCCACACGCCCGTTACTCAACAGGCAGCCAAAAACGCTGGCTGCACTTTACATAAATCCAGTGATGTCACCGATTTATTGACGGATCATTAAAACTTTCAGAAAAGCTGCATTTTGAGTCGCCACACGCACAAGATGATTAACGGCGCAGCGCGCCGCCGCCCTGAATTGTGGAACCAACTTGCCTCCCACAGAGTTGGAAACATACAACAAGGAGAACATCATGTTTCGAGCACTCATTCTGTGGCTTCTGGGCGTACCATTTATTCTCGTGCTGATTATCTGGTATTTTTTCTTCTGAAGAGGGAACATTCGGAGGAGTTTCCCGTTTTAGAAGTGGCTCTCTTGACCTCTGAGCCAGTCACCTAACGTCATGATTAGGCCCGCGCTTCATAGCTGCGGGCCCTTTTTTTGACTAAATTTCAGCGACTGCGCGCCGATGGAGCAGGAATAAGGGCATTGATTGCCCGCCGATGTAGCTTGAAGTGCGCTGGTGTCCAGGTGGAAAGCTCGCCATCGGTATTGACCGCGCGCGGCTTCTTGGTGCGTATGATCACCTCGGTCGTTGGAAAGGCGCGCACATCATGCCATTTCGACTGCGTACCGCGCCGCAGGCTCGGCAACAGCCGCAGCAGGTGCCACCAGTGGTCCACCTCAAGACTGTAGAAATCCAGCTTGCCGTCATCAATGGCAGCATCTTTCTCCACGGCCATGCCACCGCCGTAAAATTTGCCATTACCGACCGACACCTGCAAGGTTTTGATCTGCTCGGTGATGCCGTCATGTTCGAGATAGGCGGTAAACAGCTCTGAACGCATCAAAATGCGTGCTGCAACGATACCGTAGCCGAGCTTGCCCCATTTCTTTTTCGCATCCGCGCTCAACTGTTGCGCAAGCTCCGCGCTAAACCCGATGCTGGCGACGTTGAAATAAAGATGCCCGTTCACTTCGCCCAGATCGATGGGATGAACCTTATAGGTCGCAAGCTGTCGCGCGGCCTCCACCGGATCAGGTGGAATGCCCACGGTGCGGGCAAAATCATTGGCTGTGCCAAGCGGCAAAATGGCAAGCGGCATGCCGGTATCCATAAGCCCTTTTGCAGCCGCATTGAGGGAGCCATCACCACCACCGACGACAACCAGATCATGGTCGCGCTCACGCAAGATGACATCCGATATGGTTTCGCCCTCGCGCGGCTGATGCTCGAACAACTCCAATCCACCGCGCTCAAGTTCCGTTCTCATATGGCCGCCAAACCCCTTCCCGTTACGGGCATGAGGGTTCACGATCAGCAATGCGCGACGTTTGGTTGTCTTCGCCATGGAGTATCCGTCAGTCGGTTTCACTTTTCGTCAGGAACCCAGGAACGCCGTGATGACGCACAATTGTGCAATCTGGCGCAATCCGGTTCTGGACGACACTTTCAGCAGATGGCGACGGATTCTCGGATATCAATATGTGAAAACGCTAATTCTCATATCCCGCCCGCAAAGTTGAAGACGGTAACAGCATGTGATCAAAACAAAGAGGCGGCACAAATGCCGCCCCTTGTGAAGCTGTTCTCGTCAGATAACCGCGCGTTTCAATGCATAGGCATTGGGCCGACAAAATCGGCATGATCATCACCGTTCAGATTGCTCTGCCAGTCAACAATGACCTTCTGTCCAACCCTGACATTGGGATGTGTGTTCGGGAAAAGTTCGAAACTCTGGCCATTATCCAATGTCACGACCTGGCTGGCGCGATCATAAGCCTTCAGTTTTCCGATAGTGAAATCTTCTGCATGCGCGGCAAACGAGAAAAGTGAAACACCTGCTGCGACAGCAGCCATAAGATGGTAACGCATCTTAGTCTTCCTCCAGACAGCGCAATCGAATTGCGCTCCTCCGATGGTCCGTCAACTCGCAGATTTCTTCGATGATCCTATCTCCGAAGAACATCAACACCTGTCGGGCCGGTCCATACTTATAGATAAGACAAAATCTTCTTTATTTCATGGCGCTTTCGATCAATACGGATCACGGGCAATCACAGCTTTGCGACTGACGAACAACTTTCTTCATGAGGGATAGCGTTGCCACGATCTTACAGATTGACGGGCCGGAAAAGAGAACATAGCTTGTTTTCCAGAGTGCAAAACTCTTTGATCTGATTGAGCCGAAACCGGCTTCAAGATACTGAAATATCTTGCAGATTGCGGGTATGATGTAATGGTAGCCTGTCAGCTTCCCAAGCTGAACGCGCGGGTTCGATTCCCGCTACCCGCTCCAGTTTTCGCCGCTACTCACAACCAACTTCTACTGTGACTTTGCCCTACTACAGGGCAATGAGGCGCTTCGCGTCACATCCAATCCTTCTATAGTATAATTATATTATATATTCATAATACCAGATATTATAATAACGCACCCAATTATTTGCGATGCAATCATTCTTCAATTCAATATAGAATTTGGTATTATTAAAGAACGAGATGGTTCATGCAAAAATTTTCCATTCTGGTTTCTGTTGTAACCAGGAATCGTCCAGCGATGCTGGGTACACTTTTAAAGTCATTGGAAAACGTCATCGTACCAGAACAGGCTGCTCTGCATTTTCTGGTCGTGGAGAACAACACATATAAAACGCTGGATGAGCAGGTTACGAGCTTTGAAGCGTGCATGCCGGAGCACCTTGTCCAGTATCGGCTGGAACAACGGATCGGCATCTCGCACTCTCGAAATTGCGCGCTCAACCACGCCATAAGAAATGATCATGATTTTCTGGTCTTCATCGATGATGACGAGATTCCTGAACCTGACTGGCTCGTTGAGTTGTTTGCGGAGCAGCAGCGCGAAAAGCTGGATATTGTCGGCTCTCCCGTGCGCCCAATGCCGGTAGATGGCGAATTGAACATCTGGCAGAAATTCGTCTGGTCCGGACTGGATCGGCTTGCCAGCCGTTCAGAGCGCAAATCGCGCCTGAAATGGGAAAGCGGCATGGCTGATAGTATCAAGGTTGCCACCGGAAGCTGGATGGGCAGGCTCGATTTCTTCCGCAAGACGGGCCTTAAATTCGATTCCTATTTCGGTCTGACGGGCGGCGAGGACTGGCATTTATGGGCCAAGGCCAAAACGCTCGGCGCCCGAACGGGTTGGGCGCCAGATGCCATCGTCTACGAAACCGTGCCGCTATGCCGACTGACACTGTCCTATCACTTCCGGCGCAATCGCGATCACAACACGACGGAGTTCATTTCGTCCTACAAGAAAAACCCGTCGCGGGCGCTTGGAAAACTGCCTTCCCTGCTGGCAAGCCGCAGCTGGAAATTGCTGGTATCCATATTGTCTATCCCCCTGAAGGGAGCTCCAGCGGTACTTGCATCCGCTACGGCGTTAGGCGGCCTGGTCGGATTGCTGCGTGGCTGTACAGGCAAGCAATCCCTGCACTACGCCAAGACGACCGGGCATTGAATCTAAGCAAACCAGTTACCCATGAAAAAACCCCGCTTTTGTGGGGCTTATACATTAAAGGCCGGAACATTTGTTAAGATGTTCCGGCCTCATTGCCGTTGTGTTGTCGCTCTTCACAATGGCAGGTGCAAAGCGGTTGAGCCCATGCGGGCATGAACTTTCGTTCGAAAAAAAGCAGAACCCTTTGCGCCTTTGAGGCCCTGTCGCACTGTTGAGAGAGCTTTGCACTCGAGTATAAGGGAGACCAGCCTCATGAGCGATACTACCCGTTTTGTCGGCATCGACATATCGAAATCATCCTTCGACATTTATATTCTGCCGGATCATCGCACGGCAAGCTTTGCCAATTCGGCACAAGGCATTGCCGCTTTCTTCGTGTTCATCGTCCGCTTTTCCGGGATCGAGCGTCTCGTGCTCGAGCCAACCGGCGGTTACGAGCATCGTGTCGTGACAGCCTTGCAGGCGGCACCGCTACCAGTCGCTTCGATCCGGCCATGAAGGCATTCATCATGCGCCTCAAGCAAAAGGGAAAACCCGGCAAAGTCGCCCTTGTTGACGTCATGCGCAAAATGATCATCATCCTCAACGCAAAAATGCGAAAGCAATACGCAACGGTGCTTGACTGCTAACACCGTTGCTTTTTGTGTTTAGAGCCTTATCAGTGCTTAGCAGACGCCACACCAGCCTGCTCGAACGTGGCCATGCCGCTGTGGCATTGTGCAGCCGCCTTGACGATGCTGGCTGCAAGAGCAGCGCCCGTTCCTTCACCCAAACGCATGCCGAGATCGAGAAGTGGCTCTTTGCCGAGCTTTGCCAGTAGCAGACGATGACCCGGTTCAGCAGAGACATGGCCGAACAGGCAATGATCGATCGCTTCCGGATTTGCGGCATAAAGTATCGCAGCGGCCGACGATGCCACAAAACCGTCGATGATCACCGGGATTTTTTCCATGCGAGCGGCGAGAATAGCGCCTGCCATGGCTGCAATTTCACGTCCGCCGAGACGGCGCAGCACTTCGAGCGGGTCTTTCAGATGCGCCTGATGCAGGGCGACAGCCTGACGGACCGCTGCAAGCTTGCGCTGCAACAGATCGCCCGTTGAGCCCGTGCCCGGTCCAACCCAGTCTTCCGCCGTACCACCGAACAGTGCGAGTGCAATCGCCGCCGCAATAGTCGTGTTACCAATACCCATTTCACCGATGCAGAGAAGATCGGTGCCACCAGCAATCGCTTCCATACCGAAAGCCATGGTCGCCGCGCAGGTGCGCTCATCCATGGCCGGTTCTTCAGTGATATCGGCAGTCGGATGTTCCAGCGCCAGATCGAAAACCTTCAGTCCAAGATCATTGGCAATGCAGATCTGGTTGATTGCAGCACCGCCTGCCGCAAAGTTCTCGACCATCTGCGCCGTGACACTGGACGGGAACGGCGTGATGTTTTTTGCCGTGACGCCGTGATTGCCTGCGAAGACCGCCACCAGCGGGCGGTTGATCTGCGGCGTGCGCTTGCCGGTCCAGGCGGCAAGCCATGCGGCGATGTCTTCAAGACGTCCCAGCGAACCGGCAGGCTTTGTCAAAGTTACCTCGCGCTCGCGCACTGCCCTTTCCGCACCCAGATCGGGACCGGGCAGATTGCGGATCAGTTCACGAAAATCGTCAAAGGGAAGGCCACTGGCGCTCATATCGTTCAGTCCAATCGATCATGGGAGATGCAAATCTGTTTGGCACGTCCTATAAGCACTCACACAATTTTTCAAATCACCTCTTCGAGCCGATGGCCCTTGAGGCGAAATATCGCGAGCCCTAAAACAGTCCTGTGGGCTATAAAGTGTTGCGGAGCAGTCATTTGCAGCGAAATGGTTTCATAGGCGATACAATACGGTCGCTCGGCTTTTTGAGCCGCCTTCCGCTTCCGCAAAGCTGGTTCGAGAACACGGACGATTCGCTGCTGCGCAATGCCCGTGCCTTCCCGCTTGCAGGCGCGGTGCTGGGGCTTCTCTCAGGGCTCGGGCTGATGGCCGCCAATTCCCTGCATCTGCCTGCCCTCGCCTGCGGTTTTATCGCGGTTGGTGCGCTGGCAGCCATGACCGGTGCGTTGCATGAAGATGGGCTTGGCGACACGGCCGATGGCTTCTTCGGCGGCGCAACGCCGGACCGTCGCCTCGATATCATGAAGGATTCCCGCATTGGCACCTTCGCCGCGCTCACACTCATCATTTGGGTTGGTATCAAGGTGTCCCTTCTGGCCGCTATTATCGAGCGCGCAGGCCCCGGCTATGCCTTGCTTGCGCTGGTCGCCAGCGAAGCGGCAAGCCGCTCTGCCATGCTTGCCTTCTGGCATAGCCTGCCATCGGCCCGTCCCGGCGGACTTGCCGACAGCGTTGGTGCGCCGAGCTGGGAAACAGTGGTTTGCGGCGCGGCACTCGGTTTCGTCATCATGGCACTGGGGCTGATCCCTTCCGGCGGCGTCCTATCTATGATTAACGCACTTGTACTCGTGGCGCTGCTACTTGTCGGCTTTGCCCGGCTTTGCATGTCGAAAATCGGCGGTCAGACCGGCGACACCTTGGGCGCGGCGCAACAAATCGCTTCCCTTGCGGTGTTAATCGGGCTTGTCATGGCCCTGTAATGCAACCACATTTCAAGCATGAACACGGCGACAATCAAATCACCCTGCATATTGATATGCACGATGGACGCTGAAACCGGCTTTTGTCTGGGTTGCGCGCGCACGCTCGATGAAATTACGCGCTGGTCCCGCATGAGCGCCGAAGAACAGATCACAGTACTATCGCTTCTGCCCGACCGGCATGAAATTCTTATTGAAAAGAAAGTAGGCTGATGGGGCGTTTTTTCTGGCTCGTTATTGCCGCCGTCGCAATCGTCGCTTTGTTGCTGATGTCCAACAATGACAGCGGCACCACGATGGGTCTCGACAATGATGTCTTCGCCCGTGCAGCCTATCTGGGCATATGGGGCGTTGTTCTCGCTGCCGGTCTGCTCGGCTCCGGCATCAAGCTTTCGGATTTCGCGCGCAATATGGCCGTCTGGGCGGTGATTATTCTCGGTCTCGTCGCGGGTTATCAGTATCGCTACGATCTACAGGACGCTGCAAGCCGCATAACCGCAGGCCTTATCCCCGGCAGTCCAATTTCCGGGCGAAATGCCGAGGGCGCTGTAACCGTCACACTCGCCAAGGCTTCCAACGGCCATTTCGAAGTGAATGGCCGCGTCAACGGCGCGCGCGTACATTTTCTGGTCGATACAGGCGCTTCTTCGGTCGTTCTGTCACAGGAAGACGCCGAACGCGCCGGTCTCGATACAGCATCGCTGAATTATAATGTGCCGGTGATGACAGCCAATGGCACCGCTTCCGCCGCGAGCATAACCATCGCCAACTTGCAGATTGGTGATATCGAGCGCCAGAATATTCGCGCCATGGTCACCAAGGAAGGTCTGATGACCGGCAGTCTGCTCGGCATGAATTTTCTGCAAACACTGGGTGGCTTTACGGTACGCGGCGACCAGCTGATCCTGATCGATTAAGCCGCTTCGGCGCTGGCTTCTGTTACAGTGGCATAAGCTTCACGCAGCACGTCGCTGGTAGCACCCGGCTTGGTTGCGTCGGTGGATAGCATCTGACGCCAGCGGCGTGCGCCCGGCAGGCCGCTGAACAGACCAACCATATGGCGGCTCACATGTGAAAGCCTGCCGCCCGATGCAATATGCCGGTCGGTATATTCGCACATCGCCTCGATAATATCCGCCATATCAATCGCGACGGGTTCATCGCCAAACAGACGGGCATCCACTTCCGCCAGCAAGGCGGGATTGTGATAGGCAGCGCGCCCGAGCATCACCCCGTCCATATGTTCCAAATAGGTTTTGGCTGCATCAAGCGTGGTAATACCGCCATTAATGCCGACAAAGACATCGCCGAGGCGCGCCTTCAACCGATAGGCGCGATCATAGTCGAGCGGCGGGATTTCGCGGTTTTCCTTCGGCGACAAACCTTTCAGCCATGCCTTGCGCGCATGCACCCACAAGGCATCGGCACCGGCGGCAAGCGCCAGATCAGCGAGCGCATCCAGCGCCACTTCCGGGTCCTGATCATCGACGCCGATACGGCACTTGACCGTGACTGGCACAGAAACAACTGCCTTCATCGCCTCGACACAGCGCGCCACGATTTCGGGCGTCTGCATCAGGCAAGCCCCGAATGTGCCCGACTGCACGCGGTCTGATGGGCAGCCAACATTCAGGTTGATTTCGTCATAACCAAAGCCGATCCCGATTTTTGCCGCTTCTGCAAGCTTGGCCGGGTCAGACCCGCCCAACTGCAAGGCGATTGGGTGTTCCGCGGCGTCGAAACCAAGCAAACGTTCGCGCGGACCATGGATCGCCGCATCCGCCACAACCATTTCGGTATAAAGCAAAGCACGCTTTGAAAAGAGCCTGTGAAGATACCGGCAATGTCGATCTGACCAATCGATCATCGGCGCAACGGCGAATCGATAGTCCGGATAGTCTGATTTTCCTACTTGCTTGTCTTTATTATCGCGTGTTTTCACTTCTTATTCTCTTACCGCATACGCTTACTTATCGATCATGTTATATTAAGGCTGCGCTGTAGCACTGTATATTTCCGCCCACATAGCGAAAACAAAACAACCTCTCAACTAATTATACCGCGCCCAGTTGAATTAAGCGAGATGACACGATTTCTCACTCAACAGCTCAGCCATCTGATTGACAGCTGGTGACTGTGTTCCAGTCTCTTGTGATTTGTAAGGCCTGACAGCCCTTATAACGAAACCACATGCTTAATTGGTTATGCCGATAAATCTTCTGGCAAGTCGCCTATGAGAATGCGCCAAACCACTGCGTCCACGAATTTAATACGACGTACGCCTTGGACTCCTTGATGGCTTGATTATCACGGTATCATTTTCGCGAGCAGATGGATGACTTGTTACTTCTTACGCTCTACCGAGCACGGCAATTACAGAGAGAGCCCACGCGGCTCCTATGAATGTTAGCCGTTATTCCGGTTCACGCAGGGAGCCAAAACAGGTTGAAGAGTCTAGTCTCAAAGTGGTGACACTTCAATGATGGCAATTATGTTGCCAATAGCCCCAACAACCTACACCTAACCCCAACCTCGCGCTGCGCGCATCGCGAAATCAGGGCCACCCGTGCTATTTCATATTACCATATGTAAAGAGCGGAGAATCCCCAGTCGATAGAGATTCATGGCTCGTAAATTGATCTAGTAAGCTGTCCCTAGTTCGCGGACATCACCCTTTATGAACTTAAGCAGTTGGATTTCATTTCTGTCGACATAAATTTCATAGACTGGGGCAGGAGTCGAGCCTCGCTCTCCTAAAAGCGCCGACAAGCAATCCGCAAAACTCGATTCACCCTGATAATCACACATTGCTGCTTCAGGCGCCCTATTCACTGTGAACTTAACGAGACCAAGCTGCCTAGCAGCTGTTTCGTAAAGCTTTGGGTCGTTATAGCTCCACAACTTGTCAATAATGATTATGTCGGGTTTAATCTTCTGAATTTCGCTAACGGTATTTTCCGCCGTAAACTGAAAGCTGTTGTACGTCTTTTCGAACGGCGCACTATCAAGAGGCAGGTTCGCGGAATATATCGCTGTCATCGTGTTCGTCGCTTGTGAGCTGATCTCATTCATAGTCTCAACGGCACTCGTTTGAGAAAACGATGATGCAGACGCAACAGTACCAAATGTATTCAGAATATTGTAAGCCGCAAGAACGGCGATAGAAATTATGAATATCAGGTAAACCGGTAACTTCAGTATTCTCGGAACAAGCGCAGGAGCCGTAACAATAACCACAATTGATGCCGGCAGTACTGGATATAGATAAGATCTAATGAAAAAGAATTTCAACAGACATATCAGCACTATCAAGAATGCAAAATTAGCTAGCGCACAAGCCTTAAGAAATTGCGACGTGGATCTAAAAAAAACGATTAATGAAGCCGCGAGCGCGATCAAAAACCAAGGCTCCGAGAAAACGATTATACGCGTCCATTGACCAGCGGAATATGACAATGAATTGCTGATATCAAGATGATGCGTATGTATTGCGATTTGCTTTTCCAGAAATCCAGAGAAGTCCAAAATAATATATGGGTCGGATATAAAAACGGTCACCAAAGCAACACATGTGAACGTCAACGCATGTATCAAAAACACCCGTATTTTACCCGTGGAGACAATTAAGGTGCGAGTGCCTAGATAGAGCGGAACTATGAGATATATTAGGAATGGTTGCTTCGACAGGAACGCAAGTAACGCCATCGCCCATCCGATCAACAGTGACCGATGTCGATGCGAGTGCTCGTAGTCAGCGCATGCGATGAGCGAGATGCTGCCAAAAAGCAGACCGAATGCTTCAGGATGAATTTGGTATGAAAAAACGACAAATGGCGCCCACAGTGCCACAAACAACAGTATGACGACAGACATAACCTTGTTAGCGTTTATGCGAGTGAGTAACACTCCCAGACAAACGAGGCTCAATATTGACATAATGAAGGATAATGATCGGGCAATCGCAGCCTTTGTCGCGAAACTCGTATTTTCAGCCAGCCACAGAACCCATATACTCAAACTGTTTCCCGGCCAGCCGTATATCGATGTATGATACATAAATGCTTGGTCGAATTTTCCACGCTCGACAAGTTTGAGATAGTCACCCAAAAGTGATCCGCTGTCGATGAATGCAGCCGTTACCACAGCTAAATTTTCATTATTCTTAAAAACCATAAAGCCAAAACCGCATGCGAACAGCGCCGCAATTGCAAGAGCATAAATGATTATAGATTTTATTTTAATTACTTGCACCACAGATCGATCTTTCTCAGAATTATTTTCATATCAATTTCAGGGAATGAACGGACAAGGAAAATATTCTTCATGGCATGTTATTCACTCATCAGATGGCAAGTAAAAAGTCAGTATTTCTACATATTGTATACATTTGACTCTAACAAATTCCCCTGAATAGGTTTCCCACCGATTCGCTTCAAAACTAGATTTAAAAGAAAGAATTCAACAAAAAACTTCTGCGGCGCTTATCTCGGGCTATGTCTCGCAACTGCATGCCACCGCCCTTTTTTACAGCTTCCCTGGGATGTTTGAGGCGCGCAAAAACACGTAGTATTTCAAGCTCGATTTCATTGGCCTGCGATTGCTTGTTCTTCCCCCAGATCAAATCTGTGAGTTTGTCGGTGTCGAGCCATTCAGGTGCAGCGAGCAGAACACGATCCATCTCGTTTTCACTTGCAGACGCATTTGCAAGTGAAAGATTTTTCCCGTGCCATCGATAAGCGACACAGGGCTCGGCAAGACAACGGAAACGCTGATCTTTCGCGCACGCTCGGAGCCAGTACTCATAATCCTGCAGTTGCCAAAGATCTTCGTTGAAAAGCCCAACTGTGTTCCAGCAGGATCGCGTCATCGCGACAGATGGTGCGCAGACCATGTTGCCGTTGTTGTATATATGCGCGAACATGTCTATGGGGGCAGGAAAATCGTAGTGGTAGAACAGCGGTGGATGAGCGAGAGCCGGCAGGACTTCACCTCGCTCATTAATCCATTCAGGCAGACTACTGACGATCTCGGCACTCCCACTGCGCAAAACAGCTAATCGTGGCGCGAGGCTATTGGGAAGAAGCAGGTCATCACCTGACAAAAGAACAATAAACTCTCCCTTCGCGCGGGACATGCCGTGGTTCAAAGCACTACTCGGACCCCCATTAGCCTTCGAGAGAACCTCAACCCCCGAAACCTCGAACTCCTGAGCAATTCCTAATGTTCCGTCAGTGGACCCGTCGTCAACAACAATGACTTGCAGGTCTGGGACATCTTGTGTGAGAACACTTGCCAATGCATCCCCAATATATCGCGCATGATTATAAGTGGTCACTATAAGGGATATCATCGAGAACTCACCTGAACCGTCGAGTAGAATTACGAAAGATACTCGACGACGACATCGCCGTCCTTCTCAATGATTGATTTGTACCTTTTGCGAACTACACCCCAAGCAGTACGAGATAACGAGTAATACCTGTCGAGATTATCCTCTCTCGTCAATTCAGCGCCCCAACTCTCATGAAATTTCCAGACGCGTTGGTTTTCCTGCCTGACGTCAAAATGAGATGCTGCAAAACCTAGTTTCTCAAACGCATAAATATAAAGCAAAAGTGCACTTTTTGTACCGGTGCGCAACGATGCATCTGGTGAAACAATCCAGCTTCCCCAACAGAAACTATTCTCTTTTTGATCATATAAACGAATGGTACCGAGCGACTTTCCATTCAAATCTTCAATTACAAAAAAAGCTTCGTTATCTTTCTTCTCGTAGCGCGTCAGGAAATCAATTTGCTGTTGAACGTCATCACTGACAGCAGATATATATCTGTTAAGGATATTGTTCGTGCGCAAAGAATAAATGAACTGCGCATCGTCGACGACGGCATTTCGCAACCTCAACCCCATACCTTCTATCCGAGCAGCCTTTCGAATGCAGATCATAGAACGTCCTTCAGTTGCTGCAGGTCTATTGTAAAATCATCATGCATCGAGTGAACACCCGTTACTACATTGGCGCGTGGGCCATCGATATAGGTGATATCCAATCGTCTCGCCGCGCCGATCTGATCCCAGAACGTGGTGTTGTTATAGGGATGATCTGGGTACAAAACTACCGCCTTGGTATTGGGCCTGCACCAAAGAAGATTGGTAAACCCAGCACCTGTCCCGCCCACAATCACATCGGCAGATAAGAATAGTTCCACCTGTGACTTGATTGACAAAATAGAAAGGTCGATCACTTCAAAGTCCATTTTGAGAAGCGCGTCAATAATCTCCTGCTCATTGACGATCTTCCGATGCCTCCCATGCCGCGTGAGAAAAAGTTTGCGGCGTCGGCGTGTGCAAGGCTCCAGATTGCCATCTGCAACCTTGTCGACGATAGCCGTAAGAAGCGGTGCTGGGAGATAAGTATCGAATGTCTCTGGCTTCCTGTCATAAACATCCCTGACAAGGGAGAGATCGGAAACATAAAACAACTTCTCGACAAGGTACGGAACGTTTCTGTCCAGCTTCAAAAGCTTCCGGTCTGGATGTTTGAGCAAGTCAATTAACTCGTACAGCCGACCATCGAGATCGCCGGACACTAGCAAAGGAATGGAGACATCGAAGCCCATCTGTTCGAAATAAACCAGCTTCGGCATCAATTCCGCCACAAAATGAAAATAGTTCTGCTCATACTCTTTGAACAAATGCAGCCCTGATTTCACTTTTGGATTAAGGCCTACTTTATACTTGAGTAGGATATTATCTCCGCTGCGCCAAGTTCTGTCCCATAGTTTCAGACTTGCTGTGCTAGGAGAAATCGCAATTTCATCACTAATGATCATCGATTCCTTGGCCAGCATGGTGCTGCCCGGAATAACAAACACATCATTCAAGGTAACGCTGTACGGCGCTACGGCGTGTTTAATCCCTCGATTGCGCATCTCATGAGCAATCTCTCGCAAGATTGGCTGCTCAATTATTTCCAACTGCTGAGCTGCGCAATATGCCCTACCCGTGGAAACGATGGCATGATGCAGTGCGTCCTGACCTGCGTGTATCATCTTCCATTCGATTTGATCCAAGGTAATAGAGGCATGTCCACCGATCGCCTCTCCCTGCATGAACGATTTTACCGCAAGGTCAGCACGTGGAATGTAGCCACAGCGACGCCCTTCTCCTAGGAAATGCGACAACGGATTGACCAATTTTTGATCAACTCCATAGGTCCTTACATACCAGCCCGTGTCGAACAATGGAGATGGGTCGCGGAGTTCCAATGCACCGTATTGTTCATAGTGTTGCAATGGATTCATTCCGGCGGCAGCAACATCTGGATATTTCTCCAGATACCAGCGCCCCCAGAAAAACTCGCATGGATCGAAACCCTTCTTCCAACCAACCTGAAAATAATGGTCCCATACATCGTCGATAAGACCGATGCCATCCTGATATTGTTGCCTATACCAAGCCGCTTCAAAGCATTGTGAAAAAAAACGTTTTTCATATGAAGGCGCTCTGTCCAGCGCACGGTGAGACGACATTCCGAAGCTGCGGCTTCCACAAAGCCGCTGCCAAACACGGCTGGCAACTCGGAAAAATGATAGCTTCATGAACGTTACTCGGCAGCCTCAAGTAAAGCGCAAATCACCGCATCCTGCTGCGCGGTTGTGATGCCCGGCCAGATTGGTAACGATAAGCAATTCCTAGACGCCTGTCGGCCCGCCACACATGTCATACGATCGATGTCGAGATTGTATGCAAGCTGATCGCCTGGAGCGATAGGATAGTGGACAGCGACATCGATTCCTGCCGCACGCATCTTCTCGATTACGCGATCGCGATCATCCACCATGATCACGAACAGATGGTAGACATTTTCGCACACCGCATAGGTGCGCAAAAGTGTAACCGACCCGACATCCTTCAGATGATCTATATAATAACGGGCAGCTTCTTGACGCTGCCTATTTTCCTCATCCAGCCGTCTCAGCTTGATCCGTAGGTAAGCCGCCTGTAGTTCATCAAGTCGAGAATTGAAGCCCACTTCTTGGTGGTAGTATTTTTTCTCGCTACCATAATTGCGCAAACGCTTCAGCTTCGCAGCCAATTCAGCGCTTTGGGTAACAATAGCTCCGCCATCACCGGCCGCACCAAGATTTTTCGTAGGATAGAAACTGAATGCGGCTAGATCACCGAATGCCCCAACGCGTGCACCCTTATACCGAGCACCGTGTGCCTGTGCCGCGTCCTCTACTACGTAGAGATCATGGCGTTTGGCAATATCCGTGATCCTATCCATGTCGGCAGCTTGACCAAACAAATGAACAGGGATGATGGCACGTGTTCTTGGTGTGATGGCAGTCTCGATCTTTTCACAATCAATAAGTACTGTATCCGCTTCCACATCCACTTCAACCGGCGTCGCACCCACATGCGAGACTGCCAACCACGTAGCGACAAAAGTCTGGGACGGCACGATCACCTCATCGCCTGGACCTATGCCCAGCGCTCGCAATGAAAAGCTAATAGCTTCAAGTCCATTAGCTACGCCCACACAGTGCGCTCCACCGCAGTAATCGGCGAACTCATTTTCGAAGGACAACAACTCGGATCCAAGGATAAGATTGCCACCGGCAACAACATTATCACACGCAACGGACATATCTTCCCGCATAGCCAGTAAAGCGGCTTTAAAGTCAACAAATGGAACATTCATGATATAATACCTACCAACGCATCAAAATCAGCGCGACGGCGAATATAATCCGCCTCGGAATACTCGTGTGAAGCGAGCACAAGGCACACAGCGTTTGACGAGAAGCTGTGTATTTCTCGCCAAGTATACGGACCAATATGCAAAGCCTGATCAGGTCGCTCCAAGCGATAGGAATTACTTCCTTCACTAGTGACAACATCAACCGTAAAGCTGCCTGAAATTGCAATTAGATACTGCTGCAGTTCATGATGGGCGTGCCCACCTCGTTCAGAACCTGAAGGAACGTCATACAAAAAATAGACCCTGCAGACATCGAAAGGCAAACCAGTACTTTTTTCGAGAACACATAGCTTACCACGCATATCCGGAATCACTTTTAGTGGCATCACCTGCGGTGAAATCGGAGCAACAGCTACCTCCTTAGGTACATTTGCCGGGATTATACCACATGCATTGGCCGATTCCGCCGCCTGTATAGAAATACCGGCAATAAATTGCTTTCTATTAAATCTAGCCATCATCTTTCAGCCCCACCGATAAGATTTAGGCCTATTATCAGCGCGACAGCCTAAACGGAAGCCCCCCCCCGGAGCCGATTAAACAGAGCAATCACCGCCTAAGCGATCAGCGTACCCACACCGAGCGTCATTTCGGGTACGCATGGCGGAGTTATATGCCAATCTACACCTCAACGACCAAGTGTAGGCAGATAACGGCTACGTGGCTCTTTCCTCGAGAGTTACAGTACGCAACATGCGTGCGGGTCAGATTGTACTGCGGATAACCAATAAGATTTGTCTAATTTGCAACGACACAAATTTAGGCTGTACCCCCCCCAAACCGAAGATTGAGCTTAGCCGACTGACGCGTCAGCTATCCTAGATATTTTCGGGCACAGTTCTAAGCGGGAACAAAAAAAATTAGCTAATTGAAAATCAACACAGAATCGAACGCCTCGGCCACAGAACAGCAAAAAATAAAAACAACCATCCGACATGCAAATCTTTGTATTAGGTAGAACTCTGTATCGGATATATCTGCATTTGTGAGTTTTTTATATAAAACCTCAGCAATAAATATCTTAAATAGTAAAAATGAAATTATTTTATATAATTGTAATCTGAAAAAAATAATTACTATATTTATTTAATTAATAACACCCAAAATATCATTATATCATAATATTTTTCACCATTCCCTAAACCAAAGCGAATCAATTTAGACTATTTTTGAACGCTTACACAGATAAATACAAGGTTACCTCTGTTGACAATAGTTAGGCATCCCTATTTTTGCGATTACAACAACGAGGAACACCTTGAGGTTCTGGTTTTGTCATATCGATTGAAGTGGCACGTTGGACTTGCTTTACCCAATTGAGCACACGCTCTATGTGGTTGCGGTCATTGTAAACTCGAAAGTCGTAGGTCAGCAGGTATCATGTTCAGCCTTAGCTGTGTAACGGGTTTGATCCTGCTACATAGGAAACCCCATCTGATGTTTCAGCACCGACCAGCGCCTTTACAGGCGAACAGACTGTGACTTTGGTCGCATTTGCGCATTATGATCGCGTCCTGAAGCCCTCCCTCCGATTCTTTTCTCATTCATTCAAGGAAATCCGGCGTGACCTCCCTTTCCCCCTTCGGCAAATCCTTCGATGCCTTCCTGTTCGACATGGACGGCACGATCCTCAGCTCCATTGCGGCAACCGAGCGTGTCTGGGGAGAATGGGCCAAGCGTCACGGGATCGATCCGGTTACATTTTTGCCGACAATTCACGGCGTGCGCGCCGTCGATACGGTCCGCCGTCTCGATATCGGCCTCGACCCTGATCAGGAGGCAGCAATCCTGCTGGAAGCTGAAATGGCCGATCTGGACGGTATCGTTCCAATCGATGGCGTCTGTGATTTCCTGAATGCGCTACCGGAAGACCGTTGGGCGATTGTAACATCAGCCCCGCTTGAACTGGCCCGTCGCCGCATCAAGGCAGCAGGATTGCCGCTGCCAAAGACGATTGTTTCGGCGGAAGATGTTGAACGCGGCAAGCCGAGCCCGGAATGCTTCCAGCTTGGCGCAAAGAAACTCGGCTTTGATCCGCATCGTTGTCTGGTGTTCGAAGATGCTCCAGCTGGCATCGTAGCCGGAGAATCGGCTGGCGCTTGCGTGGTTGTCGTCACCGCAACGCATCCACATTCGCCGGAAACCTCGCATCGAAGCATCGACAGCTATCGCGAGCTGGCGCTGAGCGTGGCCGATGACGGCAAGCTTAGCCTTGCCGTCGGTGAGACCGTTTCGGTCGGATAAGCGCGACGAAATTCTGGTTATGACGAGCCGAAGATGGTGGAGTTCGAGAACCGGAGCGGAGTGTACTTAAAGGTACATGAGCACCGGAAGCGCAGAACAACGCCATTTGCAGGCCATCAGAGCCGGAATTAAATGACCCGCCCCCCCTCGCGCCAAACAGTCCGTATGATCGGCACATGTTCGGCCACCTGAACACGCACCAGATCGGCGCGCTTGCCTTCGGCTATTTCGCCACGATCATCAAAGCCCACAGCCTGCGCAGGGTTCTTCGAAACCAGACGAATAGCTTGCGGTAATGAAATGCCGTCCAAGACATCGGCCAGAAAGAATGCCGACTGCATCATGCTGGCCGGGATATAATCCGATGAGATGATGTCGAGATGCCCGGCTTCGACCAGCTCACGCGCAGAAACATTGCCCGAATGCGACCCGCCACGGACCACATTGGGCGCGCCCATCAGCACCGACATGCCGGATTCTTTCGAGGCTTTGGCCGCCGTGTGGGTGGTCGGGAACTCGGCAACGCGAATGCCCTGTTCACGCGCTTCGGCAACGTGATCAAGCGTTGCATCGTCATGGCTTGCAAGGATCACACCGCGTTCGTGGCACAGATCGGCAATCGCCTTGCGCGTCTTGGCGGAATAGATCTGCGACTGGCCGATGCGCCGCTCGCAATAAATCCGGAACTCTTCTTCCGACAGCTTGTTCTTGCCCAGGAAGTACGCCTTGTAGGCATCCAGATTGGTAAACTGGCGCTGTCCCGGCGCATGGTCCATCAGCGAAACCAGCCTGACCAGCGGATGGCTGCCGAAACGTTCAAAGGCCGGGAGACAATCCGGCGCGGAAACCTCGCAGCGCATGTGCAGGAAATGGTCGGCACGCAGCCGCCCCGCCGCACGACCCTCTGCAATGGCTGTGGAAAGCTTCAGCATGTCGTCGATGCCGGTTTGCGCATCATCGTCCAGACCGATGCGCAAAGCATCGAAGACGGTGGTGATACCAGAAGCGGCGATCTGCGCATCATGCGCTTGTACGGCGGCAATCGGGTTCCAGCGCACTTTGGGGCGCGGCGCATAATGCCCTTCCAGATGATCGGTATGAAGCTCGATCAGACCCGGCGTCAGAAAATCGCCTTCCATGTCTTCGCCAACCGATGACGGCCCGCTGGCGATGTCTGCAATCTGACCGTCAACGAGCTTGATCGAACCGTCGATGACGTCGTCTGCGAGAACGATGCGCGCGTTACGCAGGATAGTTTCACTGGTCATCGCTCAAGGCCTCCCCACTGCCCGCTGGGACCGCGTCTTCGTGGTTCCGCCTGTCAGCGGATGCAGCGAATGAATCTCGAAGGGCACCCCCTTCTCAGGTTCCACGAACAGTGCGAGATTCGCAACCTCAACCGGATCGTTCAGAAGCGGCGCAAAGAATTCTTCCAGCCTGCGCTCAATCCGTGCGCGGTCGCCTTCCGCGACCGGACCTGTCAGGGTCATGTGGAAGCGGAACTCTTCAAAAACATATGGATAGCCCCAGCGTTCCAGATTGTGACGCTGCGCTTCGTTCAGGCGCTCAGGACGGCGTTTGGCAATTTCAGCTTCATTGAGCGGCGCGCGGAAACGATCCAGCGCAACGACCACATCATTGGCGAGCTGGTTCAAGGCCGTGACAGGTTCATGCGGCACCAGCGCAAAAAACGGCCCGATGGCCCGAAGCTTCAGGCGCGGAATGATGACGGGCTCCACCGACGATGCAAAATGCATCAATGCCGAGAGGAGTTCACTTTCCGTCAGATCGTCATTCAGCCGAAACGGCGCTTTCATCGTGGCGTGGAAACCATAACGACGCGGCTCTTCGGTGAGCGATGCAATCTCTTCGGTGCCAAGCGAGCGAATCGCCGGCAGCTTGACCGGCTCACCGCTAAAGGCATTACGCCCCAGCCAGTTGGCCGCAACCTTCAGAAGCGCATCGCTGGAAGGCGGCGTGAAGTAGATCGCATAACGCATTTCAAATCCTTGGTCTGGAACGATGTCTCGCCGCAGCGTGGCGCGGGATCGTTACACAACGAATGTGGCAAGTCGATAAAGCCTGTATGACAATGATGGAAGACAACTGACAAAGCGATTTTACATCACAGAAAATTGGTATAGGCGTCTGTAATCGATTTGAGGAGAAAAAGATGAGCGGTTTCGCGTCTATCGGCGAGTGCATGATTGAGCTTTCGGGCGGCGAAGGCGACCAATGGCGCATGGGTTTTGCTGGCGATACGCTGAACACCGCCTGGTATGTTCGCGCACTGACCGACAGATCGTTTCCGGTCGATTATGTGAGCGCTTTCGGCGAAGACAATTTCTCGCAGAAACAGCGCGTTTTCTTCTCGTCCAACGGCATCGGCATTGCGCATAGCCCGGTGATCGCTGGCGTGCATCCTGGCCTTTATGCCATCACGCTGAACGGTGCTGAACGCTCCTTCACCTACTGGCGCAGCGATGCTGCCGCACGTCGCCTTGCCAGCGACCGGGCCGCGCTGGAGCAGAGCCTTTCCGGCCGCGACATTATCTATTTTTCAGGGATTTCCATCGCGATTGTCTTGCCGGAGCATCGCGAAACATTCTTCGACGTGCTGCGGCAATGCCGCGCTGCGGGATCGCGGATCGCGTTCGATCCAAATTTCCGTCACCAGCTCTGGCCGGATCGCAAAGCGGCGCAGGAAATCATCAACGAAGCAATGCGGCTTGCTGATATTGCACTGCCGACCTTCCCGGACGAACAGGCGCTTTTCGGTGACAAAAACGCCGAAGCCTGTGCCGAACGCCTCATCGGCCTTGGTGTGAAGGAAGTTGTCGTCAAGGACGGCACGGAACCCGCATTGGTCGCAACCAATGGCGAACAGACGCTGGTTCCATCCGTTTTCGCCAATGCCGTGGATACTACGGGGGCTGGCGACAGCTTCAACGGCGCCTATCTCGTAGCCCGCATGGAAGGGCTTTCGCCGGTTGAAGCCGCGCAAAAAGCCCATGCCGTTGCAGCCCGTGTCGTTGAAACGCGCGGCGCGCTTACCCCCATGGAGACGGCGCGCGCCGCTTATACTGAAGCATAACGGCTATTCCCGCGTAAAGGCGAAACGGCTTTCCTGGGCGTAGATTTCGCCCGGGCGCAGAATGGCCTGCGGGAAATAAGGATATTCAAGCGAGCCGGGCCAGATTTGCGGCTCCAGGCAGAAGCCTGCATGTTTGCCATAGGGCTTGCCAGTGAGGCCGATGCAATCATTGGCCATCGTATTGCCAGCATAGAACTGGACGCCTGGCTCTGTCGTCAGCACGTCCATGCGCACACCTGACTTCGCGCCCTTGACTGAGGCGCAAAGCCGCAATGGCACACGTGTCGCCGACAGACAGAAATTGCTGTCATACTCAACCTGCTTGCCGTTGTCGGCATGGCGGATCGGGCGATAATCGCGGAAATCGAACACCGTGTTCTTGACCGGCAAAACGCGCCCATCTGGAATCAGCGCCTCATCAACCGGCATATAAGCGTCGGCGAGAATCTTGAGCTGATGGTCGAGGATGTCACTTTCTCCGCCATCATCGAGATTGAAATAGCTGTGATGCAAAAGATTGCAGACCGTCGGCTTGTCGGTCACCGCTTCCAGCCGCACGATCAGCGCGCCGTTGCCATTGAGCATATAGGTGCAGCTGACCTTGAGATTGCCTGGAAAGCCCATTTCGCCATCTTCGGCGACCGTACCAAGCGTCACATAATCCGCGCCGCTGCCGGTGACCTTCCAGACGCGATTGCCGAGCCCCTTGCTGCCGCCATGAAGATTATGGCGTCCGAGATAATTCGCCTCTACCTCATAGGTCTTGCCGTCCAGTACAAAATGCGCGTCGCGAATGCGGTTGGCCGAGCGGCCTGCAATTGCACCCAGATGCGGAGAATGGGCAGGATAATCATCAAAATTCTCATAGCCGATCACCAGCGGCGCGTCATGGCCCGCGAGGCGCAAATCCTGAATCGCCGCACCCCAGGTGATGATCCTGGCCGTCAACGGCCCGTTGGAGATGGTCAGCCGATGAACCGCCTGCCCGTCTGGCGCATGTCCGAAAACTTCCGATGTCACGTCTGCCGCCTGTAAAAGTATGATTTAAGGGAACCGCATCAAGCCGCATTGCAAGCTCTTAAGCAAGAGGGTTGCCGCTTGATCACAATCGATTCCTCCGATATTTTTTACATGTCTATATGTTAGAGCATTCAGTATTACTGACACTGTATTTATTATATTTTTCAAATATAAATTGAAAAAGGTATAGATATGCGATTAAATTTTGCGACGATTATGCCGTATATATTTCAGGAAGAAGGTGGCTACGTCGACAATCCGGCTGATCCTGGCGGCGCAACCAATATGGGTATTACCATTGGCACTCTGGCAAGATGGACCGGTCATTCAGAATCCGCCCAGGATGTGAAAAATCTTACGAAAGATACTGCAACAGACATTTATAGAAAGCAGTATTGGGACAAGATAGACGGGGACAGTCTTCCCTCTGGCGTTGACTATGCCATGCTGGACTTTGCGGTCAACTCAGGCCCAAGTCACGCGATAAAAATGTTGCAGCAAATACTTGGTCTATTGCAAGACGGCTTTCTCGGACCCGCGACTTTCGCAGCGCTCTCAGCACGCCCGCCGCAGGATATTATCGACAGACTATGCGATGAGCGCGCGGCCTGGCTCCGGGGACTTGCTGCCGCCGCAACCTTCGGCAAAGGCTGGCAGGCTCGTGTTGAACGGGTGCGTTCACGCGCGCTGGCGCTTGCGCTAAAGCCTGTCAACGATGTCGACCCCGCGCATCCGGCGGGCATTTCGTTCCCTCACTCCTACGAACCCGCTTACAACACGCGGCCAGAGGGTGCTCAACCCGGCAACCCCGTTGTGAATACATTGCAACAGCCTGGAGTGCTTGGCACCGTGGCGAGTATCATATCAGGGCTGGTCGCCATTATTGTGCAGGATGGCCCGCTGGAAACGGGGCTTGCCTGTGCGATGATTGCGATCTCTCTGATAGGTGTAATCTATTTCGCCAAGCGCTGAAAAACATGCCGACACAGCCCCGCATGAAGAGATTTCAAAAAATTGAGATTGCCTTTATGTTGCGCTTCGCTCGTCTGGCATCTTATATGCGCATCGAACTCCCGGTGATCTTGAAACTAATATGACTTTCCTCATGACCGGAAAAACGCTAGACACGCGCATACAGAGCATTTCCAGCAAATGTGCCCAACACTTTTGCTGGCCGCGAAATGCGACGAAAAAATCAGATGCCTATAATTCGCGGCATCATCAGGAATAAAGGAATCGAAACTTGTCCTCTACTTTTGACAAAGTCGCCGACATCATCGCCGAAACCAGTGAAATCGATCGTGACACCATCACGCCGGAAAGCCACACCATCGACGATCTGGGCATCGACAGCCTCGACTTCCTCGACATCGTCTTCGCTATCGACAAGGCTTTCGGCATCAAGATTCCGCTTGAGCAGTGGACGCAGGAAGTAAACGAAGGCAAGGTTCCGACCGAAGAGTACTTCGTCCTGAAGAATCTCTGCGCCAAGATCGACGAGCTGGTTGCGGCCAAGAAGGCCTGAGCTCGCTGAAAAATTGACGGTATTGAAGGGTGGACAGCAATGTTCGCCCTGATTCCGTTTCTGGAGCGCAAGATAGTTCTCGGATAGACCTTGGCCTCATCACGGCAGAACCGGACCCATGCAGAACAATAAAGTCGTCATCACCGGCATCGGCATTATTTCATCACTCGGCGAAGGCGCCGAAGTGCATTGGAACGCTTTTTCGACAGCGGGTAGCGAACCACGCCTCGAAAGAGAAGCCTTTGCTCCCTACACCGTTCATCCACTCGGCGAAGTCGATTGGAGCCTGCAAATTCCAAAGCGCGGCGACCAGCGCCAGATGGAAACCTGGCAGCGACTCGGCACTTACGCCGCAGGTCTCGCGCTGCAGGATGCAGGCATGAAGGACGATGAAGCGCTCTGCGCGACCATGGATATGGTTGTGGGTGCGGGTGGCGGCGAACGCGACATTACCGTCGATATGCAGATTCTCGAAGAAGGCCGCACCAGCAACAATCGTGGTGTGATGCTGAACGAGAAACTCTCGACCGAACTGCGGCCGACCCTGTTTCTGGCGCAGCTTTCCAACCTGCTCGCAGGCAATATTTCCATCGTCCACAAGGTGACGGGTTCTTCGCGCACGTTCATGGGCGAAGAAGGCTCCGGCATTTCGGCCATTGAAACAGCGGCAGCCCGCATCCGCACCGGGCAAAGCACGCATGCGCTGGTGGGCGGCTCCTACAATGCCGAACATTTCGACATGATTCTCGGTCACGAACTGGGCGGACTGCTCAAGCACGACGGCTGGGCACCGCTCTGGGAGCGTGATGGCTCGGCAGGCGGCGGCATGATCTCCGGCTCTGGTGGTGTGTTCCTCGTTCTCGAAAATGCCGAACATGCAGCAAAGCGCGGCGCACGCGCCTATGCGGAAGTCGCGGGAATCGCAGCCACGCAAATCCGCCGCGAAAGCGACGATCTTGCGAAAACCGTTCGCGATCTTGTTCTGGCAGCCAATGACGGTAAGGACCCGGCCTATGTTGTTTCCGGCGCATCCGGCGCTCATGAAGCAACCAAAGCCGAAAAATCCGTATTGGACGGCTTTTCCGCAGCCTATCGCGGCATATCCGGCCTGACCGGAAATTTGCGCGAAGCACAATTTCCGTTGGCATTGGCGCTAGCTGCCATTTCCGTCTGGAAGGGTGAAGCTTTTGCGCCGTTGAACGCATCGGAAAAGGCCGCTGATGGAAAAATCAGCGAAGCCGTCGTCACCACTGTCGGAGCAACGCGCGCCGAAGGCGCCGCAAAGCTGGTGAGAGCATAAGATGACCAAATATACAGACCATCTGGGCCGCCCCATCGTCGCCATCACGGGCGCAGGCGTTGTTTCCTCGCTCGGACAGGGCAAGGAAGACAACTGGGCCGCGCTGACCGGCGGTGTTTCGGGCATTCACAGCATTACCCGTTTTCCGCTGGAAAATCTGAACACACGCTTTGCAGGCACTGTAGATTTCCTGCCTGAAAGCGAAACCGGCGCGTCGGCCCTGTCGGAAAAGCTGGCACGTCTTGCCGGTGAGGAGGCGCTTGCCCAGTCTGGCCTTTCGACAACCAATTTCGGCGGCCCGCTCTTTCTGGCCGCGCCTCCGGTCGAACTCGACTGGAAAAGCCGCTTTGCGCTTGATGCCAGCGTGAAGAACGAAGGCCCGGCCAGCTATCAGCTTCTGCTCGAAGCCTGCCGTCGTGTGCGCCATGAAGCGCTCTTCAACACGACGCAGTTCGGTTATATCGCCGAGCGTCTCTCGGAAGCCTTCGGGACGCGCGGTCTGCCGATCACGCTGTCCACCGCCTGCGCTTCGGGTGCAACAGCGATCCAGCTTGGCGTTGAAGCCATCCGTCGTGGCGAAAGCGACCATGTTCTGGCTATTGGCACCGACGGTTCCGTCTCGGCGGAAGCACTAATCCGCTTCTCGCTGCTTTCCGCACTGTCAACGCAGAATGAAAAGCCGGAAAAGGCATCAAAGCCTTTTTCGAAGGACCGCGACGGCTTTGCCATGGCCGAAGGTTCTGGCGCACTCGTTATGGAATCGCTCGAAAGCGCTGTCGCCCGTGGCGCCAAGGTTCTCGGTATTCTGGCCGGTTGCGGCGAAAAGGCCGACGACTTCCACCGCACCCGTTCGAAGCCGGATGCTTCGCCTGCCATTGGCACTGTGCGCGCGGCCCTTGCTGATGCAGGTCTGACCGAAGACCAGATTTCCTATGTCAATGCACACGGCACCTCGACGCCGGAAAACGACAAGATGGAATATCTGGCGCTTTCGACCGTGTTCGGCGACCGCATCGAATCCATCCCGGTTTCATCGAACAAGTCGATGATCGGCCATACGCTGACCGCCGCCGGTGCGATTGAAGCTGTGTTCTCACTGCTTACGATCCAGACGGGTACGCTGCCGCCAACCATCAATTACGACAATCCGGACCCGGCCATTCCGCTGGACGTTGTGCCGAATGTGAAGCGTCAGGCGGAGGTTTCCGCAGTGCTTTCAAACTCATTTGGCTTCGGCGGACAGAATACGAGCCTTGTTTTGGCGGCAAATCCGAATTAATCCGTCCGGAATATGAATTTAGAGCGCATTTCGATCTGAATAGATCAGATCGGCGCTCTAAACCCCTTTACGTAAAGCATAATCTTATCGATCCTCGTTTCACTCCGGTCGGATTATGCTCTTAATTTCCTGATGATCCCGGAAGGCGGAAGCTCTCCGGGATCATGCCATGAAAGGAATAGCCCATGCGCGCTTTGCAGCTTCTCGACGACCGTCGCCTTGAAATCACCGATATTGCACCGCCTCCGCCTCCCGGCCTTGGCGAAGTAACGGTCAAGATCAAGGCGGTCGCGCTTAACCATATCGACGTATGGGGCTGGCGCGGCATGGCTTTCGCCAAGCGCAAAATGCCACTGGTGATCGGTGCGGAAGCATCCGGTGTTGTCGATGCCGTTGGTCCCGGCGTTTCCAATCTGCTGCCCGGACAGCTCGTTTCGATCTATGGTGCGCGCACCTGCGGCCTTTGCCGCGCCTGCCGCGAAGGCCGAGACAATCTGTGCGAACATGTCGGCGGCGTGCATGGTTTCCATCTCGATGGTTTTGCCTGCGAAGCCGTGAACCTTCCGGCCCGCCTGCTCGTGGCTGCACCTCCCGGTGTTGACGCTATCGGTGCTGCCGTTGCTCCCGTGACCTTCGGCACGGTCGAGCATATGTTGTTCGACAATGCCAAGCTGGAACCGGGCGAAACTGTTCTTGTACAGGCTGGCGGCTCGGGCATCGGTTCGGCAGCGATCCAGCTTGCCAAGAAAATGGGCTGCACGGTCATCACCACAGTCGGTTCTGACGACAAGATCCAGAAGGCCAAGGCTCTCGGCGCCGATCACGTCATCAACTATCGCGAAGACCGCTTCGAAGGTGTTGTGCGCAAGCTGACCAAGAAGAAGGGCGTCGATGTCGTCTTCGAACATGTCGGCGCAGACACATGGGCCGGCTCGATGCTCTGCATGAAGCGCGGCGCGCGTCTTGTCACTTGCGGTTCGACCTCGGGCGTTTCGACCAATATGAACCTGATGCAGCTGTTCCAGCAGCAGCTCAAGATTCTGGGTTCCTTCGGCTGCCGTATGGAAAACATGGCTGACGCCATGCAGAAAATGGCGCGTGGTATCGTGCATCCGGTCATCGACACGGTGGTCGGCTTCAACGATATCGACACCGCCCTGAAGCGCATGGAAGGCCGCGACGTCTTCGGCAAGATCATTCTCCAGATCGACTGAAGCCTGTCCCTGTCATGATGTTCAAACTGAAGCTCCTGCTCTTTCGCTGGTCGCGCAAGCTGAAGCAGTTCAATTACTGGCTCTGGGCTCAGGCCGTTTTTGTGCTGCTTGGCCTGTTGCGCCTGTTTCCGGCGAAGGCTGCCATCAGCTTTGCGGCCAAGGTGTCCCGTCTCATCGGGCCACTGACGCCGCGCCACAAGATCGCAACCAACAATCTGCGCAAGGCCTATCCCGAAAAGAGCGATGCGGAGATCGAAGTGATTGCGCGCGACATGTGGGATTCCATGGCGCGCCTTCTGGCGGAATATATTTTCCTCGACGCGATTTTCGATTTTGATCCCCATGCTGCCAAGCCGGGCCTGATCGAAGTCGATGGCATTCCGATTTTCGAACGCCTGCGCGATGAAAAGAAGCCGCATATCTTCTTCACGGCACATACGGGCAATTTCGAGCTGCTTCCGATCTGCGCTGCTACATTCGGCCTGAATGTCACCGCGCTGTTCCGTCCGCCGAACAATCCCTATATCGCCAACAAGGTTCTGAAAGCCCGCCACACCAATATGGGTCACCTCGTGCCTTCCAAGGCAGGCGCGGCCTGGGCGCTAGCGGGTATTCTGGGCGATGGCGGCAATGTCGGCATGCTCGTCGACCAGAAGTTTTCGCGCGGTGTGCCGTCAACATTCTTCAACCGTCCGGTGAAAACCAATCCACTGCTGGCAAAGCTTGCCCGCCAGTATGATTGCGATGTCTATCCGGCGCGCTGTATCCGTCTACCCGGCGGACGCTACCGGCTGGAACTTTATGAGCGCATGGAACTGCCGCGCGACGACAAGGGCCAGATCGATATCGATGCCACGGCGCAATTGCTCAACGATACCGTCGAGCAATGGGTTCGTGAATATCCGGGCCAGTGGATGTGGTTCCACAAGCGCTGGGGATAAAGTTCCCTTTAGGGTTCAACACGGGGCCGGAGCGGCAATTTCAACCGATATAGGCGTTTTTGCGCTGCTTTAATTGGTTGAGTGCGCCCCTGCCCCGTGCTACCGGCAAGCGATATTGCCTGGGAGCCAGTCACCCCAGGAAATTGCTCAAGGAGCCCACCATGCGTCCCATCGCGATTGCCCCGTCCATTCTTTCCGCAGATTTCGCCCGTCTTGGCGAAGAAGTTGATGCCGTGCTGGAAGCCGGTGCCGACTGGATCCACATCGATGTCATGGATGGGCATTTCGTGCCAAACATCACGTTTGGCCCGCAGGTGGTGAAGGCGATCCGCCCGCGCACCAAGGCAATCTTCGACACGCATCTGATGATCGCGCCATGCGATCTCTTTCTCGAGCCCTTTGCCGATGCAGGCTGCGATGTGATTACAGTTCATGCCGAAGCCGGTCCGCACACGCATCGTTCGCTGCAATCGATCCGCGCGCTCGGCAAAAAGGCCGGTATCGCGCTCAATCCGGCAACTCCGGTTGAAGCGATCACCAATATTCTGGATGATGTCGACCTGATCCTGGTCATGACCGTCAATCCGGGCTTCGGTGGCCAGAAGTTCATCCACCCGATGATCGACAAGATCAAGCGCGTCCGTGAAATGGTTGGCGACCGTCCAATCGATATTGAAGTCGATGGCGGCGTGACGGCGGAAACCGCTGGCTTGGTTGTCGCCGCAGGCGCCAATGTTCTTGTTGCAGGCTCTGCCGTCTATAAGGGCAATTCGGTCGAAACCTACCGCGCCAATATTCAGGCAATCCGCGCCGCAGCCGAAGCTGCGCGTCGTTAAGACGTTGAGCAGAGGCGTCACCTCTGCTAAACCGCGCCTATCCCGATTTCCCAAGACCTGCGGCCCGCATCCGGGCCGCCAAAACAGGATTTGCCAATGATCCCGCGCTATTCCCGGCCTGAAATGGTCGCTATCTGGTCCCCAGAGACGAAATTCCGTATCTGGTTCGAGATCGAAGCCTATGCTTGCGAAGCGCTGGCCGAACTGGGCGTCATCCCGAAGGAAGCTGCCAAGACCATCTGGGAAAAGGGTAGCGTGGCGAAATTCGACGTCGCTCGCATTGACGAGATCGAAGCTGTCACCAAGCATGACGTTATCGCCTTCCTGACCCATCTTGCTGAATTCATTGGCCCGGACAGCCGTTTCGTGCATCAGGGCATGACCTCTTCGGACGTGCTCGACACCACGCTCAACGTCCAGCTGGTGCGCGCTGCCGATCTGCTGCTCGCCGATATGGACCGCGTTCTGACCGCGCTGAAGACCCGCGCTTTTGAGCACAAGGATACGGTGCGTATCGGCCGCAGCCATGGCATCCATGCCGAACCGACCACGATGGGCCTCACCTTCGCGCGTTTCTATGCAGAAATGCAGCGCAACCGCACCCGTCTCGTCGCAGCACGCGCAGAAATCGCAACCGGTGCGATTTCCGGTGCGGTCGGCACCTTTGCCAATATCGACCCGCGCGTTGAGGAATATGTCTGTGCCAAGCTTGGCCTCGAAGCCGAGCCGGTTTCCACGCAGGTTATCCCGCGCGACCGTCACGCGATGTTCTTCGCGACACTCGGCGTCATCGCCTCGTCCATCGAAAATGTCGCCATCGAAATCCGCCACATGCAGCGCACCGAAGTTCTGGAAGCCGAAGAGTTTTTCTCTCCGGGTCAGAAGGGTTCGTCGGCCATGCCGCACAAGCGCAACCCGGTTCTGACCGAAAACCTGACCGGCCTCGCCCGTCTGGTGCGTATGTCGGTCACGCCTGCGATGGAAAACGTCGCTCTCTGGCACGAACGCGATATTTCGCATTCGAGCGTCGAACGCGCCATTGGACCGGACACCACCATCACGCTCGATTTCGCGCTTAACCGCCTGGCTGGCGTTGTCGAAAAGCTGGTGATCTATCCGGACAACATGCTGAAAAACATGAACAAGTTCCGCGGCCTGGTGCATTCGCAGCGCGTTCTGCTGGCACTGACGCAGGCTGGCGTATCGCGCGAAGACGCCTATCGCCTCGTGCAGCGCAACGCCATGAAGGTCTGGGAACAAGGTGCAGACTTCCTCGAAGAACTGCTCGGCGACGCGGAAGTGCGTGCAGCCCTCTCCGAAGAGCAGATCCGCGAGAAGTTCGATCTCGGCTACCACACCAAGCATGTGGATACGATTTTCCAGCGTGTCTTCGGCTAAGGAGATTTAGGCTCTGGTGCTGCCGTTTCCCTCTCCTTCGAGACGCCGTTTTCAACGGCTCCTCAGGATGAGGGGGACAACAAGTATTCGACTGATCTGAAACGATCACCCTTCAAGTCATTTTTTCACATTAGAAAAAGCCCCATGTTTTGGAAAACATGGGGCTTTTTACTTTTCTCAGCGGCTTAGCCTTTAAGCCTTGGTCTTGATCGTATTGACCACATTGCCCCAAGGATCAACGAAAGAACTGTTGTCCCCGCCGCGCGTATCTTCCAACTCGACCCAGGCAAGTCCTGTCCGATCCGCATCGCGCTTGCCAGCACCGGCGCTCTGCCAGGCATTGGCCGCGATATGGTGGTGGTAACGCCCGGTGGACATAAACACAGCCCGGTCGCCATAAGTCTGCACCGTTTCCAGCCCAAGTTCATTGTGCCAGAAGGTTTCCGCATCGTGAGCGTTGCCGACGCGCAGATGCACATGGCCGACGACCGTGTTCTGCGGCGCACCGCTCCATTCTCCGCCTTCCGTCTTGATGACATCAAGCAAGCCGCGCACATCGAGCGCTTCCGTGCCCATTTTCACGCGGTCACCATTCCACTGCCAATTCTCATGCGGGCGGTCGGAATAGATCTCTATGCCGTTGCCTTCCGGGTCGGTCAGGTAGATGGCTTCGCTGACATCGTGGTCCGAAGCGCCGACAACCGGCAATTGCTTGTCGATAGCCCGGCGCGACCAGCGCGCCAGATCGCCACGCGTCGGCAGCAGGAACGCCGTGTGGTAAAGACCAGCGCTGCGCGGATCATCTGGACGAGCAGCCGAGAACTGATCGATTTCCATCAACTCGCGATCACCAGCGCCGAGAACGATGGACGCGCCACGACGGCTCATTTCGCGCAAGCCAACAACGTCGCGGTAATATTCAGCCAGCGTTTCCGCATCGCGTGCCTTGAGACCAATCCGCGCCACGCGCATCGGCGCAGTCATAGCAAATGGAAGCGGTGCAACAGGCCGGGTCGCCTCAGTGACCGGCGTCTTCAATTGCTGTGTCATATCATTCTCCTTCGACGGCATGTCTGCACGCGCGGGCAATATACCAGCCATCACAGCAGCTCCCGTAGCGCCAAGCACCGAACGTCTGCTGATTGTCATGGCCTATGCTCTCCTTCGCGTTTTTCTCGCCCTAAACATCGCTGTTTGCTGCGTCGTTCACAAGATCGCGATCAGCGAACAGGCTGTTCAACATTCGCATTCGTTTCGCCGCACGTCGAAGCGCTTGAAGAACGGACAGAGGCGATCTAAATGGGGGCTATGAAAGTCAAAGACGCAGATATCCTCATTATTCCCGGCTATACCAATTCGGGCCCGGACCACTGGCAGACCCGTTGGGAGAGCAAGCTCTCGACCGCGCGCCGTGTGCAGCAGGCCGAATGGTCTAAGCCGGTGCGCGACGATTGGGTCGGCGAAGTGGTCAAAGCCGCGAATGCCGCAACAAAGCCCATCGTGCTGGTTGCGCATTCTCTGGGTGTGGCCGCAGCCTTGCACGCCGTGCCGCTGATCCAGCACAAGATCGCAGGCGCGTTTTTCGTCGCACCCCCGGATGTCTCCAATGAGAGCATTCGTCCGAAGCATTTGATGACCTTCGGTCCTTATCCGCGTGAACGACTGCCCTTCCCGACCATCACGGTCGTAAGCCGCAACGATCCTTTCTCAAGCTTCGAAGCTGCCGAAGAGGTCGTGAAGGATTGGGGCGCGATGCTCATCGATGCAGGTGAATCCGGCCATATCAACTCGGATTCAGGCCACGGCCCTTGGCCAGAAGGCTCGATGGTGTTTGCAGAGTTCATGACGCAACTCCAGGCGCCAAAACAGCACTGAAACAAAAAGGCGGGTTTGAAACCCGCCTTTTGTCTATTCAACGATCTGAGGCCAACTCAGGCGCGAACGGTATCCACCAGCTTCTGCGCAGCAAGGCGCAGATAGCCACCTTCATTGCTAACGGTCACAAACCGGAAGCCCAACGGAATATAGCGCCGCGCAAATTCCGGAGACGGGGAGTAAATGCCCGCAATCTTGCCAGCGGCAGCAGCCTTGCGCGCAATATTGCTGATCGGCTCGACGATGGCGTCAGAATTCGGATTGGCTTCGCGTCCATTGCTCCAGGCAATCGAGAAATCAGCCGGGCCTACAAATACGCCGTCAATGCCGCGCACATCCAGAATAGCGTCCAGCGCATCATAGGCATCGCGCGTTTCGATCATCGCGAAAGCCAGTGTATCCTGGTTTGCCGTGGTCAGATAATCATTGGAACCGGGCGTACCATAATCGGCATTGGCGCGGAAAACGCCCCATGAACGCTCGCCCACCGGCGGATATTTCATGGCCGCCGCGAACTTGCGCGCATCCTCGGCGGAGTTGATCATCGGTGCAATCACCGCCTGGGCACCGAAATCCAGCGCACGGCTTGCCATATCGAAGCGACCGACCGGAATACGCACCACCGGCGGCTTTCCGGCGTTCAGAATGAGACCGACGCTGCGCAGCACGCTCGCCTCGTCATGACCGCCGTGCTGCATGTCCAGCGTGACAGCATCAAAGGCTGTATGGGCAAGGATTTCAACCGTCAGCGGCTCAGGAAGAGACGACCACGCCGAGAGAACAGTTTCACCGGCACGCAAACGCGAAGACAACGACATAGGGATTTCCTTCATTTCACAACTGGCATTTCACAACTGGCATTTCATAAGAATGGCATTTCGGAGTAACGGGCAAATAAAACGATAGGGCGGAAGCCTGCACTTCCACCCTATCGTTTTAATCCTGTTGTATCTGGCGGATCGCTTCCTCAAGGAAGAGCTGCATCTTCTCGCGGATCGTTTCGTCACTGTCGGGGAGACCTGCATTGTCGAAATCGGTACGGATTTTGCGAAACACATCGCCGTCACCAACCTCGAGAAAATCGGCTGCCACAACATCGCGTGCATAGGCTTCTGCCTCGCCGTTCTTCTTGCCAAGGCGCTCAGCAGCCCACAATCCGAGAAGCTTGTTGCGGCGCGCTTCGGCTTTGAAGCGCAAGTCAGCATCGTGCACGAATTTCTTTTCGAAAGTATCGCGGCGATCGTCCATACCTGTCGTCATTCACAAAACTCCCAACAACTCCCATTAGGAAGAGATCGTCACCCATTCTCTTGCCTAATGCTGGCAAGGGGCGCAAGATTATACAAGAGCGGCAAATCAATTTCTTGCAGCTCGTCCATAATCTTGCATGAGAAACACCGAAAACGGGGGAACGGGCACGAAGCAGGATTGTTAAAACCCCTTATTTGCTATAGGTAGCCCGCGAGAATAGCGGCTTAGAGCCGATCACCATAGATATGGAAATCCGAGAAAAGCCATGAACCGTCGCCGCCGTATTTACGAGGGCAAGGCCAAGATTCTTTACGAAGGCCCCGAGCCAGGAACGCTGGTCCAGTTCTTCAAGGACGATGCAACCGCGTTCAACAAGAAAAAGCACGAAGTCGTGGACGGAAAGGGTGTCATCAACAACCGCATTTCCGAATATATTTTTACCCAGCTGAACCGCATCGGGATTCCAACCCACTTCATCCGCCGTCTCAACATGCGTGAGCAGTTGATCAAGGAAGTGGAAATCATTCCGCTGGAAGTCGTGATCCGCAATGTTGCTGCCGGCTCGCTGTCCAAGCGCCTCGGGATCGAAGAAGGCACGGTGCTGCCGCGCTCGATCATCGAGTTTTATTACAAGGCCGACGCTCTTGAAGACCCGTTGGTCACGGAAGAACATATCACCGCATTTGGCTGGGCAAGCCCGCAGGAAATCGATGACATCATGGCGCTGGCCATTCGCGTCAACGACTTCCTCTCCGGCCTGTTCCTGGGCGTCGGCATCCAGCTTGTCGACTTCAAGATCGAATGCGGCCGTCTGTGGGAAGGCGACATGATGCGTATCGTCGTCGCCGACGAAATCTCCCCGGACTCAGCTCGTCTTTGGGATATCAACACCAATGACAAGCTCGACAAGGATCGTTTCCGCCGCGATATGGGCGGACTGGTCGAGGCCTATCAGGAAGTGGCGCGCCGTCTCGGCATCATGAACGAGAATGACTCGCCCCGTCCTTCCGGCCCCGTGCTTGTGAAGTAATCTGATCGGCCCGGGAGCTGCCAAGGCAAAACCTTCCGGGCCGTTTCATTCCCGACCAGCAGTTCCAGATGTTCCGTCTGAAGCTGTGAGAACTAAATCTAGAGCTACAGGAACCACAGAGTGATCAAGGCACGCGTCACCGTTACACTGAAAAACGGCGTTCTGGACCCGCAGGGCAAAGCAATCGTCGGCGCACTCGGCAGCCTCGGCTTTGCTGGCGTCAACTCGGCACGTCAGGGCAAGGTGTTCGACCTCGAACTCGAAGGCACGGACAAGGCCAAGGCCGAAGCAGACCTGAAGGCCATGTGCGACAAGCTCCTCGCCAATACAGTGATCGAAGATTATTCCATCGCCATCGGCTGAGCCAAACAAAGGAAGCAGACGCCCATGAAATCCGCTGTCATTCTCCTTCCCGGCCTCAATCGTGACCGCGACATGATCGCAGCGCTCACCAAGATCACCGGTCAGGCTCCTGTTACGATCTGGCAGACCGATACCAGCATTCCGGACGATGTCGACCTGATCCTCATCCCCGGCGGCTTCTCTTACGGCGATTATCTGCGCTGCGGTGCGATTGCGGCCCGTATGCCGGTTCTTCAGGCTGTGCGCGAGAAGGCCGACAAGGGCGTCATGGTCATGGGCGTGTGCAACGGTTTCCAGATTCTCGTTGAAGCCGGACTGCTCCCAGGCGCACTGATGCGCAACGCCTCGCTGAAGTTCGTCTGCCGCGAAGTGAAGCTTGAAATCAGCAATGCCAACACCGCCTTCACCCGCGGCTATCAGCAGAACCAGATCATTCGCTGCCCGGTCGCGCATCATGACGGCAACTATTTTGCCGATGCCGAAACGCTGAAGCGCATCGAAGGCGAAGGTCAGGTCGTGTTCCGTTATGCGGAAGGCACCAACCCGAACGGTTCGGTCAATGATATTGCCGGTATCGTCAATGCGCGCGGCAATGTGCTTGGCATGATGCCGCATCCGGAAAACCTGATCGAAGCCGCCCATGGCGGTGACGATGGGCGGGCGCTTTTTGCAGGCGCTCTGGGCATCGCAGCCTGATAGATTTCCCAAAAAAGGGCGGCTCTCCATGAGGCCGCCCTTTTTCATTTCCTTCACCGAATTGCATCGTCGGTAAGATAACGTTCCCGCACCCCCGCTTTCCCGCCGATGAAAACCAGTCTAGCTTGTAGTCTGTTTTCATGGCAGTTTTGCCTTGGGAGAATTCCTTGGCAACCGAATCGGGGGGACAAAATCATGCAGCTCTATTCTCGGCCTCTGTCTCCTTATTCCGCTTTCGTGCGCAGTGTCCTTTATCTGAAGGATTTACCCTTCAAGCCGATCACGCTGCCCTATCCCTTCCCGGCTGATTTCGGTGAAATCACGCCTTTGCGCCGTGTTCCGGTGCTGATTACCAGTTCCGGCGAGACGCTCTTCGAAGCTGTTGTGATCGCCGAATATCTCGAAGATCATTTTCCTGAGAAGCCGCTCTTGCCCGGCACGCCGCGCCAGCGCGCGCTGATCCGGCTTCTGGCCCGCGTGATCGAGCTGGAAGTGCTCGGACCGGCAATGAAGCTGTTCATCCTGTTGAGCAAACCAGAGCGTGACAGCGCAACGATCGACCGTCTTTTTGAAAAGCTGAACACCGGCCTGTCGGTGATCGAACATCGCCTGCCAGATACGTTCTATGCGGTCAGCGAAGAACCGACACTGGCTGATGCGTGGTTGCTGCCGGTGCGGTTTCTCATGGAACCGTTGAAGAAACTGTCGGGCAAGCCGGATTTGCTGGACGCATTTCCTAAATTCGATGCATATGCCGCAAAGGCAAAGCAGCATCCAGCCTTCGAACGCATCTGGAACGAGATGAGTGACGGGCTGAAGGCCTTCATGCCGCATCTGGCTTAAAAGCCGGTAACATCCCCGGTTCCTGTTATTATTTTCGCATGCCGCCTCCAGCCCTCCCCGGTGGCGTGCCCTTTTGGAGTTCGTTTCTTGACGAAAAAGACCATCGCTCTTATCGCCTTGCCTGCGATTGCGCTTCTTGCGGCCTGTACGCCGCGCCCGGCCAGCGGGCCCGTCACGCAGACTGTCAGCAAGGCAGCGCTGCCGACGATGGAACGCATCGCGCTGGCCGCCAATAGCTGCTGGTTCAAATCCAAGGACAAGGATTTCCGCAGCTATACGCTTGCACCGGAACTGAATTCCTATAGCGGTCGTCCGCGCATTCTCGTTGTGCCTGGACATAACCCCGCAGCGCGCCCGCTGCTGGTCGTGCAGGCGGAAGGCAATCCAGCACGCGTCGAAACTTTCGGCCCGATGCTTCAGGAAAGCCATGGCAATCGCATCCTCAGCGACGTCAATCGCTGGGCATCCGGCCAGAAAGGCTGCTGAAATTGATACTTCCTCCCGCATTTGCGCGGGAGGAGTTCATCTCTATACCAGCTGTCGATGACAGCGAATGGTGGTTCAGTTCTTCACATTGAATGCATTCGTGGCAGCGGGGGCGGTCGCTTGAGGTCGGAAGCTCAGATTTCGTCCCGCCTGATGCCTATGTCTTTGAGCTGCCTGTCATCCAGCTCCATAAGCATCCTCCTTGTCCGACGTCTTGACGAAGATGCCCGGACTCTATCGACAAGCCCCGTCCAGACCTTGCGTATCCGGTGCGGCACAGCCGATACCGACCGAGCGCGCAAGCCTTTGTTCAAATCACTCGCAATATCGACGTGCGGCAGAATAGTAATTGCGTCAATTACATCATTGGCTGGCCTGATGTAGTTCATCACTGCAGCCTCCTCATTTAAACATTAGCTTTATGCAAATGCTTCAATAATTAGGATGCTAACAACTTCATCAAATTTAACAATTACAACTAGTTGAGCCGGATTTATCGCCCCCTATTTCTTTGAAAAGACTGCCGCGATATTCCTAATACATATCTCACTTATTGCAGGTGCAGATTTGCCAACCAGCGCCTAAGATGCCCAACCTCATGTCTGCATCTCTAACGGAGATGAAAGCGTACTTTACGCGCTTCCCGTTCCGCCTCGCTTCTCTTGAGGCCGATGTCGCGCAATTGTTCATCCGTCATTTCGTACAGCGCCAATCGGCTGCGACGCATCATGCTGATGTATGAAAGCCAGCTCACAAGTCGGCGCAGCAGGCTCACATCCGTCCCCTCTCCCGTCGCAGCCGCCAGCTGGGCATGTAAGCCCCGAGGCAAGTCACTCATGCGATCAGCGTCAGGTATCGGCAGGATTGTATCTATTGTCTCGGTCTGAGGTCTGAAGTAAAACATCATTCGATCCATTCTCTTGCTAGCCAGATGCCGCAAAGCGTCAGATTTGAAGTTCGAATACGGCAAATCTGGATATGATGACATCAATCAGCGTTGGAATGACTCTATAATTGACTCCACAATCGATACAATTTATAAGTTGTCACCATGACAAATTGGATTCCTGACCTATCAAGCAGAACTGGCCCACTTTACCTGCAATTGGCGGATGCCATTGAAGAAGCGATTGGCAATGGCGGACTGCCTGCGGGCGTAAAATTGCCGCCGCAGCGTAACCTCGCTTTCGATCTGAAGGTGACAATCGGTACAATCGGGCGTGCCTATGCACTTGCTCACGAACGCGGCCTTGTTACCGGCGAAGTTGGGCGCGGCACCTATGTTCTGGGCGAAGAGCCGTCCGAATCCGGTTTGGTTCCGCCGGGGTTGATCGGTACGAAGCCCGCCGATGTGCCGATGGGCAAAATCCGGCTCGATTCCACTTCTGCGCCAGAGGTCGGCCAGCATGAAGTGCTTGCCAAAATCAGCACCGACATTCACCGCGATTTCCCGCAGGAGATTGCCAATTATTCGCGTCAGTTTCCGCAGCACTGGCTGGAAGCAGGCCAGAAATGGCTGGGCAGGGCTGGCTGGCAGCCGGATCTCGACAGCATTGTCATCACCAACGGCGCGCAGGCCGCGAGCATTGCCATCATCACGGCGTTCACCAATCCGGGTGACCGCATCCTGTTCGAAAATCTGACCTATGCGCAGATAAACCGTTCTGTGCGACTTCTCGGACGCCGCACCATTCAGGCTGCGCATGATGAATACGGTCTCATTCCGGAAGAATTCGAGCGTGCCTGCCGCCAGCAGCATCCGACTTTGGCATTTCTCATGCCGACCCTGCATAATCCAACGCTTGCGACCATGACGGAGGAGCGGCGGCGCGCGATAGCCGATATTGCGCGACGCTATAATGTCTGGCTCATCGAGGACGATATCTACGGCAGCATGTGCGAAAGCGACATACCGTTGCTGGCAAGCTTTGCACCAGAGCGCACATTCGTCGTGTCGAGCCTGTCCAAGGCCGTGGCCGCGGGCATACGCAGCGGATGGGTTTCCTGCCCGCCGCATTGCGCCCAACGCGTCAAGGTCACACACAAAATGATGACGGGCGGCGTGGCTTTTCTTCTGGCCGAGACTGGCGCGCAGCTTGTGCTTTCCGGTGCAGCCGACGCTATCCGCGAGAAAAGCCGTATAGAAACAAAAGCGCGCGAGGAAATCGCGCGTCGTGTTTTCTCCGGTTTCGACTTTGTGTCCCGCCCCAATATTCCTTTTCTCTGGATGGGGCTGCCCGAGCCGTGGCTATCCGGCACATTCAAGGCTGCCGCCTATGAAAGCGGTATTCTGATCGACGATGAAGACGAGTTCAAAGCCGGTCGCGTTGATCAGATTTATCATCGCGTGCGCATCGCCTTCTCCTCCCCGACCGACCGGAACATCGTCGAGAGCAGTTTCCTGACATTGCGGCAACTGCTCGAAAATGAGCAGGCGGGCTATGAGGGCAGTGTATAAACGCTGCCCGTGACAGGACTGTTGGAGCCTTGATGCAGTAAGATGCTGAATCAGGCCGGGAAAGCGGCATTTTCCTGTCGCGCTTCCAACAGAGTTAGGTTAAAGAGACCCCTTGAAACCTTAGATGCCCAGCCTTCGGCGGAAGGTTTTCGGGTGCCACAGCCTGCGACGGGGTTGCCCATTCCCATGACTATCTCCAATTCCAATAATCGCGAAATCACGCCGGAACTCATCGAATCCCACGGCCTCAAGCCGGACGAGTACCAGCGCATTCTCGAATTGATCGGACGTGAGCCGAGCTTTACCGAACTCGGTATCTTCTCGGCCATGTGGAACGAGCATTGCTCCTACAAGTCCTCGAAGAAATGGCTGCGCACGCTGCCGACCACCGGTCCGCGCGTCATTCAGGGCCCCGGCGAAAATGCAGGCGTCGTGGACATTGGTGACGGCGATTGCGTCGTCTTCAAAATGGAAAGCCACAACCATCCGTCCTATATCGAGCCCTATCAGGGCGCGGCGACCGGCGTGGGCGGCATTCTGCGCGACGTGTTCACCATGGGCGCACGTCCCGTTGCGGCAATGAACGCGCTGCGCTTCGGTGAGCCTGACCATCCGAAAACCCGTCATCTGGTATCCGGCGTCGTTTCCGGCGTCGGCGGCTATGGCAATGCCTTCGGCGTGCCGACCGTTGGCGGCGAAGTGAACTTCGACAAGCGCTATAACGGCAATATCCTCGTCAATGCATTTGCTGCCGGTCTTGCCAAGCATGACGGCATCTTTCTGTCGGAAGCCAAGGGCGTTGGCCTGCCGGTCGTTTATCTGGGTGCCAAGACGGGCCGCGACGGCGTCGGCGGCGCGACCATGGCTTCGGCTGAGTTCGACGAATCGATTGAAGAAAAGCGCCCCACCGTTCAGGTCGGCGATCCATTCACCGAAAAATGCCTGCTGGAAGCCTGCCTTGAGCTGATGGCGTCCGGCGCGGTTATCGCCATTCAGGACATGGGTGCAGCTGGCCTCACCTGTTCAGCTGTCGAAATGGGCGCCAAGGGCGACCTCGGCATTGAACTCATTCTCGACCATGTTCCGGTCCGCGAAGAGAACATGACGGCCTATGAAATGATGCTTTCGGAGAGCCAGGAGCGTATGCTCATGGTTCTGAAGCCGGAAAAGGAAGCCGAAGCCCAGGCGATCTTCCGCAAATGGGGCCTCGACTTCGCCATTGTCGGCAAGACCACCGACGATTTGCGTTTCCGCATTATTCATCAGGGCGTGGAAGTCGCCAATCTGCCGATCAAGGATCTGGGCGACCAGGCACCGGAATATGATCGTCCGTGGATGGAACCGGGCAAGCATGCACCGCTCCCGGCCAGCAATGTGCCGCAGGTGGAAGACTATTCGGCAGCGCTCCTCACGCTCATCGGCTCGCCGGATCTTTCGTCGCGTCGTTGGGTCTATGAACAGTATGACACGCTCATTCAGGGCAATTCCTTGCAGGTTCCCGGCGGCGACGCTGGTGTGATCCGCGTCGAAGGCCACGACACAAAGGCGCTTGCCTTCTCGTCGGATGTGACGCCGCGCTATTGCGAAGCGGACCCGTTCGAAGGCGGCAAGCAAGCTGTGGCCGAATGCTGGCGCAACATCACGGCGACCGGCGCAGAACCGCTGGCCTCGACGGACAATCTGAACTTCGGCAATCCTGAAAAGCCTGAAATCATGGGCCAGCTCGTCAAAGCCATCGAAGGCATTGGCGAAGCCTGCCGCGCCCTCGATTTCCCGATCGTTTCGGGCAATGTCTCGCTTTATAACGAAACCAACGGTCAGGCCATTCTGCCGACCCCGACCATTGCCGGCGTCGGCCTTATCCCGGATTGGTCGCAGACGGCCAAGATTGGCGGCATGCAGGACGGCGACACGCTGGTTCTGCTTGGTGGCGACGGCTCGCATCTCGGCCAGTCGATCTATCTGCGCGATCTGTTCGATCGTGTAGACGGCCCTGCCCCGACCGTCGATCTTTCGATGGAAAAGCGCAACGGCGAGTTCGTCCGTTCGGCAATCCGTAACGGTCAGGTTACGGCCTGCCACGATCTTTCCGACGGTGGACTGGCAATCGCTGTCGCCGAAATGGCGATCAAGTCCGGCAAGGGCGCGACGCTGAATGCTGGCGACGGCCTGCCGCACGCAGTTCTCTTCGGTGAAGATCAGGCGCGCTATGTGATTGCTGCAACGTCGGAAATGGCCAAGCTCATCGCGCTTAATGCTGAGGGCGCAGGCCTTCCGTTCCGCGTTCTGGGCCAGGTCGGCGGCGACCGTCTGACCTTTGGCGATAGCGTCGATGTTAGCGTCGCAGAGCTGACGCAGGCTTTCGAAGGCTGGTTCCCGGGCTTCATGAGCGGCGAGCCGGTTAGCGACAACTGATCGCAGCAACGCGAACACGACTTTAACGCCCGGATGAATATCTCGTCCGGGCGTTTTGCTTGTATGGATCGCCTGTGTGGCATTTAAACATTAGACAGATACTCATTGACGTTCCACGATGGTGCGGTACGATTCGATGAATAACAACGATAAGAAGCTGGAAACGGCGGGAGTTTTTGCATGGCTATGGACGCTCATGAGATCGAAAAACTGATACGCGAAGGGATTCCCGGCGCAAAGGTGACGATCCGCGACCTTGCCGGAGACGGGGATCATTATGCAGCCGAAGTGGTCGCGGAGAGTTTCCGCGGCAAGTCGCGCGTGCAGCAGCATCAGATGGTCTATGACGCGCTGAAGGGCAACATGGGCGGCGTGCTCCACGCGCTCGCTTTGCAGACCAGCGTGCCGGAATAAGGCAGCGCTTTATTGAGCGGGCGACATATGCTGCGGCAAGATGTTGCCCCTTAAATCCGGCACTTCGCGCGTATTTGACTTGCTTTCACCCGAACGGGGTGGTTACGAGCATGGTAATGATTATATTGGGAGTGACCTCCCAATTATGCCGGAAATCGACCCGGCGAGTTTGTTGGAAGCGTGATGATGTCCATATGTTCTGACGGCATTGGGCACACGCTCTGAAAGGAAACGAGATGACCGGCATTAACGATTTCATCGACAATGAAGTGAAGACCAACGACGTCGTGCTTTTCATGAAGGGCACACCCGGCTTTCCGCAATGCGGTTTTTCCGGTCAGGTCGTTCAGATCCTCGACTATCTCGGCGTCGACTATAAGGGCGTGAACGTGCTCGCCTCCGACGAGATTCGTCAGGGCATCAAGGAATATTCCAGCTGGCCAACCATCCCGCAGCTTTATGTGAAGGGTGAATTCGTCGGCGGCTGCGATATTGTGCGCGAAATGTTCCAGTCCAACGAACTACAAGCACTTTTTACCGATAAAGGTATTGCCACCAAGGCTGCTTGAGGATTAATAGCCCGTCATACGGCTTTAGTCTTAGCTTTTTACAAAAGGCGCCGTTCATCGGCGCCTTTTCGTTTTTATCTGACGGCAGCTTCTGCCGGGTGCCCCATTTTCGAGATTTCGACGTTCGTACCGCCCTTTTCAGGCGCGGCGCGTCATTATGCCAAGGAATGTCAGTCATGCCGATCGACATAAAGCACGCCTCGCCGGATCAAAAAACTTCTATGCATGGGCGTGGCGAATTCATTGCACTGATCGCAGCCATCATGGCCATCAATGCGCTGGCGGTTGATATCATGCTGCCCGGCCTGCCGCAGATTGGCGCAAGCCTCGGTGTGCAGTCGGAAAACCACGTGCAGTTCGTGATCACGGCCTATCTGCTCGGCTTTGGTGTCTCACAGCTGTTCTATGGACCGCTCAGCGACCGTTTCGGCCGTCGCGCGCCACTGTTCGGCGGGCTGGTGATTTATGTACTGGCCGCACTCGGTGCCGCCATGGTCAAGGATTTCACCACACTCATCATCCTGCGCGTACTTCAGGGACTTGGCGCCGCTGGAACACGTGTTATTGCGGTTTCGGTGGTCCGCGACCGCTTTGCCGGACGCCAGATGGCGGAAGTCATGTCGCTGGTGATGATGATCTTCATGATCCTGCCGGTCATTGCGCCAGCCACCGGACAGCTGATCATGCTGTTCGGCGAATGGCACCTGATCTTCCTGTCCATGGCTATCATGGCGTTGATTGTGGGCATCTGGGCCTTTATCCGGCTGCCTGAAACGCTCCCGTCAGATCAGCGCCGTCCATTGACCATCAAAAGCGTGATTGGCGGCTTCGGCATCGTGCTGTCCAACCGTGTTGCCCTGTTCTACATGCTCGGCACGTCGTTCATCCTCGGTGCGCTGTTTGGCTATATCAATTCGGCCCAACAGATCTTCGTTGAAATCTACAAGCTCGGTTCTTTGTTTCCGTTGGCCTTCGCAGCGGTGGCCATGACGCTGGCACTGGCTTCATTCCTCAACTCCCGACTGGTCGGGCGTTACGGTATGCGCCGTATCTCCCAGACCATGCTGCTGGTCTTCACCAGCTTCAGCCTGCTCTGGATGGTGCTGTCGATTGTACTGGTCGATCCTGTGCCGTTCCCGTTGCTGATGGCGATCTACATGACCATCATGTTCTCGTTCAGCCTCGTGACCGCCAATTTCAACGCGCTCGCCATGGAGCCGCTGGGCGAAGTGGCAGGCACGGCCTCGTCTGTGCTGGGCTTTGCCCAGACGGTCATCGGCGCTGCGCTGGGAGCGATCATCGGTCAAGCCTTTGATGGCACTACGACGCCTGTCGCGATGGGTTACGGCGTGCTTGGTTTCGTTGCACTCATCTGCGTGCTGATCGCCGAACGCGGCAAACTGTTCCGGGTGCAAAACCCACCTGCCGAACATGTCGTCGGATAAGACCAAACGAAAAGCCCCGGTTTAACCAAGGTTTTTTCATTTCATGAGAAGAAAATCTCCACCTCTGGTGGAGGATTGGAAGAGTTTTACGCCGTATGAAGGAAAACTCCGGTTTCGATCACGAAGTGATCGAAACCGGAGGTTATAATGGACGATAACCATCTTACACGTGCGACTTGGATCTGCCAATATCATGTGGCTTATGGCAGCAGATACCGCACGAAGCGTGCTTTATGGCGCCCTTCGCCCAGAACTACAGGATTTGTTTATTCGATTGAGCTTGCAAAAAGGGTGCCTGATAGAAGAAGAACACCTGATGCCGGACCATGTGCACATGCCGATATCGATCCCACCGAAATGTTCGGTGGCGCGCATTGCCGGGTTTTTGAAAGGCACGATAGCGCGTTACGTTGCCGATAAATATGCAAAGAAGCGCAAATATCATGGTTATCACTTTGGGCGCGAAGGTACTTCGTTTCGACCGTCGGTTACGATGAACAGGTCGTTAGACGCTATATCCGCAATCAGGAAAAGGCCGACAAGGATTCAGATCATGCGGACCTTTTTAAGGGCGCTTATTAACACATAACAAAACTACTTCTAGGTCGTGTGAACTCTTGGGTTACCAAGGCAGAGCAAATCAGCTTCAAGACTGTCTTCTGGGGGCAGTCATGGTGTTTTGGATCGTCTGATCCTTCGAGACGACCAGTAGGAGCGGATATCGCATCACATTTTTGGTGACGAACGCCCACGCGGTTCGTTCGGCCGCGACAACCGCTATTTGTGGAAGCCGTGCTTCGGATTGTGCGTACCGGTTCGCCCTGGCGCGATCTGCCGGAGGTGTTCGGCGAGTGGAATAGTGTCTTCCGCCGTTTCAGCGGCTGGAGCCGGAAGGGCATCTGGCGGCGCTTGTTCGCCGCGATGTCGGACGATCTGGACTTCGAGTACCTGATCGTCGGTTCCACCATCATCCGCGCCCATCAGCACGCCGCCGGTGCAAAAAAGGGGCTGGAGATCAAGTCCTTGGCCGTTCTCGCGGCGGCCTGAGCACCAAGATCCACATGGCTGTGCGTAGTCTCGCCTGCCCCGTCCCCGTCACGCTGACTGCGAGCCAGAAGGGCGATGCCCTGATCGAGGACTTACCCCCCGACGTTATCATGGCCGACACAGCTTACAGCAGTGATCGCCTGCGCTCTGCTATCGCCGATAAAGGCGCTGTGGCAGTGATCCCAAACAATCCGTCCCATTCGCTAAAATACCCGCTGGACAAGCATCTCTATGCCCAGCGCCACCTGATCGAATGCTGATTCTCGAAACTCAAGCAGTTCCGCAGGGTCGCTACACGCTTCGAAAAAACTGCCGCAAACTACCTCGCAGTCGTCACTACGCAGCAATCGTCTTATGGATCAGATAAATGTCCACACCACCTGGTGGTTCAAGCGTAGCGTCCCAAACCTCCACCTCTGGTAGACGTCCATGACTTTCGTGGATGTCACAAGGACGATCAGTACCAGCCGACAGCAACCTGTGCTTCTTCGGACATGCGGTCTGCAGTCCATGGCGGATCGAAAGTCATTGAAACTTCGACCATGGAAACGCCTTCAACAGCGCCGACGGCGTTTTCAACCCAGCCCGGCATTTCGCCGGCAACCGGGCAGCCGGGAGCTGTCAGGGTCATTTCAATCTTCACAGTACGGTCGTCTTCGATATCGATCTTGTAAACGAGACCGAGTTCGTAAATATCCGCCGGGATCTCCGGGTCGTACACAGTCTTCAGCGCCGCAATGATGTCGTCCGTCATGCGCAGGAGTTCTTCCTGCGGAATGGCGGAGGCAGAAAACACAGAGCCGCCCTCGGCTTTCGCCGCTTCATCGGCAGGCTTGGTTCCAGCCTGATCCTGAACTTTTTGTTCCATCTCGGTCATCCGAAAAACTTCCTCGCCTTTTCCAAGGCTTCCGCCAATGCATCCACTTCAGCGCGGGTATTGTACATGGCAAAGGATGCACGGCATGTAGAGGTGACGCCAAAGCGTTTCAAGAGGGGTTGTGCGCAATGCGTGCCCGCACGCACGGCGACCCCGGCCCTGTCGATCACCATCGACACGTCGTGCGCATGGATGCCTTCCAGCGCAAAGGAGATGATAGCTCCCTTATCCGGCGCATGGCCGAAAATACGGAGCGAATTGATCTTGCCCAGTTGTTCGTGGGCGTAATTGCGCAAATCTTCCTCATGGGCAAGAATGGCGTGACGGCCAATCTTTTCCATATATTCAAGTGCTGCGCCGAGACCGATCGCCTGAACGATCGGCGGTGTGCCGGCCTCAAACCGGTGCGGCGGATGATTGTAAGTCACGTTATCTTCCGTGACTTCCTCGATCATTTCACCACCACCCTGGAAGGGACGCATCTTTTCCAGCATCTCTGCGCGTCCGTAAAGAACGCCGATACCGGACGGACCATAGACCTTGTGGCCGGTGAAAACATACCAGTCACAACCCAGATCCTGCACGTCGACCGGCAGATGCACCGCGCCCTGACTACCATCGACCAGCACCGGAATGCCGCGCGCATGGGCAAGCTCAACGATCTTCTTGATCGGCGTCACGGTGCCAAGCGCATTCGACATATGCGTAATGGCGACCAGCTTGGTGCGGTCCGTCAGGCGCTTCTCGAATTCTTCGATGTGGAAGATGCCTTCATCGTCCACCGGGGCGAAAACCAGCTTCGCGCCCTGACGTTCGCGAATGAAATGCCATGGAACGATATTGGAGTGGTGCTCCATGATCGAAACCAGAATCTCGTCGCCCTCGCCGATATGCGGCATGCCATAGCCATAAGCGACCGTATTGATCGCTTCAGTGGCATTCTTGGTGAAGACGATTTCATCGACCGAGCCAGCATTCAGAAAACGCCGAACGCTTTCGCGCGACTTTTCATAGGCATCGGTTGCGGCATTCGACAGGAAATGCAGACCGCGATGAACATTCGCATATTCATTGGAATAGGCATGCGTCACGGCGTCGATGACGCTCTGCGGCTTCTGCGCCGAAGCGCCATTGTCGAGATAGACAAGCGGTTTGCCGTGTACTTCGCGCGACAGGATCGGGAAATCCCGGCGGATGGCTTCCACGTCATAGGCCGCAACAAGCGGATTCTTCTGGTCCATGATCGTACCTTTTGCCGTTCGGCAGGAAAGGACAGCGCGCAAATCTGCGCGCTATCTCAATCAATCGGGCCCGATTTACTCAGGCCCGATTTACTTAGGCATGAATGGCGAGCCAGTTGGACAGAACTGCTTCCAGCGCGTCAACCAGCGTTTCGTCTTCCAGCTCTTCGATGATCTCGGCGATGAACGCCTTGATCAGCAGGCCACGCGCCTCGTTTTCCGGAACACCGCGGGCCATCAGATAGAACAGATAGTCCTTGGAAAGCTCGGCAACCGTTGCGCCGTGACCGCAGGCCACGTCATCCGCAAAGATTTCGAGTTCCGGCTTGGCATCGAACTCGCCCTCATCCGAAAGCAAGAGCGTGTTGCAGGCCATGCGGGCATCGGTCTTCTGAGCGATCTGCGCAACGCGGATCATGCCCTGGAAAACGCCGCGCGCACGGTCCTTGACCACATTGCGGATGATCTGGGTCGAACGGGTATTCTCCACCAGATGACCAACCGTCATGGTGATGTCCGTGTGCGTGTCGTCGGCCAGAAGATTGAGGCCACGAAGCTCGAAATCGGAATCTTCACCCGTCACATTGACGTGCACTTCCTGACGAACCAGCTTGCCGCCCGCATTGACGATATAGAGCGTGAGCTTGGAGCCCTTGCCGATCGTCGCATTGAACTGCGAAAGCTGCGTCGCCTGGCCGAAATCGCGCAGGATGACCCAGAGGACTTCTGCACCGTCGCCAACCGAAACATGGCTCACCGACGTGGAGAAAGCATCGCCTTCGCCGCCGTTCTGGCGTTCGATGATCGTTGCCTTAACGTCCGAACCAATGCGAACCGGAAAGCGCGTGTGGCCCTGCCCGGTCTTCTGGATGTTCTGGATTTCGAGAGGCGCTTCCAGCTCCGTGCCGTCGGCAATCGAAATCATCCAGCCGTCGCTGACATAGGCAGCGTTGATCTGGCCGATTGTATCGTCCGTGCCACGTGTCTTGAGCTGGAGAGCCAGCGAACCATCGGCCAGCGCTTCACGCACCGGCGTCAGCGAAACGCCTTCCGGCGCCTTGGCGTCCAGCGCAACGCCATTGCTGGCGGCCAGAATGGTGGAACCGGCAAGCAATGCCGAAAGCGGCTGCGAACCAGCAGAGCTGTCGAATGGCGCAACGCCCTTCAAAAGCGTGCGGAAATCCGTGTAATGCCAGCTTTCAACGCGACGGGACGGAAGTCCGTTGGTCTTGAGCAGTTCAAGTGCCGTATCGCGTGCAACAACGACATCGCCATTACCGGACAAATTGCCGATAAGATCGCCAAAGCTGTCGATCAGCGCGCTTTCAGCAGGCGTCCTCGGCTTTGCGGTCTGAGTGGTCTGGATATTCATAATCCAATCCTCCTCAGGCTGCTTCGCCGATTACTTCGGCATAACCGTTTTCTTCCAGATGCAGTGCGAGGCTCTTGTCGCCAGACTTGATGACCTGGCCCTTGTAAAGCACGTGCACGCTATCGGGAACGATGTATTCGAGCAGACGCTGATAGTGGGTGATGACGATCACGGCGCGATCTGGCGAACGCAGCGCATTGACGCCTTCCGAAACGATCTTCAGCGCATCGATGTCGAGGCCGGAATCGGTTTCGTCGAGCACGCAGAGGCTTGGCTCCAGAAGCTGCATCTGGAGAATTTCAGCACGCTTCTTTTCGCCGCCCGAAAAGCCGACATTGAGCGGGCGCTTGAGCATGTTCATGTCGATGTTGAGGCCGCCGGCAACGTCCTTCACGCGCTTGATGAATTCCGGAATCTTCAGTTCCGGCTCACCACGCGCCTTGCGCTGGCTGTTCATCGCAACCTTCAGGAATTCCATCGTGGCAACGCCCGGTATTTCCATCGGATATTGGAAGGCGAGGAAAATGCCCTTGGCTGCGCGTTCTGCCGGGTCGAGTTCGAGGATCGACTCGCCGTTATAGAGAATGTCGCCTTCGGTCACTTCGTAGTCGTCGCGACCAGCGAGGATGTAGGACAGCGTGGACTTGCCCGAACCGTTCGGACCCATGATCGCAGCCACTTCACCCTTGTTCACGGTGAGGTTCAGGCCACGGATAATCTCGGTATCCGTATCCGCGATCTTTGCATGGAGGTTCTTGATCTCAAGCATGTATGTAAACCTTGTTCTAATGCCAGGAAAAGGCTGGCCAGAAAATCTGATGCGAGAAGGGAGGAATGCGTCGGTTAACCGACGCTGCCCTCAAGCGAGATGCCGATAAGCTTCTGAGCTTCGACGGCGAACTCCATCGGCAGTTCCTGAATGACTTCCTTCACGAAGCCATTGACGATGAGAGCGATAGCCTCCTCTTCCGGAATGCCGCGCTGCATCACGTAGAACAGCTGGTCTTCGGAAATCTTGGAGGTGGTTGCCTCGTGCTCGAACTGCGCCGTAGCGTTCTTTGCTTCGATGTACGGCACCGTATGCGCGCCGCAATCGTTGCCGATCAGAAGCGAGTCGCACTGGGTGAAGTTGCGGGCATTCTCAGCCTTGCGATGGGCTGAAACCTGTCCGCGATAGGTGTTGTTCGACTTGCCAGCCGAAATACCTTTGGAAATGATGCGGCTCGACGTGTTCTTGCCGAGATGGATCATCTTGGTACCCGAGTCGATCTGCTGATAACCGTTCGAAACGGCAATCGAGTAAAACTCGCCGCGCGAATTGTCGCCGCGCAGAATGCAGGACGGGTATTTCCAGGTGATGGCGGAACCGGTTTCAACCTGTGTCCAGGAGATCTTGGAATTATCGCCACGGCAATCGCCACGCTTGGTGACGAAGTTGTAGATGCCACCCTTGCCGCTGCTATCACCCGGATACCAGTTCTGGACCGTCGAATATTTGATTTCGGCGTTTTCCATCGCAACCAGTTCAACCACGGCGGCGTGCAGCTGGTTTTCATCGCGCTGCGGCGCGGTGCAACCTTCCAGATAGGAAACATAGGCGCCTTCATCAGCGATGATGAGGGTGCGTTCGAACTGACCGGTGTTCTTCTCGTTGATACGGAAATAGGTCGACAGCTCCATCGGGCAGCGAACGCCCTTCGGAACATAGACGAACGAACCATCCGTGAAGACAGCCGAATTCAGCGTCGCATAATAGTTGTCCGAAACAGGAACGACCGACGCCAGATATTTCTGCACCAGTTCAGGATGCTCGCGGATCGCTTCCGAAATCGAGCAGAAGATCACGCCCGCCTTGGACAGTTCTTCCTTGAAGGTGGTCACAACCGACACACTGTCGAACACGGCATCGACGGCCACGCGGCCGGACGCATAGACATTGTCGGAAGGATTGCCGTCGATTTCGCTCGGATCGCCCTGCTTGCGGACGCCAGCAAGAATTTCCTGCTCGCGCAGCGGAATGCCAAGCTTTTCGTAGGTTTTCAGAAGTTCCGGATCGACTTCGTCCAGCGACTTCGGGCCGCTCTGGTTCTTCGGGGCCGCGTAATAATAGGCGTCCTGGAAATCGATCTTCGGGTAATCGACACGCGCCCAGCTTGGCTCTTCCATGGTGAGCCAGCGTTCATAGGCCTTCAGACGCCATTCCAGCATCCATTCCGGCTCGTTCTTCTTGGCGGAGATGAAGCGAATGATGTCTTCGTTCAGGCCCTTGGGAGCCTTCTCTGCTTCGATCGTCGTTTCGAAGCCGTACTTGTACTGATCCACGTCAAGGCCGCGGACCTGATCAATGGTCTCCTGCACTGCAGGCATTGGCGTTCTCCATCCTCGTCGGGGTCAAGGCCCGACAGTTGCAAACGTCAAGGTGATATGTCTTGAACAATACCGCCTCAATATAGTGTGCGTGGCCCTTCTTTAAAACCTCTCTAAACTGAATTTCAAGCGCCGGTTTCAAATTTGCCCCTAAAAATGCCGATTAAAATGATCAACTTATTGAAACAGTCCGATGAAATGTATCGCAGGAAAAGCCAATACCGGCTTTGAAGCGTTGATTTTCCTTCAAAAACTCAGGCGTTCAGGCAGAGCAAAGGAATCATCGGCGCTCTTGCCGTCTGCGGGCACGCTCATATGTAGTTCAGCATGGAAGGAAAACCATGATGAGCACCCGTGATCTGCAGGACTATGTGAAATTTCTCGAGCAGCAGGTGAATGATGAGGGCAAAACCATCGAACAGCTGAAGTTCTTTCAGAGCGCCCACGACAAGTTCAATATTTCAAACGCCAGTGCTTCCTCCGATATCGCAGACGATATTGCCAAGCGGGAAGAGTTCAAAACCCGCTATGAAGGCTATATCGCAGCCGCGAAGAAGAAACTCGGCCTCGATTTTTAGATCGAGGCTTTTCTGGTGTGGCGTTCGACGATTGTGCGCAGGACCGCAAGAAACGCGTCCACCGAATCCGCACTCACATCCGGTTCCAGTGAAACACGGATCGCGCCGGGACCATCTTCATGGCCCATGGCGGCCAGCACGTGGCTTGGACCGACCTTGCCTGACGAACAGGCCGAACCCGCCGAAAGCGCTATTCCGCCAAGATCAAAGGCAATCTGAACCGTCTCCGCTTTCTGGCCATCGAGCGAGAAGAATGTCGTATTCGGCAAACGGCTGACCGACTTGCCGTGAATGACGGCACCCGGTGCAATTTCTGCAATGCCCGCTTCCAGTCTGTCCCGCATATCGGAAGACCAGCCGCCCGCATCAAGCCGCTTTTTCGCAGCGGCGGCAGCTGCGCCAAAGCCTGCAATCAGCGGCAAAGCCTCTGTGCCGGCACGGTGCCCTTTTTCCTGCCCGCCGCCACGCACCAGCGCGCGCGGCATCATAAGGTCGGAAACGGCGATAACTGCACCAACGCCCTTCGGGCCGCCGATCTTGTGGGACGAGACAATGAGATAATCGCCGCAATTGTCTGAAATATCGAGCGGAATACGTCCTGCGGCCTGTACAGCATCCACGACATAGATACCGCCAGCAGCCTTCACAATGGCAGCAATTTCCGCCACAGGCTGAATGACGCCGGTTTCGTTATTCGCGGCCTGCACGGCAACCAGCGGCAAACCTTTGCTCTTGTCGTGGGCAGCGAGCGTTTCCGTCAGCACATCCAGCCGTAGAATGCCGTTTTCATCGACGGGCAATGTGGTGATGCTCTCCGCCGCAAACTGGCCGCCAGCGGTCATGCAGGGGTGTTCGGTCGCACTGACATAAAGATGCGAAAGACGCACCGGTGAGCGGCCCATCATGTAGTTCGGCGTCAAAAGCGTGGATGCAGCTTCGGTCGCGCCGGAGGTGAAGAAGACATGTTCGGGCCTGGCATTGACCAGCGATGCAACGTTGCGGCGCGCAGCTTCGACCAGCGCGCGTGCAGCGCGGCCCTCACGATGCACGGAGGACGGATTGCCCGTAATGCCCAAAGCCTCGATGACCGCATTACGCGCTTCATCGAGCAAAGGCGCACTGGCATTATAGTCCAGATACAGCCTCTTGCCGCTCCCGTTCACCGTCCCTATCTCCTAAATAACGTCAAGAATGGTCTTCGAGCGCAATTTCCTTGAATTTTCAATCCGGAAAAGCCTATTAAGCCATTCTACGTGCTGAACTTCAGGTTCAGCCTGTCCAAATTTCAAATCGGTTCTAGAAGCGGCGTCCACCAACGTCAAGTTCGCAGCTTCCGGACCGGTCTTCCCGTTACAAGCGGAGTACACATGCCAGAAGTCATTTTTAACGGACCTGCCGGACGCCTCGAAGGCCGCTATCAGCCTTCCAAGGAAAAGAATGCGCCCATCGCGCTCATCCTGCACCCGCATCCGCAGTTCGGTGGCACGATGAACAACAAGATCGTCTACGATCTGTTCTACATGTTCCAGCAGCGCGGTTTTACGACGCTGCGCTTCAACTTCCGCGGCATCGGTCGCAGCCAGGGCGAATTCGATCATGGCGCAGGCGAATTGTCTGATGCGGCGAGCGCGCTCGACTGGGTGCAGGCCCTGCATCCGGATTCCAAGAATTGCTGGGTTGCCGGTTATTCCTTCGGTTCCTGGATCGGCATGCAGCTTCTGATGCGCCGTCCGGAAATCGAAGGCTTCATCTCGGTCGCACCGCAGCCGAACACCTATGACTTCTCGTTCCTCGCGCCCTGCCCTTCGTCCGGTCTTATCATCCATGGTGATCAGGACAAGGTTGCACCGCCCAAGGACGTGCAGGCGCTGGTGGACAAGCTCAAGACCCAGAAGGGCATCACCATCACGCAGAACACCATTGAAGGTGCCAACCACTTCTTTGCGGGCCACGGCGACCAGCTGATCGAAGAATGCTCGGAATATCTCGACCGCCGCCTGATGGGCGAGCTGGTGGAAGCGCGCCCGAAGCGTCTGCGCTAAGCAAACAGTACAGTCGCAAACCAGATTGACCTGGTCTTATCCGGCGGATCGCTCCGCCGGATTTTTTATGCATAGTGTTTCTCGTCAGGTCGATTCGTTTCTCAGCAGGTGCGCCATGCCGGTCTATGCCCTTCTCGCCATTGCCATCTGCTCTGAAGTCATCGGCACATTGAGCCTCAAAGCCTCGGACGGCTTTAGCCGCCTTGGCCCATCTGTTGTGGTGATCATCGCCTACGGACTGGCCTTTTATTTCTTGTCTCTGACCTTGAAGACCATTCCCGTCGGCATCGCCTATGCTGTCTGGTCGGGGATCGGCGTCACACTGGTCGCGCTGATTGGCTGGCTCGTCTTCGGCCAGAAGCTCGACTTTGCCGCCGTTGCCGGCATGGGATTGATCATCGCCGGTGTCATCGTGCTCAATCTGTTTTCAGGCACTGCACAGCATTGAACAGTCGAAGCTGTTGACGAAACCTGCACAAATTACGTGTTTCCCCAGTCCTTGGGGAGTTTCCTTGTTTTTGGCGGTTGATTGGTGCTAAAGGCCAACTTATCACTTTGTTGTAAGCATCCGCTTACTCCAGTTTCAACTTCGCCTTATCAGTCAGGAAAAAGGAATGTCCGGTTTCAAATCCGATTTTCTTCGCACGCTTTCCGAGCGTGGCTTCATTCATCAGATTTCCGATGAAAGCGGCCTCGACGAATTGTTGGCCAAGGAAACCGTGACGGCTTATATCGGCTTCGACCCGACGGCACCAAGTCTGCACGCGGGCGGCCTTATCCAGATCATGATGCTGCATTGGTTCCAGCAGACCGGCCACAGGCCTGTCGCCCTGATGGGCGGCGGCACGGGCATGGTTGGCGATCCGTCCTTCAAGGACGAAGCACGCAAGCTGATGACCGAAGATACGATTGCCGAGAACATTGCCGGCATCAAGCGCGTCTTCGCGAACTACCTCACCTTCGGTGATGGCGCTACCGACGCGCTGATGGTCAACAATGCCGACTGGCTGCGCAACATCAATTACCTCGAATTCCTGCGCGACGTGGGCCGTCACTTCTCGGTCAACCGTATGCTGTCCTTCGATTCGGTGAAGACGCGCCTCGACCGTGAGCAGTCGCTGTCCTTCCTCGAATTCAACTACATGATCCTGCAGGCTTACGACTTTGTGGAGCTGAGCAAGCGCCACGATATCCGCCTGCAGATGGGCGGCTCCGACCAGTGGGGCAATATCATCAACGGTATCGACCTCGGCCACCGCATGGGGACGCCGCAGCTCTATGCCCTGACCTCCCCGTTGCTGACCACCGCCTCCGGCCAGAAGATGGGCAAGTCGTTGGGCGGCGCCATCTGGCTCAATGCGGAAATGCTGAGCGCCTATGACTTCTGGCAATACTGGCGCAACACCGAAGATGCCGACGTGGAGCGCTTCCTGAAGCTCTACACGACGCTTCCGATGGATGAGATCGCCAAGCTGGCAGCGCTCGAAGGCTCCGAGATCAACGAAGCGAAGAAGATCCTCGCGACTGAGATAACGGCTATTCTGCATGGCCGCGACGCAGCCGAGGAATCCGCCGAAACCGCTCGCAAGACCTTTGAAGACGGCGAGCTGTCTGAAAATCTTCCAACGGTCGGCGTCCACAAGGCGACGCTCAACAGCGGCATTGGCATTCTGGCGCTGATGGTTCTGGCGGAACTATGCACGACCAATGGTGAAGCACGTCGTCATGTCGAAGGCGGCGCTGTGCGCATCAATGACGAACCGGTCACCGATCCGCGCATGATGATCGATGCCGGTGCGTTGAACGATCAGGGTGTCATCAAGCTGTCGCTCGGCAAGAAGCGTCACGTGCTTATCCGCCCGGCCTGATCTGCCAATCAGTATGAATTGAAATGAAAAAGCCGGGCTTAGTGCCCGGCTTTTTTATGCTCGGTAATTCTAACAGAACCGCTTTAGAACTCGAAAATCGAGCGGAAGATACCCGGCGCAATGATCGAGATCGGATTGACGATCACCTGCGGCTGCTTGGCGCTTCCCGAAAGCTTGTAGGTGATGCCGATCAGGCCACGGTCACGACCGTTGCCGAGCAACATGCCCACAATGGGCACTTCCCCGAACAGGCGGTTCACGCCATAGGCTGGCATGAAGGTGCCGGTGATCGCCATATTGCCTTGCTTGTCGTAAAGCGTTCCCTGGAAGGTGGTCCCGACCGATGGCCCGCGCACCACGCCCTTCGACAGGTTTAGATAGCCGTCGCCCTTTTCGATCAGGGAAAAGCCGCGCTCGACATCAACGCGCGACACATCGATATCACGCTTTACTGCCTGATTGAGGCTCGCACCGCCGGTAGCTGGCGGGCTCGAAACGAGCTTGGCCAGACGCGGCTCATTGATGATCGCGAAGTTACGAGCATCGATCTGCCCGCGCAACGGGCCATCGCCCTGCGCTGCAAGACCGACGGTGATCTTGCCACCGCGCATCTTGTCGTAGAAGTCAAAGAAGCGTAGCACCGCGCCCGCATCATTGGACTGGAGCGAGATTGAGCGGGCGTCGCCCTGATCATTGTTAGTGGCGACGAATGACTGACCGGATGCGGTCTGGGCATTGACAGAAACACCAGCAATGCGATTGCCGGAGCTTTCATAAGAAATAGCGACATTGCGCAAGGATTCGCCGTTGAAGCCGCTGACTTCATCCACCTGCGCGCTCACGACCACACGTGGTCCCTTGCTCTTACCGCTGCTGCCCTTGCCGCCCAGATCCGACGCCTGCTTGATCAAAGCGCGCGCGTCGAATTGCGATCCGCGCACGGTGACGCGGTAGCCATTGGCACCCTTGGTGGCCTTGACGGACAGATCGTCATTCCGGTTGAGACGCAACTCGCTGAAATCAGCGGACTGGAAGTCGCCTTTGGCAATCGACAGATTGCCCTTCACGCCGAAGGCATCGCCATTGAAGACCAGATTGGTGATATCGATCTTGCTCTTGTCGTCCGGGTTCTGGACAAAATCGAAAGTCGCCTTGGCCGGAATGCCAGCTCCCTTGCGCCATCCGAGCCATGACAGGTCCACCTGCGTCTTGGCAAGATCGGCAGTGACGTGACGTTTTCCGCCATCCACCATACTCAGGTCGACCGACATAGGCCCCGAAAAGACGGAGTTCAGCCCCGGAAACACCGCGTTGCGGGTCTTGTCGTCGATTTCCAGCTTGATCTTCTGATCGCGTTTCGCGGGGCCGGACAGATCAACCGGCTCGACCATCGTCACCTTGCCGGGCACGCCGTCGAGCTTTGCATCGGCGGTGATGACGGCGGCTGTTTGGTCAACCTTGATCGTGCCTGTGGCATTGCTGACATTCGAGCCGCCAACCGGCTTTGCAATATCCAGATTGTTGAAACCGATATCTGCATTCCATTTCAACGTACCGGGCGGCGGGTCCTTCGACACGGCGAAGCTCACCTTCACCTGCGCCTTGACATCACCTGAGACGTCTTCCGGCAGGAACGGCACGTTTTTCAACACATCAATCGGCTTTTTACCGGCTATCTCCGCGATGGCGGATGCATCGCCCGAAACCGTAATGTCGAGATCGGAAATAACCGGACGCTGCGGGCCCCACGGAATGATCAGCGTGCCGTTGGATACATCCGCTCTTCTGTTATTCGCCGTGTAGACGACGCCTTTGGGGAGCTTGATCGTCGTATGCGCTCCGCGAACCGTGATCACGCCATCCGCATCGCGAACTGGCGGCAATTCACCGACAACATCCAGACGCGTGTCGAATACCTTGAAATCGCCCTTGATTTCATCGCCCGTCAGCGGCGGCGGCAGACCCGGACCGTTGAAGCGTCCCGCAGCCAGCGAAATGTCGATCTGGCTGTCTTTCAGCGTACCGCCGTAGAGGTTTTTCAGCACCCATTCGCGCGCGCCATCCGCCACATCGATGGGCCAGAGATGCTTGGCATCGGCCACCGGCATTTTCGGAATGCGCAGCATGAAGATCATTTCAGGCGAGCCGTTGCCAAAGGCCATGCCGCCCTGCCCGTAAAGCTGGCCATTCTCGGTCTGCACATCGAGATTGGCGAACTGCACTCGCAACTGGTTGGCGAGAAAACGACCAGATATGCGGGTCGCAAAAGAAAGCGGCTGTTCGGTCGATTCAGCAGGCATGCTTGTGGCAGAACTGGTCAGAACCTCGAAACGATAGGCCGGGCCGTCCTGATTGCCCGCATCTTCCGGCTCCGGTCCGAATGCGCCGTTGAACTGCACTTGCAGCCCGCCCAGTTGCAGTTGTGACTGCTTGATCTCGATCTTGCGGCTGCCAACCTGATGCTCAAGGCTTAACAACGCGTGCCCGCGAATATCCTCGACCCGACCCATCTGCATATCGATACCATCGACACCCAGATCGACGCCGAGGCGTTCCGGCTGATCAGATGTCGCCGCCGTACCGGAAAGCGCAACTTTGGCCTGTCCGTCCAGCTCAAAATGCGCCGGGTTGATCCTGTTGTTCACCATGACGGGCGTTACTTCCGGTGGCGATCCAAGCGTCACGGGAATATCATTGATATTGAGCGTAAAGCCTTGAAGGCTGTTATCCGCCACATTGCGATCAATCTTGCCGTCAATCGCTATTCTCTTGCCCTGCCAGAGCAGATCACCCGTAATGGCGATCTTTCCCTGATCTTCGACCAGTCGCGCGCTCTGGATATTGACGGACTGTTGCCCGTCGCCCGCCTTAAAGCGGATCGTGCTATTGAAAATGCTGATGGCACGCGTGTCCTGCTGGCGCAGAAGCTCCACACTCCTGCGCATCGCCGCGAAAATCTGTTCGGACACCGCATCGAAATCGACGATGCCGCGCTCATCATATGGCAGGGATTTCCAGAAACCGTCGCCCTTCGCTTCGGGCATATCGAAAGTCACGCCCTCGACCTCGAGCTGCGCCACACGAACCGAGCCGGTCAGCAGCGGCAAGGGCGCCAGACCAAGGCGCACGGAACGGATACCTTTTATTTCAACGCCTTGCTTGGGGTCAGCCACAGAAACATCGCGTGCTTCCATCGCAACATGGCTGTCCTGATCAAGCGACAATGCGGCGCTGCCAATCGATGCCGTTGCGCCATCGCCCAGCACCCCGATCAAAGCTTTCTGCGCCTCATTGCGCAAAAGCTCGCTGTTCACACCACCACGGAGAATGAGAAAACCAGCACCGCCAACCAGAACAAGCAGAATGCAAATCGAAACGAAAGCATGGGAACAACGCGAAATAAAAGATCGTCCCGAGCGCGGCGGGCCGTCTGCGAGACCATCCGTACCATCAGCGGCCAGACGCTCGATTCTGTCCATTTCCCGCTTACTGAAGCGGATTCGTTTCGGTTTCTCTGTCAATAACCCAGCCGGATATCAAGTGCTGCAATCGACGTTTGTTTCATAAAGTGAATCATGGAACAATCGTATGGAATTGATTTTACTCACCCTTTCCATCTGAGACGGTGCCTGCGGTTCTCGCTTGCGTCCATTTTCCGACATTTCGCCAATCTGCGAAACGATGCGGTTTCCATGGTTGCACAAGCGTCACTCGAATGCGATAGCTCGGACTGTAACAGGTGATTTCCATGCTAATCCATAAAAGAAAGGCACAGATATGGCTCATCCCCAAGTTGGCGAAACGGCACCGGATTTCAGCTTGCCGTCAGATGGACTTTCGGGCGGCGGCCAACTCACCCTGTCATCGCTGAAAGGCAAGCCTGTCGTCCTGTATTTTTACCCCAAGGATGACACGTCCGGCTGCACCAAGGAAGCGATTGCCTTTTCACAGTTGAAGCCGGAATTCGATAAGATCGGCGCACGCGTGATCGGCCTGTCGCCAGACAGCGCCACGAAACATGCCAAGTTTCGCAAAAAGCATGATCTGACCGTCGATCTCGTCGCAGACGAAGAGCGTACCGCGCTTGAAGCCTATGGCGTATGGGTTGAGAAAAGCATGTATGGCCGTAAATATATGGGCGTCGAGCGCACAACCTTTCTGATCGATGCTGCCGGTCACATCGCGCGTGTCTGGAACAAGGTGAAAGTTGCCGGTCACGCTGAAGAGGTCCTCGAAGCGGCGCGCAAGCTTTAAAGCGGCTTCTACTTCAGATGCGTGAGACAAAATCCCCAGAACAAACGCTGCGCGGCAATGCCATTCGTGCCATTGCCGCTGCCGATCTGAATGAAAAAGTGCGCCTCACGCGCGAAACGGCTGCGCGCTGGTTTGGACGCACGCTTTCGGTACGCAGCCCGCTAGATCCGCCCTTACCGGATCGCCCGGGACGTCCGGACAAGCCGGAACTTGTGCCGCCGCGCATGATGAAGAAGCGCTCGCTCCATTCAGAACATGGCCGTATCGCGCTGATGCACGCGCTCGCACATATTGAGCTGAATGCCATTGATCTGGCACTGGATATTGTGGCGCGCTTTGCCGCCAAACCCATTCCGCGCAGCTTTTTCGATGGCTGGATGAAGGTCGCCGATGACGAAGCCCGCCATTTCACGCTGCTGCGCAATCGCCTGAATGACCTTGGCGCGGATTATGGTGACATGCCCGCCCATGACGGACTGTGGCAGTCGGCGCATCAGACGCGCAATGATCTGGAGGCGCGGCTGGCCGTCGTTCCGCTTATACTGGAAGCACGCGGCCTTGATCTAACACCTTCGCTTCTGGAAAAGATGATCGAAACCGGCGACCACCAGACAGCGGCGATACTGGATGTCATCTACAACGATGAGAAGACCCATGTTGCGGTGGGTGCAAAATGGTTTCGCTTTTTCTGCGCGCGTAATCGCATCGACCCTGTCGCCCGTTTTCAGGAACTGGTGCGAACGAATTTTCGTGGCGATCTCAAGCCGCCATTCAACGATCTGGCGCGTGCCGAAGCTGGCCTCACGCCGTCCTTCTATCGCACTTTGTCTCCAGTTTCGATCTGAGGCCATTTCTGGCCCGCATGGCTGGCGCAAGCCACAAATGCAAAGCTTTGTTAACCCTAATAAGTTGTAATCAAACCTAGGGAATCGGTGCGTTTTCTGAAACGTTCCGCCAAACTTCTGCGGTCCTTACCTTCATTCACCAGCTGAATTCAGGTTCCGGGCTGCTCTAATGAGGGGCATGCGGGTGCCATGACAAATAAGCGGGCGAAAACAACGGGAAAGACAGTCTTCGGCGAACGCAAGGAGCCGCCCGTCGTCATTATCGCTCGCGGCGAGAAAATCAGCCATTTTACCTTTCGCCCATGGATGGCCATCGCAGGCGGCGCTGCTTTTCTGGCGCTTTCAGCCGCCTATCTCGGTTCAACTGCCTATCTTGTGCTGCGCGATGATCTGATCAGTTCGGGTATTGCCCGGCAGGCCCGCAATCAGCAGCTTTATGAAGACCGCATTTCCTTGCTGCGCACGGAAGTGGACCGCATCACAAGCCGTCAGATGCTCGATCAGCAAGTCATGGAAAACAAGCTCGCCGAGCTGATGCAGCGCCAGCAGACGCTGAGCGCGCGCGACGGCAAGCTTGCGCCTTTGCTGGAACGCGCCTCGAAGCTGCAACCCATGCCGGATATGCCGTCACAGGCAGCCCCCTTCGCCGAAGAACACAGCCAGCTTATCCCGGACGAAGCGATTGGCGGACGGGACTTTCCCGGCATCGATCCAATCATAACCGGGCCAGTGCCCAAAGACATCAAGCCGGAGCGTCGCGCCGATGCGGGGCCGCTGGGCTTGCGTCTTGCTGGCGGCATGTCGGGTGAATCCACAATCGAAACCTCCGACAAGCTGCTCGCCACCATCAACCAGACCCTGCATCGCATTGAAAGCGAGCAGAATGGCAAGGTGCGCAATCTGGCCGATGCGGCTTCTGAAAAAGCAGACACCATAGTCGATACGCTGAATTCCGCCGGTCTGCGCATCGAAACGTCAGACAGTGCGCATTCCGCCATGGGTGGTCCGCTGATCCCGATTTCCGCGCCAGGCACAGTCATCAACGATTTCGACATGCAGATTCGCAATCTCGACAGCGCGCTGGAGCGGCTCGACAGCGTTCGCAAACAGATCAAGGCAATGCCGCTGGCAAACCCTGCCCCCGGAATGCCGGTGACGAGCCTCTTCGGATATCGCAGCGATCCGTTTTTCGGCAGCGCAGCCTTTCATTCGGGCATCGATTTTCGCGCAGCCTATGGCCAGACGGTGAGAGCCACGGCGGCAGGAACAATCACAAAGGCCGGACGTTTCGGCGGCTATGGCAATATGGTCGAGATCGACCACGGCAATGGCTTTGCCACGCGCTTTGCGCATCTGTCGCAGGTTCTCGTCCACGATGGCCAGAAAATTGCCCGCGGAACGGTCGTCGGACAGGCAGGCAGCACCGGGCGCTCGACCGGTAGTCACCTTCACTATGAAGTTCGCGAGAACGGTCGCCCGGTCAACCCGGTCAATTTTCTGAAAGCTGGCAAGCAGATAGAGCCGCTTCTCTAACAACAGGCATAAAAAACCCGGCGTTGAGGCCGGGTTTTTTATTCGCAGAATTTGACGCGATATCAGTCGATATCGTCAATCATCTCGCCACCGCCCTGAATACGATGGGCTAGCGCCGCTTCCATGAAAGGTGTTACCGCGCCGTCCAGCACTTCCTGCGGATTGGTGCTTTCAACGCCGGTGCGCAGATCTTTCACCAACTGGTATGGCTGCAGAACGTAGGACCGAATCTGATGCCCCCAGCCGATTTCGGTCTTGGTGGCATTGGCTGCGTCGGTCGCTTCTTCGCGCTTCTTCAGCTCTTCCTCGTACAAACGCGCGCGCAGCATGGACCATGCTTTTTCACGGTTCTTGTGCTGCGAACGTTCCGCCTGACACTGCACCACAATACCGGTCGCGATATGCGTGATACGCACAGCAGAGTCAGTCGTGTTGACGTGCTGTCCACCCGCACCCGATGCACGATAGGTATCGATGCGAACGTCAGCTTCCGTCACCTGCACATCGATGTTGTCATCGATGACGGGATAGACCCAGATGCTGGCGAAGGACGTATGGCGGCGGGCGTTGGAGTCATAAGGCGAGATGCGGACCAGACGATGAACGCCTGATTCGGTCTTCATCATGCCGTATGAGTTGTGTCCCTTGACGAGAATGGTCGCAGACTTGATGCCCGCTTCTTCGCCTTCGTGCACTTCCATCACCTCGACCTTGCGGCCGTTGCGTTCCGCCCAGCGCGTATACATGCGCAGCAGCATCGACGCCCAGTCCTGGCTTTCCGTACCGCCGGCACCGGCATGCACTTCGACATAGGTGTCGTTTGCATCGGCTTCGCCTGACAGAAGCATGTCGATTTGGCGACGATCAATCTCGACCTTGAGTTCGCGGATAGTCTTTTCCGCATCCTCGATGATCGACTTGTCGCCTTCCTCTTCGCCCATGGCAATGAGTTCGATACTGTCGTTCAATGTCTGGGTAAGCTGATTGATGCCGTTAATGCTGTCTTCCAGCTGCTGGCGCTCACGCATCAGCTTCTGGGCTTCCTGGGCATCATTCCAAAGTGTGGGATCTTCGGCTCTCTGATTGAGATAGCCGAGACGTTTTATCGCCTGATCCCAGTCAAAGATGCCTCCTCAGCAGGCTTATGGCCTGCTTGATTTCGTCAACCAGCGTCTCGATTTCCGCGCGCATGGGCAAATCGTTCCTTCAGTAATTCGTATTTCGGTGGGAAAACCAAGCCGAACGCAAAGCCCGGCTCGTCATTTCCAGCATCGGACAGTCTGTCCAAGCGCCGCGGACCATAGTGACGACGCCCCGCCGTGTAAAGGGAAAAGCCCTTTATTCCAATCAGTAAAGTCCGCCGGAACCGGAGCTGATCGCGCGCGTGGCCTGCGGGGATTGCGGTGCGACAGGCGAGCCTTCGCGGAACGAATCCATACCGATGACCGAATAGCTGTCAGACGGGCCTGTGCCCGGCTTGAATGCTTCCATGATGAGGTTCGGATCGCCCTCATTGGTGCGCATGCCGGTCTTGCGGTTGATCGCAATCAGCGTCATGCCTTCCGGCACGCGGAAGTCCACCTTGGGCGTTCCGGCCAGAGCCTGTTCCATGAACGACTTGAACACAGGCGCAGCAAGGCCACCACCGGTGCCGCCGCGTCCGAGCGATGTCGGCGTGTCGTAACCCATGAAGACGCCAACCACGAGGTCAGGCGTAAAGCCGACGAACCACGCATCCTTTTCGTCATTGGACGTGCCGGTCTTGCCAGCCAGCGGACGGTCAAGGCTTTTCAGAATCTGTGCCGTACCGCGCTGAACAACGCCTTCCATCATCGATGTGATCTGATAGGCGGTCATCGGATCCAGCACCTGATCGCGATTGTCGATCAGGGTCGGTTCTTCCTGATTGGCCCAATCCTGCGCATTGCAACCTTCGCACTGACGCGCATCATGCTTGAACACGGTCTTGCCGTAGCGGTCCTGAATGCGGTCGATCATCGACGGAGTGATGCTCTGGCCGCCATTGGCGATAACCGAATAGGCCGTCACCATGCGCAGCACGGTGGTTTCACCAGCACCGAGCGACATGGAGAGAACCGGCAGCATCTTGTCGTAAACGCCGAACCGTTCGGCATATTCAGCGACGAGCTTCATGCCCATATCCTGCGCCAGACGCACGGTCATGACGTTACGCGACTGCTCGATACCGTAGCGAAGCGTAGACGGACCGGCGAACTTGCCCGAATAGTTCTTCGGAGCCCAGACGCCGAGCGAGCCGCCCTGGTTAACTTCCAGCGGACCGTCGAGAACCACGGATGCCGGCGTATAACCATTATCGAGTGCTGCCGAATAGACGAACGGCTTGAACGACGAACCCGGCTGGCGATAGGCCTGCGTGGCGCGGTTGAATTCCGACTCCGCATAGGAGAAGCCGCCGACCATCGACAGAACGCGGCCCGTATGCGGGTCCATGGCGACAAGCGCGCCTTCAAGCTTCGGCGGCTGCTGCAACCGGTAACCGTTGCCTTCTTTCGCCACATAGATGATGTCGCCGGTGTTGAGCACACCCTCAGGCGACTTCGCGCTGCTGCGTTTTCCAGCAATATTGGTGACGCGCATTGCCCACTTCATGTCATCGGCAGAGATAAAGGCGCGCTTGCGTTCCTTGCTGCGCGATCCGGTCGCTTCGATTTGCGGTTGAAGGCCGATATCGGCGCCTGCTGCGGAAACATTGAGCACAATGGCGAGCTGCCATTCCGGAACATCCGAATAGGACTGCATGTCGCCAAAGGCCGTGCCCCAGTCATTGCCGAGTTCGACATTCTTCAGCGGACCGCGCCAGCCGCGCGCTTCATCATAGCGCAGCAGCGCTGATTGCAGCGACTTGCGCGCTTCGGCCTGCAAGGTCGGGTTCAGCGTCGTGCGGACGGACAGTCCACCTTCATAAAGGGCATCGACACCATATTTCTGAATGATCTGGCGACGCACTTCTTCAGTGAAATATTCCGATGCGAAGACGTAGTTTGTATCGCTGCGCGAAGTGACGCCGAGCGGCTGCTTCTTGGCGTCTTCCGCTTCCGCCGTCGTGATGTAGCCGTTTTCGGCCATACGATCGATCACCCAGTTGCGGCGCTCCAGAGCGCGAGCTGGCTGACGGAAGGGATGATAATTGTTCGGGCCTTTCGGGAGCGCAGCGAGGTATGCGCTTTCAGCGATGTTCAGCTCGCCAACCGACTTGTCGAAATAAGTCAGTGCTGCGCTGGCAATACCGTAAGAACCGAGGCCAAAGAAAATTTCATTCAGGTAAAGTTCGAGAATGCGATCCTTCGAATAGGCCTGCTCGATACGCATGGCCAGGATAGCTTCGCGAATCTTGCGGTCATAGGTCTGGGTCGAGGACAGCAGGAAGTTCTTCGCCACCTGCTGCGTGATAGTCGACGCGCCCATCGGACGACGACCTGAGCCCATATTCTTGACGTTGGTGAGAACAGCACGTGCCAGACCACCGAAATCGAGGCCATGATGCTCGTAGAAGGTCTTGTCTTCGGCGGAGATGAATGCAGCCTTGACCCGGTTCGGCACAGCCTGGATCGGCAGATACATACGGCGTTCGCGTGCGAATTCTGCCATCAGGCTACCATCCGACGCGTGAACGCGGGTCATCACCGGGGGCTCGTACTTCGCGAGCACCTCATAATCGGGCAAATCCTTGGAAAGGCTTCCCACGTAAAGGGCAACGCCGCCTGCCACCAGGAGCAACAGCACCGTTCCAATTCCGAAGAAATATCCGATAAGCCTTACCATATTCGCAGAATCCTGCCGTCAGATTAGTCCCATGATAAGCGTCAAAGCGCCAACCGCCAACCCACGAGCCTCGCAAGGTCTCATGATACTAAGGCTTAGTGACCACCAAATGCGTCAAACGCAAGATCGTTTGTCGGTTTTAACAGAATTAACGCCATTACGCTCGATCCCCGTACAAAAATACGACAAACTGTTGCATGCGTGCATCGTTATGGTGACCATCAACCTTTCGTTACAATAGCCGGTCGCCGTAATGTTTCGAACGACTTAATTGCTAATGCAAGACGGTCAGCTAATTTTTTGCGCCATTCCGGATTGCTTATCAGTTTTTCGTCTTCTGCATTGGACAGATAGCCTATCTCGATCAGCACCGAAGGCACGTCCGGCGCGCGCAGGACCTGAAACCCTGCGAAACGATGCGGGTTGTTGATGAGATTCACCTGCCCCTGCAAATGTGTGATCACTTTTTCCGCAAAGCTCAGCGAGAATGTATGGGTCTCGCGCCGCGTGAGATCGAGCAGGATATCGGCAACTTCCGGCATTTCATCCGGCGCAGCGCCCCCTAGATTGTCGGATTTGTTTTCACGCTCCGCCATTGCGCGCGCCACGGCATCCGATGCCTTGTCCGAAATGGTATAAACCGTCGCGCCGCGAATATCGTTTTGGTTGATCGTATCCGCATGGATGGAGATGAACAGATCGGCCTCATGCTGGCGCGCAATGCGAACACGTTCGGAAAGACGAAGATAGGTATCATCGTCACGGGTCATCAGGACCTGAATATTCTTTTCCTGCGCCAGCCGGTCACGCAATTCGATACCGAAGGCCAGCGTCAGGTCTTTTTCCTTGATGCCGCTCAGGCTCTCGGCACCGCTGTCGATGCCGCCATGCCCCGGATCAATCATCACCGTGAAGGGGCGAGGCTCGTTTTTGCCCGCGTCTGGAGCTGTCGTCGACTTGCGCTCGGTGGAACTGGTGATTTCAGAGCGCCCTTGCAGTTGCGCCGTGAATTCGCGGTCGGAAGTTGCGACAATATCCGCAACGAGACGATAGCCCGATGCGCTTTCATTTTTCAAAACGCGTAGGTCTTCAACCTTGAAGGGGCCGCGCAAGGTCAAAATGAGGCGCGAACGCCCCTTCCCGGCCAATCCATAGCGGACATGGGAAACAAGACCACGGGGTTCGACGCTCTTTTCGTCGAAACCGAAACGGGTTTCCGGCAGCTCAATCACCAGACGATGCGGATTGTCGAAGAGACGCGTGGTCAGCGTCGGCTCACGATCGAACATCACGACGATGCGGGTGCGCAGATCATCGCCAGCCATGCGAAAGGTGAGTGCCGTGAGCGGTTTGTCGTTCTGCTCGGCTGCCAGAGCGGCACCGATGTGAAAGAGACCAACAAAGAAAAACATTGCAAGCGCGAGCCATTGCCGCACGCCCGAAGAGATTGTCGTTGCTTTTTCACCGTTTCGAAAATGCATTCGCCACACGATCGACTAAAATTGAATTGGTGACACCAAATAGCGATGCCAGCGCGTTTTATGTGCGCCTCAATGCGCGATTGTCCATCCGACCCGCTGCACGCAACTCTTCAAACTGTCGTACAGAACTACGGTTAACGAAGGATTTCCAGCCGCAATTGAGCCGCGAATATCACCTACACTCGGGTTACGACGAAATTGCGATGCGGATGTCAACTGATATTCGTACTTGTCATCATGCATCCGACGCCATAAAAGCTAATGCAGGTTACGGGTTAGCTGTCAGAATCGTTTGCCGGTTTTTGAATATGACCGGAGAGAACGAGAGCGAGAACAGTGGTTTATGCGCTCACAGTCCCGGTAGCCGGAACAGAATTCAGTGGAGATGTGGCTCCCCCGCCCTCCACTTTTGATTGGTCGATTGCGCATTGTTACGCGCTGTCGCCACCGCATCGAGCTTAAAGCCGGGTCTGGCTTCAGGATAGAACGGTGCGTGGATTTGAGAATTTAAGGTGTCCTTGTGCGCCCAGATGGACGCACGGCGCTTTAACGCTCGAGAAGAGCAACGAAATCGGCCCGGTCTCCGGGTCATATATTGAGGTCGTTTCGTTCGGAACAGCTATGGGTCTAGTAAGACTGACCATTGCAAGCCTGAAGACCGTGATCGCCACGAGGCCGTCGCGCGTACAGGCAACAGCTTATGTTCCGGCGAACCCAGAACCATCCGGCAGATGCAATACGGTTAGGTCGGCAGCCTTCAGGGCTTCGTCCGGCGCACGTGTTTTGCGTCTTCGCGCCGGCAGGAAAGACAATAATGTCCAACAAAATGCTCATCGATGCCTCCCACCCGGAGGAAACCCGCGTCATCGTCACGCGCGGCAACAAGATTGAAGAATTCGACTTCGAGTCGGAACACAAGAAGCAGCTGAAAGGCAATATTTACCTCGCGCGGGTCACGCGCGTCGAACCTTCGCTTCAGGCTGCGTTTGTGGAATATGGCGGCAACCGTCATGGTTTCCTCGCCTTTTCGGAAATCCATCCCGATTATTATCAGATTCCGGTCGCCGACCGTCTGGCTCTGCTCGAAGCGGAAGCCAAGGCGCAGCGCGCCGAAGACGACGATGACGACGAGCCGCGCGCCAAGAGCGAACGGTCTGGCGAGCGCTCGGGTGAACGGTCGAACGACCGCTCGCGTCGTAATCGCCGCCGCGGCGGTCGCGACAACCAGAACAAGGCGCAGGCCAGCACCTCGGATAACGGCCTGCCTGCAGCAGAGCCTGTCGGCCCTGGCTTCGCAAACTATGTGCCGGGAACGCCCGCAAGCGCCCTGTCGCATAAGGGCGACGTGATTTCCGAAGCCGTCGACAATGGCGACGAAGACGATATCGAACATGAAGAAGACATGGTCGAATCGGTCGGTTCGGAAGATGCGCTGGAAGAACTGCCGACGCATACCCGCACCCATCGCCGCCAATACAACATTCAGGAAGTGATCAAGCGCCGCCAGATTCTGCTGGTGCAGGTGGTCAAGGAAGAGCGCGGCAACAAGGGCGCAGCTCTCACCACCTATCTGTCGCTGGCCGGTCGCTATTCGGTTTTGATGCCGAACACCGCGCGTGGCGGCGGCATTTCGCGCAAAATCACCCAGCCACAGGACCGCAAGCGCCTGAAGGAAATCGTCAAGGAACTCGAAGTGCCGCAGGGCATGGGCGTGATCCTGCGTACCGCTGGCGCCAATCGCACCAAGGCGGAAGTCAAGCGCGACTACGAATATCTGATGCGCCTTTGGGAAAATGTCCGCACGCTGACCTTGCAGTCGACGGCGCCTTCCCTCGTCTATGAAGAAGGCAGCCTGATCAAGCGCTCGATCCGCGACCTTTATAACAAGGACATCACGGAAATCCTCGTTTCCGGCGAGAACGGCTATCGCGAGGCCAAGGATTTCATGCGCATGCTCATGCCGAGCCATGCCAAGGTGGTTCAGCCATACCGCGAACAGGTGCCGATCTTCACCCGCAATGGCGTCGAAGCCCAGCTCGACCGCATGCTGTTGCCGCAGGTGACGTTGAAATCGGGTGGCTATCTGATCATCAACCAGACGGAAGCGCTGGTTGCCATCGACGTCAACTCCGGTCGTTCGACACGCGAACATTCCATCGAAGACACCGCGCTCCAGACCAATCTGGAGGCAGCCGAGGAAGTGGCGCGCCAGCTGCGTCTGCGCGACCTTGCCGGTTTGATCGTCGTCGACTTCATCGACATGGAAGAAAAGCGCAATAACCGCGCTGTCGAAAAGAAGATGAAGGACTGCCTGAAGGACGACCGCGCCCGCATTCAGGTTGGTCGTATCTCGCATTTCGGCCTTCTTGAAATGTCGCGCCAGCGCATCCGTGCATCCGTGCTCGAAAGCACGATGCAGGTCTGCCAGCATTGCGGCGGCACCGGACATGTCCGCTCAGATTCTTCGATGGCGCTGCACATCATTCGCGGCATCGAAGATTATCTGCTGCGCCATTCAGGCTTTGACATCAATGTTCGCACGCCAGCGGCTTCGGCCCTTTATGTGCTGAACCACAAGCGTCAGTTGCTTGCCGATCTCGAGGGCCGTTTCGGCGTTGCCATCAGCATCGACGCCGACGAAAGTGTCGGTCACCAGCATTTCGCTATCGACAAGGGCGCGCCGTCCACCCGTCCGGTGACGCAGCCGCCTGTCCAGCCGATGGCTTATATTGAAGACGACTTCGAAGATCCTGAAATTCCGGTTGAGGAAGACGAGGAAGAAGAAGACGTCAAGGCCGAAGCACCGGCCCGTGAAGAACGCAGCGAAGAAGGCGATCGCAAGCGTCGCCGTCGTCGCCGTCGTCGTGGCGGAAAGGATCGCGATAGCCGCGAACAGACCGCTCAGGACGATGCTGCTTCTGATGAAGCGGATGACGATGCGGAAGATGGCGACGAGGCTTCTGAAGCCCGTTCGGATGCCGCATTGAGCGACGATGATCGCCGCAAGAAGCGTCGTCGTGGCCGTCGTGGCGGACGCAAGAACCGTCGTGAAGACGAAGTGCGCGGTCGCAAGGTTCCGGATCCGGAATTCGTCGGCTACACGCCTGTTCTGCCTGTGAAGGTCGAAGCCGCTATTGAAGCCGCCACTGCCGAAGTCGTGGCTGCCAAGGCCGAAATCGTTGAGGTTGTGGAAGCAGTTGCCGTCGCAACGGAAGCTGCCGAAGCCCCGGTTGAAGCTGAAAAGCCAGCGAAGACTGTCCGCAAGCCGCGTGCCCGCAAGTCTGCAAAAACTGAGGAAGCTGCAGAAGAAGTTGTGGCAGCGGAGGTTGAAGAAGCGCCAGCCAAGCCAGCCCGGAAGAACACCCGGTCTCGCAAAAAGGCTGATGACGCTGCAACCGAACCGGAAGCCGTAGAAGCGCCTGAAGCTGTCGAAGCTGAAAAGCCGAAGCGCCGCACGCGTAAGGCAGCGGCCAAGCCCGTTGCCGAGGTCGAAGAAGCTGTTGCCGTTGAGGCTGAAGCCGAAGTGGCTGTGATCGAAGAACCGGCCAAGCAGACCGAACCTGTCGTCACGTCGAGCGATAGCGACGAGCAGAAGCCGAAGCGCGGCGGCTGGTGGCAAAAGAAGGGTTTCTTCTAAGCCCTGCCCAATTGCACAAATAAAAAACCGGCGGAAACGCCGGTTTTTTTGTTGGTCCGCTTAATCAGGCTGACTGTTGCGGAAGCCAGTCTTCCAGACGGCGAACAGCCTCCTGCATCTCCTCGACTTTTCCAGCATAGGAAAAGCGCATGGTGCGGTGGCCATCCAGCGGGTCAAAATCACGGCCCGGCGTTGCAGCGATATTGATCTCTGCAATCATCTTGCGTGCGAATTCCATGCTATCGTTGGTGAAGCGCGAAACATCGCAATAGGCGTAGAACGCGCCATCCATAGGTGCTGCCAGTTTCAGGCCCATGCGTGGCAGATGTTCAAGCAGGATTGCGCGGTTCTGACGATAGCGATCCTTGATCCGTTCCAGCTCGGCTGTGGCCTGGAAAGCCTCGATGGCCGCACGCTGCGAAAGTTCGGGCGCGGAAATATAAAGGCTTTGGCTCAGCCGTTCGATGGCGCGAACATCGCCCTCCGGCAAAACCATCCAGCCGATGCGCCAACCCGTCATGCAATAATATTTCGAGAAGGAATTGATGATCGTGACATCATCGGCGATTTCGAGCGCCGTCACATCATCGGTTTCATAGGAAAGCCGGTGATAGATTTCGTCCGAAATCACGCGAATACCGAGCGAACGGGCCGTATCGATGATCGCCTTCAGTTCAGGCTTGGCAATCACTGCGCCCGTTGGATTGGCCGGGCTTGCAAACAGTACACCCTTCAATGGCTTTTCGGCGTGGGCAGCGGCCAACGCATCGGCAGTCAGAGCCGCCGACGTGCCGTTTCCTGTTGGTATTTCCACCACTTCCAGCCCAAGCGCCGTCAGAATATTGCGATAGGCCGGATAGCCGGGGCGCGTGATCGCCACGCGGTCCCCCGGATCGAAATAGACCACGAAAGCCAGATTGAAGGCTGCCGAAGAACCAGTCGTCACGGCTATTCGATCCGCCGAAACGGACACGCCGTAATGATCGGCATAATGCGCGGCAATTGCCTCACGCAGTTCAACCAGCCCAAGAGCGTCGGTATAGCCAATGCGTCCGTCTTTCAGTGCCTGCTCGGCCGCCTGTCGCACGATCTGCGGCGCCGGATCTGCGGGCTGGCCCACTGCCATGGAAATAATCGGATGGCCTGCGGCGCGGCGGCGGTTTGCCTCTGCCAGAACATCCATGGCGTGAAATGGCTCTACCGCACTGCGACTTGAAAGACTGATCAACTTTACCTCCAGAACACTGCAAGCGCCCCACTGGAGCGCCGCATGGACAGAACATATTATCACCGCCGTATAAACGCCGGATTGGTAAAGCAACAGCGCTTTTAGGAAATTGGGTGCAATGTTCTGGATGATTGCTTGTAAAGGACGCCTGTAGCGCGGCCTTCACGCGCATTGGGGTCTAAAGGTTGATGGCAACAATATCGGAATTGACCCGATGTGAAAGTCGGCAGAGATTGCACTGCCAATATCCGGCTTTTTAAGATCATGCTGCCTTGTCCATATGCCGTTTAAATTGCAACCAGACGGCTATAAGGTCCTGAACTGGAACCCTTTTGCCGATACGATAAGCGAACCACTGCGAGATTCGCGGAAACTAAGAGGAGGACGACGACCATTATGGCAGCATTGATCGCGCCGTTCCCGACCGGGACCTTATCCTTTGGAAGATTCTTTCGCCGTTCCGTGGCGGCACTTTCGGCCCTTGCCGTGGCGGTTACGGGCGTTATCCCCGCCTCCGCCCAGTCGCGCGGCGTACCAATTGTGCGCGACGCGGAAATCGAGGCGCTGGTCGCAGATTATGCAGCACCGATCCTGAAGGCCGCTGGTCTTTCCAGCCGTGGCGTGCGCGTCATCCTTGTCAATTCGCAAAGCTTCAACGCTTTCGTCGATGGTCGACGCATTTTCATCAACACGGGCGCCATCATGCAGGCCGATACGCCCAATGAGATCATCGGCGTGATCGCGCATGAGGCGGGCCATCTGGCAGGCGGGCATCAGGATCGCCTGCGTGAACAGTTGAGCCGTGCGCGGACCATGGCGGTGATCGGCATGCTGCTTGGCGTGGGTGCCGGTGTTGCAGGCGCGGCAGCCGGCAGTGGTTCAGCAGCCGGTGCCGGTGGCGGCATCGCACTCGGCAGCGCCGAAATGGCGATGCGCAGTTTGCTCAGCTATCAGCGCACCGAGGAAATGACTGCCGACCGTATGGCGGTCAACTATCTCAACGCGACCGGGCAATCATCCAAGGGCATGTTGGACACGTTCCAGCGTTTTGCCTCCGCCCTCTCCTTGTCGGGCACGCAGATCGATCAATATCGCATCAGCCATCCGCTTCCACGCGAACGTATCGCCAATCTGGAAGAACTGGCCAGGAAGAGCCCTAATTTCAATAAGACGGATTCGCCTGCCCTGCAATTGCGCCATGATATGGCGCGCGCCAAGATCGCTGCCTATTCGGGCAATATGGGTGAGTTGCAGCGTATGTTCCGGGGCAATCCAGGCGGACTTCCCGCGCGCTATGGCAGTGCGATCACCACCTATCTGAACGGCTCGGCGCGTTCTGCCCAGCCAAAATTCGATGCCCTGATCAAGGAACAGCCAAAGAATCCTTATTTCTACGAAATGCGTGGCGAGGTTCTCATCAAGGCGAATGATGCTGCAGGCGCCGCAAAGGCTTTCCAGACTGCCGTATCGCTCGATCCGCGAAAATCTCCGCTGCTGCGTATGAGCTATGGGCGTGCACTCATGCTGACGGGCACAAAGGCAAACATGCCGACGGCAATCAAGGAGATCAAAGCAGGCATCGCTTCCGATCCGGAATTCCCGGGCGGCTATGGATATCTCGCGCAAGCCTATGGCCAACAGGGCAACATGGGTCTCGCAGACCTTGCGACTGCCGACATGAACTTCTATTCGGGCAAACTTCAGGATGCCCAGATATTCGCGATCCGCGCACAGAAGCAACTGAAATCCGGAACCCCCGACTGGTTGCGCGCGCAGGACATTATCAGTACGAAGAAAAGCAAATAACGCCCGGCATCAGCCTTCCAGATCGACCAGGGCGTATTTTTAAACGGATTGGAATTTCACGATGAAGAATGCAGTTTCCATCACGCTGGCGAGCGGCATTGTCGGTTTGGCCGCGCTGGCTCTTGGTTATGGCGCAGGTCTGTCGCGCCATCCGGCTGCGCCGGTCGCAGCCGCAACGACGGCTGAAGCACCGCTGAACCAGCAGGCTATTGAAAATGTGGTGCGTAACTATCTTCTCCAGAATCCTGAACTGATGCTGGAAGTGCAGAGCGCGCTGGAAACCAAGCAGGCGCATGAAGCCCAGGAACAGGTCAAAAAGGTTCTGACCGCCAATCAGAGCGCACTTTACAATCCACAGCATGACGCCGTTTTCGGCAATCCGAACGGCGATGTGACCGTTTACGAATTCTTCGATTACAATTGCGGCTATTGCAAACGCGCCCTGCCCGACATGCAGGCCATCCTGAAAAACGATCCGAATGTTCGTTTTGTCATGAAGGAATTCCCGATCCTCGGCCCGGATTCGGTGAAGGCGCATATCGTTGCGCAGGCCTTCAAGGCGCTGATGCCGGAAAAATATGCCGAGTTTCATAGTGTCCTGCTCGGCGCACAGGAACGCGCCACAGAAGCATCCGCCATTGCAGATGCCGTCAAGCTTGGCGCTGACGAAGCCGCACTTCGTGAAAAGATGAAGGACCCGGCGATCACAGGCGCTTTCCAGGACACTTATCAGCTGGCAACGCAGCTCAACATCACCGGCACGCCGTCCTATATCATCGGCAACGAGCTGGTGCCGGGCGCCATCGGCGCCGACGGTCTTATCGAGAGAATCGCCGCCGCACGCACTGCCGCCAAGAAGTGAAAATGACACCCTGTGCCCGATAGGCTTTCTTGACTGAAAGCCTATCGGGCACAGACTTATCAAAAACCGGTGATTACCGGCGCTTGAAGAAAAAATGCCGCAATGCCGGTGCATCTCGCAAAGAATAGCGGGAAAAACCGGTCAGGCATAACATCTGCACTGAATTATAGGGTTTCGGCTTGCATCCAAGCTCTCTATATGGAAAGCGAAGTGTTACTAAATTTTCGTGGTAACACGATATCGGTTGCAAAGGATTTGGCGCGGACACAAATGACAAAGACGGTTTTTGTTCTAAACGGTCCCAATCTCAATCTTCTGGGAAAGCGTGAACCGGGAATTTATGGCGTTGCGACGCTCGCCGACATTGAAGCGGCCTGCAAGCGCGAAGCCGGTTCTCTTGATCTCGAAGTTGATTTTCGCCAGTCCAACTATGAAGGCGATCTGGTCACCTGGATTCAGGAAGCGGGCGAGAAAGACGCCTATGTCCTGATCAATCCGGCAGCCTACAGCCACACTTCAATTGCCATTCACGACGCGATCCGCTCAGCGAAGGTCACGGTTGTGGAAGTGCATCTTTCGAACATTCATACGCGTGAGGCTTTCCGGCATCACTCTTATGTATCCGCAGTCGCCAAAGGCGTCATTTGCGGCTTTGGCGCGGAAGGGTATCTGCTCGGCCTACGCGCGCTCGCGGCAATTGCCAAAGAACAAGAACACAACGGGCAAAGCGTAAAAGGGGCCTGATATGTCCAGCAAAAACACTGTCATCGACAAAGAAACCATCCGCGATCTGGCGGATATCCTCAACGATACCGACCTCACCGATATCGAAATCGAACATGGCGATTTGCGCATCCGCGTTTCGCGCAATGTAACGGTTCAGGCCGCAGCGACCGTCTATCCGGCCGCAGCACCGGTCGCAGCAGCAGCACCTGCCGCCGCCGCTCCGGCAGCAGCCGAGCCGACCAAAGCTGAACTGGCAAAGAACGCCGTTCTGTCGCCGATGGTTGGCACCGCATATCTTGCTCCGGCACCGGGCGCACGCAACTTCATCGAAGTCGGCACGCAGGTGAAGGAAGGCCAGACCCTCCTCATCATCGAAGCCATGAAGACCATGAACCAGATCCCCGCCCCGCGCGCTGGTACGGTCAAGGCTATTCTGATCGAGGACGCCCAGCCGGTTGAATACAACGAACCTCTCGTCGTGATCGAATAAGCGTCGTTCAACCCTTGTTTGACGCGTCTTCACTTCACGAAACGGGAACTGGCAGCAAGCGCATGTTTCAAAAGATCCTCATAGCCAATCGTGGCGAAATCGCTCTTCGCGTGCTCAGAGCCTGTAAGGAACTGGGCATCAAGACGGTCGCCGTTCACTCCACGGCAGATGCCGACGCGATGCATGTCCGTCTGGCAGATGAAAGTGTTTGTATCGGCCCGCCGCCATCGCGCGACAGCTATCTGAACATTCATCAGATCGTTGCTGCCTGCGAGATCACCGGCGCCGACGCGATCCATCCGGGCTACGGCTTCCTGTCCGAGAACGCCAAGTTCGCGGAAATTCTCGAAGCACACAACATCACCTTCATCGGCCCCACCGCCTCCCATATCCGCATCATGGGTGACAAGATCGAAGCCAAGCGCACAGCCAAGCGCCTCGGCATTCCGGTCGTTCCCGGTTCGGATGGCGGCATCACCGACGATGTTGAAGCGGCACGCGTGGCGAAGGAAATCGGCTTCCCGGTCATCATCAAGGCTTCGGCCGGTGGTGGCGGTCGCGGCATGAAAGTGGCGCGCACTGAGGAAGACCTGTCGATTGCTCTTGCAACCGCACGTTCTGAAGCAGCTGCCGCTTTCGGTGATGATGCCGTTTATATCGAGAAGTATCTCGAAAAGCCGCGTCACATCGAAGTTCAGGTCATGGGCGACGGTGCGGGCAACGCGATCCATCTGGGCGAACGCGACTGCTCCTTGCAGCGCCGTCACCAGAAGGTCTGGGAAGAAGCCAACTCTCCGGCTCTCAACGCGGAAGCACGGGACAAGATTGGCATGATCTGCGCCAACGCCGTTGCTGAGCTTGGCTATCGCGGCGCAGGCACGATCGAATTCCTCTATGAAAACGGCGAGTTCTATTTCATTGAAATGAACACCCGTCTGCAGGTGGAACATCCGGTCACGGAAGCCATCACCGGCATCGATCTCGTGCATGAGCAGATTCGCGTTGCTGCGGGTCTCGGCCTTTCGGTGAAGCAGAAGGACGTGCGTTTCTCTGGCCACGCCATTGAATGCCGCATCAATGCGGAAGACCCGCGTAACTTCACGCCGTCACCGGGGCTCATCACCCACTACCATACGCCCGGTGGCCTCGGTATCCGTGTGGATTCCGGCGTTTATTCCGGCTACCGCATTCCACCATATTACGACAGCCTCATCGGCAAGCTCATCGTGCACGGACGCAACCGCGTTGAATGCATGATGCGTCTGCGTCGCGCGCTGGATGAATTTGTGGTGGATGGCGTCAAGACGACCCTGCCCCTGTTCCAGGAGCTGATCGGAAATCAGGACATCGCCAATGGTGCCTATGATATCCACTGGCTGGAAAAATATCTGGCCAGCCAGTCCGAGAGCGAAGGCGCTTAAATAAGTGACAGCAGGAGCAAAACCGGACGACTATACAATCGAACCGGAATTGCTCCTGCGCGCTTACGCCACCGGGGTTTTCCCGATGGCCGAAGAGGCGGATGATCCAGAGGTCTTCTGGGTACGCCCTGAAAAACGCGGTGTCATACCGCTGGATGGATTTCATATCCCCCGCAGCCTGCAAAAGACCATTCGGCAGGGCATTTTCGATATCAGGCTCGACAGCGATTTCGAGGGCGTCATCGACGGATGTGCCAGTGGCGCCGGCGAACGCGCGCGCACATGGATCAATGGTCCAATCCGCGAAGCTTATGGCAAACTGTTTGAAATCGGACATTGCCATACGGTCGAGGCATGGCACGAGGGCAAGCTGGTCGGCGGCCTTTATGGCGTAACGCTCGGCAGAGCCTTTTTCGGCGAGAGCATGTTCACGCGCAAGCGCGATGCTTCAAAAGTCTGTCTCGCTTTTCTGGTGCAGCATCTCGTCAAACAAGGCTTCCTGCTGCTCGATACCCAATTCACCACGCCGCATCTAGAGCGGTTCGGTGCAATCGAAGTTCCCCGCAAGAAATACGAAAAAATTCTTGAGCAAGCCCTTGAGAGCATTGCCCGTTTCTAACTTGACCGGAAAAAGTTGGAATCAGTTCTGCTGTGCAGCCGGTGCCGGAACGTCGGACTTCTGCTTGCAGTCTTTCAGCCACACGTCATAGATCGGATGCTCAACAGCGTTGAGACCCGGGCTGTCAGCAAACATCCAGCCGGTGAAGATACGGCGAATCTTGCGATCCAGCGTAATTTCCTCAACCTCGACAAAACTGTCGGTGCGCGGCGCTTCATTCTCAGTGCGGGAATAGCAAACCTTCGGCGTCACCTGCAGCGCGCCGAACTGAACCGTCTCGTTGATATAGACGTCAAAAGTCGTGATGCGGCCCGTGATCTTGTCCAGTCCCGAAAACTCCGCGACCGGATTGGAAACACGTTCTGCCTGAGCTGCATGCAAGCTGCCTACAGCCGCAAAAAGCGAAATCAGGGCCACATGTGCAGCCTTCTTGATTTTGTCTTTTCCGTTGCCAGCTGTGCCGGGGGAATGCTTCGTCAAAACGGAAACCCGCATCAAAGATTGATCAAATGAACTGGAATCGTTCCTAGGCTCGAAATGTGACGATTCGTTGCCCTGCTGCAAGCTGCAATGGCCGGAACAGACCTTCGCCACCCGTCTATCCCGGCCTTTTAAGTCGAAACAGCCAAAACATGGCGGGAAATAAGAAAATCCGGCGTGAAAATCACGCCGGATTGTAAACTTGTTCAATCTCAGTTGCCCGGTGTCCAGGCATCATATTCGCCCGTCACGCGCGGACGTTCGGCCTGTTCCGTACCCGGACGGGCAATCGAGCCCTTGGGACGATAAGCCAGCGGCGAACCCGTCAGGTTCTGCAAATGCGGCTTCTGCCAGTCGCGTGGCTTGTAGTCTTCCTTGCTTGGCGGCGTATCGACGCGATGATGCATCCAGCCGTGCCAGCCTGCGGGAATTGCGCTCGCTTCCGCATAGCCATTGAAAATGACCCAGCGACGTGTGCGACCTTCGGAGTCCTTGCCACCCTGATAGTAGATGTTGCCGAACTCGTCTTCACCGACGCGCTCGCCTTTGCGCCATGTGTGCAAACGTGTGCCGAGCGTCTGACCATTCCACCAGGTGAAGACTTGCGTAAGAAATTTCATCATGGCCTTTTCCAGATCCATCATCATCGCGGACAGACGAAACTGTCGCTTTGTCCTTGCTTATGGCCCTATCGCCCGATCAAGGCAAGGGTCAAGTTGCCGCTGTCACAAGAGTATGAAGAGGCTAAAACACGTCAGCTTTCGGCTTTTCGCTTGGGCAAGACGCGCTTCACATGCTCCAGCCGTCGAGCGACTTTTCCATCACGAGAACCGGTTCCTTGCAATTCGGATCACCCCAGTCCTCGTTACGACCGACCGTGGCATAGCCCTTGCGCTCGTAAAACTTCACCGCCTTGGCGTTCTTCTCGATCACTTCGAGCTTGATTGCGCGCACATCAGGAAAAGCCATCTCGATTTCCGCGAGCAGCATCGTACCCACACCCTGAACCTGTACATCTGGACGTACATAGAGCTGATGCAGCGATGCCTTGCCTTCCTCGGACTGGCTAGCGAAAGCCATGCCATCGATACCACCCTCGCCGTTATCGGCGACGATGAATTCCGAATAAGGCTTGCGCAGATTGGCTTTCAGCGCGGCAACGCTATGCCACTGGCCGGTGACGGCGTTGACCATCTCCCGGCCCAGAATGTCGTCGAAAGTCGCATGCCAGGTCGATACCAGCAGTTCGTGAACTGCCTTCAGATCAGCCTCGGTGGCGCTTCGAACCCACATTACTCTTCAATCCCGAGTTTGGCCTTGACCAGATCGTTCACAGCCTGCGGGTTGGCCTTGCCGCCCGTGGCCCTCATGACCTGACCGACAAACCAGCCAGCCAGCGTCGGCTTGGCCTTGGCCTGTTCAACCTTCTCAGGGTTGGCGGCAATGATGTTATCGACAGCCTTTTCGATGGCGCCAGTGTCGGTGACCTGCTTCATGCCGCGTTCTTCAACGAGCTTCTTCGGGTCTCCGCCTTCGTTCCAGACGATTTCGAACAGGTCCTTGGCGATCTTGCCGGAAATCGTACCATCCTTGATGAGGTCAATCACTGCGCCAAGCTGTTCAGGGCTGACCGGCGAATCCTCGATGCTCTTGCCCGCCTTGTTGAGCGCGCCGAGCAGATCGTTGATGACCCAATTGGCTGCAGCTTTGCCATCGCGACCAGCAGCAACAGATTCGTAATAGTCGGCAATCGCCTTTTCCGTGACTAGGATAGAGGCGTCGTAAATCGAAATACCCTGTTTCTCGACCAGACGCTGCTTCTTTTCATCCGGCAATTCCGGCAATTCAGCAGCCAGCGCATCCACAAATGCCTGATCGAATTCGAGCGGCAGCAGGTCAGGATCCGGGAAATAGCGGTAATCATGCGCTTCTTCCTTGGAGCGCATCGAACGGGTTTCGCCCTTCACAGGATCGAACAGGCGCGTTTCCTGATCGATGGAACCACCATCTTCCAGAATGCCGATCTGACGGCGCGCTTCATATTCGATGGCCTGACCGACGAAGCGGATCGAGTTGACGTTCTTGATTTCGCAACGCGTGCCGAATTCACCGCCCGGACGACGCACGGAAACATTGACGTCGGCGCGCATCGAGCCTTCGTCCATATTGCCGTCGCAGGTGCCGAGATAGCGAACAATCGTGCGCAGCTTGGTCAGATAGGCGCGCGCCTCATCCGACGAGCGCAGATCAGGCTTGGAGACGATTTCCATCAGCGCCACGCCAGAGCGGTTCAGGTCGACATAGGACATGGTCGGATGCTGATCATGCATCGACTTGCCCGCGTCCTGCTCCAGATGCAGGCGCTCAATACCGATTTCCACATCTTCGAACTGGCCCTTATTGTCGGGGCCGACCGAAATCATGATCTTGCCCTCGCCGACAATCGGCTGCTTGAACTGCGAAATCTGATAGCCCTGCGGCAGATCGGGGTAGAAGTAGTTCTTGCGATCAAAGACCGACTTCAGATTGATCTGGGCATTGAGGCCGATGCCGGTGCGGACAGCCTGCTTGACGCATTCCAGGTTGATGACCGGCAGCATGCCCGGCATGGCGGCATCCACCAGAGACACATTGGCGTTCGGATCGGCGCCGAACGAAGTGGAAGCGCCCGAGAACAGCTTCGACTCGGACGTGACCTGCGCATGGACTTCCATGCCGATGACGACTTCCCAGTCGCCAGTGGCGCCGGAGATGAAGCGTTTCGGTTCCGGTATGCGCGTATCAATAAGGGACATGCTGGCTCGCAAATATTCTGATTGAGCTAAAAACGGATTGATTACTGGCTAGAGCAAAGCCCCCATGGATGCAAGCTTTTCAGCCGTTTATCCGTGGGTTGAACGGAAAAGGCCGCGCAATGCGCGGCCAGTTCCAAATTCGCTAGACAGAGAAGATTAAGCCTCTTCGGACTTGTCTTCGTCGGCCTTCTTCTTCGGAGCGGCCTTCTTCTTCGGCGCAGCCTTCTTTGCAGGCTTTGCTTCCGAACCGTCTTCGTCTTCAGCCGTCAGCTCTTCCTTCGAGACCTTCTTGTCGGTCACGTTGATGTTGGCGAGCAGATGGTCAACGACCTTTTCTTCGAAGATCGGAGCGCGGAGGTTAGCAACGGCATCCGGCGTCTTGCGCAGGAAGTCGTAGATTTCCTTTTCCTGGCCCGGATAACGGCGAACCTGGTCGTAAACAGCGCGCTGCAGTTCTTCTTCAGAAACTTCAACGCCAGCCTTCTCGCCGATTTCGGAAAGAACGAGGCCGAGACGCACGCGGCGTTCTGCGAGCTTGCGATATTCTTCGCGAGCGGCTTCTTCCGTGGTTTCTTCGTCTTCGAAGGTACGGCCAGCCTGCTGCAGGTCGAAGTTGATCTGCTGCCAGATGTTGTTGAATTCAGCGTCAACCAGCTTCTGCGGGGTTTCGAACTGATAATCGCCATCCAGAGCGTCGAGAATCTGACGCTTTACCTTCTGGCGGGTGATCTGGCCGTACTGGCTTTCGATCTGTTCGCGAACAACCTGACGCAGACGCTCAAGCGACTCAATGCCAAGCTTGGTAGCGGTTTCGTCGTTGAGTTCCAGTTCGTTCGGCTTGGCAACTTCCTTGACCTTGATGTCGAAGGTAGCTTCCTTGCCTGCAAGGTGCGCTGCGCCGTATTCAGCCGGGAAGGTCACATTGATGACCTTTTCGTCGCCAGCCTTGACGCCAACGAGCTGCTCTTCAAAGCCCGGAATGAACTGGCCCGAACCCAGAACGAGCTGAGCGTCGTTGTCTGCACCGCCGTCAAACGGCTCGCCGTCGAGCTTACCGAGATAGTCGATCGTCACGCGATCTTCGTTTTCGGCCTTGCCCTTCTTGGTTTCGAAGGTACGGGTCGAGGAAGCGATGCGCTTGACCTGTTCGTCAACTTCTTCTTCCGAGATTTCGACGACTTCACGGGTCACGGCGATCTTGGAGAAATCCTTGACGTCGATAGCCGGCAGAACTTCGTAGTTCAGCGAGAAAACGAAATCGGCCTTACCGTCGAGAACCTTTTCGGCCTCTTTTTCGTCTTCCGACATGATGACTTCAGGCTGGGTAGCCGACTTTTCGTTACGGTCTGCGAGAACCGAACGCGACGAATCGCTCAGGATTTCATTGACGATCTCGGCCATGAACGAACGGCCATACATCTTGCGCAGGTGACCGGCAGGCACCTTGCCCGGACGGAAACCATTGATCTTCGCGCGGCCGCGCGCGGTATCGAGCCGCTCAGCGAGCTTGGCTTCGAGATCTCCGGCCGGAACCACGACTTTAATCTCGCGCTTCAGCCCTTCATTGAGCGTTTCGGTAACCTGCATGTTCAAACCTTCACTTCTTGTCATTATCCCGCCGTTTCCGGCACCTTGCTCTAGACGCTGGGCCTCTAGACGCGGGAGAGAAATTCTTTGGCCTTATTGGCAGTTGGTGCGGATAGAGGGACTCGAACCCCCACGGTCTCCCGCCAGAACCTAAATCTGGTGCGTCTACCAATTTCGCCATATCCGCTTCTGAACCGAAGCGCATTCTTTAGAACGCACCAAATTCGTCTCAGATCTTGAACTGCCCTCGAAAGCGCGCGTCTCTATATCATCCAATTTTCCCGGTTCAAAGGAAAAAAGCCGCCTTCCCGGTATAGATTTTCCGGGTTTGGCAAGACGAAACACTTCCGGCACTCTGCCCCTCTATATAGCGATCATTCCGCGCATGCCAAGCCTGAGATAAACTTCAGCTTGATGTAGCCGAATAAGACTGCCGGAACAGCCGGAAACCCTGATCAATAGAGCGGTTCTTCATAGAGTTGCCGACCTTCGTCCCGCAAAGCCTTGATGACCGCCGTACCGCTATCATCGACGGCAACGACAACAGAAATCCGGCTTTCGCGTTGTCCGATTTCGATATCGCGCCCCTGTCCTTCCGGAACATAAAAGCGTTCGATGCCGAAATTGAGGCGAATGGTCTGATCAGGATAGCCAGAAACCGGGTAAGTCGACTGACCGCGAATCTGCACCTCATTCGGCGCGAGATCCGTGAAAGGGCTGAGCGCCGCCCGCGAGAAATGCCACAGCCTGTCTGCATCCGGCTTCAGGGCCACATAGACAGTTCGCGGTTCGCCAGAAGGTTTGCCCTGCACCTCCTTGCCCATGACACTGGAAATCTCGTAGCCGAGAATGACGTAATCGCCGCGCATCAGATCGCGTGGATCGACCGGCTCGGTCTGCAACACGATTTCATGGCCTGAGCGCAATATGGATGCGCGCTGTTCGATACCCGCATAAAGAATGCCGCTTTGCAGCAAGGCGGAGACGGCAGCACCTATATAAAGCCACTTCCTGCTCATGACTGGCTCCCTGCTTCGCGCTTTTTACCGAACCGTCGTTCCATACGGCGGACAAAGGCCGCCAGAAGCAGCACGAGAACACCCGCTGTCAGGAAGAAGCCGGATGTGCCGATCATCGTGCCCACGGTTGTGAATGCCAGATACAGCACCTGAAATGAAAACGCCGCATAGGCAATGGAGCGCAATCCGCCATTGTCGCGACCGCACAATGCGATAGCGCCAATCGATAGGCCAAGGATCAGCATACTATAAAGCACGTCCTGATCGAAGGAGGCAGAGCCGCCCGAAGACGAGAACATATGATTGAGTTGCAGAATGCCGAGCGATAGCAGCGCCAGCATCAGACCATAGGATGCCAGCGGCTGCGCAAAGCGTGTGAGCCGCTCCATCGTGTCATGCGCGAACGCGTCCGCCAGCATGAAAGCGATGCCGACCGCAATCATAAGACACAACACCACATCGTTTTCATTCTTGGCATAAACCAGCAAGGCCCAGCCAATCGCGAACAGCGCCCAGAGATGAGCCGCATGGCGCGAGCGCGTGAGGAGCGCTGCACCGACGCCGACCAGCAGCAGAAGCGGACCAATCCAGCGATAGGCCAAATCGGCATTGTCCGCCGGTGTGCCGTCAAACACGAATGTTGAAAGATAGAAGCACGCAACGCCCGCCCCAAAAGCGGCCAGAACCGGCGCACGCAGCAGAAACGCAGATGCAAGCACACCCAGGGTCCAGTAGACGGCGGCGGAATGAACATCGCCGGACACGTGATACATCTGCCCGACAAGCGCGATTCCTGCGCCGAAGGACGCAGCACCGACGACATAAAGAGCGGACGAGAACACCTTGTCGCCCTTTGCCTGCCGCCATGCGCCGCCAAGATAGCCAATCCAGATGAGTGCAAGCACCAGCCCGATCCGCATCAGGCGCGGCATATCCTGCCAATTGGCGGCAACCAGCATAATGACGGCGGCACCAAGAAGCAGGCCGCCAAGCGTGGCGAGCACTGCACCGAGGCTGAAACCCGTGGCTCGTTTTTCAAGATCCGCATTCAGGCGCGACGCGGTAACTGCATCGATCAGGCCTTCCTGCTGCCAGCGCTCAATCAGGCGCTCCACTGAGATTGAAAAAGACAAAATGACTCCCGGGTCAACGAACTGAAATGACGGTCACAACCGCAACCGGCTGAGAACATATAAGAAACTTCGCAACCAGCAAACCAAGCGATCAAATCGCATTGCGGCAATTTTGTGCCGGAACAGTCCAATCGATTTAAAGCATAATCCGACCGGAGTGAAACGAGGTCGAGAAGATTATGCTTCAAACAGAAACGGTTAGAGCGCCGATCTGATTTGTTCAGATCGAAACGCGCTCTGGAACCGTCTTGCAGCATCCGCAGAGCAGCTATGCAAAGTCGGCTCTGCAACTTGCAAAAACAATAGCTTATATCATGGGCAACAAAAGAGATGAATTGAACCCAAGCGATACCATCGCACATTGAAGGATTAAGACCATGAACCTGTTTCGCTCTTACAACAACTGGCGTCGTTACCGTGAAACCGTTAGCGAACTGAACCAGCTTTCGACTCGCGAACTGAACGATCTCGGCATCTCCCGCGCCGACATCCCTTATGTCGCTCGTCAGAGCAAGGCTCGCTAAGCATCAAGCTGAAGACCGAAAAGCTGTTCGCGACGATTGCTTTACGCTGAACGCCTTTCGATGAAAATTTCAGATTGAAGTTTCGAGCCGTGAATACCACCAGGACTGGATCCTCCTCCCACCAGCCTTGGTTCATCGCCAAGCCATCCTCCTCCCAGGCTTTGCGATAACAAGACCGGTTCTCCTCCTCCCAATCCGGTCTTTCCATATGGCATCCGTCGCACTTCCTCCCGCGACGGATGCCATTTGTTTTTTGGGGCCTAGTGGATTGAATTTGACGTTTGAATCCCGACTGACACATATGCTGTTTCAAACGTCAAATTCGAAAAATCCGCTAGATACATATACTTGCTAGTGGTCTTTATGATTCCAACATTTGCTCGGCGCTTGAACCGAGGGATGCAAATGTTGGAATCAGACCACTAGCTCGCCCATTGATGGCCGCCCGCAAAGGCGATATGGGAAGGGCCATGACAAACACATCGCCAAACACATCCGATCTCACCCCCATTCACGTCGTTGGCGGCGGTCTCGCTGGCTCCGAAGCTGCCTGGCAGATTGCGCAGGCAGGCATTCCTGTCGTGCTGCATGAAATGCGCCCCGTACGCGGCACCGATGCGCACAAGACCGAGCAGCTGGCAGAACTCGTCTGCTCCAATTCGTTCCGCTCCGACGATGCCGAAACCAACGCTGTCGGCGTTCTGCATGCCGAAATGCGCCTTGCGGGTTCACTCATCATGGCCTGCGCAGATGCGCATCAGGTTCCGGCGGGCGGCGCGCTTGCCGTGGATCGCGAGGGATTTGCGCAAGCCGTGACCGAAAAGCTTGAGGCTCATCCGCTGATCACCATCCAGCGTGAGGAAGTCACTGGCCTGCCGCCAGCAGAATGGGGCACGACAATCGTTGCCACCGGCCCCCTGACCGCGCCGTCGCTGGCCGAAGCCATCGCTGCGGAAACAGATGCCGACGCGCTCGCCTTCTTCGATGCGATTGCGCCTATCGTGCATTTCGATTCGATCAATATGGACGTCTGCTGGTTCCAGTCGCGTTACGACAAGGTCGGTCCCGGCGGCACTGGCAAGGACTATATCAACTGCCCTATGGACAAGGAGCAGTATGAGGCGTTCGTGGCGGCGCTTGTCGAAGGCGACAAGACGGAATTCAAGGAATGGGAAGGCACGCCCTATTTCGATGGCTGCCTGCCGATTGAAGTCATGGCGGAACGCGGACCCGAAACGCTGCGCCACGGCCCGATGAAGCCGATGGGCTTGACCAACGCGCATAACCCGACCGTCAAGGCCTATGCAGTCGTGCAATTGCGTCAGGACAATGCACTGGGCACGCTCTACAACATGGTCGGTTTCCAGACGAAGCTGAAATACGGCTCGCAGACGGGCATCTTCAAGATGATTCCCGGATTGGAAAATGCCGAATTCGCGCGTCTCGGCGGTTTGCATCGCAACACTTACCTCAATTCGCCCGTGCTGCTCGACAGTGTGCTGCGCCTGAAGTCGCGCCCGACCTTGCGGTTTGCCGGTCAGGTGACGGGTTGCGAAGGCTATGTCGAATCGTCGGCCATCGGTCTTCTCGCCGGTCGGTTCACTGCGGCGGAGCAACTGGGCAATGCAGCCGTGCCGCCGCCGCCAACGACCGCCTTTGGCGCGTTGCTTGGGCACATCACAGGCGGCCACATCGTCGCCGACGATGCGGAACCCGGCAAACGGTCGTTCCAGCCGATGAATGTCAATTTTGGACTGTTTCCGCCGGTCGAAGTTCCGAAGGAAGAAGGCAAGCGCCTGCGTGGCAAGGAAAAGACCATTGCCAAGAAGCGTGCGCTATCCGCTCGCGCTCTTGCGGATTTCAGGAAATGGTTGGAACAACTGGCCTGACGGTCAGAAATTGGCGCGAAACATCAGCCACTGCTTACGGATAGCCGAAATATCGGCTGTCCGTTCCGCCGCCTTGCCGCCAAGGCGTTCAATCGCTTTCAGATAAGCGGGTACAATGGCCATCGGCAAGAATGCCGGCGCGAGGCTTTTGGGCAATGCCGCGTTTGCTTTATCGAAAATCGCCAGATGTTCACGCGCCAGCGCCAGCATCACGCTGACCACGCGCTCGCAGGCCGACGGATCGTCGCTGCCCAAAAATGCCTCCCGCGTCACGCCAACCGAAGCCAGCATGTCAGCCGGAACATAGAGCTGGCCGCGTCGACGATGGGTCGGCAGAAGACGCAGCAGGCCGGTTACTGCCTGAGCAACACCTGCATGGCCGGCCGTTTCACTATGTGCCTGCGCCGCATCGCGATCCAGAATAAAGCCGGCTAACTGAATGATTGCCGATGCGGTCTCGCCGCAATAGCCCTCAAGATCGTTACGGCTCGGCATCGGATCGTCATAGAGATCGAAGATGCGCGCTTCGCAATAATTGTCGAAAGCGGTGCGCGGAAGCTCGTATTTATTGATCGTTTCGACCAGAGCAGCGGCAACGGGATGCGCCTCGGCACTGCCCCTCGCCTCGCCATTGATCAGATCACGCCACCATTGCAGTCGCACTTCACCCGGCAATGGCTCATGAACGAGGTCGCGAATGCGCGCCACTTCCGCATTGAAGGCATAAAGAGCCGCCAGACCGCCGCGTTTATCCTCCGGCGCATAGAGCACCGACAGGTAACGGTCCCGGTCAGCCTCACGAAGAAGGGCCAGGCAATGTGCCTCATTCTGGTTCATGATCGTTATTCTACTGCAATAAGCGCCGCCGCGACCGCGCGATCTTCCGCGAGGAGCACATTATAGGTCCGCACGGCAGCGCCTGTGCTCATCGGATCGGACGAAATGCGGTGTTCCCGCAAAATGGCGCGCACATCTTCCGGAATACGCCGCAAATCCATACCGGTTCCAACCAGCAGAATCTCGATATCAGAGGCCTGCTCCAGAATAAGCTCCAGATCGGCGCGTGACAGCACGGGCGGCGTTTCAGGCTTCCAGCCGTGAATCCCGGACGGCAGACACAGGATCGAACCGCGATGCGACATTTCGGCAAAGCGAAAACCGCCATCGCCGTAAGCGTCAATCGGGGCGCGCCCCGGAAAATGCGCTTCGCGTATTTCTATTCCCTTGGCCATGCTCAGCTTTCCAGATTCAGCGACTGCGCCAGTTCGTCGCCCATTTCCTCATCCTGCTCGGGACCGCGCGGCTTCAGTCCGAACTGAACCAGCAGCGGTGCGGCGATGAAGATCGACGAATAGCTCGCCACGATAATGCCCACACTCAGCGCCAGCGCAAACATGCGGATATCGGCGCCGCCGAAGGCGTAAAGCGGAATATGCGCAAGGAACGTTACAAAGGACGTCAGCAAGGTACGCGACAAGGTCTGGTTGATCGAAGCATCGATGATCGCAGGCAGCGGCGCGCTGCTATAGCGACGCAGATTTTCGCGAACGCGGTCATAGATCACCACCGTATCGTTCAGCGAATAACCGATGATCGTCAGGATCGCCGCAACGCTCCAGAGATTGAATTCCATCCGGAAGACGATGAACATGCCCGCGAGAATAACCACGTCGTGCAATGTCGAAAGCACCGCGCCGAGTGCCAGCTGCCAGCGGAAGCGGACCCAGACATAGATGAAAATGCCGATCAATGACAGGACAACGGCCAGAATACCGGCATGGGACAGCTGTTCGGAAACGGTCGGGCCGACCACCTCGACGCGCTGGAAGGAGTAATCCTGTTCGAATTCACCGCGCAGCTTCACGGCGACCGTCTGTTCGGCATCGTCACCAACTTCCTGGCTGCCGATAATCACAAGCGCCGAACGCGGCGATTTGGCAGGTAGAACGCGGGCGCTATCGATATTCAGTTCGGAAAGACGGTCTTGAATGTCTTCAATATTGGCGTCGCCGCTGCGCGCCTGAAGCTCGACCATCGAGCCACCACGGAAATCAATGCCGTAGTTGAAGCCAATATTCACAAACAGCGCCACCACGATCGCGCAGGCCAGCACCGAAATGCCAAGCGTAATGAACTGCAGGCGCATGAATGGAATATGCGTCACCGTCGGCACAAGCTTGAGACGGCGCTTCGGCACTTCCTTCGGCTTCGCCGTACGCACCCATTGGGCGATCAGCAGACGGGTGAAGGTGAGCGTGGTGAACAGCGTCGTGCCGATACCAACAGCAACGGTCAGGGCAAAGCCATGCACCGTGCCGGAGCCCAGCAGGAACAGAACCAATGCGGCAATCAACGTCGTCAGATTGGCGTCAACGATGGTCGACAGCGCACGGTAGAAGCCGGATTCCATCGCCTGCACGACGGAATAGCCCTTGCGGCGATCTTCACGCACGCGTTCGTAGATCAGAATATTCGCATCGACCGCCATGCCGATGATCAGCACCAGACCTGCAACGCTGGCAAGGCTGATCGAAGCGCCGATCAGCGACATAACCGCAGTCAGGATGATGATGTTGACCACAAGCGCCACCATCGCGATGACGCCCAGAATGCCGTAGGACAGCACCATGAACAGGCCGACGAGAAGTGCGGCCAGAAGCGCTGCCGTCACGGCAGCGCTGGCATAATCCTCGCCAAGCGCAGATGCAATGGTGCGCTCTTCCAGCACGGTCACAGCTTGCGGCAATGTGCCGGATCGCAGAACAACGGCCATATTATTGGCGGCCTGCAAATCGAAGGCGCCGGAAATCTGTAACTCGTTTGTGTCGAGCGGCTCGCTGATGACCGGCGCAGACACGACCTGATTATCGACCACAATGGCAAAGCTCTTGCCCGTCGCATTGGCGGTCAAGGCAGCCAGACCTTTGCGGCCTGCATCATCAAGGGTCAGGGTGATAACCGGCTCATTATCATCGGAAGAAAGCGTTGCCTTCGCGTCGGTGATGTTTGCGCCGGTGAGAATTGGTTGTTTCTTGACGAGATAGCCGACCGGCGGATCGTCATAGGAATAAACGATTTCGCTATCCGCTGGCGGTGTGCCGCGAATGGCGTCGTCCGGCGAAACGGAATCATCCACAGCGTGGAACGAAAGATCGCCGCGAATGCTCAGAATATCTTTCAGAAGCTGCGCATCGTAAAGGCCGGGCACTTCAACGCGAATCTGGTTGCGCGCTTCGGTTTCCACAACGGGATTACCGTAACCCAGCTCCTCCAGGCGCTGCCGCATGATCTCCGCGCTGCGTTCCAGGTCGTTCTTGCCCGCATTTTGAACTTGCAGAACAAGGCGGGAGCCGCCGGAAAGATCAAGCCCGAGCGCGACCTGTTTCTTCGGCAGGAAACCGGGCAGATTTGCCAGCGTTTCACGCGAGAAAAAATTAGGGGAAGCGATGACGAAGCTGACGAGTACCGCCAACCAGATCAGGGCCGATTTCCAGCGTGAAAAATAGAGCATAGAGCAGCAATTCCGTTTCAGCTTGGCCCGTTTTGGCCTGGACAGAGCATGCCGGGGTGCGAATGCGCACCGCTCTCCGGCCTTGAGGTAAGCGCGCTTATGAAGGTCGCGCCGACCGAATATTGCACGGGCTCCGGTTAGAAAAAACTTACCGGAGCCCGTTTCATCTCAAAAAGAGATTATTTGTTCTTATTATCGGCGACTGGTTCGCCCTTGACGCGCACATCCATCAGCGTGCTGCGCAGAACCTTGATGCGAACGCCTTCGGCGATTTCGACTTCGACTTCATTGTCGTCGACGACTTTCTGCACCTTGCCGACGATGCCGCCGCCGGTCACAACCGTATCGCCACGGCGAACTGCGGTCAGCATTTCCTGACGCTTCTTCATCTGGGTCCGCTGTGGGCGGATGATGAGGAAGTACATGATGACGAAGATCAGGATGAACGGCAGAATGCTCATCAGCATGTCTGGGCCAAAAGCGCCGCCGCCAGGTGCTTGAGCGAAAGCCGGTGTTACGAACATTAGGAACTCCTCTGAAGTCTCAAAGACAATTTGTTAAGGGCATTACAATGGTTGGCGCGCCAATTGCAACCGGCGATCATCCCGCCTGCGCCAAGGTCGCACACTTTTCGCCTCCGCTGTGGCATGTTAAGCCGTTCGCCGACGACGAGTGGATTGAATTTGGCCTTTGAACTCCGTTTGTCAAAAACGCTTGTTCAAACGTCAAATTGGAAAAATCCACTAGAGTCTTACAGCATCTGGTGATCTTTTCGATTCTGACATTCGCTGGGACCGATTGTAACACTGGGACGCAAATGTCGGAATAAGACCACTAGGGGCATGAAATGACGACCGAAAACATACTCAGCCAGAAACTGGACCGTTTGATCGCCGCGCTCGAACGTATCGCGCCACCAGAAGCCAAAACGCCAGACCTCGACGCCGCAGACTGTTTTGTCTGGGCGCCGGAACGACTGACGCTTGATCCGGTTAGCCGAGTGAACCGCGTGGATATCTCCCTGATCCGTGGCGTAGATTTGGTGCGTGATCAGCTCGTAGACAATACCCGTCGCTTCGCAAATGGCTATCCGGCAAACAATGTTCTGCTGTGGGGCGCACGCGGCATGGGCAAATCCTCGCTGGTGAAGGCCGCGCAGGCCAGCGTCAATGCCGAACTGGCCTCCCAGAAGCCGCTCAAGCTGATTGAAATCCACCGCGAGGATATCGACAGCCTGCCGACCCTGATGAACATGATCAAGGATACGGCTTACCGCTTTATCCTGTTTTGCGACGACCTTTCCTTCGACCATGACGACACGTCATATAAGTCGCTGAAGGCCGCACTCGAAGGCGGCGTTGAAGGTCGTCCGGGCAATGTGATCTTCTACGCCACGTCGAACCGCCGCCATCTCATGCCGCGAGACATGATCGACAACGAGCGCTCCACCGCGATCAACCCTTCTGAAGCCATCGAGGAAAAAGTATCGCTGTCGGATCGTTTCGGTCTGTGGCTCGGCTTCCACAAATGCAGCCAGGACGACTATCTCGCAATGGTCGATGGCTATGCGGCCCATTTCAAACTGAGTTACGACAAGGCCAAGCTTCACGCAGAAGCTCTCGAATGGTCGACCACGCGCGGCAATCGCTCCGGTCGTGTGGCATGGCAATATGTTCAAGACCTTGCCGGACGCCTTGGCGTGGCCATGTAAAAAACGCGCATAAGCAAAAAGGCGGGCTTTTCAGCCCGCCTTTTTGTTTGTCTTGCCCTGCCCGGATCAGCTTTCCAGATATTTGGAAGGATTGACCGGCGAGGAATTCTTGCGCACCTCGAAGTGCAGCTTCGGCGACTTCGCGTTGCCGCTCATGCCCGACTTGGCGATATCTTCGCCACGGCGAACCTTCTGGCCGCGCTGCACCAGTATCTGGCTGTTATGGCCGTAAACCGTGACCAGCCCGTTGTCGTGGCGGATCAGAACCGTCTGGCCGAATTCCTTCAGGCCATCGCCAGCATAGATGACGACGCCGTTTTCAGCGGCCTTAACCGACGTTCCTTCCGGAACCATGATGTCGATGCCGTCGCTGACCGCAGTGCCATCACGCTGACCGAAGCTGGCCAGAATGCGACCGCGAACCGGCCAGCGCATCTGAGAGATACCGGTGGAGGAAGGCGCTGCGGCCTGATCCTTCTCCGCATCTTCGATCACCTTGTTGCTCGCCTGCGGCGGCGTATAAGGCTTCACACTTCCGGCATCCGCATCGTTTGCAGCAGCTGCGGCCTTGGCCGGGCTGGCTGGCTGCGGCGTGACAGCGGCAACTTGCGTTACAGCAGCAGCACCTGCGGCAGGGATTACCAGTGTCTGACCGACCCGGATAGCGCCGTTGGACAGGCCATTGGCCCGCTTCAGATCTTCAACCGGAACATTGTGCTTCTGTGCGATAGAGAACAGCGAATCACCGCTCTGAACCGTATAGCCGCCCTTTGGCGCAGGAGGTGTTGCGGTGTTTGCGCCTGCGGAAGCCATATCGGTAGCGGCAGATGACTTCTTGCCGTTGACCGAAGGGGCTGCCGGGACAACGGCGATGTTGTTGTCCATCGGACGCGGAGCACCCTGCCCCGGCGTTGCCGGAAGCTGACCCAGAACCTTTTCCTTCGCGCCGTTAACAGTACCGTTCACGGCGTTGTGGGTCGTGGTCGCAGCACTTGCCACGCGGGTCTCTGCACCATTGACCTGGTTGGAGGCCATAGTGTGAGCCTGACCAACCTGATTCTGCATCTGCGTGGAGGCTGCAGCGACAGGGGCCTGAACCGACTGTCGTGCTGCCGCAACGGGTGCCGCCATTGGGGCGGAAGATACGGCTGATGGCGCCGGCAGCGAATTACGTTGTACCGTTCCGCTGGAAACCCGCGGGGCCGGCGCTATTGGGGCTGACGCATAAACATCGCCTGTGGGCTGTTGCGCAACGCGCTGATTGGACGTCGAACCGGTAAAGATGCCGTCGGTGAAACGCATCGTATCGGAACTGCACCCGGCTCCAAAGCCGGCAATCAGAACGATTGCGACATTCCGCAGGAGACGTTCGGACGTATGCTGCAAAATTGGGAAACGCATGTTCAACTCGTCCATACTCGAAACTCAGTAAGACGATTAAAGCGCGTTAATGTTACTCGCTGGTTAAGAACGACCCAACTTTGAAAAAAGATTCACCAATTAAACACCATAAGCGAACATTGGCGCGCAGCCACCCTTCCGACGAAAACCGGAATGGATGGCACTATAGTTTGGGAAAATGGCGATTTAGAGCGCCGATCTGATTCAATCAGATCGGCGCTCTAAATGTTTATTGAAACGCACATCTCATCCGAAAACCGTTTCACACTTTTCGGGATGTGCTCTAAAGAACCGAAGAAACGCCTTCGATGAAGGGCTGATAGCGGACAACCATCAGGCTTTCCTGCTCGAAGCGACTGCCGACCTTCGAGATTCGCGTCATGATCTGTTCGCCGTCGCCGGGACCGATCGGCGCGATGAGTACACCGTGTGTTGCGAGAAGCTCCACAAAATGGCGCGGCACTTCTTCGCAAGCCAGCCAGAGAATGATTCGGTCGAACGGCCCGCCCGGCATGCCGTGGCGTCCATCGGCATGCTTGACCATGATGTTTTCGCGCTTGAGCGAAACGAACTGCTGCAAGGCGTGGTCGCAAAGTTTGCGATAACGTTCCACCGTCGTCACGCGGCCCGATAACGACGACATGACAGCGGCGGTAAAGCCCGAACCGGTGCCGATTTCCAGCACGCGATGACCCGGCTCCAGCTTGAGCGCCGCCAGCACACGCGCCTGATCGTCAATGCCTTCGATATATTCGCCGCAATCGAGCGGCGCTGTGCGGGTGCTATAGGCCAGATGCGACCACGCCGAAGCAAGAAAGCTCTGGCGTGGTGTTGCTTCAATGGCTGCAAAGAGGCGCGGATCATCAATGCCACGCGCGCGCATGCGCAAGACGAAGGATGCAAATCCTTCCCGGTCCGAAAGCCTTGGCCGCTCAGACGTTGCCTGCCTCATGCTTCCCCCCGCTTCAAGCTTCAAGACCAAGCGCAGCGCTCAGTTCTGCACGAACCTTATGCGCGGTGAGATCAAGGTGCAACGGCGTGACCGAGATGCAGTCCGAACGGATGGCTGCAAGATCGCTGTCGTCGGCGACCGGGGCCTTGCCACGACCGAAACGCAGCCAGAAATACGGGAATCCGCGACCGTCGCGGCGCTCGTCAAGACGCGCATCGTGGCTAAGCTTGCCCTGTGCCGTCACGCGGGTGCCCTGCACTTCATCGGCACCACAATTCGGGAAATTGAGGTTCAACAGAACGCCTTCCGGCCAACCGGCAGCGACCAGCTTGCGGATGAGATCCGGTGCGTGCGTTTCAGCCGTCTCCCACGGAACGATCCGGCGGTCGCCTTCGTAATCATATTCCTGCGACAGGGCGATGGAGCGGATGCCGAGCAGCGTGCCTTCCATCGCACCGGCCACAGTGCCTGAATAGGTCACGTCGTCGGCAATATTCGCACCGGAGTTGACGCCGGACAGGATGAGGTCCGGCGCGCCCGGCAGAACGTGACGGACACCCATGATGACACAATCGGTCGGCGTGCCGCGCAGTGCGAAATGGGTGTCGTCGATCTGCCGCAGACGCAGCGGTTCCGACAGGGTCAGCGAATGTGCAAGGCCACTCTGGTCGGTTTCCGGTGCAACAACCCAGACATCGTCCGAGAGCTGTCGTGCGATTCGCTCCAGAACTGCGAGGCCTTCAGCGTGGATACCATCATCGTTCGTCAGCAAAATTCGCACGTCTTCACTCCTGTCCTAATTGTTGAAATCCTGAATCACGCAGCCTTTTCAATGCGCGTGAGGCCGCCCATGTATGGCTGCAATGCTTCAGGAATATGAATGCTGCCATCTTCCTGCTGGTAATTTTCCATGACAGCGATGAGCGCACGACCGACGGCAACGCCGGACCCGTTGAGGGTGTGGACGAAGCGCGTCGACTTCTCGCCTTCCGGACGATAGCGGGAGTTCATGCGGCGACCCTGGAAATCACCGCAGACCGAGCAGCTGGAGATTTCGCGATAGGTGTTCTGGCCCGGCAGCCAGACTTCGATGTCATAGGTCTTCTGCGCGCCAAAGCCCATATCGCCAGTGCAGAGCACGACAGTGCGGAACGGCAGTTCAAGACGCTTCAGCACTTCTTCGGCGCAAGCCGTCATGCGTTCATGTTCGGCAACCGAGCTATCTGCATCGGTGATCGACACCATTTCCACTTTCAGGAACTGGTGCTGGCGCAGCATGCCGCGTGTATCACGACCGGCGGAACCCGCTTCCGAACGGAAGCAAGGCGTCAGCGCCGTATAGCGCTGCGGCAGGGTCTTCACATCGACGATTTCATCCGCAACCAGATTAGTCAGCGGCACTTCCGCCGTCGGAATCAGCCAACGGCCGTCGGTGGTGCGGAACAGGTCTTCCGAGAATTTCGGCAACTGGCCGGTGCCATAAACAGCCTCGTCGCGCACCATCAGCGGCGGCATGGTTTCGGTATAGCCGTGCTGGGTCGTGTGCAGATCAAGCATGAACTGGCCGAGCGCACGTTCCAGACGCGCCAGACCGCCCTTCAGGATGGTGAAGCGCGCACCGGCGATTTTTGCCGCGCGTTCGAAATCCATCATGCCGAGCGCTTCGCCCAACTCATAATGCTCTTTCGGTTGGAAAGAGAAGTTGCGCTGATTGCCGACGCGACGAACCTCGACATTATCGGCTTCGTCCTTGCCAAGCGGCACATCGCCAAGCGGAACATTCGGAATAGTCGACAGCGCGTCGTTCAATTCCTTGACCAGACGACGCTCTTCTTCCTCGGCCTCAGCAAGAAAATTCTTGAGTTCGCTGACTTCCGCTTTCAGCTTGTCGGCGGTGGCGGCATCTTTTTCAGCCATCGCCTTGCCGATTTCCTTCGAAGCAGCATTGCGGCGTTCCTGCGCAGCCTGAACCTTGCCGACATTTTCACGGCGCTTTTCGTCGAGCGCGATCAGTTCGGACGAGAGCGGCCCTGCCCCGCGCTTTGCAAGCGCCTTGTCGAGGTCTTCAGGGTTTTCGCGAATCCATTTGATGTCGAGCATGGGAAAAGCCGTTTCGTGAAATTGAACAGAAGCGGGCCGCAAAGACTGCGGCCAGCGGAAATCGTAGTTTACGATCAGGAGGAAGAAGTGTCGTTTTCAGCGTCTTTTGCGTTCTCTGCTTCGTCGCGCTTCTTCTCGATCATACGAGCCACGATAATGGAAATCTCGTAGAGAAGGATCGTCGGCAAGGCAAGACCGATCTGGCTCGCTGGATCGGGCGGTGTCAGAACAGCCGCCACGATGAAGGCAATCACAATCGCATATTTACGCTTGTCCTTCAGGCCAGCCGAAGTCACGAGACCAACACGCGCCATGAGGCTTGTGACGACCGGCAACTGGAAAACCAGACCGAAAGCGAAAATGAGCGTCATGATGAGGCTCAGATATTCGGACACCTTCGGCAAAAGCGAAATCTGCACTTCGCCGCCGCCACCCGACTGCTGCATGGCCAGAAAGAACCACATTACCATCGGGGTGAAGAAGAAATAGACGAGCGCGCCGCCGAGCAGGAACAAGATCGGCGATGCGATGAGGAACGGCAGAAATGCCATACGCTCATGCTTATAGAGCCCCGGCGCGACGAACTTGTAGATCTGTGCTGCAATGATCGGGAAAGCGAGCACGATACCGCCGAACATCGCCACCTTCACCTGCGTGAAGAAGAACTCCTGCGGCGCGGTATAGATCAGCTCCGCCTTGGAACGATCCATACCTGCCCAGTCGATCGCCCACTGGTAGGGCACGACAAGCAGATTGAAAAGGTGCTTTGCGAATGCGAAGCAAACTGCAAATGCCACGAAAAATGCCAGGATTGCCCAGATAAGGCGGCGGCGCAGTTCGATCAGGTGTTCAAGCAAGGGCGCTGAGCTCTGCTCGATTTCATCCTCGTCACGGGTCACGCTTTGGTTCCTGTCTTCTTGGTGGTCTTCTTGGCAGGAGCAACCGCCTTGTCGGCAGCTGGCTTGGATGCGTCCGCTGTTTTAACCGGAGCAACTTTCTTCGGTGCGGGTTTTGCCGCAACCGTTTTGGGAGCAGCCGTTTTGGCGGCAGCAGGCTTTGCCGTCGCGGCCTTTACAGCCTTCGGCGCAGCGGGTTCGGCCTTCGCCACAGCAGCTTTAGGCGCTGCTTTTGCTGCTGTCTTGCGTGGAGCGCGTGGGGCCTTTGCAGGCTTTTCTGCAACAGCTTCAGCCTGAGCAGGCGCTGCTACAGGAACAGGCGTTCCGCTTGCGTCGACCGGCGTGGTCACTTCTGCAACCGTATCGGGTGTCGCCGGAGACATGGAGGTCGAGGATTTGATGCTCGACTTCAGGTCTTCACCTGCACTTCGAATCGGATCGAAAACCTGCGTAAGCTTGGAGCGCGGATCGAGCTTGCGCGTTTCGTCGATGATATTCTTGACGTCTTCCAGCTCCGCCTCTTTCAAGGCTTCGTTGAACTGGTTGCGAAACTCATTGGCTGTGGCGCGCATGCGCGCAGTCGCCTTACCGAAGGCTCTAAGCATCTTCGGCAAATCCTTGGGGCCGACGACAACGATCATCACGATCGCAATGACCAGCAATTCAGACCAACCGACATCGAGCATTTTATACCCCGCGCACTGCGCGCGTGTCCCGTCTTTCGGCGGAAAACCGCACTATTACAGATGGCAAACATGCTGCGTATCCGTTTTGACACGCAGCATTCTTGATCCGATAGATCAGGACTTGGTGGTTTTCTTGACGTCGTTGACGGTTTCTTCCGCCTTGGCGTCGATCGTGCGACCGTCGTCCCGGGCGTCCTTGGCGGCGTCTTCGTCGTTCATGCCCTGCTTGAAGTTCTTGATGCCCTTGGCAACATCACCCATCAGCTCGGGAATCTTGCCGCGGCCAAAAAGAAGCAGCACAACCGCTAGAACGATCAGCCAGTGCCAGATGGAAAAGCTACCCATTTCATTCCTCTCATCGCCGCTTAAGCGCAGCCTGTTCCTGCAATGTCGATAGTGATTTAAGCGCTTTCAAGCAATCTTTCAAACGGAAGTATAGCTGTGAAGGCAGATGTGACGATTTTATTCGTCGCATGTGTCCTCTTTATGTGCAGCAAATTGTGGATCATAGGAAAGTCGATCGCTGACTTATCCCTTGGGGGCCAGCAAACCAAGGTCTTCGAGATCGATATCCTCAAGCGGCTCTTCGTCATCCGTCAGTTCATCCGGGTCGATATTCGGCACCGGAACAGCAAAGCTTGAAGGCATGCGGGCGGACAGAAGCCCTGCCCCGCGCAATTCTTCCAGCCCCGGAAGATCGCGGATTTCCGGCAGTCCAAAATGGTCGAGGAACGATTCCGTCGTGCCATATGTCACCGGACGGCCCGGCGTGCGGCGACGTCCGCGCAGCTTGATCCAGCCCGTTTCCATCAGCACATCGAGCGTGCCTTTGGAGGTTTCGACGCCACGAATGTCTTCCAGTTCAGCGCGTGTGACTGGCTGGTGATAGGCAATGATCGCCAGCACTTCCATTGCGGCGCGCGACAGCTTGCGCTGCTGCACCGCCTCGCGGCTCATCAGGAAGGCCAGATCCGGCGCGGTGCGGAACGCCCAGGCGGCGCCGACCTGCACGAGATGCACGCCGCGCGACTCATAAACCTTCTGGAGATGCTGCAAAATCGGCGCAAGCTCGGCCCTGGGCGGCAAACGCTCCTGAAGTGCGCGCTCAGACACCGGTTCAGCGGAAGCAAAAATGATTGCTTCGACAATGCGGGCCAGATCAGCCAGCCCACTTGCCGGAAGCTGTGCTTCCTCAAATTCATCATCCATATCGAATTCCGCCAGCTGGCGTTCCGCCTCAGACATCCTCGTCCTCGTCAAATTCGCTTAAACCGGGCTTGGCCCGCATATAAATCGGCTCGAATGGCGCATTCTGGCGGACTTCCAGCTTGCCCTCCCGTACCAGTTCCAGACTGGCGGCGAACGAGCTTGCCAGCGCCGAAGCCCTCTCCTGCGGCGACAGCGCATAGTCGATCAGAAAACGGTCGAGCGAAATCCAGTCTTCGATATCACCGCCCATCAGACGCACCAGTGCGACCCGCGCCTCCTGCAGTGACCAAACGGAGCGCTTGGTAATCTGAACATGAGACACCGCCTGCCGCTGGCGCTGCGAGGCATAGGCCGTCAGAAGATCGTAGAGTGTTGCGGAAAACTGGCTGGCGCGGTCGACCATCACCACTTCCGGCATGCCGCGTGCAAAGACATCGCGCCCCAGCCGGTTGCGATTGACCAGAGCGGCTGCGGCATCGCGCATTGCTTCCAGCCTTTTCAGGCGGAATTGCAAGGATGCTGCAAGTTCCTCGCCGGTCTCGCCATCGTCACCCTGCTGCTTGGGAATAAGCAGCTTGGATTTGAGGTAAGCGAGCCACGCCGCCATCACCAGATAATCGGCGGCAAGCTCGAGCCGGACTGCCCTGGCTCGCTCGACGAATTCGAGATATTGCTCGGCCAGCGCCAGAACGGAAATACGCGCCAGATCGACACGCTGGTTGCGTGCCAGATGCAGAAGAAGATCGAGCGGGCCTTCAAAACCCTGCACGTCAATCAGCAATGATGGCTCGCTTAAAGCTCTTTCGGCATCGCTTTGCCACAGCGAATCCATCGGCACGAGCGTGCCGTCTTTTCCGTCTGTGTTGGTTCCCGATGCTGCCAAGCCGCTAACCCTTCGATGCGCAGTCGTCACTCACGCGGCCCGGACAAGCCGGGCAACGCATAACTCTAGTTTACCAAGTTTTAACGATTACGCTATCGCTTCGAACATGCCATTGAATTCGGCGCGCAGTTCAGCCTCATCCGAAAGGTCCGGATCACCTGCATAGACTTCGGCCAGATCGGCGCGGCGCTTCGATTTGCCTTCGAGCACTGGCACGCGGGCAGCAACCTGCACCAGCTCTTCCATCACGCCTGCGCAATAAAGAACGATGTCGCAGCCCGCACCGATGATTCCGTCGGCAATGTCGCCCAGTTCACCCGAAAGCGCCTTCATCGAAATATCGTCGCTCATGATCAGACCGTCGAACTGAATCACTTCACGAATGATCGTGTTGATCACGGTCGGCGACAAAGTGGACGGACGCTTTGGGTCCAGCGCATCGAAAACGACATGCGCCGTCATGGCCATGGGCAAATCATTCAGCGCCTTGAACGGCACGAAATCATGCGCCAGCAATTCGCTCAGCGGCGCGCTTACACGGGCCAGTTCCTTATGGGTATCCGCGAAGGCGCGGCCATGGCCCGGCATGTGTTTCATCACCGGCAACACACCGCCCGCCAGCAGGCCCTCGGCAGCGGCACGGCCCATCTCGGCAACCGCATGCGGGTTCTTGGAATAAGCGCGTGCGCCAATCACATCATGCGCGCCCTCGACGGGCACATCGAGAACCGGTAAGCAGTCGGAGGTGACGCCGACCTTCAGCAGATCGAAGGCATGCAAACGAGCATGCAGCCATGCGGCACGCAGGCCCGCTTCGCGGTCGCGTGCAAAGATCGCGCCAATTTCTCCAGCGGATGGATAATTCGGCACTAGCGGCGGACGCAGACGCTGCACGCGCCCGCCTTCCTGATCGATGAAAACCGGCGTCTGATCGCGGCCCGTCACATCGCGCATATGCGCGGTCAACTCTGCAACCTGTTCAAGACTTTCGACATTGCGGGCGAACAGAATGAAGCCCCAAGGCCTTTCATCGCGGAAAAAGGCAACCTCATCCGGCGTAAGCTTCGTACCCGACACACCGGCAATCCATGCCTTGCACTGTTTCATGCGAATATCCCTCGTATTTTCCGCAACTTAGAGAACTGTTCTAACGAAAATTCCATGCGCTCGATAGTGCATATGAAAAGGGCGGCTCAAGCCGCCCTGTTCTAAGTCTGTTGTTATGGCTCAGCGCGTTACAAGGCAGCTGCCACCAGCCGACTTCAAGCGACCGCACAGCGCATTGGCGTCGTCACGCGAACCAGCCTGAACGCGGACACGGTAATATGTGCCCTTGCCCGGAATGTCAGCGCGCTTGATATCCACGCCGCGTCCGCCGATCACATTGGCATATTTCTGCGCCATGTTGGCATAGGACTTCTGCGCCAGTTCAGCGGAAGGCTGCGATGCAATCTGGATGAAATATCCACCTGCACCTGCCGCTCCACCGGCAGCCGATGCAACCTGCTGATTGGCAGCCGGAGCAGCAGCAGCAGGCGCTGCGGTCTGCGTACGCTGCGGAACGTTGCCGACTATGTTTACCGGCTGTTCAGCCGGACGCGAAGGAACAACCGGAGCACGTGCCGGAAGGCGCGGCGTTTCCGCAGCCGGTGCCTGAGCGACAGGCGCTTGTGCTGCTGGCTGCTGGGCCTGCGGTGCAGTTGCGGAAGGTGCTGGCAAAGCACTACCCGAAGCGATTGCCGCGATTTCATCACCACCAGCCGGAGCGGATGGCTGCGCCGCAGCGTTGTTGGCCGTCTGCGGCGCAGCCGGTTCCGGAGCGCGTTCCGGCTGCATGATCGTGCCATCCGGGCGAACAATCATGGTTTCAACTTCGCGCGGCTGGATCAAAGGCGCACTTTCCTGCGCGTTCTGTCCATTCTGAGCAACCGTATTGGCCTGACCATTTTCGGCCGACGAATCCGGCGTATCGGACATGGCTTCATTGTCGTCCGTGCCGGAAATATCGACTGGCTCTTCACCCGAGGTGATCAGTGACTTCTGTTCCGGATTGTTCGGCAACGTACCGGCGACACGGTCATAGACCGCCTTGTCCTGATTCGGGACTGTCGCGCCGCCGGGGTTTTCCGGCTGCATCTTGATCGGCTGGTTGTCGGCATGAATGACGACCGGCTCCTGCGAACCGCCGCCCATGAAGTGATAACCGATACCGCCAAGCAATACGACAGCACCGGCAACACTGGCCAGAATCAGGCCGCGACGACCGCGAACCGGGCGATTGCGATAGGCTTCCGACGCTTTGCCAAGATCGTCTTCCGGCTGCATGGCGGCACGCGCGCCATAATCGCCGCCTTCGACGGTCTGCGCGCCCTGGGCAGCCCAATGATTGTAGAAATCATCTTCGCTGCCGGCCTGCTCGCCCGCATTATAATCGCCAGTCTGGCGCGGCTGCGGGCGACCATAGGAGGTTGCAGCAGCGGCAACGGCTGCACCAAGGCCCGCCGCGGTGGCACCTGCGGCAACACCGGCATTCGGCAGATAGCTGGATGCGCTTTCACGGAAGATATCTTCGAAGGCCTTGTCGGCTTCGCTCTGCGCTTCCGATGGCGTGTTCAGCTCATCGACGCCGACTGTGTTGAAGACCTCGGCAAATTCAGCTTCGAGATCGCCACGACCGGCAGCGGTTTCCTCTTCACCGTAATTGACTTCCGGCAGATCGAGGGAATGCGTCTGCTCAACCTTGTTTTCGGCAACGCTCAGCGTTTCCACGTCTGGTGCGGGTGCACTGGCAGCCTGCTGAGCAGTTGCAAAATGCGGCATCGATGTGGTCGGGCGATAATCCTCATCTGAAAGCACCGCATGAGCGTAGGCAGGCGCAGCTATGGCTGCACTGTTGTCATCATGCAGGTCGAGATCGTCTTCGTTGAAGAAATCATCGCCGCCAAGCAACTCTTCGTCGGTCGCCTTGAGGACTTCCGATTCGGAGTAATCACCGGAAGGCTCGAAACCGAAGTCGTCTTCGCTCAGGCTCAGCTCATCGAGATCCGACAGATCGTCGTCCGTGCCTTCCGCTGCTGTCGTTGCGGAAAATGCAGCGGCATCAAATGAGAAATCATCGTCGAAGGAGAAGTCGTCGTCCTGCGCTGCAACTTCGTTCGAAGCCTGTTCCGAACCAACGAACGCGCTGGAAGCAGCGTAAGGCGCTTCCGCCTCACTCGCAGCCTGGGCGGTTGCTGTTGGAATCTGCGCGACAACGCCTGAAGCGAAATTGCCACGAGTGTAATAGGGATAGCCGGATGGTTCTGTCCGAGCGACCGCTTCCTGAGCAGGCGCAGCAGCTTCTACAGGCTGGTGCGGCTGTTCAAAGGCTTGCTCGTCCAGATGCAGTTCATCCAGCTGGAAATCGTCAAATGCCGGCTCAGGCTCTTCCTCTGCCGCATAGGCATGGTCCGATGCACTCGCGTAGGATACGGCCTGTTCGGGTTCGTAGGCAGCGGCCTGTGGCGCATAGGATACCGGCTCCGGCTGATAGCCATAGGCGCTGTCGTTCGCGGAAGCTGGCTGCGGCTCGTCACCGAACAGCAAGTTTTCCAGCTCGTCCTCAAGTGACATGGACTGATGTGCAGGCTCGGCGCCATAAGACGGCGTTGCAGGCTCAACGGCCTGCACATTCCAGTCACGGCTTTGCGCGGTCTGCGTCAGATAGGATTCTTCGTGCGGCTCGATAGCCGGCTGATAGATCGTCGGATCGTATGCGCCATGGTCGGCTGCATGGCCGCCCTGCGCGCTATCCGGCGATTCGTGATTGTCATAAGCCGAGCTTTGCGCTGCCGCGTAAGGGTCACCATACGAATCGCGTGCGCTCGAATAATCAGCATAGTCGAACTGCTGAACAGGCTCGGTGCGTTCGACGTCTTCGAAGTCGTCCAGCTCGGGCGCAGGAACGGATGTTCCATTGTCCAGATGCAGGTCGAGTTCTTCTTCCAGAGCAGAAGCAAGGTCCTCTTCGTGCACCAGCGGTTCTGCGCCGCGATAATACTGCTCGCTATAGCGCTGATCCTGAGCGACTTCCGGCTCAGGCTCGACAGGCTGGCTGTGGCTTGCTGGCTGCGCATAATCGTCGAAACCGCCGAGAAGCTCGCGTTCAAGGTCAAGCGCCGAATCAAAGTCAGGCTCGGGCCGGTCATGAGATTGGCGCTCGTTCCAAGCGGAATGATCACCTTGAGGCGTGCCAAAGTCCACGATTCGCGACAGTTCCATCAGCGGATCGTCTTCGTGCAGCGGACGCTCGCCGTAATTACGGGGATTTGCACTGCTGTCCGTCATGGTGTGTTCCTAACTCAAACCCTGGACGCCGCAAGACGTCACTTTACATTGCTTATTAGCGAGGCAATGTGGGCAAAAGTTGACGGTAGTTTCCTGCGCCGAAAGACCAGAACGGGATAAACCAACACCTTCGGTTCATCCCGGTCTTCTCTTTTTAGACTTGATCTGCTGCTTTTGAGAGCTTCGCTTGACTTAACAAGCTCCCAGTCAGTCGATCAATCCTAGCGCATTTCCGTCGGAGCATCAGCCCCGATGATCGTCAATCCGGACGTCAGAACATCGGAAACAACCTGTACCAGCCCTAGCCTGGCTAGAGACAAGTCTGGATCGTTAACCTTAATAAAACGTAAGTCCGGGTTCTCTGTGCCCTTATTCCATTGCGAATGGAACGCGCTGGCAAGGTCAAACAGGTAAAAAGCAAGACGATGCGGCTCCTGATGGATCGCCGCCGCTTCGATCAGACGCGGATATTCTGCAAGCTTGCGAACCAGTGCAATTTCGCTCTCGTCGGTCAGCTTGTCGAACTGTGCGGCCATAGCGACACGATCCAGATCGGTAAGACCCAGCTGGTCGGCAGCCTGACGGAAAACCGAGTGCGAACGCGCAGAAGCGTACTGCACGTAGAACACCGGATTGTCCTTGGACTGTTCGGTGACTTTCGCAAAATCGAAATCGAGCGGCGCATCGTTTTTCCGGTAAAGCATCATGAAACGCACCGGATCGCGGCCCACTTCGTCGACCACATCGCGCAATGTGATGAATTCGCCCGAACGCTTCGACATACGCACCGGCTCGCCGTCGCGGAAGAGCTTTACCAGCTGGCAGAGCAGCACGGTGAGCTTGGCCTTGCCATCCGAGACAGCGCGTGCGACGGCTTCAAGACGCTTCACATAACCACCATGATCGGCGCCCAGCACGTAAATCATCTCGTTGAAGCCGCGGTCGTACTTGTCCTTGAAATAGGCAACGTCGGCCGCAAAATAGGTGAATGCACCGTCAGACTTCATCAGAGGACGATCGATATCGTCACCCACTTCCGTCGAGCGGAACAGGGTCTGTTCGCGATCTTCCCAATCTTCCGGCAGCTGGCCCTTCGGGGGAGGAATCTTGCCCTTATAGACATGGCCCTTCAGCGTCAGATCGTTGATTGCATTGCGAATCGCACGGGCATGATCGGCATGCAGCTGACGTTCGGAATAGAACACATCGTGATGGACGTTCAGCGCTTCGAGATCGGCGCGGATCATCGCCATCATAGCCTTGATGGTGGTTTCCTTGACGATAGCCATCGCTTCAGCTTCCGGCATTTCCAGAAGCTTCGTGCCATATTCCTTGGCGAGCGCCTGCCCCACCGGCACGAGATAGTCGCCCGGATAGAGGCCAGCCGGGATTTCACCGATAATTTCGCCCAGCGCTTCGCGATAACGCAGCATGACGGAGCTTGCGAGCACATCGATCTGCGAGCCCGCATCGTTGATGTAATATTCCTTGACGACGTCGTAGCCTGCGAATTTCAGCAGGTTGGCCAGCACATCACCAACAACGGCGCCGCGGCAGTGACCGACATGCATCGGGCCGGTCGGATTGGCCGAAACATATTCGACATTGACCTTGTTGCCCGCGCCAAGCTTGGAACGACCGAAATCCGTGCCTTCATTCAGCATCGCGGCAAGCTCGCGCTGCCAGTAGCTGGCCTTCAGACGCAGATTGATGAAGCCCGGACCGGCAACATCGACTGTTTCGACATCATCGTCACTCTTCAAGGCTTCGGCGATACGCACCGCAAGTTCGCGCGGGTTCTGACCGACAGCCTTGGAAAGAACCATGGCCGCATTGGTTGCGATATCGCCATGGGTCGCATCGCGCGGGGGCTCGACACCAACGCGCGAAAGATCGAGTTCACCGCCATCTTTCGGTTTCAGATCAATATCTTGCAACGTCTTTTTGATACGTGCGTCGAAATCTGCGAAGATATTCATGGTCTGTCCTGTCAGGCTTTCGTCTGGAATTTTGACTGCGTATTCCAGAGTCGGCTCGTTCTATTAGATAGTTGTGTTGCAGACGGCCTTTCAGCCTCGCAATCACTTCGTTTGGCTCCGATTAAGCTAAATCGGGGGTATGGTCAAACAATCGTCGGTGTTCGCGCACGGCAAAATTATCAGTCATACCCGCCAGATAGTCGGCCACGCGGCGCGCACGCGACGGGATATCCAGCGTTTCACAGCCCGATTGCCACTCGGGCGGCATGATCGACGGATCAGCAAAACAGGCGTCGAACAGGTCCTGCACAATCTTGTCTGCCGCCTGTCGGCGCAGCACCACGCTGTTATGGAAATAGAGGTTTTTGAACAGAAACCGCTTCAGCACCTTTTCCTCGTCGCGCATCGTGGGCGAAAACGCCACCAGCGACTGCGACTGGTCATGGATATCGGCAATGCTTTGCGGCCGAGCCTCGGCCAGACGGCGCTGGGCTTCGGCGATAACATCTTCGACCATGATGGTGATCTGCCTGCGCACCAGTTCATGGCCGGTGCGCACGGCATCAAGATTGGGATAGCGCCCGCGCACCACATCGAGCAGCCGCTTGGTCAGGGGCACTTCATCCAGCGCCTCAAGCGTCAGCAGGCCCGCACGCAGGCCATCATCAATGTCATGGGCGTTATAGGCAATGTCGTCGGCAATCGCCGCGCATTGCGCCTCCAGACTGGCAAAGCGCCCCAGTTCCAGATCGTAGCGTTCGTTGAAGTCGAGGATGGGCTGCGGCACCGGCTCATCCGAATGTACCGCATACGGCCCGACCAGCGGACCATTGTGCTTCACCAGCCCTTCCAGCGTTTCCCAGGACAGATTGAGACCGTCGAAATCCGCATAACGATGTTCAAGCTTGGTGACGATGCGGAGCGACTGGGCATTGTGATCAAAGCCGCCATAATCCTTCATGCGTTCGTTGAGCGCGTCCTCGCCGGTATGGCCAAAAGGCGTGTGACCAAAATCATGCACCAGCGCGACGGCTTCGGCGAGATCTTCATCCAGCCGCAGCGCACGGGCCAGCGCGCGCGCAATCTGCGCCACTTCAATCGTATGCGTCAATCGCGTGCGGTAATGGTCGCCCTCATGCGCGATGAAAACCTGCGTCTTGTGTTTCAGACGGCGGAACGCTGTGGAATGGATGATGCGGTCGCGGTCGCGCTGAAACGGGGTGCGCGTCGGGCTTTCCGGTTCCGGCACCAGCCGCCCACGGCTTGAGATCGGATCGCAGGCATAGGGCGCGCGCTCACGATAACCGAAGCCTATTCCTTCCAGCGACATTGCGATGCATCCTTCACTGTAATATGATTACACTATGTTCATGCTGACATTGACTTCTATAGGTAGCGTTCATAGCTATCAGAGGAATATGAAGGCAAGTCTGCGATAACGGGCAGCCGGGGAAAATCCCGCTCTGGCCCAGCAACTGCAAACGGACGAGACCGATGACAGGCATTACCGTTTCCGATTCCGCCGCAAAGCGGATCGCTAAAATTCTCAATTCCGAACCGGACAAGACCGCGCTTCGCGTTTCTGTCGAAGGTGGCGGCTGCTCCGGGTTTTCCTACAAATACGATCTTGTCGACGAACAGACAGATGACGATATCGTCATCGAAAAGCTCGGGGCGAAAGTTCTGATTGATTCGATCTCGGTTCCATACATGGATGGATCGGAAATCGATTTCGTTGACGATCTGATGGGACAGTCGTTCCAGATCCGCAACCCGAACGCGACTGCGTCTTGCGGCTGCGGCACGAGCTTCGCAATTTAAGCGAACCGAAACGTACGGCATTGAAATAGACCGGCTGCCTCATGGCAGCCGGTTTTGTTTTATCAGACTTTGACTGAAGCGACCGTGGTATCGATATGGTCCACCAGCGCATCCGGCAGGCCGAGACGCCCGGCCAGCATATCGAGATAACCGCGCTCCGCCCGGGTGTCAGGATCAATGGCCAGACGCGAAGCAGTGTAAAGCTCCACCTTCTGCTCTTCCGTCTGCGCGGCGGCAACCAGCGCGTCGAGATCGACCGGCTCTGCCAGTTCTTTCTGGAAGAAAGATTCGGCCTCGTCATCAAGGCCGGAAATCTGAAGCTTCTCCATGATGCGCGCGCGTTCCGCATCATCGATATGGCCATCTGCCTTGGCTGCGGCGATCATCGCCTGGATCAGCGTCAGGGCGAAACTGTTGCTCATGGCCGGTGACTGCGGGTGGAAGGGCGAATCGGCAGGTGGAGGCGGAAGAAGCTCCGGCTCCCTGGCGACCGGCTGTTCCGCTGTTTGCGGCGACTGGCCGGACTTGTAGTTCTTGTAGGCCAGGTAGCCCAGACCGGCGATGGCTGCGATGCCGCCAACGGTGGCGACATTACCGGCCAGCTTGCGACCCGTCTTGGTGCCAAGAACTGCGGCAGCGATAGCGCCGGTGGCAAGCGGGTTCTTCTTGGCGAGATCACCGACCTGCCCGGCTTTATCCTTCACACTCCCCGACATGCCTGGTACCTGCGATCCCAAAAACTGGTCGAGAAGTTTCTTGGCGTCGAACATTGTCATCTCCTGTCTGGCTCCAATGAGTCCGAGATAGGAACGCAAGGGCGGCAATACAAATGCGCGCAGCATCGAAATATGCGCCAAGCTGCAATTTCTGTGATGAGGCCAGCGCCATGCTTGCCCTCACCCGCTCAAGCGCCTAATCATTGAGCCATGAAGATCGCTACGTGGAACATCAACGGCGTCAAGGCCCGCATCGAGAACCTTCAGCATTGGTTGAAGGAGTCTTCGCCGGATATCGCCTGCTTGCAGGAAATCAAGTCGGTGGATGAGCAGTTCCCCCGCCTTGAGCTTGAGGCGCTTGGCTATCACGTCGAGACCCATGGCCAGAAAGGCTTCAACGGCGTCGCGCTTCTTTCCAAGAAGTCACCCGACGAGATCAATCGCGGCCTGCCCGGCGACGACAGCGACGAACAGGCGCGCTTCATCGAGGGCGTTTACTCGACCGATAAAGGCGTCATCCGCGTCGTGTCGCTCTATCTGCCGAACGGCAACCCGATCGATACAGAGAAATTTCCCTACAAGCTCTCCTGGATGCAGCGTCTGGAAGCCTGGGCGAAAGAACGTCTGGCGCTTGAGGAGCCGCTTGTGCTGGCTGGCGACTACAACGTCATCCCCGAACCTGAGGATGCGAAGAACCCGCAGGCATGGCTTGGCGACGCATTGTTCCAGCCGCAGTCCCGACAGGCGTTCCGCAAGTTGGAAAATCTCGGTTTCACCGACGCTATTCGCGCGGCGACTGACGATGACGGTATCTATTCATTCTGGGATTATCAGGCAGGCGCCTGGCAGAAAAACAATGGCATCCGCATCGATCATCTGATGCTGTCGCCAGAAGCGGCCAACCGTTTCGTATCGACTGATATTGAAAAGCACGTTCGTGCCTGGGAAAAGCCGTCTGATCACGTACCGGTAACGGTCACGTTGTCGGTTTAAGACGAAAGAAGCTTAGAACGAGCCCTTGGTGGTCATATCGCTGGCAAGAGCGACAGCGTTCCGGCGATCCGCTTCACCGACAATCGAGAAAGCCTGTTCCTGCATTTCGCGTATCCAGGTGCAATCCTCGGCTGCGCAACGTTCAGAAGCGGCCGTCATGAAGGCCAGCCCGCGCACGGTCTTGCCAGCCTGAAAGAGCATGTTTCCAAGCATGGCTTGAGCACTGACATTGCCCTTGTTCGCAGCCAGCTGGAACCAGCGCGCCGCCTGAACCGAATTGCGCTCTCCGCCCTCACCGGACAGAAGCATCTTGCCAAGCTCGAACTGGGCAGCAGAATCACCGAAATTCGATGCGGCCTGTACATAAAGATCGCGGGCAACCCCCATATCCGCACGCACCGGCGTACCCGGAATGCCGCGCTTCACATATCCGGCGAGCGCAACGAGCGCATCAGCCACATAGGAATCGTTCTCGGAACCGGGTTCGGAACCCTCACGCACGATCTTTTCGAAAATCTTGTAGGCTTCGTAGTCATTTTCCGCCACGCCATCGCCATCGGCATACATGCGGGCCAGTTTCCACTTTGCACCCTGATGACCGCGCTCGGCGGCATAACGCAGCGCCTTGATCGCCTCGTCCTTGTGACCGTTCTTGTAAGCGGAGAAGCCGAACTTGAAGAGTTCGAACGGGCTGCGCGACTTTTCAGAATCGTCGTTCAGATCAAAAGCAAAGGCACTGTTGCAGGCGATGACCAAACCAACAGCCATGGCAATAACAGGATATGAAAAACTGCGACTACGCATCACAACGCCGGTCTTTCACAATAGTTGGCACAAATCGTGGAGAAAGAATTCATTGAGGGCAGAATAGCCACGCTTTTCGTCAAGACTGAGACCCGATCTTGGCCGAAAAAAGCCTTACCACCATTGGAAGGAATCGGAGCAGCGTCGGCAAGGTTTCCCTTGCTTGCAATCGGTTTGCTCTGCAACAACGCGCTCTTGCTCATTCCTGCCTAATCCTGCGGGAGCCTTCGCTCCTGATTGTTTGACGGCTTCTGCCTTTCCTTGACGGATGATGCCCCTTTGTGGCGGGAAATAGGCAAAAATGACCGTAGTTCTTTGTAGCCTAAAGTAACGGTAAAGACTGTTGCCGTTTGACAACAAACTCACTGTTGTTGCTCATCGAAATGTGCGACCCATCGAACAAAGCGATGGCGATTGTTTCCGTCTGGCGGACGCTTAGAATAGAACGGCTATCACACAACCGATTGGAACCAACCGGGACCACATGCGCAAATACCGACGCCCCTATAGGCGCCCGCAGAGGCGATTTACCTCCGGCAACCGCAGAAGCGGAATGGGAGGATTTCGCAGCATCATACTGACTTTATTGTTCTTTTCCGCGATTATCGTTGGTATTTCATACCTGCCGAATGAAAAGCGCCCGACCGAAACGCGCGACGGCCCCGTCTATGTGATAGATGGGGATACGGTGGTTATAAACAAGGTGCATATTCGCCTGAAGGGCATCGATGCGCCGGAGATGGCGCAGACCTGCGAGCGGAACGGTATTCATTACGATTGCGGCACGGAGGCTCGCAATTTCTTGCGGGCAAGAATCGGAAGAACACCGATTCGGTGCGAGACGGAGGGCTTTGACCGCTATGGCCGCGATCTGGCGCGTTGTTACCTCGGCGAAACCGATCTGAATAGCTGGATGGTCCAACAGGGTTGGGCGATTGCCTATGGCGATTATGAGCGCGAGGAAGCGGACGCCCGCAGAAATGGTCGCGGTATCTGGGCTGGCCGTTTCGAGAAGCCGTCGTCATGGCGAAAGGAAAATCCGCGCGCGGGCGAGAACGCGCAAACGAACCATGGAAACACGCAGACGATTGGACGCAATAGCATCAACGCGTTCACCGACTATATTAAAGAGCGTATCACTGCCCTCATCAATTATTTCCGATGACGACATCCCAAAATCCGGAGCGAAGCCTCATGGAAGACCTCAACACGCTCAGTCAGTCGATCAAGGCGTGTCGCATCTGCCGTGATGAGCCACTGTTTCTGCCACCGCTGCCGCATGAGCCTAACCCGGTCTGTATTGTCTCCAATACGGCGCGCATTGCCATATGCGGACAGGCGCCGGGTATCCGTGTGCATAATACGTCCCTGCCGTTCAATGATCCTTCGGGCGACCGCCTGCGGCAATGGCTTGGAACAACACGCGAGGAGTTCTACAATCCGGCCCGGTTTGCCATCGTTCCCATGGGCTTCTGCTTTCCCGGTTATGACAGACATGGCGGCGACCTGCCCCCGCGCCGCGAATGCCGCATGTCATGGCATGACCGTGTCTTTGCAGCCATGCCACAATTGGAGTTCGTTCTGGTGGTCGGGCAATATGCGTTGGCCTACCATCTTCCCGACTATCGCGGGCGCAATCTGACCGAAACGGTGAAGAACTGGCGGCACTTCATTGAAACGCCCAACAAGGCCGGACGCATTGTGCTGCCGCTCCCTCATCCTTCCTGGCGCAACAGTGGCTGGCTGAAGCGCAATCCATGGTTCGATGAAGAGGTTGTGCCTATTGTTCAGGCAAAAGTCCGAAGCCTCATCAACGACGATAAATAAATTTTACAAGATCGGTTCTCATAAGAATATTTTTCCTGTAACTTCTGCCGATAGCACATCATAAGGTATGACGTTTCGCACACTCGCAAAGTTCGGGAAACGATTTCTAAAACCGGGAACGGAAACGCATGGACAGGCTCGACAGAAAAATACTGCGCTTATTGCAGGAAGACGCAACATTGGCAGTGGCAGACGTTGCCAAGAAGGTTGGCCTTTCCACAACGCCTTGCTGGCGTCGTATCCAGAAGCTTGAAGAAGATGGTGTCATCAAGCGCCGTGTAGCGATCCTCGACCCGATCCGCGTCAATGCGCGCGTAACGGTCTTCGTGTCGGTGCGCACCAGCTCGCACAGCCATGAATGGCTCAAGCGCTTCTCGGAAGTCGTGCAGGAATTCCCCGAGGTTATCGAATTCTACCGCATGAGCGGCGATGTCGATTATCTTCTGCGCGTCGCAGTGCCGGATATTGCGGCCTATGACGCCTTCTACAAGCGACTGATCAGCAAGATCGAAATCCGCGACGTGTCGTCATCCTTTGCGATGGAGCAGATCAAGTACACGACTGAACTGCCGCTCGACTACATGGTGCTGGACAAGGAAAATAACTGACCTCCCAGACCTTGAAATGAAAAAGCCCGGTTTCAACCGGGCTTTTTAGCGCTTACTCTTCCCAGAGCGTGGCCTGAATGGCCTGCCAGCTTTCCTTGCTCGGCGCAGCCAATATGCCTCCGCCGGTATGTGACGGGAGATAATCACTACCATCCCAGCGTGCGAGATAGCCGCCCGCTTCCTGGTGGATCAGCGCGCCGGGCAGATGATCCCACGGCATAAGCTTGTTATAGACCGCGAAATGCGCACCGCCGGTCGCGAGAATACGATATTCATGCGCCGCGCAGCGATAACCGATCTGCGACAGAAATTTCGTGTGATTGCGCGCCAGACGGGAACGAATCGGCTCAGCCGTATACTGCCACGAAATCGAGCCTGTCATCTGGTTGATACCAGCAGGTTCAGCAACGCGCACCTTTCGCGTGCTGCCGCTGGCATGGCGAACATAGCTACCGCTACCCTTTGTCGCCATGATCCAGTCATTGCCAACCGGATCGTGAATGATACCCGCTACGGTCTCGCCTTTCGACACAACGGCCAGCATCACACCGAAAAGCGGTACGCCGGATGCGAAATTGAATGTGCCGTCCACCGGATCGATGGTGAAGGCAAAATCGGCATCGCCGAGCCCATCGAGCAAGGCTGGATTATCGGAACAGGCTTCCTCGCCCACGATCATCGCATCGGGATAACGATCTTTCAGCTTCGCGGTGATAAAGCGCTCTGCATTGATGTCGGCTTCCGTTACCAGATCAGCTGGAGACGTTTTCTGCCGGATATCGTCCGCATCAAGCGTGCGGAAACGCGGCATGATTTCCTGTTGGGCAGCCTCTGCCAAAAGATCGGCAAGCCAGTCGATCTGGCCTTCATCAAAGCGCACTTTCATTCCCCTCACTCTTCTCCTCATGCGAGCCAGCCATCAGGCCTGCGAAATCGAACAGCTTGCGGTCCAGAAGGTGGCTCGGGCGCACATTGGTCATGGCGCGGATCATCGTGTCCTTACGGCCCGGCATGCGCTTTTCAATATCCGCGAGCATGGCCTTCATGGCGTTGCGCTGAAGCCCTTCCTGGCTGCCGCACAGGTCGCATGGAATGATCGGAAACTGCATGGCCGTCGCAAACTTCTCAAGATCGTCTTCCGCAGCATAGGCCAGCGGACGGAATACCATTAGGTCGCCTTCGTCGTTCAGAAGCTTCGGCGGCATGGCGGCAAGACGCCCGCCATGGAACAGGTTCATGAAGAAGGTCTCTAGGATATCCTCCCGATGATGGCCCAGAACGATAGCCGAGCAGCCTTCCTCACGCGCGATGCGATAAAGATTACCGCGACGCAGGCGCGAACACAGCGAGCAATAGGTGCTGGTTTCCGGCAGCTTTTCCGTCACGATCGAATAGGTGTCCTGATATTCGATGCGGTGCTCAATACCATAGCGATTCAGGAAGTCGGGCAGGATGTGCTTTGGAAAATTCGGCTGTCCCTGATCCAGATTGACGGCCAACAGCTCGACCGGCAGCAGGCCGCGCCATTTGAGGTCGAGCAGCAGCGCCAGCAGGCCGTAGGAATCCTTGCCGCCGGACAGACAGATCATCCAGCGCTCGCCGGGCTTCACCATAGCAAAGTCTTCGATAGCCTGACGCGTCAGACGCAGAAGGCGCTTGCGCAGCTTGTTGAATTCGACTGAAGTGGGCACTTCGCGAAACAGCGCATGGCAACCGTCTCCGCTGGTGTCTTCCGATATACCGGGCGAATTATCGGGCGCAATGTTCAGATCGAAAGCGTTCATGGTTCTTCTCGGATGCTGTCTCGTACTGCGCTTTACATACAGAAAAGCCGCCCATGGGGAAACCATGGGCGGCCATTTCTTTGCGATAAGTGGCGCCCGAAGGCGACCAGATTAACGCGAATAGAATTCGACGACGAGGTTCGGTTCCATCTGGACAGCGTAAGGCACATCCGTCAGGGTCGGAACGCGGGCGTAGGTCGCAACCATCTTGTTGTGATCTGCTTCGATGTAGTCAGGTACATCGCGTTCTGCGAGCTGAACAGCTTCGAGAACAACAACCAGCTGCTTCGACTTTTCACGAACTTCAACAACGTCACCGGCCTTCAGGCGGAAGGACTGGATGTTGACGCGACGGCCGTTCACGTTCACGTGACCGTGGTTGATGAACTGGCGTGCAGCGAAGATCGTCGGAACGAACTTTGCGCGGTACACAACAGCGTCCAGACGCGATTCGAGAAGACCGATCAGGTTTTCACCCGTGTCGCCCTTGCGGCGAGCGGCTTCGTCATAGGTCTTGCGGAACTGCTTTTCCGAGATATCGCCATAGAAACCCTTGAGCTTCTGCTTGGCGCGCAACTGCACACCGAAGTCCGAAAGCTTGCCCTTGCGGCGCTGGCCGTGCTGGCCCGGGCCATATTCACGACGGTTAACCGGGGACTTCGGACGACCCCAGATGTTTTCGCCGAGACGGCGGTCAATCTTATACTTTGCGGATTCGCGCTTGCTCATCGCATTTCCTTCAAAAAGTTAGTGCGCCATACGGCGCAGACAGGAAACGCGCCCTCCTCTGCCCTCCGTTTTCGAGGACTGACAGGATGAAGCGCGCGAGCGCGATCTCCATCCACGGGACACGTCAAATGAAACGCCAGCGCGTTAAAGCGCCAGCGATGGCGGGCTTTTAGTCATGTGCATGTCATCTTGTCAAGTTCGAACGCTTGCCAAAGCCCTGATAACCGGGCGTTTAAAGCGTTTTTTGCCGTCCTTTGCAACATATTGCCATCAAGCGTGAAGGAACGCGGCTTCTCTTTACCGCATTATGCAGTCGGGGCTGTAGAATATGAGGTGTTCATCGGTGTTGCTGGTCCTGCCCCGTTTCCTATCACGCAAAGATTCGATTGCAGCAATTCTCACCCTTGGTTTACTCGCTCCGGCTGGAGCGGCGGTCTTTTATCCTCAACCCGCCCAGGCGCAGACATTCATCGAAAAAATCCTGAAACGCGACGCGCAAAAGGCAAAGCAGCAGCGCAAGCGCCCGTCGGCGAAACCGCAAAAGAAGCGGCAAAGCAAGCAGCCCGTAACCCGGATGGAAAGCAAAGCACCGGAAAAGCCTGCATCCCAGTCAGCATTGCCTGTGGTTGTTCCCGTTCCGACGCCTGCCCCCAGACCGGAACAGATTCCCGAGGCCGCACCAGTGCCGACGCCTACCCCGGAAGCCAAGCCGGATGAGAAATCCGAACAAAAAAACGAGGCCCGGCCTACCACCATCGTACCGCCAGAAAAGCCAACCCCGCCGGAACATGCCGAGCCGAAACAGCCAGAACCCGCAAAACCCACCCCTGACGAGCGAGTCTATCAGGTGGCCTGCCCTGCGCTCATTTCCGGCGATGTCGAAGGCAAGCTCCTGTCACCCATTGAGGATGGCGCACAATGCGGTGTCCATTCGCCGCTATCATTGACGGCAATCGGCAAGGAGGAACCGCTTAAGCTCGCCAATCCCGTCACGACGAACTGCGCCATGGCGGTGACACTGGCCGAGTGGAGCAACGACGTCAAAAGTGCTGCCCACGATATTTACGGCAAGGATATCAAGATTACGCAAATCGGCACCGGCTCTGATTATCAATGCCGCAAGGTGAATGGCGCATCGACAGGCCGCGTCTCCGAACATGCCTTTGGCAATGCGCTCGACATCATGTCCTTCACGTTCTCGGACGGCAGCAAGACGGAGCTGGAAAGCGGCTGGAACGGAGCCGACAAGGAAAAGGCCTTCTGGCGCGCTGTGCATGGCGCAGGCTGCAAGCTTTTCATGACCGTTATCGGCCCAGATGGCGATGCGGCGCACCGCACCAACATGCATCTCGATCAGGGGTGTCACGGCAAAAGCTGCACAGCACGCATATGCCAGTGAGCCGGTCACGAGAGTTTTACCCTAACCGCCCGGAATTCATAAAAAAATCCAAATCCGGTTTCTACTTTGATGCGGTATTATCGATTCCAGAACGGTTCCGCTTGAGATAGAATCGTTGGAAGCGCTCTTGTTGCTTATTTTGCACGGTTTCCGAGAAGGATGTGGGGCATGCAATTGACTAAAATTATACTTTCCACCATTTGCGCAATCGGCTTTGCGAGCGCCGCCCACGCGGATGCCGTTCCGAAACGCTCGAAAGATTTTACCGGAAATTACCAGACTTTGGTCAAGGACCAGCACGCCTCGCCGCAAGTCGCCGATTGCGTGGCCAGCGGCTATGATCTGGTGAAGAAGGACAAGAAATACGATCGTCTCGGCTTTACCAAGGATGATATTTCATCGGCAACGACCAATGATACATCGTCAAAGTTCAGCACCAAGGACCCGCGCAAGGTTTCAGCCGTGATCTCCGTGCCGGGCGAAGCGCGCATCAAGAGCACAGGCTATAAGTGGGATGGCGTCAACCTGCGTTGCGGCATCACCAATGGCAAGCTGACCGCCATCGAGCTGGTTCAAACCAAAGCCGCTGAGTAAGCCCAGCGGCGACTGCCAGAAAGAACGCAGCACCTGATCACAAATCAGGTGCTCTTTTTGTCGTCGACATGCTCAGGCAAGCCTTTGCGCTTGGTCTCGGCAAATTCTTCCAGTTCCTTCTCGGTCATTGATTCATACATTTCCTTCGATGCGCCGAAAAGCTCGCCGACCTTGATCTCGCCGCGCTTCGCCGCAAGCGCGGCACCAGCGGCTTTCTGTTGGGCTTGAGATTTTGCAGGCATGGAATCTTCTCCTGTTACGCCGCCCAAAGGCCAACGTGTCGGATAAGGATCGGTTCCAGCTCGCTATTCCTGATCGCTATCAAAACGGGAGCGAGCGCTGCGTAACGCCGTTCGGTTCGCAACCGCCCATCTTCCGAGACTGTCGATAGGCCCCGCCAGCGAATGGCCAAGCTCGGTCAGTGAATACTCCACCTCCGGCGGTGATGTCGGGCGCACATGGCGCAGCACTAGCCCATCCCGTTCAAGCGAGCGCAGCGTGACGGTTAGCATGCGCTGCGAGATTCCTTCAATTTCACGCCGTAAGGCGTTGAAACGCATGGAACCGCTTTGCAAGCTGAAGATAACGAGAATGCTCCACGTATCGCCGACCCGGTCAAGCACGTCGCGGATCGGGCAAGAGCCCTTGCCGTCCGTCTCAAAGGCCGGTGTCGAAGACAATAGCGGTGTCTTGGCGTCTGGTCGTGTCGGTATCGTCATAGTCATTCTTATCACATACTCGCTTCATCGGATCAAACCGGATGCTTCGTTATTACCTCCCGGTTGCAACGATCAGGCATGGTTCAGCGCCCGATCTGGCAAACGCCGCCCTTAACGCGCATTGTGCTCAGTGCTCATCGCCTTGCCTTTTGGGCGGTTACTTCCATGTTTCTTACCCATGTAAAAGTGCGTTCTTCACAAGCCTACAAGCCTGACATATGTAGTTACCAGAAATAACCTGATTATGAAACATACCTTAAACCGCAAGGCTATAAAAGCGTAAGGAAGGAATTGGAATGGCTAAAATCGCACTCATCGGCGCGACGGGTTTTGTTGGCGCGGCAATCCTGAAGGAAGCCGTATCGCGCGGTCATCATGTTACAGCGCTGGTTCGCCACCCGGAAAAGGTTGAAAAGCTTGCCAATGTGACCGCCGTCAAGACGGATGTGTACGACACGGACGCGCTGGCCAAGCAGCTTCAAGGACACGATATCATCATTTCCGCCTTCAATCCCGGCTGGGGCGACGCAAATATTCGTGAAAACCACATCAAGGGCAGCCGCTCGATCAACGAGGCTGCCAAGAAGGCAGGCGTCAAGCGCCTGATCGCTGTTGGCGGCGCTGGCAGCCTTTCGATCAACGGCCAGCAGCTGGTCGATTCCGCTGAATTCCCCGCAGAATGGAAAGAAGGCGCGCTGGGTGCCCGTGAAGCCTTGAACGAACTGCGCAAGGAAGATGGCCTTGACTGGACTTTCGTGTCGCCCGCGATCATGCTTCAGCCTGGTGAACGCACGGGCAAATATCGTCTTGGCGGCGACGAGCCGGTTTTCAACGACAAGGGCGAAAGCGCTATTTCTGTCGCCGATCTGGCCGTAGCCATTGTCGATGAAGCCGAACAGGGCAAGCATATCGGCAAGCGCTTCACGGCAGCCTATTGATTGTAGCATCTCGATCGTGTTTCGATCCTATCGAAGCAGATCGAGAACTGCATTCCCATCGAAGCCGGGTGGCAAATGTCATCCGGCTTTATTGATTAAGAACAATGGGCGGAGAGCGCATGGAACTGGGAATCTATACCTTTGGCGATCTTGGCCCAGACCTGGAAACCGGCAAGCCCATCTCGCCGCAACAGCGTATCAGCAATCTGATCGAGGAGATCGAGCTGGCCGATCAGGTGGGGCTTGATGTCTTCGGCCTTGGCGAACACCATCGGCCCGATTATTCCGTATCCGCACCCGCAGTTGTTCTGGCCGCCGCAGCCTCGCGGACAAAAAACATACGACTGACGAGCGCGGTCACTGTTCTCTCCTCCGACGATCCCGTGCGCGTTTATCAGCAGTTTTCAACGCTCGACCTGATCTCGAACGGGCGCGCTGAAATCATGGCCGGGCGCGGCTCCTTCATCGAATCCTTTCCGCTCTTCGGGTACAATCTCGACGATTACGACACGCTTTTTGCCGAGAAGCTCGATCTGCTTCTGACCATTCGCGACAATGAACGCGTGAACTGGACCGGGACAACGCGGGCGGCCATTGACGGGCGTGGCGTCTATCCGCGCGCTATCCAGCAGGCACTCCCCATATGGCTTGCAGTCGGGGGCACGCCCGCTTCGGTCGGTCGCGCTGCCCTGCTCGGACTGCCATTGGCGCTTGCCATCATCGGCGGTTATCCGGAACGGTTTGCGCAACTGACCGATTTCTATCGTGAGGCTGGAGCAAAAGCCGGTCATGCGCCGGAAAAGCTCAAAGTTGGAATCAACTCGCACGGCTATGTTGCTGAAAACGCACAACAAGCGGCGGATGAATTCTATCCGTCTTATTCCCATGTCATGGCAAAGCTTGGCCGCGAACGCGGCTGGCCTCCGACCACACGAGAGCAATTTGATGCCATGCGTGAACCGCGTGGATCGCTTCTGGTTGGCAGTCCGCAGCAGGTCATCGACAAGATCCTGACCCAGCACAGCTACTTCAAGCACGACCGCTTTCTGTTCCAGACCGCGCTCGGCAATCTGCCGCATAAATATACGATGAAATCGATTGAGCTGTTCGGCACCAGGGTTGCACCAGAAGTGCGCAAAGCGCTCGGCGTGCCATCCGCGACATAAGAAAAAGCCCGGTCTCGCAACCGGGCCTTTTAAACGCATTGTCCTGCGCATCGAAGCGGGATCAGAAATCAGTCCAGTGGACTGATTTCCTCGCGTAGGCGCTTCACAGTTTTGCTGCAAATGCTCTAGGCTCCAGACTCAATTGATCCACCAAGTCATTATTGCTGCAATATAGCATGTTGCGGCGAAGTTGATCATTAGCTTGTCGTATCGTGTTGCAACACGCCTCCAGTCTTTGAGACGGCAGAACGTGCGC